>NZ_JBEGHP010000028.1:3404-7265 GCF_040676255.1 Pseudarthrobacter sp. LMD1-1-1.1 | reverse complement strand
AACTGGCATACACGGTTATTCATGGGCCGGGAGTAGCTCTATCGGAGGGCAGTAGTTCCGTTGGCCTGGGTCTGCCGAGGGTCGGTCCTTCGGAAGCTGCTGGCCGCCTTATCGTTACATCGTGAGATTCAGAAGAACGCGTCGAGACCACGTTGCCCGTCGGGCTCCCCGTGCAGACACCTTCAAATCGCGGGACTTAGTCGAGGTTCTTCGGACGGGTTTAGGACCTTGGCTGAAGGATGAAGGGTTCAAGCGACTGGGCAGCAATGCCTGGACTCGGCCATGGGGCGATGATCACCTCATCATTGCTGTCCAATGTGGCCAAAGCGGTTGGGATCCACGCGCGGGCAATCGATTCATAGTTGAGCTCGAGCGATCAAAGACACCCCAGCGCGCAACTGGCTTCAAGCGGGTTCGGGTTTGGCAGCTCCTCGATGAAGTTCGCCGGCGGGAGGCGCTCAACATCATCAGTGAAGTCGCCCTCACGTTGCCGGCTCCGGACGAGCAGTTCCTATTCCAACTTCCATCTGAGGTACGAGAGCACTACCTTCGATCGTTTGCACCAACTTCCGCAACAATCGACTCATTCGATGTTTGGTTCGCCTACTACGACGAGTATGACGCGGAGATCTGGACTGAATTTCTCAGCCGTTCGTTGGGACCGGCACTTCAGAGGTTTCGTGATCATTCGCCCTCGTAGGCGTTCCGCTGGCCGCCTTCTCCCGGCTCCTACGACTGCGGCACGCTAACTCGCTTGGGATGCACCCTTGTCGCGATGTATTGGGCGTATGCAGCGGCGGAGTCGGTGGCGTGGCGTTCGATGGTGGTGGGGGAGTAGCCAAGGGTCTCGGCGATGATGGCGACCGGGGCGAGTTTGGTGAGTTCGTGGAGAGTTCCGAGCCGCGCGGCGCGCGTGCTGAAGATCCGTGTCAGGCGTTGGGTTAGGTGGCTGGGGTTGATGTGCTTTCCTGGGAAATGGCCCGTGAAGACCCAGTTGCTGTTGGGGTGCGCGGCCGTGAGGCCGTGCGTTGGGTTCTCAGCCAGCTCCCGCCAGGGCTCATCCAATGGGTTTGGCAGTGCGATGTTAATTGATCCGAGCTGGACGGTGACGAGTTCTTCGGTGACCGCCACGTCTTCCCACGTCAGCTGAGCAATGCGTTCAGCCTGTTGCCCGAAGACCAGGACGAGGATCGCGGCGGCCTGATCTCGTGGGTCGATTTGTCCGTCGGAGTGGAGCACGCGGTTGAGTGCTTCATCCTGTCCTGTCTTGTCGAGTTTGGGGCTCGTTCCACGACGATGCGAGAGGATGGTCAGCCCTGCAGGGACGGCCTTGGCCTTGATGGCCCATTTCAGGAAGTGTTCAGCGATCCGTCTGGTGGTGGGCCCTTCTGCCTGCCAGAGGTCGAGATGAGCCTGGGTCAGCCCGGCGAGGCTGGCGCCGCGGTCGGCGAGCCAGTTGAGCAGGTCGATGGCGACGGTCACTTGCTGCTTGGCTCGCAGGAAGGTGCCGCGGCTGACTTCGTCCATCTGGTTCATCCGACGGAGGTGGTGCCAGCGGATGTAGCGACGGATGATGTCGCGGTTCTCAGGGTTGTCGATTCGGTCGAGGGCTTGTGCAGACCAGATCTCGTATCGGGTGCGAAGTTCGTCCCGACGGGGGAGAACGCCGTGCTCAATGAGGAGGCCACGGACGTATTCGCGGGTCCGCGAGTCGGGCAACCCATCGAAGACTTCATGCGTGATCGTTGGTGCGACGGCGAGGCTTCGGAGGAAGGCGGTGACATGCTTCTGCTGGATCCAGGTGATGCCGCTGTTGGCGCGTTTCATAGATTTCAACGCCGTGGCGAGCGGAATCAGGTTCGCGGCCATTTCTCCTGTTGATGGGTTTGTGAGGACCTCATCGACAACGGTTGCGAGCACGCATTTCCAGCAGCGTCCGCCACTGTGTAGTTCGTCTTCTGCTCCGCAAGCCTCGCAGTCGACGTTGAGCCGAACTCCCGAGCACTGGCGGCAGGCGGGCTGCTCACCGATAAGGCCTGGCAGGACGCCCTCATGCCCGCAGGCGCAGGTTCCTTTGATGCGTTTGGCCTGTTGATAGCAGTAGCCGCAGATTGCGCCATCGGGCCACCTTGCAACGGTTTGGTGGTGCTGGCGGCAGCGGGCGCAGGGGACTGGCCAGCGGATGGGATCCTCTGGCTTGCGTGGCCTAGTCACCGTTCTCGGGATTGACGAGTCGGATACGTTTAGCGATCGGGTTCCCGGGCTGGATTCCGAGGTCTTCGCTGCGTTGCGGTGCGTTGGCTGTCGCCGCGGCGCGCATCTCCACGAACGGTTCGAACAGGTCGTTCGGGGTGCAGTCCAGGATGTCGCAGAGCGCTGCAAAGGTCCTGGCAGGGATGCGTTCCGGCGCTGCGGTGACCAGCCGGTAGACCTGGCTTTCAGAGAGGTTGATGCCACGGGATCGCAGTAGGGGCATCAGTTCGGTGGTCTTCCAGAGGTTGCGCTTAGCCATCAGGGCCCTCAGGTTCCAGCGGTAGCCGATCCGGCGCTGTTCAGGCATCTGGGTCCTCCAAGTTGGCGATGCGGCGTGCGATCATCTGCTGCACGGTTTTCTGCTTGAAGTCCGACGATACCGATGTGTAGAGGCCCGTAGTTGAGGCGTACGAGTGGCCCACCTGGGTCTGCACGAACGCCGGGTCATAACCGGCCTCGATCAGATGGGTCACGTAGGAGTGCCTAAGGCAGTGCAGCCCCAATTCCTTCGGCAGTCCGACGGCGTCACGGGCAGCAGCGAAAGCATCCCCGAACGAGCCGAGCGACATCCGGGCGCCACGCTCGCTGGGCCAAAGGGCCGATGACCGGTCGGCCGTTGGGAACCGCTGCCGCATCCCGTCGGATGTCCAGGTCTTTAGCTGGTCCACGACCCAGTCAAACTCCGGAACCGTGAGGACGGTGCGCCGTCTGGGACCGGATCCTGCCGTGCCTTTAGCGAAACGGACTTGAAGGGCGCCGAACCGGCCATAGTCGCTGACGTGGGGGTTGGGGCCAAAGTCCTCCAGGTCAAGCATGGTCATCTCGCGTCGGCGAAGACCGTAGGCATAGCAAACCTTGAACGCCACTGAGTCGCGGAACAAG
Source organism: Pseudarthrobacter sp. LMD1-1-1.1 (assembly GCF_040676255.1). Taxonomy (NCBI): domain Bacteria; kingdom Bacillati; phylum Actinomycetota; class Actinomycetes; order Micrococcales; family Micrococcaceae; genus Pseudarthrobacter; species Pseudarthrobacter sp. LMD1-1-1.1. The sequence continues at coordinate 4,130 of NZ_JBEGHP010000028.1, read as the reverse complement.
GGCAGCCACCGCTTGCTGCCGGCGGCGTACTCACGATCGACGAGATCGTCGATGTGATCGAACAGCCGCTGCAGTTCCGCCTTGGTGAATGACCTCTTCTGTGCCGGCACCGCGTCATCGGTGGTGTGCCTTGGCATGTTCCACTCGAAGCAGATCTGGCTTGGTATATCGCCGAAGGTTCGTTCGCAGAACTCGCCCCATCCGTAACCAGGATGGGTCAGGTAAGCGCAGAACATCGACACGGCGTTACCGTACGAACGCAGAGTCTTTAAGCTGATCGGCTTTTCCCCTGAGCGCAGCTCGGCCAGGAAATCCTCAATGTCCGCCGGGCCCCATTGCCACGGAAACTCGCCTGTGAACTTCTGGAACCGTTCCAGCAGCTGGCAGCGCTGTTTGATTGTCTGGGTCGTCAGCCCACGGGCCAGCATCTGAGCGCGCCAACCATCAAGCATCGCGGTGAAAGCTCGCTCATCAGCCCTGAACAGACCGATGTCCGGATCCACAAGCATCCGCGGAACAAACCCCGGAACGACACCGCTCACTGCAACCCCTAAACCACGGAAACATGCATTAGATGCAGGAAACCTATAGCTTCAGCGTTCTATGCAGCAAATCCAGAGAACATCACTGCGATACAGCCGGAAGAACAAACCACGTCTGACCTGCGGAAACGTCTAATACGTCATGTGCCGGGAGTTCTCGCAGCTACTTCTACTCCCGTTATTT
>NZ_JBEGHP010000028.1:0-3304 GCF_040676255.1 Pseudarthrobacter sp. LMD1-1-1.1 | reverse complement strand
TTATGTCAAGTAGTAATGACTCTAAGTGCGAATCGTGCACATCGTGAGCTTTCGGGGAACGCATTGACGCTCTCCCCTAATCGGTACCTGACCTGCAGATTCATTTTGAAGTTAGGACGCCTGGTAACAGCGCGAGTGAGTTCCGTGGAACGCCCGGCTGACACGCAGTAAGTGGCCTGTGAGCAGCCTTTTTGCCGGTGGCGATTGCGGTTCTCGCAATCTGCGTGCGAAGATCGCAAAGGGCTGCGATGAGGCAAGGACTGACCATGGCGCAGGATGATGAGAATGTTCTGTTTGTTCCGTTCGGCGGCGAAGCGCCGGATCCGGAGTCGTTCCTGACGCTTGTCCTGGATGGCTGGGAGCGCCAGCAGCGCGCGAAGGATTTCTCGCCGTCGACCATCCGCACCCGGCGGCATGTCGTGCTGAGCCTCGTGGACTTTTCCGGCCGGTATCCATGGCAGTGGACGTTGGGCGACGCGGACGATTTTTTCTCTCATGCGCGTGCTGTGCGAAATCTGTCCCATGGCACTGTCCGCTCCTATCAGGGTGCGGTGAAGTTGTTTTGCGACTATGCCTGCAGCCCGCACTATGACTGGTGTGAGCAAAGCGCGAAGCTCTTCGGCCAGGTCTTTGCCCAGGTGGTAACCGAGCTGAACCGGGTGACGCATGCGCAGCCGACGGAAGCCCGTCCGGCCAAGCGGCCGTTTAGCCAGCGCGAGCTGCAGGAGCTGTTTGATCTGGCCGACCTTGAGGTCGTGCGGATCCTGGACTCCGGCCGCAAGGGTGCACTGGCTGCCTGGCGTGATGCGATTGCGTTCAAGACAGCTTATGGATGGGGATTGCGCTCGGACGAACTGCGCCACTTGCAGGTGGCGGACTTTTCGCGGAACGGCAAGGCTCCGTTTCTTGGAGACCATGGCGTACTCCGGGTGCGTTGGGGCAAGCCGCACCGCGGCTCCGCGAAGAAGGTCCGTTCCGTCCTGACGGTTTGGGAGTGGTCCGCGGAAATGGTTGCCGATTGGATCAGGAACGGACTCCCCCGCTATGGGCATCCCGTCACAGACCTCTTCCCAACCAGCGCGGGAAAAATTGTTGGCGAATCACACCTGATCGGCCGGCTCCATGACCTTGTAGACGAGCTGGGGTTCCCGCCGGGACTGGACCTGCACTCTTTCCGCCGTTCGTATGCCACGCACCTGGTTACCGGTGAGGGTTTCGATGTGGCTTTCGTTCAGCTGCAGCTCGGCCACGAGCACGCGGCCACGACCTCGATCTACACCCTGCCCTCCCCCGACTACCAACGTCTCGCACTTGAGCGGGTGCATGAACGAATCATCAACGCGGCCCTGGAACTGCGCGAGAGGAAACACTGATGAGCAGACGAGAGATCGACTACACCTGGCGGGTCCGCGAGATCATGGCACGCCGCGGGGTCCATACGGCCAAGGAACTCTCCGCCCTCCTGCACGATCGCGGCATCACCCTGACCGCCAACGCCATCTGGCGGATCGTGACCCAGGAACCCGAACGGATCTCCTTCAAAGTCCTCGTCGCACTCTGCGACGCCTTGGACGTAACTCCGAACGACCTCATCACCTACACGGCCACCGACACCAAAACCATCCGACACCACCGCAAAACAGCGACTGGAGATGTCCCGGACATGCGCAACTACCGCCCCGTCCGCGCCCGGATCGTCGAGGACGATGACTAGCCGAGGGCGTCCAGCCACGGGCGGCAACGGCTCCGCACGCCCGCCAACACTCACCGATCTGCCCACCCCCAAAAAACGCGGCCGACCACGCTCAAGCGGAGACTACACCTGCGGCCGGTGCCACCAGCAAGTCGCCAAGATCCGGGTGCACTGGCCCGACGGCCCAGTCTGCGGAGCCTGCTTCACAGAGGCCACCCACAGCCGCGGGAAGTGCCCCAACTGCGGAGAGACCCGCATGCTCCCCGGCCGCTCGCCAGACCAAGAACCCATCTGCCGCGACTGCGCTGACATCACTACCGCCTTGACCTGCACACGATGCAAACGCGAATCCGAACGGTTCCGGAGCGGTCTCTGCATCCGCTGCACCCTCACAGACGACCTCACGGCAGTGCTCAAACCCGGTGATGATTTCCGTCTGCGCCGGCTGATCAGCCTCCTCACCGAAACCGTCAGGCCCGAGAGCATCTACACCTACATGCGCCGCGGCACCAAGGCCCGGGAACTACTCGAAGCAATCGGGGACCGAACACTCCCGCTCACTCACGAGGCCTTCGATGCCCTTCCCCGGTCCACTGCCGCCGAACATCTGCGCGCCCTGCTGGTCCACCACCGCATGATGCCAGGGCGCGGCAATGAAAATCTCACCCGCTTCGAACATTGGCTGGCCACAAGGATCAGCAACCTCCCCGACGACGGCACGAGCCAGGTGATCGAACGCTACGCGGCATGGCACCACCTCAAACGCATCCGGAACAAAGCAACAGACACGGTCGTGAATCTCGAGACCGTTACCCACGCAGCGAAACAGGACATCACCGAAGCAGGCAAGCTCCTCATCTGGCTCCGTGACTCTCACGGCATCGCAGCAGGGGAACTAAGACAAGCCCACATCGACGAATATCTCAGTACTGGGCCCAGCACCCGCAAGCACATCCGTAATTTTGTCCGGTGGCTCAACCGCGACAGCACACGACGAGGGCACCTCGACGCGCCGTTCCGTCCCGCTCAATCCACGCCAATGATCACTCAGGCCGAACGTATTGAACTAGTGCGCAACTGTCTGGAACACGGCCACGTCATAAGGTCCACCCGCGTCGCTGGGTTGATTTTGCTGCTCTGGGCACATCCACTGAACAAGATCGTCATGCTCCGCCACGAACACATCAGCATCACTCCCGAGGGCATGCTTCTCAAGCTTGGGACCACGCCGGCCACTATCCCCGCAGCAATAACCGAGATGTTCTGGAGCCAGCGTGAGGGACCTGAGAACCAGAACACGACGAACTCAAATACCTCGTGGCTTTTCCCCGGCACCCGCGCGGGCCAGCACCTTCACCCGGCGACCCTTTCCGAGCGGCTCAAAGTCCTTGGAATCGACGCACAACGGGCCCGAAACGCCACACTTCGCGACCTCACCCAGGAAGTCGACGCCCGAACACTCATTGATCTACTCGACTACAGCCCCGCGGTCATCACACAGCACGCAGCCCGCGCAGCCACCCGAATGTCTGACTACATCGTCTTCAAGAAGAATCAGCGTCCCTAACGCCCGCGCATGGCAAGAAAACGGATAACGTACTTCGCCATCAA
>NZ_JBEGHP010000027.1:0-192323 GCF_040676255.1 Pseudarthrobacter sp. LMD1-1-1.1 | reverse complement strand
TACATACATAATCGGTATCAACAAACTTGGCACACTATTGAGTTCTCAAACAACAGACACACCCGGCACCACCCAAACCAACGTTCAGGATCGCTCCGGAGCAACTTTTCAAACTTACCCGATCCCCGCCTCCGAAGCAAATCCATCTTTCAGGATTCCCATCGAATTGAAGACCGCCCCATACCGATTTCCAGCGCCCTAAAGAGCAACCAGATTTTGGCTTTGATTTGGGGGTTTTGGCCACCCGGTGAACAGTTCTTCACTGTCTCCCCCGCGGCGACTTAGAAAACAATACCCGCACACAACCCCCACCGCAAATCGGGCGGAAGGAGGTGGACAATCCGCGGAATTCCGGGGCAGGACGGGCGTTCCGGGCACCCAAGCAGCCTGCCGGCGCCGTAATTGCGCTGTGTGTGCTGCCGCACACTGTGCCGCACCGGCCATGAGCGCCGATGTACCCACTAACCGAACGAGCTGTGGACGCCTCCCCAAACGGGAAGCGTCCACAGCTCTACCTGGTGACTACCTGCTACTTGGCAATACCGCCGTGTTTGCTGCAGGCGCCCTGCCTCGTCGTGGACGGCCACACGTAGCCGTCACTGCAGATGATCGCACCCCCGACATTGGGCACAGTGACTGCCGGAGCCTTTGCCGCTTGCTGCGCTGCCTGGTCGGCTGCTGCCTTGGCAGCTGCGTCCCGGGCCGCCTGATCGGCTGCAGCTTTTGCAGCGGCAGCCTGGTCGGCGGCGGCCTTGTCAGCTGTTGCCTTTTCAGCGGCGGCCTTGTCAGCTGCGGCCTTGTCAGCAGCCGCCTTCGCAGCTGCTGCCTTCTCAGCGGCGGCCTTCTCCGCCGCCACGTCGTCGAGGTTCTTGACGCCGAGGTGCACTGTGGAGCCCTTGGCAGCCTGCGCCCCGTTGGCAGGATCCTGGGAGATCACCTGCCAGTTGCTCTTGAGAATGATCGATTTGCCCTTCGCACTATCCACAGCCTCAACAGTGAAGCCCAGCTTTTCCAACTGCTCTTTCGCCTTGTCCAACGTCAGATTCACCACGGCCGGCACGACGACGGTCTCGGTTGTCTGCGAGACAGCCGTAGCGGTGGCCGTCCCGGTCGGCTGCGTCGCCGCCTGCTTGCCGCCGCACCCTGTCAGCATGAGGCCGGTCAGCAGAACCAAAGCCAGTGAAGCCTTCATCCTGCCCATCGCTGGAACGGTGTTTTCTTTCATGTTTCCCCCTGGGAATGCTTGTGATGGTGGTAAAAATCGGGGCACGGAATGACCGGACGTGACAGGCCTACTCGCAGGCGACGCCGTCGGAGTCACGGTCCAACGCAGGGCGGTAGCCGGCCTGCCCCGCGTAAAGCGGCGCGGCGCCTGCAGCCCTCGCCGCCGCGCAGTTGGCGTAGTAGGCAGCAGCAGGTGCCGGCGCGGCAGGAACCGGGGCCACGGGCGCTGGTGCAGCCGGGACCACAGGCGCAGGCGCCACTGCAGCAGGTGCGGGTGCCGGCGCGGGTGCTGGAGCCGGCGCGGGTGCTGGAGCCGGCGCAGGTGCGGGCGCAACCGCAGCAGGTGCCGGGGCAGCCGCAACAGGAGCCGGAGCCTGCTGGTTTGTTGGCGCCAACTGCCCGGCGCAGTCGCCAAGTATCCGGGCAATTGCATCGTGCTCCGCCTGGGTGACCCACAGCCCGTATGTCGCCTTCACCGAAACTTGCCGCGCCACATACTCGCACCGGAAGCCCTTCGCCGGAGGCAGCCAGGTGGCCGCGTCGCCGTCGCCCTTTTGCTGGTTGGTGGGCCCGTCCGTGGCCTGCAGGTTCAGCGGATCGTTGGCAAAAGCCGTCCGCTGCTCCGCGGTCAGCTGCTGCGCGCCCTTCTGCCAGGCGTCGCTCAAGGCCACCACGTGGTCGATCTGGACGGCGCTGCTGGTCGCGGAACCCCGCACAAAGCTGATGGTCTTACCCGTGTAAGGATCGGCCAGCGTTCCCGACTGCACCTTGCACGGCACACTGTTCGTGTACGAAATGCCGGTGAGGTCGCGTTTGAGGATGTCATTGCGGGTATCGCAGCCATTCCGGTCCACATCCGCCCACGCCTGGCCGAACTGCGCCCGGTCGTATCCGGTCTTCGGCGCGCGGCCCTTGATGGGGAGGTCAGCCAGCAGATCCAGCGCCTTGGTGGCGTAGGCAGGCTGCGCGTTGGGCGCGGTTGCTGTGACGCCGGCGGCAAGAGCGTATGGGTTCTCCGGGTCCAGTGGTTCGCCCGTGGCGTCGGCAGTGGGACTTGGCGTGGACGACGGCGACGCCTTGGCTGTCGCCGTCGGGCTCGCTGTCGCTTGGGTGGCCTTGGCGGTGCTCTCCGATGAGGCGGCCTGCAGGTCAGCGCCGGCAACCCGTGGCATTGCGACGGCACCGCCGACGAAGAGCGCCAAAGACGCTGCCATCGCGACGGCCCCGGCTTTCCGTTGTGCGGGCAGCCATGCCCAGGAGCGGCGTCCCGTGATGAGGACGTAGAGGCCGGTGAGGGCCAGCGAGATGGCCAGGACAACCAGGGCCCCCGCGAACCCGTTGTCCACTGCTGCCAAAAGCATGAACAGCGCGGTAATCGCCCCAACAATATACGTTGAATAGCGTGGTTTCCGCGGCGGCTTCGGTGCCGGAGCGGACGGAACAAACCCCATAAGGGTTTCGTAGTCGGACATTCTTTCCCCATTTACAGGAGGCCCGGAAAACGGCGCCCCCGCATTTGCCGGGCCTGCTGCTTAGCCCGGGAAACTCATCGTCGATGAGCCTATGCTGCATGGAGTAGGGCATAAGGGGCATTTCAGGATCCTCAGTGAACATTCAGGCAGTCTTGATGCGAACTTGAGGAAAGGCCGTCGTAATACGGTGTCGCTGCTTAACAATTTACGAATGACAAGACCGCCGGCGGCCTTTCAGTCGCCATTCCCTTGGAACAAACCCGAAGATAGAGTGGCCTGCATGCAGATGCGCCTTGAGGTTGTACAGGTCCCGGTTTCAGACGTCGACAAATCAAAAGCCTTTTACATGGAAAAACTGGGATTCATTCTGGACCACGATGTGGAGCACATCCCGGGCATGCGCGTGGTCCAACTGACTCCCCCGGGTTCTGCCACATCGGTGGTGATCGGCACCGGCATGACCACCATGACGCCGGGCAGCCTGGAGGGCCTCCAACTGGTCGTTCCCGATCTCACCGAAGTCCGCAGCGAGCTGGTCCGGCGCGGCGCGGATATCAGCGAGATCCAGGACCTTGGCGGCGTCCTCTTCGCCTACTTCAGCGATCCTGACGGCAACCGCTGGGTCATGCAGGGCCAGACGCAGGAGCACGTCCGGGACGCACACAGGTCGTAGGAAGAGCGGGCCGACGGCGGAGCGGGCGTCAGCCACAAACCCACAAAGCTGAGCGGGCGTCAGCAGCGGCACGCCGTTACGACGGCGGCGGCGCCTCCCCGGGCTGGAGTTCCAGCACGTCCTGGACCACCTCGTTGTGGCGCAGGAACCAGGGTTTGAACGGCGGGTCAAAGCGGGCGAACCTGGGCGCGCCCACGGGAGTCAGGCCGGCCAGGGTGAGCGCCGCCTGCAGTCCGTTGTTGCGCCGCTCAAAGGCCGATGCCGAACCGCTGCCGGAGAAGCCCAGCACTGCGGCCAAAGAACCGCGCACCGCCCGCACCCTGACCTTGGGATCGTCTGGCACCGGAGCAGTGTCCGCGGTCACGCCGGCGGGCAGGACAAAGGCGACCGAAAATTCGGCGGCCTGCCCGGCGCCGGGCAGCGGACCGCTTTGGAGTACGGGCGTTGTCATGGCGAGCTTCTGCGGTCCCGCTTCCTGGATCACCGGGGCGGTCATGGCAAGTTTCTGCCGGGCAGTGTTGCTGCCGCTGATGTAGTTGAAGAGATACCGGAAGGCTGCGTTGCCGGCGCGGTCAAAATCCGCGTTCACGGTTACCTCGGCCACCACGTAGTCCGGATACCGGCGCAGCTCGAAGTGCGGATAGCGCCGGACCACCTCATAGGGCTGCTGTTCAGTCATGGTGCGCACAGCCTACGCCGGTCCGGCAGCTGCGGACAGACCCGGGACAGGCACGGGACCGCCACAAGACCCAGCTACACCACCTGCTGCGTTCGGCGCGCCCGGAATTTAGCCCGCAGGACAGCGCTGCCGACCAGGACGGCGAACAGGAGCCCGATGAGACCGAAGATGACCGTCAGGACCACGCCGGCACCGCGCAGCCACACCCCGTCGCTCTCGTAGCCGGGCACAATCGCCCGGCCCGGATTATTTTCGGCATAGGTGACGGTGACGCTGTTGCCCACCACGGGATGCTGGTCGTGGTCCACGGCCGCGAACGTCTTGCGGGGCACCCCATCCGCGGCCGTGTAGTCGACCCTGATCCTGCGCTCCGAAGCCTTGGTGACGTCGTCGAAGTGGACGATCGTTCCGGTGGTCTGCGCCCCGGTCCGTGCAAGCTCTTGATCAGAGTTGATCATGAAGCTGCCCACGCCGATCATCACCGGCCCCAAGCAAAGGACCAGGACGGTCACGGCCAGGTTCAGTTTCCCCTTCCACGACAGCCACGGCTTACGGTTTCCGTCAGTTCTGCGCCCAGTCACGGCTCCCATTGTGCCGGAGCTGTCACCAAAACCACATCCGCATCCATTGCCTCCGGCAACCAGCCGGAGCATAATAGTTAGCAGAACTAATTAGCATTGCTAATAGACACCGCAGGAGGCGCATCCACCTACATGTCCCCCACCCAGACGCAGAACCAGGCAACCGCAGACCCCACCGCCCCGGATACCCTCGCCATCGATCTCCGCACCGCCGTGATGCGCACCTCGCGCCGGCTCCGCGTTGAGGCAACAGGCGAAATCATCACCCCCGGCCAGTACACGGTACTGGCACTGCTCAACGGCAGCGGTCCCAGCACCCTGCGCGCGCTGGCCGAAAGTGAACACGTCCAGGCACCGTCCATGACCAGGATCGTCAATGCCCTCGCCGACCAGGGCTTCGTTACCCGGTCGGCCAATCCCGACGATGGCCGGCAGGTCCGCGTGGAGATCACCGGTGCCGGCAGGAAGGTCCTGGCAGAGGCCCGAAGCCAGCGCACCGCGTGGCTGGCCCAGCGCGTGGCCGGACTCAGCGAGGAAGACCGGCTCACCCTCAGCCGCGCGGCCCGCATCATGCAGGAAATGAGCGGCAAATGAGCGCGATGTTCCGGGCCCTGGAGAACCCCAACTACCGCATCTGGGCCAGCGGCGCGATCGTCTCCAACATCGGCACCTGGATGCAGCGCGTGGCCCAGGACTGGCTGGTCCTGACCGTCCTCACCGACCACTCAGGTGCCGCCGTCGGCCTCACCACGGGCCTGCAGTTCCTGCCTATGCTGCTGTTCGGGCCCTACGGCGGGGTACTGGCGGACCGCTACCGCAAGCGCATCATCCTCATGTGGACGCAGCTGGCCATGGGCTTCACGGCCCTCGCCATCGGCCTCCTGGTGGTCACCGGCACCGCCCAGCTGTGGCACGCCTACGTTGCCGCCTTCTGCCTGGGCGTGGCCAGCGCCGTGGATGCACCCGCACGCCAGGCCTTTGTTTCCGAACTGGTGGGCCAGGACAACATCTCCAACGCAGTGGCGCTTAACTCGGCGTCCTTCAACACCGCCCGGCTCACCGGTCCTGCGATCGCCGGCGTGCTCATCGCCTGGGTGGGTACCGGCCCGGTGTTCCTCCTGAACGCCGCGAGCTTCGCCGCCGTCCTGGTCTCGCTGTTCCGGATCCGCACCACGCAGCCTGCCCCCGTTGCCAAGGGAGACCGGAACAAACACCAGGTGGCCGAGGGCATCCGTTACGTGCGGCGCCGTCCGGACCTGATGCTGATCATGGTCCTGGTGGGCATCCTCGGCGCGTTCGGCATGAACTTCCCGGTGATCAACTCGCTGATGGCCACCACGGAATTCAGCATGGGCCCCAGCGAATTCGGGCTCCTCGGCTCCATCATGGCGGTGGGCACGCTGGCCGGCGCCCTCCTGGCGGCGCGCCGTTCCGGACCGCGGCTGCGGTTTCTGCTGGGCGGGGCACTGGGACTGGGGGTCTTCACCATACTGGGCAGCATCGCGCCGAACTTTTGGGTGTACGCGGCCATCCTGATTCCCGTGGGCCTGGCGTCCATCACTTTCCTTAACAGCTGCAACACCAGCATCCAGCTCTCCGTGGAGCCACAGTTCCGGGGCCGCGTACTGGCCCTCTACCTGGCCATCCTCCAGGGCGGCACCGCCATCGGTTCGCCGCTGGTGGGTTGGATCGGCAGCGAGTTCGGCGCCCGCTGGTCCGTCGCGGTAGGCGGCATCGTGGTGCTGCTCGCTGGCATCGCCGCCGTCATCGCGGTCACCAGGCGCAACCGGCTCACCCTTCGCGGCGCACTCCGGATGGCCCTCGGCAGGCGCGAGCCCGCAGTCTGAGCCCACTGCTGCGGTGGCGGGGCTTCACTGTTGCGGGGCGGCCACGATGTCCACCGAGATTTCGACGACCGGCACCGTTCCCTTGTTCTCGAGCCAATGGGTGGTGTGGCGGTCCTCCTGCCAGCCCACCCCCGGCCCGTACTCGGTGACCCGGCCGTCCCGGTGCTCCGTGATGGTCCCCTGCAGGACATAAACCGTCCCGGGCCGGCCCACGTGGTCATGGAGGGGCCCGAAGACTCCGCCAGGTTCGATGGTCACCATCCGCATGCGGAGTTGGCGCCCTTCCATGCCCTCGATCTCCCCGGCAAGATCCACCGTGGCCAGAAGCTCCATGGAGACGCCCTTCGTCTCCGGCACCGCCTCTTCCGCACCCAATGCCATCCTTCCTTCCGTACCGCTGACGACGGCGGCGCCGGCCTGCCGCTGCCACGCGCCCGGGTGCGGGTGCTTTGGGCGGCAAGTGCCGGCGTCGACCGTTTTATTGCTGGACCTCCTGCTGCAAGCCTTGGCCGTCAGGACGGAATGGAGGAGATGTTCAGGATGTTGCCCTCGCTGTCCAGGAACCACGCTGCCTGGCCGTACCCCTCCATCGTTGCGATGCCGTTCTCGGTCTTCAGCCCTGGCATGTCGTAATCCTCGAAAACGACGCCGCGGGCCCGCAGTTCGTCCACGTCCCGCTGAACGTCGTCCGTGGCCCAGCCAATTTGCGTGTTCTTGGCCGAACCGGCGTTGTCCGTCTGGTAGATCAGGAACGAGGTTCCCTTTCCGCACCGGTAGACAAGGCCGCCGTCCGCCATTGTCCGCTCGGGCTCAAACCCCAGCTTGTCCCGATAAAAATCCCGCGCCCGGTCGATGTCCTTGGCCGGCAGCACAGCCATGACTTCCATATCTTTGAGCATGACGAATCTCCTTGTGCTCTAATGGCGTTGCTCTCCCCCTGAAATGGTCCGGCCGTCCCCCGCCGGGCGTCGTGGCCGTCCTTCCCGCCGATTGCCGGGGCGGCCGCCTGGAACCCCTGGGTCCGCCGCGGCGCAGAACAGCAGCGGGAGGTTCCCGAAGTCTACGAGGCCATTATGGGACCGAAAATCCCACGACGGAATAGGGGATTTAAACGGCCCGGAAACGGCCTCCCCCCTGCTACTTACGTGCCACCCAGATTGCTTTACGCAGGGCAGCGCCGGCTACGGATACGAGGGGCACCAGGCATACCAGCGCGGCGATGGTGTTGGGGCGGAAGGCCGGACGCCCATTAACCGTCCGGTAAATTCCCAGGGGCACAACGAACCCGCCGCCGCCCCCGCCGGAGGCGCCATCCTCCGCTTCGGTGCCACCACCGAAACCGAAGGACACCAGCGCCACGGGCACGATCTCCTCCCCGCCCAGGTTGACGGGGGTGCCGTAGGCGCGCGTCACGCCCATGTTCTTGAAGGATTCCGCAAGGGACGCAAGAGTGTCAGCCATGGCCTCACGTTAGATGGCCAGGCGTGGCTGCAGGTAGGACCATAAGTCCTGAGGAGCGTCCTGATGCACCGGGAGGCAGGGGCCCCTGCCGTGCCGGCCGGCGTCGTCTGCTTCTTTACTTCCGGATCTCGGCCATCCGCAGCCGAACAATGTCTTCCAGCACGTCGTCGGGCACGGGGTGGTCCGCGGTGAAGCGGATGGTCCCCTTGGACAGCGAGTACCCTTCCAGGCGTCCGGCCACCGCTTCCACCACCGCGCCGGAAAAGGGAAAGATCGAAAGGTGTCTTGCCGCCGCGACGGCTGCCAGCAGCGGTTTGCCGTCGAGTTTCAGGGCGGGCATGCCGTAGCTCATCCCTTCCGTGGCCTCGGGAGCCAGAGAGCGTACCGTCTCCACCACATGCTGCAGGCAACTCCGGTCGGGTTCATCCAGCGCAGCCAGCGCCTCGTCCACGGCGCCCAACGGGAACCTCAGCTCTTCCTGGCCGCAACCGTGGAGGCCAGTGCGGCGAGGCCTCGCTCGAAGTCGGCGCCCACCATCTTGTCCATGTCCATGAACAGTGCGAACACCCTGCCCAGGCCCTTGTTCTCGCCCGTCATCCGCCAGGTCACCTCGGTACCGGTGTCCACCGGGGTGAAGCTGAACGTGGTGGGGTTCAGTGCCTTGAACGGCCTGGTGAACTGCAGCCGGATCCGGATCAGGCTGGCGGGTATGGATTCTGTGAGTTCCATGGTGCCGCTGCCGGCCTTGCGGTTGCCGCTCCACTCGTACCCCGCGCCGGCGCCGGCCTCGTTGCCGAAGTAACGGCGGCTCATGCCCGGATCGATCGTCTCCCATGGGGACCACCGGGTCCACTCATGGAAGTTGTTCACCAGCGGGAAGATCTCTTCTGCGGAAGCGGGAATGACGGCGCTGCGGCGGACTTCAAAAGTGGACATGGGCCCAGCATAGGGGCCGGAGCCGCTGGCGTTAAGGGAGGACGACGTTCACGGGGTCCTTGCCCTCGAGCAGGAGGCCGATCTGCTTCCTGAGCAGCCGGACCATCCGGGGGAACATCGCCGAGCTGGCGCCGCCGACATGGGGAGTGATGAGCACCCCGGGGACGGTCCAGAGCGGGTGGTCCGCCGGCAGCGGCTCTGGGTCCGTCACGTCCAGGGCCGCCCGGAGCCGGCCGCTCGACGTCTCGGCGAGCAGGGCGTCGGTATCCGCCACGGGTCCGCGGGCCACATTGACCAAGAGGGCGCCATCCGGCATGGCCGCGAGGAACTTGGCGTCCACCAGTTGCTGGGTCTGCTCAGCCAGCGGAACACTGACCACCACAATCTCGTGCAGCGGCAGTTGCTCGTAGAGCGAGTCGATTCCGTAGATGGTCCCGCGCTCGTCCTCACGGGCGCGGCTGGCCATCCTGGTGACTTCGGTTTCGAACGGCAGGAGCCGGGCCTCGATGGCCTTGCCCACTCCCCCGTAGCCCACCAGCAGCACCCGGCGGTCGGCCAGGCTGGGCCGCGGGCTGTTGTCCCACGTTCCGGTTTCCTGGTTCCGGACAAAGTCCGGGATGCCCCGCTGGGAGGCCACCATCATGCCCACGGCGAGCTCCGCCGTCGACGTCTCATGGACTCCGGCCGCGTTCGCGAAGGGGACGCCTGACGGCAGAACTGCGGCGACGCCGTCGTACCCGATGGACTGGCTCTGCACCAGGCCCACGTCCACGCCCTCCAATGCGGCGAGCGCGGTCGGTTTGCCCATATACGGCGGCACCAGCAGGTCCAGCCGGCCCTCCGGCGCGGGTCCGTCCAGGTCCCACAGGACAAACTCGACGCCGTCAATGGGGGTGAGCGCGTCCAGCAGGTTCTGGGCGGGCAGGCAGACGCGCAGCGGGGCCGTCACGCGGCGACCATCAGAATGTGCCATTGGGCAGGGCAGCAAGTACTCATGGGGGTCTCCAGGGTTCCAGGCCCGGCGCAGCTGCAGCGGGCGTTAAAGTTCCACAACCAACCTACCCCCGGCACCGCCCACGCCGATTTTTTTCGCTACGCAACACGCCTCCGCCGGACCCTGTCACGTCCATGACAGGCCCTTCAATCCTGTAAATTTAAGGGAGGAATTGTCCGGCCAGCGAGCCGCTTTCCAACCCCACCCTTTGAATGGACGCTCCCCCATGTCTTCCGCGATTTCCGCGCCGTCCCCTGCCCGTTTTCCCTACGCCGCAATGGTGGTCCTGGCCACCATTGCGTTCACGGCCATCACCACCGAACTCCTCCCCTCCGGGCTGCTGCCGCAGATCAGCACCGGCCTTAGCGTCTCCGAGCCGGTGGCCGGTTATCTTGCCGCTGCCTACGCCGCCGTCATTGTTGTCACGGTGGTTCCGGCGGCACGGCTGCTGGGGAAGATCCCGCGGCATGCCCTGCTGGTGGGGCTGGTCCTGACCTTCGCGCTCAGCAACGCACTGGTGGGACTGGCACCGGACTTCACGTCGGCGATGATCGCGCGGCTGGTGGGCGGGCTGGCGCACGGGTTGCTCTGGACCACCATGGCGCCGTTCGTTTCCCGCGTGGTTCCGGCTGACAAAGTGGGCAAGGCGCTGGCGATCGTGTTCAGCGGCAACAGCCTGGGCTTGGCCATTGGCGCGCCGGTGGGCACCGCCCTGGGCGGATTCCTGGGCTGGCGTGCCGCGTTCCTGGTCCTCGCCGGGTTCGGCGTGGTGCTGACGGTCCTCGCGTTTTGGCTGCTTCCCCGCGTCCAGCGCATTTCCGACGCCGCCCGTCCGTCCCTGCGCAAGGCGATCGGCCAGCCAGGCGTGAAGTCGGTGGCGGTCGCCTGGCCGCTGCTGGTCCTGGCGCACTTCGCCCTGTTCACCTACATTGCACCCTTCATCCGCGAGGCGAACCTCCCGGACTATGCCACGAGCCTCTCGCTCACGGTGCTGGGCGGGTCCGGCCTGCTTGGCATTTGGATTGCGGGGCTCACCGTGGATTCGCGTCCCCGCCGTTCGCTGCTCATCACGACGGCGGCCATCGCCGCATCGATGTTCCTCCTGCCGCTCGCCGTAGGGAACCTGCCCGTGGCCCTGGTGCTGATGACCATCTGGGGGGCGGGCCTGGGCGCCATCGGCATCTACAACCAGTCCGCGATCCTCCGGGCCGGAGGGGAGTACAGCGAAGCCGCCAACGGGCTCACGGTCCTGACCATCCAACTGGGCATCACCATCGGCGCGCTCTACGGCTCGGCGGCCCTGGTGGTTGGCGGCCCGCTGCTGGTTCCGGCCGCGGCGGCAATCCCGGTGGTCGCCGCATTCGTGATCACCCTCGCCGGCAAGCGGTACGCCTACCCGCCGGGCCCGCGCGAGCGCATCTGGTTGGAACCCCGGCCGGTCACCGACAAGGTCAAGGACCCCGCCTGATCCCTGCATCGATTGCTCCGTAAACGCCGTTTTGAGCCGCCAAAACGACGTTTACGGAGCAATCGATGCGGGGGCAAGGCAGAACCTGGCGTTAATCTCCCCTCCAACTGGGTGCATCCCCAGCGCAACCTGGCCGCCCTAGCGTTGGCGGGTCACCCGGCACCGCCGGAACCCGTCACCCAGGAGGAACCATCCCCATGCGCACAGTCCTGACCGCTGCGGCAACCGCCGCTCTGCTCGCCGCCGCCATCGCCTCCCCCGGCGCCGCCTTTGCCGCCGAAACCGCTGACGCCGGCACGCCGTCGTCGAACGCTGCCGGCACCGCCAGCTCAGCCATCAAGACGAACGAGCGCAACGGCTCCTTCGACCTCCAGGCGCACCGGGGCGGGCGCGGCGAGTGGACCGAGGAGTCGCTGGCGGCGTTCGGCAACTCCCTGAAACTCGGCGTCAGCACCCTGGAACTGGACACCCACCTCACGGAGGACGGGAAGATCATCGTCTGGCATGACGACACCATCCAAGCCAACAAGTGCATCGACACCACCCCGGCCACCGCCGGCGACCCGGAGTTCCCGTACGTCGGCCGCAGGGTGGCGGAGCTGTCCCTGGCCCAGGTCAAGACCCTCAACTGCGGCTTCACCCAGCTGCCTGGCTTCCCGGAGCAGGACGTGATCGAAGGGAACCGCATCGCCGAGCTCAAGGACGTCTACCAGCTGGCGGAGCAGTACAACGCCAAAAAGGTCCGCTTCAACGTGGAGACCAAGGTGGAGGACGGCAAGGCCGGCGGCGACGGCATGGTGGCGCTGACCAAGGCCGTGGTGGCAGAAGTGCAGGCGTCCGGCGCCGCGGACCGCACCACCATCCAGTCCTTCGACTGGTCCTCGCTGAACCTCACCAAAAAACTGGCACCGGAGCTGACGCTCGTTGCGCTTTCCAGCGGGGATAAGTGGATGCAGGTGGGCCAGCCCGGTGCCGCGCCCGAGCTGGGCGGCATCGACATCGACACCTACGGCGGCTCCCTGGCCAAGGCCGCCGCCGCGCAGGGGTACAACGTCATCTCCCCCACGTTCAGCTCCGTCACCCCGCAGATGATCGCTGACGCGCACCAGCTGGGCCTCGCCGTCATCCCCTGGACCGTCAACAAGCCCGCGGACATGGAGCGGCTGATGGTCCAGGGCGTGGACGGCATCATCACCGACTACCCCACCCGCCTGCGCACCCTCATGGATGAGCGCGGCCTGAAGCTGCCCAAGGCCTACGCCCCGCAGGCATAGTTCCGAGGACCAGGGCCATCCATCAAGGCACGACGGCGGCTGCCGGACTTCCGCTGGGGGAAGCCCGGCAGCCGCCGTCGTCCGTCCAGGCCACAGGGCTCAACCCCGGTATTTGGCCACGGTAAACAGGAACGTTGAGTCCTCCTCGGCGTGCAGGCTGTGCAGGCCCGGCGGGACGATCAACAGGTCGCCGGCTTTGCCCTGCCATGACTCGCCGCCGGCCTTGAGGCTAACGCAGCCCTGGATCACGAAGACCGTGGCGTCGCCGGGGTTCTGGTGTTCACTCAACTGGGTTCCGGCCTTCATGGCCATGACCGTCTGCCGGAGGATCTTTTCGTGGCCGCCGTACACCGTGTCCGCAGCGCGCCCATTGCTGGACGTAACCGCCGCCTCGAGCTGCTGCCGGGCCAGCGCGTCGATCGATATCTTCTGCATGCGCCCAAGGCTACCCGCGTTCACGGCCCCTGGGGGCCGGTTTCTTCCAGTCGGCGCAGGCTGGAAATCCCCTTGGGAGGGGATGGAGCGCCGGTGGGGCCGGGCCTACCCTTCGAGCATGAACACCGTGTCGCAGATCTTCGCGGTGATGGCCGCGGCCATCTATATCTTCGTCTTTCCGGTGGAGAGCTTCCTCCTCCGCCGCAACAGGTGGGCGCAGAAATTCCTGAGCACGCCGCCGGAGAACGTCTCCGCCGTGATGATGTGGGCCATCCCCACCGGGTACCGGAACCTGCTGGTTGCGCTGGGGGTGATCGCGGGCGTGGTCGCCGCCAACTCCGGCCACCTCGTGGTGGGCTACACGCTGGTGGTCTACTGCTGCGCCAACATGGTCCTCACTGCTCCCACCATGCTGCTCGCAGACCTCCAGGGGCACTATCCCCGGAAGTGGGACAGCGTGCCGGGGACCCTCGCGGCAACGGTCCCTGCCCTGGTGGCCCTGCTCCTGCTGCCCTTCGGTCCGTAGCTTCTCCGGGGCACGGTCCACAGCGGCCGCTGCAGCCTTACAGCGGCCCGCGCCGGGGGTACCCGATTTCGGAGCCCGGCAAAGGCTTGATAGACGTTAAAGGATGCCTGACTTCCTGAATCCCGCCCTGCCCTTCATCGCCATGGCCCTGGCGGTGGTGGCCGGACTCACCCTGTCCTGGCTGCTCCGCAAGATCGTCCTGAAGCTCAACCGCAAGCGGCCCGAGCTGCAGGCCACCTCCCGGGTGGCCCGCCAGCCGCTGCGGCTGGCACTGTGCCTGGTGGGCGTCCGCGCCGCGCTGGGGCTGACGGCTGCAGGCGAAAGCTGGCATGCCGGCGTCGACCATCTCCTGCTGATCGCCATGATCGGCGCGTTCGCGTGGCTTGCCATCGCCGTCCTGCTGATCGTGGAAGCCGTGGTGCTGAACCGGCACAGCGTGGACGTGGCGGACAACCGGCGTGCCCGGCGGCTGCGCACCCAAATGATCCTGGCCCGGCGGATCGCCGTGGCGCTGGTGGTGGTGCTCGCCGTCGGCACTGCCATGCTGACGTTCCCCGCGATCCAGGCGCTGGGGGCCGGGCTGCTGGCGTCCGCGGGCGTGATCTCGATCGTGGCTGGCCTCGCCGCGCAGACGTCCCTGGTGAATGTCTTCGCCGGCATGCAGCTCGCGTTCACCGACGCCATCCGGGTGGACGATGTGGTGGTGGTCCAGAAGGAATGGGGCAGGATCGAGGAGATCACCCTCACCTACGTGGTGGTCCATCTCTGGGACGACCGCCGGCTGATCCTGCCCTCCACCTACTTCACCACCACCCCGTTCGAGAACTGGACCCGCCGCCAGTCCGAGGTCATGGGCACCGTGGAGTTCGACCTCGACTGGCGCGCCCCCGTGGAGGACATGCGCACCGAACTGCGCCGGGTGCTGGCCGGCACCGAACTGTGGGATGAGCGCGTGGGCGTCCTGCAGATCACCGATGCCACCGGAGGCTTTGTCCGCGTCCGCATCCTGGTCAGCGCCGCGGACAGTGCCGCGCTGTTCGACCTGCGCTGCCTGGTCCGCGAAACCATGGTCACGTTCCTCCAGCAGAACCACCCGCAGGCGCTGCCGCACCAGCGATGGGAGCAGGCAGCGGACGACGGCGGCACGGCCGCCCGGCGCAAGGCGCCCCTGCGCGGGCTGGGTGCGTCGGGTGCGGCGGGTGCGCATGCCCCGGCGGACCCGCACGAATCGCAGCTGTTCACCGGTTCCATCGAGGCCGTGGAACGGTCGCGGGCCTTCACCGGTCCCGGCGACGAGGTGTTCGAAGAGCGCGACCGGAACCTGGCATCCCATAACTAAAAACCCTTGATAGGTGACCATATGGTCACCTATCATTGAGTGCATGGACGACGTGTTCAAAGCACTCTCCGACCCCACCCGCCGGGACCTGCTCGACGAGCTGTTCCGCGAGGACGGCCAGACCCTGAGTGCGCTTGAGGCACGGTTCAGCATGAGCCGGTTCGGGATCGCCAAGCACCTCCGCATCCTGGAGGACGCAGGCCTGGTGGTGGCGCGCCGTCGCGGGCGGGAAAAGCTGCACTTCCTGAACCCGGTCCCCATCCGCCTGGTCCACGACCGCTGGGTCAGCAAATACGCAGAACCATGGGCCGCTGCCCTCAGCGACCTCAAATCCAGATTGGAAAGTCCCATGGAAAAAATCTTTGAGATCTACATCAAGACCACGCCGGAGAAGCTCTGGGAAGCCATCACCGACAGCGACATCCGCAGCAAGTACCAGTTCGGCAACACCCTGAAGTCCGACTGGACGCCGGGCGGCCGCTTCGAAATGGGCAACCCCAAGGCAGGCCAGACCCTCGGCGAGGGTGAGAACCTGGAGGTTGATCCGCCGCGCCGCCTGGTCCAGACCATGCGCGCACTGTGGGGCGAGGACGTCAAGGCCGAGGGCACGTCCAAGGTCACCTGGGAGATCGAACCGGTAGGCGATTCCTGCCACCTCACGGTCACCCACAGCGACCTCCGCGAGGGCGCCAACGAACAGCTCTACGGCGGCTGGCCGATGATCCTCTCGGGCCTGAAGACGTGGCTGGAAACCGGTGAAAAGCTCACCACGCCCGGCTCCCTGATGTACACGTAGGGGCCGCGCCAACCGGTCCGCGGATCGGTAAGGTCATGTCATGGACAGTGGCGCCCTGGTCAATATTGGGTTGGTTCTCGGTTTCGTACTGCTGGGCGGGGTGTTCGCGGCGGCGGAGATGGCCCTGGTGTCCCTGCGCGAAAGCCAGGTGCGCGGGATCGAGAAGTCAGGTGACACCGGCGCCCGGACCGCCGCCCTGGCACGCAACCCCAACCGGTTCCTCTCCACCGTCCAGATCGGAGTGACCCTGTCCGGGTTCTTCTCGGCGGCCTATGGCGCCTCCGCGATCGCCCCCGCCGTCGTCCCTCTCCTCGAAGCGCTGGGGCTGGGCGCGGCGGCCGGGCCGGTGTCCTTCATCGGCATGACCCTGCTGGCGGCCTACCTGTCCCTGGTCCTGGGTGAGCTCGCCCCCAAGCGGCTGGCACTGCAGCGTCCCGTCGCGTTCACCAAAGTACTCGCCCCGCCGCTGGTCGGACTCGCCCGGGT
Source organism: Pseudarthrobacter sp. LMD1-1-1.1 (assembly GCF_040676255.1). Classification (NCBI taxonomy): domain Bacteria; kingdom Bacillati; phylum Actinomycetota; class Actinomycetes; order Micrococcales; family Micrococcaceae; genus Pseudarthrobacter; species Pseudarthrobacter sp. LMD1-1-1.1. Next base: position 176,132 of record NZ_JBEGHP010000027.1, on the reverse strand, counting down.
CATGCGTCCCGTCATCTGGCTCCTGTCCGTGTCCACCGACGCCGTGGTCAGGCTCCTTGGCGGCGACCCCCGGGCCAAGCGGGAGGGCATCAGTTCCGAGGAGCTCTGGGACATGGTGGCGGACAGCGAACTGCTCGAAGAGAGCAGCCGGAACATCGTGGCCGACGTGTTCGGCGCCGGGGACCGGACACTGCAGGAGGTGATGCGCCCCCGTACGGAGGTGACCTTCATCGACGGTGCCATGAGCGTTGCCGACGCCCGCAGGATGGTCAGGGACGGCCCGTATTCGCGGTTCCCGGTGATCGGGAGGAGCCCGGACGATGTCCTGGGCTTCGTGCACATCCGGGACCTGATGCCCCGGGACGAAGTCCAGGAGCAGTCCCCGGTGCGGACTCTTGCCCGGGAGATCCTTCCGCTGCCCGGGACCAACCGGGTACTGCCGTCGCTGTCCAGGATGCGTAAGACCAACCAGCACATCGCCCTGGTGGTGGACGAGTACGGCGGCACTGACGGGGTGGTGACGCTCGAAGACCTGGTGGAGGAACTGGTGGGCGAGATCTATGACGAGTACGACACCGGCGCCGAGCATGAGGACCGGGTCAACGTGGCCAACGGCTTCATCGACGTGGACGGCGGCCTGATCCTGCAGGAGTTCAAGGCAGCCACCGGGATCGCCCTTCCGGAAGGCCACTACGAGACCGTGGCCGGATTCATGATGGACCGGCTGGGGCGCCTGCCCCGCGCAGGCGACCGGGTGCAGATCCCGGGTTACGTGCTGGCGGTCCTCAGCATGGACAGGCTCCGGATCGCCCGCATCCGGGTCACACCGTGACCGGGATGCGGGCGGCTGACAAAGCTGGAACGCACGACGGCGGCGGGCGCCTTGCCGGGGACCAAAGGCCCTACGGCGAGGTCCAGACCTGCCGCACGGGCATCGTGGTCAGCAACCACGTCTCAACGCCCAGCGGGATCGAGTCTTCCTCGTCCTCGAGCAACTACACGGACGCCCTGAGCTCCAATGATGGAAGCACGTCCACGACCATCAGTACCCAGACGCACTCCCATTTCCTGATACGCGACGGGCAGGTCTTCGAGATGGGCCAGCACTACCGTGAGCAAACCACGCTGACAGGCCCGGACGGCACCCGGCAGTGCTGGGAAAGGGAGGATTCCCACCAGGTGGGGAACTCCGTCCAGTACGACCGCGAGGCGCACTACTGCCCTTAAGTCAGCGGCAGCAGGTCACGCCGGGGCGCCGAGTCTCTGCTCCAAAAAAGTGAGCGTCCGCGCCCAGGCGTCGGCGGCCGCAGGGGCGTTATAGGTGTACCTGTTGGTGTCGTTGAAGAAGGCGTGGCCGGTGTCCGGGTAGACAACGGCTTGGAAGTCCACGCCGGCCGAGCGCATCCGTGACTTCAGGCCGGGAAGCTCCTCCATGAGGGCCTCGTCCTGCTCGCCGTAAAAAGCCAGGACGGGGCAGTTGATGGCGCGCAGCTCTGCGTCCTTGAACTCGGCGTGCCCATAGAACGGCACGGCGGCGCGCAGCCGCGGCTCGGCAACGGCGAGGGAGAAGGTGTAGGTCCCGCCCAGGCAGAAGCCCGTCGCGGCCACCCGCCCTGCCAGCCCAGGGACGCCTTCCAGGTGGTCAAAGCACACGCGGAGGGCGGCGACTGCGTGTTTGGCATATTCCGGGGAGCGCATCGGCGCCATGTGCTTGCGCAACCGCGGCTGGGCGTTGCTGCGCTGTTCCGGATCGAATGCCGCCTCCTGCAGCTCCCCTGTCAGGTCGGCCGTTCCCCCGGCTCCGGACAGCAGGTCAGGGGCCACTGCGAGGTACCCTTCCGCCGCGAAGCGGTCAGCCACGTCCTTGGTATGGCCCACCAGCCCCCAGACTTCGTGGACCACCACCAGGCCGCCTTTGGGAATCCCGACCGGTTCACTGATGTACGCCTGGACGGCGGTTTGGGCGTTGCCCAGAGTCATCATGTTTCCCATGGGGCCAGCATGGCACGCTCCCCCCGGGCCCTTCCAGAGGTGGGGCTACGCCTTTTGCTGCCGCCAGAATACGGAGATCCCCAATGTCACCGCACAGAGAACCAGCATGGCCAGGACCATCCGCATCCAGCTGTCCTGGTGCACGCCGCCGGACGCAAAAACCCCGATCATCACGGTGGCGGTGATTGCCCCGACGTATCGGCAGGTTTGGTAGATCCCGGCAGCGACGCCCCGGTCCTGCGGCCGGGTGGACACAAACATGCCCTGGTTGGAGGCGATGCTCACGGTCCCGTACGGGATGCCCATGAGGGCCGTGAGGACCACCACGACGGGGATGGCCAGCGTACCGGTCAGCAGCCACATGAGAGCCGCCACCGCCGTCAAAAGGACGACGCCGGCAAGCAGCACCCGCCGGACCCCGAACCTTCCCATTGCAGAGACTGCCCACGGGGTGGCCACCACGGACATGCCGGCCAGCGGCAGCATCAGCAGGCCTACCACGCCGGGATCGTATCCGCCTGCTTCCTGCAGGAGTTGTGGGAGTCCGAAGAAGACGAAGTAGTAGACGCTGCTGAAAACGGCGAAGGCCAGGTACACCAGCATCAGCGGCCTGTTCCGGCCCAGCAGCCGCAGGTCCAGGAACGGCTTGGCGAAGCGCAGCTCACGCCAGGCAAACAGCGCTGCGATGACGGTTCCACCGGCAAGCATCAGCCAGCGGTAGTCCGGTGCCACGTTCAGCGCGGCCATCATGACCAGCAGCAGCGCGCCGATGAATCCGGCGATGCCCGGCAGATCCGAGTCCCGCACCAGCTCCGCCACGCTGCCCCGCTCCCGGGCCTTGTCCGGCGGGGCGGCCTTCCGCACGATCAGCAGCGCCGCCAGGGCCAGCGGGACATTGACCAGGAACAGGGACTCCCAGCCCACGAAGCCCACCAGCAGCCCGCCCACCACGGGACCCACCGCGGCGGCGGACGTGTTGGCCATTTGCAGCCGGCCCAGTGGACGTGCCGTATCCACCTTTGCCTGGTGCGCGAGCGCCCCCACCATCACCACCGCGCTGGGATACGCGGTAGCCGTGCCGAGGGCCATGACCGCCCGAGCGACGCAGAGCAGGGCGAAGTTGGGGGCCAGCGGAGCCAGGGCGCAGGTGATGGCCACCAGCCCCATGCCCAGCAGGAACATCCGCCGCGGGCCGAACCGGTCGGCCAGCCGGCCCATGACGGGCTGGCCGGCGGCAGAGGCCAGGTAGAACGACGTGACCACCCAGGTGACGGCAGCGACGTCGAGCCCGAAGTCAGCGCGCAGCACCACCAGGGCCACGGCGATCATGGAGGAGTTCAGCGGGTTCAGTGCCGTGCCCAGGCTGAGGCCGGCGACGGCCAGGGCAGTCCGGGGGTTGTTGCTCACGGTAACAGTCTGGCCCACAGCGGACGCCGGGGACCACTTGGCCTGATCCCGGCGTGGTGTGGCGTTGGCTACTTGCCCGTCAGTCCCACCGGGAACAGCGCGTCCTCGACTGCCCGGGTAAGGTCCCGGATCACCTCTGCCTGCCCGTCATCCGGAACGCCCTCCGGGTTCTCCGTATAGATCACCAGCGCGAACGTCGACCCGCGGTAGCTCAAGAGCGCAGCGTCGTGCAGTTCCCCGGACACTTCCCCGTACTTGTGGTGCACGTCCACGCCGGACCGTGACCCGGCGGGAATGAGGTCTTCGTTGTTGGTGTCCTGCATGTAGCTCAGCAGCTGCTCCGTGTTGTCCTTGTCCAGGAGCTCCCCCGCGTACAGCTTCTTCAGGATCAGGGCCATGTCCGCGGCGGTCAGCAGGTTCTGTTCGGGGTCGTACGCGACGCCGATGGAGGCCGCGTAGGCGGTCAGCTGTGGGTGGCCCACCGCGTCCATGAGCAGCAGCCAGGAATCGTTGTTGCTGTCGTTGACCATGGCTTTGAGCTGGAACGCGGCGTCGTAGTCGCCCATGGGTTCGTCCAGGCTTGCCTGCCCGTTCTCCACCAGGTGGTAGTAGGCGGCGGCGGTCAGGATCTTCGCCGTGCTGGCCGCTGTAAAGGTGTTTTCATCGCCGAACGTCCGCTCGGCGCCCCCGGACACGTCGGCGAGCGCCAGCCCAATCCGGTATTCGTCGGCTTCGCTGAGGATGCTGTCCACGCTGTCCTGCAACGACGGCGGGGCTGCCGCCACCGGTGCCGCGGGAACCGCCGGCTCGGTGGGAACCACTGCCCCCGTCGGCGGCTCGGACCGGACCACGGCCAGGGTGATGGTGCCGACGATGACCAGCACCACGGCAAGGGCCAGGATCAGCAGCCTTCTGTTGCCCCGTGCCTTGCCGGACGACGGCTTGCCCGGTGCCGGCGGCGGAGCGTCCCGGCCTGGTTTGGGCACCACGGGGTGCATGGACATACAAGGGCTCCTGTCCCGCCTAGGCAATCACAAAACAACGTCAGCGCGGCGTTGAGCCGCGCTGACAAATGCTGATTAAATCACCGGAGTTTGGGAGCTTCCTGAAGGCTTGCCGGGTGTTCCACCGGGCGGTCCTGCCGACGCGGAAATCCGCTGTCGACGCACAAATTTCCTCGCGCGTTCCGAACGCCGTCCGCGCCAGGGAGCCGGCGCCTCGGGAACCACTTTGCGCGTCGGAACCGGGGTTCAAAAGGGCAAGCCTTTGCGCGTCGAAACCTAGCCGCGGGTGCGGGCGGCGATCGCGGTCTCCAGGAATTCCAGGTGCGCGGGGGCAACTGCAACTACGCTGCCCAGGTATTCGGGGTGCTTGGCCAGGAACTTCTTGATGAACGGGCAGACCGGAACGATCCCCATCCCCGCGTCCACCGTGCTGTCCAAGGCCACCGCGGCCAGCCGGCCCGCCAGGCCCTGGCCGCCGTATTCCTCGTTGATCACCGTGTGGTAGAAAATCCGCTGCGGCGACTCCCCGCCGTCGTACTCCTTGTACGCCGCCTTGCCGATGACATTGCCGGCATCAAGAATCTCGAAGCGTTCGCGCCCAGGGGTGTGGCGGACGGTGATGTCGCTCAAGGGAACTCCTTCAGTTGCGGGTGTGCTGACCGTGCAAAGCCTAACCCGGCCCGGTCCGCTCTTATTTCCGCAAGTGAAGGTTCCTTGGCGACATCCCCGCCCGCCGTCGCGTCAGCTGAGGTAGCCGTTCGGGTTAAGGACGTACTTGGTGGCTGCGCCGGCGTCGAACTCCGCGTAGCCCTTCGGTGCGTCCTCCAGCGGAATTGCCTTTGCGTTGACGTTCTTGGCGATGTGCACCCGGTCATTCAAGATGGCCATCATCAGCTGCCGGTTGTACTTCATCACCGGGCACTGGCCCGTGGTGAAGCTCAGCGACTTGGCCCAGCCGGTGCCAAGGCTCAGCGACAGCGCACCCTTCTTGGCGGCCTCGTCGATGCCGCCCGGATCGCCCGTGACATACAGGCCCGGGATGCCCAGGGCACCGCCGGCCGTCGTGAGCTCCATGAGGGAATTCAGGACCGTCGCGGGCGCCTCCTTGGCGTCGTGCCCATGGCCCTTCGCCTCGAACCCTACGGCGTCGACGCCGCAGTCCACCTCGGGGACGCCGAGGATCTGCTCGATCTGATCCTTCGGATCGCCCTTGGACAAGTCCACGGTCTCACAGCCAAAGCTGCGTGCCTGCGCCAACCGGCCCTCGTTCATGTCGCCCACAATGACGACGGCGGCACCCAGCAGGTGCGCACTGGTCGCCGCTGCGAGGCCAACAGGACCGGCCCCTGCCACGTAAACGGTTGAGCCGACACCCACACCGGCTGTGACCGCACCGTGGAACCCGGTGGGGAAGATATCCGAGAGCATGGCCAGGTCCAGGATCTTCTCCATGGCCTTGTCCTTGTCCGGGAACTTCAGCAGGTTCCAGTCCGCGTACGGCACCAGGACGTAATTTGCCTGGCCGCCCACCCAGCCACCCATGTCCACGTAGCCGTAGGCGCTGCCGGGGCGATCCGGGTTCACATTCAGGCAGATGCCGGTCTTGCGCTCCTTGCAGTTCCGGCAGCGGCCGCAGGCGATGTTGAACGGCACCGAGCAGAGATCGCCCACCTTGATGAATTCGACGTCACGGCCCACTTCCACCACTTCACCGGTGATTTCATGGCCCAGCACCAGGTTGGGTGGAGCCGTGGTGCGGCCGCGGACCATGTGCTGGTCCGAACCGCAAATGTTGGTGGCCACGGTTTTGAGGATGACCCCGTGGTTGACCGGGCGTCCCACGTTGGCGGGGTTGACCCCGGGGCCGTCCTTGAGCTCGAACGTTGGATAATCAATGTCAATTACTTCGACCTTGCCGGCTTCTTTGTAGGCAACGGCTTTGTTCCCTGTCATCTATCGCTCCTGTAGTCAGGCGTCCGGTGGGACGGCCGTGATCTGGGTAGGTGAGACATCCCGCGGAGGGGAACAGTCCTGGCCGGTTGGTGCATCCTGATGTTTGGCATGGTCAGGTACCGGTTCCCGGGGTGGGGATCCGCCCAGTCTAGGCACGGCCCACAGAGCGGTCTAGGGGTAGGAGCCCCTTGTTTACCGGAGGCTTCAGGTGGGGAAGTGTTATCCGCGGCGTAGGCTGTACCAACCGGCTCCAGGAACGCAGGCTGGCCGGTCCCCAGGCAAGTTCTACCGTTGAGGAGAACGGCATGAAAACGCGCACTATTGGACAACTGACAGTTTCCGCCCTTGGCCTTGGCTGCATGGGCATGAGCGAGTTCTACGGCGGCGGCGACGAACAGGAGTCGGTTGCCACCATCCACGAATTCCTGGACGCCGGCGGATCGCTGCTGGACACGGCAGACATGTACGGGCCCTTCACGAACGAAAAGCTCGTGGGCCGGGCCATTTCCGGCCGCCGCGGGGACGTGGTGCTCGCCACCAAGTTCGGCAACGAACGCCGCGAGGACGGTTCGTGGGTGGGCATCAACGGCCGGCCCGACTACGTCCGGTCCGCCTGCGACGCCAGCCTGCAGCGGCTGGGGGTGGACCACATCGACCTCTACTACCAGCACCGGGTGGACAAAACGGTTCCCATCGAGGACACAGTGGGCGCCATGGCGGAACTGGTCCAGGCCGGCAAGGTCCGCTACCTGGGCCTCTCCGAGGCGTCGGCGGAAACCATCCGGCGGGCCCACGCCGTGCACCCCATCACCGCGCTGCAGACTGAATATTCGCTGTGGGAGCGCGAGCCCGAGACCAAGGTATTCCCCGTGCTCGCGGAGCTGGGCATCGGTTTCGTGCCGTACAGCCCATTGGGCCGTGGCTTCCTCACCGGCCAGATCCGCAGCGCGGACGACTTCGCGGAGGACGATTTCCGCAGGCACTCCCCCCGGTTCCAGGGCGAGAACTTCACACGGAACCTGGAACTGGTGGACCGGGTCAAGGAGCTGGCGGACCGGAAACAGTGCACTCCCGGCCAGCTGGCCCTGGCCTGGCTGCTGGCGCAGGGTGAGCATATTGTTCCGATCCCGGGGACCAAGAAGCGTGAACGGCTGAGGGAGAACCTGGGCGCCGTGGACGTGGAGCTGACCCAGGACGAGCTTCAGCTGCTGGACCAGCTGGCACCGGCTGGGTCCACTGCGGGCGCGCGCTACCCCAACATGTCCACCATCGACACGTAGCCTTCGGGAACCACGCACGGACGGCCCTTCCCCGCATAAGCGTTGCCGGCCAGCACCGCTTATGCGGGCCCGGGCCGTCCACGCCCCGGCCAGGGCAATGGTTTACGGTCGCGGGGCGGGGCTGGCGTAGGGTGGTCCTACGGCTGAAGCAAGCGGCTGCTGTTTTCTTCTGTGCGGAGCTCCGTTTCCATGTCCGACGAATCTGCCCTTCGGGCCCTTGCTGCTTCATCCTTCAACCTGCCGGACCTCCGGGACGGGCAACTGGCCGGCATGGCCGCCCTCGCGGACGGCCGCGACGTCCTGGCCGTCATGCCCACTGGCTACGGCAAATCCGCCATCTACCAGGTCGCAGCCCTGCACCTGCACAAGGCAACGGGACGTCCCGCCGTCGTGGTTTCCCCGTTGATCGCCCTGCAGGAGGACCAGCTGGACGGCCTGTCCCAGGTCCTCGGACCGGACGCCGCGGTAGCCATCAACTCCTCGCACAGCGACGCCGACGTGGAAGCCTCCTGGCGGGCCGCCGAGGAGGGTACGGCGGTGTTCCTGTTCCTCGCCCCGGAACAGCTGGCCAAGCAGTCAACCGTGGACCGGATCAAAGCCCTGGACATCACGCTGTTCGTGGTGGACGAGGCACACTGTGTCTCCTCATGGGGGCACGACTTCCGGCCGGACTACCTCGCGCTGGGAAATGTCCGCGCGCAATTGGGCAACCCGCCCGTGGCTGCCCTGACAGCCACGGCCTCCCCGCCGGTCCGGGACGAAATCGTGGAGCGGCTCGGGATGAAGAAGCCGCTGGTGCTGGTGCACGGTTTCGACCGGCCCAACATCACCCTTGACGTGGTCCGGCACCACGAAGACAAGGGCAAGCGCCAGGCCGTACTTGAGCAGGTGGCAGCGCTGGCCAGGAACGGGCATGGCCTCCTGTACGCCGCCACGCGGAAGGACACGGAAAAGTACGCCGCCACGCTGGCCAAGGAGGGCCTGCGCGCCGAGGCGTACCACGCTGGCCGTTCCGCCAGGGACCGCGAACATATCCACGAGCTGTTCCTGAACGACAAGCTGGACGTGGTGGTGGCCACCACCGCGTTCGGCATGGGCATCGACAAGCCCAACGTCCGTTTCGTGGTCCACGCCGACATTCCCGAGTCGCTGGACTCCTACTACCAGGAGATCGGACGGGCAGGCAGGGACGGCGAACCGGCGTCCGCCGTGCTGCACTACAGGTCCGAGGACCTTGGCCTGCGGAAGTTCTTCGGCACCCACTCCCCCGATCCCGACTCTCTCCTTGCGATCCTGAAGGTCCTCAAGGCGGCCCATGCCCCCACCCCAAGGTCATCCCTCGCTGAGTTGACGGGTTTCAAGGCCCGGCGCCTTACCGGGCTGGTGAACCAGCTGGAGGAGACGGGCGCCGTCAGTGCCGGCAAACGGGGGGTCCGGCTGACATCCAAGGCAAAGCTGCCCACGCTGGTGGCCGACGCCGTCGAACTGGCAGAGGCCCGCCAGCGCGTGGACCAGTCCCGGCTCACCATGATGCGCGCCTACGCGGAAACCGACGGCTGCCGCCGGCAGTTCCTGCTGGGCTACTTTGGCGAGGACCTTCCGGAACCCTGCCGAAACTGCGACGGGTGCGCCGAAGCCGCCAACCAGGCGGAGATGAGAAAGTCCGACGGCGGGGTCCCGGCTTCCGCAGCCGACGAGCCATTCCCGCTGCAGTCCACGGTGGTTCACAAGGAGTGGGGCCCCGGCCTGGTGATGCGGCACGAGGACGATGTCATCACGGTGCTCTTTGAGCAGGAGGGGTACAAGACGCTTTCGCGGGCGGCCGTCGTGGAGCATCAACTCCTGAAGCCCGCTTAGGTAGGCTGGGAGGACCCTCCGACGAAAGGCCCCGCGCGTGGAAGTACCTGCGTATGTCTGGACCCTGACCATTGCGGGAATCATCGGGCTGCTGGCCTTCGATTTCTTCTTCCACGTCCGCAAGGCCCACACCCCTTCCCTCAAGGAATCGGCCACGTGGTCCGCCATCTACGTGACCATCGCGGTGGTGTTCGGCCTGGTTGTGCTGCTGTTCGGGGGCGCCGACATGGGCACCGAATACTTTGCCGGCTACGTCACGGAGAAGGCATTGTCAGTAGACAACCTTTTCGTCTTCCTGATCATCATGGCCAGCTTCAAGGTGCCCCGCGCGGACCAGCAGAAGGTGCTGCTGTTCGGCATCGTGTTCTCCCTGATCGCGCGCACGGCGTTCATCTTCCTGGGCGCGGCACTGATCAACAGTTTTGCCTGGGTGTTCTACATCTTCGGGCTCATCCTGCTCCTCACGGCCGGAAACCTGCTCAAGCCGGACGACCACGATGACGACTCCGACGGCCTGGTGGTCCGGCTTGCCAAGAAACTACTGCCCGCCTCCGACCATTACGACGGCGACAAACTCTTCACAGTGGAGAACGGCAAGCGGGTCCTGACCCCGATGCTGCTGGTCATGGTGGCCATTGGCGGCACGGACATCCTGTTCGCCCTGGACTCGATCCCGGCCATCTTCGGCCTGACCCAGAACGTCTTCGTCGTTTTCACCGCCACCGCGTTCTCGCTGATGGGCCTGCGGCAGCTGTTCTTCCTGATCGACGGGCTGCTGGACCGGCTGATCTTCCTCTCCTACGGCCTGGCGGTCATCCTTGGCTTCATCGGAGTGAAGCTCATCCTGCATGCCCTGCACGAGAACACCCTGCCGTTCATCAACGACGGCGAGCAAGTCAACGTGGTGGAGGTCAGCACCGGCCTGTCACTCAGCGTGATCCTCGGGGTGCTGGTGGTGACCATCCTGGCGTCTGTCTTCAGCCCCAAGGGCAAGGCCAAGAACGCGGTCTCGGGGGCCAGGCGGCATGCCACCGAGTACGTGGACCTCAACTACGAAACGGACATGGCGGAGCGGGACAAGATTTTTGCCAGGATGGTCCGTGAGGAGGACCAGATCCGCAAGCTCCCCGAGAAGTACAAGCGGCTGATCCGCAACGAAACCGAGTTCCTGGACCTGATCCGGAAAGCCCATGACCAGCACGACAAAGCCCAGGTGCGGGCTGCCGCCACGGAGGGCTGACGCCGGCGGCTCCGTTCGGCGCCTGGAAAGAGCCCTGCCCGGGGCCATCACCAGGGCCTGCTGGAATGTTTGTCAGCCCCTCTTGCTACGTTTGATCCCAAGCCAGGGGAACCGTCCCCCGGCCCGCGAACAGTTGGGGAGGCCCCGTGTTTCTGCTCGACGCTGCCGGCAAGGATGCCGGACCCGGCACACCGCCGGACCTGGTCTTTTCGGCCAGCGACCTGGTGGCAGCCAGCGAGTGTGAATACCGCACGCTCCGCATCCTGGACGAAAAGCTGGGCCGCACCGCCAAGGCGGAGTTTCCCGCTGACGAGATGCAGAAACGCGCCGGCGAGTTGGGCGACCAGCATGAGCGGACCGTGCTTGCCAGCCTGGTGGCCAAGTACGGCGAATGGGACGCCAGCCGCGGCGCAGGGGTCTATTCCCTTGACCGCGGCCAGAACCTGCGCGGCGAACTGCAGGCCAAGCACGCCGAAACCGAACTCGCCCTCCGTTCCGGGGCAGACGTGGTCTTCCAGGCCACCTTTTTCGACGGCGAATTCCTGGGCTACGCCGACTTCCTGGTCAACGAGGCCGCCGGGACCGGCAACCCCGGCCGCTACGAGGTGTGGGACACCAAACTTGCCCGGCATGCAAAAGTGGGGGCGCTGCTGCAGCTTGCCGCCTACGGCGACCAACTCCTGGGGATGGGCCTGGAGCCCTCACCGGTTGTCACGCTGGTACTCGGAACGCGGGTGGGCGATGACTGGCTCAGGAGCAGCCATTCCCTGCCGGATCTCCTGCCCGTCTTCCGGGAACGACGCCGGCGCTTCCGCCACCTCACAGCCAGCCACCGCGCCGGTGACGGCGCAGTGGAGTGGCAACAGCCCGGCGTCGTCCACTGCGGGCGCTGCGACTACTGCGCGGAGCAGGTGCAGCTTCACCGGGATCTCCTGATGGTGGCTGGCATGTCCGTGGTCCAGCGGCGGAAGCTGCACGGGGCCGGCATCACCACCATCGACGAGTTGGCAGCCATGCCTGCCGGCGAGGCCAGGAACTCGGTGGCCAGGCTCCGCGCCCAGGCGCGGATGCAGCTTGGCCTGGACCCGACTGCAGGTTCCCGGACGTTCACCAAGGATGGACAGCCGCATACAGTGTCGTTCAGCGTCCTTCCCGACCATACGATCGGCTCGCTTCCTGCCCCCAGTGCCGGCGACATCTTCTTTGACTTCGAGGGCGATCCGCTCTGGCAGGATCCCGCCACCGGCGCCTGGGGCATCGAATACCTGTTTGGTGTCATAGAGGCCCCGGTGGCGGGCGCCCCCGGGGATCCGGTGTTCCGGCCGTTCTGGGCCCATTCCCGCTCCGGCGAGCGCCGCGCCTTCCTCGACTTCCTGGATTACGTCGAGGAACGCCGCGCCATGTACCCGGACATGCACGTCTACCATTACGCCGCCTACGAAAAAACGGCGCTGCGGAACCTGTCCCTGGCGCACCAGGCCGGTGAGGACACAGTAGACGACTGGCTTCGGCAGGGGCTGCTGGTGGACCTGTACGCCACGGTCCGGCACTCCATCCGGGTCTCGGAAGCGTCCTATTCCATCAAGAAGCTGGAACCGCTTTACATGGGGGACAACCTCCGGTCCGGCGAAGTCAAGGACGCCGGGGCCTCTGTGGTTGCCTACGCCGCCTACTGCGCCGCCCGTGATGACGGGCGGCAGGACGATGCCGCCGCCATCCTGGCCTCGATCTCGGACTACAACCAGTACGACTGCCTCTCCACCCTCCGGCTCCGGGACTGGTTGCTTCAGCTGGGCCAACAAGCCGGTGTCCCCGGAGAGCCAAGCCAGGAGGCCCTGGGAGCGGTGGATGCTGCGGGCGGACAGGCCACTCTGCCCGGGCAGGTGCTGTCATCGGCCGGCGAGGGCACTGCCGGTGACGGTTCAGCCCACGCCGGTGAGTCCCCTGAGGAAACCAGGCTGCGGGAGTACCTTGCAGGCTTGCCGGACAACCGTCCGTGGACCGACGACGAGCGCGCCATCGCCATGGTTGCCGCCGCCACCGGATACCACCGCCGCGAGCGCAAGCAGTTCTGGTGGCAGCATTTCGACCGGGTCGAGGCACCGCTGGACAACTGGTCCGACCAACGGAACGTGTTCGTGGTGTCCTCGGCGGAAGTTGTGTCGGACTGGGCCCTGGCAAAGCCCCGGGAACGGATGCGCACGCGGGTCCTGAAGCTCCGGGGAACCATGGCCGAGGGCTCAGATTTCCGCCCCGACTCCAGCTGGTGCCGCCTGTATGACGCGCCTGGACCCGATGGCATGACCGATCCGCCAGCCGCGTCCGGTGCGCGGGCATTCACGTTCGGGACCAGGATCAGTGAGCTGGAAGCGGCGCCGGACAGCCCGGAACACCTGATCACCATTGCGGAGCGGGAGACCGGAAAGGTCCGCGCCTACCCGCACGTGCCGGTGGCCCTCACCGAGGACCAGCCCCTCGCGACCGCCAGTATTGAAGCCGCCATCGCGGCGATAGCGCAGGCTGTTGGCTCTTCCGTGCCGTCCCTCCCCGCGCAGCCGGGCCTGGACATCCTGCGGAAGCTGCCGCCGCGGTTCCGCTCCCGGCAAGGACCAGCCGGAGTGCTGCCTGGTGAAGACGGCACCGCTGACTATGCACGGGCGATCACCGAGTCACTGCAGGACCTGGACCATTCCTATCTGGCCGTCCAGGGGCCGCCGGGGACAGGCAAGACGTTCGTGGGTGCCCATGTGATCGGCAGGCTGGTGGCCCAAGGATGGAAAATCGGTGTGGTGGCCCAGTCGCACAACGTGGTGGAAAACCTGCTGTGCCGGGCCATTGAAACCGGTGGAGTGGATCCGCAGGTGGTGGGCAAGAAACTGGCCGCTCCACACCAGGTTCCCTGGAGCCATACGTCAGAAGGCGATGTGGCCCGGCTGCTGGCGTCGCCGGGCGGATGCCTGATCGGAGGCACGGCATGGACTGTGACGGGTAAGGAAGTCCCTGCAGGGTCACTGGATCTTCTGGTCATTGACGAGGCAGGCCAGTTCTCGCTGGCCAACACCCTGGCGGTCTCTGTGGCAGCCACGCGGCTGCTCCTGCTGGGCGACCCGCAGCAGCTCCCGCAGGTTACACAGGGCACGCACCCCGAACCCGTGGATGAATCCGCTCTCGGCTGGCTGGCCGCCGGCCACGCCACCCTGCCTTCAAGCCTGGGGTACTTCCTGGCAGACACATGGCGGATGCATCCGCACCTGTGCCGGGCGGTGTCCAATCTCAGCTATGAAGGAAAGCTGCGTTCCGCTCCCGCTGCGGCCCTCCGCGAACTGGAGCAGCTGGCCCCGGGCGTGGAGACGGTCCTGGTCAACCACGCGGGCAACACCACAGCGTCACGGGAGGAGGCGGCGGAAGTTGTGCGCCAAGCCCGCCGCCATCTCGGCCTGAAGTGGACGCCGGGCCCGGACGCTGAGTCACTCCCCCTCGAGCAGCAGGACCTGCTGGTGGTTGCTGCCTATAACGCCCAGGTCCATCTGATCCGTAAGCATTTGGCAGAGGCCGGCCTGCCGGAGGTGCGGGTGGGAACCGTGGACAAATTCCAGGGCCAGGAAGCTCCGGTAGTGCTGGTCTCCATGGCGTGCTCCGCGGTGGCCGAGGCCCCGCGCGGTGCCGAATTCCTGCTCAACCGGAACCGTATCAACGTGGCCGTTTCCCGCGGACAATGGCGTGCCGTGATCATCCGCTCCCCGGAGCTCACCAGCTACATGCCGCACAAGCCCGCGGCGCTGGAGGAACTTGGCGCCTTCATCGGCCTAAGCCCCCGGGAGTAGCCGCACAGAAACGGGTGCCGTCAGTGCGCCCGGAATCCGCCGAAGGTCCCCTGGGCAGCTGAAAAGCCGGACTCAACCCGCTCCACCCGCCCAGGGGTCCGGTCCGACTTGAGCCAGTCCAGCAGTTTCCGGACCTGCGGTTCGGCGCCTTCGGCAATTACCGACACCGACCCGTCGTCGAGGTTGCTCACCTCGCCGGACAATCCAAGTTCCTCCGCGGTGCCCATGGTCCAGTAGCGGAAGCCCACACCCTGGACCATCCCAAACACCCGGGCGTCCAGGCGGACAGCGTCCTGGGCCGGACCGCCCCGCGCCGAATCGTGCGCTGAGTCTGCGTGCCTGCCCATGGTGCTCCTTCTCCAAACCTTGCTGCCCCCATCGGGTCGCAGTAACCGCGTCCCCCAACCCGGGAGACGGTTACTTACGACCCGACGGGGCTGCGTAAGGGCTAGTTGATGGTGATGTCGCGGGTGGCGTGGTTGTAACGGATGGTCACGGTGCCGCCGGCGTGGTGCAGCTCGTGGTTGGGGCCATCGAAGGTGCCGAACGCGCCGTAGTTCTCAGTCCACGAGCGGTTGAGGGCGATCTTGAACGTGTAGAAGCCGGCGGGAAGCTCGGCGCTCTTCTTCCACAGCTGGTCCAGGAAGTCGAACTCCATCTGTGCTTCGTCATACTGCGGCGCCCAGTTCTCGGGTGCACCCAGGATGGTGTTGAAGTCGCCGGCCAGGGCCACGGCTTCGGGCTGCGGCAGGGTTTCGACGTCCGGACCCTCCAGCGGTTCGGCAGCAACATCGGCAGCAGGTGCAGCAGCGGCCTTGTCCTTCGCGGGCGTCTTGCCCTTGCGGACGGCTGCCACCACGGGCTCGACGGCGTCTTCGATCGCCTTGGCTGCCTTGCCCACAACGGAGGCTGCCGTCTTGGCCGGGGCCTTCTTGGCGGTCTTCTTCGGAGCTTCCGTCTTGGCCGGAACCTCAAGTGTGGCCGCAGCGGCAGAGACCGGGCGGACAAAGCCTGCGGGAGCGCTGGGGACCGGGGTGTCGGCAGGGACGGGAGTACCGGCGTCGAGCGCGGCCGCGAAGGAGTCAGCGTCCGGGAAGGCGACCGTGGCGCGCATGCCGTCCTCGGTGATGGTCCAGCCGGTGCGGCCCTTGATCAGCCAGCCGGCCTTCACCAGCTTGGCGGTGGCCGAGGTGAGGGTCTTGTGGCCGCGCGGGATGCCGCCGCTGAGGAGTTCGGCCTCATGGTCGTTGAAGGGCACGCGGGCGGTTGCCTCCGCCAGGACCTGGCCCGCATTCAGTGCATCGCCGGACCACACGCCTTCGGTCAGGACATCCAGGACGGTCTTGAGTCGAAGGTAGGTGTTTTCTGCGGTGGACTTGGCCATGATTCCCCTTATATAAAAGCGATCGGTCTTAGGCATCTTGCCAACTGCCCATTAAATCGCGCGACTTTAATTGGTTAACTCTGCGTGTCGTGACCGACTGTGAAGCGGATGGTGCCGCAAGTGAGGCGGAGGTCTCGGGTAAGGGCTGTCTGCATAACCCTGGAAGCGCTGGCATGGGTGCCGCCCTGCACTCCCCGGACACGCCTGCGGCACCTAGTTTACCGGGCGAAAAGCACCGCTGTTGCGCCCGACACAGCGGGGGTCAGTCGGACACTTCCCTGCCGTTCAATTCCGCCAGCAGTTCCGCCTTCCGCTCCTCCGACGCGAAGGAGGAGTGGATGGAGTTCGCGGCCAGGCGTGCCTTGTCGAAATCAGAGAGGTCGAACACCGCGGTGAGCTGCGCAAAGTTGTCATCCACGTACCCGCCGAAGTACGCGGGGTCGTCGGAATTGACCGAGACATTCAGGCCGGCTGCCAGCATGGCGGGCAAGGGATGATCGGCGAGGGTGTCCACGGCGCGGAGCCGGACGTTGGACAGGGGGCAGACCGTCAGGGGCATGCGTGCGTCCACGAGGCGCTCCACCAGGTCGGGATCGTCCATGCAGCGGATGCCGTGGTCGATCCGTTCAACGCCCAGGACGTCCAGGGCTTCGATAATGTACGACGCCGGGCCCTCCTCCCCTGCGTGGGCCGTCAACCGCAACCCAGCTTCACGGGCCTTGCCGTACAGCCGCTCGAACTTGGAAGGCGGGTTGCCCACTTCGGCCGAGTCCAGGCCGATCGCACCGATCGGAGCATTCATGGCCAGCAGTTGATCCAGGACTTCGAGGGCGGAGTCCTCCGGGAGGTCACGCAGGAATGCAGCGATCAGCATGGTGGAGATGCCGTAGTCCTCCTCCGACGTGGCAAGGACAGAAGCCACACCTTGGACGCAGGCCTCCAGCGGAATCCCGCGGGATACGTGAGCCTGCGGGTCCATCATGATTTCCGCGTGCCGGACGCCGGCGGCAGCAGCCCGCTCCAGGTATGCCCGCGTCATGTCCGCGAAGTCCTGCTCGGTCCGCAGCACGGCCATGTTGGCGTAGTAGAGGTCCAGGAAGGACTGCAGGTCTGTGAACTCGTACTTTTCGCGCAGTTCGTCCAGGCCGGAGTACGGCAGCGCAATGCCGTTGCGTTCGGCCAGGGCGAAGATGAGCTCGGGCTGCAGCGTGCCCTCAATGTGCAGGTGCAGTTCGGCCACCGGGAGGGGCTTGGCAGGGACCGCAGGTTCCGCGAAGTCCGTTTCGGTTTCGGGCATGGTGCTGCCGCCGGGAAAGTTGTCCATCCGGTCAGGATAGTGCCCCGCCCGGTTTCGCGCCTGCCCGGGCCTCTGGAAGCGGATGGGTCCCACGCGTGGCGCGTGCCATGGCCCACACTCAACACGCCCGCTGGAATCTCGATTTGATAACACCCAAACGATGTCTTAGCGTGAAATGCATGCCCGTTCGGCGGGCTTCTTGATTGCCCGGTGCTGCCTTCACCAGAACTGCCCAGCGGCAGCCACCGATAGTGACCTCTATTCGTCAGGGGCGGGCAGTGGCGCGACGATCTCCGGGGACGGAACCAGCGCTGGTGGCCTTCAGGAGCATCACCATCATGAAAAACACCAAATTCCGTACTGCCGCACGCCGCGGAGTCACCCTGGCCGCCGTCTCCGCGGCAGGTTTGGCCCTCTCAGCCACGGCGGCCAACGCAGCGACCCCCACGTCCACCTGGGATGCACTCGCCCAGTGCGAGAGCGGCGGGAACTGGTCCACCAACACGGGCAACGGCTTTTCCGGCGGCCTGCAGTTCACCTCCAGCACCTGGTCAGCCTATGGCGGAACCGGTTCCCCGGAGAACGCCAGCCGTGAACAGCAGATCGCTGTCGCCGAGCGGGTCCAGGCATCCCAGGGCTGGGGCGCCTGGCCGTCCTGCTCGTCGCAGCTCGGACTGAGCGGCGGCGGCGGAGCACCGGTCCAGAGTGCCCCCGTTCAGAGCGCCCCCGTGCAGAGCACCAAGGTTCAGAGCGCTCCGGTCCAAAGCGCTCCGGTCAAGCAGGCACCTGCGCCGCGGCATGCAACTTCGGTTCCCCTCAGCGGCGAGACCTACACCCTGCAGGCCGGGGACACCTTGAGCATCGTGGCCCAGAAGCTCGGCATCCAGGGCGGCTGGCAGCACCTTGCCGACGCAAACCTGGACACCATTTCGGATCCGAACCTCGTGTTCGAGGGACAGGTCATCCAGCTCCCCGCCTAATACCTGGGGACGTTCCACCAGCGGCTGCGGCCGCCGCGCCTTTCACAGGCGCCACAGACAGGTCGGCGATAGACAAATTCCGTTGACCAAAGAACGACGCCGGCACACCCCCATAAGGGATGTGCCGGCGTCGTACTTTAATCAGTCAGCCCCTGCCGCCCTGGGCGGCAGGGACCGGACGGTCAGCTGGCGGGGAGCTCGCGGACGATCCGCACCTTCCAGGCGGACTCGTCGCTGGTGTCCAGCAAGGCGACGGTGCCATGTGCCAGATTCAGGGCAACCCGCTTGACGGCCAGCAGCTCCAGGTAGAGGTGCTCGTTCATCCGGCTGGGGGTGTCGATCATGTACTTCACCGCGTCGCGCAACTGCCGGTAGTTGGCGCTGCGTTCCCGGTGCATGTGCAGTTCCAGCGCGGAGCGTTGCTTGAGCCGCGGCTCGTGCCGGTTGAGCAGTGTCACGGCGGTGTGCACTGCAACCACGAGGGTCAGCGAGACGCCGTAGATCCACCAGCCGCTGGAGAGCAGGAACAGGGGCAGGTTTCCAATGGCCACGAGCGCGATGACCACCCGGAGGGCGGCGATGCGGCGGACCGTCCTGGCGACGGCAGCCATGCCGTCGCGGAAACGGTGCTGATCCTTGCGCGCGGCGGCGGGATCGATAATGAACTCGTCCAGAACCAGGATTCCCTGGGCTTCCGGGCCCAGCATCTGCCCGTAGCGGGGCAGCGCGGTGCGGGCGTGGTCGACGGCTTTGTCAGGTGTAGATGTCATGAGAGAGCTTCCAAAACGCGGGGGTGGTTGCGGTGATCTTAGTGGTTTAACCTGAAAGCCGTATGCAGGCGTCCATTATTTGGACAGGTCGCGCTGCCTCAAGTGGTCCTGCGCACTGTAATTGGAACATCCGGCGCATGCCGTCAGACTGAATAGATGCAAACCTTCCTCCCGTACCCTGACTTCCGCGAAAGCGCCAAAGCCCTGGACACCGCACGGCTGGGCAAGCAGCGGGTTGAAGCGCTGCAAACCCTTCGCGCCCTGGTGATTCCGGAGTACGGCTGGCAGACCCATCCAGCTATCCGGATGTGGATGGGCCACGTTCCCGCCCTCACCATGTATGGCCTGGCCATGGCGGACGAATGGATCGAGCGCGGCCACCCGGACAACACCCGCGCGAACATCGCGGAATTCGCACCGCAGGCAGCCCACCCTGACTACGCCGCCAAAATCGTGATGCCGCCGTGGCTCGGGGACCCCGACTTCCACTTGAGCCACCGTTCCAAGCTGGTGCACAAGGAGCCCAAGTTCTATACCCGCGTTTTCCCGGATGCGGTCCCGGATATGGACTACGTCTGGCCGGAGCCGCGGCACGAATTCCTGCCGCAGGAGCCGGAAGGGGACATTCTGTGGATCCTGCGCGAGCCGCACGACGACGTCGACCCCCAGTCCCTTACCACCGTGGCGCTTCCGCCCGTGAACCGGAATTCTGCTGCCGCCGCGGCGGCGGCCGGGGCCGACGGCTACTCTCCCGTCTACGTGGAGGATGGCTCCCGCCGGCCTTCCCGGGCCCCCAAGAAGGCGGCGCCCAGGCCGCAGATGAAGAAGCCCACCCGTAAGCGCCTGGCGCAGGAGGAGGCCTTCCGGACCCTTCCGGGAAAAACGCCGGTTGCTGTTCCGTTCGAGAACGGGGCCAGGTTCGCCGTCGGACAGGTGGTTGGGCGCCCCCTTACGCTCGATGACGGCCGTTTCGGCAGGAACTTCGAAGTCACGGAGATCATTGACCGCTCGGCATTCGCGTACCCCGCCCTGCTGCAGGATCCCCGCGTGTTCTTTCCGGTAGAGGCACCGTAGGCCATGACGGTTCTGTTGGCGGGGTGTGGGGACCTGGGCACCGAGGCGGGCCTGCGGTTTGCTGCCCTGGGCCACCGGGTTGTGGGCTGGCGCCGCTCCCCCGCCAAGCTGCCGGCGGCCATCGAAGGTGCCGCGGCTGACTTGGGATCGAAAGACCTGCCGCCCGTCCCCGCGGACACCACCGCCGTCGTCATCGCTGTTGCTGCTGACTCCCCTACCGAGGAGGCATACCGCGCTGCGTATGTACGCGGGGTGGAAAATGTCCTTGATGCCCTGGAGCGTGACCAGGTGTCGCCGGAACGGATCATCTTTGTGTCCTCCACTGCCGTATACGGGGACGCGGGTGGCGGCTGGGTGGATGAGTCCACCACCGCGGAGCCGGGCGGGTTTTCCGGCCGGGTGTTGTTGGAAGCCGAGGGGCTTCTGCAAGCCAGGCTCTCGGGGACCCGCACGGCCGGCGTCTCACTCAGGCTGGGAGGCATCTACGGGCCGGGCCGGACGCGCCTGATTGACCAGGTGAAGACGGGCTCTGCCGTGATCCCTGAAGACGTGCGCTACACCAACCGGATCCATCGCGACGACGCCGCGGCTGCCATCGTGCACCTTGCCGGGATGGCAGCTGTACCGGGCCCCGTATACATCGGCGTGGACAATGAGCCGGCCGACCTCGGCGCGGTGTTGCGATTCCTGGCAGCTGAACTTGGTTTCCCTGAGCCCCAGGTGGGTGACGCAGGACCTGCCCGCGGGGGCAACAAGCGCTGCCGAAACGGTCTCCTCCGCAGCGCGGGATTTTCCTTCACGTTTCCGACATTCCGGGAAGGGTACAAGGACGTTATAGCGGGGAACGGCGTCCGCCATCCGTGAGTGCGTCCGCCGTCCCCTGACCACTGCCGCGGCCCGCTCAGCGGGCCTTGGCCTGAGTTGAGGCAGGGCATGGAATTCCGGCACATCATTGAGACGGTTGGGCAGCTGGTCGACTTCGCCGGGGTTGCTGTGATGGTGATCGGCGCGGTGGTCTCCCTCCCGCTGGCGATCCGTGGTCATCAGCCCCGGCAGCTTCCGCCAGGTGCTGCAAAGCTGAGTTTCTACCGCTCCTACCGGCAACTGCTGGGCAGATCCATTCTGCTGGGGCTGGAACTGCTCGTCGCTGCCGACATCATCCGCACCGTTGCCGTCACGCCCACGTTCGCCAGCGTCGGGGTGCTGGCCATCATCGTGCTGATCAGGACGTTCCTTAGCTTTTCCCTGGAGCTGGAAATCACCGGGCGCTGGCCGTGGCAGAAAGAACCCTCAGCGGCCCGTGCCGGGTCGACCGCCGCCGCGGGCTGAGGCCCGCCGCCCACGTTTTCCACATAGGGGTCTTTGGGTCTCTTCGTTGTCAGGGGCGGCTGGCAGAGTGTGGTTATGGAGGCCATTGGGGAGCATCTAGGTGCGGCGTACGGCGGGAAAGCGTACGACGCCGGCAGCTGGCTGCCGCGCCCGGCCCACCTTCATGCGGTCCCAGGGGAGGCTTCACAGCAGCGGGCCACAGGCCCTGCCCACCAGGACCTCCTGGCTGGGTTGGCGGTCCGGATCGCGGCCGTTGCCGTGGCCGCCCCGGATGTTCTGGCGTCTGCCTCTTATCTCGAGGCCGCCGAGTTCGCCGCCCGCGCCGAGGAGCTCGCCCGGAGCGTGGAGTACCTGCAGCTCCTGGGCGCCGGGGCGGTGGACCGGACCCGCACCCAGGCCACCACCGACGCCGCAGCCACGACCCGTGCCGCCCGGTCCGCCGCCGTGGTTGAGACCGACGCCAACTGGCCCAATCCGGCCGCCGGTCCCGGCCACCCGGTGGTGTCACCGGCCGATGACGGGTGCCGGAACACCGCAGAGTTCCTCCGCCTGCGCTTGCGGATCCCCATCCGCGAAGCCCGCCGCCGCCTCGCCCTCGCCCACCACGTCCTCCCAGCCACCAGCCTTACCGGCGAACCACTCCCACCAGCCCGGACCCACCTCGCCGCCGCCCTCACTCCCACCACCGACACCGGGATCACGTCCCCGGTCGGGTACGGACCGGCCCTGTCCTCGCACGCCGCCACCCTCATCACGGCAACCCTCGACCGGCTCCAGCACCACACCACCGCCGAGACCCTGGACACGATCGAACACCACCTCACCACAGCCGCCACCATCACCGACCCTGACTTCCTCACCCGCCTCGCCCAACGCTGGACCGACACCATCGACGCCGACGGCACCGAACCCACCGAAGAAGCCCTCCGCCACACCCAGGGCGCCTTCATCCGCAAACCCCGCCACGGCCTCCACCACCTCGAAATCTTCGCCACCACCGACCAATACGAACACCTCCTCACCGTCATGAACACCGCCACAACCCACGCACCACCACCGGCACAGCAACGAGTCCAGCCAGCCGAGGCAGTTCAGGCAATCCAGGCCGTCCAGGCAGTTCCGAGACCCCGGCGGCGAACCACACCGCAGAACAGGGCGTATCCGAGCACACCCCGCTTCCCGACCTGGACCGGCGCACCCGCGCCCAGAAACAACTCGACGGCCTCATCACCGCCGCCAAAACCGCGCTCGCCACCAACACCCTGCATAACCGGCGGCAATCGACCCCACATCATCGCCACCATCAACTACGAAGACCTCTTCCCCACCAACCCCGTCACGCCCGCCACCTCGGCAGGAAAAGACCACAGCGTGGAAACAGTGACAGGTACGGGGACCTTCGCCTTCACCGGACCCGTCCCCGCCGCCACCCTGCGCAAAATCGCCTGCGACGCCGACATCATCCCCGCCCTCCTGGGCACCACCGGCGAAATCCTCGACCTCGGCCGCAAAACCCGCCTCTTCACCCCCGCCCAACGCACCGCCCTCACCGCCCGCGACCAAGGCTGTGCCTTCCCCAACTGCACCATCCCCGCACCCTGGTGCGAAGCCCACCACATCACCTACTGGTCACGCGGCGGGCCATCCACCACCAACAACGGCGTCCTGCTCTGCAGCCACCACCACCACCTCGTCCACAAAGAACAATGGACCATCACCACCACCCCCGGCACTCCAGCCTTCATCCCCCCCCCCACATCGACCCCACCCAAACACCCCAACAAAACCACTACTTCAAACCACCCCCGCCACCCCAACCACCACACCGCAGAGTGTCCAAAGACTGTCCGTTAGGCTTCACCCATGACCAAAAACAGCAGCGCAAAAGCCTCCGAACTTCTCCGCCTCCACCAGGCCCCTGAGATCCTCCAAGTGGTCAACGTGTGGGATGCCATCACAGCCAAAGTCATCACGGACATCCCGGGAACCACTGCCCTGGCAACGGCAAGCCACTCGATCGCCGCCACGCTGGGCTACGAGGACGGCGAGAACATTCCCGTCGACGAGATGATCAGCTTTGTGGGCCGCATCGCGGCCGCCACCCACCTGCCGGTCAGCGCTGACCTTGAGTCCGGCTACGGGAACCCTGGGGAGACAACCCGCAAGGCCATCGGAGTCGGAATCGTTGGCGCCAATATCGAGGACCAGATGCGCCCGCTCGAGGACGCGGTGAACCAGATGGCAGCCGCTGTGCATGCCGGCGCTGCAGAGGGAATTGACTTCGTCCTGAACGCGCGGACCGACGCCTTCCTCAAGGGCAAGGACCGGGACCCTGAAGACGTTCTTGCGGATGCCATCGCACGCGGCAAGGCCTTCCTGGACGTCGGTGCCACCACGGTCTTCGTCCCGGGCCTTTTGGACGAGCCCACGGTCACGGCCCTGGTGGAAGGCATCGGCTGGAACAAGGTCTCGGTCATTAACGTGCCGGGGTCCCTGCCTCCGGCGAAGCTGCAGGAACTGGGCGTGGCCCGCATTTCGTACGGTCCCTGGACCCAGCGGGTGGCGCTGACTGCCCTGGCTGACACAGCTGCCAAACTTCTCGCCGGTGGCCAGCTTCCAGAAGGCACACGTCCGCTGAACTGAGAGCTGCGGGGCGGAAACCAGGAGCTTCGCCACCTGGACCGAGCGAAGGAGTGGGAGCTTGACCGGAAACCTGAATACCGCGGGAGTGTGGCCGCGGCCGCCGGCACTTCCCAGGCCGGTATTTTCCGACCAGCGGTGGCTTGATGCCGTCTTCCTTCACTGGCGCATTCCGGAGGCTGCCGCCGCCGCGTTCATGCCGGAGGGAGTCCAACCCGATGTGTTCGACGGTAGTTCCTGGGTTGGCCTGATCGGCTTTCGCATGGAGCAGGCAGCGCTTGGGCGAGGCCCCGGCATCCCGTATCTGGGAAGCTTCAACGAGGTGAACGTCCGGCTTTACTCCCGCGAGCCGGACGGCACCCGCGGAGTGGTGTTCCTGAGCCTGGATGCAGACCGGCTGCCCGTTGTCCTGGCGACCCGGGCTGCCGGGATTCCTTACGTGTGGTCGCGCATCCGGCAATGGCCGCCCTTTCCGGGGAACGGCGGGGAACGGCAGCACGCCACCGGCGCGGCTGGAACACCCGGCGGCCGGAATGGATCCGCCGTTGGTTACTCGGTGCGCCGGCTGGGCGCCACTGCCGCCCGCAGCAACTTTGGGGTCATCCCCAAACTGCACACCGCGGCAGCCGACCCTTTATCCATCTTCCTCACCGCCAGATACGGCATGCATGGCCGCTTCCACGGCAGAACCATCTACGTTCCGAACACGCACCACGAGTGGCCGCTCTTCGGCGCTGAGGTCCACCAGCTCAGCGATGGATTGGTAGGAGCCGCCGGGATCAGTGTCAGCGGTCCGCCAGAGTCCGCTCTCTACTCCCCGGGGGTCCGGACAAGGTTCGGCAGGCCGCGCACGCTGGAGAGCGCCGGCTAAAGACCCGCGTCCTGGACGTCCTGCCAGCCCTGGCCTTCGGTGAACGTGCTCACCAAGGTGCCCACGCCTGCCTGGAGGGAGTCAGAGGGATCGAAGTAGAGGGATGCTTCCGAGGCGCGGCTGTGGGTAATCAGCTGTTCGGCCTCGAGCTTCGCCTCGGGCACGGTTGCGCCGACGATCCCGGTGCGGGCCGGGAGAACCGGTGTGTGCACCACGTCGGCGTCCGTCTGGGTCAGCGGAACCGTGGTGCCGGGGTTGATCTCATCGTTGGGGAACTCGAACTCGGCATCGCCGGGGGCAACGGGAACGGTGTACTCCAGGAAATAGGTCATACCCCCACCCTTGCAGAAAAGCCGTCACCGCCAAAAGACCTGGTGGACTACTTGCCCAGGCCGGCCTTTCGAAGTGCCTCGGCCATGGCCGTGTTGACAGGTTGGGGTGCGGGGCTGGACCTGACACTCCCACCGGACGTGCCCGATCCCTGCTTCCCCTGCTGTTGGCGGTCCGGACGCCCGGCACGCTCGGTCTTTCGGCTCCCGGAATCGCGCCGGCCGGACCCTGAATCGCGCCGGCCTGAACTTGCGCCGCCGCCGGCGGGTTCGTCGTCGAGCCTTAACGTGAGCGAAATCCGCTTCCGCTCCGGGTCAGCCTCAAGTACCTTCACCCGGACCACCTGGCCGGACTTCACCACCTCGCGCGGATCGGACACAAAGCGGTTGGACAGGGCGGAAACGTGGACCAGGCCGTCCTGGTGGACTCCAACATCCACGAACGCCCCAAAGGCCGCGACGTTGGTTACCGTTCCTTCGAGGATCATGCCCGGCACCAGATCCGAGATCTTCTCGACGCCTTCCGAGAACGTGGCGGCGGCAAAGGCGGGCCTAGGGTCACGCCCGGGTTTGTCCAGTTCAGCGAGGATGTCCTTGACGGTGGGCAGGCCGAACGTGCCGTCGACGAACTTCTGCGGGTCCAGGGAGGAAGCCGGGGCGGAACCGGCGGCCACGAGGATCTTCCTTGCCACGGCGTAGGACTCCGGGTGCACGCTTGATGCGTCCAGCGGCTCGGCCCCGCCGGTGATCCTGAGGAATCCTGCGCACTGCTCGAACGCCTTGGCGCCCAACCGCGGCACTTTCTTGAGGTCGGTCCGCTTGTTGAAGGGTCCGTGCTCGTTCCGGTACGCCACGATGTTTTCGCTCAGCAGGGGCCCGACGCCGGCAACCCGGCTCAGCAGCGCAGGCGAGGCAGTGTTGACGTCAACACCGACGGCGTTCACGCAGTCCTCCACCACCGCGTCCAGGCTCCGGTCCAGTTTCGACGCGGTCACATCATGCTGGTACTGGCCTACACCGATGGACTTGGGATCGATCTTGACGAGTTCGGCGAGGGGATCCTGCAGGCGGCGGGCAATGGACACGGCACCGCGAAGCGAAACGTCCATTCCCGGCAGTTCAGCGGCGGCGAGCGCGGAGGCGGAATAGACCGACGCGCCGGCCTCGGACACCACGATTTTCTGGGGTTTCCGGTCCAACTCGGGAAGCAGCTTGATCAGTTCGGCAGCGAGTTTGTCCGTTTCGCGTGAGGCGGTCCCGTTGCCGATGGCCACAAGTTCGACGGCGTGCTGCCGCGCCAAACGCACCAAAGTGGCCAGCGCTTCGTCCCATTTCCGCGCCGGAGCGTGCGGGTAAACGGTATCGGTGGCCACCACCTTCCCGGTGCCGTCCACCACGGCGACTTTCACCCCGGTCCGCAGTCCCGGGTCGAGGCCCAGCGTGGCACGGTTTCCGGCGGGGGCGGCCAGCAGGACGTCCCTGAGGTTGGCGGCGAACACCCGGACCGCTTCGTCCTCCGCTGCGGCGAACAACCTGGCGCGGAGGTCGGAAGTGAGCCGTGCCAGCACGCGTGAACGCCAGGCCACCTGGGCTGTCTGCATCAGCCATGCGTCGGCGGGACGGCCACGGTCGGCGACCCCGAGGAACCTGGCAACTGCGGACTCGTAGCGGGCGCGGGCGGCGGTGAGGGCGGCGTCGTCCGATGGGTCGGCTTCGGCGAGGTCCAGCTCAAGGACGCCGTCCTTCTCCCCGCGGAACAGCGCGAGCACACGGTGGGACGGCATCCGGTCCGGTGCCTGCGCGAACTCGAAGTAATCGGCGAACTTCTGGCCTTCGGCTTCCTTGCCCTTTTTGACGCGGGAGACCATCCGGCCCTGCGTCCACATCCTGTCCCGGAGGGTTGCGGCGAGGTCAGGGTCCTGGGCCACGCGCTCCACAAGGATGGCCCGGGCACCGGCGAGCGCGGCGGCGGGGTCACCGATGGCGTGGTCACTGTTGAGGTACTTCCCCGCCTCGTGTTCGGGGTCCAGGTCCGGCCGCTTCAGCAGCGCATCGGCGAGCGGCTCCAGCCCGGCCTCCCGGGCAATCTGGGCCTTGGTCCGGCGCTTGGACTTGAACGGGAGGTAGATGTCTTCGAGCCGCGATTTGGTGTCCGCGGCCAGGATCGCCTTGCGCAGTTCAGGCGTCAACTGGCCCTGCGCCTCGACCGCTTCGAGGACTGCGCGACGGCGGTCTGCCAGTTCGCGGAGGTAGCGCAGGCGTTCGTCGAGGTCACGGAGCTGGGTGTCGTCCAGCGTGCCGGTGGCTTCCTTGCGGTACCGGGCGATGAACGGAACCGTTGCCCCGCCGTCGAGCAATCCAACCGCGGCCTTTACCTGCCAGGCCGTGACCCCCAATTCGGCAGCGATCTGGGCGAAGATCGCATCGTCCTCCGATGCGCGGGAGGGGGCGGAGGCAGCGGAAGGTGCAGGCAGTTGAGTCACCAGAACATCTTGCCTTACCGCGCTGCAGGGCTCCACCGGACGCCGTGCGGATGGGGATTCAGCAGGGGACGGGAGGGTATTCCGCTGGGCCCGGCAAAGTGCTGTAGTGGACATGCCGTTACTGGCGCCCATGCTCGAGGAAGAGGCCATCATGCGGGAACTGCTTGTGGTGTTTCAGGAGGGATTCGATGAGGCTAACGTCACCGTGACAGTCAACGGCAAGGAGGTGCGGCGGGACCTGGGGATCTCGACCAATCCGCTGCTCGGCATCGCATCCGAGGTGTCTGTGGAGTTGCCGGCAAAGGGCGCACAGGTGGGAGTTGAGGTCACGAATCGGGGGTTGAAAGCCATTACCAAGGTCAGCGGAAAACCCAAGAGCGTGCTGGTTTCGATCGAGGATGGGCGCCTGCTGATGAAGGAAGGCACAGGCCGCGAGGCCGTTCTGTAGCTAACTTCCCAGGTGGCAAAACTGGCTCTGGTAAGAGTCCATTCGATGGAGTAGCATCTGATCACCGCCGGCTTCCAGTGGAGTCCGGCGGGCCACACAAGTCTTCAGCCGGGGGTCGTCGGATGGCCTCCGGCGCCGCTGTCGGGGACCAGCACCCCTGACAGCCAACGACGGCGGCACCCATGATGGGTGCCGCCGTCGTTGTTTCATCCGGGTTGGCCGGTGGGCCGCCGTTTAGCCCTGGTACAGCGGGTAATCCGTGTAACCGGTGGCGCCCTCCGCGTAGAACGTGGAGGCGTCGGGCTCGTTGAGCGGGAGGCTTTCCTTCCAGCGCCGGGCAAGGTCCGGGTTGGCGATGGCGGGGCGTCCCACCACAACGGCGTCTGCGTGGCCTTCCGCCACCAGGTTCACGGCTTCTTCGCGCGTGGTGATCACGCCGAAGCCGGTGTTCACCAGGAAGGTTCCGCCGAAGCGTGCACGAAGGTCCTGGACAAGTTCGCCGGTGGGCTCGTGGTGCAGGATGCTCAGGTATGCCAGGTTGAGCGGTGCGATGCTGTCCACGAGGACCTCGTAGGTGGCACGAACGTCCGCTGCGTCCATCTCGGCGATGCCCTGCACGTTGTGCTCGGGGGAAATGCGCACACCCACGCGGTTCGCGCCAAGGGCTGCCACCACGGCGTTGATGGTTTCGATGACGAAGCGGGCGCGGTTTTCCGGTGAACCGCCGTAGCTGTCCGTCCGGACGTTGGAGTTCGGCGCCAGGAACTCGTGCAGGAGGTAGCCGTTGGCCGCGTGCAGTTCCACGCCGTCGAACCCTGCCTCGATGGCGTTCAGCGAAGCGTTGACGAATTCCTGGATGACCATGGGGAGTTCGTCCGTGGTGAGGGCGTGCGGCACGGGGTACGGCTGCTTGCCGGCCGGTGTCCGGACCACGCCGTCGATGGCTACGGCGCTGGGAGCGACGATAGGCAGCCCACCGGTGATGTCGGAGTGGGAAACGCGGCCGCCATGCATGATCTGTGCGAACATGCGTCCGCCTTCGGCGTGGACGGCTTCGGTAACCGTCTTCCACCCGGCAACCTGTTCTTCGGTGACGATACCGGGCTGGCCCGGGTAGGCCTGGCCGGCCGGGGTGGGGTACGTGCCCTCGCTGACGATCAGGCCCAGGGAGGCGCGCTGGCGGTAGTGCTCGGCCAGGAGCGGTCCGGGGATGCCTTTCTCACCTGCGCGGAGGCGGGTGAGGGGTGCCATCACCAGGCGGTTGGGAAGTTCAAGTTCGCCGAGGGTGAGTGGGGAAAACAGCATGCGCAGTTCCTTTCGAAGGCTTAAGACGTACTGTCTTTGCCAACTGTGGGGCGCGTGCAACTATTCCGGACTTCCGCCAGTGCGACGGGGATCACAGGTTTCCCTCGGTCCCCGCGCTATCCTCCGACACCGGGGCAGCCCTGGCCCTGCGGATTGGCGTTGCAGTCGTCGGCGTAGTTGCGGGTGAGCGAACGCCACACACTGATGGTTTGCGGTGGTGCGTTGAACTGGCCTTGACCGGGGATCGGCAGCGGCGGCCCGGCGTTCACCGAGTACGTACCCTGGAACGAGGTGGTCAGGACAACCTGGAAATCGCCTGTGGAGGCATACGCGTGGCTGGTGCGGGTCTTTTCGCCCCACCGGTCCTGCGGCAACGGGCCGCCCATGGAAGGCTGCGGGCCGAAGACTGTGCCATCTCCGTAGTTCCACGTGTACTGCACCGGAGTGGCCACCACGTGGACTTTCTGGCCGAACATGGTGATGTCGAACTGCTGTTCAGCCGCTTCCGCGTAGAAATTCGTCTCAGCGCCCCGGAGGGTGTTGGGGCTGGGCTGGGCCACGACCGCCCCGGCACTGACAGGGAGGTTCTGGAACTGCCGCTGGATATCCGCGGCGATCCTGGGCAGGAGGTCCTCGGGCTTCGGATCGTAAAGGCAGGTGGGGCCCGAGTGATGCGCCCAAACAGCCCCCGGCACACCCCGGGGCCGCGACAGCCACATGACCGGAATGCCCTTGGCTCCGTCCTCACGGTCTTTGCAATCGAGCTGGCGGGCGAGGCAGGGCGTATCGAAGTCGCCTCCGCCAAGATGGCACTGAAGTTCGTACTTGTACTCGTTGGGGTCTTCGGAGGCGAGGTCGGGGCGTGCGGGAACAAACTCTTTCCGTTCGGGATCCCAAGTGTGCCCACCCATGGTGAGGCCAGGATTCCAAGCACCGCCAAATTCCGGATCTTCACCACCTTCCGCAAGCGCGGGGCACGCCGTGAACAAAACGGACATGACCGCCACGAAGAGCAGAGAGAGCAGCCGCGAAGGGGACATGTCTATCCGACGATGTTTCCGAGCTCAACCACCGACCATTTTCCGTCAGCGTAGGAAAGGACGAGCAGATTTCCTTGGTCAGGCGCCTGAGGATCTGTCCGAGCCACGGTTCCATCGGCCCTCATATAAATCAGAGGATCCTGGTGAACCTGAGCTGCGACTTGATACGTGCCATTCTGGCCCTTAGTGAATGTCGTATTTGCGACAGGCGTTGAAAGCTTTCCTCCAACCAACCAGCGGCCCTCAGAGTGCCAATCTTTGATCACCTTGCTAACCTTCTGGCACGCTTCGCATGGGCTTGGAGCAATACTCTCGAATAAGGCAGCATCACCCGTCTCATAGGCATAGCTCAGAACCGAGAACCAATGCTTGGCGAACGCTTCTGCACCTTCCTTCGTCTCCGTCTTAGCTACCTCGGGCAGCACAGGCACGGGGACGTTCTGGGCGGGTCCGGAGGCGTCGGCAGGCTTGTAGACGGCATTCGGCGTTGGGGTGGGAGTGGCCGTGGCGCTGGCAGTAGGTTTTTCCTCCGCTACCTGGGACGAAGTGCCGCCCGGCCCCGGCGACCCTCCGGAGTTACAGCCGGACAAAGCGAGCGTCAAACCGACAACAAGGGCTGCTGCTCCCGACGGCACAGCGCGGGACGTAAAGGAGTTCTGTGATGTCATGGGCCGCTATTCCCCCAGTAGTTTCAAGACGGCTTGCTCCGAACAGTGCCTTAAGGGTAGCCCACGTCACAATTTGGCGATCAAACTTATCCACAGGCACCGCCCACCGTTCTACCACCAGGTCCGGCCGGCAAAAAGTCATAAGGGGAGCCGATGCATAAAGTGCACCGGCTCCCCCGTCAATAAAGAATCAAGGAAACAAAACCCTACTTCTGTGCGGGCAGGACCAACTCCCCCGTCTTGTCCGTGGACAACGCGAGCGACGAAACATACTGCGGGCCGCCGTCGGACGCGTCCTGTGCGGACCGCACCATGTCCGGCCGTTCGAACTCCAACCCCGTCACGTGGCACAGGAGCTTGGCGTCGCTGGGGTTCCCGTCGGCGTCGAACATGGGCAGGTCGATCCCGTCGTCGGTCCGGCGGAGGTAGTAGCGGCCGCGGGTCAGGACCGCGAGCGCCGGTGGCAGGACCAGCGCCAGCCCCACCGCGAAGATGGGCGAGTACGGCTGGATCGCAGTTCCAAATGCCCCGAAGAACACGGCAATCGAAACCCCTGCGGAGACCAGCATGGACACGAAGCCAACAGGGTTCACGGCGTACAGCATGCCGCGGCGGAACTCAGGCACCTTGGGTGAAATCTTGAGCAGGTACTTGTTGATGGCAATGTCGGACGCCACGGTGACAACCCACGCCATGGCGCAGTTGGCGTAGAACCCGAGGATGGTGTTGAGGAAATCGAACATGTTCGCTTCCATCAGGACCAGCGCGATCAGCAGGTTCACCACCACGAACACCATCCGGCCCGGGTAGGTCTTGGTGATGCGCGTGAAGGAGTTGGTCCAGGCCAGCGAGCCGGAGTAGGCGTTGGTGACGTTGATCTTGATCTGCGAGATGACCACCAGCACCACGGCCAGCGTCATGGCCAGCCACGCGGGCATCATCTCCTGGTACACGCCCAGGAACTGGTGCACGGGCTCATTGGCCGTGGCGGAGGCGGCAGGATCAAGCGTGGCGATCAGGTAGATGGCGATGAACAGGCCCACGATCTGCTTGATGGCCCCGAAGATCACCCAACCCGGGCCGGCCAGGATCACTGCGCGCCACCAGGCGCTCCGGTTGGCCTCAGTGCGCGGCGGCATGAACCGGAGGTAGTCGATCTGCTCGGCAATCTGCGCCATCAAGGACAGGCACACGCCGGCGGCGAGCATCACGGACGCAAGGTTGGGCCCGCCGTCGCCCGTTGCTCCGGTGTAGGCGAAGAAGCTGTCGATGCTCTCCGGGTGCGAGACCAGCAGGTATCCCACAGGCACCACCATGAGGAGCAGCCAGAGCGGGGTGGTCCACACCTGGAGTTTGGCCAGCGTGTTCATGCCGTAGATGACCAGCGGGATGATGATCACCGTGGACGCGGCGTATCCCATCCACTGCGGAATGCCGAGCCCCAGCTCCAGCCCCTGCGCCATGATGGAGCCCTCCAGCGCAAAAAAGATGAAAGTGAACGTGGCAAAGATGACGTTGGTGACCACCGACCCGTAGTATCCAAAGCCCGAGCCCCGGGTGATCAGGTCCAGGTCGATGTTGTAGCGCGCGGCGTAGTACGCCAAGGGAAAGCCGGTGGCGAAGATGACCACGGCCGCCACCAGGATTCCCAGGATCGCGTTGACCGTCCCGTA
This sequence comes from Pseudarthrobacter sp. LMD1-1-1.1, assembly GCF_040676255.1. Lineage (NCBI taxonomy): Bacteria > Bacillati > Actinomycetota > Actinomycetes > Micrococcales > Micrococcaceae > Pseudarthrobacter > Pseudarthrobacter sp. LMD1-1-1.1. The sequence continues at coordinate 143,284 of NZ_JBEGHP010000027.1, read as the reverse complement.
GGAGATGCCGATGTTCGCCCCGATCGAGAAGTCCGCCAGGTAGGCGATGCCGCCCAGCGCACTCGTGGCCACCACGCCCGCACTCCACTTGCGGTAGGACCGCGGCGCGAACCGCAGCGTGTAATCCTCCAGGCTTTCCTTGGTGGCGTTGAGGGCGGCAGTGTTGCCCGCCGTAGGGATTGCCGGAGAACGTCCGACGACGGCGGCACCAGCGGGTGCCGCCGGTTCCAGCAGTTGCGTTGTGTCTGTGTCGTTGCCCATTGGGTGCGTCGCTTTCGTTTGCCTTCAGCCGTCATGGCCCTGCGTGCGACGCTATCCAGCGGGAAATACAGCCCGGTCACAGACCTGTTTCCGAACTGTTAAGCCTTGACTGTGCTGTCATAAAGCGGAGGAAATGGGGCACAAAGCCTCTGGCGCTTTTCTACTCCACGTAGAAGAATGGCCGCATGATGTTTGAACACGCGGACGGCAATCCTGTCCTGGAACTCGAAGATGAGCAGTCGTGGCGGCTTCTGGCGGCAACGCAGCATGGCCGGCTGGTGGTTTCCGTCGCAGGGGAACCGGACATCTTCCCGGTGAATTACGTGACCTCCAACCGGAAGCTCTACCTGCGCACGGCACCTGGAAACAAACTGGCGCAACTCACAATCAACGCCAAGGTGCTGTTCGAAACCGATGGCATCCTGTCGCAGGAGGCCTGGTCCGTTGTCCTCCGGGGGACGGCAAGGGTCCTCAGCAACTCGGACGAGCTCGCTGCCATCGAAGAACTGGGCCTGAAGACCTGGGTCCCCACGCTCAAGGACTTCTACGTGGAGATCGACCCAACCTCCGTCAGCGGCCGGCACTTCGTGTTCGGCGAACAGCCGGAACGGGAGATCTAGGCCCTCCTAGACTGGAAGGATGCCGGACGACTCCAGCGCTGCCAAGCCCGCTGCAGACAGGCTCACTACTGAGCAGCGCAGCTGGAACATGTCCCGGATCCGCGGGAAGAACACCAAACCCGAGCTGCTGGTGCGGCAGCTCCTGCACGCCAGGGGCTACCGGTACCGGCTGCACGGCAGGTCCGGCAGCACCAGGCTGCCAGGCAATCCTGACCTCGTCTTCGCCGCCCGGCACAAGGTGATCTTCGTCAACGGCTGCTTCTGGCATTTCCACGACTGCAGGGTGGGCCTGCACGCCCCGAAGGCCAACGCCGAGTTCTGGGCAGCAAAGCGGAGCCGGACCCGGGAACGCGACGCCGGCCAGCGCCGGAAGCTGGAAGACGCCGGCTGGGAAGTGCTGACGGTCTGGGAGTGCGAACTGAAGGATCGATCAGCACTCGAAGCCCAGTTGGTGCACTTCCTCGAAGCCGGCGCCTGAAGGCCTGTAAACAGCCAATCTTGAGGAAATCTTTCGCTGCTCCGGCCACTGTCCTTGATCCTGGCGCGGCAGGATAAACGGGTTGCCGGCGATCAGGCAGCCGCCACTGACAGTTTCGGAGCAGCTATCCCCTATCCCCTAGCTTCTTCGAGCCAACAGGGCGGACTTGAACGCCGACGCCGACGAGTCACTGCTGTTGATGCGCCAGTCTGTTTCCTTTTGCATATGGAACCAGACAAAGCCCATCACGTCCGGCTGGGCGGCAAGGTAGGACACCAGGTCCGTATTCCAGGTCGCTTTGGAACCGCCCAGTTCGCTGGACGCCGTTTCCGCGACCAGCACGGGTTTCCCGGGGGCCAGGGTGCGGAGCTGGGAGATGCCGGGGCCGAGGAGGTCCACGGGGGAAACCCAGCTGCTCCAGGTTTGCGAGGTGCCCCAGTTGTAGCCGTCCAGGGCCACGATGTCCGCGTAGCCCGGGCCCGGGTACAGGCCTGCCAGGTCAGTGGAGCCCCAGTACGGCACGTTGGGCGACCAGACCCACTGGACGTTCGCGGCGCCCGTGGCGGCAACGACGTCGTGCACATGCCGCCAGGCGGCTATGTAATCTCCGGGCTGGTTGCCGTTGACGCCTTCGGCCCAGGGATACCAGTTGCCGTTCATCTCGTGGGCAAAGCGCAGCATGACCGGTTTGCCCCAGGCCGCGAGGGACTGGCCCCACTGGCTGATGTACCCGTCGAAGTCCCCGGCAGTAATCCGGGCCAGCGAATACGCCGGCTGGTTGACGCCGCCTCCCCATGCCCACGGCTCCCAGGTAACCAGGGGCGTGGCTCCGCGGGAGCGGACAGCGTCCAGCTCAGTGATGGGCGGGGACTGCAGGAAATCCTTGTAACTCATCACGATGGAAGGGATTTCCCCGGACACGGTGGCAACCTCGTCCAGTTCCGAACTGGCCAGGGGTCCCCCCGGCGTTGCCGCTCCAAAGCGCAGGGCGGCGGAACTGATGGCCGGCGCCGGTGCGGGCGCCGGAGCCGGAGCCGCCTGGACCACGAATGTGGCGGATGCCTTGATGGACGACGTCTTGGCGGTAATGGTGAGGTTCCCGGTAGCCGCCGCCGGAATGGTGATGCCTGTGCTGAACGCACCCGTCGAGGTTGTTTGGAACGCGAACGTGGTGGACCCGACGATCACGGTGCCTGTGGTGGAGGCCCTGAACCCGGTTCCGGCGACCGTCACGGCGGAACCGGCCGGTCCGGAGGTGGGATTGAGCGAAACTTGCGGTGACGTGGCTGCTGCGCTGGCCGGCTGGATGACGGAAACCGCCAATCCAACCCCGATTATGAGCGCGACAAATAAGGACCTAAGCATTCGGAACACGGCAATCTATCCCCAGATTGAGAGGCGGCCGCGGCCGCCGGTGGCGTCAATGCAGAAAGCACTGGCCTTGATTTTATGGGCAAAAATCCGCCCTCCCATCAAGAAAACCACAATTCTTGCCGAGTCTTCTGCGAGGTCCTGGGAACAGTCCTAACCTGAAAAAGAGCAAGCGTTCCGGCCTCACCGCCCAGATTCCCGAGTCTACAAAACCAGCAGAAAGGAGTGTCATGAGCACATCAGATGATGCCCCCAGGCCGCTGGTAGACCAGTCCGTCCTGGACCGGCTGCGGGATGAACTCGAGGAGGAGGAAGGCTACAGCCGCGTCTTCGTGGGGAACTTTATCGAGTACCTGCCCCAGCGGCTGGGCCGGTTGCGGCTGGCCCTGACCACGGGGGACCTGGAGGGCTCCATGGACGCGGTCCTGAGCCTGAAGACGTCAAGCCAGATGGTGGGAGCAGAGCGCCTGGCCGGACTGGCTTTGGAACTGGAGAACGAGATCCGCGCCGAGGCGCGCCACGCTGACATGGCGGTGGCGCTGCCCAGGCTGGCCGCCACCTATCTGCGGCCCATCACCCAGTGCAGCAGGCAGACCATGCACCGGCTGCAGGCTCAGTGCTGCCCCGGGGCCAAACGGTAGCCCACCCCGCGAACGGTTTGCAGCCACCGTGGCTGCTGCGGTGAGTCGCCCAGCTTTTTGCGCAGGTTCCCCATGTGGACCTCCACGGAACGTTCGTCTGCTTCGCTGATGTAGCTGCCGACGTCGTAATCCTCATCGCGGAGCCGCCGCACCAGGTCGGACTTGGTCCTGACCGTCCTTCCTGCTTCCAGGAGCGCGTAAAGGAGTTCGAACTCCGTACGGGTCAGGTTCATCTCCTTGCCGTCAACGGTGACGGTGCGGGAGGCGTAGCTGAGCTCCAGGCCGTTGTGGGTGAAGTTTCCTCGCTCCGGATGGGCCGCGCTGTCCACGGAGGCATCCACCGAAACTTCGTGCGGGTCAGGAACGGACCGCGGCCGGCGCATCATGGCCGCAACCCGTGCGCGGAGCTCCCGCGGGCGGAACGGCTTGGTGAGGTAGTCATCGGCCCCCGATTCGAGCCCGATCAGGGTGTCCAGTTCCTCGGTGCGCGCCGTCAGCATCACGATGTAGGCATCCGAGAACTCGCGGATCTGCCGGGAGACCTCAAAGCCGTCGATGTCCGGCAACCCCAGGTCCAGGGTAATGACATCGGGATTAAGGCTCTTGGCCATCAGGACGCCCTCGGCGCCGCCGCTGGCGACAGTTACCTCAAATCCAGCCTGGGTCAGCACAGTGCGAACCAGTTCCCGAATGTCGTGGTCATCTTCGATGACCAGACCCACACGTGCCTCACTCATAGAGCCCCCTCAGTGCCAACGTCTGAAGTATAGCTGGCTGCGGATATCCTGCTGGTATGGTCCCGCACACCCCCACATCCGCGTCCCCCGCGCCATGAGCGACCCCACTGCCTGGTCCTCGGGCCGGCTGCGGTTTTTCAAGCGGCCCTTCCATGAGTACCGGCTGACGGACCGGGTGGCCCTGAGCCAGATGCCGTTGTTCGTGACCACGCTCCTCACGGCTTTCCTGGTGTGGGCGTTCTTCCCGGACACCATGGGCAATCCCCTCTTTGTTACGTTCCTTGTTTCGCAGCTGGCCATCATGGCGCTCTGCTACGTGATCCCCTGGGACCGGTTGCCCTACACCAGCTTCCTCGCCATCCCGCTGCTGGACTTCATCTCCATCGGCGCAGGCCGCGAAGGCGGCCAGGAAAGCCTGACAGGGATCAGCCTGCTGGCCGTCTTCCCCGTCATTTGGCTCTGCGCGTCCGGCTACTATCCGAGGGCCGCGCTTTGGTTCTCCTTCCTTGGACCGCTGGCCATCATCTGGGTGCCGCTGCTCCTGAAGGGAAATTTCACGCCGCAGGATTTCGCGCGCTCACTGCTGCTGCCCGTCATGATGCTGGGCATCGGTGTGTCCGTGAGCGTCCTGACCTTGAGCATGATGCGCCAGCAGAAGCAGCTGGAAGAGAAGGACGAGCAGCTGCGGGCCAACCTGCGGACCAGCAAGCGCCAGGAATCGCTGCTGAACACTGTGCTGGATACCGTGCATCTGGGCGTGCTGGCTATTGATGCCGACGGCCATGACATCCTGATGAACCGGAAGCAGCGGGCCAACCATGAATTGGCCCGGCCAAAGAACATTGCGGACCCCAACGAATCGCAGCTGCTGGTCTACGGCCCGGACCGGAAAACCCTGATCCCCGTCCAGGAGCGTCCCGTGCGCCGCGCCGTCCTGGGCGAAACCTTCACCGATTACCTGGTCTGGCTGGGTGACGGGAAGGACCAGCGGGCACTCGTGACCACGGCCCGGGCCATGAAGGACTCCGACGGCAACTTCACCGGCTCGGTGATTGTCTTCAGCGACGTCACGGACCTGGTGAACGCGCTCACCGCCAAGGACGACTTCGTCTCCAGCGTCTCGCACGAATTCCGGACCCCGCTGACGTCCATCCTGGGCTACGTTGAGATCCTGCTGGCCGATGATCCGGACGAGCCTGAGCGGGAGATGCTGGAGATCATCCGCCGGAATTCCGAGCGCCTCCTGACCCTGGTGTCGGACCTGCTGGCCAGCCGGAACGGCCAGCTGATCGTCTCGCCCGACGCCGTGGATGTTGCCGAACTGGTGCGCAGCAGCGTGTCCTCGGCGTTGCCCCGCGCAGCCGTAGCCGGCGTGGAACTGCGGGCGGAAACCCCGGAACGGCTGGAGGCCCGCGTGGACAGCGCCAGGATCTCCCAAGTCCTGGACAACCTGGTGTCGAACGCCATCAAATACTCCCCTGACGGCGGCGAGGTGGTGGTGTCGCTGGCGCGGGAAAACGGCCATTTGGCCTGCCGGGTCAAGGACACGGGGATGGGCATGAGTCCGGAGGACACCTCCGAGGTGTTCGCCAAGTTCTTCCGGACCAGCAACGTCCGGCGCACCGCCATCCCGGGCGTCGGCCTGGGCCTGCCCATCAGCAAGGCGATCGTGGAAGCCCACGGCGGGACCATCGACGTCGAGAGCACGCTGGGCGAGGGAACGACGTTTACGTTCCGGGTTCCGGTGCAGCGGTCCTGAGCACCTCGCCCCAGGATTGGGAGGCAAGGTCCCGGATGGATGCCAGGATGGCCGACGGCGGCTGGCTGAGATCCAGCGGGAACTCCACGATGTCGAGGTCGGTGTTCAGGATGCGGCGGAGCTTCATCTCGCCTTTGCCCGCGTAGACCAGCCAGGCGGTGGGCACGGCGAGCGCGGTGCAGTGGGCCAGCATTTGGTAGTGGTCCGCAGTCAGCGACGCGCCGGCATCCGAGGCCGCCCGGTACTTGGCGTTGTAGGCCACCACCGGGCGTCCGCCGAGCATGTGGACGGCATCCGGGCGCACGGACAGCCGGTCGGAATCGCGCACCGCCTCGCTGAGGAGGGCGTTGTACCGCAGCCGCAGCTCCCCCGGATATGACGCCATCGCACTGCGCAGTGCCGTTCCCACGAAGTCTTCGAACACCTGGGCCATGTCCACCACGAACGACGCTGTCTGTTGCCTGCCCTCCCCCGCCTCGGCGGACGCGTTGCACAGGACCAGCTCCGCGAGGCGCAGCACTGCGTGGTAGCGCAGGTTCATCCTGGTGGGCGTCCACGGCGGCACCGGGGCGCCCGCTGGAAGGCGGGTGACGGCGTCGAGCTTTCCCTTCAGCTGGCGCAGCCGCCCCAGCACCTCGGGTCGGACGCCGGGCACCTGCCCCATCCGTTCCAGGGCGGCGCGCAGGATCCGGTTCTCGGCGATGTCCTCGGTGAACTCGTCGTAAGAGACCTCCAGCGGGACCAGCATGCCGGGGCGGCGGGATATCTGGTCCGAGATCCGGATCCGGCCCTTGACCGTGCGCAGGGATTCATCCACGGTGAGGTAGCCCTGCAGGACCCCGCGGCCCAGGGCACGCTCGGCCAGCTGCGCCAGGGACTCCGCCAGCGCACTCCATAGCTCCCGGTCCTCGTCCGCCGCCACCAGCTCCGGGCGGAACCCCTGCTCCCCCGCGTAGCTGAGCAAAAACAGGAGCCGGCTGAGCCCCAGCCGGTCCTTGGGCCGGACGTCCAGCTGGACCGTGGAGGTGCGTACCGAACCCACCTTGCCTACCGGCTCGATCCGGTACAGCCCCATGCCCATGGGCGAGGCCTTGGCCAGGCCACTGGAATTCAGGAAGGAAGCGCTTGGCGCATCCAGCCGCTCAACCAGCCCGGTGGACAGCTCGTCCAGGACCAGGTGCCGCACGGACGCGCCGGGGTCAGCGCGCTGCAACGCGTCCCAGCAGCTGGTCCAGCCCGAACCGCTCCTCCAGCTGCGCCCGCGTCAGCTGGCCGTGGTAATGCTCCTCCAGTAGCGGCATGAGCTCGTACTTCCAGATCCGGCGCAGACCTGCAGGGGTTTGGGCTGCCGGCTTCATGAAATAGGACGGGCCGATCATCAGGTCCCGGTCCCACTCGTCAATGGCCCCGTTGAGCGCGTCCAGCAGGAGCGCCGGGGTGGTGTCCAGTTGGCGGGCCTCCAGGAACCGGAGCAGGGAACCCTTGACCGGCTCCGTCTGCGGGTGCAGCTCGATGAAGGAGAAGCGCCGGCGGATGGCCGCGTCCATCATCGCGATCGACCGGTCGGCGGTGTTCATGGTGCCGATGATGTAGAGGTTGTCCGGCAGCGTGAACGGCTCGTTGGGGCTGTACTGCAGGTAGATCCGGTCATCGCGGTACTCCAGCAGGAAGTACAGCTCGCCGAACACCTTGGCCAGGTTGGCGCGGTTCATCTCATCGATGATCAGGAAGTACGGCTTTTTCTCGTTGCCGGGCTTGGCGGCTTCCTCGGCGAGGCGGCGCAGCGGACCGGCCACCAGCTTGAAGGACACCTGGCCTTCATCCGTCTTGTCCGGCCGGTAGCCCTCGAAGAAGTCCTCGTAGGCGTAGGACGGGTGGAACTGGACCAGCTTGACGCGTTCGTCCGTGGTGTCGTCCGCCAGTTCCGCGGCGAGGTGCTTGGCCAGGTAGGTCTTGCCCGTGCCGGGAGGGCCGTAGAGGACCAGCTGGCGGTTCTCCTCCAGCAGGTCGGCGATCTCCTGGAGGGGCTCCAGCTCCATGTGCAGCGAGGCTGCGAATTCCTGCGTCAGAGGGCGGAAGCCCTCCTGGACAGGGGGGACGACGGCGGCGCCGTCAGCATCGCAGTCGGGCTCGGTTTCCGCCTCCGCCGGAAGCAGCGCCTGCAGCGCCTGGACCACGCGGGTCACGTCCACCACGATGCCGGGGGTGGCGAGCTGGCGCTGGACGTGCCGGGGAAGGCTGGTGGCGGTATGGCGGTCGTCGAACCAGCGCACCTTGCGGCGCAGGCGCCGGTTGTCGTCGTTGTACTGGGGCTCCCCCAGCACGCCGCCCAGCCGAACGGTTCCGGCGTGCTGGTACAGCACCAGGTCCCCGGGCTTCATGACGGTCAGGAAGGCAAAGACCGCGGTTTTGGTGTCCTCGCGTTCCACGTAGCCGAGGTGCTTGTAGTCCTCGTCCACGGCGTGCTGCACCAGGCCGGCGGTGACGCCGGGGTCCAGCATGCGGAGATGCTCGACGTCGAGGGTCACCTTCTCTTCGCCGTGCCATGCGGTGAGCAGCTCGGCATGGTCGCTGTGTGTCCGGAGCAGCCAGGCGCGCCGGCCGGGGTCGCCCACTTTGCGCCATTGGCTGACCAGCTGGCGGGAGTACCAGTCGATCCGCTGGCCGGCCTGCTCGTCCAGGTGCAGCCGGATGCGGTGGATGTCCGCGGTGATGTCCTCTTCCCCGTCGCCTTTCGCGCCGCCCACCAGGGAGGCGAAGGCGTCGCGGATCTCCTGCCGCTCCACGTCCGCCACGACGGGCTCGAAGTAGCTGGGCCACGCCAGGAATTCGATGCTCCGGCGGATGGCGGGCTGGTCGTCGGGGGTGGATGCGGCGAGGCGGTGGAACTGGAGGGGGTCCTTGATGGCCGCCTGCACCACGGCAGCCGGCCGCTGGGCAACGTTCCGCACGAACCGGCACAGCCACTTCAGGTGGTCCCAGATGGTCCAGTTGAATTCGGCGGTCCGGTCCCGGATTACGCCGTGGTCGGTCATCCCGGCGTACAGCTCCTCTGGCAGTTCCAGCGGCGGTTCCAGCCAGCCGGCGGCTTCGGCCACGCGGGCGCGCTTGACCTTGAGGGACTTCACTTCGTGGGCCAGCGGAAGGGACTGGAGGAAGAGCAGCTCCACGGCCAGCTGTTTTGCTCCGCGCGTGGCACCCTCCAGGTTTTCGCGGAGGTTCGTCATCATCGGGGCTTTGGGGTCGGCGATGCCGCGGTCCAGCCGGTCGAGCAGCTCCGCGGCTGCCGGAACGGACCATGTCCTGGTGCGGCCGTCCAGGGGCGAGGCCTTGCCTTGGAGGCCGGGACCCAACACGAACCATGCCGCGTCCTCGATCTCCCTGGAGATGCCGAGGGCGCGGGTCATGGCAACAGTGGCAGTGGGGGTCATGCCCTCAAATTTACAGGGTCAAGCTGGGCGGCCGCTCCACGGGTGCCGGCCGCCCTCCTGCCAGCGGGGACTACTTGCCGGTGGCGGAGTGCTTCCGGCCGAAGATGAAGTAACCCATGGGGCCGATGAAATTGACGAAGGACGCCGCCCGCCACGCGGCCTTGGGCCCGTTGATGAGTTCTGCCGGCCGCCGGGAGATGTCGCGCTGGGCGGCAACCAGCAGGGACACCTGAACCAGGCCCGTCACAATGGTGCCCATCTTGGCACCCGGTGACATTTCCTTCCAGGTCTTCTTTTTCCGGGCGGTGCGGTTCTTGTTGCCGGCCATGAGCGCTTCCTTTCGGTGTACAACGTGGTTCCAGTCCAGTAGGTCCGGTGCCGGCTGTCCAGAGTCTTAGTGCCTGTAGGGGGCCATCCGGTCTTTCTGTTCCTGGCTGAGCCTCTGTACCCGGCCCGTGGCTTCATCCACGAACGCCAGATGGCTGCTCGCCTTCACGCAGTCCTCCCGGGTAACGGGGTCCTGGAGCAGGTAGTGGATGTCGAAGCTGGCGCCCTTGACGGCACCGATCCATACCTGGACCACCGCAGGAACGTTGCGGTACTCCAGTGTCCGGACGTAACGGATCTTGTGGTCCACCACCAGGGCAAGAGTCCCGGCCGGGACGTCGTTGAACAGCGACACCGGGGGCTCAATGCCCGGAAGGCCCGCACCCCGAGGCGGTCCGAAGGCTGCGATCCGGGCCTCCTCCAGCATCCGCACGATCTGGACGTTGTTGATGTGGCCATAGGCGTCCATGTCGCCCCAGCGCATCGGCACCAGCACCTCGATCCGCTGGCCGCCGTGCGCGCTCAGCTGCGCACCGCCGTCGAATCGTCAACCGGGAAGTCCCCGGCGTCCGCCCCGGCAAACTGCGACATGTAGAGGCGGTGGTAGGCCCCGCCGGCAGCGAGCAGCACCTGATGGTTGCCCTGTTCCACGATTCGTCCGTTCTCCATAACCAGGATCGTATCCGCATCACGGATGGTGGAGAGACGGTGCGCGATGACGAAGCTGGTCCGGTCTGAGCGCAGCGCCGCCATGGCCTTCTGCACCAGGAGCTCGGTGCGGGTGTCCACGGAACTGGTGGCTTCGTCCAGGATCAGCAGCGACGGGTTGGCCACAAATGCGCGGGCAATGGTGATCAGCTGTTTCTCGCCGGCACTGACGTTGTTGCCCTCTTCGTCGATCACGGTGTTGTAGCCCTCGGGGAGCGCCCGGACGAACCGGTCCACAAAGGTGGCCTTGGCGGCCGCCATGACCTGCTCCTCTGTGGCGTCGAGGTTGCCGTAGCGGATGTTGTCGTAGATGGATCCGCCGAACAGCCAGGCGTCCTGCAGCACCATGCCCACCTTGGAGCGCAGTTCGGAGCGGCTGAGGTGGGTGACGTCCACACCATCCAGCATGATGGAGCCCGAGTTGAGCTCGTAAAAGCGCATCACCAGGTTCACCAGTGTGGTCTTGCCGGCTCCCGTGGGCCCGACGATGGCCACGGTGTTGCCAGGCTCCGCCGTGAAGGACAGGTTCTCGATGAGCGGCTTGTCCGGGGTGTAGCTGAAGGTGACGCCCCTGAAGTCCACGTGCCCGTCGGTTTTGGCCGGCAGGTGTTCGGTGGCGGTTTCGGCATCCTGTTCGTCGGCGTCCAGGAATTCGAAAACGCGTTCCGAGGACGCTACGCCGGACTGGAGCATGTTGGCCATTCCGGCCATCTGGCCCAACGGCTGGGTGAACTCGCGGGAGTACTGGATAAACGCGGTGGCATCGCCCAGGGACATGGCGCCGGAGGCCACCCGGAGTCCGCCCACCACGGCGATGCCCACGTAGCTCAGGTAGGACACGAACTGCATGACGGGGAAGATGATCCCGGAGACGAACTGCGCCCCGAAGCTTGCCTTGTACAGGGCCTCGTTGCGTTCCTCGAACCGGGCCAGCATGTCAGCGTCCCGGCCGAAGACGCGGACCAGGTCGTGGCCGGAAAAGGATTCCTCGATCTGGCCATTCAGCGACCCGGTGTTTTTCCACTGGGCTGCGAACAGCTTCTGGCTCCGGGCCCCGATCAACCCGGCCGCCACCCCGGACAGCGGGAGCGCCACCAGGGCGATCAGCGCCAGTTGCCAGGAGACGATGAACATCATGATCACAATGCCCACCACGGTCAGCACGGAGTTCACCAGCTGCGCGAACGCCTGCTGGAGCGCCTGTTGGATGTTGTCGACGTCGTTGGTCACGCGGGACAGCACGTCGCCGCGCTGCCGGGTGTCGAAGTAGTTCAGCGGCAGGCGGTTCAGCTTGCTTTCGGTATCGTCGCGGAGCCGCCGGATCACTTTCATGACGATGCGGTTCAGCACGTACCCCTGCAGCCACATGAAGATGTTGGCCACGAAGTACATGAGCAGGACGATGGCGATGAGCATGCTGAGCCTGCTGAAGTTGATGCCGGTGCCCGGTACCAGTTCCATCCTGGAAACCATGTCCGCGAAGTTGTCCTGGCCCTGCTGGCGCAGGCCTGCCACGAACTGCTCCTTGCTGGCGCCGGCCGGCAGCTGCCTGCCGACTACCCCGGCGAAGATGACGTCCATGGCCTGGCCCAGGATCTTGGGAGCTATGACGTTCAGGACCACGGAGATGACCACCAGGCCCACCACCGCGTAGATGCCCATGGCCTCGGGCTTCAGGAGGCCCATGAGGCGTTTCGCGGAAGGCCAGAAGTGCTGGGCCTTCTTGGCGGGCATGCCACCGAACATGTCCCCGTCCGCCTCGGAGGGCGTGAATTCCTCCTCGAAGTAGTCGTCGTCCTGCGGCGGGGCGGGCTGTGTGGCCTGTTCCACGGAATCGGCATCCTTCCTGCGGGGACTCATGCCACTTCCTCCACGCTCAGCTGGGATTCAACAATTTCCTGGTAGGTGGGCGAGGTTTCCAGGAGTTCCTCGTGCGTGCCGCGGTCCACGATCCGCCCGTTGTCCAGCACCAGGATCTGGTCGGCCTCGGTGATGGTGGAGATCCGTTGGGCCACGATGATCACGGTGGCGTCCGACGTGGTGCGCTTGAGGGCTGCGCGGAGCCGGGCGTCAGTGGCGACGTCAAGGGCGGAGAAGGAGTCGTCGAACAGGTAGACCCGCGGCTTGGTCACCAGGGCGCGTGCGATGCAGAGGCGCTGGCGCTGTCCGCCGGACACGTTGGTGCCGCCTTGGGAGATCCGGGAGTCCAGGCCGTTCTTCTTCTCGCGGACGAACGACTCGCCCTGTGCGACCAGGAGGGCGTCCCACAGTTCCTGGTCTGTGGCCTCGGTCTTGCCGAACCGGAGATTGTGCCCGATGGTGCCGGAGAACAGGTAGGGGCGCTGGGGCACCAGTGCCACGCGCCGAGTGATCTCTGCACGGTCCAGCCTGTCCACGGGGACCCCGTCCAGCAGCACCTGGCCTTCCGCGGGGTCATACAGCCGCGGCAGGAGGGACAGGAGGGAGGTCTTGCCGGCGCCTGTGGAGCCGATGATGGCGATGGTCTGACCGGGCCGGGCGGTGAAGCTGATGTTGCTCAATACGGGCGACTCGGCTCCGGGGTAGGCGAAGGTCACGTTGCGGTACTCCACCACCCCGGCAAGGGCGGCCGGGGCCTCGGGGTTTAGGGGGTCGTGGATGGAGGGCTCGACGTCGAGCACCTCGCCGATGCGGTCGGCGCAGACGGAGGCGCGCGGGATCATCATGGCCATGAAGGTTCCCATCATGACGGCCATCAGGATCTGCAGCAGGTATTGCAGGAACGCGGTCAGGGACCCCACTTGCATGGCACCGGCGTCCACGCGCTGGCCGCCAAACCAGAGCACGGCGGCGGTGGACAGGTGCAGGATCGTGCTGATGGCCGGGAACATGAGGACGAACAGGGCACCGATGCGGAGCGAGACGTCCGTGAGTTCCTTGTTGGCGCCGCCAAAGCGGTCCGTCTCATAAGGTTCCCGCACGAAGGCCCGGACCACCCGGATGCCGATGATCTGTTCGCGCAGCACGGCGTTGATCCGGTCGATCTTCCGTTGCATGGAGCGGAACAGCGGCATGAGCCGGACCACCAGGTATCCCACCACCACGGCCAGCAGCGGGACGGACACCCAGACCAGCCAGGACAGGTTCAGGTCCTCGCGCAGCGCCATGATGATGCCGCCAATGCACATGATGGGCGTGGCCACCATGAAGTTCAGTCCCATCAGGAGGAGCATCTGCACCTGCTGGACATCATTGGTGCCCCGGGTGATCAGCGTGGGCGCGCCAAACGCGTTGACGTCCTTGGCGGAGAAGCTGGTGACCTTGCCGAACACGGCGCGGCGCAGGTCCCGGCCAACGGCCATGGCTGTCCTGGAGCCGAAATAGACGCCGGCGATGGCCGCAGCCACCTGGGCGAAAGCCACAAGGAGCATCAGCGCACCGGTTCGCCAGATGAAATCGGTGTCTCCGCGCGCCACGCCCTGGTCGATGATCTGGGCGTTCAGGCTGGGCAGGTAGAGCGCGGCGATGGTGGCGGCAAGCTGGAAAATGACCACGGCGGCGATATACGGCAAATACGGTTTGGAGTAGCGCCGTATGAGGGTGAGGAGCATGGACTCAACTCTAGTAACGCCCACCGACAATTGGGCTCCGGCGGAGCATCTTTTCCCGCGCCCGCCCGCTGGTGACGGCGGGGGCCCGGCACAACCGCCACAGGCCGGCATGTTGCATGAAAGCCGCAGCCCGCACCCGGAGGGTTTCCAGGTGCGGGCTGCGGCTTTGTTGCTTTCCGCCGGGGGCTTGGCCGGCCCCGGCAGGGACGGCTTATTGCCGGCCTGCGGGCCGGCTACAGTCCCTGGTCCGGCTCCGAAGAACCATCGGCGGACGGAGTGGCAGTCGGGGCTGCGGCACTGTGCCGGCCGTGACCGGCCAGGTACAGCGCGGCTGCTGCCTGGATCTTGCGTTCCTTCAGCAGCTTGCGCTGCAGCCGGCTGAGCTCTGCCGCCGTGGCGGCCTGCCTGGCAGCCACCTCCTGCTGGGAGCGCAGCTGTTCCTGGATGTCCAGCACCATGGTTCCCAGTTCGGCCTGCTGGCGGGCCAGCAGGTGCTGGGTGTCCTGCAGCTTCTGCAGGGTGTCAGCGGCGCTGGCAATCGCGTTGGCGGCCTTGTCCACGTTGTCCGCGGACCGCAGGTCCAGCTCTTCCGAGCGGAAGCTGCGTGCAAAGACGTCCTCGAAGTCTTCCGTGGCAACCCTGCCGGACGCTGCTGCCGCAGCGGCAGCACCGGCGTCGTACATTTTTGCGGGAGCCGCGGCAGTCCGCACGGCGCTCCGGGGGGTGATGTCCCCGGCTGGGGCGCCCCTGTCCGGCGCGGCAGCGGAGACCATGGGCAGCTGGCCGGTCATAGCCGTCATGCCCGCTTCACCGGCCGCGTTGGCCTGCAGCGCGGCCTCGGGGGTGATGTCGACCGTCTTGCGCAGCGGCACTTCGTTGATGAAAATCACGGCGATGAGGGCAACGGCGCTCACCACGGCGGAGATCATGAAGATGCCGGCCGTGGCATCACCGTAGGCGGCGCGCATGACGTCCGCGATCGGTGCAGGCAGGTCCTTGAGGTCCAGGGTGGCACCGCTGTTGCCGCCGGACTGGATGCCCAGCTTGGCGAGCCCGTCGGTGGCCAGGTCCTTGACGTGGTTGGCCATGACCGCGCCCAGGACGGACACGCCGATGGCACCGCCCACGGAACGGAAGAAGGCCACGGAGGCGCTGGCGGAGCCGATGTCCTTGGCCTGGACGGTGTTCTGGACCGCGAGGACCAGGTTCTGCATGAGCATGCCCAGGCCGATGCCGAAGATGCCGGTGTAAAGGCCGGTCAGCCAGAGTTCGGTGGTGTGGTCCATGGTGCCGGCGAGGGCCAGGCCGCCGATCAGCAGGATGGTGCCGCCGATCAGGAAGCGCTTCCACTTGCCGTAGCGGCTGATGAGCTGGCCGGAGACCACCGAGCCGACGAGGTTGCCGGCGATCATGGGCAGCGTGAGCAGGCCGGCCTCGGTGGGCGTTGCACCGCGGGCCACCTGGTAGTACTGGCCCAGGAAGGTGGAGGAACCGAACATGGCAACGCCGACGGCCACGGAAGCCACGATGGCCAGCGCCGTGGTGCGCTCGGAGATGATCTTCAGCGGGATGATCGGTGCGGACACCTTGGACTCAACCAGGACCAGCAGTGCGAGCAGCAGGACGCCGCCGCCCACCATGACGGCCGACTGCCAGGACCACCAGTCGTAGTAGTCGGCCTTCCCGGCGAAGGAAACCCAGATCAGGAGCAGGCTGACGCCGGAGGTCAACAGGATGGCGCCGAACCAGTCGATCTTGGCAGGACGGCGGACGTGGGGGATCTTCAGCGTGACCTGGAGCAGGATCAGGGCGACGACGGCGAGCGGCACGCAGACGAAGAAGGTCCAGCGCCAGCCGAGTGAGCTGTCCACGATGAAACCGCCCAGCAGCGGGCCGCCGGCGGTGCCGACGGCCATGACGGCGCCCATGTAGCCGGAGTATTTGCCGCGTTCGCGCGGCGGGATGATGGAGCCGATGATCGCCTGGGCCAGGGCGGTGAGGCCGCCCATGGCGATGCCCTGGATCACGCGGGCGGTGAGCAGGAACGGGATGTTTTCGGAGAAGCCTGCCATGACCGAGCCGGCCACGAAGATCACGATGCTGAGCTGGACCAGGACCTTCTTGTCGAAAAGGTCTGCCAGCTTGCCCCAGATGGGGGTGGTGGCCGCGTTGGCCAGCAGTGCCGCCGTGATGACCCACGCGAAGTCCGTTTGCGTGCCCTTGAGCTCGGACATGATGGTGGGCAGCGCGTTGGCAACGATGGTGCTGCTGAGGATGGCGGTGAAGAAGGCAGCGAGGAGGCCGGTCAGGGCCTCCATGATCTGCCGGTGGTTCATGGGCGCGCCCGGTTCGTGGCGCTTGGATTGCCGCGATTCCTGTCTGGCGGTGCGTTCGCGCTGGCGCTCCTGCTCCTGGTCCGCGGCGGCGGCGGTGACGTTAGCCATTAATGGACTCCTGCGTTTTCTGTTCGGTGGTGGTTCCGGCCGCCCTTGCCCGGATGGAATTCTTCAGGGATGCAGTGAGCTTGTTCAGCATCGCGGCTGTTGCAACGGCATCGTCCTCGTTCCAGTCCGACAGGTACGCCTGGAGCGTTTCCGCCCGGTGCCGCACCAGCTCCGCCAGCTTCTCCTTGCCCCGCGGGGAAAGTGCCAGCAGCTGGGCCCGGCCATCGTCCGGATCCGGCGTGCGAAGCACCAGGCCTGCGTCAGCCAGCTCGGCCACGTGCCGGCTGAGCACCGGCGCGCTGACCCCCAGGCGCTCGGCCAGGTGCGCTGCGCGGGTCTCCCCTTCGCCGATGAACCTGAGTACGCCCTGGAGGGCGATCCCGGTGTCCTGGCCTTTGACGTTGATCATGGTCACGCAGCGCAGTGCACGCTGGAGGTCATAGATGTGGCTGACGAGGTCGGCTGCTGTGGCCGGTGCGACAGACATGATGCTCCCTAAAGAATTAGTTGCTGCAAGCAACTGTATCAGGAAAAGGTTGCTTAGGGAAACGAAGTTAGTGGCGTTGCCGGCTTAAACGCCAAGCTCCCCCACTTCAGCCGGAGGTGATCCGGTAAGCGGGGGAGCTTGCAGGCGGCGTTGGAGTCAGGGCGCCAGATGGGTGGGGCCGAACATCTTCAGGAGGGTTTCGACCACGACGACGTTGGGGCCGTCCGCAGCGAATCCGGCCCTGAGCGCGTCCCCCACATCTTCCGGGGCAACCCGCGTTGCAGGCACACCAAAGGATTCGGCGAGCTTCACGAAGTCGGGCCGGGCCAGTTCGGTGGCGGTGGCCTTGCCGAACGCACCCACCATGTATTCGCGCAGGATGCCGTAGCCGCCGTCGTCCACAATCAGCCAGGTGACCGGCACGTTGTGCTGCTTCGCGGTGGCCAGTTCGGCAATGGAGTACATGGACGAGCCATCGCCGGAGACAGCGAGGACGCGGGCAGAACCAGCCGGCCTGCCCAGCGTCTCCAGCCCCACGGCAGCACCGATGGCCCCGGGAAACGCGTAGCCCAGGCCGCCGGCGCCCTGGGCGGAGTGGAACTGGCCTTCACGGGCGTCCCAGCAGGACCAGCCCCAGTACGCGGCGATGGTCATGTCCCAGAAGGTCTGCATGTCCGCCGGCACGGCCTCGCGGATATCCGCCATGAACTTCAGTTCCTTGGCCAGGTCCTGCGATTCCAGCCGGGCGCGGACCTTGGCAAGTGACTCTTTAACCAGCTCTTCCGGGGTGCTGCCGTGCCAGTCCGGCGTGGTTGTCCTGCCCGGCTCGAGGGCCGCGTCAAGAGCCTCGTCCAGCGCCGCGAGCGCCTGGCCGGCGTCGGCGCGGATGCCCAGGCCTGGCCGGTTGGACTCCAGGACGCGGGGTTCGGCGTCGATCTGGATGATCCTGCCGCGCGGCTCGAAGGTGAAGTAGTTGGAGGTGACCTCGCCCAGGGATGACCCGATGACCACCAGGACGTCGGCGTCCTCGAGGAGGTCGGTCATGTACCGGTCCTCGATCCAGGACTGCAGGGACAGCTCGTGGTTCCAGGGGAATGCGCCGTTGCCGCCCGGGGTGCAGATCACCGGCGCACGCAGTTTTTCCGCGAGGGACAGCAGCGACTTCTCCGCCTTCCCTCGGCGCGTGCCGCCGCCGGCGATGATGGCCGGGCGCTGTGCTGATTCCAGCCACTTCACGGCCTCGCGGACCAGCTCGATGCGCGGCGGGTTGTCAGCCGCCTCTGCCAGGGCATCCTCCACCGGCGGGACCATGATCGGGTCCAGCAGCACGTTCTGCGGGATCTCCAGCCATACCGGGCCCTGCGGCGAGGAGATGGCTTCTGTCCAGGCGTCCTGGATGGCCGAGGGGATGCCTGAGGCGTGCTGGATCAGCCGCTGGCTTTTGGTGACGTTGGCGGCGGAGGCCTTCTGGTCATCGAGCTGGTGCAGCATGCCCTTGCGCCGTGCACCCAGCCCCTCCAACGGGATCTGGCTGGCCACCACCACCATCGGAACGCCGGTGGCGTAGGCCTCCTGGAGTCCGGCCAGCGAGGTCAGCGCGCCGGGGCCGGTGGACAGGAACAGCACGCCCACCTCGCCGGTGGCGCGGGAGTACCCGTCCGCGGCGAAGGCGCTGTTGTTCTCAACCCGGGAGGACACAAAGTGCAGGTTTCCGCGGCCCATGGCGTCAAAGAGGCCCAGGGCGTGCTGGCCCGGAATGCCGAACACAGTCTTGGCTCCCAGCGCTTCCAGGGTTTCGACGACGAGGTCCCCGCCGTTGCGGGCACCGCTCCCCTGCTCCGGGACAGGTGCGGCGCCGGATTCCGTCATGGCCCTACTCCTTGCCGGCGGCCGCGAAGCCGGCGGGGCGGCGGGCCTCCTGGCCGAGCGCCTGGGCCTGGTACCCGGTCTCTGCCCCGAACCGGCTGCCGGGCACTGCGCTGTCCGCCATGAGGGTCACCAGTTCGTAGGCGACGTGGCTGGCGGCCACGCCGGTGATCTCGGCGTGGTCATAGGCGGGCGCGACTTCGACGACGTCGGCGCCCACGAGGTTCATGCCACGGAAGCCCCGGATAATTTCCAGGAGTTCACGGCTGGTAATGCCACCCGCTTCGGGGGTGCCGGTACCGGGCGCGTGGGCCGGATCCAGGACGTCGATGTCCACCGAGATGTAGAGCGGGCGGTTGCCGATGCGGTCCCGGACCTTGGCCACGGTCTCCAGGACACCCTGGTAGTAGACGTCCGCGGAGGTGACGATGCCGAACCCAAAGCGGTGGTCGTCGTCGAGGTCCTTCTTCCCGTACAGGGGGCCGCGGGTGCCGATGTGGCTGATGGCTTCGGTGTCCAGGATGCCCTCTTCCACTGCGCGGCGGAAGGGGGTGCCGTGGGTGTACTCGGCACCGAAGTAGGTGTCCCAGGTGTCCAGGTGTGCGTCGAAGTGCAGCATGGCGATGGGCTGGCCGGCGCGTTCGGCGGCGGCGCGGAGCAGCGGCAGGGCGATGGTGTGGTCCCCGCCGAGGGTCAGCAGCCTGCTGCCGGAAGCGGTCAGGTCCAGCGCGTTCTGCTGGATGGTCTCGATCGCCTCGTTGATGTTGAAGGGGTTGACCGCCATGTCGCCGGCGTCGGCCACCTGGATGTTCTCGAACGGGCTGACGTCCCAGGCCGGGTTGTAGGGCCGCAGCAGGCGGCTGGCCCCGCGGACGTGGTTCGCGCCGAAGCGGGCGCCCGGGCGGTAGGAAACCCCCGAGTCGAAAGGCACCCCCACTACTGTCACATCAGCCTTGGCCACCTGGTCCAGCCGCGGAAGGCGGGCATACGTGGCAGCTCCGGCATAGCGGGGGATCCGGGATGAATCGATGGGGCCAAGGTTGCCGTTGGCTTCAATGCGCAGCTCTTCCAATGGAGGCCTCTCCTTCGAGGAGTTGACGGGACTGTGTGACTGCCATCATACACCGCGGTTTTCTAATGAGCATCAGGTGTTTACAAAAAGGTCCCCGGGCGCACAACTGGGTAGCAGCAGGTGTCGTTATGGAGGTCCATAACGACACCTGCTGCTACCCAGTTGGGGAGGTCAGCGGCTCGCGGCGGGCACCAGGACCCAGAGCACCTCGACCGGCTTGTCGGTGGGGTTGACCCAGGTGTGGGGTTCCCGTCCCGGGAAGGTCACGGTGTCGCCCGTCTCGAGGTCGTATTCCTCGTTGGTGAGGATGAGCTTGATGGACCCCTTGATGACGTGCAGGACATCCACGTCGCAGTCCACGGCGTAAAGCTCGGACTCACCGCGGCCGTGCGGTTCGATCACCGCCTGGATGATTTGCACCCGCCGCTCCGAGCGGGCCGTCAGGAGCCGCTCCACGATGCCCTGGCCGCCAAGCGAGATCCGGGGACCGTCGTTGCGTTTGGTCAGGTGGGTTTCGGGTGCCACGAAAAGGTCGCCGATGGAGATGGAGAGCACCTGGCACAGCGTCACCAGGGAGGCAACGGACGGTGATGTCAGGTCCCGCTCCACCCGGCTGAGGAAACCTTTGGTCAGCCCGGTGGCATCCGCGACCTGCTCGATGGTGAGCCGCTGGGACTGCCTGGCGGCCCGGATCCTGGAGCCGATGGCAACAGGGACATTGCTCGGCTCAACTGGCAGTGCCTTCATCTACGAACCTTTCACGGCCGGCAGTCCGGCTCCACTCTCGAGCCATACTAATCGGCACCGCTTTTGTGACGCGCGCATGCCACACCCGCGCGGCTGCAGGCGCGGCCTCCTTGACTGTCACTCACGTCACACCCTAGTCTTTGGAAACTCCTGTTGCCTATAAGGCAATTGCAGGACCCTCTCCGTATTCGTCCGCGGCGGTTCCGGGCGTCCCTGCCCAAGGTCCCACACCCGGCCCCAACAGCTCCAAGGAGCCATTTATGGATGCAAGTGCCATCAACATCGCCATTGTGGTGGTGTATCTTCTCGCGATGCTGGCCTTCGGCTGGTGGGGCAAGTCCCGCACCAGGAACAACAGCGACTTCCTGGTGGCCGGACGCCGCCTGGGCCCGTTCCTGTACACGGGAACCATGGCCGCCGTCGTCCTGGGCGGAGCGTCCACCGTGGGCGGCGTGGGGCTTGGCTACAAGTTCGGCATCTCCGGGATGTGGCTGGTGGTGGCCATCGGTGCGGGCGTCCTGCTCCTGAGCCTGCTCTTTGCCGGGACCATCCAGAAGCTGAAGATCTACACGGTGTCCCAGATGCTCACGCTCCGCTACGGAAGCAGGGCCACCGAGGCGTCCGGCATCGTCATGCTCGCCTACACACTGATGCTCTGCGCCACCTCCACGGGCGCCTACGCCACCATCTTCGTCGTTCTTTTCGGCCTTGACCGGGCACTGGCCATTGCCATCGGCGGCGCCATCGTGCTGGTGTACTCCACCATCGGCGGCATGTGGTCCATCACGCTGGCGGACCAGGTCCAGTTCGTCATCAAGACCGTGGGCATCTTCTTCCTGATGCTGCCCTTCACGCTGAACGCCGCCGGCGGCCTGGACGGGATCCGCAGCCGGGTGGACGCCAGCTTCTTCCAGATCGACGGCATCGGCATCCAGACGATCATCACCTACTTCGTGGTCTACACCCTGGGCCTGCTGATCGGGCAGGACATCTGGCAGCGCGTGTTCACCGCCAAGACCCCCAAGGTGGCCCGCTGGGGCGGCGCCACTGCAGGCATCTACTGCATCCTCTACGGTGTTGCCGGCTCCCTGATCGGCATGGCCGCCAACGTTGCACTATCCAACGTCAAGATCGCCGCGAAGGACGACGTCTACGCCGAGGTTGCCCAGAACATCCTGCCCGTCGGCATCGGCGGCCTGGTCCTGGCGGCTGCCGTGGCGGCCATGATGTCCACCGCCTCCGGCGCCCTGATCGCCGCCGCCACCGTTGCCCGCGCCGACGTCCTGCCGTTCGTGGCCGGCTGGTTCGGCAAGACGGTCAACACCGGAGACACCGAAAACCCAGAACACGACGTCAAGGCCAACCGGATCTGGGTCCTGGCGCTGGGCATCGTGGCCATTGTCATCGCCATCGTTACCAAGGACGTTGTCGCGGCCCTGACCATTGCGTACGACATCCTGGTGGGCGGCCTCCTCGTGGCCATCCTCGGCGGCCTGGTGTGGAAGCGCGGCACCGGCCCGGCGGCCGCGGCATCCATGGCGGTCGGCTCCGTGGTGACCCTGGGGACCATGATCATCCTTGAGATCAATGCCGAGGTTCCGCTGGACGGCATCTACGCCAACGAACCCATCTACTACGGCCTGCTCAGCTCAGCCGTTGTGTACGTTGCCGCCTCGCTGCTCACGCGCCCCACCGATCCCGCAGTCATGCGCGCGTGGCAGCGCCGCGTTGCCGGGCAGGAACAGGAAGGCGCTCCGGAGGAAGTCCTCGCCGGCCGCTGACCTGCAGGGATTGAACGCACGACGACGGCACCTCCTTTCGCCCTGCAGCGAAAGGAGGTGCCGTCGTCGTAAGTCCTACTCCCCCGTGTCGCGCTCGTCGTCATCCAGCGGGACCTCACGGTCCTCGGCGTCGATGACTACCGGGGCCGGCTGGACCACCGGCTCTTCCTCGTCGATGAACTCGTCCTCCGCGTCCCAGTCCGCGTCGTCTACCGGTGCATCCTCGGCGTAATCGTAGGCGGGGTCCGCTTCGACGGCGTCCAGGTGCGGCATGTCCGGGTGCTGTCCGGTGGTGCTCATGATTCAACCTCCGTATATTCGCCTGACGTGCTCTTTCAGGTAGGGCGCAGCCTGCGCCACACCTTCATCAGAGCACCGGCCGGGCGGACGGGTCAATAGCCGCAGCGGACCCGGAGAAGAGCCTGCAACCCGGGCGCGGGCACCGCCGGTTTTAAGGTAAACCGAAACTTCCCAGCGAGGTTTGCCAGCCAAAAAACCGCGGAAATCCGCAGTAGGCTGGCAGGGCAAAGGCGCGAGTTCATGCCCTTTCCAGCCCAGGAGTTACAGTGTCGCAGCACGCCCAGCCCGAATCCCACGCCACGCCCGCGGAGGCCGCCAACCCAGCCCAGCCCTCGCCGTCGAACATCAAGCGGTGGCGCCAGTACCTGGCCGATGAGCGCGCCGAAGCCGCCGTCTACCGGGACCTGGCCCAGAACCGCGAAGGCGAGGAACGGTCCATCCTCCTGGCCCTGGCCGAGGCCGAAGGCCGGCACGAGGCCCACTGGCTCGCACTGCTGGGCGAGCACGCCGGCAAGCCGAAGAGGGCCTCCGCCCGCAGCCGGTTCCTCGGCTTCCTGGCCCGCCACTTCGGTTCCGTGTTTGTCCTGGCCCTGGCCCAGCGCGCCGAGGGCCGCTCCCCCTACGCCAAGGACCCCAACGCCACCGCTGCGATGGCCGCCGATGAACAGATCCATGAGGAAGTAGTGCGGGGCCTGGCCACCCGCGGCCGCAACCGCCTGGCCGGCACCTTCCGCGCCGCGGTCTTTGGCGCGAACGATGGCCTGGTCAGCAACCTCTCCCTGGTGATGGGCATGGCCGCGTCCGGCGTGGCCAGCAGCGTGGTGCTGCTCAGCGGCATCGCCGGGCTCCTGGCCGGTGCCATGTCCATGGGCGCGGGCGAATTCATTTCCGTCCGCTCCCAGCGGGAACTGCTGGCGGCCACCCGGCCCACGCAGGTCACGCTGGCGGCCGCGCCGCAGCTTGACCTCGAGCACAACGAGCTGCTCCTGGTGTACCTGGCCCGCGGGATGTCCCGGGAAGCGGCCGAACACCGGGTGGCCGAGCGCATGGGCCTGTTGCCTTGCGACTGCGATCCCAGCCTGTCCCTGCAGCCGGACCTGCCGGAGGAAGAGGACCAGCATGAAGCAGTGGGCACGGCCTGGGGTGCGGCGCTGTCCAGCTTCTGCTTCTTCGCCTCCGGCGCCATCGTTCCCATCCTGCCGTTCCTGTTCGGCCTCACCGGTGTCGCTGCCCTCGTAGTGGCGGGCGCCCTGGTGGGAATCGCGCTCCTGGCGACCGGGGCCGCCGTCGGCCTGCTGTCCGGCACGTCCCCGCTGACCCGCGGCCTCCGGCAGCTTGCCATCGGCCTGGGCGCGGCAGCCATCACGTACCTGCTGGGCCTGCTCTTCGGCACGGCCGTCGGCTAGCACCATGCGGAAGGATCCTTCGTGGAGGTCCTCCGGCAGCGTTCAGCGCTACCGGAGGACCTCCACTGCTTCCTCCACCGTGTCCACCAGGTGGATGTAGTCCGCCATGGCCCTGCCTGCGGCCAGGCTGCGGAGCATGGGCCAAGCCGGAAACTCCTGCTCCCAGTGCCTGCGCCCCACCAGCACCATGGGTGCCACCTTCTCGCGGGCGCCGTAATAGTTCTCGCAGGCGTCCTGGAAGATCTCCTGGACGGTGCCGGCCGCTCCCGGCAGGAAGACGATTCCGCCATGGCACAGTTCCAGCAGGATGGCTTCTCGGATGGCATTGGCGAAGTACTTGGCGATGTGCGTGGCGAAGTAGTTGGGCGGTTCGTGTCCATAGAACCAGGTGGGGATCCCGAGGGACGGCGTCCCGTCCGGATGGCGTTCGACGACGGCTGCCGCCGCACGCGCCCACGCCGACACCGAGGGACGGAAGCCGGGAACAGCGGCGAGCGCGGCAAGTGCTGCCTGCACCTCGTCGTCCGAGGCCCGGCTGAGGTACGCCCCGAGGTTCGCCGCCTCCATGGCCCCGGGGCCGCCGCCCGTTGCCACCGAGTGGCCGTCGAGGGCAAGGAGCCTGCCCAGCCGGGCAGCGTCCGCAAATTCCCGGCTGCCGCGGGGCGCTGCGTGGCCGCCCATCACGCCGACGATTGAGCGGCGGGGCCACGCTGCAGACCGGGTCAGCTCATCCAGCGCATCACCGATGGCGTGGTCATGCAGGGCCGAGGCCAGCGTTGAGTCCACACGGTGGCGCTGGCCAGGCTGGATGCTCCAGTGATAGATGCGCGCATCCGGCAGCTCCTCATACGGCGCGGTTGCCAGTCCCGCGTACAGCTCGGCCGGCGAGTACAGGACGGCCCGGTACGGGTCGAAGGGGACGCCCTCCAGGCGCGGGAAGATCAGGGCGCCGCGGCTGCGGAGGTTGGCTTCCATGCCGTCGTCGAAGAGGCAGCCCAGGAACATCGCGCCCTCGACGCTGACGTTTTTGAGTGCCGCCGACCGGCCCCGCAGGTCCAGCGACTGCGCGTGCCAGCCGTGCAGGTTGACCGCACCGCCGGCCACCAGGCTGTCGAAGCTGGCCAGGTCCTGGACTTCGAGGTTGCGGGGGCGGGGACCAAGGCTTCCGGCGAAATTCATGGTTGCTGCCCCGCGCTCCACATCATGGAGCCAGCCTAGGCCACCCCACGCAAAAAGCGGGGCCGGACCGTGCCCGTCCGGTTGATACCGGACGGGCACGGGTCCAACCCCGCCGTGAGCCGCGCGATGCCGCGGCAAGGCGTCGCTAAGCGGAGACCTTTGCCGGAACCTCACCATCGCGGAAGTGCGCTTCGAGGTCCTCAAGGGAGTGGCCCTTGGTTTCGGGCACGAACTTGATGACGAACGACAGGGAGGCCAGGTTGACCAGGACGAAGAGTCCGAAGGTACCGGTGGATCCCAGGGCGTTGACCACGATCGGGAACAGGAAGGAGATGGCCGCGTTCACGGTCCACAGTGCGAAGACCGCAATGCCCATGGCGAAGCCGCGGATGGCCAGCGGGAACATTTCGGAGAGCAGGAGCCAGACGCAGGTGCCGATGAAGCACTGGACGAAGGCAACGAACAGCATCATCGCGGCCAGGATGGTGTAGCTGGCAAGGTCGGACTGCGGGAGGAGGAAGACGATGGCCAGCAGGGCCTGGGAGCCGACCACACCGGAGAATCCGATGACCAGCATCCGGCGGCGCCCAACAAAGCCGAGCAGCCAGATGCCCAGGATGGTCATGAGGACTGAGGTGACGCCGACGCCGATGGTGGCCACAAGCGAGGCACTGACGCCAAGCCCGCTCTTTTCCAGGATGGTGGGGGCGTAGTAGTTCACGGTGTTGATGCCTGTTGCCTGCTGGACGGTGGCCAGGCCAATGCCGATCCAGAGCAGCCGGCGCATCCAGGGGTTGTTGCGGAGGTCGCGGAGGGCGTGGCCGCGTTCTTCCTTGGCGGTGCGTGCTGCGAGGGCAATTTCCTCGAATTCAGCGGCTGCCTCTTCCGGGCTGCGGCTCAGGTTCAGGACGCGGCGGCTGTCTTCCAGGCGGCCGCGGATGGCGTACCAGCGCGGGGATTCTGGAAGCAACAGCATGCCGGCGAGCAGTGCGAGTGCAGGGATGGACGCGATGCCCAGCATGCTGCGCCAGACCTCATTGTCGTGGATCAGGGCGTCGAGAAGGGCGTTGATGGCAAAGGCGAGCATCTGGCCGGTGACGATCATGAGTTCGTTGATGGTGACCATCCGGCCTCGAAGATGGGCGGGAGCCATCTCGGCCAGGTACAGCGGGCATGTCACGGCGGCGGCACCAACCCCGAGGCCCAGCACGATGCGGGCGGCAATCATGAAGGTCACGGTGGGCGCAAGGGCGCAGCCCATGGCACCGAGCAGGAAGAGCAGTGCGCAGACCAGCAGCGAGCCGCGGCGGCCCAGCTTGTCGGCCATGCGGCCGCCGGTGAGGGCGCCGACGGCGGCACCCGGGAACAGCAGCGCGCTCACCACGGTTGCTTCCTCGACGGCGCTCATGTTGAGGGAGTCGTTCATGTACAGCAGGGCGCCGGAGATCACGCCGGTGTCGTACCCAAAGAGCAGGCCGCCCAGGGTGGAGATGACAGTGAGCCGGGCGAGGTACCCGCGGCGCTTGCTGCCGGTGGCGCCCATGGTGTGTTTCTGCAACAGCATTGTTGCCTCTCAAATTCTCTCGGGGACCGGAAGACCCGGTCAGGAATGTGATGCGTGCCACTAACGTTAGAGCGCTCTAATTGTTCCCGTCAAGAGAAAGTCTTAATGTCAGCACAATTTAATTTCGCGGTCCCTCCCTCTCCCTGGCTGACACCCCTCTTGACCCACCTGACCCGCCTGCTACGATCAAGGAAGAAAGTATGTCCTATCAAGCGAACATATAGCGGCAAAGTGTCCGCTGGCGCAGCCTCCCACGAGGGGAATGCGCAGACACCGAAGACAAGGGAACGCACCGTGGCGAACAACCTGGGACTCAACATCGACCGCTCCTCCCCCGTACCCCTGTACCACCAGGTGGTCCAGGGCATTGAGGCGGCGATTTACAGCGGGGTGCTGGAGCCAGGCAGCAGGCTGGACAACGAGATCGACCTTGCCGCCCAGCTCAACCTGTCCCGGCCCACCATGCGCAAGGCCATGGATGAACTGGTCCGGTCCGGCCTGCTGGTCCGCAAGCGGGGCGTGGGAACTCAGGTGGTGTCCAGCCAGGTCCGCCGGCCGTTGGAGCTGTCCAGCCTCTACGACGACCTGACCAACAACGGCAAGAAGCCCACCACCGAGGTGCTGAGCTTCTCGCATCTGGAGGCGGACGACGCCACGATCACCACGCTGCAGCTTCCCGCGGGCTCGAAGGTGTACCACTTCACCCGGCTGCGGAGGGTGGGCGGCAAACCCCTGGCCCTCATGGAGAACTGGGTGCGTGATGACATAGCGGAGATGGATGAGGCCATGCTCAAGGCTGAAGGCCTCTATTCGATCCTTCGCCGCGGCGGCGTGAACTTCCGGCTTGCCACCCAGCGCATCGGTGCCATGACCGCCAATGACTACCAGGCATCCATGCTGGACACCCCGGCCGGCTCGGCGCTGGTCACCATGGAACGCACCGCCGTGGACGATACCGGCCGCCGGGTTGAAACCGGCCACCACGTGTACCGCGCCGATTCCTACAGCTTTGAAATGACACTCGTACAGCGCTAACCAAGGAGCCAACTCCATGACCAATTGGGTCTATCCCCTGGGCACCGCCGCTGACGGCGCCTGGGACGTGTCCATCGGAACCTCCGATTCCTCCCTTGCCGTGGACGGCTGGGCGCACACCGGACTGAAGGTGGCCACCCTGCCGGCGGGCGCCGCCGTCGAACTTCCCGCCGCGGATGAGGAACGGATCGTGGTGCCCCTCAACGGGTCCTTCACGGTGACCGTGGACGGCACGGACTACCCGTTGGCGGGGCGCCGCTCGGTGTTCGCCGGCCCGACGGATGTGCTGTACTCCGGCACCGGCCACGCGGTCAGCATCAGCTCAGCCGACGGCGGCAGGGTGGCGGTTGCCACCGCGCCGGCCCAGGCGTCCTACCCCACCAGGCTGGTGTCCGCCGCGGAAACGCCGGTGGAACTGCGCGGGGCGGGCAACTGCTCGCGCCAGGTCCACAACTTCGGCACCCCCGCCGCACTGGAAGCCGACCGCTTCATCGTGTGCGAGGTCCTCACCCCGGCCGGCAACTGGTCCTCCTACCCTCCGCACAAGCATGACGAGGAGAAGGACGGCGAGACCTCCCTTGAAGAGATCTACTATTTCGAAACCCAGGTGGGAGCTGGATCCGGCGCACCTGCCGACGCCGATGCCATCGGCTACCAGCGCGTCTACGCCTCCGACGAGCGCCCCATCGACGTTTCCGCCGAAGTACGGACCGGGGATGTTGTCCTGGTCCCCTACGGCTGGCACGGCCCGGCCATGGCCGCACCCGGCTACGACCTTTACTACCTCAACGTCATGGCCGGCCCCGGGCCGGTACGGGAGTGGCTGATCAGCGACGACCCGCACCACGGCTGGGTCCGGCAGACGTGGGAGAGCCAGAACATCGACCCCCGGTTGCCGTTCGGCGCGTAGGCACCCCGGCAGGCCGCCAGCGACTGGCATAGTGGAGTTCTGTGAAACAGATTTCCCCTTCGCCGCGGTCGGTGACCATGGAGGACGTGGCACGCGACGCCGGGGTGAGCCGCGCCCTGGTGTCCCTGGTGATGCGCGATTCCCCCAAGGTTTCGCCCGCAAAGCGGACGGCGGTGCTGGAAAGCGCCGCCGCCCTGGGCTACTCCCCCAACAGGCTGGCCAGCCGCCTGGCGAGCCACCGCACCAATACGCTGGGCGTCCTGTTCCTGGACCTGCACAACTCCGTCTTTGCCGATATCTATGACGGCATCACCGACGGACTGGCGGGCAGCGGCAACCAGGTGATGGTCGCCGTCGGCTCCGCCGATCCCGGAACGGAACTGGAGGCCGTCCGGTCCTTCGTGGACCTTCGCGTGGACGGCGTGCTGCTGGCCGGCTACACCGGCAGCTCGGAGGAGCTGGCCGGGGCCCTGCGCGGGACGCCCGCCGTCGTCATCACCCGGGAGCTGGAGGCCGACGGCGTGGATTCCGTCCTGACCGACGACTTCCGTTCCGGGTCGCTCGCCGTGGAGCACCTGTACCACCTGGGGCACCGGCGGATTGCCCACGTGGACATCTCCGACTGGCTCCCCTACACGGCCCGGCGGGAGGGCTACCTGCACGCCATGAAGCAGTTCGGACTGGAGCCGCACCTGGTCCACAGCGACATGACCGAACGCGGCGGCCGGGCCGTGATGGAACAGTTCCTCGACTCGGGCGCCACGCCTCCCACGGCAGTCTTTGCGCACAACGACCTCACCGCCATTGGCATCATGGAGGCCCTGGCGTCCCGGGGACTGTCCGTCCCGGGCGATATGGCGATCGTTGGCTGCGACAACATCGAAGTGGGCGCCTCGCCACTGATTGGCCTGACGTCCATCGACCAGCACGCCGGGCAGCTCGGCCAGCTGGCGGCGCAGGCCATCCTGGAGCGGGTTGCCGGGACGGCCGGACCAGCCGTGACCCGGAAGCTTGAACCCGCCCTGATGGTGCGCCGCTCGTCCGACCCCTCCGCCTAGCGGCTGACCAGCTCCTCCGCGGCCTCGACCGTGCCGCGGCCACCGCGGCGCTGTTCGCTCCGCCTGGCACCTGCCGCGGCGAACGCCATGACGGCAACGCCCGCAAGGGTGATGAGGGCGCCGGCCCAGATGGGCGACGTGTAGCCGAACCCGGCGGTGATGGTGACGCCGCCCAGCCAGGCGCCCAGGGCGTTACCCACATTGAAGGCACCGATATTGGCGCCGGAGGCGAGGGTGGGAGCACCGGAGGCGTACTTCATGACCCGCATCTGCAGACCCGGTACGGTGGCAAACCCGAAGCCGCCCATCAGGACCAGCGAGATGACCGTCAGGACGGGATTGGCGGCCGTCAAGGCAAAGGCCACCATGACCATGGTCAGCGCGGCGAGCACCACGAGCAGCGTCCGGTCCACGTTGCGGTCGGCAGCTTTACCGCCCAGGGTATTGCCCGCAAAGAGGCCCACGCCGAAGGCGATCAGCAGCCACGGCACCGTGGCTGCAGCGAATCCTGATACCTCCGTGAGGGTGTAGGCGATGTAGGTGAACGCTCCAAACATGCCGCCGAAGCCCAGGACGGTGACCACGATGGAGAGCCATACCTGCCCGGAGCGGAAGGCACGGAGTTCGGAACGGAGGCTGCCTGCCTCGTCCGATGCACCGGCCGATGCGGGGACGAGTGCAAGGATGCCGGCGAGCGCGGCTACGCCAATGACGGTGATGGCCCAGAACGTGGCACGCCAGCCGGCCGCCTGGCCCAGCAGGGTTCCGAAGGGAACACCCAGGACATTGGCCGCCGTCAGCCCGGTGAACATCAGTGCTATGGCCCCTGCCTTCTTGCTGGGCGGAACCATACCGGCCGCCACCACGGCCCCAATTCCAAAGAAGGCGCCATGCGAAAGGGCTGCGATGATGCGCCCCAGCATCATGGCCCAATAACCGTCCGCGGTGGCGGAGAGCAGGTTGCCGGCAATGAACAGGACCAGCAATGCAGCCAGCACGGGTTTGCGCGGGAAGCGGGTCACGGCCGCGGTCAGGCCCAGCGCTCCCACCACCACGGAGAGTGCGTAGCCGGAGATGAACCAGCCCGCGGACGCTTCACTGACTGCAAAGTCCGCGGCTACCTGCGGAAGGAGGCCGGCGATCACGAATTCCGTGAGTCCAATGCCAAACCCACCCAGGGCGAGTGCTATCAGGCCAACAGGCATGAGGATGCTCCTTTGAGCTGTTCGTGGTTGTTCCCGAGGCGGGAAGGCGCCTAAGATAGTTGCAGACGCGGTATTTATTGTTGCACATGCAAATATGCCGCGCAAGCAACTATCTATGACCGGAGCAATGGATGGCGCCCTACGCCATCTTCGAAGGAGCAACCATGGGCATCAAGGACGACGCCGTTGAGGTCCGCGCCCAGGGCTGGCGCACCCTCGCGGCGCTTCACGGGCTGATCGAAAACGAACTGGAACGCAGCCTCCAGGCGGAGTCGAAGCTCTCCGTGGTGGAGTACACGGTGCTGGATGCCCTCAGCCGGCAGGACGGGTGGCACATGCGGATGCAGCAGCTGGCGCGCGCCACGGCGCTGAGCCCCAGCGCCACCACCCGGCTGGTCAACCGCCTGGAGGACCGTGGCCTGCTGACCAGGATTCTGTGCGACGACGACCGCCGCGGCATCTACACCGAGCTCACCGCCAGTGGAAGCAGCCTGCTCGCGGAAGCGCGGCCGGTCCACGACGCCACGCTGGAGCGTGCCCTGGACGCGGCCCTGGCCATTCCGGAACTGGCACCGCTGGTGGATGCGCTGCCGCGGCTGCACGCACGCACCTAGGACAACAGCAACGCCCCCGCGAGGATCCTCATGGGGGCGTTGCTGTGGGGAACCGGGCGTGCTGGTCCGGTCAGGAAACCTGTGCGGTGGACACCTCGGCTTTGCCGCCTGCAACGTTCTTGAAGTAGTGCTCCAGGTCCTCAAGGCTCTTGTCCTTGGTCTCGGGAACGTATTTCGCGGCGAAGGCAATGGCCCCCACACCCAGGACCGCGAAGACGAAGAACGTGTTGGAGATGCCGATGGCGGCCAGCAGCTGCGGGAAACCGAACCCGATCAGGAAGTTCACGATCCACAGCAGGAAGGCGGACGCCCCCATGCCCAGGCCGCGGATCTTCAGCGGGAAGATTTCCGAGAGCATCAGCCACGTCACCGGGGAAATGGCACCCTGCTGGAACGCCAGGAACGTCACGGTCAAAGCCAGGATGACGAAGCCCCGGGCGGAGCCTTCCGGCAGGATCAGCGAGAAGAAGCCGATCAGCAGCAGCGCCGTGGTGGTTCCCACCTGCCCGGTGATCAGCATCCTGCGCCGCCCCACCTTGCCCAGCAGCCAGATCCCCACGAACGTGGCCAGTACCGAAATGACCCCGTTGGCGATGTTGGCCGTCAAGGCAGCTTCCCGGCCGAAACCGGACTGCGAGAGGATCTGGGTGCCGTAGTACATGATCGAGTTCACGCCCGTGATTTGCTGGATCACCGCGAGGCCCAGGCCCACTACGAAGATCCTGCGGAGCCACGGGATGCCCAGGTCCTTCCATGAACCCATTTTGGACTTGTAGTCCTCCACGGCCATGGCCTTGACTTCCTCGAACTCCTTACGGGCCTCCTCCTGCGACCGGATCCGCTGCAGCACGCTGAGCGTCTCGCCGAAGCTGCCGATGGAAGCCAGCCAGCGGGGACTCTCGGGCATGAAGTTCATCCCGATCCACAGCGCGATGGCCGGCAGGGTGGCAATGACCAGCATCCAGCGCCAGATGCCGTGCGATTCACCGAAGGAGTTGCCCAGGTAGGCGTTGAAGATGAACGCAAGCAGCTGCCCGGTGACGATCATGAGCTCGTTCTGGCTGACGATCCGGCCGCGCCGGTGGCTCGGCGAGACCTCCGCCAGGTACACGGGGACCGTCACCGATGCCCCGCCCACGGCGAGTCCCAGGACGAACCGGGCGGCGATCATTACCTCGGTATTGGGCGAGAACGTGCAGCCGATGGTGCCCGCGAGGAAGATGACCGCCAGCACCATGATCATTTTGCGACGGCCGTTGCGGTCGGCCAGGCGTCCGCCGAACAGGGCGCCGAAGGCGGCGCCGAACAGCAGGGATGAGGTGACCAGGCCTTCGGTGAGCGGGGTCAGGCCCAGGTCCTCCTGCATGTACGGCAGGGCGCCGTTGATCACGCCGGTGTCGTAGCCGAACAGCAGGCCGCCGAAGGTGGAGATGATGGTGACGGTCCGCAGGGCCCGCTGATGGTTGCCGGGCTGCTTGACAGCTGCCTTTCCGGAAACAGGCGAACTCATAGGCTTACCTTTTGGACGTACTGCTTCATGGTCTCCAGCTGGTACCGGGACACTTCTTCGGCGTTCTCGTCCTCAGCGAAGACGCTGGACACCATCACCGTGTCCTCCCGGTCGAGGAAGCCGATTTCCTTCAGGCCGCCGAAGAATTCGTCCCAATTGACGTCGCCGTCACCGATCTTCAGGTGCTGGTGGACGCGGACCGGGTTGCCCGGCGGATTGGTGATGTACCGCAGTCCGTGCGAGGCGTGGTGGTCCATGGTGTCGGCCACGTGGACCAGGCGCAGCTTGTCCCCCGCGGCCCGCATGATGTCCAGCGGAGAGTTCTTCATGTGGAAGCTGTGCGAGGCCACGTAGACCATGCCCACGTTCTTCGAGTTCACGCCCCGGATCACGCGGATGGCGGCCAGGCCTTCCTCCACGAAGTCGTCCGGGTGCGGGTCAATGAGCAGGTCGATGCCTTCACGCTCGATGATCGGCAGCAGTTCCTCCATGGACCGGTAGAACGCCCGCTCGGACTCCTCCGCCTTCTCGGGCCGGCCGCTGAACTCGGTGTTCATGGTGCTGACCCCCAGGTCCACGGCGATCTGGATGGCGCGCTTCCAGTAGCGGACGGCGGCTTCGCGGGCGTCCTCGTCGGGCCCGGACCAGCGGAGCACGGGGAGGATGGAGGCGATTTCAATCCCGGCGTCCTTGCAGGCCTTGCCCAGCTGGCCCACCAGTTCGTCGTCCGCTTTGGGGTGGTTGTAGAACGGGATGAAGTCCGCGTGCGGGGTCATCTGCATGTACTTGTAGCCGAGGTCGGCCACCACCTTGGGGAACTCCAGCAGGCTGTGCGAGTGATGGAACGGGGTGGGGTCAAGTGCGATTTTCACGTAAACACTCCATTGTGGATCAGGAAGGGTGGAGACACGAAAGGGGACGGATGGCTCCGCCCCCTTTCCGGTCCTGGTTACTTGTAAAGGTCGGGTTTCGGAGCCAGCTTCACGGCGACCTTTTCGCCGTTCTTCTGCGCTTCGACGCCTGCCTCGCAGCAGGCGGCGGTGGCGTACCCGTCCCAGGCGGAGGGGCCGCCGACTCCGCCCTTAAGTGCCGCGTCCACCCAGGACTGGATTTCGACGTCGTACGCCGCTCCGAAGCGCTCCTCGAAGCCGGGGGTGACGTTGCCGCCCCAGCGGCCGGAGCTGCGGGTGTAGGGGCCCTTGTCGCCGCCGATGCTGACGATGCCGTCTTCGAAGGAGGCCTGGGTAGCCACCTCATAGCCAAACTTGGCGTTGACGTAGATTTCGACGTCGGCCAGGACGCCTGATTCGGTCTCCAGCAGGACGTGCTGGGGGTCATGCTGGCCGGACGGCGCGTTCTTGGTGGCCTTGCCCAGGCGGACCTGGACACTGGTGATTTCCTCGCCGGTGAAGAAGCGGATGGCGTCGAACTCGTGGACCACGGAGTCGTTGATGAGCATCTCGTTGGTGAAGCCCTCAGGGGTGCTCGGGTTGCGGTGCTGGTGGTGCAGCATCAGCAGCTCGCCGAGTTCGTGGTTGCGGATGATCGAACCCAGCGTGGCGTATTCGGCGTCGAAGCGGCGCATGAAGCCCACCTGGATCCGCTGGTGGCCCAGCGCCACCTCGGCTTCGACGATCTTCCAGGACGATGCGGCGTCGGGCGTGAGCGGCTTTTCGCAGAGGATCGGGATGTCCCTGGTGAGGGCCTTGAGCAGGATGTCCTCGTGCAGGAATCCGGGGGTGGCGATCAGGACGGCGTTGACGTCGCCGTTGTTCAGGGCCTCGTCAGCGTCCGCCAGGGCCACGGCGCCCGGGATGCCTTCAATAGCGGCCTGGGCGCGGGCAAGATCCACGTCCACGACGGCGGCAACTTCGGCTCCGTGGATGCGCTTGCTGATGCGCTGGATGTGGTCGGCGCCCATGCGGCCTGCGCCGATGACGGCAACGCGGAGGGTTTCAGTCATTGTTCTGTCCTTTGTGGTGTCTGGGGCGGGTTAGCTGACGGCGGTGCGGGAACCGCAGGACAGCAGGTAGTTGCGGGTGCGCTTGGCGATGGGCATCGGTACATCGAAGGCCACCGGATACATGTCTTGTTCCACGATGCCGAAGATGGGCCGGTTGAGCGCTTCCACGGCTTCGATGACCGCGCGCAGGTCCGGCAGGCCGTTGGGCGGTTCGGTCATGACGCCGGCCAGGTTGGCAGCTGCCCAGGTCATGTTCTCCTCGTTGACCTTCCTGAGGATGTCCGGGTTGATCTGCTTCAGGTGCAGGTAGCCGATCCGGTCCGGGTAGTTCTTGATCAGTTCCAGGCTGGAGGCGCCGCAGTACTCGGCGTGGCCGGTGTCCAGGCAGAGGTTCAGGTACTGGGGATCGGTGGCGGCCAGCAGCGTTTCGATGTCCGTCTGCGCGCCAACGTGGGAGTCGGCGTGGGAGTGGAACTGCTGCTTCAGGCCGAAGTCTTCCAGGAGGGTCTTGCCCAGGCGGTTGTGGCCGGCGAACAGGTCGTCCCAGGCCTTTTCACTCAGCGTGCCGCTTTCCACGGCTTCGCCGGTGACGTCGTCCCGCCACATGGCCGGGATGACCACGATGTGCCCGCCGCCCATGGCCGCGGTGAGTTCGGCGACCTTGCGGGCCGGTTCCCAGGCGGTTTCCCACTGGTCCAGGCCGCGGTGGAAGGCGGTGAAGACGGTGCCGGCGGAGATCTGCAGGTCGCGCTGCTTCAGTTCTTCCGCCAAGCGGGTGGGGTCGGTGGGCAGGTAGCCGTACGGGCCCAGTTCGATCCACTTGTAGCCGGACTCGGCCACCTCGTCGAGGAAGCGTTCCCATGGGGTCTGCTTGGGGTCGTCCGCGAACCAGACGCCCCAGGAGTCCGGCGCCGTGCCGATGATCAGCTTGTTCTCAGTCATTGTCTTTTCCTTTGCATCGGCTGCTCCGTAATTGTCGTTTTGGACGCTCAAAACGACAATTACGGAGCAATCGACGGGTAGGGCCCACGCCGCCAGGGTTCCCTGGCCGAGCTTGCGAGGCGAGGGCGGCGGTGGGGACTAGTTGGAGGGGAAGTTGTAGGAGGCGCCGGAGGCGTGGTGGGTTTCGGGCCAGCGGGAAGTGACTACCTTGCCGCGGGTGTAGAAGCTGACGCCTTCGGGTCCGTAGATGTGCTTATCGCCAAAGAGGGAGGCCTTCCAGCCGCCGAAGGAGTGGTAGGCCACCGGCACCGGCAGGGGGACGTTGATGCCGATCATGCCCACCGTCACGGAGCGCTGGAACTTGCGGGCGGCCGCGCCGGAGGAGGTGAAGATGGCGGTGCCGTTGCCGTAGGGGTTGGCATTGATCAGCGTGATGCCGTCCTCAAGGGTGTCGACGCGGACCACCACCAGGACGGGTCCGAAGATTTCCTCCCGGTAGGCGCTCATTTCGGTTTTGACGTGGTCCAGGACGGTGGGGCCAACCCAGAAGCCGTTCTCGTGGCCGGGGACCACCAGGTCGCGGCCGTCCACCACCATGGCGGCGCCCGCGGTTTCAGCTTCGGTGACGATCTTGACGATGCGTTCCTTGGAGGCGGGGGTGATGACCGGGCCCATTTCGGCGCCGGGTTCGGTGCCGTTGTTGACCTTGACGGCTTCGGCGCGTTCCTGGACCTTGGCGACCAGGGCATCGGCGGCGTCTCCGACGGCGACCGCGACGGAGATGGCCATGCAGCGTTCCCCGGCGGAGCCGAACGCGGCGGCCGCGAGGTGGTCGGCGGCGTTGTCCAGGTCGGCGTCGGGCAGGATGATCGCGTGGTTCTTCGCACCGCCCAGGGCCTGGACGCGCTTGCCGTGCTTGGTGGCGGTTTCGTGAACGTACTGCGCGATCGGGGTGGACCCAACAAAACTAATGCCGTCCACGTCGGGGTGGGTCAGCAGCCCGTCAACGGTTTCCTTGTCGCCGTGCAGGACCTGGAACACACCGTCCGGCAGCCCGGCTTCCTTCCACAGCTTGGCCAGCAGCAGCGAGGCGGAGGGGTCGCGTTCGGAGGGCTTGAGGATGAAGGCGTTGCCGGTGGCGATGGCCATCGGGGCCATCCACAGCGGCACCATCACGGGGAAGTTGAACGGCGTGATGCCGGCGACCACGCCGAGGGGTTCGCGGAAGGAGAAGACGTCGATGCCGGTGGAGACCTGGTCGGAGTAGTCGCCCTTGAGCAGGGTGGGGATCCCGCAGGCGTACTCGACCACTTCCAGGCCGCGGCCGATCTCGCCCTTGGCGTCGGAGAGGACCTTGCCGTGCTCGGCGGTGACCAGCTGGGCGAGTTCGTCCACGTGGGCGGCGACGAGTTCGCGGAACTTGAACAGCACCGCGGTGCGCCTGGCCAGGGAAATGTCACCCCAGGTGTCGGCGGCCTTGCGGGCGGCGGCGACGGCGGTGTCCAGGTCAGCGCGGTTGGCCAGGCGCAGTTCGCCGGTCACGGCGCCGGTGGCCGGGTTGTACACGTTCGTGGTGCGGTCGCCTTCGCCGGCGGTCTCGGCGCCGTTGATGAAGTGGTTGATGACCGTTGTTTCGGTGGTGATGGCAGTCATGGGACTCTTCCTTGAGTAGTGAAAAAGCGTGGTTAGCCGAGCAGTTTGCGCTGGCGTGAC
Organism: Pseudarthrobacter sp. LMD1-1-1.1; assembly: GCF_040676255.1. NCBI lineage: Bacteria > Bacillati > Actinomycetota > Actinomycetes > Micrococcales > Micrococcaceae > Pseudarthrobacter > Pseudarthrobacter sp. LMD1-1-1.1. The sequence continues at coordinate 105,565 of NZ_JBEGHP010000027.1, read as the reverse complement.
TTGTGGTCGACGTAGGTCTGGAAGGCCTGTTTGGTGGAGTCCAGTTCGGAGACCTGGGAGACAGGGACGTCCCACCAGGATTCGGAGGACGGTGCGTCCAGGAGGGGGTCGGATTCGACGTGGATCAGGATCGGGCCACTGTTCTCGGGGGCGGCCTTCGCATCCCGGATGGCCTGTTCGAGTTCGGCGATGACCTTTTCCCCCGGTTCGATCCGGATGACCTTCACGCCCAGGGACTCGGCGTTCAGGGCCAGGTCCACGGGCAGGGTCTCGCCCTCGTCGAAGCTGTGCTGTTCCTCGTTCAGCGCCCGGTACTGGGTGCCGAACCGCTGTGAACCGAGGGATTCGGACAAGGAGCCGATGGAGGCGTAGCCGTGGTTCTGGATCAGGACCACGATCAGCTTGATGCGTTCGGCGACGGCGGTGACCAGTTCGGTGTGCATCATCAGGTAGGAGCCGTCCCCCACCATCACGACGACGTCCCGCACCTGGGCCGCTTCCCCACCAACGCCGCCTGCCGCCGTCGTGCCGGCCGCTTCGGCGATTGCTGCACGCTTGACGCCCAGGCCGCCGGGGATCTCGTAGCCCATGCAGGAGTAGGCATATTCGACGTGGTAGCCGAACGGGTCCCGGACCCGCCACATCTTGTGCAGGTCACCGGGCAGGGACCCGGCGGCGCAGATGACCACGTCGCGGGCGTCCATGGCCCGGTTGGTGGCGCCGATGATCTCGTTCTGGGCCGGCAGCGGGGTGTAGCGGGTGTCGAAGGCTTCGTCCACCGTGGCGTTCCAGCGCTTCTTCTCCGCGGCGATCTTCTGTTCCAGGTCTGCGCCGACCCGGTAGCCGCCCAGGGCGGCGTTGAGCTTGACCAGGGCCTTGCGGGCGTCGGCGACGATCGGCAGCGTGGTGCCGTGCTTGTACGCGTCGATGGGGGCGACGTTGATGTTCACGAAGCGCACGTCCGGGTTCTGGAACGCGGTCCGGGACGCGGTGGTGAAGTCCTCGTAGCGGGTGCCGATGCCGATGATCAGGTCCGCTTCGGCGGCGATGGCGTTGGCCGCCGTCGTGCCGGTGGAGCCAATCGCGCCCAGGGAGTACTGGTGGTCCCAGGGCAGGACGCCGACGCCGGCCTGGGTGTTGCCCACCGGGATGCCGGTCAGTTCGGCGAACCTGGCCAGTTCATCGTTGGCGTAGGCGTAGAGGACGCCCCCGCCGGCGATGATGAGCGGGCGCTTCGCTGCGCGGATGGCTGCGGCGACGCGGGCGATGTCGTCGTCGTCGGCGTCGGGGCGGCGGATCCGCCACTCACGCTCGGCCAGGAACTCTTCGGGAACATCGAAGGCTTCGGCCTGGACGTCCTGCGGCAGCGAGATGGTCACCGCGCCGGTCTCGGCCGGGTCGGTCAGGACGCGCAGGCCGTGGTGGAACGCGGAGAACAACTGCTCGGGCCGGGTGACCCGGTCGAAGAACTTGGACAGCGGCCGGAACGCGTCGTTGACCGTGATGTCGTAGGCGTAGGGCTGTTCGAGCTGCTGAAGCACGGGGTCGGCGGCGCGGGTGGCGAACGTGTCGGACGGCAGCAGCAGCACCGGGAGCCGGTTGGTGGTGGCCAGCGCGGCACCGGTGAGCAGGTTGGAGGAACCCGGGCCGATGGAGGTGCTGATGGCGTAGGTCTGTCGGCGGCGGGTGTGCCGGGCGTAGCCCACGGCCTGGTGGACCTGGGCCTGTTCATTGCGTCCCTGGTAGTACGGCATCAGGGTGGGGTCCTGCTGCTGGTACTGCTTCAGGGCTTGGCCCACGCCGGCCACGTTGCCGTGCCCGAAGATCCCGAACGTGCCCGGGATGAGCCGCTCACGGTAGTCAACGCCGCCCACCGTGTCCACGGTGTACTGCCGGGAAAGGTATTCGACGACGGCCTGCGCCACCGTCATTCTGCGCGTTCCTGTTGGTGTGCCCATGGCTAGTTCTCCGGAAGTTCTGTGGTGTGGTGCAGGAGCGAGGCTGCCGCGGCAACGGCGCCGGCGACGTCCCCGTCTGCGGGGTAGAGCAGCGTCCGGCCCACCGTCAGGCCCTGGACACCGGGGAGGGCCAGCGCGGCACCCCAGGTGGCGAAGACCTCGTCCTGGGACCCGTCCGGGTCACCGCCCAGCAGGACGGTGGGCATGGTGGTGGCGGCCATGACGCGTTCCATCTCCGCCACCACGGGAAGCTTCATCCAGGTGTAGGCGCTGGTGGATCCCAGGCCCTCGGCGATGGCGATGGACTTGATGACGGCGTTGGGAGACAGGTCGTTGCGGACCCGGCCGTTCTCGCGGACCGACAGGAACGGCTCCACCATGGCGATCAGCTTCCGCTCCGCCAGCGAGTCGATGGCCTTGGCGGTCGCTTCCAGGGTCACCACGGTGTCCGGGTCGCCCAGGCAGATACGGGTCAGCATCTTGCCGCCGTCCGCACCCAGGGCCGCCAAAGCGGCGGCGGTGTGGCCGGTGAAGCGGTCATCGAACTCGTTGACCAGGCCGGACAGCCCGCCGCGGTTCATCGATCCGAACACCAGCTTCCCGTCCAGGGCGCCCAGCAGGAGCAGGTCGTCCATGATGTCCGGGGAGGCCAGGACACCGTCCACGGCCGGGTTGGCCAGGGCGATCTGCAGCCGGTCCAGCAGCTGCCGGCGGTCCGCCATGGCCACCGGATCGCTGCCGACAGCCAGGGCGCCGCGGGCGGGGTGGTCGGCGGCGACGATGAAGTTCTGGCGGCCGGCCTTTACGCCGGGGTGGCGGCGGCGTGCCTTCGCGGCACGGGCTACGGCGTCCGGGTCTTCGAGGCGGATGGTGCTCAGGTGCTCATAGCGGCGGGGATCATCATCCACGGCGTGGTTCGAGGCGAGGGGGGTGAGGGTCACAGTGCTGCTCCTTCGGGAATGGAAGCGCCGGAGACCGTACCCGGCACGGTACGTCCGCGTTCGGCCAGCAGCGAGGTGACCTCGTCCGGCGTCGGCATCGCATCGGCGCAGGACAGGCGGGAGGCCACAATGGCGCCGGCGGCGTTGGCGTAGTCCAGGACCTGTTCCAGCGGCCAGCCGGACAGCAGTCCGTGGCAGAACGCGCCGCCGAAGGAATCGCCGGCGCCGAGGCCGTTAAGGGTTTCAACCGGGACGGGGGCGGAGACCACGCGCTCGGTGCGCGTCTTGGCCATCACGCCTTCAGCACCAAGCTTGACGACGGCGATTTCCACGCCGGCGGCCAGCAGCCGGTCCGCCTGCTCGTCAGGGGTTCCCTCCCCTACGGCGACGGCGCATTCCTTGTCATTGCCGATGGCGACGGTGACGTGCGGGAGGACCCTGGCCACCTCTGCGCGGGCTTCCTCTTCGGACGCCCAGAACATGGGACGGTAGTCCAGGTCCAGGACAGTGAACTGCCCTTCGGCCAGTTCGGTGCGGGGACGGGCCTGGTGCGCGGCGATGTGCGCGGACCGGGAAGGCTCCTGGCACAGGCCGGTCACGGTGGACCAGAAGATGCCGGCCCCGCGGATGGCCTCCAGGTCCAGTTCTTCAGCCTTGATCTGCAGGTCCGGAGCGGTGGGGAAACGGCCGTAGAAGTACAGCGGGAACTCGTCCGTGGCGGGCTTGATCGCGCAAAATGTCACCGGTGTCTGCAGGCCGGCGACCGGCGTAACGAATGTGTCGTCGACGTTGAACTTGTGCAGTTCCCGGTGGAGGTAGGTGCCGAACGCATCGTCCCCGGTGCGGGTGATGACGCCGGTCCGGCGTCCGTGCCGGGCAGCGGCAACGGCAACGTTGGACGGTGAACCGCCAAGGTATTTGCCGAAGGAGTTGACGTCCTCCAGGCCAACCCCGATGTCGTTCGGGTAGATATCAACGCTGATGCGCCCGATCGTAAGAAGCTCGTGGGTCACGGGAATCGTGGACCTTTCTGGTGTGGAACTCGGATCCTTTGAGGAGCAGGAGTTCCGGGACTGGCAGGCCGTGGCGTGGGCCACAGGAACTACTTTGCCCTAGATCGAATGTCCTGTCAAAGGTTTGTACTGACATACTTACAACAAGCGTTGGATCGCTCCCATCCCGCCACGGATGGGAACGTTGGCACTACTTCCGGGGAACGGCCAACTCGCCGGTCATGTACTGGGCACGGCCAAACCCGAAGGACCAGTCGCCGGCAGTGTTTTCGACATAGCCAATGAAGACGTCCTCGCCGGCGACCCCCACTTCCGCAAGCTTTTCAGCCACCGCGGCAAAGAGCCGCTGCTTGGCCTCCTGGGACCGGCCACCCTGGGTAAAGATCTGGATCATCACCACTCCCCCGGTGCGCTCGAAGCCCAGGCCGGCGTCCTGGGCGAAGATCTGGCCCTGCGGGTGTTCGGTGAGGATGTGGAAGTAGTCCCGCTCCGGGATGCCGTACTCCGCAAGGATGGCATCGTGGATGCCGCGGCTCAGCTGCTGCAGCTCATCGGCAGTGCGGCCTTCGTTGACGTCAATGCGAACCAGTGGCATGAAGCTTCTCCTCTAATAGTTTGTACTGACATACTAACAAACTCAACTTTGACACCGCAAGATCCCCTTGCGCAGGTAAACGGAGCGGGCGTACTCTTAATCAACCAAAAGATTGATAAAGCTCTAGGTTGATTAGAAGAAAGGCGGGAATGGTGGCAGATGACGACGCGGCTTTGGACGGGGCTTTCCTTGCCCTGGCCGACCCCGTTCGTCGACGCATCATTGCCCGGCTAAGCCGTGGCCCGGCCACGGTTAACGAGCTGGCCGAGCCGTTCGAGATTTCCAAGCAGGCAGTCTCGAAGCACATCCAGGTACTCGAGCAGGCGAATCTGGTCACCCGCAGCAGGGACGCCCAGCGCAGGCCCGTCCACCTGAACCCCGCACGGCTGGAGGCGCTCACTGCCTGGATCGACCAGTACAGGCTGGTCCGGGAAGGGCAGTTCCGCAGCCTCGATGCGGTGCTTGAATCCAGCGCCGGGCAAACGGCGCCCAAGGCAAAGGACAGGAAATGACCAACCAACTGAAGATCACGGCCCCCGAGGGACTCCCCTACATCGACTTCGAGCGGGAGTTCGACTTTCCGGTAGCGGGCGTGTTCCGGGCCCATAAGGACCCGGAACTGGTGGCCCAATGGCTGGGTCCGCGGGGCATGAAAATGGAAATGGACCACTACGACTTCCGTACCGGCGGGAGCTACCGGTACATTCACACGGGTCCGGAGGGGGTGCCGTACGAGTTCCGTGGCATCTTCCATACGGTGCGCGAGAACGAGTTCGCCCTGCAGACCTTCGAGTTCGGCGGCTATCCGGACTCGGTCAGCCTGGAGTCCATGACGTTTGAGGAGCTCGACGGCGGCCGGTGCAGGCTGCGGGGCCACGCCATGTACCAGAGCATGGAGGCGCGGGACGGCATGCTGCACTCAGGCATGGAGGGCGGCATGTCCGAAGGCTATGAGCGGCTGGACGAACTGTTGGCGGGCGCGTCGGTCTGACGCAGGAGGAGGGCTTCGTCCAGCACGCGGCCAAGGTTGGCGGCATCGTGGGCGAAGCGGCCCAGGAAGAGTCCGTCCGCGGCCGGCAGCCGGGGAAGCAGCCCGGGCCCGGCGCTGCCGCCGTAGATCAGCGGGCAGGCAGGGCCAAGGGCTGCGCGGATCTGCGCCAGGACGGCGTTGACGTGACGCGGCGCGGCGGGCTCCTGCGCACCGATGGCCCAGACCGGTTCGTAGGCCAGGACCAGGCGGTTCAGCAGGGCCGGGTCGCCGTCCGTGGCGGCGCGGACCTGCTGGACGCAAAAGGCGGCGGCAGCTCCGGCGTCGAGCCTGTCCGGCTCGCCGATGCAGAGCAGCGGGGTGAGGGAATGGCCGACGGCGGCACGCACCTTGCGTGCCACCACGGCGTCATCCTCGCCAAACAGCCGGCGGCGTTCGGCATGGCCGATCTCGACGAGTGAGACGCCGAGCTCGGCCAGCATGCCGGGGCTGACTTCACCGGTCAGCGGCCCGTCGCCCCAGGCGCAGTTCTGGGCGCCGAGGAGTACGGGCGAACCTGCCAGGATCCGCGCGGCGGGCTCCAGGACAGGGAAGGACGGGATGGCGAAGACCCGGACCGGGGACTCCTTGGCGGATTCCATGCCCAGTCCGGGCCTGTCATCGACGATGGAACGCACCTCCGACAGCCAGCGCAGGCTTGCCTGGTAGCCCAAGTACATCTTGGTGCTGACACCGATGTAGAGGGGGCCCTTGCCTGTGCTGCTGCCGGAGGTGCTCATCGTTTTCCTTGCGTGGGTGGTGGTGTGCTCAGTCGAGCAGGTCGTCGGCCTTGTTCTTGAACCGCCTGGTGGCGAACATCATCGCTGCCGCCACGAACGGCAGGACACCCAGGGCATAGACGCCCATGGACCCCGTTGGTGATTGCGTGGCTTCGTTGACTGCGGTCCGCAGGATGGGTGCCACGAAGCCGCCCAGGTTGCCCAGCGAGTTGATCAGCCCAATGCCTGCCGCGGCAGCGGAACCGGCGAGGAACGCCGTGGGATAGGACCACACCACGGGGCCGACCGCCAGGAAGCTGCAGACTGCCAGGGTTATGAAGATCATGCCCAGGACCGGCTGGTGGTTGGTTCCCGCCCAGGCCGAGCCGAAGATGCACAGGCCGGTGGAGATGAACAGGATGGTGCCGAATTTGCGTCGCTTGGCCACGGTGTTGGCCGCCTTGCCGATGAAGTAGCAGGCAAAGATGCCGAAGAACCACGGGACGGCGATGAGGAGGCCGACGGCGAGTCCCACCTTCTGCCCGGTCAGGGAGGACACCTGCTGCGGCAGGAAGAACGTCACACCGTAGACGGCGATCTGCAGGCAGAAGTAGATGACCGTGAAGTACCAGACGCGGCCGTTGCGCATGGCGGCGAGGATGCCGCGGGGGCCGTGCTCGTCCTTGATGTTGTCCTCAAGTGCCATGACCTCCTTCAGCGCGTACTTTTCCTCGCGGCTGAGGAACTTGGCCTTCTCCGGTCCGTTGATCAGGAAGAAGAACGCCGCAATGCCTGCCAGGACGGCGAGCATGCCTTCGACGAAGAACATGACCTGCCAGCCGCGCAGGCCCGGCACCTGGTCGCCAATGTTGATCAGCCAGCCGGACAGCGGGTTGCCGATCATCTGGGAGAACGGCTGGGCAAGGTAGAAGATGGCGAACATCTGGACGCGCACCTTGTTGGGGAACCATTCGGCGAGGTACATGATGACGCCGGGGAACAGCCCGGCCTCGGTGACGCCCAGGAGGAAACGCAGGATCACGAACGAGGTCTCGCCCTGCACGAACGCGAAGCACGCGGAGACGATGCCCCAGGTGATGGCGATGCGCGCCAGCCAGATCTTGGCACCGACCTTCTTGAGCAGCAGGTTGCTGGGGATCTCGAAGATGGCGTAGCCAATAAAGAAGATACCGGCGCCCAGGGCGAAGGCCGCGGCGGACACCCCCTTGTCCGCCCCCAGTGCCGCCTCGGCGAAGCCGACGTTGGTGCGGTCCAGGAACGAAACGACGTAGAGGATGACCAGCATCGGCATGAGCCGGCGGGCCGCCTTGGAAATCGCGGACTTCAGGACCGGACGGGCCAGGAGTTCCTTGGATGTTGCGGTGGTTTCTGACACAACACTCTCCTTCGAGTGGTGACGTTGGTGGTTCCCCGCAGGCCGGCGGCCTGCGGGGCTTGTGGCATCCGGGGCGGATGCCGTCAGTGCATGTACAGGCCGCCGTCGACGTTCAGCGTCTGGCCGGAGATGTAGCCGGCGTCCTCACCGATGAGGAAGGAAATGGCCGCCGCGATGTCGCGGGTGGTGCCTACCCGGTTCACCACCAGGTCCTTCACGAGTTCATCCTTGCGTTCCTCGCTGAGGGTGCCGCCCATGATGTCGGTGTCGATCGGACCGGGTGAGATGGCATTGACCGTGATGTCGTACTCGCCCAGTTCGCGGGCGGTGGCGCGGGTCAGGCCGATGACGCCGGCCTTCGCCACGGAGTACGGGGTCTTGCTGAAGGTTCCGCCGCCGCGCTGCGCGGAGACGGAGGAGATGTTGACGATCCGTCCCACCCGGTTCCTGGCCATCGATTCGGCCGCGCGGCGGGTGGCGTAGTGGACGCCGTTCATGTTGATGTTCACGACGCGGTCCCACTCGGCGCTGTCCAGCTCCAGGTAGGGAACCGGGGAGCTGACGCCCGCGACGTTTGCCAGTGCCACCAGTTGGGGAAGCTCGGCTTCGATCTCGTCGATGGCGGCACGCACCGAAGCTTCGTCGCCGATGTTGGCGCCGGCGCCATGGGCTTTGACGCCGTGCTTTTCGGCCAGTTCCCTGGCCAGGTCCTTGCTGGCGGCGTCGTCGAGGTCGATCACGCCGATGTTCCAGCCGCGCTCGGCGAGGTAGTCCGCGGTGGCGCGGCCGATGCCGCGTTCAGAGACTGCGCCGGTGACGATCACCGTGCGCTCTGCGGGGAAAACTGTCATGGAATGTTCCTTCTGGTTGAGGAAAGCAGGGCTAGGACAGCGGGGCCGGGCCCAGGTCCTCGATGAGCTTTTGCATGGCGACGTAGGCCTTGTTCCGGTAGGCAACCAGGGCGGCGGTGCGCTCTGCCGGGACATCAAGGAAGCCGGAACCGGTCTTGGTGCCCAGCTGGCCGGCGTCGACCTTTTCCTGGAGGATCTGCGGGGTGGCGAACCGCTCCGGGAAGCCGGTCTGCAGTGACTTGTAGCAGAAGGCGTACACGTCCAGGCCTGCCATGTCGGCGATGGCGAAGGGGCCGAAGAACGGCAGGCGGAAGCCGAAGGTGGTGCGGACCAGGGTGTCCACGTCCTCGGCGGTGGCGATGCCTTCCTCCACCACCTGCGCGGCTTCGTGGAAGAGGGCGTACTGGAGCCGGTTCAGCACGAAGCCGGTGACGTCCTTGACGGTGGCGGTTTCCTTGCCGGTCTCCCCCACGATGGTGCGGGCGGCCTGGACGGTTGCCTCGGAGGTCCCCTCGTGCGGGATGACTTCCACGCCGGGGATGAAGGGTGCCGGGTTGGAGAAGTGGACGCCCAGGAAGCGCTCCGGGTTGTCCACCACTTCGGCGAGCTTGGCGATGGAGATGGTGGAGGTGTTGGAGCCGATAATGGCGTCCCGCCGGGCGGCGGCGCTGATCCTGCCCAGGGTGGCGTGCTTGATTTCGAGGACTTCAGGCACGGCCTCCTCGATGTATTCGGCGTCCGCTACGGCTTCTTCGATGTCCTTGGCTGCCCAGAGGTTTTCCTTGAGCAGGTCCGTGGCGTTGGCCGGGAAGAGCCCTGCTGCCACAAACTCGTCAGATTCCTTCAGCAGCCGTTCGTAGTTGCTTTGGGCGATTTCGGCGGAGACGTCTGCCAGGGCCACGCGGGCTCCGGCAAGTGCCAGGACCTGGGCGATTCCGCCGCCCATGTAGCCGGAGCCGACGACGGCGATGTTACGGGTGCTCATGTGGTTTCAAGTCCTTCCGACGCGCCCTCATAGGAGCAGATGGCGTTTACTTTGGCCGCGGATGCGGAGTTTTCATCGAAGCGGTAGTTGAGCCACTCACCCACCAGCTTCTTGGCCAGTTCCAGGCCGATGACGCGCTGGCCCATGGTCAGGACCTGGGCGTTGTTGGACAGCACGGAGCGTTCCACGGAGTAGCTGTCGTGCGCGGTGACGGCCCGGATGCCCGGTACCTTGTTGGCGGAGATGGCGACCCCCAGGCCGGTCCCGCAGATCAGGAGGGCGCGGTCCGCTTCTCCGGCGGCCACTTTGCGGGCAGCAGCGACGGCCAGGTGGGGGTAGGCGGTGGTGTCATCGGCGCCGACTCCCACGTCCTCCACCGAGGCGACGCGGGGGTCCGCCTCCAGCAGTTCGCGCAGGGCGTTCTTGTATTCGACTCCGGCTTCGTCATTGCCGACGACGATGCGCCAGCCTGGCTGGGATTGCTCTGTCATAAGGGTTCTCCTTTAGTGGCTTTCGATGGTGGCGGCGTAATCGGCCACCCTGCGGGCGATGAGGCCGAAGGACACAGCACCGGGGTCGGGGTGGCCCAGGCTCTTTTCAGCCAGGGGGCGGGCACGGCCCTTCTTCGGGCTGAGCCCGGCGGTCTCGTCAGCGGCTTTTGCTGCCGCCTCCGCTGCCGCACGGAGGCTCCCGGCCAGGCTGCCGCCGTCGTCTATTGCCCGGTTGAAGGTCTCGGCGAACGGAAGCAGCGCGTCCACCATGGTCTTGTCCCCGGCTTCGGCCTTGCCCAGGGTGATAATGGCGTCGCGGAGGGCGTTGACGGCGGCGGCCGCGTCTGCCGCGGTGTAGGAATCCTTGCTGCCAAGGGTCCTGCCGACGGCGGTGACGGCAGCGCCCCAGAGGGCCCCGGAGGTTCCGCCGGCGCGTTCGGCCCACTGCTCCCCCGCTGCGGTGAGGAGTTCCTCGAGCCCCGCGCCGGCCGCGTGGGACTTCTCGGCGGCGGCGACGGCGGCATCAACGCCGCGGCGCATGCCGATGCCGTGGTCGCCGTCCCCGGCGATGGCGTCCAGTTTCCCAAGCGCGTCCTCATGTTCGACGACGACGGACCGGGCTTCCTTCAGCGCGCCCACCGCCGTGGCGGCCAGGGCTGTCGACGCCGGGGTGGCGGCCAGCGCCGGCGCCGTTCCCGCCTCGGCGAGGGACTCCACGGACCGGGCACGGCGCGGGGCCAGGTTGCCTTTGCGGAAGGCGGGGGTGTCGGCCGGCGCGGCCCAGAATTTCTCCAGTTCCGCGTCCAGCCAGAACAGCGTCAGGGACAGTCCGGACATGTCCAGGCTGGTTACCAGTTCGCCGCACTCCGGTTCCACGATCTCCAGTCCGGCCCCGGTCAGCAGCGCCTCGATCTTGCCGAACAGCAGGAAGAGTTCGTCATACTTGACCGTTCCCAGGCCGTTCAGGATCGGCACCACCCTGGTGCCCGCGGCGTCCGGCTTGTCCTTGAGCAGCCCGTCCACCAGGAGCCGGGCAAGTTCGCTGGCGGTGGGCAGGGGCTGCTCGGAGATGCCGGGTTCACCGTGGATGCCGAGCCCCACGGACATCATGCCGTCGGGCACGGTGAACAGAGGTTCGGCTGCTCCGGGCAGGGTGCAGCCGGCAAAGGCAACGCCGAGCGAGCGGGTGTGGTGGTTGGCTTTGATGGCGAGGCGCTCCACCTCGTCCAGGTCCAGGCCGGCTTCCGCTGCCGCGCCGGCCACTTTGAAGACTGTCAGGTCCCCGGCGATGCCGCGGCGCTTGGCGATTTCCTTTAGTGGAGCGCTGGCGATGTCGTCGGTGACCAGGACGGTCCGGGTTTCGATGCCTTCGGCGTTCAGTTTGTCCTGGGCCTGGCCGAAGTGGAGGACGTCGCCGGCGTAGTTTCCGTAGCTGAGCAGGACTCCCCCGCCGGCCTGGGATGCCTTGGCCACGCGGTACACCTGTCCCGCTGAGGGGGACGCAAACATGTTGCCGCAGGCGCTTCCTGCCGCCAGCCCGGCACCCACCAGGCCGGCGAAGGCCGGGTAGTGGCCGGAGCCCCCGCCGATGACCAGTGCCACCTGGCCGGCGGGTGACTCGGTGGAGCGGACAACGCCGCCGTCAACGCGCGCAACATACTGTCGGTTGGCGGCCACGAAGCCGTCGAGGGCGTCGTCTGCGAACTGCGCTGGATCGTCAAATATCTTTGTCATGATTCCTCGTTGAACCGGTTGTCTCGGTTGGGATGCCTGCCGGCTAGCGTGCGGGGACTGCCGCCGGAGTTTGCCGGCCCTGGGCCACCAGGCTGGTGCCCAGGGCGTAGCCGTCGCGCTTGGGGAGGACCTGGCGGCGCAGGTAGTCCTGGTTGGCGGCGGTGACGCTCAGGCCGTCGCCACCGTAGTGTTCCGTGCAGATGACGCCCTGGAAGCCGACGGAGATGGCGAACTGGAAGGCCTCGCGGTAGCTGATGAGGCCTGATTCCATGGGGGCCGGCATGGCGACGTACTGGTTCCGGGCCTGGTTTTCATCGCGGATGTAGTTCTTGACGTGCCAGTAGTTGGAGTACGGCAGGGTCTTGTGCACCAGTTCGCGCCAGTCCTCGATGGGGCGGTGCAGCCGGATCAGGTTGCCCAGGTCCGGGTTCAGCCCCACGTTGGGCAGGTCGATGTCCTGGACCAGCTGCACGGAGGAATCGCCGGTGCCCAGGTAGGTGTCCTCATACATTTCCAGGGATACCAGGAGGCCAAGTTCGGCCGCGTGCTTGCCCACTTCGCGGATGCGGGTGACGGCGTTGTTCCAGCTTTCCTTGTCACCCACCGGATCCTTGTGGCCCTCGACGGTCCAGAACCACAGCTGCTTCCGCTGCTCGGGGGTGATGGCCTGGTGGAGCCCGATCGAGACAACCTCGCAGCCAAGCTGTGCTGCGGCTTCGAGGGTGCGGTGGGTGTAGGCCAGGTTGTCTTCCCAGTTGCCTTCCTCGATCACGCTGCGGCGGATGGCGGAAATGGAGGGAAGTCCAAGGCCGGCGGCCGTGGCGGCGGCCTTCAGTTCGTCCAGGCGGGCGCTGGAAAGGTCGCCGGGGCGGACCCAGCTGTCGGTGAGGTCGGCGTTGGTGAAACCGGCGTCGGCCACTTCTTCGAAGACCTGCTGCCAGTCGCCGGCAGGGGCGTCCTGGGCGGCGGTTCCGTCCGGCCGGGTTCCGGGGAACTGCAGCAGGGCGGCGGCGATGGGCCAGTTTTCAGCGGTGTACGGCATTGTCACTCCAGATCATGAATCACATTTCCTATAGGATCTACGCTGGCAATGGATCCTGTCAAGGGTTTTGTTGGTGGACTCCCCGGGGTGGAGTCGGGGATGAGGGGGCCGCCGGCCCCTGGGCGTGCTGCTAGCTGCGCACTTCGCTGTCGTGCTGCGAGCGCTGCTTGACGCCCTCGATGTGGTCGATCATTTTTTGCCGGGCGAGTTCGGCGTCGCCGGCTTCAAAGGCCTTGAGGATCTCGGTATGTTCCGCGATGGCGTAGTCCGCGTCCGTTACGCCCAGGCCGCCAAAAAAGCGGAAACGCTGCACTTGGCCACCCAGTGCATTGTATGCCGACAGCAGGAACTGGTTGTCCGCCGATTCGGCGATGAGCCGGTGGAACCGTTCATCCGCTTCCCAGTACGCGCGGAACTCGGCGAACGACGGGCCGCGAGGCGCGGCCTTGAGGTCCTCTATGGCCTGCTGGAGCTGCCCGGTCAGCTCCTGGTCCGCGTGCTTGCAGGCCATGAAGGCGTTCGCCGGTTCGATCACCAGCCGGGCGTCCATCAGGTCCGCCAGCTCTTCCGGAGAGAACAGCGGGGCTACCCGGTAGCCGCGCAGGGCCATCCTTCGAACCATGCCGGTGGCTTCCAGCCGGGCAAGCGCCTCCCGCACGGGCGTTGGTGAGACGTCCAGTTCCCTGGCCATCCCGTCGATACTGACCGGGGTGCCTGCTTCCAGCCGGCCGTCCATGAGGGCAACCAAAAGCGCCTCATAGACGTGGTCCGCGAGGACCTGCCTGCTCACCCCGCCGGTGGCCTGGTTCTTGGTTGCCATGTAGAAATCCTATAGCCGCTGCAGGGCGGGACGTTGCGGATGACGCGCCCCGGGCACGGTACCGTGCGGCCGCTGGGCCGTGCGGCACCGTGCCCGGGGCGCCGGGAAAGCAGGGGCGTCAGGAAACCTGCAGGCCGCCATTGATGTCATAGGTCGCGGCCGTGATGTAGCCGGCATCCTCGCTGAGGAGGAACCCGATCAGGGCAGCCACTTCCTCCCGGGTTCCCACCCGGCCCATCATGATCCCCTCGGACATCTGGGCCTTGCGCTCATCGCTCAGCGTTCCGCCCATGATGTCCGTGTCGATCGGGCCCGGTGCGATGGCGTTCACCGTGATGTTGTGCTCACCGACTTCACGTGCCAGGGCGCGGGTGAACCCGAGGATGCCGGCCTTGGAGGCACTGTAGGCAACCTTGGAGTAGGTTCCACCGCCACGCTGGGCGGAGATGGAGGAGATGCTGACGATCCGCCCCAGCTCCCGCTCAATCATTCCCTTGAGCACGCGCTGGGACACCACGAAGGTGCCACGCATGTTGATCGCGAAGACCTTGTCCCATTCCGCCACGGTGGTTTCCATGAAGGGCGTGGGGGAACTGATTCCGGCCAGGTTGACCAGCCCCACGATGGGCGGAAGGGACTGCTCGATTTCCGTGATGGCACGGTCCACCGACGCCTCGTCCGAGACGTCGGCACCCACGCCGACGGCCTTGACGGCCCGGCTGGAGCCAATTTCCGCCGCGGCCGCCTTGGCGTCTTCGGCGTTGATGTCCAGGATGGCGATGGACCAGCCCTGGCTGGCCAGCCGGTCTGCGGTGGCGCGGCCAATGCCCCGGGCGGATGCCGCCCCGGTCAGGACCGCGGTACGTTCTGTGGGGAATTCGTGCTCTTTAGTCATTGCAGTTTCCTAATGGGTTTCGGCGGCAGGAGCGGTGGCTGCGGGGGCGGAGACACCTTCAGGCCGGTTGCGTGCATAGAGGTAAGTGGCGACGGCGGTCACCGCGAGGCAGGCAGCCAGGAACACCAGGCCCGTCTGGCTGTTTCCGGTCGCGTCCTTGAGGATGCCGACGATGTAGGGGGCCACGAAGCCGCCCAGGTTGCCGAGCGAGTTGACCATGGCCAGTCCGGCTGCTGCCGCGGCGCCGGTGAGCGCGGCGGACGGCATGGCCAGGAAGGGCGCAATCGCGGAGTAGATGCCCATGGCTGCCAGGGTCAGGAAGACCATGGCGAGCAAGGCATTGACGGGAAGCAGGAAGCCGGCGCCCAGGAGGCCGACGGCGGCAAGCACCATGCTGACGCTGGCATGCCACACGCGGTTGCCTGTACGGTCGGACCGCTTGCTCCAGAAGTAGACGAACACCGCTGCGATGGCGTACGGGATGAAGACAATGAACCCCACCTGCGTTGAGTCAAACTTGCCCAGCGCCTTGACGATGGTGGGCAGCCAGAGTCCCAGGCCGTAAATGCCGCACACCAGGCCGAAGTACAGCGCCGAGTAGGCAATGGTGCGGGGGTCCTTCAGGCCGGCCAGGAAGTTGTGGTTTCCGGACTTTTGCTTGTGGGCCAGTTCAGCGGCCATGGTGGTGGAGAGCCATTCACGCTCTTCGGGCTTGAGCCACTTGGCGTGTTCGGGGCGGTCCGTCATGACGAACGGCGTGATGATGCCCAGGATGATGGCCGGGATGCCCTCGAGGATGTAGAGCCACTGCCAGCCGTGCAGGCCTGCAACGCCTTCCAGGTTCAGGAGCATGCCCGATACCGGTGCGCCCAGGGCATTCGAGATGGGCTGGGCGAGGATGAAGATTCCCAGCACCGTCACGCGCTGGGCCGCCGGGAACCACAGCGTCAGGTAGAAGAGGATCGCCGGGAAGAAGCCGGCCTCTGCCGCGCCGAGGAGGAAGCGGATGACGTAGAACGTGGTTTCACCGTTCACCAGGAACATGGCAGTTGCGAAGATTCCCCAGGTGATGAGGATCCTGGCGATCCATTTGCGGGCACCATACCGGTACATGCCGCCGTTGCTGGGGATCTCAAGCAAGGCGTAGCCAAGGAAGAAGATGCCGGCGCCCAGGCCGTACGCGGCTTCCGTCAGGCCGATGTCGCCCTGCATGCCGAGCTTGGCAAAGCCGACATTGTTCCGGTCGAGGTAGGCGATGAAGTACAGCAGGACGATCAGGGGCATCAGCCGGTGGCGCACCTTGCGGAGGGTGGTCTCGCCCAGCTGGCTGAGTGCGGGGGCAGTGGTGCGGGAGGTCATCGCAGGCCTCCAGGAGTGGTGTGGGGACCCTCAAAAGGGGAATGCGCGCGCATGAAGACTCCTTTGGCTGGCGGCATTTTGGGGGGTGATATCAGATGTCTGATGTCTGACTGAGATTCTAATCACAGGTGGTTGTGGGCGTCAACATAATCGCCGTGCACGCG
Organism: Pseudarthrobacter sp. LMD1-1-1.1; assembly: GCF_040676255.1. Lineage (NCBI taxonomy): Bacteria > Bacillati > Actinomycetota > Actinomycetes > Micrococcales > Micrococcaceae > Pseudarthrobacter > Pseudarthrobacter sp. LMD1-1-1.1. The sequence goes on along the minus strand of NZ_JBEGHP010000027.1, from coordinate 89,575 downwards.
GACAGGGAGGCAGGCCACCGGGTCCCGGGCCTGCCGGGCGGGGTTCCTGGCGGGCGAGCCTCTAGCGGCCGGTGGTTCCGCTGCGGCTGGACATGGCAAGGAACTGCTCGTAGTCCTCAAAGGTCTGGGTGATGTGGGCATCCATGGTGGACCGCGCCGTGGCGGGATCGCCCGCAGCGATGGCCGCCAGGACCATCTTGTGGTGGTGGATCGCGTGGCGCTGCACGTCCGGGAAGGCCGAGGTTTCCCGCCGCATGGCGTACAGCAGGGTGGAAAGCTGTCCCAGCAGGGCGGGTACGAACGGGTTGCCGGATGCACGCAGCACGGTGTCATGGAAGGCGATATCGGCCACGGTCAGTGCATCGACGTCTCCGGCCAGGTGCGCGGCTTCCATTTGCTCCACGCTGTCCTGCAGCGCCGCGAGGTCAACCGGGCGGTGGCGGGAGGCAGCGAGTTCGGCTGCCCCGGTCTCCACCATGCGGCGGACCTCCAGCAGGCGGAGCGCCACCTGGTCCGAGGCCACTCCCCTGGAGGCTGCACGCATGATGGCGTCCAGCCCCGTCCAGCGCTCGGGTGGGTTGACGAAAGTGCCCCGGCCGCGCTTTACGTAGACAACGTCCTGCGCTTTGAGCACCTTCATGGCCTCCCGGGCCGTCAGCCTGCTGACACCCGATTCCTTGGCGATGTCGGCCTCCGGCGGCAGGGCGTCGTCGGCCTGTATTTCACCGCTGATGATGTGCTCAAGGACCTTGTCCACGACGGCGTCGACCAGGGTGGGTCGCTTTTCTGCCATCGTCAATCCCCTGCCTGCGCGCCCGGGGCGCCCGTTTTTCCTGTCCCAACATTACTCGACCGGGTTGGGCAGGCGCCGCCCGCCGTCGTCATCCGTTAAAGAGCGAACGCGGGGCCACCCGAAGGTCCGTCCCATGACTGGAAACGGACCGGGGGTGGCCCCGCGTCGTGACGTGCTGCCTAGAGGGCGGCGTAGACCTCGCGGAGCAGCTTGGCGGTCTCGGACGGCGTCTTGCCGACCTTCACGCCGGCAGCCTCGAGGGCTTCCTTCTTGGCCTGGGCGGTACCGGCGGAGCCGGAGACGATGGCGCCTGCGTGGCCCATGGTCTTGCCTTCGGGGGCGGTGAAGCCGGCAACGTAGCCGACGACCGGCTTGGTGACGTTGGCCTTGATGAAGTCGGCTGCGCGCTCTTCGGCGTCGCCGCCGATCTCGCCGATCATGACGATGGCCTTGGTCTCGGGGTCAGCCTCGAACGCGGCCAGGGCGTCGATGTGCGTGGTGCCGATGATGGGGTCGCCGCCGATGCCGATGGCGGTGGAGAAGCCCAGGTCGCGCAGTTCGTACATCATCTGGTAGGTCAGCGTGCCGGACTTGGAAACCAGGCCGATGGGGCCCTTGCCAGTGATGTTGGCCGGGGTGATGCCAACCAGTGCTTCGCCGGGGGTGATGATGCCGGGGCAGTTCGGGCCGATGATGCGGGTGACCTGGTTGCCGTCGGCGTCCACCTTGGACTGGGCCAGGGCCCAGAATTCGGCGGAGTCCTGGACGGGAACGCCCTCGGTGATGACCACGACCAGGCCGATGCCGGCCTCGATGGCTTCGACAACAGCGTTCTTGGTGAATGCCGGCGGCACGAAGACGATGGAGACGTCGGCGCCGGTTTCAGCCATGGCTTCCTTGACGGTGCCGTAGACGTTGATTTCCTTCTCACCGTGCAGGACCGTGGTGCCGGCCTTGCGGGCGTTGACGCCGCCAACGATGTTGGTGCCGGCCTTGAGCATCAGGGCGGTGTGCTTGGTGCCTTCGCCGCCGGTGATGCCCTGGACGATGACCTTGGAGTCTTTGTTCAGATAGATAGACATGGTGCGTCCCTTTACTTCGCTGCGTTGGCGAGCTCGGCGGCCTTGTCGGCGCCCTCGTCCATGGTGGCGGCCAGGGTAACCAGCGGGTGGTTGGCCTCGTTGAGGATGCGGCGGCCTTCCTCGACGTTGTTGCCGTCGAGGCGGACTACCAGCGGCTTGTTGGCGGTGTGGCCCAGTTCGGCCAGTGCGCCGACGATGCCCTTGGCGACCGCGTCGCATGCGGTGATTCCGCCGAAGACGTTGACGAACACGGACTTGACCTGCTCGTCGCCCAGGATGACGTCCAGGCCGGCGGCCATGACCTCGGCCGAGGCGCCGCCGCCGATGTCCAGGAAGTTGGCGGGCTTGACGTTGCCGTGGTTTTCACCGGCGTAGGCGACGACGTCCAGGGTGGACATGACCAGGCCTGCACCGTTGCCGATGATGCCTACTTCGCCGTCGAGCTTGACGTAGTTGAGGTCCTGCGCCTTTGCCTTGGCCTCAAGCGGGTCTGCAGCGTCCTTGTCCTCGAGCTGCGCGTGCTTGGCGTGGCGGAAGTCGGCGTTCTCGTCCAGGGAGACCTTGCCGTCCAGTGCCACGATGTCGCCGGCGCCGGTCTTGACCAGCGGGTTGACCTCCACCAGGGTGGCGTCTTCCTTCTTGAAGACATCCCAGAGCTTGAGGATTACGGCGGCGACCTTGCCGCGCAGTTCCTCGGCGAAGCCTGCGGCTGCGACGATTTCGTCGGCCTTGGCCTGGTCGATGCCCACGGCGGGATCGATGGCGATCTTGGCCAGCGCTTCGGGACGTTCGACGGCGAGCTGCTCGATCTCCATGCCGCCTTCAACCGAGCACATGGCCAGGTAGTTGCGGTTGGCGCGGTCCAGCAGGACGGAGAAGTAGAACTCCTCGGCGATGTCCGCACCCTGGGCAATCATCACCTTTTTGACGGTGTGGCCCTTGATGTCCATGCCCAGGATGTTGGTGGCGTGCTCATACGCCTCATCAGCGGACTTTGCGACCTTGACGCCGCCGGCCTTGCCACGGCCGCCTACCTTGACCTGTGCCTTGACAACGGTCACGCCGCCGATCTTCTCGGCAGCTGCCTTTGCTTCTTCTGGGGTGTACGCCACGATGCCGGCAAGCACGGGTACACCGTGCGCCTCGAACATATCGCGCGCCTGGTATTCAAACAGGTCCACGGTTTAGTGTCCTTCTACGTCGAAGTAGTTTCTGTACAGTCGGACACCATCTGTACGACGATGACCGGGCTGCGGATTGCACGCACCGGCGGCCTGTCTGGAAACGAGCCACGCGGCGTAATGCTCCATGGGGAACTCTAGTCCTTTGGAGGGACCGGGCCGTCCCAGACTACCCCTTATGTGAGTAAGCACACTATTCTATGCGGCGTAGAAAAACCGCGGAATTACGGGGTTTTTTGGCCCTCCTGCTGCGGCGGCTGGCCGCTTTTGGCCGGCCCCTGAATCAGCTCGTAACGTTTGGGCGAAACGAAGAATCCGACGCCGGCGGAGACGTTTCCGCATGCCACGCCGCCGTTGTATGCGGAGCAGCGCAGCCCGTTGCGTTCCAGGTTCTGCCCGTCCGCAAGCACGGGCAGCTGGGTCAGCGTTCCCGCCTTGCTCCCCTTGGGCCCGTAGGTTCCTTCCATGGATGTGACGCCGGAGCGGCATTCACCGTAGCGGGCGGTGTCCGGCGACAGGAGGGCCACTCCGCCCAGGTAGCCAAGATGGGTTCCGGCGCAGTCGTCCTTGATATCGCCTGGCTCGGGCGCCGGGTAGGAGGCGAGCTCGCAGTGGGCCACAGGGACGATGGGCAGCCTGTTGTTGGCGGCGTCGCTGTAGCGGTTCTGCTCGTAGGGCAAGTTGAGGTGTTCCCCGCGGGCGGACGTGAGCGAGCACGCGATGGTCCGGTCGGCGGTGATGAAAGAGAGGACATCTGCACCGCTGGAGAACGTCTTCGCATCGGCCAGTGGCGCCTTTTCCAGCTGTTCCATGGGTTGCAGCGGAGCCGGCGGAACGTAGGCCGGGTCTTTGGTGGTCACCGTGCAGCCCGTGGCGGTGATAAGGAAAAGGGCGGCGAGCATCCCCCATACAGTCCGTCGCATGGCCTCCATTATGCCCGTCCGCGGGCGTTCCTAGGCGTCGAGTTTGGTGAGCGGGGCGTAGCGCAGCAGCAGGCGCTTTTCACCGACGTCGAACTTCACCTTGGCCACGGTCTTGTCTCCTGCACCTTCGAGGGCCAGGACCGTTCCGTTGCCGAAACTGGTGTGGTTGACCTTGTCCCCCACGCTGACGGCGATGATTTCCTTCTGCGGCTGCACCCGGTTCTTGGCGATGAACGCCGGAACGTCGGCATTGAAGCCGGCGGAAGAATCTGCTGCGGCTCCGCGGGCGGTACCGGCGCCCCAGAACGATCCGCTGTACCGGCCCGAGCCGATTGAACCGCCGCCGGCCCACGACTGCCGGCTGGTTCCTTCCCGTTTCCATTCCAGGAGCTCGGCGGGGATTTCCTCGAGGAATTGGCTGGCCGGGTTGTACTGGCTCTGGCCCCACATGCTGCGTACCTCGGACCGGGTCACGTACAGCCGCTTCCGGGCACGGGTGAGGCCCACGTAGGCCAGCCGGCGTTCCTCAGCCAGTTCCTTGGGGTCGGTGGCGGAGCGTTGGTGCGGGAAGAGCCCGTGCTCCATGCCGGTGAGGAACACCACCGGGAACTCCAGTCCCTTGGCGGTGTGCAGGGTCATCAGCGTCACCACGCCCAGCCGTTTGGCCTCGGCGACGGCGGCGTCAATGTCCGCGCCGGGGGCATCCGGGATCTGGTCGGCGTCTGCCACGAGGGACACCTGTTCCAGGAATGCGCCGAGGCTGCCCTCGGGATTTTCCTGCTCGTACTCGCGCACCACGGCCACTAGCTCGGCCAGGTTCTCCACGCGGGACTCGTCCTGCGGATCGGTGCTGGACCGCAGCGCGGCAAGGTAGCCGGTTTGCTCGAGCACTGCTTCGAGTGCCGCGGCAGCCCCGGACCCGGCAGCCACCTCGGCGAGGTCGTCCAGCATTTTCACGAAGCCCAGGACGGCGTTGACCGAACGGGTGGCCATGCCGGGCGCCTGGTCGGCGCGGCGGGCGGCGGCCATGAAGGAGGTGCGTTCGCGGCTGGCGAGGGCCGCCACGGCGCCTTCGGCTCGGTCGCCGATGCCGCGCTTGGGTTCGTTGAGCACCCGGCGGAGGTTGACGTCGTCGTCCGGGTTCACCAGGACGCGCAGGTAGGCCAGGGCGTCCTTGATTTCCTTGCGCTCGTAGAAGCGGGTGCCGCCCACCACCTTGTACGGCAGGCCCACGCGCACCAGCACGTCCTCGATGGAACGGGACTGGGCGTTGGTGCGGTAGAAGATGGCGACGTCGCCCGGGCGGAGGTTCTCCTCGTCCTGGAGCCGGTCGATCTCCTTCGCGATGAACTGCGCTTCGTCGTGTTCGTTTTCGCCGACGTAACCGATGATTTTGTGGCCTTCGCCCTCAGCGGTCCACAGCCGTTTCTCCGGCCGGTTGGGGTTGCGGGAGATGACCGAGTTGGCGGCACTCAGGATGTTCTGGGTGGAACGGTAGTTCTGCTCCAGCTTGATGGTGCGGGCCTCCGGGTAGTCCTTTTCGAACTCCACGATGTTCCGGATGTCCGCGCCGCGGAAGGCATAGATGGACTGGTCCGAGTCGCCAACAACGGTGAGCTCCGAGGCGCCGGGGCCCTCCCCCACGATCTCCCGGACCAGGGCGTACTGGGCGTGGTTGGTGTCCTGGTATTCGTCCACCAGGACGTGGCGGAACCGGCGGCGGTAGGACTCCGCCAGCGCCGGAAAGGCGCGGAACATGTAGACGGTCTCCGCGATGAGGTCGTCGAAGTCCATGGCGTTGGCCTGGCGGAGCCGCTGCGTGTAGCCCTTGTAGACGTCTGCCACCGCATGTTCGAAGGGGTCGTTGTAGTTGGCTGCCGAAGCAAAGGATTCGGCGTCGATCAGTTCGTTCTTCAACGCCGAAATCTTGTGCTGGATGGCTTTTGGCGCGAACTTCTTGGGGTCCAGGTCAAGGGTTTTTGAAACCTGGGTGACCAGGCGGAGGGAGTCGGCGGAGTCATAGATGGAGAAGTTGGATTTCAGGCCGACGTTGGCCGCTTCCTGCCGCAGGATCCGGACGCAGGACGAGTGGAACGTGGAGATCCACATGATTTTGGCGCGGCCACCCACCAGCGCCTCGATGCGCTCCCGCATTTCCGCGGCCGCCTTGTTGGTGAACGTGATGGCCAGGATTTCGCCGTGGTGGGCACGGCCGGTGGCGATGAGGTACGCGATCCGGTTACTGAGCACGCGCGTCTTGCCGGATCCGGCGCCGGCGACGATCAGCAGCGCCGATCCGCCGTGCTTGACCGCTTCCTCCTGCTGCGGGTTCAGTCCCTCCAGCAGCTGGGCGGCGCCGGGGCGGCGACTGCCTTGGTGACCGTCACCGTGGTGCCGGTTGCCGGCGTCGTGGTTGGACTGTTGCCAGCCCCCGGAGGTGTTGTGCCCGCCGGCGTTTGGCTCCGGCATTCCGCCCGGCCCTGCCGTGGTGGCAACGCCCTCAGGCTCCGTCCTTGTCCGGGCGGTGGAGGCGGGAGCGGCCTTGAACGGTCCGTCAGAGTACGGGTCAAACAACATATCCATGGTGCCTACAAGTCTAGGCGGTGGGACCGACAACGCCTTCCAGCCTGTGGATTACTCCCGCTGCGCGGGCAATTGCTTCAGGACACCGAGCCTGACTCGAGGGCCGCACGCAGCTCGCGGACCGCCGTCGTTCCTCCTGCGATGAACCACTCCAGCCCGTTGACCCGGACGGTGTCCACGGCGCCCCCGGCCGCAAGGACGATCGCCTTTCCCGGCAGCCAGTCCCATTCCGGGCAGCTGTGCTGGAACCAGCACCCCAGCTGCCCGTCGGCAACCCGGCCGAGGTCGCAGGAACCGGATCCCAGCATGCGGAGGGATGCGGCGGAGGTGGCTGCAGCGTGCCACGGCATGGCACACATCGGGTCCATCAACCAGGTGGGGTGGATGTAGGTGGCAGCGCCGAGTTCGGCGACGCTGGTGGTGTTGCGCCTGCCTTCGTCGACGGCAAACGAGGTCAGCGCTTCACCGTTCAAGGTGGCCTGCCGGTCATGCCCGCCCAGCCACAGCTTGTCCTCTTCAGGCTGGAAGACGGCGCCCAGCAGCACATCGCGGCGGTCCTTGAGGGCGATGGCTGAGCACCAGTACGTGGAACCGTGCAGGAAGTTGTAGGTGCCGTCCACGGGGTCGATTACCCACGTCCGGCCGCTGGTGCCCTGGACGGAAGCACCTTCCTCGCCCACGATCCCATCGTCCGGCCGGCAGCGCCGCAGTTGTTCCAGGACGTAGGCTTCAGCGGCGTGGTCGGCCGCGGTGACGACGTCGGACACAGAAGTCTTTTGTTCCGACTCAAGCCCGGCCATGCGCATCAGGAGCGCCAGCTGCCCGGCTTCCCGGACCAGGGCGGCTGCCAGGTCGTAGTCATCCAATGAGGGGTCAAGAACAGCTGCGCTGTGTCGGCCAGTGGTCATGGGTTCAGTTTATGGGGCGGGATAATGGTGCCATGGCCAAAACCCCTGCCCAGCGGATCAAGAAGCACGGCGCCAACGCGGCTGTGCCGCAGCACCACCTGCCGCCGGTGGTCAACCCCACCACGTCGCGCACGCCGGAAAAGGCGCAGGGAAACAGCAACCTGATCGTCATTGCCGGTGTGGTGGCCAGCCTGTTCCTGTTCTGGTACCTGCACCTGCTGACCCTGACCCAGCTCACGCAGCTGTCCCAGGACATGGCCATGCCGGATTCCCTGGTCGGCGGTTTTGACGCCGGCTACATCGGCAGGCTCCAGGGCGTTATGAACGGCGATGCCCTGGGCCAGCTGAGTTACGTCCACAAGACCGCCGGGACGCTCTTCCCACTGATTTTCGGCTTCACGTGGCTGCTGCTCATCGGCACCAACGTGGCGAAGAAGTCGTTGCGTTGGGCACTCTGGTCGCTGCCCATGCTCTTCGTGGTGGTCCGGCTGTGGGGCAACGTGGCCATTGACGCCATGATGGGCACGCCGGGTCCCGACGCCGGCCAGGTCGCCTTGGCGTCCACCCTCACCATTGCAGGCTGGGTGCTTTTGGTGCTGAGCCTTCTGGCCGGGGGCGCGGCGGTGTTCCTCAACAGCCGCAAAAGGAAAGAGCCCTAAACGCCAGTTGCCCTTGCGGCAGCGGCCGCAGCCCGCCGTTGCTTCCGGTGCCGGTGCACCCGCTGGGCAATGACCAGCCCCGCGGCGGCCATCCCCACCGTGACCGGGTAGCCCATCAGCCGCTCCAGCGTGCCGGGCTCGGGAACCATCATGCGGGTGAGTCCACCGGTGGCGGTGGCGGCCAGTGAGACGCCGCCGCACACCAGCAGGAACCACGCCATCCCGGTCTTCCGCAGCCACAGGATGCCCAGCACCAGCAATGCCAGCCCACCGGAGATGAAGTACGTGATGGCCCCGGCGTAGTGCCAGGGTGAGCCAGCGTCCTCCGGCACCAGCCCCACCACCATGGTCCCGGCCCCGGCTGCTCCGGTGAGCAGCCGGACGGCGGAGGCCGCAAGCCAGGGTTCCCGGCGCCGCCAGTCCACCCGTGTACCGGGCCGGGCGGCCACGCGCAGCAGCCCCGACGTCAGCAGCACCGCGCCCACCAGCAGCCCCAGGCCCTGGACCACGAAGGACGCATTCATCAGCCAGTTCAACGGCGAACAGACATCCCTGCCGGAATAGATTCCGCAGTGGAGCGCCCCCAGGTCGCTGATGTACCCGGTCCGCAGGTTGTACGGACGGGGCCCCGCCCACGCCATGGCCACGGCAGCCTCGGCGGCGAAGTACTGCAGCACGCTCAGTACTGCCCACGCCCCGATGTACTGCCGGGTGGACGCTACGTTCGGGGTGAAGGCAGTGGCGGGAGCGGCAGTGGGGGCTGGACTCATGCCTTGAGCGTAGTACGGCCCGGCACCTTGTATGCTTGTAACCGTGTCCGGACGGACCGGCCCCGCCGAGCCCCACCGGACACCCGCCCTCGTAGCTCAGTGGATAGAGCACGGCTCTCCTAAAGCCGGTGTCGTTGGTTCGATTCCAATCGAGGGCACTTGAATTCTCCTTCCCCGGAGCCAAGCCTCCGCGCCTACCTCCTGGGCGTCCACGAACCCCACATCGCCGGCCAGCCTGGCCGTTGGCGGCTTGAGCGGGACCTGCTGGACAGGTCGGACGGCACCCGCGGAACCTTTTCCGGCGTCCTGATTTTCACGCCAACGGACGACGGCGGCCTGGCCCTTCGCGAGGAAGGCACCATGCGCTGGCCTTCTTTTACCGGTCCCGCCTCGCGGGAATACGTCCTGAAACCCGTGCCGCAGCCCGATGCGCTGGACGTGTTCTTTCCCGACGGGAGGCCGTTCCACCGCATGAGCTTCACTCCTGACACCAGCCAGGACACCCACTGGTGCGACCCCGACACCTACCGCGTGTCCTACACCCGCCAGGGCCCGGACGCGTTCAGCTACAGCTGGGACGTCACCGGCCCCCGCAAGGATTTGCTGCTGGTCTCGCGCCTGGCAAGGATCACCGCATGAAGGACCGGATTGTGGTCTCCGCTGTCTGCGTGTTTGACGACGCCGGGCGCCTCCTGACCGTGCGGAAGCGCGGGACCGGCATGTTCATGCACCCCGGCGGCAAGCCGGAGCCGGGCGAAACCGCTGTACAGGCAGCCGCGAGGGAACTCGCCGAGGAGGTAGGGATCGTGGTCCGCCCCCAGGAGCTTGAACTGATGGGGGTGTGGATCGCCGACGCCGCGAATGAGGCCGCCACTGATATCGAAGCCACCGTCTTCATCGCCCCGGGCACATGGGAGGCCACTCCCGCGGCTGAGATCGCCGAGATCCGGTGGCTGGACATCAGCGGGCCGGCGGACGCGGCCCTCCCCCGGGACCTCGCGCCGCTGCTGACGGACCACATCCTGCCCCTGTTGGCCTCGCGGGCCCTCTAGGCAGCGGCCGGGCGTCCAGCCCTTAGAACTCGGGGACGGATTCCTGTGCCACTGCCGTGGCCTCGGCGAACTGCGTCTGGTAGAGCTCGGCGTAGCGGCCGCCGGCTGCCAGCAGTTCGGTGTGGGTGCCGCGTTCCACGATCTGGCCGCCCTCCACCACCAGGATGGCGTCCGCCGCGCGGACGGTGGAGAGCCGGTGCGCAATCACGACGGCGGTACGCCCCTCGAGTGCGGCGCCCAGGGCTGCCTGCACAGCGGCTTCGTTCGTGGAGTCGAGCGCGGCCGTGGCCTCATCGAGGATGACCACCCGCGGCTGGGCAATGAGGAGCCGGGCGATGGTCAGGCGCTGGCGTTCGCCGCCGGAAAGCCGGTAGCCGCGCTCCCCCACCACTGTCTCCAGGCCGTCCGGCAGGGACCTGATCATGGTCTCCAGCCGGGCCTGGCGCAGGACGTCCCACATGTCTTCGTCCGTGGCGTCGGGCCGGGCCAGCCGAAGGTTGGAGGCGATGGTTTCGTGGAACAGGTGGCCGTCCTGGGTGACCATGCCCAGGGTGTCCCGCAGCGAATCGAAGGTGGTGTCCCGGACGTCCAGCCCCGTCCCCGGCGCGGTGCCGCCAAGACGCACGGCGCCCGAGTCGACGTCGTACAGCCGCGACAGCAACTGGGCGATGGTGGACTTGCCGGCGCCGGAGGAGCCCACCAGGGCCACTGTCTGGCCTGGTTCCACCCGGAAGCTGACGCCGTGCAGCACTTCCTCGCCGCCCCGCGTGTCCAGGGTGGAGACCTCCTCCAACGAGGCCAGGGAGACCTTGTCCGCGGAGGGATAGGCGAAGCGGACGTTGTCGAACTCCACGGACACGGGCCCGGCAGGAACGGGCACGGCGTCCGGTTTCTGCTGGATCAGCGGTTTCAGGTCCAGGATCTCAAAGACCCGTTCAAAGCTGACCAGCGCGCTCATGACTTCAACGCGGGCGTTGGACAGTGCCGTGAGCGGAGCGTAGAGCCGAGTCAGGAGCAGCGCCAGGACCACCACATCGCCGGGCGCGAGCTGGCCGCCCAGGGCGAGCCAGCCGCCCAGTCCGTAGACCAGCGCGAGTGCGAGCGCGGAGACCAGGGTCAGGGCCGTGACGAACGTGAACTGCAGCATGGCCATGCGGACGCCGATGTCACGGACGCGGCCCGCGCGGGCAGCGAACTCGCGGGATTCCTCATCCGGGCGGCCGAAGAGTTTCACCAGTGTGGCGCCGGGCGCGGAGAACCGCTCCGTCATCTGGGTGCCCATGGCGGCGTTGTGCGCAGCGGCTTCGCGGCGCAGGTCCGCCAGTTTGGAGCCCATGCGCCGGGCCGGGATCAGGAAGATCGGCAGCAGGACCATGGCGAGCACGGTGACCAGCCAGGACTTGTTGAGCATCACGATCAGGGTCAGGGCCAGCGCCACGGAGTTGCTCACCACACCGGAAAGCGTGCCGGCAAAGGCCGACTGCGCTCCGATGACGTCGTTGTTGAGGCGGCTGACCAAGGCTCCCGTCCGGGTGCGGGTGAAGAAGGCAATGGGCATGCGCTGCACGTGGTCGAACACCCGGGTGCGCAGGTCCACGATGACGCCTTCGCCGATGGTCGAGGACAGCCAGCGGGTCAACAGCCCCACCCCCGCTTCGCCCACCGCCACGATGGCGATCAGCACGGCCAGCCAGATCACGGTACCGGCATCTGTCTTGGCGATGATGGCGTCAACCACCTGGCCGGCAAGCACCGGGGTGGCGACGGCAAGGAAGGCCGCTGCGATGGAGGAGAGTACGAAGGCGACGAGCTTGCCCTTGTGGGGAGCGGCGAAGGCCAGCACCCGCTTCAGGGTTTCCTTGGAGAACGGCTTGGAGCCGCTCTTGGCGGTGCTGATGTTGTAGAGCGAGCTCCACGCCACGCGGTCCATGCTCATGGTTATTTCTCCTGGCTTGCAGTGTGGTGGAGCTCCTGGACCGTGCCGTTTTCCAGGTGCCACCGGTAGTCGAGTCGGACGTTTTCGAGCAGCCGGCGGTCGTGGGTGACCAGCAGTAGCGCTCCGTCGTAGCTTTCAAGGGCCTCTTCCAGCTGCTCGATGGCCGGCAGGTCGAGGTGGTTGGTGGGTTCGTCAAGCACCAGCAGGTTCACGCCGCGCGCCTGGAGCAGGGCCAGGGCTGCCCGTGTCCGCTCCCCCGGCGACAGGGAATCCACGGTCCGCGACGTGTGGTCCGCCTTGAGGCCGAACTTGGCCAGGAGGGTACGGACGTCCGCGCTGTTCCAGTCGGCCAGCACGGCTTCGACGGCGTCGCCCAGTGGCTGGGCACCGTCCAGCAGTCCCCGGGCCTGGTCGATTTCGCCGACGGCGACGGTGGCACCCATGGAGGCGTCGCCGTCGTCCGGTGCCTGGGTTCCCAGCAGCAGGCGCAGCAGGGTGGACTTTCCGGCACCGTTGGGGCCCGTGATCCCGATCCGCTCACCACCGTTGAGCTGGAGGTTCACCGGTCCCAGCGTGAAGCTGCCCTGGCGTGCCACGGCGTTGCGCAACGTGGCGACGACGGCGCTGGAGCGCGGTGCCTGGCCGATGCTGAACTGCAGCTGCCATTCCTTCCGGGGCTCCTCCACCACGTCCAGCCGGGCGATGCGGGATTCCATCTGCCGGACCTTCTGGGCCTGCTTCTCGGAGGACTCGGTGCTGGCGGCGCGCCGGATCTTGTCGTTGTCCGGGTTCTTCTTCATGGCGTTCCGGACGCCCTGCGAACTCCACTCACGCTGGGTCCGTGCCCGGGACACCAGGTCTGCCTTGGTGGCGGCGAACTCGTCGTACTTTTCGCGGGCGTGCCGGCGGGCCACTGCGCGTTCCTCGAGGAAGGCGTCGTAGCCGCCGTCGTACACGGCAACGCTGTTCTGTGCCAGGTCCAGCTCCACCACCCGGGTCACGCAGCGGGCAAGGAATTCACGGTCATGGCTGACCAGGACCACCCCGCCGCGCAACCCTGTCACGAAGCTTTCGAGGGTGGCCAGGCCGGCGAGGTCGAGGTCGTTGGTGGGCTCGTCCAGCAGCACCACATCGAAGCGGCTCAGCAGCAGGGCAGCCAGTGCCACCCGTGCCGCCTGGCCGCCGGAAAGCCCGGTCATCAGCGCGTCCGGGCCGGCGTCCAGCCCCAGCTCCGCAAGCACGGCAGGGATGCGGTCATCCAGGTCTGCCGCGCCGGAGGCCATCCAGCGGTCAAAGGCCCGGGCATACGCATCATCTGCGCCGGGAGCACCCGAACCAAGGCCCTCCGCGCTGGATTCCATCTCAAGGGTGGCTTCTGCGCAGCCGGTCCGGCGGGCGATGTAGGCTGCCACCGTTTCACCTGGAACACGTTCGTGTTCCTGGGGCAGCCAGCCGACGAAGGCATCGGCCGGGGCAAGGCTGACGGAGCCCTCATGGGGCTGGTCGACGCCGGCAAGGAGGCGCAGCAGCGTGGATTTCCCCGCCCCGTTGGCACCCACGACGCCCACCACGTCCCCGGGCGCCACTGTCAGCGAGAGCCCGGAAAAAAGCGTGCGGTGCCCATGGCCACCGGAGACGTCCTTGGCAACAAGGGTTGCAGTCATCGATTCGTCCTTTCGCCGCTGCCCGGACAGCCGTCGACGGCCGGCAGAGGCGGCACAATTGCGGCCGCGGCGCCGCTGGGGCTGCAGGACATAGAAGAACCCGCTGGTCCGGACTTGGGGGGTGTACGGACCAGCGGGCTCGACCAACAACTATAGAGGAAAGTGGCCCTGGGGCAAAATCCGCGGCATGGCGGGCACGAGCCGGCAGGGCAGGCGGGCACGGTAAAATCGTCGTCACCACCCGTTCTGCAGAGAGCACCCCATGACCCTTTCCGCCAAGGCGTTCCAGCGCTGGCTGCAGGGCATCGCACCCGATGCCAGCACTGCCGACGTCTGCCGGGTCTCGGGGATCAAACGGACCACGTTGGCCCAGCAACTGGTCCGTGGCAAGGTCTCGGTGAGTACGGTGGTCAGCATCAGCCGCGCCTACAAAATCAACCCGGTGGCAGCGCTGGCCGGGTTCGATGCCTACAGCGCCCTCGCCGGTCCGCCCCGCCCGCCCACCAGGAACGAGCTGGTGAGCCAGATCTCCAGCGCAGACCTCCTCCGGGCCCTCCTGGCCCGTCCGGCCATGGACGCCGCGCGGGGGGCGGCCGCTCCCGCCCTCAGCGCTGCCCCGCACGCCACCTCCGTGAAGAACTGGGTTGACGCCATTGACGACGGCGAGGTGCGGCACCGTGTTTCGGCCGCCACCGGCGTGGCCCCACAGAATTATTCCGCCCAGCTGACCGCCAACCGCTTGTCACCCGAGCTTGCCATGGCCACGGCGTTGGCTGCAGGGGTGGGACCAGCCGGCGGGTTGGTGGCCACCGGCCTCATCACGGAGGAGGAGGCCGGCTGGCCCCCGGGAGCCCGGCAGGCGGCGCTGGACAGCCTTTCTGACGGAGAACTAACCGCGCTTGCAGGAGACAGACTCCAGGCACTGGGCAAAGTATTGCGCCGGCAGGAGCAGGACCAGGCGCAGACAGAGAAGATTTGGGAGAACCTGGGATGATCGAGACCCTTCAATGGACCACGCTGGCCGTCTGCGCATTCGTTGCGGCGGCACGCATTCCCAGCACCCTCCGCGGTGAGAACCGCTCCCTCTTCGGCATCTTTGCCATGATGACCCTGGCCATCCTGTTGAGCATCCAGGGCCCGTACCTGGTGATCGACCAGGCGCTGGGGGGTTTCAACCTGGCCAATCTGCTGCTCCGGTTCGTGATCTTCGGTGCCATCTTCTTCATGGGCATCCGCATCTCCAAGGGGTTTGATGCAAAGGACGCCTACCGGTTCATCACCGGGCGGACAGGAATGGCAGTCCTCGCAGTCATATCCGCGGTCGCTGTGACACTGTTCTTCCTGATGGACACCAGTGGTTCCTCCGCAGGTCTTACGGGCGTGGTGGGCACCGATCCATGGAACTCCGCGCTGCTCGAATATTACGGGGCTGCGGGCAGGGCGTACCCCGCCTATGTTGCGTTGGCCCTGCTTCCAGCCATGGTCCGCGCCGTGTCGAGTCGCCTGCCCGGTTTAGTCCGGGCTGCCGCCGCCCTGCTGGGCCTTGGCGCCGTGGCGACGGGGCTGAGCTTGTCGTTCCCCCTGATCCCGCCGGCCCTCGGCCAAATTGAGTTCATCATCAACTACACCGCGGTGCTGTGCTTCGTCGTTGGACTGGCGCTGATCTGGGCGGCCAAGGTGGTCAACGCGCGTACGGTCCGCAGCCGCAGGACATCTACCGAAACGTAACCTTCGCGGGCTTTCACAAAATCATTAGTGTGTGACACAATCATGAATGTGTGAAGGCGGGGCTGCCAAGCGTTTTCGAACGGGGATAAATTCCAAAACGCGGGAGTCCCGGGGGCCTTTGCACACATTGGGGGGATGAGTGGTGGCGGATCGTTGGGGACCGCCCCCACTCAGCCTATTTAAGGCCCTTTTCGGCAGCCCGCGGCCTGCACGCCGCGCATCTACGCCCGGGCAAACCTCAGGGTCACCAGCTGGAACGGCCGGAGCCTGAGTACGGCACCCGCGCCGGTGGGCTGGACTCCAGCAGCTTCGGTGGTGCGCTCCAGGAGGTCCGTAGGCACAACGTCCCGCACCGGGAAGTTCGCCGTAATGTTTCCTTGGGAGCGCTGCCCCAGCGACTCATACAGCCGGACCACCACGTCCCCGGATCCGTCCTGCGCCAGTTTCACCGCTTCGATGACCAGGGCAGGATTGCTGACGGAGAACAGCGGCTCAACGCCGGCGCCTCCGCTGACCAGCCGGGGCGCCAGGTTTGTCCGGTACCCTTCCTCGACGGCATCGGCAATGTCAGCACCCGGGCGGATGGTCACGGTCAACTCGTGCCGCCCTCGGTCTGCGTCCGGGTCGGGGAACTTGGGCGCCCGCAGCAGGGACAGGCGCACCGTGGTGGTGGTTCCGCCGTCGGATTCCCTGATGTTCCTGCCCACGTCATGGCCGTAGGTGGAGGAGTTGGACACGGCCACGCCGTAGCCGGGTTCACCCACGTGGATCCAGCGGTGGGCGCAGATTTCGAACTTCGCGGCCTCCCACGAGGTGTTGGTGTGGGTGGGCCGGAAAACGTGGCCGAACTGCGTTTCGGCAGCCGACCTGTCAGCCCGGACGTCGAGGGCAAAGCCGAGCTTCAGCAGCTTTTCGCGCTCCTGCCAGTCCACTGACGTGGTGATCTCCAGTGACGGGCTGCCGGGGGCAAGCGTGATGCGCTGGGTCAGCGGGGAGGCGCCGGCCACCCGTTCCACCACAACGACGGCGCTGCCGCCTTCGGTGGCAAGCCGGACCGATTCTGCGTGGACCAGCTGCGTAACGTTGCGCCGGTAGAACTCGTCGATATCCCAGGCATCCCACTCATTGGGGGTATCCCGGTGAAGCTGCAGCAGATTGCCGTGCTGGCCCGGAGCGATTGCCTCACGGCCGCTGGCGTGGTCGCACAGGGAGGAGAGCAGTCCGTCGGCATCCACCACGGCGCGGATGATCCCGTTGTCCAGGATGTAGCCACCTTCATGCGGTGTGGCCTGCACCGGCTCCCGGTCCACCGCCGCTTCAGCCGCCGCCAGCGCGGGAACTCCATCCCGGGCATGCGGTGCGGCGTTCAGCAGGAACCGGCGGTCGCCCGGGCCCAGCATGGCGGCGGCAGCACGGCCGATCAGCGACTCGAGGGCGGCTTCGATGGCCTGGTAGTTCCGCTCGGCATCCTGGTGCACCCAGGCAATGGAGCTGCCGGGAAGAATGTCATGGAACTGCTGCAGCAGGACCAGCTGCCACAGGCGCTTGAGCTCGGCGCCGGGATACTCGTAGGCACCGGCGGCGCGGACGGCAGCCGTGGCACACCACAATTCGGCTTCACGCAGCAGGTGCTCGCTGCGCCGGTTGCCCTTCTTGGTGCGCGCCTGGCTCGTGTAGGTGCCGCGGTGCAGCTCCAGGTACATCTCGCCCACCCAGACCGGCAAGGCTGGATAGTCTTCCTCGGCCTGCCGGAAGAAACTTTCCGCGGAGCCGATCCTGACCTTTGGCGATCCTTCCAGGTCCGCCGTGCGTGCAGCGGCGGCAAGCATTTCGCGGGTGGGGCCGCCGCCGCCGTCGCCATACCCGAACGGCACCAGCGACACGGTGCCGCGGCCGTGGTCCCGGTAGTTGCGCTCGGCGTGGGCCAGGTCCCTGCCGCTGAGGTCGGAGTTGTAGGTGTCCACCGGGGGGAAGTGGGTGAAGAGCCGGGTGCCGTCGATCCCCTCCCAGTTGAACGTGTGGT
Source organism: Pseudarthrobacter sp. LMD1-1-1.1 (assembly GCF_040676255.1). Classification (NCBI taxonomy): domain Bacteria; kingdom Bacillati; phylum Actinomycetota; class Actinomycetes; order Micrococcales; family Micrococcaceae; genus Pseudarthrobacter; species Pseudarthrobacter sp. LMD1-1-1.1. The sequence continues at coordinate 72,273 of NZ_JBEGHP010000027.1, read as the reverse complement.
GGGGCATCCTGTTGGTCTGGTTCCAGGAGATCTTCTGCGTGAGGAACCAGCGGCTGCCCGCAGCCTTCACGATCTGGGGCAGGGCCGCGCTGTAGCCGAACGAGTCCGGGAGCCACGCCTCCCTGCATTCAATGCCGAATTCGTCCAGGAAGAAACCCTTGCCCTCCACGAACTGCCGGGCCATGGCTTCGCCGCCGGGCATGTTGGTGTCCGATTCGACCCACATGCCGCCGACCGGGACGAACTGCCCGGCGCGGACTTTTTCCCTGATCCGGCCGAACAGGTCCGGGTACAGCTCCTTGATCCAGGCCAGCTGCTGCGCGGAGGAGCAGGAGAAGACAAAGCCGGGGTCCTCGTCCATCAGGGCCACCACGTTGGAGAACGTCCGGGCGCATTTGCGGATGGTTTCCCGGACCGGCCAGAGCCAGGCGGAGTCGATGTGCGCATGCCCGGTGGCAACCAGTTGGTGCGCGGAGGCATAGGCGGGCCTGGTCAGGACGTCGGTAAGCGCCCGCCGCCCTGCCGCCGCGGTCCCGGCAACATCGTCAGGGTCCATCACGTCCATCATGTGTTCGAGCGCCCGGAGGATCTCGTGGCGGCGCGGGAGCTCCAGCGGAAGCTGCTCCATGAGGCCGGCAAGGGTCCAGATGTCCTGCTGGAGTTCCCACACGGTCTGGTTCAGTTCGGCGATGGCGATGTTTCCCAGCCGGTACTGCGGGGCTTCCCCAGCGGTCGCCCTGTCCCCCAACGGGGTGGCGGCAAACGTCCAGCCCTGGGCCATGTCCGGGTTCGCGGCCGCCTCAACGTAGAAGTCCACGGCCATGCCGCTGCCCAGCAGCTTGAGCGGGATGTACTGGTTGCGGGGTGATATTGCCTTGATGATGCTGCCATCGGAGCGCCAGGCGATGCCCTCGCACTGGAACCCCGGGGCCTCGGTGGTGAACCCCAGGTCCACCACCACCTCCACCGTGGTGTCCGGGCCGCCGCCCCAGGATTCGGGCACTTCCCCCTGCAGCCGCAGCCAGGTAGTACCCCACGGCCTACCCCAGGGGGCACCGTGCTCCTGCGGCTGGAACTCCTGCCTCATCGCCTCGAGCGCGGGGACCGGCTCACCGGGCACTTCCCAACTGCTCAGGGCAAGCGGGACTGTCCTGCTGTAAACGGCAGGGACAATGCGCTCCCGCACAAACCTGGCCAGGCGGACTTCCGTGATCCTGCGGTCGTCATGCAATATAGGTCCTCTTTAAGCTGGAGACTGGATCATCGAGTCCATTCGATGGACAAATCTACCCGCTGACAGCACTGCAACCAACCCCCTGCGCCCAGGCAGCGGGCCGGCCCGGGCGTTGGCGCCGCTACGTCCTTGGGACGGCGGGTTCGGGCCTCAGGATCCGGGAGTCCCCGGCATAGATGTTGAAACTGGTGCCGCGGCTGAATCCCGCCACGGTCAAACCGTTCGCTTCTGCCAGTTCCACGGCGAGGCTGGACGGGGCACTGACGGCGGCCAGGACGGGAATTCCGGCGAGCGAGGCTTTCTGCACCAGCTCGAAGGATGCCCGGCCGGACACTTGGAGGACCGTCCCGGTCAACGGCAGGAGCCCTTCGCGCAGCGCCCAGCCCACCACTTTGTCCACCGCATTGTGCCGCCCCACGTCTTCGCGCAGGCACAGGAGCCGTGGCGCGCCGTCGTCGTCGATCCTGAACAGGCCCGCCGCGTGAACGCCACCGGTGTCATCAAAGACGCGCTGGGACTCCCGCAGCAGGTCCGGCAGGGAGGCCAGGACCTTGGCGTCCACCGTCAGCGGGTCCGCCTGCGGGCTGTGGTGCGAGGACTTCTGCACGGCTTCGATGGAGTCCGTCCCGCAAATGCCGCAGGAGCTGGACGTATAGACCCTGCGGCCGGTGTCGGGGAGTGGAACGTCCGGCCGCAACTGGGCCTCCACCACGTTGAATGTCTGGACGCCGTTTTCGTCCTCGCCGGCGCAGAACCGCAGCGACACCAGCTGTTCAGGGGTCCAGATAACACCTTCGGACACCAGGAATCCGGCCACCAGGTCAAAATCGTCGCCGGGCGTGCGCATGGTGACCGAATAGGACAGCCCGCCCAGCCGGATTTCCAGCGGTTCTTCCACGGCGAGGACATCCTCGCGGTGGCGGACCGGGTACTCCAGGGCACCCGGAGAACCATCCAGGAGATATTTGTGCACCTTGCGGCGCTGGGTTACTCGTCCCATGTTCCACCCTGCCTGTTCATTACTCCATCATGGCACCAACAGAGCCTGCCCCGGCCCACGGGACCAGCCCTGAACCGCTCAGCCAAGGACCGGCTTAGCCCATTAGCCCAGGAGGGCGCTCCAGTCCACGGGTCCACTGGGTGCCGGCTTGGCCTTGGGCTGGCCGGTCCGGGCAGTGCTCCGCGGTTTGGCTTTGGCCTCCCCGTCACCGCGGCGCGGAATGGGCGGCCCCCAGGGCAGCGCGAAGGCCGGCACCAGTTCGCCCAACTGCACTCCGTGCGGCGGCACCACCAGGACCCCATCGGCAGCGGCCAGCCCGCGCATCATGCCCGGTCCCGTATGCTGCGCCGGAGACGCCATGCCGTACAGCAGCCGGAACGGCATCAGCCTGGTGCGTCCGGGGTCCGGCTCAACCATCGTCCCGCAGGGCACTTCCTCCACGGGCGGCATGGGGCGGTGCCCCAACGCGGCCAGCAGCGGAGCACCCACGGTGGAGAGGGCCATCATGGCCGCCAGCGGGTTGCCAGGAAGCCCCAGGACGAAGCGGCCGTCCGGAAGTTCGGCGAGAACCGCGGGGTGTCCCGGACGCATTGCCACGCCGTCGATGATGAGCCGTCCGCCGAGCTCCGCCACAGCCCGCCGCAGGTGGTCCGTTCCGGAGCGCCCGGTACCCCCGGTGGTGATAACGACGTCGGCGGGCAGGTCCGGCGCGCCGGGCACCTCCGGCAGCACGTCCTCAAGCGCCGCCAGCCATTCGTCGTAGGAATCGCCGATCCGCTGCTGTCCGCCGGTGATGCCGCCCAGCATGGCAACGACGTCGGGCAACTGGGGGCCGAACGTGTCGCGCACCTGGCCCGGGGCCGGCGTGCCCTGTTCCACCACCTCTGACCCCGTAAGCACCAGGCGGACCACCGGCTTCCCCTGGACCTGGACTTCGTCGTAACCGGCCAGGGCGGCCAGCGCCAGGTGTGCCGGGTTGAGCTCCACCCCTGCCTTGACCAGGGTGTCCCCTTCCAATGCTTCCTCCCCGGCCTTGCGGATGTGCTCTCCGGCGCGGGGCTCACCCGGGCGCGCCTTGCCGCCGGTCATCAGGATGGGGAGCCCTTCATCGTCCGTGCCGAGGACAGCATTTTCGGTGCGAAGAACTGCCTTGGCGCCGGGCGGGATGAGGCCTCCCGTGGCGATGGGACTGGCCTGGTGGGGTGCCAGCCGCGTTCCGGGCTCCACGGGGATCCACGGGCCGCTGCCGTTGACCGCCCAGCCGTCCATGGCTGAGGACGCGTAGTGGGGCATGTCCTGAAGGGCCACGATGTCCCGGTCAAGCCGGCGGCCCAGGGCTATCCGGAGCGCCACCGGCCCGGGGGGTATGGGGGTTGCTGCATCGAACGCAGCTTGCCGGGCTTCTTGCCAGGTGTGGGCCGCATGATGGTGGGCATCATGCGGCTGTTCAGTTTTGTGCGCCTCTGCATCTCTGCCCGGTGGCGCCTCCGGATCGCTGTGGGGTTCTGCCGTCATTCGCCGGGAGTCCCGGCGGCTTCAGCGTCGTAGTCTTCGGCCAGGGAACGGGCAACGGCCAGCGCCTCGTCCATCGATGCTGCGTCCATTTCCCTGCCGGGAGCAGCCGCCAGTCCCGCGGCGAAGCCTGCGATGAAGGTGGTCAGCGGCGCGGCCGGCCTGACAACCGCATGGGCAGCGACGCCGGCCAGCGCCAGCACGGCGTTGACATCCACCTGGACATCTTCAAGCTGGTAGGCCTGGAGAAGCGCCCTGCACCACTCTTCCAGCGTCTCGTCCTGGCTTTTCACGACTTGCCTCCCACGTTAGTTCCGCCCATGAACTGGTCCTGGCCCGCGCGCTGGTTCCCGGCGGAAATCCCCAGCGCGGCAGCATCGTCCCAGGTATCCACATCGGATGTGGACCCGGCGGGGACCGTGACAAGCTGCACGTCCAGACTAGCAAGGAGCGCCCTCACGGATCCGTTGACCAGGGCGTTGCGGGCTGCCAGGTCCGCGCAGGCTTTTGTTAACCCAGCCGTGCTGTAAAAACCTGTCAGGGGCTGGGCCCTGCCATCCCCGGAACAAGCCATCACGCCGCCCCCACCGTCCGCCACATCGGAGCGCGCCAGGGCATCCTTCAGCACAGCCACCGCCTGGAAGGCCAGCGGCATGTCGCACGCCAGCACCAGGCAGTAGGGCGCCCCTTCGCCTCCCTTGGCCAGCGCGGCCAGGCCTGCGGCTATTGCGGCAGCAGGCCCGGCGAACCGCGGCTCCTCGCGGCACATCAGCAGGGTGGACGGCCGGGTGGACGGGGCCGGAAGACCCGCAGCCCCGGACTCCCCCGGCAGGGATCCCGCATCACCGACCACCACGGTGCGGCGGGCGCCGGCTGCCGCGGCCACGGCACGCTCGAGGAGGGTCTGGCCCTGGAAGACCAAGGACTGCTTGGGTACCCCGCCCAGCCGGGACGACCGTCCCCCGGCCAGGATCAGGGCATCGAAAACCAACATGCTCTCTTGCACTCCCCCAGCCTAGCGATCAGCGGCGCTGCCGGGCAGCGCGAGGCGTCAGGCGGCGCTGCCGGGCAGCGCGAGGGCGTCAGGCGGCGCGCTCCGGGAGCAGGAACGGATCCCACGCCGGCGTCGGCTTCTCCAGTTCCTTGATCTGCCAGATCGTTCCGTGCGGCGGCTCGGGCACGAACCGAAGGGTCCAGCCCATTTCCGCGGGAGTGTGGTCGCCCTTGACGTTGTTGCACCGCAGGCAGGCGGCCACAAGGTTCTCCCATGTATCGGCACCGCCCCGGGACTTCGGGTGAACGTGGTCGATTGTGTGCGCCGCCTTGCCGCAGTAGGCACATTTATGTCCGTCGCGCCGGAGCACACCCCTGCGGCTGACTGCCGTCGAGTGGTTGTACCGGGGCCGGATGTAGCGGTTGAGGAGGATCACGGACGGGCGGCCCAGGACGTCAGTGGGCCCTACCACCGGGTCATCCCCTTCGGCCACCACGCTTGCCTTGCCCGTGAGCACAAGCACCAGCGCCCGGCGGAAAGTGATAACCGCCAGCGGTTCATATCCAGCATTCAGAACGAGAGTGCGCATGCACTTACCTCTTCACGGCCGCACCCGTCAGGGGCACGAGGGCCGGCTGCCCTCGGCATGTCCGGGCTATGGATCGACATCACAAGAGTAAACAAAGAATTGCAGAATCAGGTAATCGCCGCCCAGGAGCCCAACCGGGCGCGAAGACGGGCAAGGCAAGGGCTCCACTGGAGAAGCCCATTAAGACGCAAGGGACCCCCGCCTGGTGGCGGGGGTCCCTTGCCCAATTCGCGGCCGGCGCTGGATCAGGCAGCCACTGGAATGATTAGTTGACGCGGATGAAGACGGGGCCGGAACCCACGTTCGCGCTGAAGACCACGGTCTGGTTTCCGTTGTAGCCACCGTGGACGGCCATGCCGTTGCCGGCGTACACAGCGATGTGGGCCATGCCCGAGCCGCCGTTGGCGTAGTAGATAAGGTCGCCCGGCTGCGCTTCGGCTGCACTAACGGTGCGGCCCAGGGACAGGTAACCGGCCGGCCAGTCGTGGAAGTGGATGCCCACGGCGGCCAGGGAGTTGGTCACCAGCATGGTGCAGTCCTGCATGACACCGAGCTGTGCGTAGGCTGCGGACAGGATGGCAGCACCCTTGCCGCTGGCCGAAGCCTGGGCTGCAGGGGCGGCCGGAGCGGCAGCCGTCGCAACCTTGGCGGTGACCTTGGGAGCAGCCGGCTGGGCGGCAGGTGCAGCTTCCTGTACCTGAACCTCGGGCTCAGGCTCGGCGACGGGAGCCGGCGTGGTGGTAACGGCAGGCTTCTCGTAGCTGATGGCAATGGTGGAAGCCGCGGAGATCGGGGCGTCGACGACGGATTCAACTTCCATCTGGGATGCGGGAGCGGAATCGCGCTTGACGTTGGTGTCGGCGGCGTTGGCTGCAATGCCGCTGGTCAGGACCAGGCCGGAAGCAGCAGCGATGACAGCAGCCTGGCGGCCCATGCCACCGGCATTGTCGCTGACAGCTTTGGCAATGACAGCGATCGAGTTGGTTTTGGTGACCTCGGCGCGGTGCCGTGCGGTAGCACGAGTCGTCATCAGTTCTCTCTTTCGTTTTTCCTTCGAACCGCGTGTAGGCAGGCAAAGGGAAGCTGGATGCGCCGGCATCTTGGGGGTACGCCGGCGCATCCCGAACGGGGATGTGGTTTCTAGCGAAAAAGCTTTGGGCAAAGAAATAGCCCTTGGAGCGTGAAGCCCAAGAACTACTTGTTGAGGTGGTAGTACGACGAGGTACCGGTGGCTGCAGGCGAGTGGAGCAGCGTGCCCTGGGAAGGGTTGAGTGCGCTGACCATCATGCCGTTGCCGACGTAGATGCCCACGTGCGCGCCACCGTTCTGGACCACAAGGTCGCCCGGCTGCGGGGTGGAGGTGGGGGTCATGATGTTCCACGCGTTGGTGCGGGGGATGCTGATGCCGGCCTGGGCGTAGACCCACTGGACGAACCCGGAGCAGTCCCAGCCGGTGACGGGGCTGGTGCCGCCCCAGACGTAGGAGTGGCCAATGCCGGTGTAGGCGATTGCTGCAATACCGGAGGTTGCGGCGGAGACAGTCTCGGCAGCCTTGGCGGCAGGGGCAGCGTCCTGGCCTGCAGTGGCAGCGGCGTCGCGCACGGCCGGTGCGGTGGACTGGGGACGCACCGCTTCCACCTTTGGAGCTGCGGTGGTCTTGACGGCGGGACGCTCGAAGGAAACCGTAGCCGTGGGGGCGGCGGTGACGGCGAGGGCCGTTTGGGCCGAACCGGACTCGGTGGATGCGGAGACACCGGCGGTGGTGTCAGCTGCGGTGGCGGGCAGGCCCATGCTCAGGATAAGGCCCGATGCGGCTGCCACAACGGCAGCCTGGCGGCCTACGGTCCCGGCATTTGCACTGACGGCCTTGGACACGGCGTCCAGGGGGTTGGTGCGAACCGTTTGCGCACGGTGGCGCGCAGAATGATGGCGTGAAGACACGAAGGTAGCCTCTCCCAATGCCTGCGAGGTGAGCTGTCGGATTCGGATGGGAGTCACCCGGCCACTCTGCTTCCTGGGAAGCTCATGACTTAACCCCAAGGCCTTCAGGAAATGAAGGCCAAAATTGGTTCCCCCGCCCCTGCCAGACGATGAAATGCGAACGGACCTTGAGCGGTGGCAGAGTTAGGCAATCCACTCAAGAGCGTCAACTTCGGAAAAGTTGACGCGAGTTAGACGGTACAGCAGTTTTGTTTCAATGTCACATTCAGGTCACGGCAGGTCACTGCGATCTGAGAGTGCACACTCATTCGGTTACAGCCAGCCCATGGGATCGACCACTTCGCCGTTGACCTGGACCTCAAAGTGCAGGTGGCAGCCGGTGGAGGCGCCCGTGGTGCCGCTGAGCGCCACGACCTCGCCGCGGGAGACGGTCTGTCCGACCTTGACGTTGAACGACGACAGGTGGTTGTAGGTGGTCTCCAGCCCATTGCCGTGATCGATGACCACCCGGTTCCCACCGCCGTACTGGTGCCAGCCTGCGAAGGTCACGGTGCCGGTTGCGGCCGCCAGGACGGACGTTCCGCACTGCGCCACGAAGTCCTGGCCGCGGTGGAAGTCTCCGGAGCCGCCGGTGATGGGGCTCACCCGGTAGCCAAAGGGCGACGCGGTGGTGAGGGATGCCAGCGGTGCGGCCAGGGTGCCGGCCGAGGCTGCCCGGGTGACGGAGCCGGCGGACTGGGCGCTCAGGAGCTGCTTCAGCTTCCCGTCGGGGTCGGCCTGGGTCACCACTGCCGAGCGGCTGAAGTCGATCTGGGCGCCGATATCAGCGGAAATCTGGGGCTGCGGACTGACGGCGGAAGCTGCCAGTGGCGCGTTGCCGGCGGCATCGGTGGCCATGACGGGGCTGGTGGCGGGCACCGTGACCGTCAGCACCAGACCGGTGGCGGCCAGGGCGATTCCGGCTTTCTGGCCGATGCCGCTGGCGGCGGCAAACTCCGTCACCTGCCGGAACGGACCCCGGCGGCGGCGCGCGTCACGATGCAGATCGCGGGGGCGCTCCGCTGCGACATCTTCGACAACCCGCGGTGCCGAAGGGGGGCCTGCCGCGCGGCGGCGGCCCCGGGAGGTCTGCATGGTCAAGAAGGGTTCCTCTCTGGAAAAGCCTGCGGAGTTAGCTGTCGGATTCGGGTCAGAGAGATCAAAGACCCGGCCCGCCATGGGCAAGCTTCTGCACAGGGGTATTCCCGGAAGAATCCTTCACTGGAGAGGCTTGCTGCTGACGGACTTCACCCCAAGGCAGTCCCCCGCTGCCAATTGTGGTTCCCCCGCCTCTGCCAGTAACGACTCATGCACCCGATCCGCTGGCAGAGCTCGGCTCCGGATCGGGTAACGCTTAAGTATCAACGATTGGTTCCACTATAGGGCCTTAAGACCCTAGGTAACAATTCCGTTATCTTTGCGTGGAAGCGCTTCGCTGGGGTATGAGGAGCGGCTCAGGGCTGGGTGACGGCGACGAAAACATGAGCGGCAACCTCGGGCGGCAGCTCCAGTGCCCCTTCGATTCCGGACACCCGCACGGAGATGTAATCTCCCACGCGTTCCAGTGCAACGGCGGCGCCGGGCCGGATCCCGCCTTCGTCCAGCTGCGCCAGCAGTTCGGGCTCCACCTGGATGGGTTCGGCCAGCCGGCTGATGGTCACGGCAGAGGCGGGGCCGTAGCCCTTCATGGCCTCCACCAGGCTGATGACCGTGTCGGCAAAGCCGGTGGCCGGCTGTCCGCCCAGGGCGGCGAGGCCGGGGATCGGGTTGCCGTAGGGCGATTCGGTGGGGTGGTCCAGCATCTCGTAGATGCGCCGCTCAACGCGCTCGCTCATGACGTGTTCCCAGCGGCAGGCTTCGTCGTGCACGTAGGCCCAGTCCAAACCGATGACGTCAGCCAGCAGTCGTTCGGCCAGCCGGTGCTTGCGCATGACCTCGGTGGCCCGCTTGCGGCCCGTGTCCGTGAGTTCCAGGTGCCTGTCTCCGGAAACGACGACGAGTCCGTCGCGTTCCATCCTGCCGATGGTCTGGGACACCGTGGGGCCGGAGTGGCGCAGACGCTCGGCGATACGGGCCCGAAGGGCAACGATGTTTTCTTCCTCAAGCTCCAGGATGGTCCTGAGGTACATCTCCGTAGTGTCGATCAGATCCGTCATCCAGCTCAGCTCCTCGAGCGCAGTACCTTGCGTTGTCCCACCGTACCGCTCTGTTCCCGCGAGGTAGTCCGGGGCTAGCTTAGCCTATTTTGACTTTGTCCGAATAGCTGGCTCCTGCGCAGCCACGCCTGGACAGGACCGTCTCATTGTCTGGACTTTGCCCCCTCCGGCTCCCGCACCCACTGCCCTTCAGGCAGAATGGAACAGGCCTGCCGCGCAGCCACCGAGCGCTGCCGGCCACCCCTTACCCGCCCGTCCGGACCAAAGTTTTCGTCCCCGCCGAATTGGAGCACCTGTGAGCGACACCAGCATCACGATCCCCGCCGACCTCCTGCCCAAGGACGGGCGGTTCGGCGCCGGCCCGTCAAAGGTCCGCCAGGAACAGATTGATGCCCTGGCAGCAGCGTCCAAGACCATCCTCGGCACCTCGCACCGGCAGGCGCCGGTCAAGAACCTGGTGGGATCCGTCCGCGACGGGCTGAGCCAGTTCTTCCGTGCCCCGGAGGGGTATGAGGTGGTCCTCGGCGTTGGCGGCTCCACGGCGTTCTGGGACATCGCAAGCTTTGGCCTGGTGGAGAAGAAGGCCCAGCACCTCTCCTTCGGTGAATTCGGGTCAAAGTTCGCCGCAGCCACCAACAAGGCGCCCTTCCTGGAGTCCTCCTCGATCATCAAATCCGAGCCCGGCACCCGTCCGGCGGCGCAGGCCGAGGCCGGCGTGGACGTCTATGCCTGGCCGCAGAATGAGACCTCCACCGGCGTGGCGGCGCCGGTCACGCGCGTCTCCGGGGCCGACGAGGGATCGCTGGTGCTGGTGGACGCCACCTCGGCGGCCGGCGGCCTGGACGTGGACGTTGCCCAGAGCGACGTCTACTACTTCGCCCCGCAAAAGAACTTCGCCTCCGACGGCGGCCTCTGGCTTGGCCTGTTCTCCCCCGCCGCCATCGAGCGTGCCGCGCGGATCAAGGCCAGCGGCCGGTGGATCCCGGATTTCCTGGACCTCCAGACCGCCATCGACAACTCCCGCTTGAACCAGACGTACAACACTCCCTCGCTGTCCACGCTGGTCACCCTGGACGCCCAGGTCCAGTGGCTGAACTCCAACGGCGGCCTGGACTTTGCCGCCGCGCGCACCGCTGACTCCGCAGGGCGCATCTACAGCTGGGCCGAGGCCTCCGACTTTGCCACCCCGTTCGTGGCCAACCCGGAGGAACGCTCCAACGTCATCGCCACCATCGACTTCGACGAATCGGTTGATGCGGCAGCTGTTGCCAAGGTCCTGCGCGCCAACGGCATCGTGGACACGGAGCCCTACCGGAAGCTGGGCCGCAACCAGCTGCGCATCGCCACCTTCGTGGCCATCGAGCCGGACGATGTCTCGGCCCTGCTGTCCAGCATCGACTACGTGGTGGGCGAGCTGCGGAAGTAAGCACGGCCTGCGCGTATGCATAACGTACGACGGCGCCGCCCGGGTTCTCCCCGGACGGCGCCGTTTTTCGTTGTCCCCGGCCAGGGGGTGGCCGGTTTCCCGGCGGAGGTGCGGTCAGGCTCCCGCCTGGGTGCCGGCGTCGTCCGTCGAATCCCGGGCCTCTTCCGCTGATTCCTGGCCATACCCTGCAGGGGCGTCAACTTCAGGGCTGTCCGTTTCAGGGGCATTCGCTTCAGGGGCGTCTGCTTCGGACTCCTGCTGCTGGTCCTCAGGGCGGACGCGCTCGGCCCAGGGCACCCACTCGGGGGCGAGGATCGAATCCTCGGACGGCAGCAGGCCCAGCTCATTGACCGTAACCACCTTGGAGCGCGAGTTGCGGGTCAGCACCGCGTACCACTGCCACCCTGCGTAGCCGGGCAGCCTCGACTCGAACAGGTGCGTGACCAGCCGGTCGCCCTCGCTCTTGGCCGCCAGGTGCGGGCCAATGGTGGCCGCCGGCGTGATGCCCTCCAACGCGGTCCGGGCAGTGTCCACCGCCGCGGCCAGGAAAGCGTCCGGCTTGCCTGTGCGCCACACGGGCACCCCGGCCTTGCGCTTGGCCGGAGTCTTGGCGGCCTGCTCCTGCACTGGGGTGCCCAGCTGTTCAGAATCGGGAGTCATGGGCGCCTAAACGTCCAGCTCGTCGGCGACCTTGCGCAGGGCGGCAGCAATGGCCTTGCCCTTGTTGCCGTCCGGGTACTTGCCCTTGGACAGGGTCCCGGACAGGTTGTCGAGGACGGTCACCAGGTCCTGCACCAGCGGGGCGAGGTCCTTGGCGCTGGGACGCTTGGCCTTGGCAATGGACGGCGTCTTGTCCAGCACCCGCAGGCCCAGTGCCTGGGCGCCCTTGCGCCCGTCAGCTACGCCGAACTCCACCCGGGTGCCGGCCTTCAGCTCCGTGACGCCCTCGGGCAACGATGACTTGGGCAGGAAAACCTCCTGGCCGTCTTCGCCCGCGAGGAACCCAAAGCCCTTGTCCTTGTCATACCACTTGACCTTGCCGGTAGGCACGTAATCAACCTTCTTCGTTCTGCTGTCATGAGACACGGCCGGCTGCCACCGCATCCGCATTGTTGTGCGGGTTCAGGGTATGGCAAACGGAAACCGTGTTGGTCTGTATGCTTCAAGGTTATCCTGCCGCATGGCCTATTGATGCTTTGGGCAGCACTGTTCCGCCGCAGGCGCAAGGCCCCGGCTTTTACCCGCACCGCTGCGGGCGCGGTAGCGTTGCGTCCATGACTCCCTCGCGCTACCGGCGGCCGTTGATGGTCCTCGCAGCAGTTGTTGCCGTCCTGTCCCTGATAGCCGTGGCAGCTGTCATGGCGCTTGCCTTCGCCGGCTCGGTAGCTCCCGCCTGGATCACCTACACCGCGCTTTACGGCCTGCCGGTGGCCTTCATCCTGATGCTCGTGCTGGTCCTGGACGGTGTTGCCGCCCGGCGGCGGGCGGGAAGGGCGCAGCAGCGGTAACGTTGGACTGATGTCCCTCATTCGCGCGCTTGGCAAGGACCTGGAGGCACGCAGCGACGATTCGTTGCGGGCGCTGTTCGCCGCGCGGCCGGACCTCATATCCCCATCCGTGCCGGACTTTGCCGCACTGGCGGCACGCGCCAGTTCCCGCGTCAGCGTCCAGCGCGCCCTGGAGCGGCTCGACCGGCCGCACATGCAGGTCCTGGAAACCCTCTATCTGTGCACCAACACCGACACCGGACACAGCGCCTCCGCTGAAGGAGTGCACAAACTGATCCACGGCTCCGCCCTGGCTACCGTCACCCAAATCCTGGGCACCCTGCAGGAGCTGGCCCTGGTGCACCCTGCCCCTCCCCCGCACGGCACCCCTTCCCCGGCCGCCGACCAGCCGTTCTACCTCCCGGTGGGCTCCCTCAAGGACGTGGTGGGGATCTATCCGGCCGGCCTGGGCCGCAGCTATACCGAGCTGGTCCGCCTGCAGCCGGCCTTCGCCCAGCGCGCCGTGCAGCTGGTCTCGGAGCTGCACCACAGCGGGTTCGCAATCCAGGAAGCCACCACGCCCATGGAGGCGGCCCTGGCCCTTCAGCACTGGACCTCCTCCCCGGAGGCACTGCGGGACATCCTCGCCGGCGCCCCGGAACGGACGACGGCGCTGCTCGCCAGGTTCCGGAACTGGGCCATGGGTGCCGTCCCCCAGGCGCAGCGGAAAGCGTCGGTCACCACGGAGGGCGCCGACGTCGGGCCCGTTGACTGGCTCCTTGCCCGCGGGCTGCTGGTTCCGCTGGACGCCGCCCACGTAGAACTGCCCCACAGCGTGGGGCTGGCCCTGCGCGGTGGCGCGATCATCAACGATTTCACCCTGGCGCCACCGGTCCCCGAGCTGGGCCGGACCACGGCGGCGCTGCGCAGGAATGCGGCCCTGAGCTCCATCTCGGAAACCCTGCGGCTGGTCTCGGAACTGCTGTATGCCGTCAGGGAACACCCGCTGGCCACGCTGCGCAGTGGAGGTGTGGGCGTCCGCGAGATACGCCGCCTGGCCGAGCACCTGCGGATTGACCAGGGTGCGGTAGGTCTGCTGCTGGAACTGTGCGGCCTGGCCGGGCTGATCCGGCTCGACGTCGACTCCTCATCGTGGGTGCAGCCGCCGCAGCTGGAATGGCTGGTCCTTCCCCGGCAGGAACAATGGCTGTGGCTGGTGAACGCGTGGCTGGCCAGCGAGCGCGTGCCGTCCATGGTGGGCCAGCCGGTGAATTCGGCGCCGGGCGCGGCGGCCGGCCGGTCGGCGTCGGGAACAACCATCGCCGCACTGTCCGCCGGGGCGCAGCGGCCCGACGCCCCAGTGGTCCGCAAACGGATCCTGGAGATCCTGCACGAGCTCACCCAGCAGGCGGCCGCGTCCGACGGCGCCGCTCCCGTCCTTGACGCCGCCGCCGTCCTGCAGCGTGCGGAGTGGTCGCAGCCTCGGATGGCCCGGCGGTTCAGCTCACTGATCCGCGGGGTCCTGGCCGAAGCGGAGATGCTGGGCCTGGTGGGTTCGGGTGCCCTGAGCCAACTCGGCAGCGCCGTCGCCGAGGACGAGCCTGATGCCGCCCTTGCCATCCTGGGCGAGCACCTGCCTGCGGCCCTGAACCATGTGCTGCTGCAGGCGGACCTGACCGCTGTGGCCCCCGGCTACCTGGCACCGTCGCTGACCGAAAAGCTCCTGGTCATGGCCGACGCCGAGGGGCAGGGTCCGGCCACCATCTACCGCTTCTCCGCGGAGTCCATCAAACGGGCACTCGACCACGGCTACGACGCCGCGGCCCTGCTGGCGTTTCTTCGCGAACACTCAGCCACCGCCGTGCCGCAGCCGCTGGAGTACCTGGTGGAAGACACAGCGTCCCGGCACGGCCGGCTCCGCGTGGGCCAGGCCGCCAGCTTCATCCAAAGCGACGACGAAGCAGCCCTGCGCGAGCTGCTGGCAGGACCGAAAGCCGCCCAGCTGGGCCTGGCCAGCCTGTCACCCACGGTTGTGACCTCATCGGCGCCGCCGCGCGAACTGGCCGCCGCACTCCGGAGCCTGGGACTGTCCCCGTCCGTGGACGGGGCCGAACCCGCGGCCCACCTGCGCCGGCCTTCCACGCCGCAGGAAAGCTCCCGCCCCGTCTACACCGCCCCGCGGATGGCGCCCCCGGCGGAGGAGGTTGAAGCCCAGCTGGGCGTCCTGCGGCAGGCGGGCGCCGGCGTCGGACACCACCCCGGCGCCGTTGCCGGCAGCGAGGCAGCCACCCAGCTGGGGCTTGAGGCCCTGCAAAGGGCCATCCGGCTGAAGCAGCGGATCCACATGAACGTGGTGGACAGCCTGGGGAATGCCAGCCTGGAGGTGGTTGTTCCGCTATCTGTGAGCGGGGGCAGGGTCCGTGTCTTCGATCCCGCCAAGGACACAGAACGGGTCCTGTCCGTGCACCGCATCATCGATATCGAGGCCGCAGAGGAACTGCGCCAGTGAAGGATCTCCCCGCGTGACCGACGGACCCCTGATCGTCCAAAGCGACAAAACCATCCTCCTTGAGGTGGACCACGAGCTGGCCACCGAAGCCCGGCACGCCATCGCGCCTTTCGCCGAGCTGGAGCGGGCACCCGAGCATATGCACAGCTACCGGCTGACCCCGCTGGGCCTGTGGAACGCACGGGCCGCCGGGCTGGACGCCGAAAAGGTACTGGACGCCCTGCTGAAGTACTCCCGCTTCCCCGTGCCGCACGCCCTGTTGATTGACGTCGCGGAAACCATGTCCCGGTACGGCCGGCTGCGGCTGGAAAAAGATCCCCGCCACGGGCTGGTCATGCGGACGGACGACTACCCCGTCCTGGAGGAAGTGATCCGGGCCAAGAAGATCGCGCCGCTGCTGGGACCCAGGATCGATGGCGAGACGGTGGTGGTGCACGCCTCCCAGCGCGGCCAGCTCAAACAGCTGCTGCTGAAGATCGGCTGGCCGGCCGAGGACCTGGCAGGCTACGTGGACGGCACCCCGCACCTTATTTCCCTCAACGAGGACGGCTGGGAACTGCGGCCATACCAGCGCCTGGCCAGTGAAAACTTCTGGGCGGGCGGCAGCGGCGTGGTGGTCCTGCCCTGCGGTGCCGGCAAGACCCTGGTGGGAGCGGCGGCCATGGCCACTGGGTCCACCACCACGCTGATCCTGGTCACCAACACGGTGGCTGCCCGGCAGTGGAAGGACGAACTGATCAGGCGCACCTCCCTCACGGAGGATGAGGTGGGTGAATACTCCGGCGCCCTCAAGGAGGTCAGGCCGGTGACCATCGCCACCTACCAGGTGCTCACCACCAGGCGCGGCGGCATCTACCCCCACCTGGAACTGGTGGACGGCCACGACTGGGGCCTGATCATTTATGACGAAGTCCACCTCCTCCCGGCACCGATCTTCCGGATGACCGCCGACCTGCAGGCCCGCCGCCGGCTTGGGCTCACCGCCACCCTGGTCCGGGAGGACGGGCGCGAGGGCGAGGTTTTCAGCCTGATCGGGCCCAAGCGCTATGACGCCCCGTGGAAGGACATCGAGTCCCAGGGCTATATCGCGCCCGCGGACTGCGTGGAGGTCCGCGTGGACCTCCCAGGTGATGAACGCGTTGCCTATGCCATGGCCGATGATGCAGACAAGTACCGGCTCTGCGCTAGCTCGGAGTCCAAGACCCAGGTGGTGGAGCAGCTGGTGGCACGGCACGCCGGGGAGCAGCTGCTGGTGATCGGCCAGTACATCGACCAGCTGGATGACCTTGGCGCACGCCTGAAGGCACCCGTCATCAAGGGCGATACCCCGGTCAAGGTACGGCAGAAGCTTTTTGACGCATTCCGTTCCGGGGAACTGCAGACCCTGGTGGTGTCCAAGGTGGCCAACTTTTCCATCGACCTGCCCGAAGCCTCGGTGGCCATCCAGGTGTCCGGCTCCTTCGGGTCACGGCAGGAGGAAGCGCAACGGCTGGGCCGGCTGCTGCGGCCCAAGAAGGACGGCCGCGCCGCCCGCTTCTACTCCCTGGTGGCACGGGACACCCTGGACCAGGATTTCGCCGCCAAGCGCCAACGGTTCCTTGCCGAGCAGGGCTATGCCTACCGGATCATGGACGCCAAGGACGTGCAGGCCGCGGAATAGCCCGCGGCCTGCACGTCCTCAGCTGATGCCCTCGGAGCTGTCACGCTCCATGGTTCCCGTCCGTGGGTCCAGCTGGGGGCGTTCGTAGGCCAGTTCGCCGCCGCTCCGGCCGCCATAGGGGCGGCCGTGGTCGGCGAATTCCTCCCGGAAGAAGGCAAGGCACCACTGCCCCATTTGGATCCTTGCCCCGGTCCGCAGTACGGAAGGCCCTGTCCTGGAAACACTTCCGCTGACCGGCCCGTAAGGTACCAGGACGTACTCATCCTGCTCGTCGTGCCTGATTTCGGCGTGGAGTGCCTCCAGGCCCTCCAGCTGGACATCCGACCCGGGGCTGCCGCCTATGGTCGTGACCTCCCCGGAGAGGGCCACCTCCCGCGGAATCTGGCCGGTCCAGGTGGCGGCATCCTGGACAAAGATCAGCCGCGGCCGGCCGCCACCCCTGGCGTAGTGGGTGGTGGTGATGCGCCGGATGATGTTCCGCTGGACTGTGGGGACCAACGGCAAGGGCGTGGCTGGGGGCAGCAGTGGCATGCCCCTGGGCCTCCGCCTGCCCTGCCTGACCAGCGGCAGCAGGGAGCCGAGCTTGCCCAGTTTGATATGGGGCGAGCGCGTCACCAGCCGCTGTGACGCCGGGCTGTCCACGTTGCCCAGGCTGAGGATGGTTCCGTCAGGTCCGGCAACGGTGACGCTGATCCCTTTGCGGGCCAGCAGCTCCGCCAGCGGTTTAATCTCTTCAAGCGATGGCAGGCCGCCGCCGGTCAGCGGGGCGAGGCCTTCCAGTGACACGGTCACCTCCGTACCGGCGGACTTGGCACGGCCGTTGGTGACAGCACCCGACCCGTCCGTGTACGAAAAGTCCAGATCGATGTCCAGACGGTTCTCCGCCATGTCCGTCAACCGCGGTTCGAGTCCGCTCCGGCGGCGTCCCGGTCACTGGTGGTGACGCGCAGGCTTCCGTTGAGCTTCCAGGTGGCACGCGGTGCGTCGGGGCCGATGTCACGCGGAACCTCAACGGTCATGTCGATGAACTGGTAGTTGATCGCGGCACCTTTGCCGGTGAGATAGGACCACATCTCCTCGGCAAGGTCCGCCCAGTCCCGGATGCTGCGTTCATTGGCAGCTGGTTTGTCAGTCGCACTCAGGTCAGTCATGATGGTCAATCCCCTTCGATGGGCCAGGAGCTATCGGAAAACTACCGGTGGTGGGGTGGAGCCACGGGTGTGCGGAAAACAGATGCCGGTGCTCCGTTGGAACGCTGGTGCCGGGCTTGCCCGCCAGGCAAGCATCACTGTATTCCCGCAGCAGGGGCGGGGGAAGACGCGGGACGCGGAACGTTCTTGCCGCGAATTGGGTTCCCGGGTGCGGAACGCCGCGTCCGGACGCACACTGGAAGCATGACTACAAGAATTGTCCCTGCCACGCCCGGACCCGGGCAGGAGTCGGCCTGGGACTATCCCCGGCCGCCGCGGATCGAGCCCAGCACTGAACGGATCCGCATCGTCCTGGGCGGTGAACTGATCCTCGATACCACCGATTCGCTGCGCGTCCTCGAAACCAGCCACCCACCGGTGTACTACATCCTCAAGTCAGCTTTCGCCGCCGGTTCCCTGGAGCCCGCCTCGGGCAGCAGCTTCTGCGAGTTCAAGGGTTCCGCGAAGTACCTGACCGTGCGTGGCGGCGGCAAGGAAGCGGACAGCGCCGCCTGGTCCTATCCCGAGCCGGCCTCCGGCTTCGAGGCACTCGCTGACCGGGTGGCGGTCTATCCCGGCCGGATGGATTACTGCGAAGTGGATGGCGAACGGGTGACGGCCCAGCCCGGCCGCTTCTACGGTGGCTGGATCACCAGCCGGGTGGTGGGCCCGTTCAAAGGCGAGCCGGGGACCATGGACTGGTGACGGCAAGCCCACCATCACCATGCTCACAACTAATATCCAGACAACTCCCAGAGACTGGGAGCATGATGGGAGCATGAACAAGAACGGTCCAGAAGCCCGGCTGCTCGTCGTTGATGATGAACCCAACATCCGCGAGCTCCTCTCCACGTCGCTCCGGTTCGCCGGCTTTGAAGTGGTTTCGGCCGCGAACGGCCGCGACGCCCTCGCCGCGGCCGATACCCACGCCCCCGACCTGGCCGTGCTGGACGTCATGCTCCCTGACATGGACGGCTTCACCGTGACCCGGCGGCTTCGTGCCTCCGGCAAGCACTTCCCCGTTCTCTTCCTGACCGCCAAGGACGACACGGAGGACAAGGTAACGGGCCTGACCGTGGGCGGCGACGACTACGTCACCAAACCCTTCAGCCTCGACGAAGTGGTGGCCAGGATCCGTGCCGTGCTCCGCCGCACGCAGCCCCTGCTCGACGACGACGCGGTCATCCGCGTGGACGACCTCGAACTCGACGACGACGCCCATGAGGTGCGCCGTGGCGGCACCGTCATTGAGCTCTCCCCCACCGAGTTCAAGCTCCTGCGCTACCTCATGCTCAACCCCAACCGGGTCCTGTCCAAGTCGCAGATCCTTGACCACGTCTGGGAATACAACTTCAACGGGGATGCGTCCATCGTGGAGTCCTACATCTCCTACCTGCGGCGGAAGGTGGACATCGACCCCGAGGCGCCGGCCCTGATCCAGACCAAGCGCGGCGTGGGCTACGTCCTGCGGACGGCCGAAAAGCGCTGACCTTGCTGAAGCGGTGGAAGTCGGCCTCACTCAGGTCGCAGCTGGTGGCCATGATCATGGCCCTGCTGATTGTGGCCCTGACGGTGACCGGTGCGGTGACCCTGACACTGCTGCACAGCTACCTTCAGGGCCAGGTGGATGACAAACTGAACGCCGCCGTCGACTCCGCCCGGAAACAACGCTCCTTCACCCAGCTGCAGGCTCCCAGCTCCATACCCACCGACTACTCGCTGATGCTCTTCGCGCCGGGCGAGCAGCCGTACACGTTCGGCGGTGATCCCGACGACCACCCGGACATCAGCTCCATGACGGTGGAACAGGCGCAGGCCCGCGACCTGGCCCCATTCCAGGTCCGCGGGACGGACGGGGAGAACTGGCGCGTGGTGGCCGTGACGGTCCAGAACGGCCAAACCACTGCCGTGGTGGTAATTGGGCTGCCGCTGGAGAGCGTGGACGACGTCCTCAAGCATGCCACCCTGGTGGTTACCGGGGTGGGCCTGCTGACGCTGCTGCTGGCCTCGCTCATTGCGAGCTGGACCGTGTCGCGTTCCTTCCGGCCTCTTGCCAGGGTGGAAAAAACGGCCGCCGCCATTGCCGCCGGCGACCTCTCCCGCCGCGTGGAAGTGGAGAACCCCACTACAGAGCTGGGCCGGCTCAGCAGTTCGCTGAATGCCATGCTGGCGCATATTGAAACCGCCTTCGCAGCGCGGACCGCCTCCGAAGCCAGGATGCGCCGCTTTGCCGCCGACGCCTCCCACGAGCTGCGTACCCCGCTGGTGACCATCCGCGGGTTCTCCGAGCTGTACCGCCACGGCGCCCTGGCTACGGACGAGGACGTGGCCACAGCCATGGGCCGGATCGAAAGCGAAGCCAAGCGCATGGGGTCGATGGTTGAGGACCTGCTCCTGCTGGCCCGCATCGATGAGCAGCGGCCCCTGCAGCAGAAGCCGGTGGACCTGCAGCTGATCGCCCACGATGCCGTGGTGGACACGCAGGCGAGCGACCGTTCCCGGGTGATTTCACTGACCGGGCTCGACGGCGGACCGGCGGCACCTGCCCCGGCGCTCGGGGATGAGGCCAAGCTGCGCCAGGTGGTGGGAAACCTTGTGGGCAACGCCTTGCGCTACACCCCGGAGGGCAGTCCTATCGAACTCGCCGTTGGGGTGCGCAGTGCCGACGGCGGGGAGCGCTCCGTCATCGAAGTGCGGGACCACGGACCGGGCATTTCCGAAGAGGAGGCGGCCAAGGTCTTCGAACGCTTCTACCGTGCGGACACCTCCCGCACCAGGGAGACGGGTGGCAGCGGCCTGGGGCTCGCCATCGTGGCGGCAATCGTGGGATCCCACGGCGGCTCGGTGCGGGTTGAGAAGACCGACGGCGGCGGCGCCACCCTGGTGGTCAGCCTGCCGCGGCGTGAAGACCCACCCCGGGATGGCGGCGCAGACGGCCAGGAACCAGCCGGAAGCACCGCCGGCGCGAGGGGGAGCGACGGATCGGTTATCCACATATAGCCGGCCGGCAATGGCTCCGGCCCGCCGCCGCTCCATAGGCTCGTCCCAGCAGCCCGGAACCGCCGGGCGCGGGGGCCACTCCCCCGCCCTATCTGAGAGGCACAGCCATGAGCATCATTTCCGTCGACACAGAATTACTTCAGCTGAAGTCCGCCAACGTGCAGGCCACGGTGGACCGGATCAGCGCCGACGTGCAAACCATGAAACGCGGACTGGATGAACTCCAGGGTTCATGGCGGGGCTCCGCCGCCACCAACTTCCAGGCACTCGTCACCGAATGGACCATCACCCAGGGCCGGGTGGAGGCTTCACTGGCATCCATCAACACCGCCTTGGCCTCTGCCGCCGCCACCTATGCCCAGGCGGAGCAGGGGAACGCGCAGCGGTTCAGCTGACACCTGGACTCAGGCCTCCGGAGTCCCCTGGTGGAACCGCAACCGCCAGCGGTCCCCATCGAGGACCCACAGCGAACTGCGGAGCGTAGTGCCGGATCGCGCAAAGCTTCGGTACGTCAGCAGGACCGCACTGGTGCCGATGCGCTCCGCACCCAGGATTTCAATGTCGGTCCGTTCCCCCGGGTCCTCTTCCAGGGCCATCATCATGGCGTCCCGGGTCCAGACCCTTCCGGAACTCCCGATTTCCATGAAGTCCGGGTGAAGGAGGACGGCGGTCCGCCCGATATCCCCCCGCACCAAGGGACCCAGCAGCTCACGTTCGAGCTCTTCCACCAGCGCCTCGGGCGGGACTGAGCCGGCCTGCTGGGTTGCCTCGGCCACTTCGAGGGCTTCGTTGTCCAGTTCGCTGAACAGGTCAAGTTCCTCGAAGGCCGGGACGGGCGCCGGAGTGGCCCGCGGCCTCCCCGAAGCATCGGCGCCACGGACTGCCTGAACGTCGCCAGGCGCCGCTGCAGGACGGGCCGGTGCGGCGGGCGGGATGTCCAGCGTGGCGGGCGGAAGGCCCGCGCCGGAGGCAGGCTGCGGGGCCGCGGCGCGCCCGGAGGTGCCCGGGTGCTGGCCGCCGGGGAAGCCTGGACCCGACCTTGCTGCCACTCCCTGCTGGTAGGCGGTTGCCGCAGCCCTGGCGCGCTCGTCGGCTGCCTCATTGAGGTCGTGGCCGGCGTGCCCCTTGACCCATTCGAAGGTGTAGGTCCTGCCGGCCAGTTCGCGGTCAAGTTCCTTCAGCAGTTCCACGTTCAGGACAGGCTTTCCATCGGCCTTGCGCCAGCCTTTGCGCTTCCATCCCGGCATCCATTTGGTAATGGAGTTGATCACGTACTGGCTGTCGCAAAGGATGCGCAGGTCTTCCCCGGGCAGGTGCGCTGTGGCGCGCAGGAGGTCAAGGACAGCCATCAGCTCCCCCTGGTTGTTGGTCCCGTGGGGCCATCCGCCGGCGCGCCAGCAATCGTCATTCACATACCAGGCCCATCCGGCCGGGCCGGGGTTTCCCAAGGCCGAACCATCAGCCGCTGCAGTAATCGTCACCGGTCCATCCTGCCAGAAGCGGCCGACAGCGGCCCGGCGAAGATGTGGGAAAACGTTTACCGAAAATTCTTGACGGGGGTGCCGGATGCGCGAAACAATCACAGCATCACATGAGAAAGCGGTTTCTCTCATCCTTGGACTACGCCGGGCGACCGTGCTGGGCCGCGCCGGAGAAGCCAACCCGGAAGGAACATCAATGACGATTCCAGTCGTAAGCCGCCGCAGTTTCCAGCTTGGCGCTGCCGCCCTTGCCCTGTCCATCCTGGCCACAGGCTGCGGAGCCCCGGGCGGATCGGGCGACAACGGCCAGGTAACCCTGCGGTTCGCATGGTGGGGCAACGAGTACCTCAACGGACAGACAGACAAGGTCATCGCCGCGTTTGAGGCGTCCCATCCAAACATCAAGGTCAAGGCCGAGCCCGGCGAATGGTCCAGCTACTGGGACAAGCTGGCCACAAAGACCGCCGCCAATGATGCGCCCGACGTCATTCAGATGGACCAGAAGTACATCGCCGAATACGGCGGCCGCGGCGCCCTCATGGACTTGTCCAGGCAGGACGGCATCGACACGTCGAAACTGGACAAGGAAGCCCTCGCGTCCGGCCAGTACAGCGGCGCACAGTATGGCCTGAGCACAGGCCAGAATGCCTACGTCATCATGGCCAACACCAAGGTATTTGAAGCGGCCGGCATACCCGTCCCGGATGACAAGACGTGGACGTGGAAAGAATTCATGGACACCGCCGCGAAGCTCAGCGCCGCGAGTGACGGGAAGACCTATGGTGCCGCCTACGGCAGCAACGAGGCCGACCTGATCATCTGGCTGCGCCAGCACGGGGAAAACCTCTACTCCGCTGACGGCAAGCTCGGCTTCGAGGCCGGCACGGCCGCCTCCTTCTGGGAACGGCTCAAGGAACAACGCGATTCCAAGGCCAGCCCGCCGGCGAACGTGGCGACGGAAGACGGCGGGGCCAGCCTTGAGCAAAGCCTCTTCGGCACCAACCGGGTGGGTATGGCCTGGTGGTGGACCAACCAACTTGGATCGCTTGAGGCCACCACCGGCAGCAACATCAAAATGCTGCGCGCTCCGAGCGTCGACGGCGCGGCGGCCAGTAACGGCATGTACTACAAGCCGACGATGTTCTGGTCCGCCTCGTCCCGTTCAAAGCATCCCAAGGAAGCCGCGGAGTTCATCAACTACCTCACCAACAGCCCGGAGGCCGGGGCCATCCTGATGACGGACAGGGGTGTACCCACCAACAGCGACATCGTTTCCGGCATCACGTCCTCGCTCAAGCCGGCAGACACCACCGTGGTGGGGTTCCTGAAAGACATTGCGCCGGATATAAAGGACGCGCCCCCGGTTCCTCCTGTGGGTGCGGGAAGCGTCCAGAATGTCATCAAGCGCTACACGGATGAAGTGCTGTATGACCGGCAGACCCCCCAGGCTGCCGCCGAAGCCTTCAAGAAGGAAGTCCAGGGGATGCTGGATTCGGCCAGGAAGTAGATCCCGGCAGGATCCCGGCAGCGGGACAAAAAAGTGCGGCCCCCTCCGAAGAGGGGGCCGCACTTTCGTAACTGGCGGGGCAGGTCCCGGCCGGGAGGCTTAGAAGCCGCCCATGCCGCCCATGCCGCCCATGTCGTCGCCACCGGCGGGGGCGGAAACCTTCTCCGGCTTGTCAGCCACCACTGCTTCGGTGGTGAGGAACAGGCCGGCGATCGAGGCAGCGTTCTGCAGGGCAGAGCGGGTCACCTTTACGGGGTCGTTGACGCCGGCAGCCAGCAGGTCGACGTACTCGCCGGTTGCTGCGTTCAGGCCGTGGCCTGCGGGCAGGCCACGGACCTTGTCGACAACTACGCCAGGCTCCATGCCGGCGTTGAAGGCGATCTGCTTCAGCGGAGCGTCGATGGCAACGCGGACGATGTTGGCGCCCGTTGCTTCGTCGCCGGAGAGCTGAAGGTTGGCAAATGCCTTGGCACCGGCCTGGATCAGGGCCACGCCGCCACCGGCGACGATGCCTTCTTCAACTGCAGCCTTGGCGTTGCGCACGGCGTCTTCAATGCGGTGCTTGCGCTCCTTGAGCTCAACCTCGGTTGCAGCTCCGGCCTTGATAACTGCAACGCCGCCGGCCAGCTTGGCCAGGCGCTCCTGCAGCTTCTCGCGGTCGTAGTCGGAGTCGGAGTTCTCGATCTCGGCGCGGATCTGGGACACGCGGCCGGCGATCTGGTCGGCGTCGCCGGCACCTTCGACGATGGTGGTCTCGTCCTTGGTGACAACAACCTTGCGGGCCTGGCCCAGGAGCTCCAGGCCGGCAGTCTCCAGCTTGAGGCCAACTTCCTCGGAGATGACCTGGCCGCCGGTGAGGACGGCGATGTCGGCGAGCTGGGCCTTGCGGCGGTCACCGAAGCCGGGAGCCTTGACGGCGACGGACTTGAAGGTGCCGCGGATCTTGTTCACGATCAGGGTGGCCAGGGCCTCGCCCTCGATGTCCTCGGCAATGATCAGCAGCGGCTTGTTGGACTGCATGACCTTTTCCAGGACAGCAACCAGTTCCTTGACGTTGGAGATCTTGGAGTTGACGATCAGGATGTACGGATCCTCGAGGACCGTTTCCTGGCGCTCAGCGTCGGTGACGAAGTAGGCGGAGATGTAACCCTTGTCGAAGCGCATGCCTTCGGTGAGTTCCAGCTCCAGGCCGAAGGTGTTGGACTCCTCGACCGTGATGACGCCTTCCTTGCCCACCTTGTCCAGGGCTTCGGCGATAAGGGCACCGATCTCGTCGTCACCGGCGGAGATGGAGGCGGTAGCCGCGATCTCTTCCTTGGTTTCGATTTCCTTGGCGGAGTTCAGCAGCTCGGCGGTGACGGCCTCAACAGCCTTTTCGATACCGCGCTTGAGGGACAGCGGGTCGGCGCCGGCGGCAACGTTGCGCAGGCCTTCCTTGACCAGGGCCTGGGCCAGGACGGTTGCCGTGGTGGTGCCGTCACCGGCAACGTCGTCGGTCTTCTTGGCAACTTCCTTGACCAGCTCTGCGCCGATCTTCTCGTAGGGATCGTCCAGCTCGATCTCCTTGGCGATGGAAACACCATCGTTGGTGATCGTGGGGGCGCCCCACTTCTTTTCGAGGACGACGTTGCGGCCACGCGGGCCGAGGGTGACCTTAACGGCGTCGGCGAGGGTGTTCAGGCCACGCTCAAGGCCGCGGCGTGCCTCTTCATCAAATGCAATGATCTTGGCCATAACGGCAGTAGTCCTTTCGGGACAGTCGTTAAGAATGAACCTTCGCTGCAGTGCCCGCGACGGACGATCCTTTGCCGGCGGCCTCTGTATGCCTCCGGGCGGGGATCTCACTGAAGTGAGGTGTTTCTTTCGCTCCTCGACCGGTGCCGTGCGCCGCCGGCCGGAACCAGGCATTGCTTTAGCAGTCGGTGCGTCAGAGTGCTAAGTCAATAATTAGCACTCCCCAGGTGAGAGTGCAAGCGAAAAGACGCGTGACACCCCGCAGGGCGGGGCCGCTTCGCCCAGGGCGATCAGCCGGAGTGTCCGGCTGTCTCCCGTCCGGACAGGGTGGGGTTGTTGTCGGGTCCGAAGGTGTACACGGAGAAGAGGGCCGTGGTGATATCGCCCTTGGCATCGAAGGCCACCGGGCCCGATTCGCCGTCGTAGTTGATGTCCGGGCCGGCAGCAAGGCCGCCCAGGCACTCCTTGTAGCTCAGGCATGGGGCGGCTGGCACTCCGGCGCCGGGGCCGGCTGCCCCTCCGGAGACGGCAATCAGGTTGCCGGCAATGGAGCGTCCGGCGTCATCCTGGGCACGTGCTGCGGCGAGGGCCGCCAGCGTGACGGCGTCGTAGGTTTCGGCAGCGTAGGAGACGTCCTTGAGGGCAGGGTCCACCGCCAGCAGTTTTGCCTGGAAGGCAGCGGTGGGCAACTGTCCGGGGACGACGGCGCGTGTGCCCTTGAGGGTCCCGGAGGCGAGCCTGGAGCCGTAGCGGGCAAACGCGCCGTCGCTGAGGATGATCCGTGAACCGGTGAGGCCGGCGCTGTCCAGCGCGGCCAGGGCGTCCTGCGCGCCCTCGCGGGCAATCAGGACGACGGCGTCAGGCTTGGCCTTTGCAGTGGAGCGCGCGGTTTCGGCGGCGGCACCGTCCTTGAAGCCGGCCCCGGGCAGGACCGTGAGTCCGGACTTTGTCGCAGCGTCCGTGACGGCAGCGGAGAGGTCCTTGCCGTAGGAGCCTTCCTGGTACAGCACGGTGATGGTGGCGGCCCCGGAGTCCTTGGCGAGTTTGGCCAGCACGGGGCCCTGGGCGACGTCGGCTGCGGCGGTGCGGAAATAGTAGCCTCCGCTGGCGAGCCCTGACAGGCCTGCAGCTGTGTTGGCCGGCGAGATGACCGGTATGCGCGCGTGGGACAGAACGTCCACCGCGGCGGCCGCATGGCTGGAATCGGTGGGTCCGATCACCACATCCGCTTTGGCGGCGGCGAGGTCCTTCGCCTGCTTTCCCGTGTCCTGGTCCGGGTGCACCGGGAGGAGCTCCACCGGCCGGCCTTTGTGTCCGCCGGCGGCGTTGATGTCCTGGATGGCGAGCTTGGCGGCTGCCAGCTGGGGAGCGTTAAGGAAGGCATTGTCACCGGCATTGTCCAGGATCATCCCCGCCCGCAGGACGCCGTCGCCGGAGGCCTCCGCCGTTTCCACCCTGGCGTTGCCGCCGGTACCGGCGCATGCTGTCATCGAAAGAACTGCTGCCGCGGACAGGGCGAGGGCCGCCCGGATGCGGCCATCTCGCCGCAGAGCAGGCATCACTGGGCCGGCCGGACGTTTTCCGCCTGCGGACCCTTTTCACCCTCGCCCACATCGAGCTGCACCCGCTGCCCTTCGGCCAGGGCACGGTACCCCTCCCCCTGGATTGCGGACCAGTGGACAAAAATGTCATCACCGGAGCCGTCAACGGTGATGAAGCCGTATCCCTTTTCAGCGTTGAACCATTTCACGGTTCCCAGTGCCATGATGAACAACTCTTTCCGTTTGGGGCCAGGTGGAGACCGGACCGGCGTTACTGGACGGCGTGCGGCTACCGGTAACCCGGGCCCAGGACCACAACGAGCGGCGACTGGAATTCGGTACTGTCCACTACGGTGGGGATGTTCAGCAGACCGGCAAGCGCCTGGGCGCTGGCCAGGTGCTGGGGGCCCGCGTAGAAAATCACGGAGGACTTTTGCGGGGCTCCAGACCAGTTGCCAACCTGGCCGAGCCGCCAACCGTCACCCTGGACGGTTCCGCCTACCCGGCTGGCCAGCCCCGCCGTACCGGCGGCGTTGTAGATGGCAACGGCCTGGGTCCTGTCGACGACGGCCTGCTGGCTGGCAGGGGCCGTGGACTCCGGAGAGGGGCCGGCATCCTGGGTTGGCTCGGAAGAAGCGGAGGGCACCGTGGAAGCCACGGGCGCGGAAGCGGAAGGCGTGGCCGAAGGGGCTGTGCCGGTGCCGGCCAGCGGAGCTGACTCCACGCTGGCCGAGGCCTGGCTGGCGGTGGTGTTGAAGCCAAGTTTGGGAAGGATCAGGAAGGACACCAACCCTATGGCCAGGGCCGCTACTCCCATCGCCAGGATGGGCCACAGCCGCACGCGGGACGGGGCCGAGGCCGTCCGGTGGACACCTTGTCGCGACGCAGCCTCCGGGACTTTGTCGAATTCATCGCGGGCGTATCTGGTCATGGTGGAAGGACATCCTTGTTGATTGCGGCTGTTGTCCCGGCCTGGGGCGTCTTAAGCGTCGGATCCCAGGCGCCGGGCAGTACGTGCACGGTGGCGCGACGTACGTAGTCTACGCAATCTCTTGACCAGCATGGGATCGTGGGCCAGCGCATCCTCGCGGTCAATTAATGCGTTCAGGAGCTGGTAGTAATGGGTGGCGGAGAGGTCAAACAGGTCACGGATGGCCTGCTCCTTGGCTCCCGCGTACTTCCACCACTGCCGTTCCAGCGCCAGCATTTGTTGTTCACGCTCGGACAGGGAGGACTCACGAAGGGTGAAATCCGCCAGGAGGGAGTTCCTTGGATCCTGCTCCGGCAGGTGTTCCCGGGCCGGTTCCGCCACGGCGCACTCCTTCGCTGGTAAGGGTCAATGTCTTACCCCTATGCTAGCCGCCGAATAACAAGGGTGTCATTTACGCCCGCCCGGCTGGATGTTCCCGGCCGGCCTGCTCCGTCCCTGCAACAATGGAACGATGGTTGAATCGGATGCCCTCTTCGAGCTGCAGCAGGACCCTGCGGACGCCGCCGGCTTCGCCGATCTGGCGCAGCTGCCACTGGCAGAGCTGATGGCTCCGGACTGGGCCGCGGCGCTGCAGGGCGTCGAAGCCCAGCTCCGGAAGGTCCTGGCGTTCCTCGCAGACGAAGAGGCGGCCGGGCACCAGCTCCTGCCGCCGCCGTCGAACGTCCTGCGCGCCTTCCGCCAACCCCTCGCGGACGTGAAGGTCCTCATCGTGGGGCAGGACCCCTACCCCACGCCGGGACACGCCGTCGGCCTGTCGTTTTCGGTTGACCCGCACGTCCGGCCCCTCCCCCGCAGCCTGGTCAACATTTACCGGGAGCTGGAATCGGACCTGAGTATTCCCCCGCGCGTCCATGGGGATTTGTCCGCCTGGACGGAGCAGGGGGTGCTGCTCCTGAACCGGGTGCTCACCGTCCGGGCCGGCGCGGCGGGCTCCCACCGGGGCAAGGGCTGGGAGGAACTTACGACGGCGGCAGTCACCGCACTGGCCGCCCGCAAGTCCCCCGACGGGTCAGGGATGCCCCTGGTGGCGGTGTTGTGGGGCAAGGAGGCTGAGGGCGTCCGGCCGCTCCTGGGCGGGGCTCCCGCGGTCACCAGCCCGCACCCCAGTCCACTGTCCGCGTCCCGCGGGTTCTTTGGTTCCAGGCCGTTCAGCCGCGTAAACCAGCTGCTCCGGGAACAGGGTGCGCGGGACGTAACCTGGGAACTCCCGCCGCTGCCCTAGCTAGGCTTGCCTTATGAGCACTGTCCCCGCCGCCACCAGCGCAACCAAGAAGAGCCGTCCGCAGGTCAACCTCACCGTGCTGCGGAAGGAACAGCTCTCCCCGCACATGGTCCGGATCGTGGCCGGCGGAGAGGGCTTCGGTGATTTCGTCAACAACGGGTTCGTTGACCGTTACGTGAAGATCGTCTTTCCACAGCCCGGCGTGGAGTACCCCTCCCCGCTGGATCTCTGGACGGTGCGGGAAACCATGCCGCGTGAGCAGTGGCCGTTCACCCGCACCTATACGCTGCGCTGGGTTGATCCCGGGGCCCGGGAACTGGCCATCGACTTCGTGGTCCACGGCGATGAAGGGTTCGCCGGTCCGTGGGCGGCCAACGCCCAGCCGGGTGAGCCGCTGATCTTTACCGGCCCGGGCGGCGCGTACAACCCCAACCCCGGGGCCGACTGGTACCTCTTTGCCGGTGACGAGGCGGCCCTGCCCGCCATCGCCGCCTGCATCGAGTCACTGCCGGCAGGGGCAACCGGGCTGGCCTTCCTGGAGGTCGGATCCGAGGCGGACATCCAGCCCATTGCCGCCCCGGCAGGACTGCACATCACCTGGCTGCCCCGCAACGGCGCTCCGGCGGGTTCCAGCGACCTGCTGGTGAACGCAGTGGCGGACGCGGAATGGCCCGATGGCACGGTGGATGTCTTTGCGCACGGCGAACGCGGCTACATGAAAGCCCTGCGCGAGGTCCTGTTCAAGCAGCGCGGACTGGAGCGCCGGCAGGTGTCCCTCTCCGGGTACTGGGCGCAGGGCCGGGTAGAGGACGACTTCCAGGCCGAGAAGAAGCTTCCGGTCGGCCAGATCTAGCCTGGACAGGCGGCCGTGGCCTAGCGGCGGCGGGCCCGGCGCCGCTCGTTGCTTGCCAGGCTGCGGGTCAGTGGACGGGCCAGCACGTCGCCCAGCACAATCCCGCCCGCCGTGCCCAGCACAATGGCGCCGGCGCTGAGCATCCCGCCGGCACCGGCCAGGACTTCAGACTCCTCAACGGTGAGCACATACATGGACCGGAAAATCGTGAGGCCCGGCAGCAGGATGAGTGCCGCGGGGACTGCCACCACCAGCTGCGGTGCGCCCATGCGCAGGGCTACCACTCGTGCCAGCAGGCCAATGACGACGGCGGCCATGGCAGGTGCAAACCGGTCCCCGATGCCCAGCTGGCCGCAGCCGAGCAGCACCAGGTAGCCGGCCACGCCCACGGCTGCCGTGGGCAGCAGGAGCTTCCACGTGGTCTGTTCCGTGATGCCGATGGCCATCACAGCGGCGGCCACGAAGAGGATCAGGACCCACAGATCGTAGGCGGGCGGGAAGGTCTGCGTGACGTCGATGCGCTGCAGCCCGGTCAACTCCCCCACCACGAAGGCAACGGCGATTCCCGCCACGATGGCGCCGAAGGTCAGCAGGGTGGACAGGAACCGGCCCGCCGCGGTCACGGGGAAGCCGTTGATGGCGTCCTGCACGGAGGACACCAGGCGCCCGGTGGGCAGGAGGAGCAGGATGCCGCCCACCACCACGATGGACGGCGACGTGGTGAGCCCCAGCTGCCAGAGCAGCAGCGCCAGCATGGTGACCACGAAAGAGCAGCTCGCGGTGATGAAGAAGTCGGGAACCCGCCAGCGTCCCAGCTGCCGGGCCAGCAGGCTGATGCCGATATTGGCCACGAACGCGATCACCGACGACACCGGCCCGCCGCCCAGGACCCCCACGAACACCGCGGCGAAAATGCCGAACGCCACGGTGACCATCCACCGCGGGTAGGGCTTGGGGCTGGTGATGGCCTCGTTGAGCCTGCGGATTGCTTCGTCACGGCCCACACCCCCGGCCACGATGTCGGTGACCAGCTGGTGCACCTTGGCCAGCCCGGCGTAGTTGTTGGTCCAGGACCGCACCACGCGCAGCAGGGCGATGGGGGTCTGGTCCTTGGGCGCGTAGTTGATGCCCACGGACTGGTTGGTGATGTCCACTTCGATGTTCTTCAGCCCCAGGGCCGCAGTGACCGCGATGATGCTGGTTTCGACTTCCAGGGCGCCCGCGCCGTAGCGGAACATGGTCTCAGCCAGGTGCAGGGCGAAGTCCAGGGTTTTGCGCGCGGACGTATCCACGCCGCCCACCTGGATGGTGGGGTTGGCGTACGGGCTGCCCGCCAGCCGGTCCACGATGCTCAGCGGAGCCGTGGGAGGATTCTCGCCCTGCACCAGGCGGCGCAGCATCCTCTTGGCGGCGGCGTCCTGCCGAAGCTGTGCAGGGGTCAGCGGTTCAGTCTTGGGCAGGCCATCAGTCTTCGGCCTGGACCCTGGCCGTTCGGGCCGGTTGGTCATGCCCGTTTCCTCCCTGTGCGCGGTTGATGGACTCTCAGGATGCGCGCTTCAGCGGCAGTTTACCCAGCAGTGTGCGGGCGGCAGCGGCAGCGGACCTGGCCAGCCGGTTGGCGTGGAAGACGGCGGGGCGGACCGGGAGGACGAAGTCCCCCACCAGCTGGACCACTTCCCCGCCGAATCCCTTCTTGAATTCGTAGCCGCCGTGGCCTTCCTCGTCCTGCCCGGAGATGCCGAACGTGCCGTAGAAGTTGTACCGCGGGTAGCCCTTCTCCAGGGCGTGCAGCATCATTCCCCAGTAAAGGGAGGTTGCGCCATTGAAGTAGATGTAGTCCTGGACGGTGCCGCCGATCACGCACACCACCTCGTCGCCGTAGCAGACGAAGTGGATGGCCGCGACGGTGGCCGTTCCCACGGAGTCGGGGAAGCGTTCGATGTCCTTCAGGCTCCGCTCGTAGCTGTCCACCAGGTCCTGGACCACTTTGAGCCGGTTGGCCTTCTTCTTGCTGCCGGTCTCCTCCACCTCGCGGCGGAGGTCCGCCGCTGTGGCCGACTCCGCGGCCAGCCGTTCGGTGATGGATTTGCGGTAGGCCGGGATGTCGATCTTGGCCATCATCAGCTTGGTGAACTCCGTGGAGGTGGTGCGGAGCAGGTTCTCGTAGTAGGCGCGTTCGCGGTACACGAACCCTTTTTCGTCGCCTGCCCGGCTCAGGGCGCCGTAGAAATCGTCGAGGGTTTCCAGGGTGGCCTGTTCGAGGAAGACGCCGTTCTTTTCCGCCTTGCGGATGGCTTTGCGGGTGCGGTAGCTGGTGCCCATGATCAGTTCTTCGGCGTCCTGGATCCCCACCAGGTTCTTGATGAACATCCAGTTGACGTTGATGAAGTTCATGTCCAGGCCCTGGTGCTGGAATCCGAGCTGTTCCAGGTCCGCCACCAGCGGCCTGTTGTCTTCGACGTCCGGGTGTTCGGCGCCATCAGCGTCGCGTGCGATGTACCTGATGTTCGGCGAGATCAGCAGTTCAGCCGCCTTGCGCTCAGCGGCATGGTTGCGGAGAAGCCCGACGACGGCGCGCACCAGGTCCCGGTCCGAGTAGTCCATGAGGGGGCCCTTGGCACACTCGCAGACGGTGTAGCCCAGGCGGGTGGTGGTGTAGTTGAGCTTTCCTGCGGCCACGAGTTCGCCGTCGCGACGGACCCCGAAGAGTTCCACCTGCTGGCCCCGGGCACGCTGGAAGCGGGCGAAGTCGATGGACTGCAGGAAGCTGTTCTGCGGGTGCTTCAGGGCGAAGGCCTCGAATTCGGCCTCGCTGAGGTTGGCGTATTCAAGCCCGGTCGCGGCGGAAACTGGATTCAAGGGGTGACCTTCTTCTGGACTCTTCGCGGCCTGTGGGCACGCACTGGGTGGAGGGTGTTCAGGGTGGAGGGTGTTCAGGGCGGACGGCGTTCGGGCCGGCCGGGTTCCCGCAGCGTACGGGCCGCGCGGGGCGCTCAGGAGAGGGCCCTGGCGGCAGCGGGTCAGTAGAACTGCTGCCCGGTTCGTGCGGTCTCGATCCGGCGGAACACTTTCTCTCCACCGTTGACCCAGAGCCGGTGCCGGAGCGGGGACAGGATGTAGTCGTGGCAGCCCACAAAGTCGGTGACCGTCTTGGTGAAGCTGGTCTTGAACATGCCCATTCCGTAGAGGTTGTGGGTCTTGTCCTTGATGCGGGCAGCCGGCGGGGTGCCGCAGAAGTCGTATTCCGTGCAGCCAAGTTCCTGCATCCGTCGGATGGCCGTCCACTGCACCAGGTGCGAGTCCCCGTACTGCTTGCGGTTCTGGGTGGAACCGCCGTCTTTGTACGTTGCCTTGCCCCCGTAGTTGATGACGAAGGCACCAACACTGGGTTTTCCGTCCTCGTAGGCGAAGAAAAAGTTGCCCTGGCCGCGGTTGCAGAACTCGTCCCAGAACCGCTCGTAGTACTCATAGCTGCGCAGGGGCATGGAACCCTTTGCGTTGACCGTGTTGGCCATCAGGTCGTACAGGGCCCGGTAGGTTTCCGGTCCCTGTTCCTTCCGGACCACCTGGCAGCCCTCGCGCTCTGCGCGCCGGATTGCGTTCCTGGCCCGGGAAGAGATGGCCTTAAAGACTTCCTCTTCCGTGCCGGAGATATCCAGCAGGGCGGTGGAATCGTTGGACTGGATGTTGGGGGCTTTGGCCAGGTGGGCTGCTGCCAGTTCCCGCTGCGCTTCGTCTGAGTCGATGATGTCCGGTTCCACTTTGATGGTGAACACGTTCAGCTTGCTGCTGCGGACCAGCTGCTCGCACGCTGCGAGGGCAGCGCCCAGGTCTGCTGCCCCTGCCAGGTCGGGGCCCTTGATGAGGTACCAGAGCCGTCCCAGGACGGGAAAGCTTTTCTCCAGCACCAGGTTATAGCTGGCGTTCCCGCCGCCTTCCAGCACCAGGAACCGGACTTTCCAGCCGCTTCCGTTCTTGACCGATGCGTAGGCGGCGGACTGCAGCATGTTGCCGCCGTTCGGGTTGGCCGTGACGTGCTTGTCCCAGTTTTCAATTTCCTCGGCTGTGGCAAAACGTGCGGTGAATTCTCGCAAGGGGGCCGTGTCCAATCGGGTTTGTGCGCGGTTTCGGTACTTCTGGATGCGTGCGGACATGCAGCCTCAAGTCTAAAGCCTCAGGCGCTCCCGGCTTTTCTCCGGCATGCCCGGGACGGCGGCCGCCCGGGTGTGGAGCGTCACCTTGACGGAGCTCAGGATGTTCAACAAGGGTGGGGGTATGAGGCCGGATGGGGAACAGAGCACCGCTCCCGCGGGCAGCGGCGGGAAGCCGTACAGTGCCGGGGTGCAGTCCGCCGCGCTTGCCGGTTTCCTGTTGGCGTCCTTGGTGGTGGCGGCGCTGGGCGGTTTGGCATCGGCGGCCAATGTCACTGGCTGGTATGCAGCCGCGGACAAGGCCCCCTGGTCCCCGCCCAATGGCGTGTTCGGTCCGGTGTGGACCATCCTTTATGCGGCAATGGCCCTCGCTGCATGGCTGGTTTGGCGTAAACGCACCGCTGGGACACGGCAGGCCATGGTGGTTTACGCCATCCAGCTGGCCCTCAATCTCACCTGGACCCCGGTCTTTTTCGCCCTTTACCCGGCTCTTGGCACGGCGGCCCTGTGGCTGGGCCTGGCCATCATCGTGGCCCTGGTCGCTGCGGTAACGGTGACGGTGCTGCATTTCGGTCCGATCAGCCGGACGGCGGGGCTGCTCCTGCTCCCCTACATCTCATGGCTGGTGTTCGCTGCCAGCCTCAATTGGTGGGCGGCAACTCACAATTAGGCGCACGGGCACCGCCCGTCCCGCCATTCGGTCAGGTGTCAGCGGGGTGTCAGCATTCGACGACGTTGACGGCGAGGCCGCCCATGGCGGTTTCTTTGTATTTGTCGGACATGTCTTTGCCGGTTTCGCGCATGGTGATGATGACTTCGTCGAGGGAGACGCGGTGGGTGCCGTCGCCCCAGAGCGCCATTTTCGCGGCGTTGATGGCTTTCGCGGCGGCGATCGCGTTCCGTTCGATGCAGGGGACCTGGACCAGCCCGCCGATCGGGTCACAGGTCAGGCCGAGGTTGTGTTCCATCGCGATTTCCGCGGCGTTCTCCACCTGGGCCGGGGTGCCGCCCATGACCTCGGCCAGGCCCGCGGCGGCCATCGAGGACGCGGACCCGACCTCGCCCTGGCAGCCCACCTCGGCCCCGGAGATCGAGGCCTGTTCCTTGTAGAGCACCCCGACCGCGCCGGCGGCGAGCAGGAACCGCACCACCACATCGTCGCGGTCGGCCTGGGTGGCCTGGTCCATGCCCGGGGCGAAGTGCAGGGCGTAGAACAACACCGCCGGGATGATCCCGGCCGCCCCGTTCGTGGGGGCGGTGACCACCCTCCCGCCGGAGGCGTTTTCCTCGTTCACGGCCAGCGCCACCAAGTTAACCCACTCCTGCCAATACCTGGGGTCGTAGTGGTCCTGCCCGTCCTGGTCGTCATTGTCGGTGTCTTCGGGGCGGGCGGTTTCCTTCTTCAGCCGCTCGTACCAGTCCGGGGCGCGGCGGCGGACCTTCAACCCGCCCGGCAGCACCCCCTCGCGCTTGAGCGAGGTGGCCACGCAGTTCTCCATCACCGACCAGATATGCCCCAGCCCGGCCCGAATCTCCTCCTCGGACCGGGAGGCCTTCTCGTTCACGAACATCACGTCCGCGATGCCCAGCCCGGTCACCGCGCAGTGCTCCAGCAGCTCCGCCGCGGTCCGGAACGGCAGCGGCAGCACCTCCTTGGACGCGTCCAGTTCCTGCTGCGCGGCGTCCTCTTCACCCTCGCGGACGATGAACCCGCCACCGACCGAGAAGAACGTCGCCGCGTGCACCACATCCCCGGCCGCGTCGGTAACGGTGAACGTCATCCCGTTCGTGTGCCGCGGCAACACCGTCAACGGCCGCAACACCATGTCGCCCACCCCGTAGGGCAGCGCCACCGCACCGGCCAGGTTCAGGATCCCGGTCTCCGCGATCGAAGCCAGCCGCTCCTCCACCTCCTCGGGCAGGATCAGTTCCGGATGGAACCCCTCCAACCCCAACAGGATCGCGGTCATCGTCCCATGCCCATGCCCCGTCGCGGCCAGCGACCCATACAAATCCACCCGCAGCGACACGACCTCAGCCAGCCTGCCGGAGGCCTTCAACTCCTCAGCAAACACAGCAGCAGCCCGCATCGGCCCCACCGTATGCGAAGACGACGGCCCAATACCGATCGAAAAGAGGTCAAAGACACCAACAGCCATGTGCGTGGTTCCTAACTAATACAAGTGGTCGGGATGGAGCGGGCAGGACATCCTCTGCGTGCTCGGTCGCGAAGACGCCCGCTGCGCGGACGTGACGCTCCCTTAGACGCACGCTGCCGGATGCCCGCCCACTCCGCAAGCACGTCACCAAGGCGACGCGGCAAGCAGGTAACGTCGTGCCCACGAGCGCCGGCGGAGCCGGACTTTTCGAAAGCGTGCTCCCCACCGTCTCCCTAGCCTCGCAAGCTCGGCCAGGGAACCCTGACGGCGTGGGCCCAACGCACGCGTGAAAATGTCCGGTCCGCCGTCGCGAAGGTGACCACGGGGTGGAACAAGGGACTACTCGGCGCGGCGGTAGAACGGGAGGTCGACAACTTCGAAGGGTTCTGCCTTGCCGCGGAGATCGATGTCCAGGGCTGTGCCGGGTGCCGAGTACTCGACGTCGACGTAGGCCATGGCGATCGGGTAGCCGAGGGTGGGCGAGGGCTGGCCGGAGGTGACTTCCCCGACCGGGGCGCCGTCCTTGAGCACGGGGTAGTGTGCCCGTCCGGCGCGGCGGCCTTTGCCTTTGAGCCCCACGAGGCGGCGGCCGGAGGTGGTGCCGGCACCGGCTTCCTTCTTTGCTGCCAGCGCAGCCTTGCCAACAAAGTCGCCTTCCTTGGAGAGCGCGACGACGGGGCCGAGGCCTGCAGCGAACGGGTCACCCTGCAGGGACAGTTCGTTGCCGTACAGCGGCATCCCCGCTTCCAGCCGAAGCGAGTCGCGGGAGGCAAGGCCGGCCGGGGTCAGCTCCCCGTCGTCGGCGATGGCGACCAATGCCTGCCACAGTGCCGGGGCGTCTGCGTTGTCCACGAAGATCTCGAACCCGTCCTCACCGGTGTACCCGGTACGCGCGAGTAGGAGTTCCTTGCCGGCGCCGCCCACCAGGAACGGAACCTCCACGGCGGCGTAGTACTTCAGCTCCGTCACCAGGGAGTGCTGTGCGGCCGGGACCAGGCGAAGCAGGAGTTCCTGGGCCTTGGGGCCCTGCACTGCGATCAGCGATGTCCGGGCCGAGGCGTCCTCCACCTGCACGTCGAACCCTGCGGCCCGTTCGTGCAGGGCCGCCGCCACCACCGCGGCGTTGCCCGCATTGGGCACCACCAGGAAGACGTCCATTCCGTCTTCAGCGGCGGGACGGCGGTAGGCGATGAGGTCGTCGATGATGCCGCCGTCCTCATTGCAGATCAGCGAGTACTTGGCCTTGCCCACGGCCATGGCGGAGATCTTGCCCGCCAGGGCGTAGTCGAGGAAAGCGGCGGCCCGGGGCCCGGTGACCCAGACTTCGCCCATGTGGGAGAGGTCGAACAGGCCGGCGGTGCTGCGGACGGCATGGTGTTCAGCCAGTTCGGAGCTGTATTTGAGCGGCATCTGCCAGCCACCGAAGTCGGTGAAGGAGGCGCCAAGCTTCTTATGTTCGTCGTAAAGGGCGGTGTATTTCTCGGTCACGGTGCCGGTCCTTTAGTTTTCGAACTCTTCGAGCGGCGGGCAGGAGCAGATGAGGTTCCGGTCTCCGGCGGCGCCGTCGATCCGGCCCACCGGCGGGAAGTACTTGTCCTGCTTGTGGTGGGCAGGGAACGCGGCCTGCTCGCGCGGGTAGGCAC
This sequence comes from Pseudarthrobacter sp. LMD1-1-1.1, assembly GCF_040676255.1. NCBI lineage: Bacteria > Bacillati > Actinomycetota > Actinomycetes > Micrococcales > Micrococcaceae > Pseudarthrobacter > Pseudarthrobacter sp. LMD1-1-1.1. The sequence goes on along the minus strand of NZ_JBEGHP010000027.1, from coordinate 34,254 downwards.
GGTCCCAGTCGGAGCTGACGACGGCGGCTGCCGTGTGGGGTGCGCGGCGCAGGGGTGAGTCCGCTACGGCGAAGTCGCCGTTGGCCACCTGGTCGATTTCCTTGCGGATGGTGATCATGGCTTCGATGAAGCGGTCGATCTCGGCCAGGTCCTCGGACTCGGTGGGCTCCACCATCAGGGTGCCTGCCACCGGGAACGCAAGGGTGGGGGCGTGGAAGCCGAAGTCGATGAGGCGCTTGGCCACATCCTCGGCCGTGACACCGGTCTTGGCGGTCAGTTCGCGCAGGTCCAGGATGCATTCGTGCGCCACGAGGCCGCCTTCGCCGGTGTAGAGCACCGGGAAGTACTCGTTCAGCCGGGCTGCGACGTAATTGGCAGCCAGCAGCGCGGACTTGGTGGCCTCGGTGAGCCCTTCCCCGCCCATGAGCTTCACGTACGCCCAGGAGATCGGCAGGACGCCGGCCGAACCGAAGCGGGAAGCCGAGATCGCGACCCCGTGGCCTTCCTCATGCGCTGCCTTGTTGGCGTCGCCGGGCATGAACGGCGCCAGGTGGGCCTTGGCTGCCACGGGTCCGACGCCGGGTCCGCCGCCGCCGTGGGGGATGCAGAAGGTCTTGTGGAGGTTGAGGTGGGAGACGTCGCCGCCGAACTTGCCGGGCTGGGCCAGTCCCACCAGGGCGTTCAGGTTGGCGCCGTCGATGTAGACCTGGCCGCCCGCCGCGTGCACGGCGTCGCAGACCTCACGGACGTCCCCGTCATAGACGCCGTGGGTGGACGGGTACGTGATCATGATGCAGGACAGGACGTCCTTGTTCGCTTCGATCTTGGCCGTCAGGTCATCGTGGTTGATGGTGCCGTCAGCGGCCGTGGCAACGACGACGACCTTCATGCCGGCCAGGACGGCGGAGGCGGCGTTGGTGCCGTGGGCGGAGGCGGGGATCAGGCAGACGTTGCGCTGCTCTTCGCCGCGGGAGTGGTGGTAGCCGCGGATGGCCAGCAGGCCGGCGAGCTCGCCCTGGGATCCGGCATTGGGCTGGATGGACACCTGGTCGTACCCGGTGATCGCGGTCAGGTCCGCCTCCAGGTCGGCAATCAGTTCACGCCAGCCTTCGGTCTGGGAGTCCGGGGCGAAGGGGTGGATGGAGGCGAATTCCGGCCAGGAGATGGCTTCCATCTCGGCGGTGGCGTTCAGCTTCATGGTGCACGAGCCCAGCGGGATCATGGTGCGGTCCAGCGCCAGGTCCCGGTCCGACAGCTTCCGGATGTAGCGCAGCAGCTGGGTTTCGGACCGGTGCGTGTTGAACACCGGGTGCTGCAGGTAGTCGGAGGAACGTCCGACGGCGGCCTCCAGTCCGAAGCCTTCAGCCGCGGCAACGGAGGCCCCAAAGACGTCCGCGACGTCGGCGACGATGGCCGCCGTCGTGGTTTCATCGAGCGAGATGCCCACGGTATCGGCGTCGATGGAACGCAGGTTGATGCCGCGCGCTTCGGCATCGGCGACAAGCGCGGCAGCGCGTCCGGGGACGCGGACGGTAAGGGTGTCGAAGAAGCTCGTGTGCAGCACCTCCACACCGGCAGCCGCCAGCGAGGCCGCCAGCACCCGGGCGTGGCCGTGCGTCGTTTCCGCAATCGCCTTCAGCCCGTCGGGGCCGTGGTAGACGGCGTACATCGAGGAAACGATGGCCAGCAGGGCCTGCGCGGTGCAGATGTTGGACGTGGCCTTTTCGCGGCGGATGTGCTGCTCGCGGGTCTGCAGCGCCAGGCGGTACGCGGGAACCCCTGCGTCGTCCTTTGACACACCCACCAGGCGGCCGGGCAGCGACCGCTCCAGGCCCTTGCGGACCGCCATGTATGCGGCGTGCGGGCCGCCGAAGAACAACGGCACCCCGAAGCGCTGCGTGGAGCCGACGGCGATGTCGGCGCCCTGCTCGCCCGGAGGAGTGATCAGGGTCAGTGCAAGCAGGTCAGCGGCCACGGTGACCAGTGCGCCGCGCTCCTTCGCCGCCGCAATAGTGGCGGACTGGTCCCAGACCCGCCCGGAGGCACCGGGCTGCTGGAGCACGATGCCGTTGATGTCGCCGTCGGGCAGGCCGTTGGACAGGTCGGCGACCTCAACTTCGAAGCCGAGCGCCTCGGCGCGGCCCTTGACGATGGCGATGGTCTGCGGCAGCACGTCGATGTCCAGGACAGTCTTGCCGTCCGCTGCAGGCTTGGTCTTGTTGGAGCGGCGCATCAGCAGCACGGCCTCGGCCACGGCGGTGGCTTCATCCAGCAGCGAGGCGTTGGCGATCGGCAGGCCCACCAGGTCCTGGACCATGGTCTGGAAATTCAGCAGTGCCTCGAGCCGGCCCTGGGAAATCTCGGGCTGGTACGGGGTGTAGGCGGTGTACCAGGCCGGGGCCTCGAGGATGTTCCGGCGGATGACAGCAGGGGTGATGGTGTCGTAGTAGCCCTGGCCGATCAGTTGCACGGCGGTCTTGTTCTTGGCGGCGAGCCTGCGCAGTTCCGCAAGGACTTCAACTTCGCTGAGGGCATCCTGCAGGCGGAGGGCTGTTTCCTGGCGGATGACTTTGGGTACGGCGGTGTCCACCAGGGAATCGACCGTGCCGTAACCAACGGCTTTGAGCATGGCGTCGACGTCGTCCTGGCGGCGTGCACCAATGTGGCGGTCTACGAAGGTGGTGGAGGCTGGGGTAACCGACACGAAGGAACTCCATTTATTCAGGCGGCGCAGGGTACGCCACAGCTATTCGGGTCCCTCCCCGCTCTGTATTGGACCTGAGAGTTTCCGCGTTGCCTGCCTGGGCAGGACCCGCTTGCACCGTCGGTGAGCACAACAGCCGTCTCGCTTCCCCCAAGGGAGGCCGGACAACTGCCTGCTGCTTTCCAGAGGTGCCTCGCCGCGGCGGTACAGGGGCCTGCGAGATTCCTGGGGAGGATTTGCTCCTACGGCGCCTGCCTGTACTTCCGGCAGAACTCTCCCGCCGCAGATCAAAGGCTATTCATTTGTTGATGCTGACGGCCGGTGACAGCCCTCACAACTCTCCATTGTCCTACGCCACAAGCCCTCCCGGCAAATGGAAAACTACCTGCGGAGCCGTTCCAAAGCAGCCAGGAGTTCCTCCACATCAGCGGCCGCTCCGCCTTCCGGCGCCGGGCCCACGGAAAGCATGGCATTGAAGTACAACCCGTCACCCATATACAGGACAGCCTTGGCCAGGCCGTGCCCCACATCTGCTGCGATCTCGTCCAGCCACCGCTGCTGGATGGCGGCGAACCGGCGGCGGGTCTCTTCATGTGCCACCTCGGCAAGCCGCGTGGCAGCCACGATGACCCGGTCAAGCGGAGTATCCGCCCAGACGGAGGAGCGGATGAAATACGCGGCAGCACCTTCGCTGGCCGAAGCCATCGCGTCGGCGTCCGCCTTGGCCAGGCCTTCCAGGCGGTCAAGCAGCACGGAGATGAGCGCTTCCTTGTTGGGAAAGTGATAGAGGAGGCCACCTTTGGACACCCCGGCCTTCCGGGCTACGGCGTCGAGGGTTGCAGCGCGCTCCCCCACGTCGATCAGCAGGGACTCGAAGGCGTCAAGGACCGCATCACGGGCTACAGGCTTTCGGGGCATGCCTTCCATCATGCCCTTCACCGGCAGGGAAGAAGGAATGCCCGCGTTTTCAAACTGTACCGTCCAGACGGTACAGTTATTGCATGACGACTTCCATCAGCCCGGCCCCCACCCAACGGGACAGCACCGCCGCGCGGCCTCCGTGGCGGGATTGGCTTGCGCTGGGGCTGCTGATGTTTCCCGTGCTGCTGGTGGCAGTGGACAACACGGCCCTGACGTTTGCCCTGCCCGCCATCGCACGCGCCCTGGAACCGACCGGCCTGCAGCTGCTGTGGATCGTGGACTCCTATCCGCTGGTCCTGGCCGGGCTGCTGGTGTCAATGGGAAGCCTCGGCGACCGGATTGGGCGGCGGCGGCTGCTGGTCATCGGCAGCCTGGGCTTCGCCGGACTGTCCGCCGCCACAGCCTTCGCGCCCACCCCGGAGTGGCTGATCGCCGGCCGCGCGGCGCTCGGGTTCTTCGGCGCCATGCTGATGCCGTCCACCCTGTCGCTGATCCGCAATATATTCCCGGAACCCAACCGCCGGCGGCTTGCAGTGGCCATCTGGGCGGCCGGATTCTCCGGCGGCGCCGCCCTGGGCCCCATCCTGGGTGGATGGCTGGTGGAGCACTTCTGGTGGGGCGCCGTCTTCCTGGTGGCCGTGCCGCTCATGCTGCCCCTGCTGGCTCTGGGGCCGGCCTTCATTCCGGAATCAAAGGATCCCGCGCCGGGCAGGGTGGATATCCCAAGCGTCCTGCTCTCCATGCTGGTCATGGTGCCCGTGGTGTACGGCATCAAGTCAGTAGCCACCGAAGGCCCGGGCACGGCCGGGCTGGGCAGCATCGCCTTCGGCGTGGTCATGGGGATCGTGTTCGTGCGCCGCCAGCAACGCCTGGAATACCCCCTGCTGGACATGTCGCTGTTCCGGAACAGGGTGTTCAGCATGGCCATCAGCGCCAACATCCTGGCCCTGTTTTCCTTCAACGGATTCATCCTTTTCCTTGCCCAGCACCTCCAACTCCTGGAGGGGATGACGCCGTCCGCGGCAGGCATTGCCATGCTTCCGGCCCTGGCAGCCACAGTGGCGGCAGGCCTGGTGGTAGTCCCGCTGGTCCGGAAGGTCCGCCCGGGGTACGTAGTGGCCGCGGGCCTGTCCTTCAGCGCCGTCGGCTACAGCATGGTGGCCTTCGGAAACCACGACGGCGGGCCTTCCCTGCTGCTGGCAGCACTGCTGGTCCTGGCGCTGGGCGTCGGCACGGCGGAAACCATCTCGAACGACCTCATCCTCGGCTCGGCCCCGCCGGCGAAATCAGGCGCTGCGGCGGCGATTTCCGAGACGGGCTACGAGGTGGGCTCGCTGCTGGGGACTGCCGTGCTGGGCTCCATCCTGACCGCGTCCTACCAGCAGAACCTCCGGCTGCCGGCAGGGCTGGAGGCCATGCTGCCCGGAGCCTCACTGCACAACGCCGGGGAAACGCTGGCCGGCGCGGTGGAGGCGGCCGGCCTGCTGCCGGAATCAGTCGCGGGGGCAGTCCGGGATGCCGCGGCCGCCGCGTTCGATTCCGGCGTGCACATCACGGCCGCAATTGGGCTGGCACTGATGGCGACGGCGGCAGTGCTCGCCGCCGTCGTGCTTCGGAAAGTTCCCAAAGCGGCCTAGCAGTACAACGGCAGTGCTGTCCGGGGCAAAAAAGCGTCCTGCGCCGGGGCAACCCCGGCGCAGGACGCCCTGACGGATGTCCGCTACTTGGAGTCGGGGGCCGTGACCTTGGCGGTGGGCTTCATCTTCTCGGCCTGCACCATCCAGGCGAACTGCTCCAGCCTGGCGATGAACTCGTGCAGGAGGTCCGCGGAGGTGGGGTCTTCCTCATCCACTTCGTCGTGGACCTTGCGCATGGTGCCAACGGCAGCTTCCATGGCGGCGACAATTAGCTCAATGGCATCCCCGGTGCTGATGAGCCCGTCAGGGAACTGGGCCAGGCTGGTGGTCCCGGCCACGGTGGAGCTGCGGCCGTCCGGAAGCGCGTGCAGGGCACGCATGCGCTCGGCGGTGTCGTCGGCGAACTGGCGGGCGGCGTCGACGATCTCATCGAGCTGCAGGTGGAGGTCGCGGAAGTTGGTGCCCACGATGTTCCAGTGCGCCTGCTTGCCCTGGATGTGGAGCTCGATCAGGTCCGCCAGGACGGCCTGCAGGTTGTTGGTCAGTGTCGGTGAAGCTTTCATGCGTCCTCCTCAATTGGTCCAGTACGGCAGACGCTACCAGCCGTGGACGGCGCGGCGGCAGGGCTAAAGACAATTTCTCAGTGGGCTTACTAATTTCGAAAACCAGTCATAAACGAACGTGATTCATATTGCGTCTTGCATCACACGCCCGCCACCCCCATACTAAATGAACGCCATTCATATAGTGACCTCCGTCTCACAGCCTTCCAGAAAGTGGTGCCATGACAGAGACAATCCGCACCAGTACTGCCAAACCCGGTCCGCACGCCCACGCCCCCTCCGCGGACGGCGTCAGTGCCAAAGGACTCAAGGGCGGCCAGCTCGGGCTCCTGGCCGTCGTCGTGCTGGGCATTTCAACCATCGCCCCCGCCTACACCCTCACCAGCGCACTGGGACCCACCGTCAATGAAGCCGGCCTCCAGCTGCCCGTCATCTTCCTCATCGGGTTCATCCCCATGATCCTGGTCTCGCTGGCCTACCGGGAACTCAACGCCGACTCTCCGGACAGCGGCACCACCTTCACCTGGGTCACCAAGGCCTTTGGCCCGTGGGTGGGCTGGATGGGCGGCTGGGGCCTGCTGGCAGCAAACATCATCGTGCTGTCCAACCTGGCGGGCGTCGCCGTCGACTTCTTCTACCTCTTCCTGTCACAGCTCACCGGCTCCCCCGAACTGGCGGACCTGGCGGACAACAAAGCCCTGAACGTCATTACCTGCTTCGTCTTCGTGGCGCTGGCCGTCTGGGTCAGCTACCGCGGCCTGCACACCACCAAGCTGGTGCAGTACAGCCTGGTGGGCTTCCAGTTGCTGGTGCTGGGCCTGTTCGTCGTGATGGCCTTTGCCAACTGGTCCACCTCGGAAACGGCCATCCCGTTCAGCTGGGAGTGGTTCGATGTCACCAAGATCGAGACGTTCGGTCAGATTGCCGCCGGCATCTCCCTGTCGATCTTCGTGTACTGGGGCTGGGACGTCTGCCTCACCGTGAACGAGGAAACGGCCAACGGCAAGAAGACCGCCGGCGTGGCAGGCACCCTGACCGCCGTCATCGTCCTGGCCATCTACCTGCTGGTCAGCATCGCCACCATGATGTTTGCCGGCGTCGGTGATACCGGCAACGGCCTGAACAACGCTGAAAACCACGAAAACATCTTCACCGCACTGGCCTCCCCCATCATGGGCCCGTTCGCCATCCTGATGTCCCTCGCCGTGCTCTCCAGCTCCGCTGCGTCCCTGCAGTCAACCTTCATGTCGCCGTCGCGCAGCCTGCTGGCCATGGCCCACTACGGCGCACTGCCGGAACCCTTCAGCAGAATGAGCAGGAAGTTCGCCACGCCGGGCTTCGCCACCATCGCCGCCGGCGTGATGTCAGCGGGGTTCTACGCAGTGATGCACGTGGTCAGCGAGAACGTCCTGAACGACACCATCCTGGCCCTGGGCCTCATGATCTGCTTCTACTACGGCCTCACCGCCCTGGCCTGCACCTGGTACTTCCGCCACAGCCTGTTCAACAGCGTGCGCCACTTCGTGCTGCGGCTGGTATGCCCGGTGGTGGGCGGCGTGGGCCTGTTCGTGGTGTTTGTCCAGACCGCCGTGGACAGCCTGGCACCGGAGTTCGGCAGCGGTTCCGAGGTGTTCGGCGTGGGCCTGGTGTTCATCCTGGGCGTCGGCATCCTGGCCCTGGGCGCCGTGGCCATGCTGGTCATGTCCCGCACTCACCCGGGCTTCTTCCGCGGCGAAACCCTTAAGCAGGACACCCCTGCGCTCGTCGTTCCGGAATAGCCGCCAGCCCAGAAAGGTGCCGTGCCCCCGCCAGGGGCACGGCACCTTTTGTGTTGACGACGCCGGATGGCTCACCAGTAGTGCGCCACGTCGACCACCAGGCGTGAGCCGGAGCCCGGGCCGTCGAGGGTGAACACCCGGAACGGCAGCCGGGCACGGACGCCGAGCCCGATGGTGGTCTGGCCCTCGAAGCTTCCGGCCCAAACCACCTGGCGGAAGGTCTGGTAGCCCGAAACGTTGGAGAGCTCAGCCTTGTCGGCAGGGGTGTAGGTGGGCTGGCCGTTGTTGTCATAGGCCGGCGCATTGACGACGACCTGCAGCCGGGCGCCGCCCCGCGTTGGCACCACTGCTCCCGAGCCGTCCTGGATGATCTGGGGGACGTAGCGGACCGTGTAGCCGGGGGCCGGCGCGCCGCTTAGGTCAACCACCAGCCGGTCAAAGCAATAGTGCTGCCCGGTCCGGACATTGGTCACGGGTGCGCCGCCCATGGCGCCGTCCGACTTCATCAGCGAACCCCACGTGAGTCCGCAGTACGACGTGGTTGCCGAGGCGGCGCCCGGAACCACCAGGCCCAGGCCTGCAGCCAGCAGGACGGCTGCGAGCCAGATGAAGAACTTTTTCATTGCAGTGCCATCCAAAATGAGAGCCATTGGATGCTTCCAGCGTAGGAGCGTTCGAGGGCGGAAACGAGGGGTCATTTTGGTAACGACGGCGGCACCGGGCCAAGCAGCCGGACCAGAGCAGCACAGGACAAAGAAGCGCCGGCCACCTCGTGTGAGGTGGCCGGCGCCGGGAAACCAGGATGGAGATTTAGCCTTCGCAGTCGCGGCAGTACTTCAGGCCGTCCTTTTCGCGGGCAACCTGCGACCGGTGGCGGACCAGGAAGCACGACGAGCAGGTGAACTCGTCAGACTGCTCGGGAACCACAATGACGGTCAGTTCCTCGTTGGACAGGTCGGCGCCGGGCAGGTCGATACCTTCAGCGGTGTCGTTCTCGTCGACATCGATAACCGCGGTCTGCGCGTTGCCGCTCCGTGATGCCTGGAGGGCCTCGAGAGAGTCGGCCGGCGACTCTTCTTCCTGCTTGCGTGGAGCATCGTAATCGGTAGCCATAGCATGTTCACTTTCGTTGCTGCGCAGCGCCATTTCAGGCACCTCAGTGAAGCAGTTTAGGGCATTATCCCGCTACTGGCGCAATAGTGTGCTTAACCAGACATTGGGCCGGTTTCTGCCGTTGTTGCTGCGTGCACCGAGCGGGCGTGGCCGGCTCCGACGGACACCCCGCTCAAGGCCGGCAGCCAGCCCCACCGGGTGGCGTCAGCCATGGCGCCGGCGGCGTCCGTTTCGGAGTCGAAAGTGAGGGTGTCCAGCAGCCAGCCGCGGAGCCGGACGAACAGGGTAGGCGTCATGCCTGAAACCTACGCAGCTATTGTTGTGGCCACGTTTCGCCGCCGTCTCCTCCGGATTAATTCCGCGGCCCCGGCGTTACCGCACCGGCGGGGCCGTGCTGCTGCGCAGGATGAGCTCGGGCTCCACAACAAGGGTCCGCGGGCCGCCCGTGCCATCGAACGCAGTGAGCATCATGTCCATGCACCGCCGGCCCAGTTCTTCAAAGTCCTGCCGGACCACCGTCAGCGGGGGACTGAAATAGCCGGCTTCGGGCTGGTCGTCGAAGCCCACCACGGATACGTCCCCGGGCACCTTGATGCCTGCCTCATTTAGGGCACGCAGGACCCCGAGGGCCATCTGGTCGTTGCCGACGAAGAGAGCCGTGGCCCTGCGGCCGGCTGCCAGCCGCCTGCCGATCCCGTATCCGCTGCCCGCGCTCCAGTCGCCCTCGATGATCAGGTCTGCCTCGAGCCCGGCGGAGACCAGGGCTCCCCGCCAGCCCTCGGCGCGGGCTACGGCGTCGATCCAGTCCTGTGGCCCCGCGACGTGTCCGATCCGGACGTGCCCCTGCCCGATGAGGTGTTCCACTGCCAGTTCCGCGCCGCGGCGCTGGTCCACCTTGACCCCGCCTACGGAGTCATTTCCGTTGGGACCGACGGCCACCACCGGCACTCCAATGGGCAGTTCCGCCAGGGCGGCCAGCGTCTCCAGGTGCGGGACGATCACTACTATTCCGTCCACCGACTGGTCCAGGAAGTGCCGGACGGCGTCCAGGATCGCGTCCCGGTTGACCTCCCGCAGCGCCGCGACGCTGACGAAGTATCCTGCGTCCCGTGCAGCACGTTCCACTCCCAGCAGGGTGTTGGCAGGGCCGTACTGCGAGAGCTCGCTGCCCAGGACGCCGATGGTCTGCGAGCGCCGGGTGACCAGGCTCCGCGCGGCGGTGTTGCGGCGGTAGCCGAGTGCGGCAATCGCCGCTTCCACCTTGCCGCGCGTGCCGGAGCTGACATTGGGGTGGCTGTTGACCACCCGTGACACGGTCTGGTGCGAAACCCCGGCCAGTTCCGCCACGTCCTCGAGCGTTGGCAGCCGGGGTGGCCTGCCGTCCGTCACGGGGTTCCGCTCCATGGCAGCCGCCGGGGCCGGCACCTCAGCCGTGCCACTGGGTCAGATCCCGCCGGCCAGTTTGTAGTAGGCGGCGTTCCAGTTCAGGTCCTTCTTGAACTGGCGGATGGTGGTGCCTTCGTCGATGGTGAGCAGTTCGGTTTTGGCGATTTCGGCGAAGTTCTCGAAGACGTCCATGCCCACCTGGGTGGAGAGCACGGTGTGGTGGGCGGCGCCGGCGGTCAGCCAGGCGGCGGCCGAGGTGGCGAAGTCCGGCTTCGGCTCCCACAGGGCGCGGGCCACGGGGAGGTTGGGCAGCGGCTGGTCCAGGGGAACGACGTCGACGGCGTTGGCCACCAGGCGGAAACGGTCCCGCATGTCGGACAGGGCGACGACGACGCCCGGCGAGGCGTCGGCGTCGAACACCAACCGGACAGGGTCTTCCTTGCCGCCGATACCCAGGGGGTGGATTTCCAGCCGCGGCTTTGCTGCCGTGAGGGAGGGGCAAACCTCGAGCATGTGGGCGCCCAGGATCTTTTCGGAGCCGGGTTCCAGGTGGTACGTGTAGTCCTCCATGAGGGATGCGCCGCCGGGCAGGCCGGCGCCCATCACCTTGGCGGCGCGGACCAGGATGGCGGTCTTCCAGTCGCCCTCGGCGCCGAACCCGTACCCGGCGGCCATGAGCCGCTGCACGGCCAGGCCCGGCAGCTGGCGGAGGGCACCGAGGTCCTCGAAGGACGTGGTGAAGGCGGCGGAGCCATTGCCTTCCAGGAAGCTGCGCAGGCCCAGTTCGATCCGGGCGCCATACCGCAGCGATTCGTGCCGGGCCGCGCCTGCGCGGAGCTCCGGCACCACGTCGTAAAGGTCCTCATACTCGGCCACCAGGGCGTCGACGTCGGACTCTGCAGCACCGTGGACGGCGTCCGCGAGCTCGTTGACGGACCAGGTGTTGACCGCGACGCCGAAGCGCAGCTCGGCCTCGGTCTTGTCGCCTTCGGTCACGGCGACGTTGCGCATGTTGTCGCCGAAGCGGGTGAGCTTCAGGCTCCGGACGGCGGCCCAGCCGGCGGCGGCGCGCTGCCAGGAGCCCACCTGGCGGGCTACCTCGGGGTTGGAGACGTGCCCGACGACGGTCTTCCGGGCGATGCCCAGGCGGGACTGGATGTAGCCGAATTCGCGGTCGCCGTGGGCGGCCTGGTTCAGGTTCATGAAGTCGAAGTCGATGTCCGCCCATGGCAGGTCGCGGTTGGCCTGCGTATGCAGGTGCAGCAGGGGCTTGCGCAGCAGGTCCAGGCCCTGGATCCACATCTTGGCCGGGCTGAAGGTGTGCATCCAGGCCGTCACTCCGATGACCGAGTCATCCGAGTTTGCCTCCAGGGCGGTGCGCCGGATGGCATCGGAGTCGGTCAGGACCGGCTTCCACACGATCCGCACGGGAACCGACGAGGAGGCATTGAGCTGGTTGGCGATCTCCTGCGACTGGGCGGCCACCTGCTTGAGGACTTCCTCCCCGTAGAGGTGCTGGCTGCCGGTGAGGAACCAGACTTCGTAGCCGTCGAGGGAGGTGTTTGCTGCGGTGCTCATGGATTCTCCTGGGAAGAGTCTTGGGCCGGTTATTGGCCGTAAACGTTCTGGTAGCGGGCGTAGAGGGAGTCGATGTGGTCCTGGTTGATGGGCAGCGGCTCGCCCAGTTGCCGGGAAATGTGCACGGTGCGGGCCACTTCCTCGCACATGACGGCGGCCTTCACGGCGGACCGGGCGTCCTTGCCGATGGTGAACGGGCCGTGGTTCTGCATCAGGACCGCCGGGGATTTGGAATTCTTCAGTGTCTCCACGATCCCGTGGCCGATCGAGTCGTCGCCGATCAGCGCGAACGGGCCCACCGGGATGGAGCCGCCGAACTCGTCCCCCATCATGGTCAGCACGCACGGGATGGCTTCGCCCCGGGCGGCCCAGGCGGTGGCGTAGGTGGAGTGGGTATGCACCACCCCGCCCACCTCCGGCATGTGCCGGTACACATAGGCGTGCGCGGCGGTGTCCGACGACGGCGACAGCGGCGGGTTGCCCCAGTCCACCGTGCCGCCCCCACCAAGGTTGGTGCCCCTGACCGGGGTGCCGTACAGGTCGGTCACGATCATCTGCTCCGGGGCCAGGTCCTGGTACGAGACACCGGAGGGCTTGATGACCATGAGGTCGGTGCCGGGCACGCGGGCGGAGACGTTGCCCGCGGTCCACACCACCAGGCCATACCGGGTCAGCTCGGCGTGCAGGGCGCACACCTCCGCCCGGACACGGGCGATGGTTTCCAGGAGGCCGGTTCCGGCGCCTGCTGCGGCGCTCATGCGGACACCTCCACGGGTGATTCGGAAACGGAGCCTGCGCCGGAGAGGCCGGTGCGCGCGGCTTTGCGCTGGATGGCCTTGAGCCGGTGCATGACGTCGTTGCCGCCCCTGCCGAAGTAGTCGTGGAGGGCCTTGTATTCCTGGAACAGTTCTTCGTAAGCGGCCGCGTTTTCGGGAATTGGGGTGTAGACCTCCCCGGGCTCGGCGCCCATGGCCGCGGCGGCCGCACGGATGTCCGCGTATTCGCCCGCTGCGACAGCAGCGTGGATGGCCGATCCCAGGGCCGGACCCTGATCCGAGCCGATGGTGGACAGCTGCAGGCCGGTGGCGTCTGCGTAGATCTGCATCAGGAGTTTGTTCTTGAGCAGGCCGCCGGCCACGATGAATTCCTTGACCGGAACCCCGGCGTCGCGGAAGGCGTCCACGATGGTGCGGGTTCCAAAGGCGGTGGCTTCCAGCAGCGCGCGGTAGGTGTCCTCGGGCCTTGTGGCCAGGGTCTGGCCCACCACAATGCCCGAAAGCTCGTGGTCCACCAGGACCGAACGGTTGCCGGAATGCCAGTCGAGCGCGATCAGGCCGTGCTCTCCGATGGCCTGCCGGGATGCCAGTTCGGTGAGGTACTCGTGGATCCCCAGTCCGGCGCCCTCGGCAGCCTGGTGGTATTCGGGCGGGACGCCGTACTTGGTGAACCAGCCGAAGATGTCTCCCACGCCTGACTGTCCGGCCTCGTAGCCCCACAGGCCCGGCACGATGCCACCATCCACGGCACCGCACATTCCCGGTACCTCGCGCAGCTCGCTGCCGTTCATGACGTGGCAGGTGGAGGTGCCCATGATCGCCACCAGCTGGCCGGAGTCCACCGCCTTCGCGGCCGGGGCCGTGACATGGGCGTCAACGTTTCCCACGGCCACCGCGATGCCCTCCGGCAGCCCGGTCCAGGCGGCTGCCTCCGCCGTCAGGGTGCCGGCGGCGTCCCCCAGCTGGCCGATGGTGTGCTCCAGCTTGGAGCTGACAAAGTCCTTGAAGTCCGGGTTCAGGGCGGCCAGGAAATCCTCCGACGGATACCGGCCATCCTGGTAGATGCCCTTGTAGCCGGCAGTGCAGGCGTTGCGGACATACCGGCCGCAGAGCTGCCAGACGATCCAGTCCGCAGCCTCCACCCAGTGGTCCATCGCGGCGTAGGCCTCCGGGTCCTCCTCCAGCAGCTGCAGCCCCTTGGCGAATTCCCATTCGGAGGAGATCAGGCCCCCGTAACGGGGAAGCCAGTCCTCCCCCCGTTCAGCGGCAAGCCGGTTGATCCGGTCGGCCTGGCCCTGCGCAGCATGGTGGCGCCAGAGCTTTACATAGGCGTGCGGGCGGTTGGCGAAGCCGGGCAGTTCGTTGAGGGGCGTGCCGTCCGACTTAACCGGAACCATGGTGCAGGCAGTGAAATCCGTGGCAATGCCGACGACGGCGGCGGGGTCGATCCCGGCGTCCGCCACCGCGGCGGGGACGGCGGTCCGCAGGACGTCCCGGTAGTCGTTGGGCACCTGAAGTGCCCATTCCCCGGGAAGGCGGGCGCCGGCGTCGCCCGCGGTGTCCCGGGGCAGGACGTCGGTAACCACGGCGTGGGGGTACTCATGGACGGCGCTGCCCAGTTCCTTGCCGTCGCGGACACGCACCACCACGGCACGGCCTGAAAGGGTTCCGTAATCCACCCCGATGACGCAATGGTCATGGCGGGACTCGGAGCCGGGAGTGAACAGCGCATCTGGCATGGGGTTGCCTCCGTCCGGGAGGCTTAGGCCTCATTACCGGGTTTGTAGGGGTCAGGGTGTAGCTATGTGCTGCAGCAAGTGTGAACGCTAACAAAGAAGAAGTCAATGAAGCCGAAAAGTTTCCGAAATTCCTGCCGGGCACTCTTGTTAGCGTTCACAAACCGGTCTATATTGAACCGACACATCAACAATGTGGCCAGGACCAGGGAGCACTGGTGCTGCCTGGTCCACCAACACTTCGCGGCAGTGCTGCCGCGGAAGGAGAAAATGGTGAGAATCAAAAAACTGATGGGCGCGGTGGCCCTTGTCCTCGCCCTGACGGTGGGCGCCACAGGTTGCGGCTCCCGCGGCGGGGCCAGCGAATCCAGCGGTGCCGCCAAGCCCAGTGATTCACTGGTAGGCATTTCAATGCCCACGCAGACATCCGAACGGTGGATCGCTGACGGCGCCAACGTGGAGAAGTCCCTGAAGGACCTCGGCTACAAGACGGACCTGCAGTTCGCCAATGACGATATCCCCACGCAGGTGTCGCAGATCGAGAACATGCTGACCAAGGGCGCCAAGGCCCTGATCATCGCCGCCATTGACGGCACCACCCTGACTGACGTCCTGGCCAAGGCCAAGGAGCAGAACGTCAAGGTCATCGCGTACGACCGCCTCATCAACGGCACGCCCAACGTCGACTACTACACCACGTTCGACAACTACACGGTTGGTGTCCAGCAGGCCACCTCGTTGCTGACCGGGCTGGGCCTGGTCGATGCCAGCGGCAAGAAGGTGGACGGCAAGGGCCCCTTCAACATCGAGCTTTTCGCGGGCAGCCCCGACGACAACAACGCCAACTTCTTCTGGACCGGCGCCATGGACACCCTCAAGCCGTACATGGATGCCGGCACCCTGAAGGTCCCCAGCGGACAGACCAAGTTTGAGCAGGCAGCGATCCTCCGCTGGCAGGCACCCGTGGCCCAGAAGCGCATGGAGGACATCATCACCTCCGCGTACAGCTCCGGCACCAAGCTGAACGGCGTCCTGTCCCCGTATGACGGCCTGTCCATCGGCATCATCTCGGCCCTCACCAGCACCGGCGGCTACGCCAAGGGAAGCCTGCCCGTGGTAACCGGCCAGGACGCCGAAAAGGGTTCCGTGAAGTCCATCGTCGCCGGCGAGCAGTACTCCACCATCTTCAAGGACACCCGCCAGCTCGGCGCGCAGGCCGTCAAGATGGTTGATGCTGTCCTCAAGGGCCAGGAACCGGAAACCAACGACACCAAGACCTACAACAACAAGGTCAAGGTTGTCCCGGCCTTCCTGCTGAAGTCCGTGATCATCACCAAGGACAACTACAAGAAGGAACTGATCGACTCGGGTTACTACAAGGACTCCGACGTCAAGTAGTCAGCACCCGGGGGCTGTGGCCGGACCTCCATCCGGCCACAGCCCCGCCCGCAGCCTCCTGCAGCAGCAGGAAGGCCCAGCTTCGACCAGTCAGTGGGAATTGACGATGAACACACCCATTCTTCAAATGCGAGGAATCACCAAGACGTTCCCGGGCGTGAAAGCGCTGCAGGACGTCACCCTGGATGTGAACCGTGGCGAGGTCCACGCCATCTGCGGTGAAAACGGGGCCGGCAAATCAACGCTCATGAAAGTGTTGTCCGGCGTCTATGCACACAACACTTTCGACGGGGAGATCCTGTTCGAGAACGAACCCTGCAACTTCTCCAGCATCTCGGACAGCGAGAAGCGCGGGATTGTCATCATCCACCAGGAACTGGCCCTGAGCCCGTTCCTCTCCATCGCCGAGAACATCTACCTGGGCAATGAACAGGCCACCAATGGATGGGTGGACTGGCGCAAGACCAACCTCGAGGCAGCCAAGCTGCTGGCCCGCGTTGGCCTGGACGAGAATCCTGTCACCCCCGTGCAGCACATCAGTGTCGGTAAGCAGCAGCTGGTGGAAATCGCCAAGGCATTGTCCAAGGAAGTGAAGCTGCTGATCCTGGACGAGCCCACGGCCGCCCTCAATGACGAGGATTCCGGCCACCTGCTGGACCTGATCCTCCACCTGAAGGGCCAGGGCGTCACCAGCATCATCATCAGCCACAAACTCAATGAGATCCGCAAGGTGGCGGACGCCGTCACCATCATCCGGGACGGCAGGACTATCGAGACCCTGCGGCTCGACGAAGGCCAGATCACCCAGGAGCGGATCATCCGCGGCATGGTGGGCCGGGACCTGGAGAGCCTGTACCCGGACCGCGAGCCGCGAATCGGCGAGGAAGTGCTGCGGATTGAGGACTGGTCCGTGCGCCACCCCCAGGACCACAGCCGCATGGTGGTCAACAACGCCAACCTCCACGTCAGGAAGGGCGAGGTGGTGGGCCTTGCCGGCCTCATGGGTGCCGGCCGCACCGAACTTGCCATGAGCGTCTTCGGCCGCACCTACGGCACCGCCACCTCCGGCAAGGTCTACAAGTACGGCGAGGAAATCAACACCGCAACGGTGTCCGACGCCATCAGGCACGGCATCGCCTACGCCACCGAGGACCGGAAGCACTACGGGCTGAACCTCATCGAGGACATCAAGCGGAACATTTCCCTGGCAGCCCTGCGCAAGCTCGCCAAGCGCGGCTTCGTGGACAAGAACCAGGAAACCGTGGTGGCCAACGGCTACCGCACGAGCATGAACATCAAAGCCCCGTCGGTGGCCGCCATCACCGGGAAGCTGTCCGGCGGAAACCAGCAGAAGGTGGTACTGAGCAAATGGATGTTCTCCGACCCGGACGTACTCATCCTCGATGAGCCCACCCGCGGAATCGATGTCGGGGCCAAGTACGAGATCTACACGATCATCGCCAAACTCGCTGCCGAAGGAAAAGCCGTCATTGTGATTTCCTCGGAGCTTCCCGAGCTCCTGGGCATCTGCGACCGAATTTACACCCTCGCTGCCGGGCACATCACCGGTGAGGTGCCCATCGCCGAGGCCACACAGGAGACCCTGATGCACTACATGACCAAAGAGAAGGAATAGCGAAATGTCCGCCCTACGAGAATCGCTCGGATTCCTCACCAGCCGCCTCCGCCAGGTCGGCATCTTCGTTGCCCTGATCCTGATCGTCCTGCTGTTCCAGGGACTGACGGGCGGGATCCTGCTGGAACCGCAGAACGTCACCAACCTGGTGGTCCAGAACAGCTACATCCTCATCCTGGCCATCGGCATGGTGATGGTGATCATCGCCGGGCACATCGACCTTTCCGTCGGGTCGGTGGCCGGGTTCATCGGCGCCGTGGCCGGTGTCATGATCGTGCACTGGGGCTGGCCGTGGTGGGCCGCCATCCCAGCCTGCCTGCTGGTCGGCGCCCTGGTGGGTGCCTGGCAGGGCTACTGGATCGCCTACGTGGGGATCCCGGCCTTCATCGTCACGCTGGCGGGCATGCTGATCTTCCGGGGGCTGACCCTCATCACCCTGAAGAACCAGCAGATCACCCCCTTCCCCGCCGAGCTGCGGGCCCTGGGCGGAGGATTCCTCCCGGACATCTCCGGCGGCACCTCCGTGCTGGAATGGCTCACCGTCATCCTGGGCGTTGGCGCCACGGTTGCCCTGCTGATCCAGGCGCTCAAGGAGCGCAGGATCCGCCGGAAGTTCGATCTCGAAAGCGAACCCCTGGTCTGGTTCGTCATCAAGACCGCCTTCACGGCCCTGCTCATGCTCGTCATCACCTTCCTGCTGGCGTCCTACCGGGGCACGCCGATCGTCCTGGTGGTGCTGGCCGCACTGGTAATCGCCTACACCGCCCTGATGAACAACAGCGTCTTCGGGCGCCACACGTACGCCATCGGCGGCAACCTCCACGCAGCTGAGCTGTCAGGCATCAAGACCAAGGCCGTTACCTTCCGTCTCTTCGTGAACATGGGCGTCCTGGCCGCACTGGCCGGCCTGGTCTTCACCGCCCGCCTCAACTCGGCACAGCCGGCCGGCGGAACCGGCTTCGAACTCGACTCCATCGCCGCGGCGTTCATTGGCGGCGCCGCCGTCACCGGCGGCATCGGAACAGTGGCCGGAGCCATGATCGGTGGCCTCATCATGGGTGTCCTCAACAACGGCATGTCCATCCTGGGCCTGGGCACCGACTACCAGCAGCTCATCAAGGGCCTGGTGCTCCTTATCGCCGTCGGCTTCGACATCTTCAACAAGAACCGCAGCGGTGGCGGCGGCAACATTGGCAAGCGCTTCAAGCTCAAGACCAGCCCTCCGCCGGCAGCAGAGAAACCGGCGCCTGCCGCCAGCGAAACGGTGGAGGCAGGCATCAAGTAGGAAACACCCCACCCGTGCACCTGTTGGCCCCCGCCGCCCCGGACCGAGTCCTGGCAGCGGGGGCCTTCCTGCGTGCGCCCGTGGCGGTTCCGGGCAACTGCTCAGGGCGCGGCCACGCCGGTTGCCGCATCTGCCGGCGAGCGCCGGCGGCGGCTCAGCACGATGAAGGGGGCCGCCAGCAGCTGCACCGCGCCGCCCAGGGCCAGTGACGCCGGGTAGCCGTAAAGGTCCGCGGTCCTCCCGAGCAGCGGCTGCACCACCACTCCCCCGCTGGACCCCATGAGCGAGGCGAAGCTCAGGACGGTGGCCCGCTGCTTCGAGGCGATCATGTCGTTGAGGTACGCCTGGCGCACGGGGGTGCCGGCGGAGGCAACCACCGCCCAGAGCGCCAGGAGCACCAGGGCCAGCCAGAAGATGTGGGTGGCCAGGAGCACCACCAGGACCACGGAGCTGGTGATGGTGGAGGCGATCAGTACCGTGGTGCGCCGGCGGACCAGCTTCCGGACCAGCGGGGCAAGCCAGCCGCCCACGATGTCCGCGCCGGCAACGATGGCTGCTGCCAGGCCTGCGATGGCGTAGGCCCTGGGATCGCCGAAGAGCTGCAGAAGGTAGGGCTGGAGGGCGTAGAAAACGTAGAATCCCACGCCCTCCGTGAACGGGGCGGCCAGCATCATGAACCGCACCGGGGGGTTCTTCAGTCCGCCGTCCACCGAGGCCTGCAGGACTGCGCGGGTGGCCTGCAGGGGGTGCGCCGACCGCTCGGGGGTGAAGCCGACGTCGTGCATGAGCAGGAAGGCAACAGCGAACATGGCCACCAGCACCGCGACGCGCAGCAGGAACGGCACGCCCAGGTTGGTGGCCTGGGCAATGACCCCGCCCGCAACTGACCCGGCCAGCATGGCGATGCCGGAAACCATCTGGCCCCGGCCCAGGACGACTTCGAGGCCACCGTCGTAGCCGGAAAAGTGGAGGGCGTCCACCAGCCAGGCCTCCACGGCCCCCGAGAAGAAGGTGAAGCCAAGGCCCAGCAGTGCAGACACTGCTGCCCACCACCAGAACGGAGCCGACAACTGCCACAGCAGGTAGTACAGGTAGGTGGACCCGGCCAGGGTCACAGTGCCCAGCAGGAAGGACGTGCGGCGCCCCCAGCTGTCGGCCACCACCCCGGTGGGCACCTCGAAGAGCACCATGCCTGCCGTGAAGAAGGCGTTGGCCGCGAAGGCTTCCAGGTTGGTGAGCCCGGCATCGAGCAGGAAGAGCGTGTTGATGCCCCAGATGAACGACGCCGCAAGGGTGTTTCCCAGCGTCAGCGTCAGGTAGACGTTCTGGATCTTTCGTGCTGCGGCGTTCACCGGCGGCCGTTCCCTTCGGGCTGTTCCTGGCCGGGCGGATCAGGACGGGCTGAAGTTGGGGGGAACGGGGTCGTGCCGCAGGTACTGCCGGCGGAACCGGCCCGTACCTGCCGTCAGGGCCCGCAGTTCCACTGCGTACCGCAGGAGTTCCTGGTCCGGGACTTCGGCGCTGATCTCCGTCAGCCCTTCGCCGGAGGAGGTGGTGCCGGTGAGGCGTCCGCGCCGGCCGGACAAATCGCTCATCACGGTGCCCACATGTTCGTCGGCAACGGTGATGGACACGGAGGACACCGGTTCCAGGAGCTGGATTTTTCCGGCGGCCGCCGCCTCGCGGAGGGCCAGGGCCCCCGCCGCCTGGAATGCCGCGTCGGAGGAATCGACGCTGTGGGCTTTCCCGCCGGTCAGGGTCACCCGCAGGTCCACCACGGGAAAACCCGCAGACACTCCCCTGTCCATTTGGGCCCGGACTCCTTTTTCGATGGACGGGATGAACGTTCCCGGGATGACCCCGCCCACTGTCTTGTCCACGAATTCGAACCCGCCGCCGCGGTCCAGCGGTTCAACCTGGATGTCGCACACGGCGTACTGGCCGTGGCCGCCGGACTGCTTGACGTGGCGTCCATGGCCGGTGGCGGGGGCAGCGAAGGTCTCCCGCAGCGGTGTCACCACGTCCACGGTGTGCAGTTTGACGCCCTGTTCCCGCAGCCGGTCCAGGACCACCTCGGCGTGTGCCTCACCCATGCACCACAACACCAGCTGGTGCGTTTCAGCGTTCCGCTCCACCCGCAGGGTGGGATCCCCGGCCGCGATCCGGCCCAGGCTGCGGGCCAGCGCATCTTCGTCGCTGCGGGAATCCGCTTCCACGGCAACCGGCAGCAGCGGTTCGGGCATCTCCCACGTGGCCAGCAGCAGTGGGCTTTCCCGGGCGGAAATGGTGTCCCCGGTTTCAGCGCTGCCCAGCTTCGCCAGGGCGCACATGTCACCTGCCACGGAGAAGGGAACAGGCCGCAGGCTGGCACCCAACGGGGAGTAAATGTGGGTGACTCGTTCATCGGTGTCGTGGTCCTGGTGCCCGCGGTCAGCCAGGCCGTGTCCGCCTACGTGGACAGGAGTGTCTTCCCGCAGCGTCCCGGAGAAAACCCGCACCAGGCAGATGCGGCCCAGGAAGGGATCGTTTGAGGTCCGCACTACTTCAGCGGCGAGCGGCCCATCGGGATCGCAGGACAGTCTTCCACCCGGTTCCCCCGCGAGGTCGGTCGTGTCCGGCAGTTTGCCTTCCAATGGTGCCGGGAAGGCGCGCACCAGGACATCGAGCAGTTCCGCCGTGCCGAGTCCTGTGACGGCGGACGTTGGCAGGACGGGAAAGAACGAGCCCCGGGCGACGGCGGTTTCCAGGTCGTCCGCCAGCACCCCTGTATCGATGTCCTCCCCTTCCAGGTAGCGGTCCATCAGGGTTTCGTCTTCGCTCTCGGCGATGATGCCCTCGACCAGGGCGCCCCGCGCGGCGCCGGTGGCTGCAAGTTCCTCCGGGGCGGCTGGACGGACCTCCGGTGCGGGATCTCCGGAGGAGTAGTCAGTCACCTCCTGGGACAGCAGGCCGAGGAGGCCGGCTGCCCCGCCTTCGTCCGGCACCGGGACGTACAGCGGGAGCACGCCGTCGCCGAACGCTTTCTGGCAGGCGGCCAGGGCGCCGTCGTAATCCGCCCGCGGGTGGTCCACCCTGGTGATGACGACGGCGCGTGGCAGGCCCATGTGCGCGCACTCGGCCCAGAGCGCGGTGGTGGTCGCGTCGATGCCGTCCACGGCGGACACCACAAAAAGGGCGGCATCCGAGGCCCTGAGCCCCGCCCTCAGCTCCCCGATGAAGTCCGGGTAGCCGGGGGTGTCCAGGAGGTTCACTTTGACGTCGTCGACCATCAGCGGCACCAGCGACAGCGTGACCGAGCGTTGCTGGTGGACCGCTGCCGGGTCCGAGTCGCTGACCGTGGACCCGTCCGCGATGGAGCCCTTGCGGGTAATCACCCCGTTGGCTGCCAGCAGCGCCTCGATCAGCAAGGTCTTCCCGGCGCCGGAGTGCCCCACCAGGGCCACGTTCCGGATCCGGGCCGGGTCCTGCGCCGCGATGCCGGCGGCCTGGTCTGCCCGCTTCGAATCAGGCCCGTTCCTGCCGCCCGCTGCCCGCGCTGACTCCCTGGAGCTCTTCACCGACATTGGAACCTCCTGGCATCATTGCCGACCAGACCGGACGTGTCCTCTGATTCGACACCTTGGGACGGCGGGACGGCAAGAGCACAGGCTATTTGCTGCGGGCTTTGCGGGTAGCGGCGTCATTGGCCTTCTGGAGAGCGTGGACCAGCTGGTCCTTGTCCATCTTCGAGCGGCCCTTGACATCCAATTCCCTGGCGAGCTTGTAGAGGTGCTCCTTTGAGGCGTTGGCATCGACGCCGCCGGCGGTGGGTTCGGACGAACGGATGCCCTGCTCCGCGTGCTTGTCAGAGGGGCCGCGCTTTTCCTTGGGCTCCCAGTGGTCGCCCACCTTCTCATAGCTGTGCTTCAGGGAGGCGTAGGCTGCACGGGCAGCGCGCTCTTCGTCCTGGTCGTAGGACTCAAGGGCGGAATCGTAGGTTTTCGCGAACGTGTCCTGGGCCTTCTGGTCAGAACGCTGCAGGGTCGAGGGAAGCTCGTCCCTGCGGGCATGGTCGTTCTTGCCGGTCTTGGGCATGGCACCCATCCTCCTTTAGTCAGCAGGCTGATTATTCGGATGGATCCAGCTTAGACCCGGAGGTGGCGTGGAGCCCCCTGTCGGATTCGAACCGACGACCCCCGCTTTACAAGAGCGGTGCTCTGGCCAACTGAGCTAAGGAGGCGTGCCCCTGGGGGCGTGCGCCGGGAAGGCGCTAGATAAGGTTAGCCCAACTCCCGCCGGGCGTAAAAACGCGCCGGAACGCCGCCGGACGCGGCAGGGGCCCGCCCCGGAGACGATCCGGAGCGGGCCCCTGCCCTGGCTGTTGGCCCTTAGCCCTTGGCCGTGATGGCTGCCTGCAGGAAGTCCGGGAACGGCGTCTGGGCGCTGTCCCCCTTGCCCCACTGCTTGCCGTCCACGAACACCGTAGGCGTACCGGTCACGCCGATGGCCGCTGCTTCCTTGGTGGTGAACTTCACGAACGGGCGGTACGTCTTGTCATCCACGCAGGAGTCGATGTTCACGCCCAGGTCGGAGGCCATCTTCTTCAGGTCGTTGTCCGACAGGCCTGCGCTGCCCTCCGCGGGCTGCTTGGCAAACAGCGCGTTGAAGAAGTCGGAGTACTTCTCCGGTGACGCGTTGACCACACAGGCCGCGGCGTTGGCGGCGCGGGACGAGTAGTTGGTGGTTGACCGGCTGTCCAGGAAGCCGAGGGCACGGTATTCCACGGTGATCTTGCCGTCATTGCGCAGCGAGGTGAGCTGGTCGTTGTACTGGGCCTCGAAGTTCTTGCAGACGGGGCAGATGAAGTCGATGTAGAGGACAACCTTCACCGGCTTGCCTGCCTCTGCCTCGGCACCCGGGGCCACTACCTCGGCGGGCGGAGTCTTCGGGGCGTCCGCCACGGAAGCCGCGTCAACGGTTGCCGCTTCGGTCTTGGCCACACCCGTGTTGGCCAGCAGGGTCACGCCGCCGTGGGCGTTGGCATTGGCCGGAACGGGGCCCTGGTCCGCAACCGGTGCGTTTTGCTTGAGGCTGTTGGTGACCACCAGGGCCACCACCACCAGGATGGCCACGACCGCCGCCACGATGCCCCAGCCGATCAGCATCTTGTTGCGCTTGTCCTTCTTTACCTGCGCTTCGCGGATCAGGCGCGCTTTTTCCCGCGCCTCGGCGGTTCGCTCAGCCTTGGACTTACGTACTTCGTTTGCGGGGCTCATGAGTTCCTTGGGTCGGTCGACGTAGGGGGACCACTTGGTGGCACCCCAACATTTTAGGGGAGAAAGCTGAGAGCTTGCGGGTTCAACCATTCTTCCGGGTTGACCAACGGACGAATAGCCCCGATGATTCCGTCCGGCTAGGGTGGCTTAGAGGCACAAGCAACCCCAGGGGGCCGCAATGCAAACACCCGTCCAGGAAAAACCAGCCGGAACAGCTACGGCCGGCAGTTCCGGTTCCGGCCACGCCGGCCATACCAAGTACGACTTCATGGTGGTCTCCAACAGGCTGCCCGTCGACCGCGTGGCACCGGGGGACGACAGCGATGACGGCTCCGGCTGGCGCCGGTCGCCCGGAGGGCTGGTGACCGCCCTCGCACCGATGATGACCAAGACGGACGGCGCCTGGGTGGGCTGGCATGGTGCCCCCGACGAGACGGTCGAGCCGTTCAGCCACGGCGGCATGGACCTCGTTCCAGTACAGCTCAGCACCGATGACGTGGAGCTGTACTACGAAGGGTTCTCCAACGCCAGCCTTTGGCCGCTGTACCACGACGTCATCGCCCCGCCGGAGTTCCACCGCACCTGGTGGGACGCCTACCGCCGGGTTAACCGCAGGTTCGCCGACGCCGTGGTGCGCCACGCGGACCAGGGGGCCACCGTGTGGGTGCAGGACTACCAGCTGCAGCTGGTGCCCCGGTTGCTCCGCGAAGCACGGCCGGACCTGCGAATCGGCTTCTTCAACCACATCCCGTTCCCGCCGCCTGAGATCTTTGCCCAGCTCCCGTGGCGCCAGGCCATCATCGACGGCCTGCTGGGTGCCGACCTGGTGGGCTTCCAGCGGCCCAGCGACGCTGGAAACTTCATGCGCTCCGCGCGCCGCTTCCTGGGTGCCAGCGTCAAGCAGCAGCAGGTGCACGTCAAGGACCACAACGGCCAGCTGACCCACATCGCGCGGGCGCAGGCCTTCCCCATCTCCATCGACGTCAAGCAAATCACCGAACTCGCTGCCAGGCCGGACATCATCGAACGCGCCCGGCAGATCCGTCAGGACCTTGGCAACCCCAAGACCATCCTGCTCGGCGTGGACCGGCTGGATTACACCAAGGGCATCCGGCACCGGCTGAAAGCCTTCGAGGAGCTCCTGGCGGACGGCCGGCTCACGGTGGGTGACGCGACCCTCATCCAGGTTGCCTCCCCCAGCCGGGAGCGCGTGGAACAGTACCGGCTCCTGCGCGAGGAGGTGGAAGGCACCGTTGGACACATCAACGGCACCTACGACACCCTCGAAAACACCGCCGTCCGCTATCTGCACCACAGCTACCCCGTGGAGGAGATGGTGGCGCTGTACCTGGCCGCGGACGTCATGCTGGTCACCGCCCTGCGGGACGGGATGAACCTCGTGGCCAAGGAATATGTCACCGCGCGCAACAACAACGACGGCGCCTTGGTCCTGAGCGAGTTCGCCGGGGCGGCCGACCAGCTGAAGCAGGCGCTGCTGATCAACCCGCACGACATCGCCGGCCTGAAGAACACCATCATGACCGCCGTCGAGCTGACCCCGCGGGAGGCCTCGCGCCGGATGAGGGCCATGCGAAAGCAGATCCTGGACCACGACGTGGACCACTGGTCCGCCGACTTCCTGCGCGCGCTGAATGAAAAGGTGGTCCGCGATGACTCCTGAGGGCCGCCGCGCCAAGGCGCCGCTGGCGCTCTCCCCGGAACTGCGGGAGGCCCTGCGCCGGATCGCCGGCACGGAGCACCTGCTCGTGGCCATGGATTTTGATGGCACCATGGCGCCCATCGTGGGCCGCGCACAGGATGCGCGGCCGCTTCCGCGGTCCGCCGCAGCGTTCGCGGGCCTCGCCGTGCTGCCACGCACGACGACGGCCCTCATCTCCGGACGCGCCCTCGCCAGCCTGCGGGAGGTCGCCTCCCCGCCGGTCGACACGTTGCTGATCGGCAGCCATGGCGCCGAGGCGTGGCTGGGGCCGGGCTCCACCGAACTGGCCCTTGAAGAGGACCAGAAGGCGCTCCTTGAAGAGGTCCGCGCCGGGTTGGCCGGCATCGTCGCCGAGGCGCCCGGCACCTCCCTGGAGGACAAGCCTGCCGGCGTCGTCCTGCATACCCGCCAGGCGGAGGACGACGTGGCAGAAGATGCAGTGGCGGCAGCACGGTCGGTGCTCCAGGACCGCAAGGGAGTCTTCCTGAAGGAAGGAAAACGCGTCCTGGAGACTTCGGTTGTCAATGCCTCCAAGGGCGAAGGTGTCACCTTCCTGCGGCAGGCCACCGGGGCCACTGCCGTGCTGTTCGCCGGCGACGACGTCACGGACGAGGACGCTTTTGGCCGGCTCGAACCGGGCGACGTGGGGGTCAAGGTAGGTCTTGATTTCACCCAGGCCCAATACCGGGTGGAGGCTCCCGTCCACATTGCGGAACTGCTGGAGGCCCTGCTCCAGGAGCGGAGCATCGCGGTTGCCGAGGAGGATCCGCAGGCCGCGTCAGGTTAGGACACGGCCAGCGGCACCTGTGACGTTCGTAACATTTTCGCAAGGAAGCGCAACCTCTGGCATACTCTGTGTGTGATGTGGCGCACAACCAGCGTGCGGCGTCATTTTGTGCCCCGGGCTCAGGCTCGGAGCACTTTGCAGGAACAAAACTGAATAAACATGAACCATTCACAACGGATCGTCCGGCACGTACCTGCCGGTGAAGGGATTGATAACTGTGGCTACAGTTACTTTTGATAACGCTACGCGTCTGTACCCGGGCACAGATAAGCCCGCCGTCGATAAGCTCAACATCGACATCGCCGATGGCGAATTCCTGGTCCTCGTGGGACCCTCCGGTTGCGGCAAGTCCACCTCCCTGCGCATGCTCGCAGGCCTGGAGGACGTCAACGCCGGCCGCATCCTGATCGGTGACCGTGACGTTACCGATGTTCCGCCGAAGGACCGCGACATCGCGATGGTTTTCCAGAACTACGCGCTGTACCCGCACATGACTGTGGCCGACAACATGGGCTTCGCCCTGAAGATCGCCGGTGTCTCCAAGGAAGAGCGCGCCGAGCGCGTCCGCGAAGCCGCAAAGCTCCTTGACCTTGAGCAGTACCTGGACCGCAAGCCGAAGGCACTCTCCGGCGGCCAGCGCCAGCGTGTTGCCATGGGCCGCGCCATCGTTCGTAACCCCCAGGTCTTCCTCATGGATGAGCCGCTGTCCAACCTGGACGCCAAGCTCCGCGTCCAGACCCGCACCCAGATCGCGTCCCTGACCCGCCGCCTCGGCGTCACCACCGTCTACGTGACGCACGACCAGGTTGAAGCCATGACCATGGGCGACCGCGTGGCCGTGCTGAAGGACGGCCTGCTGCAGCAGGTGGACACCCCGCGCAACCTCTACGACCGCCCCAAGAACGTCTTCGTTGCCGGCTTCATCGGCTCCCCCGCCATGAACCTGCTGGAGCTTCCCGTGGTGGACGGAGGCGTCCAGTTCGGCGGCACCGTCTACCCCGTGCCGCGCGACGTCCTCGAAGAGGCACACGGCTCCACGGTCACGCTGGGCAGCCGTCCCGAAGACCTGGAAACCGCTCCCCAGGGTGAAGGCCTGAAGGTGGAAGTGGACGTCGTCGAAGAACTCGGCGCCGACGCCTACGTCTACGGCCACACCAACCTCGACGGCAAGGACCACGACATCGTGGCCCGCGTCGACGGCCGCCGTCCCCCGATGAAGGGCGAGGTCATCTACGTCCGTCCGCAGTCGGGCCACGTGCACCTGTTCGACACCAAGACCGGCCTGCGCCTCGGCGACTGATTCCTTGGCTCCGGCGGTTGGGCCTGGCACAACCGCCGCTTGTCCGACGGCGGCCCGCACCTTTTTCGTATACGGTGCGGGCCGCCGTCGGCCTTTAACGATGTCCGGGCGAAATTTAGCCGCCCTGCCCCGAGTACGGAAGAATTGACCCATGACCGAGGAATACAGCGCCCAGTGGCACGATGAACCCACCGACTACGCGCAGATCGGTAAACTGCCGCGGTTTGTGGCAGCCAGTGCCGATGACAACAAGGCAGCCTCGGTAGCATCGTCGCTGAATATCACTGCGGCAGCGGCGGATCCCGAACTGCTGGACCTGCCGTGGCACATCGCCCTCGAGGAGTGGCCGGCGCAGTACCTCGCGGCACTCCCCCGAGGCATCTCCCGGCACATCGTGCGCTTTGCCCACCTGGGCGGCTCTGTCATCGCCATTAAGGAAACCTCCGAGCACGTGGCCCGGCACGAGTACCACATGCTCCGCAAGCTGGCCCGCTTCGATGTGCCGTGCGTGGAGCCGGTTGCGGTGATCACCGGGCGCACCACCCCCGACGGACGCCCGCTCAACCCGGTCCTCGTGACCCGGCACCTGAAATTCTCCATGCCCTACCGCGCCCTCTTTTCCCAGATGCTGCGCAAGGACACCCTCACCCGCCTCATCGACGCGCAGGCCCTGCTGCTGGTGCGCCTGCACCTCATCGGTTTTTACTGGGGCGACGTCTCCCTGTCCAACACGCTGTTCCGCCGCGACGCCGGCGCCTTCGCCGCGTACCTGGTGGACGCCGAAACGGGCGAGCTTTACCCCGACCTCTCCACAGGGCAGCGCGAATACGACCTTGAAATTGCCCGGGTCAACATCGCCGGCGAGCTGATGGACCTGCTGGACGGCGGCCTCATCGAGGAGAAGGTGGACCCCGTGGCCACCAGCGAGCTGATCATGGACAGCTACCGGCGGCTGTGGGCTGAGCTGACCGAGAAGGAATCCTTTGAGCTGGGCGAACGCTGGCGGGTGGGCGCCCGCATCCGGCGCCTGAACGAGCTCGGCTTCGACGTCGAGGAATATGCCATCAAGACCACCCAGAACGGCTCCACCATCCAGCTGCAGCCCAAGGTGGTGGACGCAGGGCACCACCAGCGGCGGCTGCTGCGGCTCACCGGCCTGGATGCGCAGGAGAACCAGGCCCGCCGCCTCCTCAACGACATGGACTCGTTCCGGGCGGACAACAACCCGGACATGGATGAGGAATACAGCGCCCACCTGTGGGTGAGCCAGATCTTCGAGCCGATCGTGCGCTCCATCCCGCGGGACCTCTCGGGCAAGCTCGAGCACGCCGAGGTGGTGCACGAGGTCCTGGAGCACCGGTGGTACATGTCGGAGAAGCAGGAGCGCCATATTCCGCTGGCAGAGGCCGTACAGTCCTACATCGACTCGATCCTCCGGCACCGCAGGGACGAGGCCGCGATTATGCTGAACCCGGACACCGAACTGCTGAAGATCCTCGAGGTGGAAAACGAGGAATCCCGGTATGGTGCCGATGAATCAGACGACGAATACCCGGATTCGGACGACTGAGGCCTAGATCGCCTTTCCGGGGTTGAGGATTCCGGCAGGATCGAACAGCTCCTTGATCCGGCGCTGGAGCTCCCGGATAGGCTCCGGCTGTTCCTGGCCAAGCCAGCGCAGCTTGTACTGGCCCACGCCGTGCTCCCCCGTGATGGTTCCACCCATTGCCAGGGCGGCGGTAATGGACTCGTCCAGGGCCCCCTGGAGCCGCTCCAGGGCGCCGGCTTCAACGTCGGGGCCCTGCCGGTCGATCCAGAATGTGGGGTGCAGGTTCCCGTCGCCCGCGTGTGCCACCACCTTGAGGTGCACCTGCTGGGCGGCGGCCATGGCCTCGAGTGCCGCGACGTAGTCCACCAGGCGCGAGCGGGGAACAGCGACGTCTTCGCCCACACGGTACTCGTCGTCCACCTCGGTGCCCCTGCTGTGCCGTCGCAGCTCCACCAGCCGCTCGGCTTCGGCGCTGGCCTCGGTGCTGACGGCGGCCCCGCCTTCGCGCAGGACCTGCCGCACGACATCGGCTTCCGCGGCAGCCCCAAACCCGTCTGTCTGGATCAGCAGCAGTGATTTTCCGCGTGCGGTGAGGTCGGAGCCATGGATGTCGTCGAGTTGGGCCAGCGTGCCGCCGTCGAGCAGTTCCATGATGGCGGGCTGGACGCGGGCCCTTCCCACCGCCAGGACGCCTGCGGCGGCAAGCCTAAAGTCCGGGTAGAACGCGGCAATGGTGTGTACTTCCCGGGGCAGGTACTTCAGCCGCACGGTGATTCCGACGACGATGCCCAGCGTGCCCTCGGACCCCACGAAGAGGCCCGTGAGGTCATAGCCCGCCACGCCTTTGAAGGTCTGGTGGCCGGTGTGGATGAGGGAGCCGTCCGCAAGAACGACATCCAGGGCCAGGATCGAGTCCCGGGTGACCCCATACTTGGCGCAGCGCAGGCCACCGGCGTTGGTGGCAACGTTGCCACCGATCGTGGAGCTCCGGAAGCTGGCAGGGTCCGGCGCGTACATGAGTCCATGCTCTGCGGCCGCTTCATTCAGGACGGCATTGACCACACCGGGCTCCACCATGGCGGTTTCATCGTCCGGGTTCAGGGCGAGGATCCGGTCCATCCGCTCCAGGGAGAGGATGATGCAGTTGGTGGTGGCATGGGCACCGCCGGATACACCCGTTCCAGCGCCACGGGGCACGATCGCCACCCCGCTGCCGAGGCAGGCTTTCACCACCGCCTGCACGTCCGCCACTGATTCGGGAAACACCACGGCCTGCGGAAGCTGGAAGTCGATCACAGGCGCCTGGTCTACGGCGTACCGGCGGAGCGGGACCTCGCCCGTGTCCACCTGGCCCGGCGCCAGGATGGCTTCCAGCTCGTCAACGATGCTTCCCACAAAGCCTCCACCCGTCGTCGGACATACCTTCCCAGTCTAGGTGCGCTGCCGGCTGACACCGCGGCTACCTGCCCGTGTAATCGTTTCCAGTTCCCTTGCTCTGCATACATTCGCCTGCGCGATGAGCGCCGCGAAACAATTATGGAAGCGTTTTCAGTTAATTGGAACGCCGCAGCTATGCTGACTTCCATGTCTGTCGAAACTGTGACCCAGGACACTCTGGCTTGTGCCGGTCCCCTGACGCTCATCCATGCTGCTGACACGGCTCCGGGCTGGTGGCGCTCTGCTGTGATCTACCAGGTCTATCCCCGGTCCTTCCGTGACTTGAACGGCGACGGCATTGGCGACCTGGCGGGAATTACCCAGGAGCTCCCGCATCTCGCAGACCTGGGAGTCGATGCAGTCTGGCTCTCGCCCTTCTACCGTTCCCCGCAGCGTGACGCCGGCTATGACGTCAGCGACTACTGCGACGTGGACCCGGTCTTCGGTACGCTGGCCGACTTCGACGTCATGATGGCCGAATCCCACCGCCTGGGCCTGCGGGTCATCGTGGACCTGGTGCCCAACCACTGCTCCGACCAGCACCCGGCATTCCAGGCAGCCATTGCCGCGCCGGCCGGAAGCCCCGAGCGGGACATGTTCATCTTCCGGGACGGGACCGGCCACGACGGACAGGAACCACCCAACAACTGGCAGTCCCACTTTGGCGGACCTGCCTGGACTCGGGTGGCAGGAACTGACGGGCAGCCGGGGCAGTGGTACCTCCACCTCTTCGATTCCTCGCAGCCGGACTTCAACTGGGACAACCCCGCCGTCCACGCAGAATTCGAACGCGTGCTCCGTTTCTGGCTGGACCGTGGCGTCTCAGGTTTCCGGGTGGACGTCGCCCATGCGCTGGTCAAGGCCCCCGGACTGCCCGCCTGGGGCGGCCGCGCCGACGGCGGCAGCAGCGACGGGTACCCGGGCCATGAGGCTCCCATGTTCGGCCAACCAGCTGTCCACGACATCTACCGCACATGGCGGCTGATCCTGGACGAATACGGACCCGACCGGATCCTCTGCGCCGAGGCCAGCGTGGACCTGCACCGGCTGGCGCACTGGGTCCGGCCCGACGAGATGCACCAGGCGTTCAACTTCCCGTACCTCCACGCGGGCCTGGACGTCTACCGCCTCCGCTCCGTCATCACCGACTCCCTGACAGTCCTCGACGGGGTAGGTGCTCCCAGCACCTGGGTACTGTCGAACCATGACGTGGTCCGCCACGCCAGCCGGTTCGGGTACAACGGGCTTGGTCCGCGGGACGGCGACGGCATTGGCCCAGCAGATCACCAGCCGGACCACGATCTTGGCCGCCGCCGCGCGGCCGCTGCCTCGATGTTCATGCTGGGACTCCCCGGTGCCGCGTACCTGTACCAGGGCGAAGAGCTCGGGTTGCCGGACGGCATCGACATTCCGGACCACCTGCGCCAGGACCCCACGTTCGCCCGCACCGGCGGCCAGCGGCTGGGCCGTGACGGTTGCAGGGTGCCGCTGCCCTGGCGGGGCGGGGACCCGCACCTGGGGTTTGGCTCGGGCAGCGACCCCTGGCTGCCCATTCCCGCCTCGTTCAAGGCGCTGGCAAGGGACCTGCAGGCGGAATCACCGGCGTCGCATCTGTCCCTGTACCGTGACGCCCTGGCCTTCCGGCGGGAGCTGGACCTGGGCAGGGGATCCTTGTCCTGGGCCGAGGACTGGTGCACCGGCTACTCCCTGGGCTACATGAACGGCACTACGCTGGTGGTTATGAACCTGAACCACGAGCCGCTGGAAATGCCTGCGGGACATGTCCTGATCCGCAGCCTGCCCGCAGGCGCGGGCCGCGCCCTTGCCTCCGGTGAGACCGCGTGGATCCAGCTTGGACCGGACGCCGCAGCAGCCCTCTGACCGTGGCAGGCATCAAAGAAGTTGCCAGCCGGGCCGGGCTGTCGGTGGCCACCGTCTCGCGGGCACTGAGCGGCAAATCCAACGTCTCTTCCAAGAGCCGCCGGCTGGCCCAGGAGGCTGCCCGGGAACTCGGGTTCGTTCCGTCCTACCACGCGTCGAGCCTCGCCTCAGGGCGGAACCACAACATCGGGCTGGTGGTACCCAACGTCCAGCGCTGGTACTTCTCTTCTGTACTGGAAGGCGTTTCCGAAACCCTGCTCGATGCCGGCTATGACCTGACGCTCTATAACGTGGGTGAACAGCCGGAGCGGCGCAACAGCATCCTGACCGACTTCCTGCTGCGGAAACGCCTGGATGCGGTAATTGCCGTGGCGCTGGTGCTCAGTGAGGAAGAGATCGGGCAGCTGCTGGCCGTGCACCGTCCCATCGTGGTGATCGGAGGCGCCCTGCCCGGGGCGTCCACCATCAGGATCGACGACGAGGGCCTGGCGAAGATGGCCACCAGCCACCTGATTGGGCTGGGACATACCCGGATTGCGCATATCACCGGGGACGCGGGGCTGAACAGGGACTTCAAGCTTCCTCAGCTCCGGCAAAAGGGCTTCGCGGCGGCCATGGCGGCAGCAGGGCTTGGGTTTCGGCCCGAGTGGCATGCCACTGCCGACTTCACCATCCAGGGCGCTTACGCGGCAGGCCGCCGGCTGCTTGGAACACCCACCGAACGGCCCACGGCAGTCTTTGCCGCCTCCGATGAGATGGCGG
This sequence comes from Pseudarthrobacter sp. LMD1-1-1.1, assembly GCF_040676255.1. Classification (NCBI taxonomy): domain Bacteria; kingdom Bacillati; phylum Actinomycetota; class Actinomycetes; order Micrococcales; family Micrococcaceae; genus Pseudarthrobacter; species Pseudarthrobacter sp. LMD1-1-1.1. The sequence goes on along the minus strand of NZ_JBEGHP010000027.1, from coordinate 1,052 downwards.
TGGGCGTCATGCTTGCCGCGCGCGACTTCGGCCTTCGGGTCCCGGAGGATCTCTCCGTGGTGGGGATTGATGGGCACGAGCTGGCAGAGACCTTCGGGCTGACCACTGTGAGCCAGGACCCGCGGGGCCAGGGGAAGCTGGCGGCCGCGACTGCTTTGGCCCTGCTGGAGGGCGCCGGCAGGGATCCCGACGGCGGTCCGGCAGTTACGGCAGCCCAGGACCAGGAGTACCCTACGGAATTCGTGATCCGGCACAGCACCGCCGTACCACCGGACGTTGCCGCGAGGATGGCCTAGGACAGGCCTTCGGAAGGGGCGGCATCCGTTGGGTCGCCGGCACCCATGAACCGTGCAAACCGTTCCAGGATCAACGGCCACGCCTCCACATAGGCTTCGCGGGCAGCAACCGGGTCCTCGGCCCCTTCCCAGCCCTCATGGAAGACCCGGACCTCCGTTTCCGCCTCAACGGCGCGGAACACCACCAGGAGCTCGGTGGACCACAGCGCCGTGGTTCCGGGATGCCAAGAGGCATGGAAGGACAGCGGCGGCTGCCAGTCATCGAGGGTCCCCCAGATGCTGGTGCGGCCGTCGTCAGCCGTCTCAAGGATGAGGTTCTCCTCGAACTCCACATAGGAGCCGGCCCCGTAGACGCCGTGCCGCTCCAAGGGCCACCACAGGTGGGCGTGGTCGGTGAAGCCTGCGAAAGCCCGGGCCACCGGTCCTGGTACGCGGACGGTGTTCACCACGGGCTCCAAGGGATCCGAGGCCTGGCGGCCGTCGTCTTGGGAGGGGTCCGGGGCGTGGCTGAAGATGCTGCTCATGAGGGTCAATCCTACCCGCGGACCTTTGGCCGTCCGGCGGCACCGGTCTTGGGGTTAAAGTCGAAGGGCCCTGACAATCCTTGTCAGGGCCCTTCGTAATGTATGTCCGGCGGTGACCTACTCTCCCACACCCTCCCGGGTGCAGTACCATCGGCGCTGTGGGTCTTAGCTTCCGGGTTCGGAATGGGACCGGGCGTTTCCCCCACGCTATGACCGCCGTAACCCTTGTACC
>NZ_JBEGHP010000026.1:0-193025 GCF_040676255.1 Pseudarthrobacter sp. LMD1-1-1.1 | reverse complement strand
CCGCGGTCATCACACAGCACGCAGCCCGCGCAGCCACCCGAATGTCTGACTACATCGTCTTCAAGAAGAATCAGCGTCCCTAACGCCCGCGCATGGCAAGAAAACGGATAACGTACTTCGCCATCAAACCCCTCCGTATTGCATCGGATGCATCATTTTCGAGGCCCTCTTCGCGCCCCGCCAGCCAGCTGATGCCCGATTCTCCGGGCGGGACAACGGCTGCCGGGCGGCGCTATCCGAAACGTTGTCAGCCCTCGCACTCGATGCAGTAGGACTGGCCGTTGTTTTCGCGTGCGAGCTGAGACCGGTGCCGGACCAGGAAGCAGGATGAGCACGTGAATTCGTCCTTGCCCTGCGGGATGACCTGGGAACGGCAGCGCGAGGGCATCGCCCTGGCCAAACAGCGCGGCGCCTACACAGGACGGAAAAAGACCCTGACACCCGAGCGTGCAGCCGAACTGGTCCAACGCGCCGGCACCGGCATCCCGAAAGTCGTCCTGGCCCGCGACTACGGAATCAGCCGCGAAACCGTCTACCAGTACCTCCGCCAAGCGGCCTTTAAGTAAACCCCTCCCCTGCCCCGCGGTTCCCAGCCAACCCCAAGGTTTAGCCTCCAGGGTTATTCATGGAACTTCGGCCAACCGCTATTTGGCCGGAGTTTCGCCAATTCCAGGGCCTTCGGCCGTCGCAAGCATCCTGACCACTTCAATGGCGGGGCTCAGATCTTCGGCTGTCCCATACGTCTGAATAGGTAAATCCCGGCGACATGTCCTTTGGTAAATACACCCTGCCCGGTTGGAGTGTCCCGGGCCAACGCGAAGCCGATACGGCGCCCTCCGGATCGGGCGAGCCTGGGGAAGTGGATCTTCGACACCTAGTGGGAAACGGCGGCTTGCTCTGCGGGGCCATCGTAGGTTGGGGCGGCGGTAGTGCCTGCCACAGTCGCGCTCTTGGTGGTGAAGGGCCGGCACACCGCCGTAACCGTGCCGCGCTGCGGGGCTAGGCTGAACCTGAAGGCTGATTCCGGCCCATGCCTTGGCCGTCGCCGAGTTGCAAAAGAAAACCCGGCGAACCGGCCTCTCCTGGGAGGCCATTGGCATGTGCCTGGGGGTGAGCAAATAAGCCATAGACCGCAAGTACCGTAAGCGATAGGCGCTCAGTCTGAAGTCCGCTGTAAAGACGTATGCGGCCAGCCACTCCCCCACCTGAGCGCTGCAACCTTGATGCTAATCCCTTGGCATATCCAGGCGATCTCTCCCCTTCGAAAGGGCCCAAGTTATCAGGGCCATCTAAAGTCCGGCGAGAGACGATTCGGGACGTTACTCGTCGCGTCCGTACACGTGGTAAAAGGACGGGACAGGGACTGCCAGAGTCGATTTCTCGCTCAGCACGTGCCATTGCCGGTTGTGGTAAACCAGTGGTACGGGGTTACTTTCCTCGGCGACAACTCGAGGCTTTGCCTCGATCGCTTCGACGATGATCACAGTCGACCCGTTCACGTCCACGCGTTGCGTCACTCTGCCCCGCAGCCAGGTGGCGCCGGGATAATAAGGTTCACCGGTGGGGAGACGCCCCCATTCGACCTCATGTCCAAATCGCTCCGCGCCGCTGCGCGCGCCCAGCTTCGCTAGCCCTATCTGGTCCGCCTCCAGCAGATGGACCACCACCGTCTCGGCGCGGCGGAACACGGGCGTGCTCGACGAGATACCTGATGCCGAGAACATGATGGTGGGCGGATCGATTGATACGGAGGCGACCGAGCTGACCGTCATTGCCACGGGTCCGTCGCCCGCATCGGCGGTGATGACGGCCACCCCCGCCGGATGTGCACGAAAGGCGAAGCGGAAATCGTCGGCGGCGACTCGGGAATCATCGGATTTCTTCATAATCTGCTATTCCAATGCTACGACTTATTCGACAAGTACTAAACGATCGGCAGCATGTAGCGCGCGTCTTCTTCTCGGCTGCACAGTACCTTGCCGAACGCCTCATAACCGCTTCCCGAGAGTGTGTGCCCGTGACGCGCAGCGGTGGCCTGATCGCGCCAGATTCTCTGCAGCGACCACGTTTCGGCGAATCCGCCCGAACCGTGAGCGCTGGTGAGATCACTGATCATGTTGGTGATCGTATCCACGATCCAGCCGGCCTTGGCTCGCATCGCGATGCGTTCACTGTACGGGGCATAATAGCCCCTGCCGGCGCCTTCATAGATATCGTCCGCCATCTGCGTAGCGAGCGCCTCAGCAGCATCTAGCTGGACAGAGGCTTTCGCGACTGCGGCCTGAAAGAGCGCGGAGTCTGCCTGTTTGTCGTAACTGGTGTAGGCGATGGCTTTGGACTCGGCCTTGGCGATCACGAAGTCCAGCGCCGCCCGCCCCATGCCCAAGTGCGGGCCAATGAGCTTCATGAATAATGACGGGATGAAGACTGTCTGGTAGGTCTGTTCGGGGTTATGCCCGAGGTATCCGCCTTCAACGGCTGCGGTCAGTGGAAAAATGCGGTGTTCGGGCACAAAAACGTCTTCAGCGATCTGCACCACGCTGGCAGTGGACTTCATGCCGGCAACATACCAATTGTCCTCATAGCTCAGGTCCGCGGTGGGGATTAGCGCCAGACCTGCGTCTACAACTTCACCCTGGTCGTTCTTGAGGGGGATGCCCAGCAACGACCAAGTTGCGTTCATGCTGCCAGTGCCGTACCCCCATCTACCGGTCACTTGATAGCCGCCCTCGACCGAGACGGCATCAGACGTCGTGGCGAGCACAATCGAGATGTACGAGTCAAGTCCTCCTCCAGCGCCCCACACGTCCTCCTGTGCCTGTTCCTCCATGAGGCCGAGGACCCATGCACCAGAGTCGAGAATGCCGGTGACCCAAGCAAAGCTGCCATCACCGCGCCCGATCGCCCGTGCGACCGCGTGGGCTTCGCGAGTGTTGGCGGCAATTCCACCAAATTTCGTTGGCACAGAAATACTTAAAGCTCCGGTAGCCTCGACTGCGCGAAAGGCCTCCTCGGGGAGGCGTCGCTCCTGGTCGGCTTCGCGTCCCCCGGCGATGAGCAGGGGGCGAAGGTCGTCGATCCTCTCCACAATCGCCGCTATCTCCGGGCGGATTGCTGCCCCTGCCATAGACCCTCCTATTGTTCGTCAACGAAGCTGGGGATTGCTCAAGAAAGAATTGCATGAGTGCAGGTTCGCGTCAACAAAGACTGAACAATATTCCAGTGGCCTCTGACGCTCGAGGGAAAAGGCCGCCCTATCTCTACCTCTCCCCGCTGTCTTTACAATGCCGCGTCCCGGCCGTACCGGCATCTAGGGCGGGTTAGGTAAACGCGGCGCCGAGGGAACGCCGCAGGGCTACCGGGGACCAGTAGGCCCATTCGCAAGGCGCGCAGTCTGATCCCCGGTAGCGGCACTTGTGGCACCGGCAGCCTTCCTGGCTATCGATGCGCTAGGCAGGAAGGCTACGTAAACGGGCGTTCTTCGTGAAGTAGGTCTGTGCGATCCTGCGCGGACCTTCAGCGGGCTGGGCTTTCCGATCCAATAGTTCGAAGGCGCCCTTGTACTGTATGCTATAGCTTCACACTGTGACGTGCAACTTCACAAATGCCACTGCGTCACGCAGGTTAGTACTGCTCATTTTTTTCTTGAGGCCAAACCAGGCGATACGGATGTCACGCGACGTAGGGTCCCTCACGGAGCAGACCTAGTGTGAAATGCTCCATCCCGCGCGTTAGTAGACTGTTCCCGTGACTGAGGAAGGAAAGCCTCGCGGCAGGTACCCCAAGGGTGCTGAGCGACGCGAACAGATCGTTCGGACGGCAACCGATGTGTTCGCGACAGATGGTTTCGAAGGCACAGCTTTGAAGCGGGTCGCTGAGCTTGTCGGCATTAGGGAAGCTACCCTTTTTCACTACTTCCGGGGTAAACAGGAACTCCTTACAGAAGTTCTGACCGAGCGCGACCGGCGAAGCCTGGAGGCAATGGAAGCCACCGAGCCTGGGTTATCGCTGATGGTACGTTCGGCAGCGCGGAATCTGACCGAACCGGGGCTTACGGCACTGTATGTTGTAGCGTCTGCCACTGCCCATGATCCTGAACATGCTTCTCATGAGTATTTCCGGGAACGCTATGCCACGGGGGTGCTGGCCCTGCGCAAGGAAATAGAACAACAACAGGTCGCGGGAGAGGTGCGCACGGATGTTCCCCCTGATGTTCTAGCTCGGCTGGTCGTGGCTATTTCCGACGGCCTGCAACTCCAATGGCTTTATGACAAAAACGTGGACTACCCCGCCGAACTCTCCCAGTTTATTGAGATTCTTATGCGGCCGTCAGGGTGACCGGCACGGCGGGAGGGTTGGCTCGTGAGGACATAAACCAGAGTCCGATTGTCCAGCATGGGGCACCGTGAACATAGCTGACGTGTTGGAGGTTGACTCTCGACATAGTCGACCGGAAGACTAAATGGATCCGGGTTACGTGGTCTGCTTCCTGGACATTTTAGCGTGTGAATCACGCATCCCTGGAAGCCGTTCCCACCAATGGATTGGAAACCAACCGTGCGTGCGCATTGCCAATGTGCCCGGTAAGGGGGAGGCAAACGGATTGAGGAGATCGTTTGTACGGCCTTCAGCGCTACCCCGGCGCTCCCCTGCGCCAAGAGTACGGCAGCTGCATCCCGAATGGATTCGGAGGAGAGAATCCGCAGCAGCGGATACTGAGGTCAGCACGGCTGACCAGTGGCGCCTAGCTGCCCATATACCCGACCAGTTTCTCCCGGTGACAAGGCGCTCGCTTGGCAGCTAAATGGCCCGCGACAGTTTAGGGCCAGCCCAGAACAGGCAGCGCTTTAGAAGCGAACGTAGGCGGAAGCCTAACCACGCCTGCCACTCCGTTTGGTGCGTAGCCGTTGGACTGCCCGACCGAGTGCATCTGCTGAGTCGAATTCAGCTCTGAGACAATCAGGCTTACTACGCAAATCGGCCCCCAAAGCCATTGCAGAAGCGGCCATCAGGTTCATCATCGCCGCACTCTGAATGCCGGCAGAAGCGTTCAGCACCTCATGGGCCGTTGCAAACGAAACAGCGGACATCATGTTTTGAAGTTCCAGGGCACACTTGCCCGTACCGATATCTCCGCTGTGCACCACCAGCGCGGCGACGGGTTCAAGCCAAGGCCTTGCTCGCGCGAAGGATTCGGTGGTGCCACCGACTGCAATTGTCAGTTCGCCTAAGGCCGCAGCCTCTGCTCCGCCCCGCACCGCAGTCTCAACATACTCGAGACCACGTAAAACGGCTGCGTCATGGAAGGCCAAACACTCTGCCGCATCCAGCGATCTCATATCGATGATCAGTGTTCCCGGTCTCAGCCCCTCCAGAAGGTTGTCCGTATCCCCCATTTCCGCTGGGCTGGACATAGGGCACAAGATCACGGCTCCGCAGTCCTGGGGCGGATAACGGAGCGATGGTAGACCGACCGCCCGCGTCACGCGGGCTGCCGACTCAATCTTGTGGGGGTTATGGTCATGGACATAGAGAGTCCCACCCCCGGCAAGACGCATAGTCAAATTCTGGCCGAATTCACCGAGGCCGACCACAATAGGAAATCCTTGCTGACAGTTCATAAATTTCCACTCTGAAAAGTGCATTTGAGGAGTAGTAACGCGATACACAGCAGGCTGCAACTGAAGAAGAGTTGCAGCCTACTGTGAAGTCATCTTTGTCATTTGGGCGACCCGCTGACGCTGAAGCGCCTCCGAGCCGCCCAGTTGACCCGGTGTCTAGCTGATACGCCAGCCTCGGTCCACGTTTAGGCTGTGTGCCGAGATGCCCTTATTGAAGAGCAAGAACTTTGTCGCCGAAACAATGTCCTCCATGGTCGCAAGTTCGCCGCCCGGAGTTCGCGACTTGTAACCTTCGAGTGCCGCATCTTTTGAAGCCCAGAACGGGCTGTCCCCGATGATTCCCGGGTGCAGGGAGTTGACACGAATGGGGGCCAGTTCAAGCGCGAGGGTGTTCATAAGTCCATCGACACCACCATTGATTGTGGAGACTGTCGTGGATCCAGGATACGGAGCGTCCTTTGCGCGGCCTCCAAACAGAACAATGCCCGTCGAAACATTGGGCTCAAGCCGGTCCAGGAGAGTGTGCACGGTCTCCGTGTACCCAATGAGTTTGAGGGTTACCAGGCGCCGTGCCCTGGCAATATCGAAATCGCGGACGGTGTTCGCATCCCGTTCAATCGCTCCGAGCACGACACCATCGAGCTTACCGACGCTCTTAAGCTGATCAGCGATGCTTTCTGGTTCGGATACATCAAGAGCGACGCCCTGAGCATTGCTGCCCAATGTGGAAGCTACCTGTTCTGCGGAGTCGAGGGAGCGGCTCGTAAGGACCACCTGGTCGCCTGACGCAGTAAGATCCTTGGCTAGCTCCAAGCCGATTCCACTCGACCCTCCGACAATTAGTATTTTCCGCGCAGCCACTATAGTTTCTCCTTTGAAGTCATTTATATTTATTTTATTCGAAATCTTACGTGCAGTAATTTATAGCGCACGGCCGAGATCTTCCTTTGGGAAGTAAATTGCTACCATCCTCACGATCGGCTTTGTCGTGCACCCCTTGGCAAGACGCATGTTGGTCAGAACCAAAAATTCTGGTGACGCTGAAGATGTCCGGGAACGGTTGCACATCCGGCTGAGAGCGGACGTGGGAAGCGTTGGAGGACCGCTTTATATGCATCACTGCTCTGTCAATGAGGAAGGCGCAGAATCCCTTTTTCTTCTGCACCTTCCTCACCTATTTCTTGCGGCTAGACGGCTGCGATAGCATCAATCTCGATGGTCGCGTTGTTGAACAAGGCGGCGACGCCGATCAGGGAGCTTGCCGGCACAGCCTCTGTGTCCATGATCTGATCGCGAACCTCGCGGTAGATCCGCAGTTTTTCCTTGTCAAGATCCGTGATGTAGATGTTGATACGGGCAAGCGACGAAAAACTTGCACCACCGGTGACAAGTGCGCGCTCAAGCTCCCGCAACGTCAGTTCGACGGCCCGGGCAAAGTCAGTGGGGACCGACCCGTCCTCTTCGAACCCGACGGCGCCCGAAACGAACAGAAGGTCGCCCGCGCTCACCTTGACACTGTCTGCGATTCCGGGAACGACGGGCGCGGGAATTCGAGTGAAACGATCCTGGGACATACTTTGTTACTCCTAATGTGATGGTGAAGGGTTTGTATGGAGTCCAGTGGCTCCGCCTGGCACGGGGCATGAGACTCCTGAAAGATCAGGTGGATTGTCTAGACATCCATGGTGATCGGATCGTCGGCTCCTAGAAGGACCCGGCCATACAGTTCTTTGCCGACCTCCGGCGTCACGTATGCGTGCCGGGCACCGATCTCAGAGTCCCGCCAAATGCGTGAAAGGACATTTGGTTCGGCAAAGGAGCCTGCTCCGTTAGCGGTCAGAAGCGAATCGATGGCCTCTTTTGCCAAATCAGCAATTACGCCGATGTCATTGCGGATCTGGGCTCGTGTTTCTATATCCTGCAGCTTGCCTTCGAAAGCGAACTTGTCGATCAGGTCTGCGGCGTTTCCCGCAAGAAGCTCTGCGAGCCGGACCTTGGTGGCCGCCTGCGCAACTCCAAGCTGGTGCACAGGAGAATTTTTCGCCTGCGTGTATCGGGTGTAGGCGACCCCCTTTTCGGGCAGCTTCTGGAGCGTGAGTTCCAGCGCATGACGGGCAAGGCCCAGTTGCGGGGAGATCAGAACCAAGGCCGCAACCGCGATAAATGTCATGCGTGAATTTCGTTCCTGGTCGGCATATGGCGTCAGGTACTGCGCATCTCGCATTCCAGCAAAGCTCTGCACCCGGTGGTCGGGAACGAACTGTTCGTCCATGACGACCGTGTTCGAGGCCGTCCCCTTCATGCCCGTGACATACCAACTCTCCTCGATCGTGTATTGATCGCGGGAGAACAGCGCAATCGCCCGCGGATCCTCACCCTCAGGGACGTCGAGCGCGATCCCGAGTGCAGCCCAGTTGGCAGCGAAAGCACCCGATGAATAGGGCCAGCGCCCGCTCACGATATACCCGCCCTCTACCCGTCTCATGCTGCTGCCTGGGGTAAAGATGGCGGAGATCCTGGTATTGGGAGATCCTGCAAACAAGTCGTTTTGCGCCTGTTCGGTAAAAGTCGTGCCGAACCATGTGCCAGCGTTGAGCAGCGAAGCAACCCATCCGGTTGAGCCATCGCCCCGGCTAATCTCGGCAAGGACTTCGACCACAGTCCGCATCGAAGCTTCCTGACCGCCAAGACGCCGGGGCACCAGCAAGTTCAGCAGTCCCTCCGCCTCCAGCGCGTCGATTACAACAGGCGAGATTTGACCGTTGGCCGATCCCTCGGATGCATGTTCGCGGATCAGTGGTACGAGCTTGGAGGCACGGGCAACTAGTTCCTCATCGAAGAGCGGCCGCTCGATGCCAACTGAAGCGGGTGAAGAGCTCTGAATCGTCATAAGAATCCCCTTCGGGAAAGAACGCGACGTTTCCGTCGCTGTTCATGGAGTTCAGTGGAAGGAATGTCAGGCTAGCATTGGCACTGCACATGTGTCCATCATTACTTAACAGGAGATAGTTGAATGGTAAACCGACTCGTTCGAGTTCCTGCCCCCGTGGTACCCGGGATCGCTGATAGTGTCCTTGATCTTCAGTCTGGCCTGCTGTACGTGTCAGGGGTTTATGTTCCCGTCCCTGAAGACATGGAGCAGTCTATGCGTCTGACTTTTGAGGCGCTTGAGCAGGCCCTCTACCGGGGCGGTGCCACCTTTTCTAGCCTCGTGCGCGTCAATGTTTACATCAAGCACCTGGATGAGGAAAAGCTCCAGGCCTACCGACGGGTGCGCGACTCCCTCATTGACACCGCCAATTTGCCCGCGAGCACTGTTGTGGGTGTGCATTCGCTGTACAACAACGCGGTAATGGAAATAGATGCCATCGCTGCTGTCGACCCGGATACAGCAACCAAGCTGGCTGAAAAGCATAACCAGCTTTAGCGCGGTCGGCTCCTGAAGCTTCCGGCGGGTCTGCCGGTCATAGGAAAACAGCGGGTTGGAGCACTCTGGGGATCGGGTCACATGCCGCTGATGACAGGGTTTGGCCGCGGGTGACCGAGGCTGCCCCCGCAAATTAGTTCGGCAAAGTTCACTCCTAACCGCACGTGCACTACACCCCTGGCGAAGCGGGCGCCCTAGGCCGCCATGATTGCACGTCGGCTCTCGACTGCGATGCCATCCGGGGCAGTCTTCGTCAACGGTTTCCAAGACGAACTGGCGGAGCCCCGGTGCCGCCGGCACCGTACTCATGCTGTTGAAGATGCGCGAGAACGGTTCGTGCAAGCCAACTGGTAGGCACAGGGATCTCTTCATGGTCACGAGTCCAGCAGTCGGGCCGCACAACTCACAGAGCTCCATGTCGATGCGTCTGGAAGTTGCACTTCCGCGCCCGTTCATAACGGAGCAAGGCATTTTCCGGGTGAGCCCGATCCTCTTATAGTTACACTGAATATATGGTTAAGTAACAATTAACGCATTCCGCTGCGGATCAGCGTGCCCGAGCCCGGGCTTCCTCCTCCGACTGAAGGTAGAGAATCATGTCTCAACTTACCGATCTGCTCGCATCCCTCGCCGCAGGTACTGTCACACTCGTTGATCTCACGAACAAACTGACGACGAGTACGCCGAGTCTTGTTCTGCCGGAACCCTTCCAAAGCCCGCTCCCATTCGCCTTGGAAGAAATAGCGGCCTATGACGACCGCGGACCGGTATGGAAGGCCAACGACATCCATATTGGAGAGCACACCGGTACGCACCTCGACGTACCCATTCATTGGGTCACCGGCCGAGATGGTGATGACGTCTCGGAACTTCCCTTAAATCGGCTCATTGGTCCTGCCGTCGTTTTGGACTTCACTGCTCAAGCGGCCGCGGATCCGGATTTTCTCATCGATATCAGTGACATCAAGGCTTGGGAGGAACAATACGGTACCCTTCCCGAAAATGGTTGGGCGCTTTTCCGTACTGGATGGGACGCATATTCACAGGACCAAGAAAGGTTCACCAACGTTGACGAAACGGGCTCTCACACGCCTGGCTTCACCGCAGATTGCGCCCGCTGGCTAGCTGAAGAAACAACAATCTCCGGTGTAGGCGTAGAGACTATGGGACTAGATGCCGGACAGGCTGGCACATTGGAGCCAGAGATGCCCATGCACTATTACTTGCTCGGCAATAACAAGTACGGCGTAACTTCACTGCAGAACCTCTCAAAGCTTCCAACGAAGGGCGCGGTAGTGGTTGTGGCTCCACTGCCGATCGTTGGTGGCACCGGAAGTCCGGCGCGGGTCTTAGCCTTTGTGGAACCCAGTTAGTCGCTCCCTCCCTGTACATACGCTCCTGGCCGGTAAGACGGCAGGACACCCCCACCTCGCTCAGCTGCCAGACCTCAACGTTGTTCCCTCATCTCCTTTACTCTCGACATGCCCGGGGTGGGTGTTTCCCAGCCCGGGCACTTGCGTGGTGTATTTTCCCGACCCGATACGCAGGTTTCGCCACGCTTCCACAGCCCGCTGCTGCCGCGGAGGGAGGAGTCCGCCCTGGTGAATTACGCACTATGAATGGCCCGTTATGCCAGCTCAATTTCCAGTTCCTGGAAGTCGTCCTCTGCGTGCCGGCCTACGAGAATCCGGAAGACGCCGGGCTCAATCTGCCAGCCGCGATCGTAATGTGCAAAGGAACGGGCCGGAATTCTGACCTCCACGCTTTCCGTGCCGCCGGGTGCCAAGTGGGTTCCAGCGTAGCCGGCGAGCCAGCGGACGGGCCGCTCCACGGCGGATTCGGGGCGGTCCAGGTAGACCTGGACCACGTCACGGCCCGTCCGCTGTCCGGTGTTGGCGACGGGAACATGCACCACGACGTCTTTGCCAGCGGGCACCACTTGGGACGCTGAGGGGATGCCAAGCTTAAAGGTGGTGTAGCCCAGCCCGTACCCGAAAGGAAGAGCCGGGCCCGCGCCGCCCAACGCCTGCTGCTTGAGCCACGCGCGGTACCCGACGTGGATGCCTTCGGAGTACACCACGTCGCCGTCGACTGGGACGGTGCCCAGGACCGGGACGTCTGCCAGGGCGGCAGGCCAGGTAGTGGGAAGGCGGCCGCCGGGCTCTTCGGCACCCAGCAGGATGTCGGCGATGGCACGGCCGAATTCCTGGCCGCCAAACCAGCCCAGCAGGACGGCGCCAACTTTGTCCAGCCATGGCATCAGGACGGGTGAGCCGGAGTTCACCACCACTACGGTGCGCGGGTTTGCTGCGGTTACCGCTTCGACCAGCTCGTTCTGCCGGCCCGGGAGGTCCAGGTCCGTACGGTCAAAGCCTTCGGACTCAATGGCAGCGCTGGTGCCCACTACAACGATGGCGACGTCGGCTGAGCCGGCGGCTTCCACCGCCGCGTCGATCTCTGCCTGCGGGTCATCCACGACCGTTTCCTCGCCCAGGAGAATGGCCATGAAGGGAAGCGCCCGCTGCTTGGGCAGTTCGAACACGGCCTCGACGCGGACGGATTCCCCGGCGGCAGTGGTGACAGGGTGGACGGTCTTGGGCGGGTCGAAGAGGGCCGCGCCGAGCACGTCGGTGTCGTCTTCGATCTCGCCGTTGAATACCTCGTCACCGTTCAGGGACAACCGGATCTGGCCCACAGTACCTACCCCAAGGTGATGTACGCCTGCCGTCGGTGCGGTCCACTCCGTTTCCATCCGGATGGCAGCCGCCCCCTCGGGGATGCCGACGCCGAACCAGATCAGGTGCGAGGCCAGCCGGTCTTCACCCGACATCTCAGTGCCGTCGCCGGCCAGGAAAGTCACGCGAATTCCGGGCACGCCGGATACCGGGTTGTGCAGCGAAGCGCGGGGGAACGCCTGTAGGCCCTCCGCCACCTTTGCACCGCACGCGTAGCTCACGCTGACGCCCGGCAGGGCTTCGCGCAGTCCCTCAAGGGGCGAGACATTCTGCTTGGGCATGACGGTGGCGCTGCCTCCGCCCTGCGTGCGCGCCTCTTCGGCGTTGTGGCCGCTGACGGCGACCCGGGACAACGTTGCGGGATCCAGGGGCAGCAGGCCGTCCCTGTTGCGCACCAGGACGGCGCCCCGAACGGCTACTTCGTAGGCGACGGCGGCGGGGTTCAGGGGTGCGGGAAACTCGGTTACATAGGGCGGAACTCCGTCGAGGGAGCCGACGCGGGCGGCGAGCCGCAGGATTCGGACCACCTTTTCAAGGATGGCGGACCTGCTCACGCGGCCGTCCTTCACGGCGGCCAGCAGCTTGGGGCCCCAGTGGCCTGCCGGTCCGGGCATCTCCAGGTCCTGGTTGGCGTTGGCGGCTTCCACCGAGCGGACGCCGGTCCAGTCGGAGACGACGACGCCGTCAAAGCCCCACTCAGTGGACAGAGGCGTCTTCAGGAGCTCGTTTTCGCTGGCCGTGGTGCCATTGATGGAGTTGTACGAGCTCATCACTAGCCAGGCGCGGGCCTCGGTGATGGCGTCCTCGAAGGCTGCAAGGTAGAGCTCGCGCAGGGGGCGCTCGTCCACCACTGAGTTGGACGTGAAACGCTCGGTTTCAGCCTCATTGGCAAGGTAGTGCTTGGGTGTTGCCCCTACGCCCATGGACTGGACGCCGGCAACGTACCCCGCCGCCATCGTGGCGGTCAGGCGCGGGTCTTCGCTCATGCATTCAAAGTGCCGGCCGCCCAACGGCGAACGGTGCAGGTTGATGGTCGGGCCCAGGACTGCGTGGACGCCCTTGCGGCGGGCCTCTTGGCCCAAGACCTGGCCATAGCGGCGGGCCGTTTCAACGCTCCAGGTTGCGGACAGTGCGGACGACGACGGCAGGGAAACGGAGTCGTGACGCTCGTCGAAGTCCTCACCGCGGACGCCGGAGGGGCCGTCGGACATGACCACGCGGGAGAGTCCGATGGAGGGCAGCGCGTGCGTTGCCCAGACATCCGCGCCGGTCAGCAGCTGGATCTGTTCTTCGAGGGAGAGGCTTTCGGCCAGTTCAAGGATGCGTGCTTCCGCGTCCGGCGAACCGGCCGCCGGAGCCGTGACGGCGGGCGAGAGCGGGGGATTCATTTACTTGACTCCTTTGATACGGGTGACGAGGACGGCGCCGATAATGCCGACGACGGCCCCGCCGATGAAGAGGGCCGGGTACCCGCCAAGGGTGATGACGGGGAAGGCGATGGCGGGTACCAGGGACTGGGGCAGGGCCTGGGCGATGTTGAAGACGCCGAAAGTCTTGGCGTTCTCCCTTTGGCTCCCGGGCAGGAGGTCCGCGATGAGGGCCACATCGACTGCTCCGAAGCAGCCCAGGCCCAGGCCCAAGACCGCCTGCCCCGCGAGAACCTGGTCCGTAGTGCTGCTCGTGGCAATCACCATTAGGCCCGCCATCATGATCACGGCGGAGGCAATGACCATTGCCTTGCGCTTTCCTATCCGGTCGCTGATCCAACCCCCAGCGATGCTGGTAACCACGGTTCCCGCAGAGCTCACCAGCGTGGCCTGGAAAACGAGCCCCGGAATCGCGGCCTCTGCCACGTGGAGGTGGTCGGCGAAAAAGTACGGCAGGTACAGCAGCCCGGCTGAGTAGCCGATGTACACCAGGAACTTGGTGAACCAGGCCCAACCGAGGCCGGGGTAGATGCGGGGATTGAAGTAGAAGGACCCTGCAACCTCCTTCAGGTTGAGCGGAGCAGGCTTCTCCGTCAGCACACGGTCCCTAAAGGTGAAAGCGAAGACGAGGGTCACTGCCGTCCCCACGGCTCCGGGGACTACCGCCATCTGGAAGGCGTTGTCGAACAGTTGGGCGAAGTACGCCGCGGCAACGAGTCCCACCGGCAGGGTGACTCCGATCAGTCCGGAGAGCCGTCCGCGCTCGGCTGGAGCGGTCTGGTCCGGAAGGGTGGCCACCAGGGCCGCCAGCGCTGCGTTGAAGCTGAGCTGTGCGATAACCCAGGCAACCATGACGCCCATCACACTGGTGGCGGACCCCAGTAGGACCAGGGATGCCAGGCCGATCAGGGAGCCGCCCACGATCCACGGCTTGCGCATCCCGAAGCGGGAGGTTGTGCGGTCACTGAGACGGCCGAAGAAGGGGTTGGCCAGGAGCGCAATGAGGGCTCCGACGCCGGCCACCAAGCTAAGCGCTCCTGCGCGGGTCTCCGATGTCGTGATTTCGGAAATTTTGACGGCGAGCACCACCAGGGCCGGGGCCAAAAGTGCCATCCACAGGCCGGCGCTGGCGATGGGCATTCCAATCACATAAGCGCGGGGAGTGCGTGAAGGGGCCCTCCATTGATCTACTGCGCCTGATGCGGCGATGCTGCTCTTTACGGACTCGCTATCAGTGGAGTCAGCGGAATTGGGGGTGGTCTCGACGGCCACATTGCCTCCTGAGGAAAAATGGCCCTTCTTTGGGCCTCGCAGCATACTATCCAAAAAAACCGAGTGTGACTAGACTTTTCAGATGGGCGCGCGTGCGTAAGCTGCGCGTGTCATCTGAGGTTGTACGGTGGGACCCTGCCAAGTCACGGGCTCGCTAGGACGGAGGTGGACATGTGCGTAGGCAGAGGAGTCCACGTCCCCCACGAAGTCTCGGGTCGTTTGTCGCTCACCGACGCGGCCTGCAGGCACGTGCCATACGGGCTGGCCGAAGGTTATGTGGGGCCACCAAGCCCAGGAATAAATGGTCCGCTTAGGCCGGGCGCACTGCCCTACGCGCGGGATCAGGAGATGGCGGTATGCCCCGCAGCACTTACTTTCGCCCGATTCTCGCCCTCACGCATAGATTTTGCAGCCCCGGAGGATCGTGCAGCATCCACCACAAATGCAGCGGGAGCAAAGCGTCGTACTTTGAGTCGCGGGTAATCGCCCGCGATGACTACGCCGCCGAAAGGGGCGGGAATCCGACGCGTCGTGGCCTACTGTGCGACACTCAGACGGCTGACTCTGGGGCAGCCAGTCCAGCACTGGATCATTGCGGCGACAGCGGTGGAGGATCGCAAAATACAATGTCTTCAGGTTATCTACTGGCACCCATGTCGAGCCCCCCTGCCAATACAACGACCCAAGCACTTTGGCCGAGCACCGATCTGCCCGCATCTTCACATAGTCGAAACGCAGATTTGGTTCGTCGTGAGGTCAGCTCACACAAAAACGGGGTTGGAACTCAAAGCCGTCCATCAGCGGCATAAGGTCGTGCGGGCAGGGCAAGCACAAGCCCCGCGGATCCCCCTACGCTGTTTACCAACAGCCCATCCAGGGCTGGTTGGACTCTATGGTCGTAAAATCCTCCATAGCGTCGGGCAGGTCAGTGCTTGCTTCCGACGATGGCGCCGAAGGCATTGCTTGGTCTCCCATAAACGAAAGCCCTAAGCCGAGGCTTGAAAGCAACTCCTGGGCCACGAGCCGCTCGCGCTCAGAGAACATGTTGCCGGCATGGTGGGAAATACCCGTGGTGGCTGCATGACGAAGACTCATTGCTCTTCCTTCCCGATGTACCGGAGGCAGGCGCCTCACTGTGATCCAAATTACATCACCAGCTTACAGCACCGTCAAGTAATACTAAACAGCAGGGACTACTTTTCTTCGAGCTATGCTGGTTGCCAGCAAAAAGGTCGTGTTCGAAGCCTTTCACCATCCAAACGACGGGTCTGACAAGTGCGGACAGGTCGGAACTTCTACCCGCTTCCGATTTAGGAAAGAAGTCGAACTGCTGGTGCACTTAAATGGTGGCCCTTTAGCTCGAATGGCAGGACCCTTTGGAAGGGTCGATGACCATATCAACGATGTACCGGGCGATCGGCATTGCCGACGTCGCCGCCGGGGAGGGGGCATTCAGAACATGGATGGTGCGGGCTGTCTGCCTGATGAGAAAATCGTGGTGAAACCGTCCATTCTTCATAACAGCCTGGGCCCGGATTCCGGCTTCCCTGGGGACCAAGTCACGTCGTTGAAGCGTGGGGGCGTACCTTCGAACCCTTTGCAGATACGACCACTTGTTCATCGAGCCCCATAATTCGACCAAGCCCGTGCGAAGGTTGTCCCTCGCTACCCTCCAGAAGGCGGGAAAGGTTAGCATTTCCCATAAGTCCCCGAGGTGCACCGAGAACCTTCCGTATTTTTCCCGTGCCATGCCCAGCACGGCGCTAGGCCCGACTGTCAGATTGCCAGCGATCATGGGAGTTAGGTGAATGCCAAGGAAGGGGAGGTCCGGATCCGGGATCGGGTAGATGAGGCGTCTAACAAGGTCTCGTTTCTCCGGTCTTACGTCGAAGTACTCCCCCCGAAAGGGCATGATTTGAAAATCAGTGTCTAATCCGGCCATGTGGACCAGGCGGTCGGATTGAAGCCCGCCACATGCAATAAGTCTTTGTGCACGGTAGTGTCCAACATTCGTAACGATGTCCACGAAATCATCTTGCTCTTGAATCGAGCAGACCTCGTTCTGCACGAGAATTTGAGCGCCTAGCGCGGTTGCTTTTCCGGCTAATTTCTCGGTAACCTCTCGATAGTCGATAATTCCTGTATCCTCAATTAGGAGGGCTCCGAGTCCTGATACATTGGGTTCTTCCGCCCGTAGTTCAGCGTAACTCAACCGACGGGCCCGGATGCCGTTTGCGGCGGCCCGCGCTGCCAAAGCGTGCATACGTTCCAATTCAAGCGCAGTCGTAGCAACGAGCAGTTTGCCACATTCTTCATAAGCAATGTCATTTTCGGCGGCGAATTCCTTTGTCCACGCAGCACCTATACGGCAAAATTCTGCCTTTAGGCTGCCTGGCTCGTAGTATATGCCGGAATGAATGACGCCGCTGTTATGGCCCGTCTGGTGTCTGGCAAGGCCAATTCCTTTTTCGAAGACGACTTTCGCCCGGGGAAAACGTTGGAGGATCTGCCAGGCGCTGGCCACTCCGATTATTCCTCCCCCAACCACCGCGAAGTCGTATACGAGGTTGCTGCCGCTCCCATTCGACTTGTTCAATACCCGTGGCCCCCTTGTATAAATGGTCATCTACTTTTAACCCTTAGCGACCAAGCTTGTAGTCCTTCGGACGAGTCCAAGATTTGGCTCACCTCAGCCGCTTGTTATTGGTGGAATTAGAAGAGCGCCCCATCGCATTTTGGGGTGGCAAAAAAGCATGCAAACTCTGCACTAAATTTCATGAAATGTCCGACTTCGGGAAGCTCGCGTAGACCGGATAGATCGGAATTGTTTATTCAGGCGTCTGCCAGTTGACTCGCCCAAAAGTATTCCACATAGTCCGACGAGGGCCGGCCACGGCGGAGCCGGCGTGCTCGTGTGGAGAACGAAGTACACAACTCCGGCCACTATGCCAGCCGCATAAGAATACCCATATTCTCGCAGGTTACTCATCCTAGCCATGACTCCAGCGCCGCATATCCCATCAGCATTCCCGCGAGCCCCACGAGGGCTTGTGGGGGCGGAGCTGGACTGCGAGTCCGCATAACCGCATATATGAGTCCGACAATAAAGCCTGCCCCCAGGGCGATTACCAGGTTCATGCTTTCCTTTCTTTTCTGTTGCGAGTAATTTTGAAAATGCGGGACTTTTGGAAAATTGCGATTAGCTGAAACGTTGGCTTTCAAATGGATAGGGCCGCGGCTAGTTGGCCTGCGACGAACCGTCTCGCAACGTGGGCGTCGCCTATGACAGCTCCCATATAAAAGAAGGGGTGAACCTGCCCGTTGAACCGGACTGATGTCACAGGTACTCCAGCCTCAGCCATGGCACGCGCATAGGCTTCTCCCTCGTCCCGCAGTGGATCACATTCCGCTGTGACGACCGTAGCGGCAGGCAGATTTTCCAAGTCCGCATTTCGAAGCGGTGAGAGTCGTGGATCGGTACGATCGGCACCGTTGGCGTAGGTGGAGTAAAAGTAGTTCAGGTCGCGGGTGGTGAGAAAATGTCCATGTCCAAAATCCCTGCGGCTTTCGGTGTCACCGCTCGCCAAGTCAGTCACCGGATATATCAGCACCTGATGCGCCAACGGGGGCCGATGGCCGCGCAGTTCCTGGGCAACAACTGCTGCAAGATTTCCTCCGGCGCTATCACCGGCTACCGCTACACGCTGCGGGTCAATATGCAAACCCGAAGAACCACCTACTACCGCTGACACCACCTTCAGCGCATCATCAAGGGCCGCCGGAAAGACGTGCTCTGGTGCCTTGCGGTAGTCGACGCTGATTAAAGCCGCACCCGATCCCTTGGCCAGATCTCGCGCGGTCGTATCCGCTAGTTCCAAATCCCCCAAGACCCAGCCTCCGCCGTGAAAATAGACTATGGCCGGAAGCGGTTGGTCTCCTTGGACTGGGCGATAGTACCTTATCGGGATGCCCTTGATCGAGAGATCCTCTACAACAAGCACCTCTGCCTTCGTGCCAGTCAGGGGGAGAGCGTTGACCAAATCGATGCGGTTCTGTTCGGCCGTCTGCGTGTCAAGGGGCGGTGCCCCCGAAACTGTGTCGAGGAATTTCTGCGCCTCGGGGTGGACTGTCATTGCCGGTCTCCTTGCTCTATTTTCGTCCGATGCACGAAGAAATAAATCCTAAGCAGCTGTCCTGATAGCCCATCTCCCGCACCGCTACCTGGCAGGTGTCCTGGTAACTCAAACGCGGGTGATCGGCTCGGCTTCGAGGTTTACCGTTTAAGGCCTCGGGATCTGCGCCTACTGACGTTTGCGCGCCTCCTACTGCGTCCCCAAGGGTTGTGCGCTAGGACACGTGTAAAGCTATACTGAATTACGCCGGCGCGCAAAAAGCTCGGGCGTCCAGTGCCACTGGACGCCCGAGCCTTACCCGCCGCGTCGGTGCTAGCCGTACGCACTCCGGCCGCGCCGGTACACGCTGCTGCAACAGCCGCGGCTTTGGCATTAAATGGAGAAGGCGCACCAGAGATGTCGTGATCACAGCGAAAAGAACCCGCCATTTACGTCTTCTCATTGGGGAACGTCGGATCGACGTGGAAGCACATACCAGTCACACAGATTGCTTTGAAACCGACGAGTGCGGGGGTCGCGGACCACTCATCAACTAATTCCGAAATGGACGTCCCCTCCTGCCCTTTGACTTGGGGCATCTTCTGCTCGTAGGCCAGGGTGCACTAGCGGAGCGCGTCATGCTGACCGGAGGTAGCTTCAATGATGAGGTCCAGCCATTGAACGCTATTTGCAAACCGTCGCGACTTATCGGCTGAAGTCCAGCAATATCGATCATGCTCCCAGTTCAAGGTAAGCCGGCGAACACGTGTTTCAGCCACGTATGCATGTACCAGCCACGGTTGCCCCAGGCCGTCCTCGATGGTTAGTGCAAATCCCGGAACCAGGGAGAGGATATCCCTGTGGCGTAATCCAGTCTCCTCGGACAGCTCCTCAAGGGCCTGGTCCGCGGGCGTAACACCTGATTCCACGAATCCGGTGATGCAGTGCCACCGGCCGCCGTCATGCGATAACTGACGTGAACGTCTGAAGAGTCCTATCCGTCCCCGCCATACGAGGATCACTGCAACGACGACCCGGTCCGGGGGTATGTCGATGGTACGGCGCATCGACTTACCGGGTACGCCGACGATCAACGGGCGAGCACTGCATTGCGGACGCGTCGGCTTAACGGTCGGACGCGGCAAGAGCGGACTTTGTTGCGAAGTGGCCAAGGAGTGACACCACAACAACAATCAGGCCTGCACCAAGCAACGCGAAACCGGTGCTTAGGTGGACTGCCACGGCTCCTACAGCGGCGCCAAGCAACATGGCTAAAATTGCAGCCGCACGCCGGTTCGCCACGCTCTTGACGTTGGGGCGGATGAACAGGTCTCCAGCAAATGCCGTAAGTGTTGACGTGACGACTACGGTGGTGACGTCTCGAACTGCAAGCTTACGTGCAACGTAGGCCTGCATTCCCATGGCCACAGCAGACAGCGATGACATGACAAGTTGTGCGGGAGTATCGGGTTGATCCTCTAGGAGAAGAGAAAGGACACCCATGGAGGTCACTAAACCACCTGCCAGCAGCAGGGCGCCAGTGACTGCTCCAGGCCACGCGGAAGGGTTGTTCCTCAAAGCAATTCCGGTCAGGGATGCTCCTAGACTGAAGCAGAGCATAGCGAGCAATGGCCCCAAAACCGGCAATTTGTCTGCACCCACTATTGCCATGCCCAAAATAATCACATTACCGGTCATGTTGCCAATGAAGACGTGATTGAGAGCCAGATATCCCACGGCGTCCACAATTCCGGTGCCCAAGGTCAGTCCCATCAGAAGCCAAAGTACTCTGTGGTTCCAGCGCCCACTTTCGCGGACGTCGTTTTCGGCGCGCCGAGGCGGACGCTCGTCTGCCTGGGACTCTTTATCCTGAGCTGCGCTTTGAGATGGGTAAGACAAGGGGATTCTCTCCTGGAGGTATGTGATGTTCTCGGATGAACACGCCAACCCGCTCTTGGGTCGGCGCGAAAGCCGCAATCGATACCCGGCTTGTTAAGTATAAGTAAACGTCTTGGGAGCACAATTGGGCGTCGGCACGGGGACAGATAAGTGATAAGTGATCCTGCGGCGGATTGCTACGATTTGCCCGTCGGGCCGTCGGCCCGTCGGCCCGCATAATTAAAAATTGCCCCAAGGATTTCAGCCCATACAGGACTGGAAGCATCCACCACGTCAAAATGGTTAGCTCCTTCAAGGGTCACGAGGTCAATCTCGTCACCGACCGCCGTGCCAATATCATGGTAGCGTTCGTGGCTCTCGAGCCTCCACGCGTCGTCCATAGAGCCAATGATCAGCGTCTGCGGAACACCAAGCGGTAACATGTTGACGGATGAAGCGGTCCGCGATTTATCCACGATCTCATCCAAATTTTTTGCCCGCAGAATCTGGCGCACGTCCTCACGTCCGCCACGGTAGGCGCACTCAAGGTCCAAGACTCCGGCCAGGTCAACTACCCCGCAAACAGGCAGTGGGTTCTGCACGAAGAGTTCGCTGGCTGTGGGGATGTTGATCCTTCCTGCAGCCCAAGTAGCTAAATGTCCCCCTGAAGAATGGCCCAGCAAAACCACACGATTTAGGTCGACAGGATAGTCCTGGGCAAGTTGTCTGGAGTGGTCGATTGCTTTTCCTACATCGAGGAAGGTTCCCGGATATCCCCCGCCCGGATTGTTGAGCCGCCTGAACTCTACATTCCACGTGGCAAAACCCGCCCCAGTCAGTAACTCCGCCAGTTGGTCCATGTATCCCAGACTGAAGCTCGACTCCCAAGCGCCTCCATGAATCAAGATAACGAGCGGATGCAGGGGATCTGGGCTATCTGAATGCGGCAGCCGAAGATCTCCGAAGGTCAAAGGATCATTGTCATACATGATGCGTACATCGGCTGTCATTGCAGGCAGTTTGGCCACAAGGTCCAAAACACTTTGGTTGAGAAACGAGCCGATCGCTGTTCTCTTCATATTGTTTACTCCAAAATACGGGGATTCCACGAGAAGTAGTCTGCGGCAGTGCTGATCCTAGGGTGCTGCCGCAGACCTCCATCTCCTTAAAACGCGATTTCCGGCAGGACTCGCCAGCTACTTTCAAGCAGCAGCAGCATCGCCGCGGACTATCCCCGCACCCCTGGACGTCGTCAAGTTGAGAAAGTAACCCGGGGGTATCACCAAGTCGTCGGCACTTAGGTCGTTGATGGAGGACTTACCAAGTCCCACAAGTGTGCGTTCGATAGAGATTCTGAAAGATTCCAGAACTTCGTACACGCCTCGTTCGCCATCTGCCGCAAGCCCGTAGAACCATGGCCGGCCGATCATTACAGATTGCGCCCCCAACGCCAGCGCCTTAACTACATCGGCTCCGCGGCGGATGCCACTGTCAAAAGTGACCTCCACCTGATTCCCTACGGCCTGGACCACTCCCGGCAGAAACCTAAGCGGTGAAGGCGTTGTGTCAAGATTGTTGCCGCCGTGGTTGGATACGCCAATAGCAGTGGCGCCGGCGTCAACAGCTCTGCGGGCGTCATCCGGGGTCAAAATGCCTTTGACCATGAAAGGTCCCCCCCATAATTCCCGGAGCCAGGCTACGTCATCCCAAGTGGGGACCGGAGTTGCCATCCACTCATACAGACCGCCGACGAGCGTGGGCACGATGCCGTCGGCCTTGCTCATGTTCGGAGCGTCCAGGCCTGGTATGCAACCGCGGCGCAGGTAGCGCATGAACCACAATGGGTTGCCCAGTGCCATGGGCGAGTACCGGATCATGGCGGCCAGGCCGAGGCCGTCAGGGTAAACCGGCGATCCCCAATCCCGTGGTTGGTTAGCGATACGTCCGCCGGAGACGTCAAGGGTGAAAATCAACCCCTTGGCTCCGGCCTTGCGGAATCGTTCTACCCGGCCCGCAATCGTGTCTCGGTCACCAGAGAGGTAGACGTGGGCAAAGGCGTTGTCGTTCGCCTGTGCTACGTCTTCGAAGGGCATGGATGCGAAGTTACTCAGAGTGATCGCTGTGCCTGCTTGTCGCGCTGCTCGCGCCACACCAAGTTCTGCATCGGGATGCATGGCCTGGGCGGCCGCCGGCGCTATGACGACGGGCAAATCGATTGGTTGGCCCATGAAGTTCGTTTTCATGTCGGGTTTGGATGGAAGCTCAACCCCGACCCGCGGGATGAGGCCGATTTCCTCGAAGGCAGCAAGGTTTCCCTTCATCGTCGCGCCGCTATCGCTTCCTGCCATTAGAGCCGTATACACGTCTTTTGGCAGAATCTTCTTGGCTCGGCGATGGGCTTCCTCGACCGTTTCTATCGCCTTGTGCTTGAAAAGGGCCACGACCCCTCCTGATTCTCTTGTGTGAGCCCTATTAGGGGCCTGTTTACCGGTTTGGTAGGTAGTTAGGCGCGGACCTTGACTTGATCTTCTTCAAGTGCTTTTTCTTGTGTCCGCCCCGTAAGTGCTGCGGTTCCGCGAAGAGCCCGCGGCCGAAACCACTGCAACTCAAGCGATGCCAGGAGCCCTCGCGGGCGAATTGCCAGTACGATAATGAGCCCCACACCCAGAGTCATTGCACTAAACTCAGGCATCCTTGGGAGCTGCAGCCCAAAGACCATCAACCCACCTTCAACCTGGCGGGCGAGTTCCTGCCAAACTGCGACAACGGTCGAGCCGATCAGGGCCCCACTGACGCTGTTTACCCCGCCGATGACCGCCATAATCACCACTATTACTGCCGGGTCGATGCCGAACGTGACGGGCGAAAATGCTGTAAGGTAATGCGCCCAAACGGCGCCAGCGGCGCCGGATAGCAGAGCGCCAAGCCATAGGGCGGGGGTCCTCACACGGCCCATGGAGAGACCGGAGGACTCGGCGGCCACCGAATCATCGCGTCCCCCACGCGCTTCGAGTCCCCAACGGGAGAATTTAAATGTAGACGCTGCCACGGTGGTGACTACCAAAACGATCCCGGCCGTTACCAAGGTGGTGTCGTAAGGAACCCCGGAAAAGACCTGCGCCCCACGGGTTATCGAAGGCGTCTCGCGTAGAAGATCCGAAACGATGAACATGAGTCCCAGGCTGACAACAGCTGCTGCAAGACCTGATACTCGAACCAGCACTGGACTCGCGATCAGTGCGACTACAGATGCCGCCAAAGCCCCAGCGATAATGCTCCCCCCGAACCCCAACTCGATGCTGGACAGCCAGTCGGGAAGGTCCGGCAGCAGGGTTCCGCGGTCGGATAGTGGGACTGTGAGTACGCCGGAAACGTAAGCTCCAACAGCCACAAAGGCGAACTGGCCGAAGAAGATCAGTCCCGTGTTGCCCATTATGGCCTGTAGCGACACCGTCAAGCAGGCGAATACAAGACCCGAGAGCAGCACATCTTCAAAGCGTCCCCGCGTTATGCCATCCACCACGACCGCGACGACTACAACCACTATTGCTATGGATGTGGGACCCGTTGCCGCAGCCCAAAGTCCCCGGCGCGTCTGAATTCGGTCTTGGGCGAGAGTGAAGGGGAGTTTCATTTGGTAAGCACCACCTTGCGTTGGAGAAGCCCGTCAGGCCGAAGAATAAGGATTACTATCAGCAGGGCGTAGGTGAATGCCTGGGTCAGTCCCTGCATTTGGCTGGGCAAGTATGTGGCCATGAAAGCGTTGACCAGACCGAGCAGTAGACCGCCAAGAACGGCGCCTCCAACGCTTCGCAAACCACCCAGCACGAGGGCTACGAAGGCAACCATCGTGATTTCCATCCCCGTCCTCGGAGAAACGTTTCCGGCTTTCGCGTACCAGAGAAATGCCGCTATACCCGCCATAACTCCGGCAATCACCAGTGCTGTCGTCACTACACGTTGGCTGCGGACACCCACGAGTTCTGCTGTCGATCTGTTTTGCGCAGTAGCCCGCATTTTCAGGCCCAAGTCAGTACCGCGGATCAACGCTATAAGTCCTCCCACCGCCACAATTGCTACCGCCAGACTCGTGACGCTGGCGGTACTGATCCTGAGGTCACCGATAGCGTTGACACCCCCATACCACGCTGGCGCGGGGAAAAGCCGCGGGGCGTCACCAAAAAAAAGAATGGCAGCTGCTTGAAGTACCAGCCCAAGAGCCAGTGACTTGAGCATCAGCACCTCACTGCTGGCCGAGTTCCCTGTCAGGAATGTCAAACGGCCAGCTACCACGGTGATGGCAATAATGATTGCGATTGCGATGGCGAGAGCCAGTGCCAGCGGAACGGCCGTGCTAAGTGAGACCGTCAGTGACGCCGTCCACATAACCAACCAACCGTGGGCGAAGTTCGGGAATGACATAACAGAACTGAGCAACGCCACACCCACCGCAAGTACTGCGAATACGCCACCTTGGGAGATTCCATCGAAGAGTGCTTGGAGTAATTGAATCATTTTGCCATCGCCCCCTCTCCCAACAGCGCTGCGGTAAGGATTCGTTCATCGCGAAGAAGCTCGGCCCCACCTGAGGTAGTGACTTCCCCGCCGCGCAAAACCACAACGTGATCAGCCAAATCAACAAGGCGCAGCGGAGATTCCTCGATAACCAACAGCGCCACGCCTGTTTGCTTCAACTCCCCGAGAAGGTCGTACACCGAATTAACCACGGCAGGCGCCAAGCCCATCGAGGGCTCATCAACGATCAGAACCCGGGGACCCGCTGCCAGTGCCCTTCCAAGGGCTACCAATTGCTGCTGACCGCCGGAGAGGCCTCCGGCGCGGCTGCTTCGGAACTGGGCCAGAACGGGGATCATCTCAAAGATGGAGTCCACTGCGGCCTTCCTCGCTGACGAAGGCCTGGTCAACGCACCCAGTCGAATGTTCTCGGCGACGGTAAGACCGGCAAAGACTTCACGCCCCTGAGGACAAAGAACAATCCCCCGCCTTGAACGATCCTGGATCGATAGGCGTGTTACGTCTGTGTCGTCCATGGTGATTTTTCCCGACGAGGGGATCAAGCGGCCCGCCAGTGTGGAGGCAAGAGTACTCTTGCCTGCTCCGTTGACCCCGGTCAACGCGGTTACTTGCCCTGGAGCAAGGGTCAAGCTCACTTCATGGAGTACCTTGTCGCCCGCTCCATAGCCGGCGACAAGGTCAACTGCCTTAAGCACTGACATGTCGTTCTCCCAAGTAGCACTCCAGAACTGCGGCGTCACGAAACGCGTCGGCCGGAGGTCCGTCGAAAATTAGCTGACCCTGGCGAAGGACCAGCACCCGCTGGCACACTTCCGAAATAAGGGCCATATCGTGGTCCACTAAGAGGGTGCCTACGCCGTGCGCCGTTAAGCCGGCAATGATGCCCGGCAACCGCCGGCGTTCGGACAGGTCAAGGCCGGCCCCCGGCTCATCCAGGAGCACATAACGCGGCTCCCCGTTCAAGACCCGCGCGAGTTCTACCCGTCGGCGATGGCCCCATGAAAGATCGCCAACGCGGGCGTCGAGATCGGTTTCCAATCCGAATCGCGCACCGACTTCTGCCACGGACTTTTCAGAAGCCCTTTTCCAGCCGCCTGCAAGTCCTGCCGACATGGCGATGTTTTCGCGTACTGTCAGCTCGTCGAACAACCGAAGGTTTTGAAAGTTCCTGGCCAATCCCGTCTTCGCCCGGGACCGCAACGAGGAACTCGTAATGTCCTTTCCCTCAAAGGCAATGCTGCCAGTGGATGGTGAAAGCAGGCCGGACAAGCAGTTGACCAAGGTACTTTTCCCGGATCCGTTGGGTCCGATCAGGCCGGTACATACCCCCTGTTCCAGGTCGAGGCTGACGCCTGCCAGCGCCTTAAGATGCCCAAAGGACATTTCGACTCCGCGGATCGACACCACGGGTTGAGCTTCCTCTAACACGTGTTCATCCCTCGCCGGTCAGATTGTAGGTCTTCACCTGTTGGAACTGCCCAGAAGGGGTAAATCCGACAATGACTGTACTTCCCAGACTCTGTCCGTTCTCCCACTTCTTGATAGTGCGCATCGGGAGTTGCAGATCTTTTTGGGCGAAGAGCGCTTTCTCAATTGCCGCTCCGTCGACTGAATTGGCGGTCTTGATCGCATCGAACAAGGCCAAGACAGACCAGTAGGTTTCCTGGGCCTGATGGTTCTCCGGGTATGCCCCGGTCTTGGCCTTGTAGTTGGTCACGAATTCAAGTGCAGCCGGGCTGGCGTCATCGCCTTCGGTGTAAGCACCTCCGGAGTAGAAGACTCCCGCAGTATTGCCGTCCAAGGCCTTGAGCATGTTGCGGGTGGACCACGTGGCGTTACCCACCACTGGCGTGTCCACCCCAGCCTTCCGCAGCTGGGTGATCAAGGTAGGAGCATCAGGGTACGCCGTTGCGAGGAAGATCATGGGCTTGGAGCCGGCGCCTACCGAGCGCTTGATGTCACTGATAACCGCAGCAAAATCTGTCTGTCCTAGCTTGACTACCGATCGACCCAGTTCTTTTAGCCCGGCGTCCTTCTTGAAGGAGTCCTCGTTGACAGTGAAGTACTGGAAGGCGTCCAGAGTGGCGTAGTAGACGGAGTCGTAGCCTTGTTCCTTGGCAAAAGCTGCAGCGGTCTTGCCATTTTGTCCTGCCATGCTGCCGCCGGTCGCGAACAGCTTTCCGACACCAGGGGCGTAATCGTCCCCGGATGCGCCAGCCATACTGAAGATACCTTGGCTTTGCGCCGCCTTGGCAGCGGGAGTGCCCAGTCCCGAGTCAGCGGGCGGAAGCAGGACCTGCGCGCCTTCCCGGATCAGTTCGCGCGCAACCTGGCTTCCGACAGCCGGATCAGACTTTGTATCCTTCGTAATCAGCTTTACCGGGCAACCATTGATACCCCCGTTGGAGTTGACCTGATCAACGGCCAACTGCTCACCGTTGTTTCCGGCAGTATCGTAGAACGAGAAGGCGCCACTGAGGGCCTTAGCGGAACCGATAGTGATGGCACCCTCCGAGCAGAGGTCTTTGCCACCGGCACCGGCGGCCTTGGCGCCCCCGGACGACGCGCAACCGCTGAGAAGCATCGCTGCCCCGATAGCGCCAGCCAGGAGAACCCTGGCGCTCCCCCGCGGGACCGTAAACTTTTTCATCGATAATTCCGATCTTCTATGAATAACTTTCAGGGATTGGATCAGTGAGTTGCCCAGGGTTGCTGCAGCTACAACTGAGGCCTTCTCGAAGGCTGAATTGCTCGGGGATCGTGTCCGAGTACCAGCGTCAGAGCAGTTTCGTCTGAGGGAGGACAGCCGCGATTGAATTAAGCGCGGCGCTTGGGTCGAGGTGTCTCAGCTGCAGAGTCCATGGCAATGGCTTGCCGATCCGTCGCTAGGAGGAGGGACTCAGCTACCGGGCCCAGCAGGAGGCACTTATAGCTCGACCTAGAGCCCTCCTGCAGGGTTGTCAAAGTGATGGGGCGGCGTGAGCTAGGTGCACGCGATCTTAGTGTTAGTACAGTGTTACTAAACACTGAGAGTTCAGTCGGTCAGTCGAAACGCGATAAAGACCGCGACGGGACGCTCCTCGGATTTGTGATCCAGGATACATCCAACGTGTTCATCCTAGGTTACAGATATAGCGAGAAACGTCAACAAATATTGAACGCGGGGCCGTGGCGGGATGCGGTTGTGGCCACCTTGCCTCTCGCGGATTTGGCTTCCTTGCCCCTAATCCAAAGGCGTGGAAAAGGAACGCCCGACCGGCTGGGGAGTTGACCTTGAGCAAAGGCACTAGGTCATGGCGTGTCACACACAACCTCCCCGGCAAAACAATTTTCGGGAGCAAGCAAACAAACCCTGCTCTACCCACACAGCAGGTACCCACGGGCCGCGCGTCATTTTCCAAGAGCGCTCAAGTTTCCGTGCACCGGGAACGTTCACGGGGTAATCCTCCGACCGGGGCCTTACTCGTCGGAAAACCATGGCAACTACCCACCAAGACACGTAGGTAAGCGGGACTTGCCCCTCAGCGGCACCCTGGAAAGCCATGCTCCCGCCCCCTCCAAATCCCGTCCATGGTGTAAAGGTGTGCCGCGGAAAGAGTAGAGCGCGTTTCAGACGACCACAACGGCACGCCGGCAGACCGCGAACCGCTACTTTGCCCGTTGCCGCTACGGGATCCATCAAGCCAGGCTCCCACAAAGATGCGGTCATTTGCTGCTGTAGATAAACAGCTTTAGCTACACTGCACTGGGACCAAGTAACTCTCGCACTGAGGAGCTTCCCCCAAGCCGATGCGCACGGCGGCATCTCTACTGGTCCCCCCGAGCGTAATACTCGGTTTTGACGATGGTATTTGTGCTGTATGGGTTAACACGAGTGTTCTTGCCGGATAATGTTGCTGAATGACTACCGCGATTGCCCTGACGAAGTTCGGCCACGCTTGCGTCCGACTGGAAAAGAACGGCAAGCGAATCGTAATCGACCCCGGCGATCTCGCAGATGTGCCCACTGCCCTTGAAGGCGCGGAACACATCCTCGTGACTCATCAGCATCCCGACCATTTGCACGAGGGCCCTGTTCTTGAGTATATGGCAGCCAATCTGACCGTCACGGTGAGAGCCCCCAAAGTACCCGCCGCGCGGTTGACTGCGGCCGCCCTGACTGCTGGGGTAGACGCATCCAGGATTATCGCTACGGGCCCGGGGGAGAACTTTGAATCCGCAGGATTCTTCATTCGGACCGTCGGAGGACAACATGCGGTCATTCACAGTGACATTCCGGTTGTCGATAACACCGGTTACATTGTCGATGGGCTTGTTTACCACCCTGGAGATAGCTTCACTGTGCCCTCCGGCCCGGCCCCCGACACGCTTCTCGTTCCCATCAACGCCCCTTGGAACAAGATGGCTGAGATGGTGGATTTCATCACCGCTGTGCGCCCTCGTCAAGCCATCCCCGTACACGATGGACTGCTCAACGAGCACGGTATGCCGCTTTACCGCAAGCGAGCGAAGATGTTCGCCGAACGTCATGGCGTAACCTTCACCGCCTTGGAGGTTGGGGAGACCGAGGTCATCGAACGCTCCGAGGAAGCGCTGGGACTCTCGGATACCGGAGATGATGTCTTCGCCGACGAGCTGGATGTCTTGCACTTCAACGGCTAAGGAAGCGGCCGGAATTTAGCCGGATGACAGTGTGCTGTGGCAACAGCAAAATAGCCCCTCTCCGTACGCACTCCTTGTGAGCGACATACGGTGAGGGGCTATTTTTAGGCGGCGAGGCCCAGCGTGGGCGATGCCGGCCTGCCGACTGCGGGGGGCCCTGGTCCTGGCGCTGAAAACGGCATCTGAAGCGGCCCGGGCCTTTTGCTATTCAAACCCTACAGGCTGGCCCGGACGAGCGGAGCAGATTTGCCTCGGGAGTCCCAAGGAGCAGCCCGGGTGGCCCGATCCTGCTATTTCCCGCGATGCTTGGCGATGAAGTTCGATGAGAAAGCGCGTTACGGCTAGCTATGGCACGAGGGCGAAGCCCGCCGACCATGAAATCTTTTCGCTGGCCGCCAGAGCGATCTGCTGGAAGCCGATTGACTCTAATTCCCTGGCCCTGGCCAAGGAACCAGCGTCCACGGCGTTGAGGCCGGCCGCAGTTACGACCTGAGCCAAAATCAACTTTGCATCGTCGTTGTCCCCAGCAATGAAGACGGTGGTCGGTAAGCCGCCTACTTGGCCCGAGGCAAGGGTCGCGGCGAAATTGGTATTAAACGCCTTCACCACGTGGGACTCCGGGAGGGCGGCTGCCAATTCCGACGTCGCGGAGCCATCGGGAGGAACGGTCAGCGAGTCGAACGTCTCAAAGTTCACCGGGTTGGTGATATCGGCTACTACCTTGCCAGTCAACTGCGTGGCCCGATCGGCCACAACCTCGGACAGAGCCGAGTAAGGCACGGCGAGAACAACGATATCGCCGGAGACTGCAGTATCGGCGTCAGCGTGACCTATAAGTTGAGCCTCATTGCCGCCTTTGACCACGAGCTCGGCAATGGCCTTGCCCATATTTCCTGTCCCGATAATACTGATCTTCGTCATCTTTCGGTCCTTTTTGTCGTGTAAAAGAAATAAGTTCCGGATCAGTCAACGCTTGGATCTGCGATGCCGACGTACTGCGTATATAGATACTCGTCTATGCCTTCAACTCCGCCCTCACGTCCCAGACCGGACTGCTTGACTCCCCCAAACGGCGCGGCTGCGTTGGATACAACCCCCGCGTTCAGGCCGAGCATCCCGGTTTCGAGACGCTCGCCCATTCGCAGGCCCCGGTTGAGATCTTTTGTGAAGACGTAAGCCACCAGCCCATACTCCGTGCTGTTGGCAAGCCTCACGGCCTGGTCTTCATGCGTGAAGGTGATGATGGGGGCGACAGGCCCGAAAATCTCCTCCGACAAGATCCGGACACCTTCTGTCAGGCCGGTAAGGATAGTCGGTTGGTAGAAGTACCCCGGGCCATCCACCGCGGCACCTCCCAGAACCGCCGTGGCACCCGCGTCTAAAGCATCAGTGACCAGTTCGTGCACCTTGTCTCTGCTCTTCGCGTCAATTAGGGGCCCGACCTTAGAATCCTCTTCCGTGCCACGAGCAATGGTCATCAATGACATTTTGGCCGCAAACTTCTCCGCGAACTCCTCTGCAACGGCTTCATGCACAATGAAGCGGTTGGCCGCGGTGCAGGCCTCACCCATGTTTCGAAGCTTTGCTTGCATTGCCCCGTTGACGGCTGCATCCAGGTCCGCATCCTCGAACACTATAAAGGGCGCATTTCCTCCCAGTTCCATCGAGGTTCTGAGTACGGTTTCGGAGGCGTCGGCCAAGAGCCGCCGGCCGACTTCTGTGGAGCCGGTAAAGGACAATTTCCGCAGCCGGGGATCGCGAATAAGGGGTGCGGTGGTTGCGCCGGCGCTGGTTGATGGAATCAAGTTGAGTACACCTTGAGGCAAGCCGGCCTCCTGCATTACGGCCGCAAACAACATCGATGTCAGGGGAGTGAGCTTGGCCGGCTTCAGCACCATGGTGCAACCGGCGGCAACCGCCGGAGCAACCTTTCGAGTAGCCATCGCCAGCGGGAAATTCCACGGCGTGATCAGCAGGCAAGGACCCACCGGCTTCTTCTGGACCAGCAGCCGCGACTTGCCGTCGGGCGAAACGGAGTAACGGCCGTAGGATCGGACTGCTTCCTCCGAGAACCACCGCAGGAATTCAGCCCCATAGGCCACCTCACCGCGTGCTTCAGATAGGGGCTTGCCCATTTCCAGGGTCATAAGCAAGGCGAAGTCCTCGGCCCGCTCAGTCACAAGCTGAAATGCTTTGCGCAGAATCTCCCCCCGTTCGCGCGCCGGTGTCGCCGCCCATGAAGCTTGTGCTTTGACTGCGGCGTCCAAAGCCTGCGCAGCGTCCGCGGCACTTGCGTCGGCGATGCTGAGCAGTACCGTTCCGGTGGCCGGATCTTCTACATCAAAGGTCTTGCCGGAGGCCGCGGGACGCCACTGACCGTCAATAAGGAGACCGGTTGGGACGGACTTAAGCAAAGTAGTCTCTGTCAGGACAGCAGTCATAGGGTTCCAATCTTGGTAATGGGGGCCTGTGTACTGAAATCACTAGGAACGTAGTCCCCGTGTATAAGTTCAGTATTGAGGGCAGATTTGGGTGGCAAGCCTGGCGGTCCGTCCATCCGATGAAATGCGTGCTCCGGTGGGCAGAAGAGCCTCCGTTCGCCCAAGACAGGTTCTCGAATCCACACAAGCCCGAGCCTGCTTGAGACTTCATCAATGATTCCTCGGAAGCACACTTTGCCGTACCGGGTCACGGTTACCTTGTCGCCGGGGAACAGGTGAACGAGCTCGTCCGGCTCCGTCATGACGTTCCCGGTCATTTTCTGCGCATTCTGGGTGGGCAGGATGTACTCATGAGGCCTTCTTCCCGTTTTCTAGAGGAGGATATTAAGAGGGTTCTCGATGCGGCGCTTGAACGCGGCCAGGAGCTGAGCTGCCACGGCGCCATCGACGACGCGGTGATCAGCAGATAGGGTGCAGGACATCACGGTGGCAACGCCCAACTGCCCTTCACGCACTACCGGGCGCTGCTCGGCGGCACCTACGGCAAGGATGCCGGCCTGGGGCGGATTGAGGATAGCGGAGAAGTCGCGTGTCCCGAACATTCCCAGATTCGTAAGGCTGAACGATCCGCCTTCAAGTTCCTGCTGCCGGATCCGCCCCGCAGCCGAACGTTCCTTGAAATCGCCCATGATCTTTCCGAGAGAGGTCATGGAAAGAGATTCCAGGCCGCGAACGACAGGTGTCAGCAGACCGTCCTCGGTAGCGATGGCGACGGAAATGTCGACAGTGGAGTAGCGGCGGATAGTTGTTCCCTGCCATGACGCATTGGCCTGGGGAACGTCCACGAGCGCCCCGGCTAGTGCCTTGAGTACGAGGTCATTGACCGTGACTTTCAGTCCGTTGGCTGTCCCATCACCATTTATTTGCCGGCGAAGTTCGAGCAGGGCGTCCATTTCGACGTCGATGGATACGTAGAAGTGGGGCACGCTGGTTTTTGATTCGGTAAGTCTGCGGGCAATGGCCTTCCGCATTCCGGAAAGGGGGAAGTCTGTGTAGGGTTCGTGGCCTTGCTGGGACGCCGGTGGGGCCTGGGGTGCCGATTCCACCGAACTAGCTTGGCGCTCCTCTTGGGGGGGGTGCTGTGTGAAGGCAGCCTCGACGTCGCTCCTCAGTATCCTTCCGTTGGGACCTGAGCCGGTCAGCGCGGACAAGTCGACGCCACGATCCTTCGCCATCTTGCGGGCAAGGGGGGACCCGAATATCCGGGTATGACCGTTCAGCTGGACCTGTTTGTTGAGCTCTGAGTCCACGGCGGCGGGCTGGGTACTCCCTTCGGTGGTCGGTGCCTCCGTGTCTTCCGGAACAGGCGCATCCGCCTGACTGTCAGCGTTTCCGGCCGACGCAATCTGTTGGTCAATGGATGCTTCGTCTTCGCCGGCTTCTACGAGTACAGCAATTGGCTCGCCTACGTTGACGGATGTTCCAGGTTCAATGAGGAGCCTGCCGATGGTGCCACCGGCCTCCGCCTGCATCTCAACTGTTGCCTTCTCGGTTTCGATTTCGGCTATTGGTTGTCCGGTGGTGATTATGTCTCCGACTGACACGAGCCAATCCTGAAGTGCAGCCTCAGTGGCGTCGGCGACGACAGCCGGCATGGTGATGATTGTTGCCATGGGTATGTCTTTCTCTGCGTTCAGTCAGGATTGTCCGAGGTTGCGTGCTACTTCGTCGAAGCCTGCAAGGACATCCTGTAGACCTGCGTTGGCAGCGGCTTCGAGGACCTTGGAAATGCTGGGTGCTGCTTCCTTCCCTGTGACCCGCTGGATGGGCTGATCGAGGTAGTCGAAGAATCGACGCTGGATTTCGTCTGACAGCCAGCCCCCGTAAGACGTCCCCCTGGCCCCCTGTTCTACGATTAGGACGTTATTGGTCTTCTTAATCGAGGCGCCGATTGTCTCCCAGTCCAGTGAGGCCCTGTCGAGCCAGCGCAGGTCAATTACTTCTGCGTCTAGATCCGGGCGTTGCTCGGCGGCCTGAAGTGAAACGCCAACCATGTTCAGGTAGCTCAGGACGGTGACGCCCTCGCCTGCCCTTCGAATAGCGGCCTTTCCCAAAGGCAGTTGGTAGTCCAAATCCGCTTTAGGGATGTTTCCCTTTACGCCGTAGAGGTCCACATGTTCAAGGACCAGCACCGGGTCCTCAAGCTCCAACGCGGCGTTCATCAGGCCGATGTAATCGCTGGCAGTGGAAGGAGCCACGATGCGCCATCCTGGATTGTTTGCGAATATGCCGGCGGGATCCATGGAGTGCTGCGACCCATAGCCGGCACCCATGGCTACTTTGGAGCGCAGTACAACGGGCATGCTGGAGTGACCACCGAACATGTGGCGGGCTTTGCCTATTTGGTTGAAGATTTGATCAGCGGCAACCCAGAGGAAGTCCGAGTACATGAATTCCACGATCGGCTTGTAGCGCCCGGTCATGGAAAGTCCGCCAGCAAGGCCAGCGAAGGCATTCTCACTGATTGGAGTCCCGAGCACCCGGTCAGGGTAGGTGTCCTTCAAGCCTCGGGTGGCACCATTTGTGCCGCCCTTTAGGCGGTGGATATCTTCTCCAAGGACAAGCACTCCGGCGTCCGTAGCCATCCGCCGGTCGAGCACGTCCGCGATAGCGTCAACAAAGCGGCGTTCGATCCCGCTGTCGATGTCGTCGTCTAACACCTTGCCCGTGAGGGGACGGTCACTTCGGATGCCCGAGTCCACGGATTCGTGGTCAGGCCAGAGGACAGGGCGGATCCTGCGGGCTCCCTTTGTGCTTTCTGGATCCTTCTCCGTAATTTCTTCCACGGTTCCCGCCACGAGCTCGGTGATGTGAGCTGTCAAGTCGGACTGCTGGGTTTCAGTCAGAATACCGCGGCGGATCATTTCCCCCGCGACCTTTGCAAGTGGATCCCGTTCACGCCACTGCTTTTCTTCCTCTTTGCTCCGGTAGCCAAAGGCACTCCCGGGAAACGGACCGTTTTGGTGGAAGTACCGGTAGGTCTCCGCTTCGATCAGCGTGGCCCCATTGCCGGCACGCATGTGTTCCACGGCGGCGCGTT
The DNA here is from genome assembly GCF_040676255.1 of Pseudarthrobacter sp. LMD1-1-1.1. Classification (NCBI taxonomy): domain Bacteria; kingdom Bacillati; phylum Actinomycetota; class Actinomycetes; order Micrococcales; family Micrococcaceae; genus Pseudarthrobacter; species Pseudarthrobacter sp. LMD1-1-1.1. Next base: position 157,814 of record NZ_JBEGHP010000026.1, on the reverse strand, counting down.
GGGCCAAGTAGACAGCAAGTGGATCCATTCCATCCACCCGCCATGACTTGATGCCGAAGCCAGGCCCGCGGGCTGCGAGGCGCGGCTCACCGGTGACATCGGCGACATGTGTGGAAACCGCGTAGAGGTTGTTTTCGATGTAGAAGCAAAGTGGAAGGCGCCAAGCGGCCGCGAGGTTCATTGTCTCAAGTGTGGATCCGATGTTGGACGCGCCATCGCCAAAGTAGGTGACCGTAACTCCCATCCCGTCTTCGGGTGTCTCCTGGGAAACTTCGGCATCATGTCGCTGAGCCCATGCGTTACCTGCTGCAAGAGGGACTCCCCCACCCACGATTGCATTAGTTCCGAGCGCCCCCGCTTCGAGCCATTGAAGGTGCATGGAGCCGCCACGGCCCCCGCTGAAGCCCTCTTTCAGGCCTAGAATTTCGGACATCGTTTTGTGGATGAATTGTTTGACTTCATCAGTCTTAATACCGTCGACCACCGACATTCCCTCTGGGCAGAGATAGGCCAGTCCCTTCGCTAGGAACTGGTGATGGCCACGGTGGGTGCCGTTCACGCCGTCGCGGCTTGCGAGGGCGAGAACTGACCCGACAGCGGCGCCCTCCTGGCCGATGCTTGAGTGCGCCGGTCCATGGACGAGACCTTCACCTGCGAGCTGAAGCACAGCTTCTTCGAAAACCCGGATCGCTGTCATCTGGACCAGCATGGACTCAAGGAGTTTGGCAGGAGCAGCATCCCAATCATCTTGGGTAGTGCGCAGTTCGGTGCAGTCGGTTGAAAATTCCAGGGGTGTGCTGGTGGACATCTATGGCTCCGTCGCAAGTCGTGCTGTTTCTGTGCTGCGTTTCACAGTAAAGCACGATTGGATCCAATGCAAGGTTAAGAAGGTCCCCTTGCCCCGTTTTTTACCTTCACTGGATCCAATTGGGCCGACTTCGTATGCTAGAGGCATGACCACCAGCACGAACGAGACGATCAAAAAACCAGGAGCGGCTAGTCTCCGGATTGCGGATGAGCTCGGCCGCAAGATCTTGGATGGGAGCCTTCTGCCAGGAACTCGAATTCGGCAGGAACGCATAGCAGAAGAATTCGGCGTGAGTAGACTGCCGATACGCGAAGCGCTGCGGATTCTTGAATCGCGCGGGCTTGTGTCCCTTGTGGCGTCAACGGGGGCGTGGGTCAGCTCGATGAACCTTGAGGAATGTCAAGAGTCGTACCTGATGCGTGAGCGGCTGGAGCCGCTTGCTCTGGGCCAGGCCGTTGCCTCAATCAACTCGGACAGTATCGACCGACTCGATTGGCTTGCCAGGGAGATGGAGAGCTGTGCGGATGTTGAAGAATTTGTGGAGTTGGATCGCGAATTCCATCTTCTGTCGTTTCGTGATGCCGGAATGCCCACCCTGCTGGAGCTGGTCGAGCGGCTTTGGAATACCACGCAACACTACCGGCGCGCCTATGTTCAGCTGACGGGGCCCGACCGCTTGGAAGAGACTCATCTTGAGCACCGCATGCTTGTAGCAGCCATCCGGCGGCGCGACGCTCTTTCGGCGGAGGAACTTCTTGCCATGCACATACGCAAGACACGCATAGCCCTGCTGGACCACCCCGAAATCTTCACGCGACGATGAACCAGGAGTATCACATGAACGCGATTGACTCAGCCGAAAAAAAGTCAAAATCCCGAGGAATCCCCGGGATCAGGGGAACCGACCATGTCGGCTTCACGGTTCCGGACATGGAGGAAGCCCACCGATTTTTTGTGGACATCATCGGCTGTGACCAAGTCTATTCACTCGGACCTTTCCCCAAGGACCCTGAACTGATGACAAATAAGCTCAACGTCCACCCCGGCGCGGAAATGGTGGAAATACGCTTCTACCGCTGTTTCAACGGTGCCAACTTTGAGGTCTTCAACTACAAGTCACCGGACCAACGCAAAGAACAGCCCCGAAACAGCGATATTGGCGGACACCACCTGGCATTTTATGTCGACGACCTGGACTCGGCTGTCCAGTACCTGAGGACCAAGGGTATCCGGGTCTTGGGAGAACCCACCGCAAGTTCTGGTGCAAGCAAGGGGCAACGGTGGGTTTACTTCCTGTCCCCGTGGGGGATGCAGTTTGAGCTGGTTTCGTTTCCCAGCGGTAAAGCGTATGAAGAAGAAAGTGCGGTGCTGCTGTGGCATCCGTGACGTTCCTAGGGGCCTTGTCACGAGGGGCACACTACAGCACTCGGATGCCTCAGTATCGGGTTCATCCTGCCTCGGCTAGGAACCCGGCTTGGTCAGGACAAAGACTTTGCCAACGCAAGTGCACGGTTACCGCACTACCGTAACCGTGCACTTGCTGCTGTTTGAACTCTCGGTGCGTCTATCCCAGCAGCCTGGCAGCACCCGCGGGAAGTCGCGACTTGTCATTTTCACGGAGGTTTATCTCAGTGATGGAATTTCCGCTGTCCGTCACCCATGAAGTGTGTCGAAGTGCAATCTCGAGGTCGTGCCCCGGGATGATGCGGCTGGTTTCTCGCTTCAGCTCTTTCTTCAGAGTGCTGTAGAGGTTGATGAGGTTAAAGGAGTTGCCTTGACCGTAACCGGGCGTCCACATCCTCTCGACGTTTGAGTACCAGTAGACAGTATCGCCGGCAGCGACATACGGACCGTTTTGCGTTTCGATCTTGAACCACTGTGACCCAAACGTGTGTGAATCCTTTGCCAGACGCGCCGTGACGCCAGGAAGAAGCTCCACGTCTCCTTCCACAAAACGAATCCGTCCGTCGGCAATGCCCTGTGCTGCCTTGGCAAGATCTTGAGGATCGAAGGAGGAGAAGACCCAAGCCTTTTCCTCGTCGGACATCATCTGATTGGCATTATTCACGGCCATGGACCATCCAACGTATTCGTCAAACTGCACGTAAAGCTGCGCATTCGGGAAAGCCTCAAAATTTCCCATGTGATCAAAGTGCATGTGGGACACGAGAATCACGTCGACGTCTTCGGGCGTGAATCCTACACGCGCCAATACGTCCTTGGGACTTTCCCAATTGGAGAAGGGGTAGCGGTCAAGCCAGTAATCATTACGGAATCCACAGTCCACCAATGCTACGTGCTGCTTTCCGCCGACCTCGCCGCCCACAAGGAGCGTGTAGAGCATAGGGATCCGGATGGTCCCTTGGTTGCTGAATAGCCCCGCCCCACCAAAGAAGTCATGGGGCATTGTGCCCTGGCAAAACTCCAGTGACCATATTGAATAGTCTGTCTTGAGGCCGGCGGGGATTTCGGGGTTATTTATACCCAATTGGGTCATGACGAAGACTCCTTTGGAGATCGGGCTTACGTTTTGTGTGATTATGCAAAACAACGGACGGTGGACCATCCGTTCCTACTGGACCCTTAGGCCTGACTAAGGATGAGGTCTACCGCGGCTCTCGCGAGCCTTGACTGTGGATTCGCGAGGTCAAGGAGAGCTTCGAAGTGATTGGCGTCCCGTACGGGTACAAATTCGAATGTCTTACGCCGCAGAGATGCGGCAAAGGCACTTGCTTGTCTCTGAAACTCCGGAGTTTCCTTGGTACCGTACGCAACCAGGACCGGGCAGCCGATGGAGTCGATGTGGATCGCTGGCGACAGAACGTCTCGTTCACTATCGCTAAGCAGCACATACTCACGCCGGTAGCTGAGCAAAACTGGATAAAGGTCGTACATCCCGCCGACGCAAATTGCCCCTTTGATGACGCCGCGCGGAGCCGTGCGCCCCCGCCACTCGCGTGTGGCCATCACGGCCGCCAGGTGGGCCCCGGAGCTGTGCCCAGCGACGAAGATTCTGTGGGGGTCACCTCCCAACTTTCGCCCATTCTGATAGACCCATTCGATGGCAGATGCAACCTGATCAGCCATTCCGGGCAAACGAAGCGTGGGAATGGAGGCAAAGTCCAAGCTCACGAAATTGATGCCGGACTGTAGGAAGAGTGGAGCGAGGAATGAGTACATCTCCTTCTTGCCACTTCGCCATTCACCGCCGTGGATGAAAATAAGAGTAGGGGCGTCAGCGGACGCTGCCGGAAAGAAGTCGAGCGTTTCTTCCGCTGTGCCTCCGTAGGCATGCGTCGAGAAGCTGGTCCCCTCACGGACTTCTGCACTTCGTTCAGAGTAGCGCGCCACCACACCTAAACCTTCAGGGGCGTAATACAGCTGGTTATAGGCGGCATCAAGGGCGTCCTGGGTGTAGTCAAGAAAGACCTGTTCCGACTGCGTCGCCCCTTCGTTCTGTAGCGGCGCGGCACTGGCGGAGCTGGCAGCGGACCCGACGACTGCGGCGATGCCTCCCGCACCGATCGCCCCAAGAACGGGCCTTCGCCCTATGAGACGACGGTCTTCTTCCCTATAAGTCAACTGCAAACACCTTCGGTCCGGTTAAGTATCAATAATTTGCTGATTCCCGTGGCACATCCTCATGTGGCGCACATGTGCCAGTGACAGGATCTTGTTCAACTTTGCTCGCGGTTCTCTTCACCCTTTGCCCTAGTCCTTGCCTGCCTAGCGCGAAATTGATCGGGATAACAAACCGCGTGTGACGTAGGCTACAGCCAAGACTCCCGGGTATGTCAAGTGTGACTTGACACCGAGGATATTCCAATGCCCGACACTGAACCGGTCACGCCCTAATATCGGCGTGGGAGCGCGGAAAGTCGACATCTTGGAATCTCTTCGCCCACTTCTAACTGAGTGATCTTGAACATAGATGTTTAGGTGTGCTGTACTGCTCGAAGCGCGCAAGACGCTCACCGCACTTGTAAGGAAGCCCTTATGCCCACCGCTCGTATCTCGCACACGCCCGCTCCGGTCATTCCCGGGATCTCGGACTCCGTTACTGCCCGATCAGGGGCTTTGTTGTTCGTATCTGGTCAGGTTGGCGTCGAGGAAGACGGATCCGTTCCCAAGGACTTTGTAAGGGCCATTGAGCTGACATACGCCGAGCTTGAAAGAGCACTTAAGGCCGGCGGCGCTTCATATGAGGATCTCGTTAGGGTGAATGTGTACATAACGGGACTTGACCAAGAACGGTTGATGATCTGGCGCATGACCCGCGACAACCTCGTGAAGGTTCAGGAACCGTGCGCCAGCACGGTGATTGGCGTTCAATCCCTCTTCAACAGCGCGACAATCGAAATTGATGCTGTAGCAGCCGTTTAGGGTTTTCCTGTCGCCCTGCCCGGGCGAGGGAACGGCTGGTCACTGCGGCAAAGGGGACGGGACAGGGATCGTACGTAACGAGCTCTCGTCTCCAGTGCGGCTTTTCGTCCTCACGCGGGGGCGCTGCGACTTGATGATTGCGTACGTGAGTCGTTCCGCCAGCAACTACGGGGCGGTGCCCTGGCATTTATTAATCGCCCTGGTCCATGGCATCGCTTCGTTTCAGAACGTGCGCGGGTGAACTCGGGGCTCCCGCGGCTTGCGCCGGCAGGTTACCACTGCTGTGCCGTCCAACTACAAACCAAAGACCACGAGCGACAGCACTTCCGCGATTGGCAAACAAATGCGAACGCATCGAATCAAACTGCAGTGAATCCCCGGGCTGTAGCTCGTGCACATCATCTTCGAGTTGGAGCGTGATTGTACCTTCAAGAATATATGCGTATTCGATCCCGGGGTGGCGCATCAGTCTTCCGTCCGGGGAACTTGAGGCGCCAGGCTCATAAGTTACAAGCAAGGACTCCGCTGGCCCTCCCACACCGCCGGCCAGACGCTCCCAGCGCACACCATTCTCCATCTCAATGGATGGGTTTTCAGCAGCCCGCTGAACCTCCGGAACCTTATCGGAGACGGGGTCTTGGGTGTGAGAGGGTGATGCTCCTTCCAACCCGAGCACATCGTCTAGCGATATTCCAAGCAGGTTGGCGAAGGCGTACAGCGTTGCCACTGACGGCTTACTCTTTCCCGTTTCCACCTGCGAAATCAGGCTCGCCGAGACGCCTAGGTCGTGCGCGACACTGCGGAGACTGACGCCGCGGTGTAGTCGTGCCCGCCTCAGCCGGGCGCCGATGCTTTCTTCAGTGGACATTTCTTCTCCGAAAAGTCGGTGGTTTTCCTACAGAATATACACGTCCGTATGTTAAGCTTCACTGAACGCTGTTAGTTCACACTCACTTGGAGGAAGGTTTCGATGAGGAATACCGGCACAACGGGAACGAACGCCATCGACTGGGAAGAGCGGGTCAATTTCGACCGCCTTAGGAGCGAACGGCTGGCCCGACTCAAGGCGGAACTGAATAGGTCAGAGTTGGGCGCAGTCCTGGCGTTTGATTTTTCCAACATTCGATACATGAGCGCCACTCACATCGGGACCTGGGCTATGGACAAGCTCATTCGTTTCTCCCTGCTGACACGGAACACCGATCCCATCGTCTGGGACTTTGGCTCAGCGGCAAAGCATCACGCTCTATACAACCCTTGGCTTGATGTGACCACTTCCGAAATGGACGCAAACCCCCATGCACCCCACCACGGTGCGGTCAAACCCCGGCTCGAAAACGGTTCGAGAGCGGGGCTTTCCACCCTGCGTGGCGCATTCCCGCCCGATGCCAGGATGGCCGAGGACGTTGCCAAAAAGATCAAGCGTGAGCTGGAAAAATTTGGGCTGGCCAATGAGCCGCTCGGCGTAGATGTCATTGAAATGCCCGTTCTCGTGGCTCTGCAGCGGGAAGGGATCAAGGTCGTTGATGGGCAGCAAGTCTTCATGGAAGCGCGCAGAATCAAGACTAATGATGAAATCCGGCTTCTTACACAGGCCGCCTCCATGGTGGATGCAGCCTACGAGGAACTGTACCGATTCCTACGGCCGGGGGTGAGGGAGAACGAAGCCGTGGGTTTGGTGGCGAAGACGCTCTACGATCTGGGTTCTGAATATGTCGAGGGTGTGAACGCCATATCCGGCGAGCGGTGCGCGCCTCACCCTCATGTATTCTCGGATCGACTCATCCGTCCGGGTGACCCGGCGTTCTTCGATATCCTGCACAGTTACAACGGCTATCGCACATGCTACTACCGGACGTTCGCAGTAGGTTCCGCGAGCAGCGCTCAGCGCGACGCGTACAAGCGCGCACGTGAGTACATGGACAGGGCGATTGCTTTGGTTCGCCCCGGAGCAACTACGGCCGACATCGTTAAGGTGTGGCCAAAGGCAGAGGAATTTGGATTCCCTGACGAGATGGCAGCTTTCGCCCTGCAGTACGGGCACGGGGTCGGGCTCTCCATCTGGGAGAAGCCGATCTTTTCGCGTCTCACCTCATTGGAACACCCCGAACTGATCGAAGAGGGCATGGTGTTTGCCCTGGAAACCTATTGGCCCTCAGCTGACGGCTGGGGCGCAGCACGCATTGAGGAGGAAGTGGTGGTCACCGCTGATGGTTGTGAAGTCATCACCAAATTTCCTGCGGAAGACCTGATCGTTGCCGGGAAGAAGTACTACACCATTGATGGACCGCTGAATCTTGAGCGAGACCCCCAGTCGCATAAGAACACTGTATGGGGACGCGGAGAACAATGACGACACTAGGGTTTATCGGCCTAGGCACTATGGGCGGAGACATGGCTAAGCGCCTCATTGAGGCAGGTCATGATGTCCTCGTTTGGAACCGGTCGGCCGAAAAAGTGGAAGCACTGGCTGCGCTGGGCGCCCGGCCGGTTGCCAGTCCGGCGGAAGCTCTTTCCGCAGAGGTTTCATTTTCCATGTTGGCCAATGATGCTGCTGTTGAAGCAGTCTTGTCGGACGAAGCCATAAAAGCGTGCCGAACCAACACCCACGTAGTGATGGCATCGATCAGTGCCGGATTGGCCGATCGCTTGGCAGCCGCATTTGGAGCAGCGGGTGCAGAGTACGTCGCCGCTCCGGTGCTCGGTCGTCCCGAAGTCGCAGCTGCGGGTCAACTGCAAATTCTGGCGGCTGGGGACCCTCAGGCAGTCAGCGCTGCCACGCCCTATCTCGAGATCATGGGTAAGCATGTCTGGCACCTCGGCACGAAGCCATCCACCGCGAATGCAGTCAAGATTGCCGTGAACTACACCACGATCCATGCTCTGCAAGCAATGGGTGAATCCGTGGCCATGGCCGAACGGGCCGGCGTCGATCCTTCTCTTTTTGTTGACCTTTTGTCTTCAACTCTTTTTGGAGGGGTGGTTTACTCGGGGTATGGCACGCTCATCGCCAAGCGGCAGTACTACCCCCCAGGCTTCACGGTGGCCTTGGGTCGTAAGGACCTCGGGTTAGCTGAAGATCTGGCCGGGTTGACAAACTTGCGTCTGGCGACGCTGCCCGCGCTTACCGCTGTCTTTGATGCAGCCCTGGCGGATCCTGATCTGCGGGATGGCGACTGGAGTGCGATAGTTGAGGTGACTCGACAACAATAGAAGCTATCCGGGGTGTGCCAGAGAAACTGGCACACCCCGTTCCTGTTTTCCAACAACTTCATTCTTGTAGGGCGCAGGGGCGGGAGGCGGGGCTGGGCCCGCAGCTACTCTCCGGTCCGGAGCACTCGCAGCGGGTCTTTGCGCGACGCCTCTGGAATGTGGCTACCCGTCCGGGACGCTTGGCCGGGTTCGTGGCCGCCGGCGACGAACCACACGCCTCTGGCGTGTTGGGAGCCTTCGTTGACAAACAAGTGCGGGCCGGTGGCGTCAAAGCTGAAGGAATCTCCGGAGCGGAGAGTCGTCTGATCGAAGCCGAGATACAAGGTGAGCTCGCCCTCCAATATGAATCCGGACTCCAAGCCATTGTGCCGCGTCAACTTCCTGTCGCCGGCACTTCCGGCCCCTGGGTCGTAAGTCACCAGGGTCGATTTCACATTCCAAGCGGGCTGGGCGGCCAAGCTCTCCCATGTAACTCCGTTTGCCCGTTTAGTGCGCACTGCATCCCCAGCTCGCATCACCGCCGAGTGGAGCGAGGAGCCATTCCCGCCTGCGCCGGGGGCTGGGTCACTACCAAGACCCATTAGTGCATCAACTGAGACATCCAGAAAGGATGCGATCTGATAGAGGGTTGCAACGGAGGGGTGCAACTTCCCAGTCTCCACCTGTGACAACATGCTCGCAGATATGCCGACCGAGGAAGCGACAGCCCTAAGGCTGAGTCCCTTGCGCTCTCGTTGCAAGCGGATGCCTTCGCCTAGTTCTTTTGCCACGCCATCCTCGCTGCTGTTATTTGCACGGCCACTGCGGTCGGCATGAGCTCTGCTAACTCATGCTTCACCGCTGTTAAGTCACAGTACTCAGCCTACCTCAGGAGCTGTACAGGGAAACCCCGCCCAAGCGCGGAAGATTGCACAAAATCCTACTTGTACCCCTTCGTTTTCGGTGAGGTGAACCCGATTGATATACAAATATGTTAAGTATTTATTGACAGCGGTGACCGTCGCTGTTAGGTTGTGATGAACACCACGGTGTATCTCGTTAAGACCCTTAGCAGGAGTGTTGTCCATGTCCCATTCAGGTATGCGGCCTGAGGTTCAGTCGGTCGTTGATCGCATTGACGAGTTGCGTCCGACGCTCATCGCCAAGGGCCGTGAGGGCGACCAAGCTCGCAGGGTTCCCGAAGAGGTTTTCAACACTCTTGCCGCCACGGGGGCGTTCAGCATCTCGGTGCCAAAAAAGTTCGGGGGCCTCGCTGCGAACACCAGTGAAGCTCATGCGGTGGCACGCGCTATAGGCCGTGGTGACGGCGGAGCCGCGTGGGTTGCTGGGATCCTGGACTCTGGTGCATGGGTTCTTGGCCTGATGGACATACAGGCGCAGGAAGACGTCTGGGGAGGACAAGGTGGACTGAACAACTTTATCTCCATCGTCCTTGCCACCTCCTCCGAAGCGAAACCAGTAGAAGGTGGATACCGGGTCACGGGACGTTGGGGATACGGCACCGGCAGCCTGCACGCTCAATGGTCTCTGCTAGGCATCCCTCTTCAGAACGACCAGGGTGAAGTAACCGACGCCGGGCTCGCCCTTATCCCGTCCTCGGACCTGACTGCCGAAGACAACTGGTACGTAGCGGGCATGAAGTCAAGCGGCAGCGTGAGCCAGGTCGCCGAGGACGTTTTTGTGCCCGAACACCGCATTTTTCCACTGACCGCAGCCGTTGAAGGCGGATACCTCGGGCATAACCCCGAACAGACCTACCAGACAGTCTTTGTCCCGTCATTGTTTATGAAGCTCATTGGCCCGCATCTGGGCATGGGGCGGGCGGCGCTGGACTTCGTGATCGCCAAGGCCGAGTCCAAAGCCATCGCCTACACCGGTTATGACAAGCAGGCAGACGCCGTGTCCTTCCAGCTCGCCATCGCCAAGGCCTCCATGCAGCTCAACGCAGCTGAGCTCGTCGCCACGCAGGTCGCTGACGAAATCTACGAAGGCGCCGGCAGGGGTTACTACGCCCCGTACAGTGAACGCATCGCAATGCGAGCCAAGGCCGGCTGGATCGTGGAAACCATCACAACCATGATCGACCAGCTGCTCACAGCCCACGGATCAGCCGGCTTCGCAGAAACCTCGTTCCTCCAGCGCATTTGGCGCGACCAAGCCGCCGCCAGCCGCCACGGGCACACCCTCGCCGCCAGCGGATACGAAGCTTTCGGCAAAACCACCCTCAACCGTCAGGACGAAGCCCGCCACGTCCTCCCCATCGTCTAACCACCACAGCCGTTTTTCCAAGACGACTTATTTAATGGCAAAAGTAACAAAGAAAGGACTGACATGTCCGCTATAGCTGTAGATCAGAAGATTTCTGCCGAGGACTTTAAGTTCGCATTTCGGCACCACCCAGCGGGCGTAGGCATTATTACAGCCGACGTCGGCGACGGGCCTGTCGCCATGACAGTAAGCTCGCTGGCGTCGGTCGGCATAAACCCGCCCTCCCTCGTCTTCTCAGCGTCTCCACTGTCGTCGAGTACACAAACCATCTGTGCTGCAGAGACCGTCGTAGTGCACCTCTTGGCCTCAGACCAGGTTGAACTCGCGAAGCTTGGTGCAACGAGCGGGGTGAACCGGTTCGGAGAAGGCGTGAATTGGTCGCGCTTGTCCACCGGCGAGCCGTACTATCCGGAGGCTAACTCTTGGCTTCGCGGCCGCGTGGTCAACCGGGTCGACGTTAGTGGCTCTACGCTTATCGTGGTGGAAGCCATCGAGGCTAAGCCTCGAGAAGAAAACGAAGACGGGGAGCCGGCCCCTCTCGTTTATCACAACCGCAAGTGGTTCGCGCTCGGCGAGCACTCGGCACTGGACTGAAGCCGCGTGGGTGCAAAAAAGACAGCCAGGTCATGAGGTGGTCGGGGACGACGGAGCAACGTTGTCCCCGACCTTTCTGGGTGCACGCGAATCGAGGATAGGTGCCTTCTCCTCCGGTCCATAACTATCGGCTGGCCCAGGGTATGTGGTGAGTTTTCTGATCCCGCTCAATGGAAAGTGACGCCAAACTACCGACGGTCGGGTCGGATCCCTGCACATACATGCCCTGAAAAGCGCAAAAATCTCACCTTTGACCAGAGACGTCCGAGGAATCACACGCCACAACCCTCCTGGCCCTGAACGTGTTGGAAATGCAGGGGTCCCTTGCGGCTTCCTCTCCTTACCTAGGTTCGGCGCCGGAAGGCATTCCTCCATGAATTGAACGTTCCAGCCGATCTGCAGGAGTACTGCCATATCGTGAAGAGAGCTGCTCTTCACGACTGCCGCACATCTTTCTTTGGCGATGCTGCCCGGAAGAAGGGATTCCGAGCCGTGTTCACCTGAGTCCACGAAGTGCCTCTTGGTCGAAGCTCAACCCCATCCCCGGGCGCGGCCGTAGGTGTGGGGGAAAGGTCAGCTACTCAGTACGTGAACCTGAAGTGTCCGCCTGTCCGACACCCGCAGGGCACATATGATCCTTCAGCATCGGAACAGGCACAAGGCAATGGTGAAACTTGCATCATGGCTGCCAGCCACACGTAGTCAGGACCCCATTTATGGCCACAATCGTTGCAGAGCGGCCCTTTGCCGGCCACAGATTCTCTAGAAGTCGAGGACGTGAGCCACGCTTTCAAAATCATGCCAAGCGTCCCTTGAGGCTGGTCTTTCCGTGAGACTTCCACGCGAAGTCCTTTCTGCTTCCGTCTTCCGCACGACGATGTAGGGAGCGGACAGGCAACAACTGGTGTAACCACTATCGCCGGGCCTTTTTCATGGATACTATACGAAACAAGCCATTTCGTTAAGTGTCAGCGTACAAACTCGTTTCCGCCCTTTGGATTACCACGACTTCTTTCGTCCAGTGCCGTAGAAAGTATCTGCCCGGTCCCATTCATGCGACGGCACGGGCTATTGGCCTTGGCGACAACGGAGCCGCTTGGGTTACAGGGATCTTGGCCTCGGGCGGACGAGTTCTTAGCCCGGCGACTCACCCGCCGCAGGAAGACGTCTGGGAAAAGACGGGCTGAACTTATGGCAGACCGCGACTAGTGCAGGAAGACAGAATAGATGAGACCAATAACGACTGATATGGCTCTGGATATCCGAGGACCGGAAGCCGACGATTCAACGACCACATCCGCTGGCCATGTAATTGTCGCTACCTTGGCAGCACATGGGATTAAGAGAGCCCACGTGGTCCCGGGGGAGAGCTTTCTTGATGTGCTCGATGGCCTTTACCTTTCCCCGATTAAGACAGTCGTTTGTCGTCATGAGGGCGGTGCGACCTACATGGCTGAGGCCGATGGGAAAATGAATCAGCTCCCCGGTATTGCAATGGTCACTCGCGGGCCAGGGGCGGCGAATGCACACGTAGGGCTACATACTGCATGGCAGGACTCCACACCACTAGTCCTGTTCGTCGGGTTGATCCCCTTTGCACATCGGGACCGTGAAGCGTTCCAGGAATTCGACATTAAGGCCTGGTTCGACAGCGGCGCCAAGCGTGTCATGGTTCTTGATCACGCCGAACGGGCTTCCGAAATCGTAGCCGAGGCTTTATTCGCCGCTATGAGCGGACGACCGGGCCCGGTGGTCGTTGGCCTACCCGAAGATGTGATTCGCCAACAGATCTCCTCGAAGCTACATCCTCCTATCCCAGTGGCGACAGGTGGCATGACCTCGACAGATGCTGACGCCTTGGCTGCCGCATTGGGCAAGGCAAACAAGCCTCTATTCGTCACCGGAGGAAACGATTGGACTCAGGCAGGTGCCGACCTGCTAACCCAGTGGCTAGAGAGACATCACATCCCGGCTGCGGCTGAATGGCGTACCGAAGGCACTATCCCCTTCGACTCGCCCTGCTACGTCGGTCCAATAGGTTACGGTCGGCCGCGTCCCACCTATGACCTCTTGGAAGAAACGGATCTTCTCATCTTCGTTGGGACGGTCCCGGGGGACGTTATTACAGACGGGTTCTTATGCCGCCAAGATTGGAGGAAGGAAAACTTTCTCGTCACCGTCGATCCATCGCTTAGAGGCCGTTCGGGCCCCGTGTCCTACCAAATTATGGCCAAGCCGGACGCCTTTGTAAGGGATTTAGTGAATATCCTGCTTCCAGTCAAAGACGAGTGGAAGAGCTGGAGAGAGCGCATGCGCGCGGAGCAGGAGTCCTTCGCGATGCTTCCCTCCGCGCTGCCGTCGTCTGGCCAGGCGAAAATGGACACCCTGATGGCCAACCTAGTACCTGCCCTACCCGATGATGCGATCGTGACTTTTGGAGCAGGTGAACACACCAACTGGGCGCACCGATACTTCCCCACTCGCCGTTACGCCTCTATGATCAGCGCCCGCAACGGCTCTATGGGCTACTCTGTCCCTTCGGGTATCGCCGCCTCCCTGCAATACCCGGGCAGGCGCGTCGTCACTATTGCCGGTGACGGAGAGTTCCTGATGAACGGGCAGGAGCTCGCAACAGCGGCGCAGTACGGTGCTACGCCTCTGATTATTGTGATGGATAATCAGGAATACGGAACCATCCGAAGCCATCAGGAAAAACACTATCCAGAACGGATATCGGGTACACAGCTCAGGAACCCTGATTTCGCTCTCATGGCTAAAGCGTTTGGCGGCTTCGGAGTACGCGTCGAGCACGACCGAGACGTGCCTTCCGCCATTGAAGCAGCCCTGTCAGCCATCGATAGGGACAAGGTCTTTGCGCTGATACACCTAGTAGTTGAACAACGGATAAAAGCGTACTAGAACTCCAGACCTCAGGGACCGTTTCCGGCGCACCTGCAGCCTCACGGTCGAGTCTGCTTCGCCAGCTGCTTTTTACCGCGCGTGTGACTTAGAGCCGGGGCTGCTCCCGGCTTACACCACAGTGCGCACCCGAGGGATGTGGCCATGACCCGCGGCCAACTTATGTTGCGTTCCGATGACGTGTTCCCCTATGAACACCCCGGCGCTCGTACCGAGCGCCAATGTTCCATGCAACGCCGGTGAAGTGGCAGCGACAGCCATCGCTAAGGCAAGAAGGTTCCGTCCCTCTTGGGACGGAACCTTCTTGAGTGGTCTCACTGGTCCCAGAATTAGGAACGCGTCGCATTTGCATGCCGAAACTTTTGGGACCATCTGGCGGGTGGGTGTTTCTTCTTTTGCTGTTCGCAACGAAAACTCATGAGCGGACGTTTCTGTCCACCGACGGCCTGCCCCAGGAAACGCTCCAAGGGCTCACTTTATGCCCGCGTTCTGCTATTCGACAGGTGGGCTGGTGAACCTTCGCAGAGCGGGGACCTTGGTTGTTCTGTTTCCCCCTCGAAGACCCATTAGGCCGCCTTGTTCCGCGCCGACTTGTTCACCGTCCACCCGGTGGCGATGCCGGTCACGGGTTAGGGTGCAGCAGAACTCGCCGAAGCTGTTGCCGCCCTAGTGGCCAACCAAGTCGTTCTCCACGAATCCCGGGACCGCATCGTCCAACTCGACCCAAGTCGGGACCGGGATCTGGGATTTGAGCAACATTCCCGGTTTGTGTCGGACCGTTCCCGCGGGAGCAGTTTTGCCCGCTCACCGTGCCCCTGGCCGCTCGGATTCCACAGGAAATGCCATCGGGTGCCTCGTCGCGTTCATCCCAACTACTCGCTAGTATGCTTTCATGTCCCCACAACTTGCCCGCGCCTAGCCGTGCCGCGCGCTTCGACCGGCGAGTCGGTTCTTTCCCGAGGCATCCGGATCATTGAGTCCTTTGATGGTGCCCACGAATCCCTGAGTGTTTCTGAAATCGCAACGCGGGCGGGCTTGCATGTTGCCACGGCATCGCGGCTTGTTGAGGAATTGGTGCAGCACGGCTGGCTGGCGCGGGATCCGGGTAGGCGTGTGCACCTGGGTATCCATCTTTGGGAGGTGGTCACTCGCGCGGCTCCAACACGCAGTCTCCGTGAGGCGGCGTTGCCGGTCATGGAGGATCTGCGAAAGGTCATGGGGCACCATGTGCAGCTCGCCGTTCTTGAGGCTGCTGAGGTTCTGTTTCTAGAGCGCGTTGAGGCGCCGGGGGCAGTCGTCAACTTCAGTCGGATCGCAGAACGCCTGCCGGCTCATGCATCCTCGGCCGGGCTCGTACTTTTGGCTTACGCTTCGCCGGAGCGCCAGGAGCGGGCTCTTGTTTCTGGGCTTGAGAAGTTTACGGATGCCACGCTCACAGATCCGGTGAGTCTGCGACGAACTCTGGCCGAGGTAAGGCGTCAAGGCTATGCCCTTCTTCGTGGGCACATTCACGAAGATGCGGCTGGAATTTCTGTTCCGCTCCGCAGCCTGGACGGATCTGTGGTGGCGGCCCTGTCGCTAATTGTGCCCAACGATCGTGCCGCTCTTGCTCGCGTGCCGATACTCCAGGCTGCCGCCCTCACTATCGCCCGATCGATGGCCGTTGTAGCGCCGCCAAGTCACTAATTCTCGACCGGCATTCTCAATCATTGAGAATGCCGTAGTCCGTGATGTGTTCTGGATCTCATGCTCAGTTCAGACGATTTCGAGCGAAGGAGCCGAGATGACACTCACGGTCCAGAAAGAACTGCGTACCTCGGAATGGGCGGCGCAACAGGCTGTTCTGACATCCATTGAGACCGTGGCGGAAGGCGTAGTGACGCTCACCCTCGCCCATCCGGAGGGGCGGCGCCTGCCGGACTGGGCTCCGGGTGCCCACATCGATGTAGTACTTCCGGATGGGACGACCCGCCAGTATTCTCTGTGCGGGGACCGGTGGGACGCTTACTCCTACCGGATCGGCGTGCTGCGTGACCCCGCGAGCAGGGGCGGGTCAAGCGCCATTCATGCCACTCTTCGCGCCGGCGACTTGGTGGGCATTGGTGGCCCGCGAAACAATTTTCGGCTGGCGCCCTCCGGCCGCTACGTTTTCGTGGCTGGCGGAATCGGCATCACGCCCCTGCTGCCGATGATCCAGCAGGCCGAGCTGGTGGGCGCCGAGTGGCATTTGTTCTACCTCGGCCGCTCTCGGACCACTATGGCATTCCTGGATGAACTGGCCCCCTACGGGGACAGGGTGAGCATCCTCGCCAAGGATGAGACCGGCCCCTCGGATCTGAACGAGCTGATCGGCCAGGCCGAGGCTGACACAAAGGTCTATGCCTGCGGTCCGGAGCGCCTGCTGGACGGGGTCCTCGCTGTAACTGAGTCGCACGAGTGGCCCGAGAGTCTGGTCAGGGTCGAACATTTCACCGCCGCTGAGCAGACCAAACCAGCGAGAGCGGAAGCGTTCGATGTTCTCCTGGCACGCTCTGGCACGACCGTTACCGTGGAGCCGGACACCACCGTGCTGAGGGCCCTCCACGCAGCCGGGGTACCCGTATTGAGCTCATGCCAAGAAGGCACCTGCGGAACATGCGAGGTGACGGTGCTCAGTGGCGTACCCGATCACCGCGACCAGATCCTCGACCCGGCCGAGCGCAGGGCCAACACCTGTATGTTCGCCTGCGTTTCCCGTTCCTGCAGCGACCGGCTTGTCCTCGACCTCTGACTTCCGTTCTGACCCGACTGCCCTGTCTACTCGCTACCGCTTCCCCATTCCTTGAAAGGCATCTTGACGTGACCTCTACCCTCACCCGGTCCGGCCTTCCGGTCCTCGACGCCGATCCGTTCTCACCCGAGGTCCTAGCCGACCCCCTGTCGTTCCAGGAACAATTGCGCGAGGCCGGACCTGTCGTCGTGCTCGCGAAGTATGGTGTCTACGCCCTGGGCCGATACGCCGAAGTCAAGTCCGCGCTCACCGACTGGCAGTCCTTCGAGTCCGGAGCGGGAGTGGGTCTGACTAACTTCCGCACGGAAAAGCCGTGGCGGCCGCCGAGCCTCCTGCTGGAGGCCGACCCTCCCCACCACGATGCCCCGCGGTCGGTTCTTGCCAAGATCCTCGGACCGCGGCAGATCGCCCAGCTCCGAGAAGCCTGGGAAGCAGATGCGGCTGACCTCGTCGATACCTTGCTCGCACGCGCACGCGGAGGGGTTCTTGAATTCGACGGGGTGGCCGAGCTCTCCGGGGCATACCCGCTGAGGGTTTTCCCCGACGCCGTGGGCATCGCATCCGAAGGTCGGGAGAACCTGCTGCCATACGGCGATATGGCCTTCAACGCGTTCGGCCCCCACAACGCACTCGTGGAGCGCGACGCTGACAGGGTGGAGTCCCTGTCTTTATGGGTGAACGCTCACTGTGCCCGCGACGCGCTGACCGGGACCGGTTTCGGGGCCCAGATCTGGGAAGCAGCCGACCGGGGAGACATCACACACGAACAGGCTCCCTTGATCGTTCGCTCGCTGCTCACGGCTGGTGTCGACACGACGGTGAACGGCATCGGCGCGTTCCTCCACGCTGTGGCAACCCATCCCGACGCGTGGGCTCGCCTGCGCCGGGAGCCCGAACTTATTCGCGGAGCGTTCGACGAGACCGTCCGCGTCGAATCCCCCGTCCAGTCGTTCTTCCGCACCGCCACCCGCGACGTCGAAATCGGCGGAACCATCATCCCGGAGGGCGCAAAACTGGTACTCTTCCTCGGCTCCGCGAACCACGACCCACGCCGTTGGGAGGACCCCCACATATTTAGCCTGGACCGGGACCCCTCCGGACATGTTGGTTACGGTTTCGGCATCCACCAGTGCGTGGGCCAGCACGTTGCCCGCGCCGAAGCTGCCGCTGTCCTGGGCGCCCTCGCCCGCCGCGTCAAGTCCATCGAACTCGCTGGATCGCCCGTGCGTCACCTCAACAACACCCTGCGGTCCTGGAAGAGCCTGCCGCTGCGCATGGCTCTGGCCTGACCCCGAACTCTTAGACCAACTGCCCCGGCCTCCGTTTTCCACCAACCACCAGAGTGCGCAAGGACGCATCCATGGACTTATTGAAAGACGTGGCACTAACAAAAGCGGAGAGCTGAAGGGGCTGCGCCGGCGTCCGCTGAGCGGACCACCTTGGCACGCGTTACCCGCAATAAGAAGCCGTGCCTCAAGTCGTTTACGGAGTACCTCACGCTGTGTGCCACGACGACCACGCCAGCGCCGCTACCTGACCTTTGAGGGTTTCTGCAGGGTTGTTTCTGCTGGTGCCCGACAGCCTTGTCTAAGCAGAAAGGGAGGCGGGAGGCTTGCAGCTAACGTCTACGTCTCCATCGCACCTGACGGGCTTTTTCACCACTGGGCCGGAGCATTGCAGGCGATGATGCCCGCCGCTAGACATGGCCTCACATTGCTAGAAGCACACCCTAGTCTGACGTCAGGTAGCGCTGCTTTTCTTGTCAGCATAGGGTCCTGAAGTGGCTTACCACACAGGGCGAATCCAAGGTCCTAGACCCCACCTGGACAGAAAGCGGTACAAACTAGGCTGGCAGAGGCCGTCATTACAATCGATAAGCTCGAAGTGGTACTTGCGCGATGGCAGGAAGGGAGTTCCGTGCGCCCATACAGGCTCGCATCTATCAGCGGCCTACTCACCGTTTGACGGTTGGGCAGGACAATCCTGCGGGTTCCGCTACTTGAAAATGGTCTCAGATGAGAGCGTCAGTGACCCCGTTTTAGCGTCGACGTCGAACCTACGCAGCGTGCCGCTGCCCAGGTCAGTTGCAGCGCGCTCGGCCAAAGCTAGCGCATTTGCTGCACAACACGATTGCCATGAGTGCTCTGAGTAGAACTTCTTAATTTCAGTATCGGGAACGAACCTACCACCCAGCTCCAGATCGCTTTGCCGACCATCCCACCAACGACTTCTGGCTCGCTGAATAGCAACGTCCACTGGAGCTTCTACATCTACAACTTCCAGTCCCTCGTAACCGGCATTGAAGAAGTCGTCTATGTAGACATCTATGATCGGTGCCCATGAGAGCGTGCCTTCGATGACGACGTTTTCCCCAGCCGCCAAGGCCGATTGGCGAACTACGTCAGCCGTGCGTGTCGAGATGGAATGAATATGGGAGGCTAGTTCTCGGACACCAACCGGACGGCCGTCGGGCAATACGTGCAACTTACGGTAGGCAAGAAGCCCTTGCGCCTCTGCTTCCTTTAAAAGCATGTCTTTCGCTTTGTCCGAATCAATGACCCTGTACCCCTTGAGTACCATTGTCTCTCGAGCTTCTGACTTTCCTGCGCCGGGAGGGCCAGCAGTCACCACGACGGCATGGCCCCCCACAGTCACATCTCCTTGCAGATCCATGTACGCCTTAGCCGTACGGATTACGACAGAATCGTCAAAGTACTTGATCAGTTCAGCGGGGGGATGATCGAGCGCTCCCCCCGGTGCATACAACGCTGTGAGCGCCGCGTGGACTTCTTCCTGCTTAGCGGCCAATACCGGCCCTTACCATGTTGAATTCTGCTTCGGTGAGAAAGCCCTGCGCTACCGCCGCAACTACTTGATCCCAAGTTCCTGGAACCCGCCCTTCGTGCGGATATGGCGCATCCTCCCCGAAAGAGTACGTAAACGCTTTCAAATCAGCCACGAGCTTCTCACGCGACGTGTCGTAGGCGAATGCCCGCAGAATGACCTCCTCCGGGTCAAGGTCGAGATTGCCGTTTCTTCGTTCAATGGCTTTCAGCATTCGGTGGACCTTGGGTTGACTGGTCACCAGAATCTCAGCTATGTCTCGCTGGTTGAAGCCACGCCTTGCCACATTTTGAACTGCTCGAAGTTCGTCAAGCAGATCTACGCGCTGTCGGGCCTGCCGCTGTAAGGCTTGGTGGTGCATGGCAGCCAGACTGCTATCCATCGTGATCATCGGTACTCCTTTCCCGTGAGCGTCAGTCTAGCCTCTTGATTCACAATGAATCAAGAGGCTAGACGACTACTGCCTTGCATCAGAGCGGCGATTCTTAGGACCTAGTTTCCACCAGAGGGACGCGAGACGCCGCAATCTCGTAGAGATAAGTCGGAAGACCGGAACCCGAAAGAAACTTTTCGTCGTCGATTCCCGCCGAGGTCATGACTGCACGCGCGCCCGGCAACATCGATGGCATCTCAAGGGACACCATTCGGCCGGGTTCGGCCCGACGCCAGCCGTTCTGCGACATCCGGACCATGGCATTCCGATATGAGACGTCACCCATGATGCCCAGCGCACGAGATCGGTAAAGCAGTGCGGATAAACTCACGCCCCAATGTTCTTTTAGCTCGGCGAGTTGTGCCCAGGCCCGGCCAGCTGTAGAGGTCGGTAAGAACCGGCCGATCTCGTCAGCCGGCATTAGGAACTCGGATGCAAAGCGGTTGGCCTGCTCCTCGGCCACTTTGCCTCCGGGCTCAGCATCGTGATGCATGATCAGATGCCCAAGCTCATGAGCGACGTCGAACCGCTGGCGGTAATAGTCGTCCTTAACGGGGTTCAGAATAATTATTGGTCGGCCTGCAGAGTGGAGCGAGTAGGCGTCAATAGCTGCAACACCCGGCTCGCTAAAGACAACAACCACTCCTGCCCGCTCGGCTAGGCGGATGCCATGCTGTATCGGTCCTGGGCCAACTCCAAAGAATGCCCGGGCTTCCTTGGCCGCCTCCTCCGGTGTCATTTCTCGCTCCTCTGGATCAACGGGGAGATCCGGCAGCGAAACTTCGGGAAAATGAACTGCGTTCTCCAGCATTCCGGTTACTTCGGCGATGAACTGTCCATAGGCTTCCGCTTCGTCCTGAGCGATCTGAGGCGTAGAGCGAAGCGACCTGAAATGGGGTTTGTTTACGCGGGGAGGGGCGCCACCCCCGAAAAACTGTGGCTCAACCTTGAGAGCGAGTGCCAGCTTTGCCACTGTGGCGCGGTTAGGTTGTTTTGCACCGCTTTCCCAAGCGGACACCGAGGCCGGAGACATCTCGATTAGTGCAGCGAGATGCGCCTTTTTAAGTCCTGACAGTTGGCGGGCCATCGCTAAACGCTCACCATTGAAGAATGAAGTTGCCGAGGCAAGTGTCTGAGATGCGCGGTGGGAGTTATCCATTAGACGTACCAGCCTCCTGGCTGACGCGAGGCTTCTTCATGCGCACAACGACATCGTCGACGTCGATAGACGCGGCGTCGCCAAGTGGGGCCGGTGAAACGGGCAACCCCAAGCCACCCGCTGGGGTGCCGCCGGAAAGCAGTAGATGGCGCCAATGCCAGCAAGTGTCCATAGGGAACACGGGATTCTTGCTCTGCCCGATGTAGAGCTCAAATTGCTTCGTTACCGGATTGAAAGCGTGCGCCGCTACGAGCGTCAGGCCGGCGAAGCCGTCTCCATCAGGAATGCCGGGAATGTGCTGCAATCCGAAGTCAGCATTGTCGAACAGTGCCTCTTGGCCAATGAAGGCCTGCGAGGCAACGCGGCGTTTGGCGTCACTGCGTTTCCCCCACTTGATGTCATCAACGCGGCCGAATACATAGGACTGCAACAGCACGCGATAGCCGTCGGCCGCCCAGCCCGGGGACTGCCGGTAGTTGTTGCGAGCGATCGCCTTAGAAGTAAGAGACGGCATGGAGCGGAATGCCTCGGGAGCGATTCCGCGGGCCAAAACGTCAGACCCGGTTCCTTCGACATCCTCTCCCAATTCGAACCGACCGTTCCCAGTCGCCCGGTCCATGAGATCCGTCAGATGCTTGTAATTGAGATAACCGATTACACCCTGGTCGTGCCCGGCGTCCTCGTCGTAGATCTGATCGGTGGCGGCAAAAGCCGCCGGCGCAGCCCAATTCAGAAGGTTGAGCAGTCCGGAGTCGCGGAGGCTCGTGAGGGCATCATCTTCAACAGTCACGGGATAAATACTACACCCTGCGCAGTATTTTACGTTCTTATTTTCACTTCACGCACGTCGCCGTCTGGGTTGAGGCCCCTGCCCCCTCTCCAGATGGAAGCCTTCTTGCGGATTGCAGATCTCCCGTACAAGGAGGCTGTGACCACTTTGACTGGCCCATTAAAGGCTTCGTCAGCTGCCAGTTCTGAGTGGACAGACGATTCAGACTGAATGATTGCTGATCGGTTGGCATCGCGAATGCGGCACTATGTCACGGTTTCCGCAAAGATTGTGCGGGTACCAGAGACCTTTGGACAGTTGGTTGTTGTTGCCCACGAGCCAGGGACAATCCCTGATGGGTTATTCACCGCTACTGCTGCGAAGGGAGCTTTCCTGATGGCTCCCGGTTTCCAGCCGTGGATAACCCGGGTTGCCCTCCAACTATGGACAGCCGCGTGGTCACGGTAGCGGGGTGATGACATCCGGTTTAGAACAGCCCTGGGGGTGGTTCTTCGCAGGGTAGTGGGGTGAGTTTGGTGCGGTGTCCGTCGTCGGGGGTGCAGCCTTTGAAGGGGCCGTCGGCTGAGAGTAGGACGGACATGTGGTGGTCTGCGTGGTCGCGCCACCAGACGCTCATCCCTGTGGTTCCGTCGAGGCGCAGGAATTCCCAGGCGCGCCAGAGTGCTTCGAGGCGGCTGATTGCTTCGGCGTGCTTCCACCATTGCGGGCACCAGGTCACCCCGCCTTGGACGTTGAGTTGCCGGCGGTAGCTGATGGCCAGCTTGTTGCTGACGAATTCGGCGACGTTCGGGTAGAACAGCTCAGGCGCGTCCTCGTCGTTTTCGCCCTGGCCTGAAGTTTCAGTCGAGGTGTCTTCCAGTTCGTCGTCCCACTCCCCCAGCCCCTCACTCATGACGGGAACCAGCGCAAATCCAACGGTTCCTGGCCGCCGGTTCGGCCGCGGGCTTGTTGGCAGGATCGTGTGCGGTGATGGAGGAACGTACCGCTTCGGCGTGGTGTCCGTTCATCCAGGGCACTGTTTCCAGGAGGGCTGCTGGGGCGCCGGAGGCGAACATGATGGCGCGGCCGCGGGGTAATGCTGCGAGGTCGGAGACGTCGAGGGTGCGTTCTTTGCGGTCGTCGTCGTGGCTGTAGGAGGTGCCTTGTCTGGAGCGGCTTCGGGTGGTGTTGGAGTAGCGGTATTCGCCCACGAACTGGGCGAGGTCGTTGAGGAATTCGGCTTCGGCGACGCCGCCGCCGTAGACCTTGATGTTGGACGCGCTCCAGAGTTTCCGCATCCCGTCCCGGCCCCATACTTCGACGCCTTGGGACCATGACTGGAGGATGGTCATGAGGACGATGCCGCGGGAGCCGTAGTGGCTGTAGAGGTTTGGCAGTTCTCGCCAGCGGCAGACGTTGGCTGCTTCGTCCAGAACACCGAGCATGGGGGTGGCGAGCCGGCCGCCGGGTGAGTGGACGGCGAGTTCTTCGGCGGCCTCGACCGTCGCCACGGTCAGCGCCGTCACGAGCGGGCCGGCGGTGCCCTTGCCTTCCTTGGAGAGGCTGTACAGGGTGCCTTTGGAGCGGACGAATGCCGCCGGATCGAACTGCGGCCGGGTGTCATTGTCGCCCTGTGGTGTGACCCATTGGGCGACTTGGCGGTTGGTGAGGCAGGAGGCCATCTGCAGGGCCGTCCCGTACACACCGCCGCGCTGTTTCTCGGGGGCGTTGATGACGCCGCCGACGGCGTTGGCGGTCTGGGTGAAGCCGTGGGCTTTGAGGATGTCCACCGCTTCGTCGTCGGCTGGGCGCGTCAGCCAGGTATGTACCTGGGTGATGGGCCGTTCGTCGAGGGCGGCGGCGAGCAGGAGCCCGGCGAGGAGATCCTGGCCGGCGGGGTCGAAGTAGGCGTCGGTTTTGGCGTCGGGGCCGCGGGAGCCGGCGGCGAAGTGGTCTGCCAGGCGGGCTGCTTTCACTTCGTCGGTGACGTAGGACAGGGGGTTCCACCACCAGGATGGTTCTTCGAGGGCGACGGATTGCGGGTCGAAGACCCACACGGGGCCTTCGGCGGCGCGGACGTCGCGGGTTCCGTCGACGATGTCCCGCTTGTTCGAGGTCACCAGGGCTGCTCCGGGTGCGGCGAGGATCGCCGGGATCGCGCGGGAGGTGGTCTTGCCGGTGCGTGGTCCCCAGATGTCGATGTGCATGTCTTCCCAGGAGCCGTAGACCATCTGCCCGCCCAGGACGGTCTTGCCGACCGGGACTCCGGGTGAGCCTTTCACGCCGAGGCGTTCGGCGGTCGTGGTGGCACCGCGCAGGCTCAGGGCGCGCAGGTCGCGGCCTTTGGCCATGTGCTGCGCCGAGGCGTCCACCCGTGTTCGCTTGGCCCCTCGGCGCAGCACCGCACGGAGTACCAGGATG
This sequence comes from Pseudarthrobacter sp. LMD1-1-1.1, assembly GCF_040676255.1. Taxonomy (NCBI): domain Bacteria; kingdom Bacillati; phylum Actinomycetota; class Actinomycetes; order Micrococcales; family Micrococcaceae; genus Pseudarthrobacter; species Pseudarthrobacter sp. LMD1-1-1.1. The sequence goes on along the minus strand of NZ_JBEGHP010000026.1, from coordinate 133,233 downwards.
GCCAGGATGAGGGCGAGGGTGCCGAGGCCGGCCAGGATCCAGGTGGCGGCCGCGGGCCAGGTGACCTTGTGCGAGATGAGGCCGAAGACCAGTTCGAACGGGTTGATCGGTAGCGTCTGTCCGTCACCGGAGAGCTTGGACCCGAGGTGCACGGCGCCGGCCACTGAGCCGACACCAATGCTCACGATGGCGATGACGGTCCAGAGCAGGATCGTCTGGGGGTCGAGTTGGGATCGTTTGCCGCTGTTGGGGGCGCCCATCAGTTCTGCCCTTCGCCGTTGTTGCCGATGGTCCAGCGTTTGTTGGTGTCGTGCAGCCGCTTTTCGACGCTGGTGAGCTTGAGGGCGACGGGGATTCCGGGGCGGCCGCCGACTTTGAAGAGGAATTTGCCCAGGCCCGGGCGGACGCGTTTGCGGGATCCGCCGGTGTCGGTCCATGATCCGGGGTCGGCCCAGGAGATGAGGCGGGCTTGCTCGGCGCGGGAGAGGGTGACGGCTTTGTTGAGTTTTTCCATTTCGGCTCCGGGCAGGGCGCCGCAGACGACCATTCCGGAGCGTTCGACGAAGCCGCGGGCTTTCATCCGTTCGGATTCGGTGGGTAGGGCTTCGAGGTCGCTCATGGTGTGCGTGATCATGGCCTGTCCGACACCTTCGGTGCGGTTCAGGCGGGTGAGGGAGTCGACCCGGTCGACCATGCCTTCGCCGGAGCGCAGCGCACGCCAGAGTTCGTCCATGACGACGAAGTAGTTCCGGCGCGGTTCCAGGCCGGCGTCGGCCAGGGTGTGGGCGACTTGGACGGTGGCGAACCCGGTGGACCAGCAGGCCAGCAGGCAGGCGGCCTGGATGTCGCGTTGCGTGTCGGAGATGCCGGAGAGGTCGAAGACCACGGGTTTGGTCAGGTTCATCGGCTGATCGGTGGGCTGGGAGAACATGTCCGAGAACCGGCCCGAGCCGTTGAGGGAGTACAGCGACTGGCGCAGCTGGTCGGTCGCGTCGAGGTAGCGGCTCATGTCGCCCCGGTCCAGGGCGATCGACCGGAGCTCGTCGGGGGCGTCTTTGATGACCTCGATCAGGTCACCGATCAACGGGACCCGGTCCAGGCGCTCGTCCAGGATGTGCAGGGCCCGGTCGATCAGGGATTCCTCGTGGGCGCTGGGCTTGGCGTTCCGCACGATGGTGATCAGCGCCGTGATCATGTTCAAGCGCCGGTTGTGCGAGTCGGCCATCAGCTGTTCGGCCAGCTTCTCCGCCTTCACCGCCGCCGCGTGAAGCTCCGCGGCCGCAGCCTGATCGGTGGCCCTGTCAGCGGCGGCACGGTGCTCTTTGGCTGCGGTGAGCAGCCTGGCGGCTGCGCCGGTAGCTTCACCCGGGTCCAGAACGTTCAAATGGCCACGGCCGGGGCCGAGGCTGATGACCTGGCCGCCGAGGGCTTCGATGAGGTCAACGTAGTCAGGTTTCAGGTCGCCGAGGATTAGCGGGTTGATGCCCCGGCCGGCCAGGCCGAGGACGATGTGCCGGACCAGGGTGGATTTGCCGTAGTGCGGCAGGCCGAGGACGAACATGGAGGGGTTGTTGATCATGCCGTGCATGAACCAGCTGATCGGGTCGGCGCCGAAGGGCGCTCCGGTGTCGGTGTGAACGCCGATCGGGACGCCCAGGATCGGGGTGCCGGAGCCTCCTACGAACGGCCAGAGACCGCAGACCTGAACCGAGGTTCCCCGCCATTCGTCAGCTGCCGTGACGTAGACGGCTTCGCCCTGTCCGCGGCCGCGCCAGCCCCGCAGACCCGGCCGGCGTGACACTGCGGGTTTGGCGGCTGGGGTGGGTGTGCGCTGGTGCCTGGTCTTGCTGCCGAACATCACATGGCCTCGCGGATCTCTTCGGGAACCCTCAGGTGCTTGGGCAGGACCAGCCCCAGCGGCAGGGACGCGGCGAATGCCGAATCTTGGGAGCCGTACGCACGGCGCAGCAGCAGCCGGGCCGAGGGACCGAGGTTGCCCTCCACTACCGCGACGGCGTCATCCACGTCGCGGGCGGACAGCACCGTGGCGGTAACCACCATGCCGAAGTTGACCAACCCAGCGCCCTTGGCTTCCTCGGCCGCGGTGGCCTGCGCCGCCCGGGCGTCGACCAGGGCGCGGGCAGTGGGCCGCGTAGTTGAGGAAGCCCGGGTCAGAGCGTTCGTCTGGTCGGACTCCACGATGGCGGCCGCACGCCCGGCATCGATCGGCCGGTACAGCAGCGTGACGCGCTTGCGGGCAATCTCCCCGTGCGGTGCGACCAGCCGGGCCAGCGCGGATGCGAGGATATGGCCGCGGGGCGCGCCCGTCATGGTCCAGGACACCGAGTGCCCGGAGTCGTGGCGGTAGCCGTCCCAGTCGGCCTGATGGGCGGACGGGCCGACCTCGCTCCAGTCCAGGTCAACCGGGGTGCCTTGGTAGTGGGCTTCGTCGATGAGCCGTGCCGCTGCAGGGTCGTACGCGACCCGAACGACCTCACACAGTTCCTGGGCGTTCAACGGCGCGCACGCCCCGGCGCCGGTGGATTCCAGCCGCTCGGTCAGGTTGGGAAGACGGGAGGCGAGATCCTTGGCGATCTCGTCGGCGGTGCGCCGCTTGCCGCCTGCCCGGGCGGCGGCGCTGAACGTCAGCGCGACCCACGCGCGGATCGTGGCCGACCCTTGCGGGTAGGTCGCCAGAGCCTCCCGAAGCATGGCCTTGGCGATGTCCGGGGCGTCTTCGTGGATGTTCGATTCAACTTCCCGGCGCAGCCGCGCCCCGGAATCGGGCGCGGTTTCAACCGTGACGGAAGCGGCCACGACGGCAGGTTCATTCGACAATGAGGCCAGCCAGCCGCCCCAGTTCGCCACCCAGGCATCAATCTGCTCCGGGTCCACCAGTGAAGCCCCATCGGGCTGGGTGCCGAAGACTACGGTGTAGTGGGAGGTGGAGGGGAGGTGGATCAACGCGAATGGACGGTCATAGGAGTCGGTGAACTCGTACAGCTTGGAACCGGCAGCAATCCCCGGAAGCTGGAACTCACCCCACGGTGTCAGCCCCAACGGTCCGGAGCGGTAGATGTTGGCCTGCCTGCGCCGCGCCGAGCGGAACGCCAGGCGTGCGAAAACCCGCTCCCCTACTGACTTGTTGTGTTTGTCGGTCACCGAGACGGCGGACAGCATCACTCCGAGAATGAGCAGCGAGACCAAGCCGGGGAACCAGCCGCCGACGAAGAGACAAATCACCGTGATGATCAGCCCGACAAAGAGTCCTGCCGTGGCCAGTCCGCCAAGGGTGCCGATACCGGCCTTACGCGGCCGCCGCCAGTTGCCGTAGGTCGGTTCCCTGTAGGTGTTCTCAATAGCTGCCATGTTAGGCACCCCCCGTGGATTCGTCGCTCATGTCCTTGATTGCCCCGGAGGCCGCTTGGCCTGCTTCGACGCCTTTCTGCGCGGCCAGGACCGCGACACCGCCTGCACCCGCCGCAGCTGCACCACCGGCTGCCGCTCCACTACCCGCAGCGGCACTGCCGGCGCCGGTTGATGCTGCAGAGCCGATCCCTGGTTGCGCGCCCGTGGCCCCCGAACCCCGGCTGCTGTTCTTTCCGGCCGTGCCAGAGCTTCCCGCTGTTCCCTGGTCTCTAGTTCCCGAGGGGCCCTGCGATCCATGGTTATGGGTTGATGCGCTGTGGGTGCTCGTCGAGCCGGTGGATGGGCCGCCGCCTCGTCCGGCACTGCCCATGCTGATGGCGCCGGAAGCCAGTGCGCCGACCGTTCCAGCAGCCACCGCTCCACCGCCGCCGGTGACAGCACCGACCATGGGGGTGACGAACCGCATGAGGGCCGGCATTGCGAACAAGGCGATGACCATCAGGGCCAGGCCCGTGACCGTTGACAGGAGCGCGGAGCCAAAGTCCTTGCCGTCACCGCCGTTGCCGAAGATCTTGGTGCCGCTGAGTTGGAAGGCCGTGGCGTAGATGATGGCGGCCGCGGGCTTGTAGAGAATGAAGGCGATCAGCCAGGCCGTGCACTTTTGGAACCAGCCCCTGCCGGCTTCGGTGTTGGTAAAAGCTGCAGCCGTGGGAAAGATCCCGGTCAGGATGACGAGCAACCCGCCACGGATGATCATGAGCACGATCTGCATGACGGAGGCCAGAATTGCGATCAGTCCCAGCAGGATGATCATGATGGCGCCTATCGGGCTGGTGGCGGATAGCGCCAGCATGGCGGTGATGTTGTCGTTGAAGGATGTCCCGTTCGTGGAGTTCTTGATAATCCAGGCAGAGAACTGATCGGCCGCGACCGTCAGAAGACCCACTGCCGTTACACCTGCGCCAGATACAACGATCAGGGTCGCAAGTGAACGCCCCAGATCCCGCAAGGGTGCACCCCTGCGCTCAATCACCATCTTGGCCGCCCCGACGAGGACGGACAGCACGGCAAGGGACGCCGTCCAAAAGTAGAGACTGTTCTGCAGGAACAACACCGGAGCACTCGCCGTGGACCCACCCGGTGCCGAGGTGACTGCGGGAGTGCCCACGTTCACCCAAAACGTGCCCAGCGTCTGCACGGTCTGTCCGACGGCATCGGCAATCGCTTTAGCCATGTTCTTGACCGAGTCGTTTGCGACGTCCTCGATTGCCGCACCTGCTTGGCAAAAGGGATTAATGACATTCAGGCCTGTGCAGTCAGCCATCTAGACGCCGGACCATTCGATGTAGCCGCCCAGGTCTGTAATCTGCCTTGCACCGGTGTCCCCTGTAGCTGGGACGACGAACTTCCAGTCGCCGGCGTACCACTGGAGCGGGACGGGAATGGAGATGAAGGTTCCGTTGGCTCCTTTAAAGGCGAGATCAATCACTGCTCGGTCAGCGTCATAGGAGCGAAAGGTGAATCCGGCCAATTGAGCTGTGACGGAACTCGGGGCAGCTGTGGGCGCTGATTTCAGCACGGCATCACGCTCCGGGCTGGGGAGGGCCAACTGCTCATAAACGAGGTCTGCTTTTCCAGCTGCCGACAATGCCGTCATGTTTGCCGCTGCGTAGAGAGCTCCGGTGGGTGAGTGGGCGAAGCAGGAGCGGAGGCCGTTGGCTTCGCTCTTTCCAGGGCCAAACTGTGCAGGTGCTGTGGGGGCGGCGATCTTGCCCACGAGTTCCCATTTGGTGTCAGTGGGCGTGGTGGCCGGTTTGTTCTGGTCGCCGGAGGGCAGGCCGCAGACGCTCGCGGCCGCGGCCTCGCTGGGCTGGGTGCTGGCAATGGTGGATCCGGAGTTGCTTTGCTCGGCTGCCGGGTTTCCTCCCCCGCGAGGGAGCAGGGCCAGGATGATCCCAAGCGCGACTATGAGCGCCACGACAACGGCCGAGATGATGAACTTAGGTTTGGTTAGCGGGTTCTGGTCTTCGTTCATTGTCGGTTCAGTCATGGCTAACGCTCCTTAGGCGAGGAGGCCTACGACGCCACTTGCGGAGCCTGCCAGGGCGCAGCCGGCCAGGACCCACCCGAGGGCGGCGGCATGCTCACCACCCTGACCGCGTTTGTTGTTGATCATCATTGTTCCGGCTGTGATCAGGATGCCCGCAACAGCCAGGCCGAAGACGACCCATGCGATCCATTTGAGGATCGTCAGCAGGCCTTCAGCGCCAGGAGGGGCCTCACCCATGCCGGGGTTCGGGATTTCGGTGATGGCAAAGCTCGACCATTCGAGGGCTTTGGATAACATTTGAGGTTTCTTCTTTCTACTTGGCAGGGAATCCGGCGGCGGCAGTTACGGCGAGGCGCACCTGCTCAAGGACGGTGCGGGCTTCTTTGGGAAGGTCTTCAGGGGCAACGTCGTGGCCGTAGCGCCATGCCTCGACCCAGGGAAAATGCCAAACGTGGGGTACTCCCCCGCCCACGACGCGGGCGAAGTCGCGGATTTCTTTGGGGAGCCGTCCGGGAGCGTCGGCCATGACCACCAGCCCGGCGACCTGGACCCGGGGAAGGGACCTTGATGCCCATTCAGTTGCCGCCAGGCGTGCCGCACGCAGGCCAGGGATACTGGACCGGGCAACCAGAACAACGACGGAACCGGCTGCTGTCAAAGGCCAGGAATGCCCGGCTGCCTTGGTGTTCTTGTCGAGTCGCGCAAGCGAGGTCTCACCGGCGCCGCCGTGGACGCCAAGCCACCAAAAGTCCGGTTCCCTTCCGGAGACGTCCCGTCGGGGAAGCCTGTCCGCATGATCTGGCTGGGGAACACTGAGCTGCGGCCTCGTCGCCCCCGTAGGGACGAACGGCGGCTCTTCCCGGAGGACCAAAGTGGGTTCGTCGATAGTGTCAGCGCCGAGAGTCACCCAGCGATTCTTTGAGACCGGCATTTCACATCCCCTAGTAATGTCCGCAAAGATCGTATCGGTACCATCCGACACGAAAGGCCAAAGGTGACCCTGAACAACAGCTTTAATACCTTTCAGTCACTCCCAGTACATCACAGTACCAATTTATGGTCTACGATGGCTTCATGCGGTGGGACGGACTGAGCGTGGACCCGAAGTACCTGGAAGCTCTCTTCGCAAAGTACCCGGAGCGTCTGACGCCCCAGGACCTCGAGGAGATCTTCGGGCTCTCCCGAAACACGGTCTACCGCTGGCTCCAAACCGGAGTGATTCCTGCTTACCAAGTCGAGAAGACATGGTTGATCGCCAGAGATCAAGTCAAAGACTGGGTCTGGGAAAACCGGAACACTCTGCGGAAGGGCCAAACACCCGGGGAGACCGAGGACCAGCAGCAGTAGCGCGAAGCAGCCGAGCGAATGTGAGGGGGACACATGCAGTCGAGATCGAACGCGCCCGTGCTGGCTGCCGGTGCCGTCCTTGCACCCATTGGGCTCGTGCTGTCAATCATCCTGTTCGGCGGCGGCTCCCAGGCCGCGGCCGACGTGTGCTCACCGACCGGGCCCGGCGTCAGCGTTGACGCGAATCAGCTGCCCAAAGTCGCCATCGCCGGCTATGAGGGCGAGCAGCTAAAGAACGCGGCCCTGGTCATCAACGCCGGCAAATCCCTTGGCCTGTCCGTCCGGGGGCAAACCATCGGTGTCATGACGGCCATGGGAGAGTCCGGACTGCGCGTCCTGGACCACGGAGACGGTCCCGGCCCCGACTCCCGGGGACTGTTCCAGCAGCGCGACAACGGATTCTGGGGCACCTACCGGGACCGCATGAACCCCTCCGACTCCGCCACCAACTTCTTCAAGGCCCTGCAGAACATCAAAGGCTGGGAACAGCTCGACCCCGCCACTGCCGCGCACAGGGTGCAGCGCAACGCCGACCCGTTCCACTACCAGACCTACTGGCCAGCCGCTGTCGAAGTCGTCGCCGCCCTGGGCGACGTCAAGGTTACGGACGCCGGCGGCACCAGCTCCTGCGGCATCCCCGGCGAATCCGGCAAAGGCGATGACCTGCCCTGGCGCACCGCCCAGATCTACGCCGCATCCCCATTGGGCATGTTCAACCGCGAATGCGTTGACTTCGCCCTCTGGCGCATCAACCAGCAGCTCGGCAGCACCACCGCCCCCTACAAGGCGCTCAACGGCACCTTCCGGCCCGACGGCGCCCTCCTCGGCTCCGCCCTGACCTGGAAGGACGGCTGGGACGCCAAAGGCTGGCCCACCGGCACAACGCCACGCGTCGGCGCCGTCGTCTGGTACTCCCCCGGTGCCGGAGGTGCCGACGGCACCTACGGCCACGTCGGAATCGTCAAAGCCGTCAACGGCGACGGCAGCTTCCTCGAAGAGGGCTACAACGGCAACCCCGCCCCGAACGACCACACCTACTACACCCGCACCGTCCAGAACGGCACGCCGAGTGCCTTTCTCTACCTGCCCGGCAGCTACATTCCGGAGGAACCATGAAACGCCCCCTGACAGCCCTCACGGCCCTGCTCCTGTGCACCGCGTGCGCACCGATAGCCAGTACCACGCCCGCCGAACCAGCACCCAGCACCGCCACGGCCGCAGCGGCCACGCTCAGCGCAGGCGGCCGACCCCAGGCCCCCGGCGGCACAGCCCCGGCCACCCTCGGCATTGCCTGGGACGAGGCAAGCAAAACAGCAGTGCTGGACACCGCGACCAAGGCCATGACGCTCTACGCGCGCCCCACGGCCACGGACAAGGAATGGATCCAGGACCTCGGCCAGGTCCTGACCGCCCAGGCCACCGCCGACTACCAATACGTGGACCCCGCCAACATCCCGGCCACCAAGGTCACCGGACCCGGCCAACTGAAGATCGATGAGAACAACGGCTTCGGCTGCCACGTCCTGGTTCCCACCGACGCCGGCGACTACGACGTGCAGCTGCTCCGCAGCGCCGCCGACAAACCCTGGCAGGTCAACCGCTTCACACCCCCGAACGGCACAAAGTAAGGACAGATGATGGAAACCCAAGCACTCGACTTCCCCAAGATCAACGCCGTTCTCCGCACCAACGGCACCGGTGAAGTCACCATCAACGGGACCTCCCACGCGATCGAGGCCGCCGACGAAACCGCCGTCCTGAACGATGCCCTGCGCCTCATCACCGAAACCGCCGCCCAGCTCGGCCGCCCCGTCCGCGTCAGCACCACCGACCCCGACGGCCAAGGCCTCATCATCGTCTCCCCCGACGGCGTCGTCAGCGAAGCAACCCCGACAAAGCCCACCACCCGTCAAAAGCAGGACACCCTGCCTGTCACGGCCGCCCCTTCACCCGGGCCAGCCAAGGCCGCCACCACTCCCGTTCCGACCTCCGACGCCCCCGCGACCGAGGAAACCGCAGCACAACAATCCGACGCTGCCCCGGTGACGTTTGGTGCAGCCGTCACGGCCTCGCCCGCCCCCGAGCCCGCCACAGCCTCCACACCAGCCGCTGAGCCTGTTCCCCCGCGCAGCCTCAAAGACACCTCGTTCCTCGTCAGCGCCCCCGTGCTGCAGCCAGCCACGCGAGGCTGGCGCGGCGCCCTCAGTCGGCTCGGCTTCCGCATGGACCCCTCCCCCGAAGAGCTGGCCGAACGCGACGACATCCGCACCGTCAGCCAACACTGGCCCGGCCCCCGCACCGTGGCCGTCGTCAACCGCAAGGGCGGCGCGAACAAGACACCCACCGTCGTCATGCTCAGCGCAATCCTCGCCCGCTACAGCGGAGCTGCGACCGTGGCCTGGGACAACAACGAATCCCAGGGAACTCTGGGGTGGCGCACCGAGAAGGGAGGCCACGACAACAGCGTCCTGGACCTCATCGACTCCTCCCAGGGGCTGCTCTCCCCCAGCGCCCAGGCAGCCGAGATCGCCCGCTTCGTCCACCACCAGACGGCAGACAAGTTCGACGTCCTGCGCTCGGACGAAAACGACGAAGGCGACCACGAAGTGACCGCCGAAGAAGTGGACATCGCCCACCAGGTACTCACCCGCTACTACCGGCTCATTGTTATGGACTCCGGAAACACCGCCCGCGCCGCGAACTGGCGCCGCATGATCCATCACACCAACCAGCTCGTCGTCCCAGTGACAGCCATCGAAGACCGCGCCGAAGCCGCCCGCTTGACCCTCCAAACCCTCGAATCCCGGGGCGGCCACGATGCCGAATTGGCCCGCAACGCCGTCGTCATCGTCTCCGAATCCACCGACGCCAAACGAAGCATGAGCGGCGACGCGCTCAAACGCGCCAAAGACGAAGCCCAAAGAATCGCCGAGGCTTTTACCCCGCACGTACGGGCTGTGGTCCGCATCCCCTACGACCCCGCACTGGTCAACGGACCCATCCGCTACGACGCCCTCCAACCCCCCACCCAACGCGCGTGGCTCGCCGCCGCGGCAGCTGTGGCTAAAGGCCTCTAGGGGACTCAATGCATATGCTTCCCGCGCCAACAAATGCCAAAGCAGCACGTCACAAAGGCGACACGCTCCCGTTTTCTGACCGCACCCTCGAGCGCAAGCGGACCAGCACCGTGTTATCCAGTGTTAGTTGCTGCATCTCGCCCAGTGAACCAGAACACGCCCTAGCGGCACCGGAAATCAGTCCCGCGCACGCATCTGTTTCTGTTTCAACACGCCGGAAACTGTTTCTGTTTCAATGCCGAGCCGGGGAAGTCTCCAGTGGTAGTTTCAGTTTCAGAGGAGCAGGAAGGTCCAGCATTTCACTCCTTCAGGGCCGTCAGGTTTCGCGGCCCGACCACTCTAATGAAGTAAAAGCAGCCGCGGCTGCTGTAGTTCAAAGGACAGGGATGATGGCTCCAACTACTCGTACAGGCAGGCGCTCAAAAGGCGACCGTAAATTCGTCGGATTCCGCATCGCTACCCCGAAAGCTGACGCGATGGAAGAGATTGCCAAGGCCGAGGGGTACCAGTACGTCAGCGACTGGCTGTCCGACGTGGTCGAGGAGCGCCTGGCCAACACTAGGCTTCACGCAATCGTTCAGCAGGAGGAGTTGCCACTTGGGCGCCTAGCTTCTTAAAAGTTGACGGCCCCCACAAGGAGGGCCGTCGAAGCTTCTGATTCACGTACTGGGATGCTTGCCGGCGAACAGTCCGCGAATCGTTTGGAAGTCCTTCGCAGGGCTTCATTTGTGTAGCAAAACCGATCTGCCAGGATCGGTCTCTTTCATTGCCTGTCACAGCAACTCTCCCCGAAAGGATTGTTCTCATCGTACATGGACTCCCATGTGCGTCGCCAGCCATACCTGTTTCTGGCGTGTCGCGCAACCTCTCCGCACCCTGCTCGCCCGAAGAAGCCTGGGCAGCCCTTGCACCTGTTCTCGCAGGCCAGCCACGGGTTCGCCTTTCCAAGGACGCCGGCAAGTCGTATCCGCAAAAACATGAACGAAACCTAACGGAGGCTCTTCCTTCTGTTCCGGCCGCGGTCCGGATTTTTGGCAAGGATGGGACCTGCGCTGCGATCTTCCTTGACTTCGACTCCTCAGTAGCAGGCCAGGACTGGGTCCAGGCCGACGTTCGAGCCGTCGAGACCTGGCTGCACTCGGTGGGTGCCCGCTGGATCGAGGACTACTCTCCCAACGGCGGCCGCCACGTCTACGTCCCGCTGGCGCAGCGGGTCACTTTCTCTGAAGCGCGTGATCTTGTCGAGGCGCTGGGCACCCGCTACCGGACCCTGGACAAAACCCCGCACCAGAACCTGCTGCACGGCTGCATGCGAACTCCCGGCTCACCGCACAAGCGCGGCGGTTACCAGGAGCTGGCGATGAGCCTGTCCATGGCCTACGACATCGTCCGCCGTCCCAACAGTCCAACGGTCTGGGCGTCAATGACCAAGGATCTGGCTCCCGAGATCAAGGCAGTCCGGGCCCTCCGCCAGGAGGAGACCTTCACATCCGTTACATCCCATGCGCCCATCATCACGCGCTCTGCTGGCCGCATGTCCCGGACCATGCAGGTACTCGCACAGACCGGGCTGTACGACATCAACCGCTACGCCACGGACTCCGATGCACGACAGGCGGTCATCGTCGGCGCCGCAGCAGCCGGCCTGCAGCTGGTGGATGTGGAACGTCGGATGCTGCAGGGAATATGGCCCGGACTCGCCTCCTTCTACGCCCGGTACGCCGCCCGACACCGGCTCCCAGCACTGCGCCGAGACTGGAGGAACGCCCTCACCTACCTCAGCAAAAACCCGGCCAACCGGGATAGGAATCACAATGTCCGCAGATCCCCCACAAGCCAGCCAAATACACAGGCGGTAGGGGTAAGGGGATCAAATCTAATTTCAAATCCCGATGCAGAGCATCGGTTTATCCGGACCTGGCGAAATGCACTCAGGATCAGGGAAGTGAACTACCAGGAGTCCAGGACAGGTATGGCAAGAAGGATGGTCTTGCGAGCTTTGGGGGAAGCAGCCCATATGACAGCATCTCGCTTCATCGAATTCGGTGTCCGCTCTGTTGCCGTGGCTACCGGTCTCGATCACACCACCGTTGGCCTTCACCTGCGGGAGCTGCGTGCAGAGAAGGACCCCTTGGTCACCCTGGTTGAAGAAGCCCGCGGAACCAAGGGCGATCTGTATATGCTCACAGTCCCCGAGGAGCTAAAGGCCGCGGCCGAGGACGCCACGTGGCATAAGGGGAAGATCCATGCCCTCCGCCCGGTTTTTCGGGAACTGGGACTGCCTGCGGCGTTCATCTACGAAGCACTGGAGAACTCCCCCGGATTGTCCACCACCGAAGTCGTGGCGGCCACCAGACTGTCGCGGTCCGCGGTTCACGAAGCCCTCGATGTCCTCGCCGCCTGGAACCTGGTCAACCGTGACGCCGGCCGCGCTTGGTCAGTGGTCGCGGGAACGTCCCTGAAACAGCTGGCCGAGCACTTCGGCGTCCTGGAGGCCGTCGCTGCCCAAATTCAGCGATACCGTGACGACCGGATCATCTGGCGCGAATGGCTGGCCAAAAAGGTCACCACCGTTGCCGAACTCCTCTCCCCCGACGATGACTATCCCTGGGAAACCTTCGAGGGGCCACCCGATGATTGGTCGCTCTCCGATATGGCGTTCGGCAGGGCCGGGTAGGGTTCAGCGCCGAAGGTCTGCCCAATCCCAGGCAGCACTCCCCCGTCGGGCATTGCCGCGACCGCTGCCGTATACGTAGCTGCATGGCGACGAAAATATACCTGGCAGTTGGGGCAGGCTACGACGACCGCTTTCCGCCGTGTCGCCCCGGTTGTCCACCCTGGCAGCATGGAGGGTAGGGGTGAGTCGTCTCGACGCGACGAGCTGTTCCGTTGTTGCAAGGCTGAAGTGGCCAACATGCATGTGAACGTGCGGTCTCTGATGATTGCCAGGGTGCACATTCATCGTGATTGCTACACACTCAAGACGCCGGTCTGCTTCGAATTCATCACCACCGTCCAGTGGACGTCGCGGAGGTGCGGAGAATTGAGCGCTGGATGTTGCGCTATATTCACAAGAGGCACCGAAGAAGGATGGAGCGAGTCGGCAATCAGCTAGGAGACGACCTCTGGAACCTCCTTTGCAAGGACCACGCCCTTTAGGCCTTGTATGCCTATGGACGATCGAGCCCGTGAAAGTGGAGGCTATGATGGCGAAGCACCCGTTTTAGACCCTTTGGACGGCTTCAATCGCTGAACTGACCGGAGCGTCCCTCGTTCAGGGGCCATGGTCGAGCTCGCCTTGTCGGGTCTGCTCCAGGCACCCCTCCCCTCCCGCTGATGCCTGACGTACCGATGCTCCGCTCCCCTACTGCTTCATATGCGGGTTAGGAAAACTGGTGGTGAAAAGCAGGATCAAATGGTACCAATCGCGGGAATAGAACCATTAGCCGTCACTCCCCTCGCGGCATGGAACGGGAATGGCGCAGCTCACTCCTAACGCAAATGCCACCATTAAGCTGCGCAATTACCACCAATAGTGGATTTCCAGGCGGCCCAGCGACCGCACTGATCAGCGCCGGGCAAGGCATGGGCCAACGCCGGAAAATGCACCACCCCTACCCTGGCGGGTTTCGACGATGTAGAGGTGGTGGGTGCAATCTCCAGGCGCCTCGCCTGGCGATTGAGGCTGTGCTATGGCACTCCTAATCGCCGACTCCCCCGGCTGGGTCAGCTATCGCGCTCACCCACCATCGCGAAAGGTATTGATCGCTTCCGCCGGCCCGGCCCGAGGATGATCCATAGTCACACTCATATAGCGCCTAATCCCGTGATGGTCCCGCGTGGGGGCTGGTCGGAGGTACGCAGCGCCAGCACTCCGTCCTCCGGCACTGTCGCCGCAATGGCCTCCCACCCCCTGGGAGGCCTGAGGCTGGTCCTTCGCTGCGATGCTTCGCAAATGGTTCTATAAGCGCGTAGCCCACCTTTTGCGGTTTGGCCTGCTCATCCGCAAATGGTACTTTTTGCGGTCATGTCGCCGTTGTCTCTCATGGACTCATTACCGCAAATCCCACTTTTTGCGCATATCGGACTGAAAACGCTATAAACGCCGTTCCCGCAAATACTGGGATAAGCGCTAATGCCGCAAGCAGTACATGGCGTGCGACTGCTAGCAAATACCACCAATCCTGCTTCACTGTTGCCACCGGCGCCCGCGGCGCAAATACCTCCATTCCGGGCACCCCGGAGGGGCGGTGGCCAAGATAAGGAGGAGGGGCGCCTCCACAGCGAACAGAAGACCCGCGGGGGTGCGTAATGGCACCATTGGCAAAACGCCAGTCCCACCTGGCATTGACCCGCTGACACGTTGTAGCGCGGGTGTGTCAGAATCCACCAGGTCGGAAGTGAAACGCATTCTCTGCGTCCTGGCCGCATTGACCTAAGCAACGCACGCTCCCGTCGTGAATGGCTCTAATGGTTCTATTTGCGACGTCGGTGACTGCAGCAAGTTGATGGCGGCCATTGGGAGCAAAGCACGACAACGTCACCCATTTCGCAAATACCGCCAAAATCGCTAATGCCGCACTTACCTCAGATTGAGTCAATGCCGGGGAATGCGCAAAGCCTTCTGATGTCGCTAATGGCTCCATTTGCGCTAACGGTGGTGTTCCCGTCCATGGAACTATTTGAGCCAAGTCCCCGCGTGGCGCCCCGGGAGCAGCAGGACCCACGACTAATCTGGGTTGATCGGTTGCCGGTCCGATGAGTCGACCCTATGCGGGGGACCTTCTGCCGCGCCGTGTCGAAGTACAGCGCAACGGGAAGGTACCCAAAGACATGTCGGCAATAATCATCGCCGTTTGCAACCAGAAGGGCGGCGTCGGTAAGACGACGCTGGTGACCGGCTTGGCTGAGGTCTTCTCGCGGACCCTAGGCAAGAAGGTCCTGGTAATTGACGCTGACCCCCAGTACAACGTGACGTCCGCCTTGGGGGTGACGGACCCGGAGTTCACCCTCAACGATGTTCTCTACGGTGACGAGTCGAACAACCAGAAGATCATGCCCGGTGTTGCCGCTGACGCCATCATGCAGGCGGGGGAGGCCTGGCAGCCCCGCGCGGACAAGAAGGAAAACTTCCCGCCGCTGGACCTGATTGCTGCGGAGCGCAACCTCGCTTCACGGGAGCGCGACTCGATGATGGCCCGGGAGCACCGGCTTCGGATCGCCCTGAAGGGAGTTACCGAGGACTACGACATCGTCCTCATCGACTGCGCCCCGTCCCTCGGCATCCTCACGGTGAACGCCCTGACCGCTGCTACCCACGCGCTTCTGGTCACCGAACCCCGGGTTGCGTCAGTGGAGGGGCTCTCGGAGATCGTCACGACCATCTCCGAGGTACAGGAAAACCTGAATGAGAACATCGAGCTTCTCGGTGTCGTGATCAACAAGCAGAAGAAGCGCGCGGACCAGATGCACTGGATCGAGAAGGTGCACGCCAACTTCGGTGACCTGGTCCTTGAGCCGATGTTGCAGGACCGCGAAGTTTTCGCCAAGGCACAGGCCGCGTCCCAGCCGCTGCGGGTCTGGGGGAGCGAGGCGGCACCGCACCGGGCCGATCTGGTCCAGCTGGCCACCAACATCTGGAAGGGTGCACAGTCATGAGCGCACGTCCCGGACCGGCTCCCGAGCGTGGCGGTACACCCACGGCTCTTGATTCCCTCCGCAGGAAGTCGGGGCTGAAGAAGGCACGTAGCACCAGTGTGATCGCTGACATGACCCGGGCCGAGGAGGCTCCGGCACCCGCGCTTCAGGTGGTCGCGGAGCCAGAACCTCAGGCTGCGGAACCTCGTTTACCGGCCCCGACGGACGTACCGGCCCAGGTTGTCCAAGAGGCTCCGTCGCAGCAGGCTCCTGCACAGCAGCCGGTGGAAATCCCCGCGCCCGCACCGCAGCAGTTCGTCCAGCAGCCGGCGCCCGCGCAGCAGTTCATCCAGCAGGCCCCGCCGGTCGCTGCCCAGCCCGCCGTGTATGCACAACCGGGCCAGCAGTACCCGATAAACCCGGCGTACCCCACGCAGCAGCCGTATCCGTCGCAGCAGGTTCAACTCCGGCAGCCGCCGCCTGAGCCTGAGCAGCCAGAGAAGAAGATGTACCGCAAGACGAGCTTCTTCCAGTCCAAGGAGTCAGGTTCGAGGATGCGGTCGGCGTACATGGCCACCAGGCACCTCACCGGAGCCAGGACGCTCTCGGAATTCATCCTTGCGGCCGTGGAGCGTGAGGTAGAAGCCCTGGAAGGGCGTTACAACGGCGGGGAGCAGTTCACAGCCGATCCGAACAGCGTGCCCCGCGGACGCCCCCTGGAACCCTAAGGCGGGCGCGGTCTAATCACCACTGGCCTTCATCTAAGGTCTCGCCGCGTCGACGTTCGTCTCGCCCTCGGTCGGCAGGCGTTTGTAGGCGCGGCCCTCGGGGGCCAAATCGGAGGGACATTTTGATTCGTCGTTCTGGGGCTGTTCGAAAGGTGTAATAGGGCTTGTTCGATAACGATCGTGCTGGCGGTGGAGCGAAGCTTAGAGGGGGAAGGATGACATCGGGAGCCTAGGTGTCTTCGACAGGATCCAATATTGAGTTTTGCCGCCGCGGTCTACGCCCACCAGAGGGTTGTGGCTCATCCAGTTTTGCCGCGGAGTGACCCTTCCCAGGTCCGTCGCCGGTCGTGCTGCGACCTGTCTTGTCCGTTCGAAAGGAAGGAGGATGGCGCATTGCCTTACTTGGATCGAACTTCACCCGCGCAGACTTCTTAGCGTTTCGAAACCCTAGGGTTCCGGGACCACGAAGTTACGAGACACTGGGACTCCGCGAATCGTCCCGAAAGTCACACTTGCGCGAGCAAGTCGGAGTGGTTTGTCCGCTGCAGGAAGTCAATGACGGCATCACGACTCTTCTCCAGGCAAACAATCCTGTTCTCCACG
The DNA here is from genome assembly GCF_040676255.1 of Pseudarthrobacter sp. LMD1-1-1.1. Classification (NCBI taxonomy): domain Bacteria; kingdom Bacillati; phylum Actinomycetota; class Actinomycetes; order Micrococcales; family Micrococcaceae; genus Pseudarthrobacter; species Pseudarthrobacter sp. LMD1-1-1.1. The sequence goes on along the minus strand of NZ_JBEGHP010000026.1, from coordinate 116,422 downwards.
ACGCGCAGTTCCCTGGCAAGCTCTTCCGCCAAGGAACGGTTGCACTCGTCTGGTTGACCCTGCGCCGCTGGAGCCTCAATGTTGAGGACAATCTTGATCATCCGCGTTGACAGGCCGGCTTCTACAAGAGCGCGAACATGCCGGGCATGCTCAACCTGCTCGTCGGAGTAGTCGCGGTAACCGTTGGTCGAACGGGACGCCTGAATGAGCCCCTGCTGCTCGTAGTAGCGGAGCATCCTCGTCGGTGCGCCCACCTTCTTGGCAACCTCCCCGATTTTCATCAACCACTTCCCTTCTCTTCCGTCTCCGATTTGACCTTAACACTGATGTCAAAGTTTACGCTGACAAGCGTGCCCATCGACGCGGCGGTTCCTCAACAGCCTCGGCTCGTGAACTACCGGACCGAGTGCTCTCGCAATCTTTGAGATTCCCAGCCATGTCCTCGTGGCTGATTTTCGATGGCTATGGAAATTACGCACCACGTAAAGAGATGAATTTAACTGAAATGAGCAACATGAAAGACTTGACTGCGCGAGAATTCGGCTACGGTCATCCCACGCCACTCTTCATGATCGGAACCTACGATGAAGTCGGCAGAGTGAATTTCATGAATTCCCACTGGGGCGCACTTAATCACGGTGGCTACATCAACCTCAATATCAACACGAACAAGAAGACCCATCGAAACATTGAGGCCATGAGAGCCTTCACAGTGACACTGGCAACGGAGGAATTGATGCCGTATGCCGACTTCTTTGGCACCTATTCTGGGTATCAGGTACCTGACAAGTTTGAAAAGACAGGCTTGACCGTCCACAAAGCCAAGCATGTCAACGCGCCGATCATTGATGGCAGCACGTTGGTGATCGAGTGTGAGTTGGTGGACGTCCTGTACGAACAGCACATCCACACGGTCATTGGGCGAATTGTCAACGTCTCCGTCGATGAATCGGTGCTCGATGCGAGCGGTCGAGTCGATGCAGGCAAGTTGGGCATGATCTTCTTTGACTCCTTCAGTCGAGGATATTTCACACTAGGTAACAGGGTGGGCGACGCTTGGAGTGAAGGCCGGGTCCTCTCCGCTCATGGAGGACGTTTGAAATGACAATTCGACCTGTTGAATTGAGCAAGGCCTACCGGCTGCTCCAGCTCGGCGCAACGACCATGCTTTCCGCCAAGCACCAAGATGATGCAGACGTGATGGCGGCGGCATGGGTCGGCCTGGGGGGACCGAACAAGGTGATTGCCTATCTCGGCACGCAATCCTACACACGAAAACTGGTGGAGAAGAGCGGCTACTTCGTGGTGCACATTCCGACGGTTCAGCAGATGGAAACCGTTCTGTATGTAGGTGGGCACAGCAAATTCACATCGCCCAAAAAGCTGGAGAATATGCCGCTTTTCTACCAGGACGGCTGCGACATCCCCCTGGTGACCGGTAGCGCTGGCTACCTGCTGTGCAAAGTTGTCCCCAATGCACAACAAGAACAACAATTTGATTCTTTTATGGGCGAAATCGTGTCGGCCTGGGCAGACAGTCGTGTCTTTGATGGCAGGCACTGGCTTTTCGATGAGGCGCCCGAAGAACTTCGCACCGTGCACTATGTCGCCGGGGGCCAGTTCTATGCGATGGGCCAGGGTACGAAATTCAACCACGGCCCTGGACAGGATTGACGGACTGAGCGGGCCTTCCAGACGGGGCGCTCGATCGAGAACGCATCGATGAGCTAAACATTGTCTCGGCCCTGGGCCACCCCGACGACCGGTTTGGGTATCCGGCGACATCCGGGGACAACGCGACCCATCCCCACTCACGTGAACCTGATCGACCATTGATAGGCCGCGCAAGCTTGACAGACTCAGCCACGCATCACACAACGAGCACGAGCCACCTGGGGCAGCGCAACGCTACATAGTGGCAGTCACAGTCGGGGTCCTTCGGCGGGACGGATCGAGATAAATATCCTCCGATCCTGCCAAGGACCTCGCCCCTACCCCAGCGCCAAGACTGCCCCATAACCCTTGGGAAACGAGACGTCGCAACGACGACTCGTCTGACCTGCACAGCCACAGATCTTCTGCGGAATCTAGGACACGAGATGGCAGGCGAGATTCTCGTAACTGTGTTTCATAACCGTCTGGCGAAAATCGGGTACTCATCCTTAGTTATGAGACAGGTGCCAGTGTGTTGAAAACAACAGCTTTTCAAGACACTGACGCGGGCCCCAGTAGCGATAACCGTGGCCACGGGAATGGGCAAAACAGCCGGCCACCCGATGTCTCGTAAAGACGTCTCGCAGTAGATCGTCTCGCGGCGGGTGCAGCGCGGGCTTTTCGAGTCAGAATGGCTTTGTGAGGCTACTCGGTTACACCCGCGTAAGTACTTCCAGCCAGGATGCCCAGCTGCAGCTGGATGCACTGGTCGCCGCCGGTGTGCAGAAACGTGATGTCTTCGCCGATGTGACTTCCGGCAGCAGGACGGCGATCGAGCGGCCGGGAATGAAACGACTCCTCGAGTACGCCGAGGAAGGCGACATTGTGTTGTGTGGCGGGTCGACCGACTGGGCCGGTCGCTGATCGATGTGCTGAACACGGTGGCCTTGCTGCGCGGACGCGGGGTCCAGGTCGGGTCCATCTCCGATGGCATTGACCCGGCAACGTCGACCGGCCGGCTGATGTTGAACATGCTCGCAACTCTTGCCGAGTATGAGCGCGAGCTCATTGTCGAGCGGGTCAATGCCGGCATCGCCGCAGCACGCCAGAACGGCACGCGCTTCGGCCGGCCGCTGTCCGACCCAGCCGTCATCGCCGACAAACTCGCAATCGCCCAGGACGCCCGCGCCAAGGGCCGCACCGCCGAGGACGCCGCCCGTCTCGTTGGCTGGAGCCGCGCAACGCTCTACCGCCACCAGCAAGCCCATGCTGCAGGCGAGAGCACCAGGACCTAGCCGGAACTAGGCGCGGCCTGACTCGGGTTTCCGGCCTCAATTAACCAGCGCCCGGGCCTAACCTGCACGGACCTCGCTTCGCTCGGACTGTAGAAGCATCTTTCTGTTTTTTGCTGCTGTCCTGCGGATCGTACGTGCCCGCTCCACCGGCTCAACCGTCCTGCGGACGGCTGCGCAGCCGATGGCTTGTGTCGGCGCTGCGCTTATTTCCTCCTACAACCCATCGGCTGCTTGCCCTTCGGGTTGCCCGGCTCCGTCGGGCACAGCTACGCGATGCTCCGCCAGCAGGCAAAAAACGCCCGGGGGAGAGGGGAAGCTGGCCGGTCACCAAGGCCGCCCCACCCACCGGATCCTCAGCAAAGGACGAGAAAAACCATGAATGATCGCATTGCACGCGCAGCCCTGACACGACTGTTCGAACCCTGCGACCCGGTCGGGCAGGCCCTTGTCGGCAGGCTCGGCGCGTACGCCGCATTACGGCTTGCCACCGGGGCGCAGCCCGCGCACACCCTTCCGGACGTGACACCCGAGGAGCTGGCCGCCGCATTGAAGCGCTGGGCACCACGGGTTCCGGATGTCGACCCGGAGAAGGACCTTGCCACGATCGAACGCCTGGTCGGCGGGTTCCTGATCCCCGGAGACGAACACTGGCCGGAGGGCCTGGACGATCTGCCCGACGCCCCGTACGGGCTTTGGTACCGGGGCAACATCGAGTTCGGCATCCCGGCGCCATCGAAGTGTGTGGCCCTGACCGGATCCCGGGACGCGACCAGCTACGGCGCCTCCGTTACCGGGGACATGGCGTACGGTTTGGCCCAACGTGGAATCTGCGTGATCTCAGGGCTGGCCTATGGCATTGATGCGCACGCGCACCGGGCCGCGTTGGCCGGGAGTCAGGGAGCGGGACCGGCAACTATCGCAGTGCTGGCCGGGGGCCTGGACCGGGACTACCCGTCCGGTAACGGTGATCTCGCGGCCGCGATCCGCGGCAACGGCCTTACGCTCTCAGAGCTCCCGCCGGGTTCCGCCCCGACCCGGTACAGGTTCCTGCAGAGGAACCGCATCATTGCCGCCCTCGCCGGGGTGACCTGTGTTGTGGAGGCCCGCTGGCGCTCAGGTGCGCTGAACACCGCGCACCACGCGGAGACGATCGCCCGGCATGTGGCCGCCGTCCCCGGAAGCATCCACAGCGCCAACTCCGCAGGATGCCACCGGCTGCTGAAGGAAGGCGGAGCCGGGCTGGTTTCCGACGCAGCCGAACTAACCGAGCTACTCGCCAGTTAAGACTCCCAGGGTGGCCGGTCCTTCCCGGGCCGGTCACCGCGGGCGGTCCGCCGTCGTGGCCGGCTTGCGCTGCGGGTCGGCGGCGGACCGCCATTCGCACACCAGGTATCGGCGACCGGGGGCGCGCGGCCGCCTGAAGCGATTGATGCCGAGGGCAGCCTCCGGGGTGCTGATGGAGGGTTCGCAGGGCTCACCCAGGATCGGGCGTCCGCTGGCGCGGCCGGCTGCTGGGGCCCGGGCGTGCCGTCGCAGAGCTCCGAACCCCCTGGCCCTGACTTGTCTACGACGTTTTGGCTGCTGTCCTGACGGATTGTACGTGTCCGCTCCGGCCGGTCTAGCCCCTCCTTCGTCGGGGCCCGCGGTGCAGGAATTTCCCTGCGGCGCTCCTTCGTCGCTGATTTCCTCCGGGAATTTCCCGCCCCTTGCCCTGCGGGTAGACAGGCCTCCGTCGGCCACAGCTCCGCAAGCTTCGCCAGCAGCCAAAACAACGGGGGAGAGGGGACGCTGGCCGGTCACCACGAGCCGCCCCACCCGCCTAATCCTCAGCAAAGGACTATCAACATGACTGACGCAATCCGCATCTCCAGCCCCGCCGACATCCTCGGGTTCATCCCGCACTCCCTCGGGTTCGTCCCGCGGGAATCCTTTGTGTTCCTGACCATGCGCGGCAAGACGCTGGGCGCGACCCTTCGCGTCGACGCCCCCGCGTCCGCGGAACCCGCCGGGTTCGCCCGCTCCATGTCCGACTACCTCGCCCTGGACACGCAGGCCACCGGCGTGCTGCTGGCCATCTACACGGCCACCACCCCGGCCCCCGGACAGGTGCGTCCGTTCCATGACCACGTCGAAGCCGTCATTGAGACGCTGGAGGTTGCCGGTACTCCGCTGCAGGACGCGTGGCTGGTCACCCCGTCGCACTGGCAAAACCTGCTGTGCGACAGCGACGCCGGGTGCTGCCCGCCCGAACCGCTGGAAGCCATCACCGACGGTCAACTGAACGCCGAACTGGTGTTCCGTGGCAGCAGCTACCAAAAGAAGCCCGGCACGACCTACGCGCCCTTCTCAGGCCCGGCAGACAGGGAGGAACAGATCCGTCATGCACTCCCGGGAGTCCTGGGAGCGGAGCTGCGCCCGGGCCGGGAATTGTGGGCAGAGGCACTGACCCGGGGCGGCTGGATGGACCCGCAGACAGCGGTGGAGCTGCTGGCCTGCTTCCAGCGCCCTGACCTGCGCGACACGCTGCTCTGCAACGTGATCGACCCGAAGCTGCCGGACGCCGAGGACAGCGGGAACCTGCTCGTAGGGGAGGGGATCGCCCCCGACTGGGACCGCGTGGACCGGGCACAGGACACCGCCCGGGACCTCATCGACGCCGCCCCGGAAGGCTACCGGGCGCCTCTGCTGACCCTGATCGGATGGCTGGCGTACCTCAAAGGCCAATCATCCGTAGCTGCGGACCACTTCAAGCTCGCTATGGCAGATACACCGGGCTACCGACTCGCCGAACTGATGGACCAGCTGGTGAGCCGGGGAACCATCGCCCCGGTCGCGAAGAACCAGACAACCGCCTACAAACGGCACCGCTAGAAGCAACGGGGGCCGGGCCGGGAAGAACGGCCCGGCCCCTTGGGTGCGGTGGCGGCCTCCCCCGCAAGCTCCTCCGGCCGCCGATCACGCTGCCGCGGGCGCAGCACTACAACCGGGCAACGTGCCAGAGGCCGGGCTACAGTGGACAAGGAAGACAAGCCACTAAAAGCCTGGGGGCAGGACATGAGCCACGAGTACATCCTCACGGACGAAGACGCCGCACCGGCGGACGCGACCCACGCCCAGGACATTCTCGAGCTCTCGATGCTGACCATGCCGCAGCCCGGCGCCCCCATCGTCGACATCTCCTGGGAGAAATCACCCCTGGACCTATAACTTCACACAGCGAAGACGCTGCACCACTGGGTTTCCTTTTGCTGAGGGAAAAACGGAGGCCGGCCCCAAAGGGGCCGGCCTCCGCCCTTTAACCGCTGAAAAGGACCTCGCTCCGCTCGGACTGCAGAACCATTTTCCTGTTTTGGCTGCTGTCCTGACGGATTGTACGTGTCCGCTCCGGCCGGTCTAGCCCCTCCTTCGTCGGGGCCCGCGGTGCAGGAATTTCCCTGCGGCGCTCCTTCGTCGCTGATTTCCTCCGGGAATTTCCCGCCCCTTGCCCTGCGGGTAGACAGGCCTCCGTCGGCCACAGCTCCGCAAGCTTCGCCAGCAGCCAAAACAACGGGGGAGAGGGGAAGCTGGCCGGTCACCACGAGCCGCCCCCACCCACCGCATAAGGAACACCACCATGACCAAAGCGAAAGCCTACAATCCTGCATCCCAAGTCCTTCCCCGGCAGGATCCTGACCCCTAACCGGAGCCGCAGGAATCGGTTGACAACATCATTGAGATTCCTTCGGATTGTACGTGTCCGCTCCGGCCGGTCTAGCCCCTCCTACGTCGGGGCCTGCGATGTAGGAATTTCCATGCGGCGCTCCTTCGTCGCTGATTTCCTCCGGTAATTTCCCGCCCCTTGCCCTGCGGGTAGACAGGCCTCCGTCGGCCACAGCTCTGCAAGCTTCGCCAGCAGCCAAAACAACAACGGGGGAGAGGGGGCGCTGGCGGGTCACCATGAGCCGAGTCCGCACCCTTTTCCACCCGCTTGACAGACATAGAAGCGTCGGGGGGAGAGGGGACGCTGGCCGGTCACCATTGGTCGCCCCACCCACCGGAATCCTCTGCAAAAGGACAAACACATGAACACCACACCCACGCTGGAAATGCTCGACCCCAAGACCCTGACCATCGACGTCAACGTCCGCAAAGACGCCGCGCTCACCCCTGCCTTCGTGGCCAGCATCAAGGAACACGGCGTACTCGAGCCCGTGATCGCACACCGCAAGGAAGACGGCACCGTGCACGTCCTGACGGGACAGCGACGCACCCGCGCCGCCGTCGAAGCCGAACGCCCGAGATCCCCGTCATGGTCACCGACAGCCCCGAGGAAGCAGAACGCATCCTCACCCAGGTGGTCGAGAACATCCAACGCTCCGCGCTGACCGAGGCCGACGAAGCCGAGGCCTACCACCAGCTCTCCCTGATCGGCGTCTCAGCGGCACAGATCGCCAAGAAGACCGGGCGGACCAAGATCAATGTCGAGGATGCCCTGAAGGCCAAGTCCACTACTGCCGGGGGCGCCGCCCTGGGCAGGGGATGCACCATCGAAGAAGCCCTGATTCTGGCTGAATTTGAAGATGACCCGGACGCGACCGAGGAACTTGAATCAGTCCTCGCTGACGAACCCGACATGCTCATGCACGTCACCCAGCGCCTGCGGGACAAGCGGGACATCGCCGCCGCCCGCGCCGCGCTCATCGCCGAACTCGAAGGCCAGGGCAAGACCATCGTGGAGGACGCAGGCCACTACGCCGACGAAGAGGCCCTGTACGTCTCGGCCGCGAACCGGGCCGACGGAGAACCCGCCACCGAGGACGACGCCAATGCCTACGTCATCCAGCGCAACTGGCAAGGCCACCACTCCGCCAAACCAGTCATCAAAGGGTGGAAGGAGCTCGGCTTCACCCCGCGCCACGAACGCTACGACGGCGGCCGCCAGGCACAGTCCGGCCCCATGACCGAGGAACAGAAAGCCGAGCGGAAGACCCTGATCGCCAACAACAAAGCGATGGAATCCGCTGGTGTCGTCCGCCGCGAGTTCGTGAAAAACCTGCTGGCACGCAAGCAGGCACCCAAGGGATGGCAGTACTTCACCGTCCACGCCATCACCCACCACCCCGAAACCGCCAGTGGCTACCAGGGCGAAGTCGCCGCCGACATGATCGGAGCCAAACCCGAAGACAAGGCCGGACGCTGGGGCTGGAATCCCCTCCGCGACCACGTCGCCAACACCACCGCCCGGCCGGAGTTCTCCCTGATCGCACTGATCTGCGCAGGGTACGAGAAGACCATCGCCAAGGACTCATGGCGATCACCGCACCAAAGCCATCGCGACTACCTCAACCAGCTGGTCACTTGGGGCTACACCGCATCCGAGACAGAGCAGATCATCATCGACAGCGGCAAGGAAACCAGCACCGAAGCCGCCTAGAAGACCCTTGCCGGGCGGTAACCAACCCGCCCGGCAAGGCACCAACCACCACAAACGGTCCAGGAACCTCCCAAAGTGGGGCGGTCCGCCGCCAAGCCAAGCCACAGCAGCCACTTACCAGCGGCGGACCGCCGCTCCACGCGACACAACACCAACGACCTTTCACCCGCGGGACCAGGAACAACGACGTTCCCCAGCCCGTGGTAGCACCACCAATAATTCAGCTACGCTGAAACACAGATTTCCTTTGCAGAGGGAAACCCATGAAGGGCCGACACCGTGAGGTGTCGGCCCTTCTGCATACTGCAAACAGGGAATGTCTTCGTAACGGTGGGGGAGTGGTTTGAATGGCAGACGTTTCGCGAAAGCATCACACGGTGCCGCAGTTTTATTTGAAAGGCTTTGCAACGGCATCTCGCCAGATAGGCACTGTGCAGCTTCCGGGGACCAAAAGGTTTGTGCAATCCACTAGCAAGGCCTCCGCGCACACCGACTTCTATGCCGTGCCAGGGCACGAAGAAGGACCTGATGTTTTCGAGAAAGGTCTGTCGCGAGTGGAAGGGGAAGCGGCACGCGTCATTCGCAGGATCACGGAAGAGCACGTATGGCCGCTCTCGCCAGAGGACAGGGAGCTGCTTGCAGCCTTCCTGACTTTGCAGTTCCTGCGGGGCCCAGAACAGCGCCGGCACATGGAAGAGATGAGCGCTCTTGTTACCCGAATGGAAGTTGGGTACGGGGGAAAGCCAACGTCGCCGCATGGGCTAAGCGGAAACATGGGCTCTCAGTCTCAGAGGAGCAAGCCTCGCGCCTCTGGGACGAGGCAACTCAACCTGGGGGACCTCCCATCCGCCTCGCGCCTATCGGGCACATCAACCAGATGCTGCAGCTGACACCCAAGCTTGTCCGCTACTTCATGTTTCGCCCGTGGATCCTTTATCGATTCTCAGCTCGTTCGCTGCTGACGTGTGATACGCCAGTTAGCCTCATCCCCCACGTGAACAGCCAAATGGGTCATGTTGACGCAATGGAAGAAGGCGTTGGTCTCATGACGGCCTGGGGCATCACTTTCCCACTCACCCGCAAAATCGGTCTACTCCTCGGCAACCCCGAGGAATTCTTTGGAAACGTGGGTGCTGACGAGGTCGCCACTGGTCGCTTTGATATGACCCAAGCTCCGTCTACCACAGCGGCCAACTTGTTCAACGACGCCACCGTTGATAACGCTCGTCAGTGGATCTTCCACCACCCCGACGATGCCCACCTTGTTCCAGATGATCTGCCTCATCCCCGGGACAAGGAGATCCAAGTGATGGGAGGGCCTGAAAAGTTCACCGGAGAACCGCTGTTTGTATCAGAGCAGCATGAGTAAGAACTCAGTCATAGTCTGACGACGCTCGCCCCCGCGTCTGAGCTCAGCCAAATCCTGGAAGGGCAGAGGAGTATGTGTGCCAACGAGCTTTGTCCTCACCGATTTGGCTGAGAATACGCCGCCAGGCCGTCTCCACTTCCTCATGCTCCAAGAGCCACGTCCGGCGCCAGTTTAGTGATCTTTTGTACTGCTTGGTGCTACTTTTCGTTTACTTCGGCGCCTGCTGACCAGCCAAGCGAGCATGGATCCGGCTGTGCCTGAAAGTAGACACGCCACGACCAATTGATAGTAAGTCGGGGAATCGCCGGCATCGCCCTTACTTGCCGGAGATGGCTTTGGCTCATCTCTTTCTTCAACGAGAGGCGCTTCTCTCCTCCGAAATTTGCGGAGAAATGAATCGACAAAAGGACCGGCGGCGCCGAAGAACCAGATAAGGCCGCCGCCCGCGGTGCCTGCCGAAGCGGAGGCGAAGAACAGATCGCGCTGGACGCCCGCCTCGTGTCGCTGATCGACGCCATACAGTTCAAATCCCGGGACTCCATTAGCGCTGTGAAGGGGAAGGCTCCACATGGGGGCTATCGGATCTTCCACTGCTGGGCTTGAGCCCGTCGACACATAATCGGCTGGAAGGTCTTTAGGTGTGATGCTGACGACCGATTCAGCTGCTACCGACCCAATGTTCAGGATCTCGGCGGGAAATGACAGGGTCGCGATACGAGGGAAGACATACCGGTGCTGGGCGCCAGCAACGGATTCAGTAGGAGCCGTCGTTTCTCCCTCCAGGGAAACAGCCCAGCCGAAGCCGGCTACTCCAACGGTTCGCTCCTTGAAGTCTTGTTTGTTGATGACGGTCATAGCGCAGCCATGAGTCAGGGAAAATCCGGCCGAACCTAAATAAAACAATGTATCCGACCATGGCGGCTCTGTATCCGGCGGTGCTACTGGAGGACCGAGCCTAAGTTGCTGGCCGTCGCTCGTCCTGCGCAATTGAACGTCCTTCATTGCTCCACAGAACCCAATCATCAAGTTACCTGCCTGTTCCGGTGGGACAGCGGCGTCGATATCTCCCTCCAGCATCATGTCGAATGAGGTCAGGTTCGGTGAGGGATGGAAGTCCAAGTCAACATCCACTCGTACTGGGGCCGGAGCTGATCCCTTTTCAACGCCCACAAAGATTGCCCCAGGCACACTCAATGGAGGCAGCGGAGTGAAGGCGGGCTGGGAAAAGTGGAGGGCTGCGAGAGTCGACAGAATCGTGACAGCGGCAGCTGCCGCCAGCTGTAATCGTTTGCCTGTATCCACCACCCCAGCAGTTTATGAGTCAAGTTCGATTCGTGAGGCTGTTGCGCCGGATCCACACCAGCAAAACCGGGAGCATTCAACTGATACGAGCAAAGCTCTTGCCGCAAGCTGGTCCTTGCGAACTGCGGCCTCTGCGGCCGCTGGGAATCCCGCCACGCCTGACCTCATGGGTCTTGGCCTAAGACCTGCGCGCAGGACTGCCGGTCAAGATACCTACGGGGGCAATCAAAAACGACCCTTTGTGCTTTGTCCTGGCAAGCGTCTGAACGCACGCCCAGGCGACCCTTCAGGCCCTCATCTGCAGAGACAGAACTCGACTGCGGAACGTTCCATGGGATTCCCGATCAGAACCCCCTGAGAGACGGGTTTTGAGGCGGTCGAAGGGAGGGGGTGCCGGAAAGCCGCGAAAGAGTGCACCGCTGGCGCGTCAGGTCGAAAGGGACTGGGAACGTCGGTAGAAGGTCGCGCGGGACATTCCGAGGTCGCGGGCCACCTGGGCGGCTGGAGCACCGCCCTCGACCAAACTCAAGGCGCTTCGGATCCGGCTGTCTGTGATTCTTCGTGGCCGGCCACCCAGGTCCAGCCCGGCTTGCCGTCGTTTGCTGATGGAGTCGGTGACGCGTTCGCGTTTGATCTCGTGATCCATCTGGGCGAGAGCGGCCATAACGGTAAACAGCATCGACCCCATCGGCGTCGAGGTATCCACGTCGCCCCCTCCCAGATTCAGGACTCGGAGGCCGGCACCGCGGGTCCGGAGCGCGTCGGCGAAAGCCAGCATGTTCTGAGTGGAGCGTCCGAGCTGATCCAGCGTCGTGATGACGAGAGTGTCGCCCTCGACCAGCGCCTCCAATGCCCGGTCGAACTGCGGCCGTGAGGAACGAGCCCCGGAGACGCCATGGTCGATGTAGAGGTCATCCCTTCGGACGCCGGTGGCCAAGAGGTCTGCCTCCTGCCACATAACTAACGTGTAGTACAGGGATGCAAACAGATGGTTTCGAGACGTAGTTATGAGAATCGCCGTGGCAGGGAAATTTCCCGAGATCCGGCGGAATGCCCGCCGCCATCGTCAGGGCCGCGGCGGGGCCGGTGAGACGTCTCGTATCCCAAGGGATACGAGACGGCTATCGGAGGTAAGGGGGCTTCCCCCCGAACGCCCGCGACGCCCAGGAACTAGATAGCGCGGAGTTGTTGTAGCGAAGTATGGCTTTTACACCCCAAAACCCCATACCTACGAGAACAACGCCAACATAGACCAGTATTTCGATGTCGAAAGGGTAGGTGCCGGAAGGATCTCGGGAAGCCATTAGACCGGCTACGAATGCACTAAGTGAGAGACCAACGCTCAGGGCAAGTAGCGACGCCCGCTGTGGTTTCGTAAGAGGGATCGTGGGCATGCGGTGGAAGGTGAAGGTGCTTGATGGTGTTTCTACCTAATCCAGGTATGCGCCGACCATACGCCGCTGCTCCGCCAATGTCGTCGCCATCCGGAGGATTCCCAAATAGAGAATCATAGCCGAGACCAAGAGAGCAGCGGGGCCCGTCCACAAATTCGACGCAAACGGAATTATCAACTCTGGTGTTATCCATGTCAGGGCGAAGAGCATCGCCAGGGGTAGCACCATGTAGTAGGCAGTAGACAGAATTCGGCGGATGGGTACTAGGCGTAAGCTGAAGATTCGCGCGATTGCCGTACGGTGCAGCGTCTGAAGTACCAGCTTTTCTTCTTCACTGGTCGCCGCTTGCAGGCTTTCTAGCCAGAAAGTTGCCTCACGACGAAGCCTTGATGCGGTCGCAAGTTGTTCAAACCCCACAAAAAGTCCAACGAGAGCTGAAACTGCAGCAGCAACTGCAGCCAATACAGAAACCCATTCAGCTTTCACAGCTTGATTATGGCCCTCAACCAACGGTTCATCATTGGTTCGTCGTTGAAGGACACGATGGAGGACCTCGTAAACATCACAGCCGGCCCGCCGACCGGCCCCCGCCGCCCAGGGCGAACCACAGCAACCATCACCAGCGGCGGACCGCCGATCAACGCACCCATTTCCCCCACTCCAGCAAGGTGCCGCGCGTCCAGGGGCGACGACGTCCACCGGGACAGCTGCAGGCACCGCCCACAACATTCAGCTAGGCTGAATCCGTAGATTTCCTTTGCCGAGGAGAACGCAGAAGGGCCGGCTCTTTGTGAACTGCTCCCCGAAAGTTGGACTGAAAAGTCAGTTCTAACTTTCGGGGAGCAGTTTTATGCATGCAAGAAGTTCGTTGTCCGAGGAGCAGCGCGAGGCCGCGGTAGCGTTGTTTGAAACGGGCTGGGGTGCTTGGGCGGTAGCGAGCCGTCTCAAAGCAAGCCGAGGCGCCGTCAAACGTTTGTACGATCGCTGGCGGACGCGCGGAGGTACGACACTGGTGGCAAAGCCAATCCGACCGGTGTTCTCTTTTGAGTTCAAACTTGAGGCCGTGCAGCGATACCGCGCCGGTGAGCCCAAAGTCGCTCTGACGAAAGAGCTCGGGCTGTCCTCCCCACTGATGATCGAGAGATGGGCCCGTCAGTATCGGACCGAAGGCGAGGACGGGCTGCGGCCCAAGCCAAAGGGCCGGCCGAGGAAGAATCCGGATGCCCCGGCGCTGCAGGAACCAGAGCCGGAGCTGCGACGTCTGCGGCGCGAGAACGAGCGGTTGCGGGCAGAGGTGGCCTTCCTGGGAAAAGTAAACGCCTTGAGGGACGAGGAACAGCGCTAAAGGTCCGCGCTGTCATCGCTCTCAAGGCCGAGCACAGGTTGGAAGTTCTCCTGGACGTAGCCGGGTTGGCCCGGTCCACTTTCTTCTACCACCAGGCCAAACTCAATGGCCCAGACGCACGGGAGTCCCTAAAGGCCGCTATTACAGGTATCTTCACGAAGAATCACGGCCGGTACGGGCACCGCAGGATCCATATCGAACTGCTCAGGCAAGGATGGAAGGTCGCCAAGAAGACCGTGCTGAAACTGATGCGTTCCTTGCGGCTGGTTTGCAAGGTCCGAAGCAGGAAGCGGTACAACTCCTACCAGGGCGAACAAGGCATCGTGGCGCCTAACCTGCTAAAACGCCAATTCGAAGCGGACGCCCCCAACCATAAGTGGGTTACCGATGTGACCGAGTTCAGCGTCGGTGATAAGAAGCTCTACCTCTCACCGATCATGGACCTTTTTGACCGGCAGATCATCTCCTACACGATAGGAACCTCACCCAACCTGGAGCTGGCGAATGCCTCACTGCGCGGCGCTTTGGTCACGCTCAAGAATGGCCAGAAACCACTCGTACACTCCGATCAGGGATTCCAATATCAGCACAACTCCTGGCGCACGCTCTTGGCCAACGCTGGCGCGGAGCAATCAATGTCCCGTAAAGCCAACTGCTATGACAATGCCGTCATGGAGAACTTCTTCGGACACCTCAAGGAGGAGCTTTTTCACCGCGTCCATTTCCTGAGCACCGACGCCCTGGCAGCAGCGCTGTGCGACTACATCCACTGGTACAACACCGAAAGAATTTCCACCAAGCTCATGGGCCTGAGTCCGGTGCAGTACCGTGCTCAGACCCTAGCGGCGTAGGGCGCCTCCTATTCTGCGGGCAACGTTCCCAACTTCGCGGAAGACAGCTAGGGTTGGGCCATGAAAGGCGCGGCGCGCCGCAACGTTTGGTTGCGAATGACGGACTCGTTGGGCCTGACCGCGCCCGGGAGAAAGCCTGAGATGCCGGGCCCACGGCTCCTCTGGATTCAAGCTATCGGATGGTCCGCCAGCACCTTGCTCTGGGTCGTGATGTTAGTTCGAGCGCCGCAGGGCCGCGATACTCAGATCTTGTATGGAGTCCTTGTCGTGCTGTCACTCGTGTTGGCGGTGGGCAACTTCGTGATGCTGCGCCGATCAGCCAAGAGGGGAACGGACAATTCAAAGGCACACGACGGTCCGTAGGAACGACGGTAATAGTGGCCTGTCTTGCCTGCTAGTGGGGGCTGTTGACGGCATCCCACAAGGAGAAGGCTCCGTCCGATCTGGGACGGAGCCTTCTCCAAAGAGTCGGTTGCTGGCACTAGGTTGGAAACATCGCTTATATGCGAGTCCAACTTTCGGGGACCAGTTCATTTGAGCCGGCCCTTCTTGTGTCTCCAGGCCACCACGCCCGCCCATTGACGGGTGGCAATCAGCCCGGGACGTTCCGGGGATCGTTGCCGTAGCTGTTTTTGGAGCTGATCTGGCCGTCCTGGTTCTTGATGACGTGCTCCACCTTGTCAGCCTGGGCCGCTTCCCGGCCAGCAGTCACTGCTTCGTCCTTGGTGCCGTAACCGGCACCGAACGCGCGGCCAGTGCCCTCGCGCTTGTTCTTCCATGAACCGTCTTCGTAGTACGTCTCGATATCGCCCTGAGCCACTGCACACTCCCTCTGCCGTTCGGATCTGCTGCGCAAATGCGGATAACGGAAAACCCCGCAACACCGGGGGGAGTGGCGGGGCCTTCCTGACACCCTCCGCCTGATGGGGGACAGGAGGAGAAGCTGACACAAACCTAATAGCAAGCATGCTTACTTTTCAAGTCGAGGGGGCCGCGGTCTACCGTAAGCTGTGCATCAAAAGGGGAACTCATTGGGGGAGAGTATGGACGGGTCGATCGACGCTGACCAGAAACAGCAGATAGCCGCTTGGAACAAACGCTGCGGCAAACTATGGCTCAAATACTTCGCCTTGGTCCTCGTGCCGCTGTTCATCCTGATGTTCCCGTTCTTCCAGGTCCTCAATTATTTTCTTGCCGTAACCGGCCCCCTGGTTTCCGGGGAACTGGCCTACGGCCGGCCCGGATACCACGAGTACCAGACCGCCAAGGATCAGTCTCTGATCATCCTGGCCGGCCTCCTCGTCCTCATGGCCGCCCACTATTACCTCTGCAACCGCTGGTGCAAGAAGGCAATCCGCACCCTCGGGCCGCCGCCCGGAGACTCCACCAGGTGGAACCGCTGGGTGTTTGGAAAAGCCAAGAACACTTAGACGGTGACACGGGCAACTTTCCCATGGTCCACGCCATGCGCCGCCGGCACGCGGACCGCCGTGGTCGACGTTCCTTCAGCAGGGACGACACGGGACTGCACGGCTGGGCGCCACTGGGTTCAATACGGAACCACTCTAGGGGGCCTGGCTTCTAGGGCACCCGGGGGCTGAGATCCTGGGGAACCTGCGGGGACCACCACAGTCGCCGGCGGCTTCGGTGGCCTTCTTCCTGTGACTCTGCAGGAAATGAGCTGTACCTCTATTGGCCCGAATAGTAAGACCAAAAACCCCGGAAACATGCGGCAAAACCTCTATTCATTCAGTTGAATGATTGCTAAAATTGAGGTAGCAAGTCAACCAGACGAACGAAACTCATTTGATACGAAACCAGGTGCTGAAAATGACTGCTTCACCAACCGCTTACACGGTCTACACCAAGCCCGAATGTCCCAACTGCGAGAAGACGAAGGACTACTTCGACTCCAAGGGCATCACCTACACGGCCGTGGACATCACCGAAGTGCCGGCAGCGCTGGAGTACATCACCGCCGAACTCGGCTACTCCCAGGCTCCCGTCGTCGTGAACAACTCCGATGACCAGGACCGCTGGTCCGGCCTGCGCCGCGACAAGCTCGTCCAAGCAGCCATGAGTCACAAGGCAGCGTGAGGACCGTGACGAGACTGCCCCCGGTCGTCGGGTTCAAACTCAGCCCCCGAATCCCGTTGGAAGTGGACCTGTTCCGGCAGGTCAACCCCAGCGGCAGGATCAACCCCGACGTTGTGGACCCCTATCTTGTGGAACCCGCCATCGTGGAACTCTGCATCGAGGACCTATACGAGGACTTCTACGCCGTCCCAGACACGGCAGGGGATGACCGATACCTTGAGGCGATTAGCCGCGCCCCGCTCGGGGAGGGCGGGATCTGGGACGCACATACTGCCAACCAGTACCAACCCAACGACCTCACCCACGACGAACAGGGTGGGACCGAACCTCAGAACGAACCCACAACAGACACCGAGAACATCACCAGCACACGAGGAAAAGGAACCATCATGGCCGGCGAAACCACGATTACCGTCATTGGAAACCTGACATCAGATCCAGAGCTGCGCTTCACTCCGGTTTCCCGTGAGTTCGGTAAAACTGAAGGTACTCCGGTCGCGAACTTCACTATTGCATCCACTCCCAGGACGTTTGATGCCCAGAGTAAGGAATGGAAGGACGGCGAGACCCTGTTCCTTCGGTCTACGGTCTGGCGCGAAGCGGCGGAGCACGCCGCGGCCTCCCTGGCCGAGGGCAGCCGCGTCGTTGCCAGTGGCCGGCTCAAGCCGCGGACCTTCGAGACGAAGACGGGGGAGAAGCGCACGGTTATTGAATTCGAGATTGACGAGATAGGGCTGTCTCTTCGCTACACGGCTGCGACGGCCGTCGGCACCACAGGCAATCGTCCCGGGCATAACGAATCCCCGACGCCAGACGAAGTGCCTGTGCAGGAAAAAGCCCCGCGCATTGGCTGGAGGGGCAGGCTTAAAGCCCAGCAGGAAGCCGATGGCGCCGAGGCCGGCGCCGACGAATACTCGGACGATGACCCCTGGTTTGGCAAGAACGCAACCGCCGAAGGGTATGCACGGATAGCCCGCACCGAAAAACCGACCTTCTGAGATCGGGGGCCCGAGCTTGAAAGCGCTAGATGCCGATTTCTAAGAAGACGAAGACTGTCTCCGCCTACTTCACCGAGGATGACACGGATCAAATCCGTGCCGCAGTTCAGGCCGTGGGCAAGATCGAGGGCTACCCCTCTATCACTGCCCTGGTCGAAGCAGCCACGCTGCGGGAACTGCGCCGTTTGCAACGCAAGTACAACGGGGGAAGAAAATGGCGCGGAGTTCCCGCGGGTCAAATGCGACCGGGACAACGAACTCGCGAGGAAACTCAGCAAAGCCAAACGATGTTGGATGAGCAGCGGCGCGGCTCCCAGGGGCCAGCCAGCGACAATCGCTGAGGTTCCCACAGGTGATCCTCTGAATGGTCGCAAGATTCCCGCGCGAATTGTCACACGAGCGTGTCCAGGTCCAAGACCCCAGAAACGACGACGCTTGCCTCGTTCAAGGCAGGATTCCTCCGGCTTGGTTGAGTTCCTGCGGGGGCGGTGCGCGACGGAGGTTTCGATGGTCGACGGAGTGATGGCTGTCCCGACTGGTATCAGTCCCTGTGCCTGGGTGAAAACCTGACGTTCTCCGATAAGCATGCCAACACTTTGCTCAGGGCGTAAGCCTTCTTTCGTGGACCTACGAGCGGATTCTTCATCGAAAGATAGGTGCATCAGCGTCACCACTCCACATAACGCGTGACGGGGTCCGGCCTCTGGGTCGGGCGTTTAGACTCAAAGAATCAGGAGCGCTACGAATGGGGGACTCATCATGAATGTCGGCTCAAAACAGCTGGTGCAGCTTGGCCCATGGGAAGTGGATGCAAAGACACTCGATGCTCCGGGCGCGGCCTGGAACAGCGTAGTTCCCGGGCGCATTCCCACAGGCACAAACAGCGGTCTTCCACCGAAAGCAGGAAGCGACTTTCCTTCCGCCGGTTGGAGAGTCGTGGGTTCAGCGCGGGAGCCGTGGGCTGAGGAGGTTCTGATCTTAGGTGCACCTTCAGTTGTTGCACCGGGGCGCTGGGTACTGGTTCAACTGGCTCATCTTGAAGATGGATGGTCCCTGGCCGCGCCGTTGGACGGCATTCCGGTCCCGACCCGGGAAAGTCGCCGTCAAGGACTCCGGTTGCACTGGGATCGAGAGAGCTTTGAGTGCGGACGCGGTTCAATCCCCATTCTGGAGGTGGTTCTCCAGAATGATGCGGACATTCGCTGGACGCCGACTGAGCTGGACACAGAGTATGTCCACGGCCGGATTTTTGATCATGAGGGCCGTCAGTTGGGTTCGGGCTGGCACTCATATGGAAAGAGCAGACTGTTACCCACCCTCGCTCCCGGTGAAGGCACAAGACTTTCCGTGACGTGTGACGAGCAGGTGGCCCAAAAGCTTCCACAAGGAAGTTTTCAGGTCGTGGCCTACCTTTCCGCCATGGGTCTATCTACGAAGACCCGAGCCGGTCTGATCGTTGACTAGACGCAACGACCAAACCGGCTCAGGCACCTGAAATTCTTACCTGTGTTGCTCGGAGATAGCCGGTTTTTTGTGAAGTATGAGTCAGGTTTACTACGTGAAACTTGGAAGTGTCATTCCGGGCAGTTGGCGCACATGTGAACTAGGTCCATGAGGTTGATCCGTTACTGGCAACCTTGTACTCCCGACCATCCCATACTTTCTGGAACGTCGTCGCAAAGTTCTTGAATGCCAGGACATAGGTCGGATGGTAGGTCTCGCCCAACGTGCCGCCCGACCAATTCTCGCCCTGGATCTGCCTGTACATTACTTCGGTATAAGTTCTGGCGTTGGCACAGTTTTGCCAGTTGTGCACAGACTCATCGATGTTAAACAGACCGTCGTGGTAGGTGTAGCAATACAGGGTCGAAATCAGAATAGGTGAACCGGACGTGACGTTTATGTCCCCGCTGAGAGCGAACTCCATGTTGTCCACAATCGTCATTCTAAACTCGACATCCACTGTTCCCGAAGGCCGGCAGATACCAGTACTGCTGCTGCAGTACTCGTAGGTGACTGTGTCCTTGACGTCGAGGGTGGGACCTACAACGGTGCCAACCCCGCCGGCGTTCATCAGTACCGGCTGCTCAACTTTGAGGGCGTCCTTCCTTGCCTTATCCGACGAAGCGTTCCTATAGTTTTTCACGACCTTCTCAGCTTTGACCTGCGAAGTATCAGATTTTTGTATCGCCCGCCGGTTCAAAAATTTCTCGACTGAAGAAACCGCTACGCCCATCTGCAGTTGCTGGATGACTCCGGTCACGACCGGGTCTTCCCCTGGTGAGACAACTGCGGTTACGCAAAGACCGAGGTTAACCTGGGCCGCATCGCAGGATTGTTCCGTAGGATCCTGACCGGCTGCATTCGCGGGGACCGTCCCACTCGTGAGCAATAAAGCGCTCACTGCGGTACTGCATAACGCGCGAAACAGACGTGATTTTTTCAATTTATCCCCCAATTTGTAACGTGTCTTTAGTAAAACCCTCGGAGCCTAGCCACCATCAGCAATCCGCGCAAGTCAAAACGTGGGCCCCAGGCTGGGGCTGGGCCTAGGCAAGGACCACCGAGGCGAAAGTGCTGATCACAGGCATCGCCCCTTCAAGGCCTTGGCCAACCACAGTGACGCCGTGTGAACGACCACCCGACCACCAAAGGTGCCCATCACGCACTTGTCGGCGGAGGCACCATGCTGGGCGATCCCATACGTAAGCGGTGACACTGTCGTTGCTACCTAGGTCTTCACCACGAAGGCGGGTGCAACCAGGCATCTGACAGAGCCTTCCAATTCACTCCAAACTTTCTTGATACGCGAGCGGTAGGGCCACCGGACTGAGGGTGTGTCCACCGTACTGCCAGGCTACGACGGCTTAGCTGTGGTCAGGAAGGCGTATCCGCTGGTGGCAGCGGCATTGATGATGAATCCTCGACACTTGGGGTGGTTTGGGCATAATTGATACCGATGCTGGAGATTTCGGCTCCTCGAAGGACCACGACTTGCTGCGGTTTACGGAAGGGGGGAACTTCGGGGGTTGCACTGAAAAGTATGGGTTCGAAGAGCACAAGCTCGCGATCATCGGTCTCGTGGTCCGCGCTAAAGTTTCCCACAATTCCCGACCACGTATGGCCGGATTTCATTACCACTTGCACGACTGCATCCCTGTCGGGACCCTTCTTCACGCGAAAGAGCTCGGTCCATAGGGTGTGCGTAAAAACTAGAGTTGCGTCTTTCCGCCGGGTGACCAAGTAATTAGCTGCCCACGCGATCCCGATACTGGTGGCGAGGTATCCCAGCCCGGACGCCAGCAAGTTGCCGAAGTGGGATCCTACGTAGGCATTGTCCCATCGGATCAGCGCTGCAAAGTCGGGCGTTTGGTTGTCCGTGACCGCCAACCAAATGCAAAAAGCCGCTACACCTGCCGGGATGGCTATGGCGACAGAACCAAGGACAGTTCGACTGATCTCTTGAAAGGCCGATTCCTTGGCTCGTACACGGCGGCTTCGGCTGATTTGCTCGAAGTAGAATCCCGGCGCGACGAAACAAATGAAGACCAGGACTGATACCCAGGAAGCGGGCATTAGTCGTCCGAGGAGTCTGTCACCGTGGTCACTTGTTGCATCAGGAAGTCATGGGCTGAGACGGCCACCGTCGAGGTAGGAAATGCAGAGACAGAGTCAAATGACTTCTCGTGCGCGAAGAACGTCTGGTCGCCATTGCTTGGGCTGGCGACTCCGGTAAGGGTTACGCGTTCTGTCTGGTTTTCTGCCATCGGGTTTTGCCTTTCAAACTATCAATTCAGGACTGGGGCCCCGCTGGCCGAAGCCAGCGGGGCGGTGTTCTTCATCGTTTACGTGTGCCGGCGCCATTCTTGGTTGGGTCAACCAAGCGATACGTTTGGCCGGCTTTGGGAGTTGGCGGAAGCGGGTTTCCACGTGTGGAGGTGCGTTCTTCTCCTGTAACTCCGCCACGCGGACCCACGATGACGTACTGACCAGAACGGGGAGCGTCCTGCCCGGGTTTGTAGCTGGGGACCATATGATCTCCTTCTTTTGCTAAGCAGCTACTACCGGACGCCAACCCTAGGCTTGCATCTGCCAGGGCGGGGCGATGTAAACTCGAGTCCTCTTAGCGGAGAAAGAATCAAGTCTTGGTAGTGAACTGCACGTATCTCGCAGCGGTTGCTAACGAGACTTTTTTCATGGCCCGAAAGCCATGGCTAGATACTACATGTAGTGCAGACGCCTCTTTGGAACCACAAGATGATGTATTACAAGTATGTCATTTAGTGCACCGTTAATCCACAGGAAGGGGCCCTGAAAAGGCCCGCAAGACCGGTGTTTTTGCGGACGCAATTCACACCCTGTGGAGTAACTCGACACATTTAGCGGACAGCGTGTCGTCTTCAAACGGCGAGTCCCTACTTCTAAACCTGCGCCAGGACATCGGACGAGCAGGAAGGTCCAGGCCGCAGGGTCCTCCCGTCACGTGGAGATGTTCTGAGAAGACCCGTGGAAGGGCGCAAGGTAGCGCTCGGCACCTTTGACGCTGAGACCGAATAGGTCACAGAGTCGCCTTATGTCCCCGGTCGCGTGGGCTTCGTGAAGGATGCGGTCCTCACGGATGGCCTGGGCTGACATCCCTAGCGTGTCGTTGACCCAAACATGGCTGACCCGAGTTGTTCGGACTGCGCTTTGTTTGGTGATGAACAGATGAGGGTTTGGAGTCTCGGGCCACCGGGCAGCCCGGTAGTCCAACCAGTGTGAGAGGCTCTGCCGGACTTGGGGTGCTAAAGGCACAGTCCTGTCTGGAAGGTGAAGCCGCTGGTCACGAACGTCTGTGAGCAGGAGGCCTCGGACCTGTTGACTTCTTAGGGCGTGAAAGCCGATCAACGCGGCCAAGGCGGCGCGGGCAGGGTTATCTGAATCCAGGGCGGTGCGCATTGCCAGGTCGTTGATGGGCAGTGGGATGCGTGTCTCCGGGCGGCCGGTGTGAAAGTGGGTGGTCGGGTTGGCGAACACGACGCGCTTGGCTTTGAGTGTGCGGAACAAGGACCGGAGGGCTGTGCCGGCCAGTGCGCGGTCGCTTCCTTGCGCCGGCAGCACGTTCCTGACGTCCTCTCGGGAGACTTGCCGCAATGTGAGGCATCCCTGCGAGACCCAGGCGTTTACTGCCGGAAGCACGGCCCGTATCCTCACTCTGATTGTCACGTGGGCCCTCGGACGCATTCTTGGGCGGTGGAGCTCCCGTACAGCATGACATCGAACCACACCCGTAGTTCGTCGGCGATGGGTTCTGGAAGGCTGGCTACAAGTTGGGCGAACCACGGCACAATCGCGGGTTCGCGGTCATCCTGGAGAAGCCTGCTGCCCTCCAGAACATCCAGTATCGACTGGCGGCTGAATGACGGATCCAGACTGGCGACCTCGGTGGCCTTGATCAGGGCCCCGGGGGTGTCTTGGGCCCACGCCAGAATTCTAAGTCCACGAAGGGCCGTGGTGAGCCGCGTTTTGCTCCATCCATGGGCGAGTGCATGATCACGCGCGTAAGTGTCAAGAACCAGCGCAAAACTAGGGTCAGGAGGATTGATTTGAGCTGGAACCCTGGTCAGGTCTCGGGGAAGGTCGAACAGCCTCAGCTGCTCGTGCGCTACAGGGTATCGGTGAACGGTTAGCGCCGGAGGCCTGGAACGGGCAGGGGGTTGGCGTTTGCGCCAAAACAGGCCAACGAAAAACAGCTGCTGCCCAGGAACGGCGTGCCGGTGGCTGCACCGTTTTCCAGGATGTTGACGTTGGACCAGGTCGAGGAGGTCCTGAGCCTTGGCAAACCGTTGGTCTACGCGCTGGTTCGCTGTGGAGAGTTGCGGGCGGCGCAGTTTGGTGGCCGCGGTGTTTGGCGGGTCCGGGAAGATGACCTGGCCGCCTACATTGACGCGGCGTACGCGAAGACGGCGGAGCGTATCGCTGCCGGTCAGATCAGCGAAGGCGATGACGCTTCCGCCGAGGACTGATAACGGAACCTTAAGCGCCGAAGGCCGGCACCCTCACGGGTGCCGGCCTTCGCGCTTTCCTGGGGCATGTCGTTTCAACTGCAGCGTGGATTAAAGGAGCTAGTGATCGGCGATGGTTGAGGCCGTTTTCTGGTCGGTTCCCTGGTCCTGGCCGGTGGAGCGTTTTGCTGTTCGGCGGCGCTTTACCGCTGCTGGTTCGAGGCCAAGCTTCTTGAGTTCGTCTGCGCTCCATCCATCTCTGGTTGCCTGCACGTAGGCGCGCTTGTCGTCGCGTTCGGCGGCGACAAGCTGGTCCCGGAGTTCGGTGATGCGCTGGCGGCTCCGCACGAGGGCGGTGACGGATTCGATGCGGGTGTCCAGCAGGGCGCGGGCTTGGTTTCGTGTCTGTTCAATGTCGAGGTTCGCCATGGTCACAGCCTAACGATCATCGCGTTGCCGGCTGTGGCGGACGCGCCCGTCCCGGCACGATGTGTCCACGTCTATTGGAGCCTTTTCGGCTCCAACCAGGTCAGCGTTTCGGGGGTCGTTGAACCAGTCCTGCAGGTAGTCGTCGCAGTAGCTGACGGTCCGTGTTGTGAACTGGAAGTATTCGGGGCCGATACCCTGTCGCCGCCACTTCCGCAGCAGGGCGGGGGAGACTCCGTATTGCCTGGCCACTGTGGTTGGTGAGATGAGAGCCAAAACTGTACCTTTCGCTAACCCTATGCCGCGTTCCTTTCGGCACGCTTGCCGAAACTTGACCGGTGAAGGAATTGGCCAGTCGGAGTAGCCGGACCGTGGAATACCGGAGCGGAGCGAGGATATGCCGCGAAAGCCGGCTGCGCAGACTTGCCAAGGAAGGACCGGGCAGTAGCCTCACCCAGCCGAAACGGAACGACGCAGTCGTTTCAACAAGTCAGACGCGCAGCGTCGTCCAGGGCAGTACCCGCCAACCACCCAGAGCACCAAAAACGGGCGCAGGTGATTTTCCGGAGCAAGCTAGGCGGTTATGTGCCATAACCTGCGTGTTGCTCCACGGCGTGCGGCCGGGGATGCGGCACACTCGTGAGTGTGGCCCGGAAATTCCGGGCGCTGCGCTGGGCATGGGGGAGGGGACCGGGATGACTGAAGAGCAGAAGTCTCCGAGCCGGTTCGCCCGGCGTCGCCGGGCAAACATTGACGGCGAGACCCAGTACGTTCGGGTGTCGATGTCGGAATTCGAACGCGCACAGCTGAAGGTGCTGGAAGAACGGACCGGCCGCAGTCCCTCGGAGATCCTGGTCAGCGCTGCCCTGTACGCGGAGAACTCGGAGTCATTGGCTGAACGGAGGGCGGTGGCCGTGGAATTCATCGCCGCCCGCCGC
The DNA here is from genome assembly GCF_040676255.1 of Pseudarthrobacter sp. LMD1-1-1.1. Taxonomy (NCBI): domain Bacteria; kingdom Bacillati; phylum Actinomycetota; class Actinomycetes; order Micrococcales; family Micrococcaceae; genus Pseudarthrobacter; species Pseudarthrobacter sp. LMD1-1-1.1. The sequence continues at coordinate 91,357 of NZ_JBEGHP010000026.1, read as the reverse complement.
TACCTCGCTGCCCTGTCGAACAACGTCAACCAGCTCGCTCGCCGCGCTAATGCCACGGACGAATTCCCGGAAGCTGCCCGCACCGCCCTGACCCGGGTACGTGCGGTCGCTGACAGGATCAATACGATGCTGGATGCGATGGTGCGCTGATGATTCCCAACATCACCAAGGGCACCCGCATGCACGGGCTCATCGCCTACCTTGCCGGGCCGGGACGGGCGAACGAACACACCGACCCTCACCTGGTTGCCGGCTCGCCGTCGATCATGGCCTGGCACGACGACGACGAACTCAACACGGACTCCGCCCAGGCCATCGGCAAGGAACTCGACCGCGCCCGCAGCGTCCTTGGCACCGAGATTCCCGGTGGCCACGTCTGGCACTGCTCACTGTCACTGCGCGCCGAAGAAGGCGACCTGACCGACGCACAGTGGGCGGACATCGCGCAGGACTTCATGGATGAGATGGGCTTCACCGAAGCCAGTGGACGCGCGCCGGCGCAGTGGGTGGCGATCCGGCACGGCCACAGCAAAGCCGGGAATGACCACATCCACATCGCCGCGTCCATGGTCCGCGAAGACGGCACGAAATGGAGCAGCTGGCGCGACTTCCCCCGTGCACAACAAGCCGCCCGGGGGCTTGAGAAGAAGTACGGCCTGGAAGAACTCTCACCCACGCATTCCACCCGTGGCCTGCGGCCCGGTGAACGTGAAGCATCCGAACGGCGGGGAGCTCCGGAACCTGAACGCCGCTCCCTGGAACGCAAGGTCCGCGCCTGCGCCACCTCGGCCCAGGACGAGGCCGAATTCATTCGCCGCCTCCGCCGGACCGGTGCCCTGGTCCGGCCGCGCTACGCGTCCGGACGCGACGACGTCGTCGTCGGCTACAGCGTTGCCGAACGGCCCCCGAAAGGTGGCCGGCCTGTCTGGTTCGGCGGCGGCCACCTCGCTAAAGACCTCGCCCTGCCCAAGCTCCGCGCAGGGTGGCCCGACAGCCCCCAAGGTGCCGCAGAGGCGGTCGCTGAATGGCAGGCAGCTGCACGTGGACGCCGCCCGGTAACGACTGGCCGCGAAGCCCACGCACCCGACCCGCAACTGTGGGAGCAGTACAGCGATGAAGTTGCCCGCCTGCGCGAGACACTGCGCTCCGTGCCGCTGGACGACCATGCCACCTGGGCGCACGTTGCACGCGAGACATCCGGTGCCTTCGCCGCCTGGTCCACGGCGACCGAATCAAGCCCAGGCCCCCTTGCGGCCGCAGCGGACGAGCTGTCGAAAACGGCACAGCTGCGGCGCTACCCCGTCCGTCCCATCCGCAGCGTTGGCCCGTCCGCCCGGGGAGCATCCCTCATGCTCATGGCAGCGTCGATGAGTGGCACCGGTACCGCAGCGCAGGCAATCATGCTGCGCCAACTGCTGAACGTCACCAAGGCCGTGCACGACATGCACAAGGCATCACATGACCTGCGCAGGGCACGCCAGATCAGCCACATGGTCAAGCACCATCTGAGCCAGGTCGCGGCCGCACTACCTGCCGTCCCTGCCCCAACGTCCACAGCCGACAGCGAAGCGGCCGCAGCAGCCCGTGCGAGTGCAGCGGGGCAGGTCTCGGGTCGGGCCCCGGGTTCCGTGCTGCCGCCCAAATACGTGCAGGCGCGCACCCACGCGAACACCCGAAGCGGGAGTGCCCGCCCGGACATCGAAAGATGACACCAACGAGGGGGAACCATGACTGAATCTGACGGCATCGAAGAAGCAATCGAGGGAATGTCGCGCGTTGGGCTGACCGTCGCCGGACGGCTCGGTGAGCAACTGGCCAGGGCACGCGAACAGGAGCTGCGCCGCGCCCAGGCGGCAGAGGAACAACAGGCCCGTGAGCTGCAGGCACGCTTCGACGCGGAGCGGGCAGCGGCCCGCGCCCAGCTCGCCCCCGTCATGGACAACCGGTGGTGGGACACCGCCAGCGGACGCGACGTCGAAAGAGCGCACGAGGCGGCCACCGCGTGGAAAGACCACGACCCGGCCGCACGCGACGCGGCAGAGGTCATCCGTGACCAGGTACAGCGCCGCTACGGGTTGGACGTGGACAACCTTGGCGCCGACGATGCATCCGTGGCGGAGGCCCTGGCCAAGGCTGAACGGGACCGCGAACAGGCAGAACAGGAACGCCGTGCCGCCCGCAACGAAACCGCCGAAGCTGGGCAGCTGCTGGCCGAGGCCGACCGGGAAGATCGGGACCGTGAACGAGACGTCACCGAAGGGAACCAGCGCCCCGAGTCACTGGCAGAAGAGGCTGGCCGCAACTACGACTCAGCCGAACGTCGTCAGGAATTAGCCGCCAGCTTGGAAGGCGTCGCCGACCGCGAAGCCGTACAGGCACGACTCAGCGCAGATCAGGACCAGGCAACCCCGCCCACGGCCGCAGTCGCCAAGGCGCCAGGACGTAACCCGAAAGCCCGCAAGACCCGCGGCGCCACCGGCCAGACGAAGCTCCTTCAAAAGGGAATGAGCCGCTAGGCAGGCTCGGACGGGAGGCTTGTCGGTGTCCTCGATAGGATCGAAGCCATGACTGACGCCCGTGACATCGCACTTCCTTCCGGTTACGCCGAACTCCTCGGCGAACTCAAGAACCGGGTTAGGGCAGCCCGGGTCCAGGCAGTCCGGACCGTTAACGCACAACTCGTTGCCTTGAACTGGTCCATCGGTAAGACCATTCTTGAACGCCAAGCAAGCGAGGGATGGGGCAGCGGAGTCATCGGGCGATTGGCTGAGGATCTTGGTGTTGAGTTCCCCGACATGAAGGGCCTGTCGCGGTCAAACCTGCAGTACATGCGCAGCTTCGCGGAGGCATGGCCGGCCTTCGACCCAAATGTCCCACAGCCTGTGGGACATTTGCCGTGGGGCCACATCCGCACCATCCTGGACAAACGCCTCGATCCGGAGGCACGAGACCGCTACGCTGCCGCAGCAGTAGAGTACGGCTGGTCACGCAACGTGCTCATGAACATGATCATGAACAAGACCCTGGAACGTACGGGTGCTGCTCCATCCAATTTCGTGGAGCACCTTGCTGGCCCGGATTCCGAGCTTGCCCAGCAGGTCGCAAAAGATCCGTACAACTTCGAGTTCCTTGGCCTTTCGGGTGAAGTCGCCGAACGCGACCTGGAGAACGCCCTCACCAGCAGGATCACCGAAACGCTCCGCGAGCTCGGCCCGGGATTTGCCTTCGTAGGCCGTCAAGTCCACTTCGACGTCGACGGTGACGACTTCTACGTCGACCTGCTCTTCTTCCACATCGAACAATCCCGCTACGTTGTCATCGAACTCAAGACCGGCAAATTCCAGCCCGAATACGCCGGCAAACTCAACTTCTACGTCGCCCTCGTCGACGATGTACTGCGCCGTGACCATCACAACGAGACCATCGGCATCCTCATCTGCGGCACAAAGAACGATCGCAGCGTCCGCTACAGCCTGGGTCGTTCCACATCGCCCATGGCGGTTGCGGCCTACACCTACGACAAGCTGCCGACAGAAGAACAACAGGTTCTCCCCGATGAGGGGCACATTGTGGCAGCACTGGAGTGGGCCGAGTGAAAGGCTCGACTTCCCCGCAGCAGCCCGCACGCCGGCCGATGATGTGCTGGGGGAGGAACGAGCAAGGTTCTTGAACGGCTGGCAGGCGGTCTTCGGGATGAATACCCCTACATTGCAGGTTCTTCCCGAACCAACGTCTACAACATGCGGGCCTTCGCGGCCGTCTGGAGCGGCCTGGACCCAATTATCCAGACACTTTCTGGATAATTGAGCTGGAGTCGCAGCGTGGCACTCTTTACCAAGCTCACTAAACAGGACCTCCGCCGATGGGATGCCGGGCGGGATAATTCGTGAATGAACTATTAGTAGCGCGCTCTAATAAGCTGCAAACAAAAATCAAGGCCGGAATTAACGATCATTTCCGGCCCTGATTTTGTCCTTTGCTGCTTTTAGTGAGCGGCTTCGTACTTTTCTACTACTTCCGCTTGAATCCGCCCGCGGGTGTTGACCGGAATACCATTATCGGCCGCCCATATGCGTACCGCTTTCGCGTCACGTCCCCCCTGGGAGGACTTAGTGCGGCCCGCTGAACGGCCTCGGCCGCCGGAGACTCTGCGGCCGGCGTTGGTGAAGCGGGTCAGGGCTTCTCGCAACTCAGTGGCGTGCCCCTCGTTCAAATCAATTTCGTATTCATTGCCGTCGAGAGCGAAAGATATCGTTTCCTTTGCTTCGGAGCCGTCAATATCATCTTCCAGCAGTACGACTGTCTTTTTTGCCATAAAACAAGACTATCAGGGTGCTGACTATGTGGTGTACGCCAGTAAGTAATAGCCTGCGGACTAAGGTGCCCGGCCACGATCAAGCTTACTTTTGGCATTCATGGTAATCAGGATAGAGGGGCCCCTTTCGTAACCCCATGAGGAAAGCGAAAAGGGCTGGCTCTGGCAGCTCGATTCAGGACCGGTGTGTCGGCTGGACGACAGTAGCCATCGGGTAGCTCCCTTAGCAACGGTAGTGGTGGTAAATCGGTCAGGATAATCCCCCGGCTGTCGCAGCGATCCCATCGCCCAAACGGTCCTGGACAAGGGCGCAACAGCCTGTTGCGCGAATGTGCCGCCGGCGACGGTATCCCTTACCGGAGATAGGCTTGAAACATGACGTTGGGGGACGCGGCGGAGCCGCTTGTGCACATCAAAGACTTCCGGATGGACTTCGGGGACACCACGGTCATCCGGGACCTCTCGTTCGACGTGAGCACGGGGGAGACCTTCGGGTTCCTGGGCAGTAACGGGTCAGGGAAGACCACGACGCTGCGGGCGCTGCTGGGCATCTACCAGCCCACCGCCGGGACCCTGCACATCGGCGGGAAAATCTTCGAACCCCGCGACGGGGCACGCCTGGGGTACCTGCCGGAGGAGCGTGGGCTGTACAAGAAGGAACCGGTCCTGGATGTGATGGTCTACTTCGGCCGACTGAAGGGCCTGTCCAAGGCTGCGGCCCGGTCCTGGTCGGAGTCTTATCTGGAACGGGTCGGCATCCCGGAGAAAGCCAAGACCCGGCTGGACAAGCTCTCGGGCGGTCAGCAGCAGAAGGTCCAGCTCGGGGTGACCATCATGAACAACCCGGAGCTGCTGATCCTGGACGAACCGACCAAGGGCTTTGACCCGGTGAACCGGCGCCTGCTGATGGACATCATCGAAGAGCACAAGCGGGCCGGGGCGACCGTCATTATGGTCACCCACCAGATGGAAGAGGTCGAGCGGCTCTGCGACCGGGTGATCCTGCTCAAAGACGGGGTTTCCCGCGCCTACGGAACCGTCGAGGAAGTCCAGGAGGAGTTCGGCGGCACTGTCTACCGGGTGGCCTACGACGGCGTCCTGCCTGCCTCGGACCTGTACGAGGTCATCTCCGTCAGTGAGGGCCGGGCCGAGCTCGCGCCCGGACAGGGGGCCTCGGAGGAGAAAGTCCTGCGCGAGCTCGTCGAGGCCGGGGTCAGTCTCCGGTCCTTTACCCCGGCGAGGATTTCCCTGGACGAGATCTTCATCAAGGTCTACGGCGAACAGCACGAACTGGCGGAGGCAAAGTAATGGCACTGGCACGGCACAACCTCGGCACCGTGGTCGCTTTCGAGTTCATCCGGACCATCAAGAAACGCGGCTTCGCGGTCGCCACACTGGCGATCCCGGTCCTGCTGATTCTGGTGTTCGCCCTTATCTACGCCTCCAACTCCAGCTCCCACGCCAGCGCGGACGCGCAGAAGAACGCCAAGTTCTCCTTCAGCTACACCGACGCCTCCGGGATCATCGCACCGGCCGGGGCACAGGCTGCCGGAGGCACTGTGACCTCTGATTCGCGGGCCGCGATCGAGGCCGTGAAGAACGGGACGAATGAGGCTTACTTCGCCTACCCGGCCGACCCGACCACGGAACCCGTGAAGGTCTACGGGGCCGACAAGGGCATGTTCGAGAACGGCAAGTACGAGGCGGTGGCAAAGCAGCTGCTGGAGGCCTCGGCGCAGTACCAGGTAAAGAACCCGGCACTGACCGCTGCCCTGACCGGGAACGTGAAGTTCGACTCGGAGACCTATAAGAATGGCCAGGTCGCCGCCGGCATTGGGGGAGTGATCCCGCCGCTGCTGTTCCTGGTCGTCTTCTACGTCTCGATGATCCTGCTATCGAACCTGATGCTGAACTCCACCCTGGAGGAGAAGGAGAACAGGGTTACCGAAATGATCCTGACCACCCTGAACCCGACCACCTTGATCACAGGCAAGATCATCTCCCTGTTCATGGTCGGGCTCGTGCAGGTCCTGGTGTTCCTGGCCCCAGTCGGGCTGGCTTACCTGTTCTTCCGCGATTCCCTGGCTCTGCCGGAGATGAACCTGTCCTCCCTGGTCTTCGAGCCCGGTCCCATGATCACCGGCGCACTGCTGCTCATCGGCGGGTTCACGGTGTTCACAGGCGTACTGGTGGCCATCGGCGCGATCATGCCGACCGCCAAGGAAGCCGGCACCATCTTCGGGCCGCTGATGGCCATGATGTTCATCCCCTTCTACACATTCAGCATGGTCATCTCCAACCCTGAAGCGCTGATCGTGCAGGTCTTCACCTACTTTCCGCTCACCGCACCGGTCACAGCGCTGCTCCGGAATGGCTTTGGCACACTGAGCCCGTTGGAGGCCGGCATCGTCATCGTCGAGCTCTTCGTCGTTGGAATTCTAATCCTGCGTCTGGCCGTGCACCTGTTCCGGTACGGGTCCATCGAATACGGCCGAAAACTCTCAATCGCCGGCACCTTCCGCGGAACCGAACTCGCCACTAAATAAGTTCGTTCCTGGTCCTGCCCGTGGCGGCCGTGGTTCTAGGGCTGGTGCATATGGGCCTAGGCGCAGTCAGCTACGGGGCCTACCAGTTCACACGGCTGGATGCTCTGATGAGGATGGATTCAGCTTTACAGATGCGCTGTTATCGGCATTGACGATGCCTCAATGTCGCATCCACCGATTCCCGGTTTTCGTTGACAGTTGCCTAGTCTGCCTGGCCTTGGGATTGAGAGGGGCCGCGAGGTGGCCACTCCATAGTAAGACCATGTAGCGGGTATCCCGTTCCGCTTCGGACACTTGCGGAGTAACCAGGCGAGTTCGGCTTGAGGACTTTCCGGGAAGGCGATAGGCTCTGAAGGATGTGTTACCAAATCGGTAATGGTGGCTGCCGGTGGAGGTGAGCTACGGCGATAAGAAACTCGAAAAGAGCTGCACAAACGATCGGCAGATGGGGAAGGAATATACCCAAGCCGTAGCTAAGGCGCTGAAGCTCCGGATCAAGAGTCTGGAAGCGGCCGAAAACATGCTCGAACTCCTTGACGACTTGGGAAAGTGGCATCCGCTGGAGGGTGATCTGAAGGGTTGTTGGGGAGCAAGCCTTACCGGTAATTGGCGCATTCGAGTCCGCGGCGTTGACGCTGAGGAACTCGCTTACCAATGGGAAAAGGTCGAAGTAGTCACCGTAGAGAAGGTCTACGACTACCACGAAAAGAAAGTGATGAGGTGAGGCGGCGATGGTCAAAACTACCTATGCGGTCGCTCCTGGAGAATTTCTTGCTGAGTGGCTCGAGGAACAGGGCATGTCACAGGGCGAGCTGGCGCGCAGGATGGACGTCTCAGCAAAACACGTCAGCTCGTTGATCAACGGGGGCTCATTGACTGCCGAAACAGCGGTCAAGCTCGAGCGCGTAACGGGCTCGTCCGCCCAATATTGGCTGCGTTTGGAGGCCCAGCACCGAGCAGACTTGATCAGGCTGACTGAAGCCAAAACGTTGGAATCCGAGGACCTGACGTTTTTAAAGAACGTTCCTTGCAAGGAGCTAAGAAAGCGCGGCTTTCTGTCCGCTACGTTGGCGAACCGTCCCCAACTCGTCCAAGAGCTGATGAGCTTTTTCAGAGCTGGGTCCGTCTTTGCCTTGCAAGAACGTATCCGCCTTCCGCAGGCAGCCTACAGGCAGGGCCAATTGACTGATTCTAAGGAGCCCATTGTTGCAACGTGGCTTCGACTCGGAGAGCTAGACGTGGACCAGCAGGAGCCGCTGCCTCAGTTCAGTTCGGACGCCTTGCGTGCTTTGATTCCGGAAATTCGATCCTTGACGCGGCAACCACCATCCCACTTTGGTGCAGCATTGGTAAGCCGTCTAGGTACTGCGGGAGTGCATCTTGTGTACGTACAGGACATCCCAGGTTCGGCGACATACGGGGCCACTTGGTGGAAGAACGAGAATCCGGTCATTCAGCTATCGCTGCGCCAAAAGGACGACGGGCAATTCTGGTTCACTTTGTTTCACGAAATTGGGCATGTACTTCTGCACGCTAAACGTCATCGATTATTTGTAGACCTGAAGAACGGCGCCGATTCGGGCGCCGCTGAAGCGGAAGCAGACCGTTTCGCATGCGAAGTCCTCATCCCCAAGGAGCATGAGCACCGACTGGTTTCAAACATGTCGCTAGCTGCAATCTCGGATTTTGCTCAAGAAATTGGAGTCTCACCTGGAGTTGTAGTCGGGCGACTCCAGCACGATCGTAAGATCGGATTCCATGTTGGGAACCGACTCAAGATCCAGTTGGCAATATCTGAAGACGACGACTGAAAACACATGAAACGCCCTGGACTATTTCGGTAATGATGCTCAGCACAGCATTGCGATGAGTACACAAGCGACCAAGGAACAGGGGTGCCAGATTCTTGTCGCTGGCTCCGCGTTGTCTTCCTTACCCTCATCAGGCGGCCGTTTGTAGCGTGTGTTTAAGTTACAGCCACTCATCTGGGCCTAAATTGCACAGCCACTGCCACCCTGCCACGTCAGACATCACAGGAGACTTTGAGTGACGCTATAGCTTGGACGCGATCCCCACAAAGGTTGGTTAGGCCCCGGATACGACAATGGGGTCTAGTGTGGTTAGGACTTCAGCAATTCACCGGGGGATCTCCATAGATGACGGACAGGCATAATCAGTTGTTTGTTGATGCTCGGCTGGTTCTGCCAGAGGACCTAATCCCGGATGGACCTCTCGTGCATGAAGGCACCGACCTACTCGACCATACCGGGCTGGCCACAGCAGTGGCCGACATAGCTTTGTCAGCTGCTGCTCCTGTAAATATTGCCCTGTTTGGATCTTGGGGATCGGGCAAGTCAAGCATCTACTCCATGCTTGAGCAGCGAATAGCGGCCCTCGAACACCCCTGGAAAACCCGAGTTGTTCGCTACGACGCATGGAAGTACGGAGGCCACAGCCTCAAGCGAAATTTCATCAGCAGTATCGCTGAAGATCTTGAGCTATCTCAGGACCGGTTTGAATCGAACCTTCATCAGAATACTGAGAGGAACGACCTCTCGATCGGCAACTGGGTCAAGCGCAACTACCCGTCACTGCTGACGGGTGTGCTTGTTGCGGTAGTCGTTGCATGCCTTTGGTTGCTAGGGGTCGTGGGCCTCAATTGGTTGCTGAAGACGGGAGACCTGCTTGCGGCGGCGCGAGCATCCATAGCATCTGCCGGCACCGTTTTTGGACTTGCCCTAGTTGCCCTACTCGTGGGTCCCAAGGTCTTGGAAGGTGCAGTTGTAAAGGTGTCTTCCGCGCCACCGTCAGCCGATGATGAGTTTGCTAGGCGCTTTCGTGAACTAATCGGGGAAGTGAAGTCCCAGGGCGCCGAAAGGCTCGTTGTATTCATTGATGAACTCGATAGATGTTCTCCTGAGGACGTGGTTGCCACTCTGATTGACCTCAAGACGTTCCTTGATCAAGAGGATTGTGTATTCATTGTCGCCGCGGACCGGGAGGTCATTGAAAGAGCGCTACAAAAAGTACCGCAGGCCAAGCCCGTCCGTGAGGAAGAACCGTACTATGCGACTCCTGGCGCCTTTCTAGACAAAATTTTTCAGCATCAGATCTCGCTTCCCCCACTACGTCCTCGCGCGCTGACGAAATTTGCACGGTCCCTTGTTCAAGAGCAAGGAGGACTCTGGCGGGAATTGCGCGAACAAGCACTAGAAGACTCTTTCGAAACGGTTGTCTTTGCACTTGTCCCTATCCACGTCAGGAGTCCGCGCCGTGTCAAAGTGCTACTCAACAACTTTGCAACTAACGCTAGGATCGCTGAGGCTCGGGGCCTGCCGTGGTTGGAGAGGGCCGCTGAGATTGCCGTCATGACGGTGCTGCAAACCGAGTTTCCCAACGTTGCGAAGGACATGCTGCGTTGGCCTCGCCTTCTGGATCTCTTGCTTGGACACGAGGAGCCATCGACGGACGAACTCCAAGACCTGATGCTCCGGTATGGAGCGCCTTACTCGCGAGACGATCCGCCCACTGGGGTTAACGCAGAGGCTCTTGAAAATCGTAGTCAGCGCACCAGCCAAGCCGTGGAAAACTCGGAAACTCCCGCTGGTCTATTGCTGGCGGAAGGGCTGAACCAAGAGTTGGCTGCTTCGCGAGCCAGGTTGACTTTGAACCGTCAGCTCGCCGCCTATCTCGCCAAAGTCCGCGCTGGCGGTATTCCGGAACCTAAGCCAGACCTCTTCTATCTTCAGTCAGCAGGGCATGTAGATGGTCTCCCAGATCCGAGACTGGGGGACGTCATAGATTTTGCTGCCGACTCCGATCCCGACGAAGTTGTTGCTGCATTTAACGGGCAGCCCTCTTCAGTCCTTGCAATTGCTGTCATGTCCTTGGTTGCCGGCGCCGAGGATGCGGTCGGTCGCGGACGAGGCTTCGTGATCGAGTCAGCCTGTCGCCTCCTTGAGGCGATGGATGAAGATGACATCAGAGCGGTTGGGCCCGGTATACGGCCAACCATCTTCGCTGAAGTACGCTCGTCGACAAGCTGGCGTCCCCAAGCCACGCCAGGCGCGTTTATCCTTGCCGTGATGCTGGGTGCAACGGATGATGCTCGAAGCCTCGCCGAACTCCTCAAGACGAACGCTAATAGTCCTTCTCTCCTTATTCGTGCGGGCAGTGTGCTTCCATACGCCAGCGAGACTCAAACCGCGATGATCCACTCCCTCTTTGCAGATGTTTACAACGACATGCCTGAACCACTGCATTCGAGCCTGCGAGAACTTCCACTGGCGTCGGCCCTTCAGCTGTGGAATGCGACTGGAGAAAGCCTCTTTTCCGCCCTAGAGAACTTGGAGAACCCCCGCTTGGAGGAGGGATCCCCTGGAGTGCCAACGGCTATAAATGGGCGTGGTTCAGCTACCCAGCCGAAACAACCAGGCACGGGTGACGGGCGTCTTCGAATGCAGCAACTGTTCGAAGCGTTACTCTCACGTCCTGACGGGGAAACCATGCTGTCTTTAGCTTACGAAACCGCTCAAAGGTCCAAGTCCCGCGAGTTACTGGATGAAACGCTAGAGCTCGCTGAGTCTGTGCTTTCGCGTCTGTCCGAACCCGCAGTAATCACCCACCATGTTCTTCTCGGGATCCTGTCGGCTCCCAACGACAACCTTGATGGCTGGGCCGGTCGGCTTCGGCCAGCGTCTACCGACAGCAGCAAGGATCCAGTTGCTGCCGCGGTGATATCAGCGAAGCTTTTACCTGCAGTGTCCGCTGCTAGGGACGCAGAAATTTTAACTAGAGCCGGGGACCTAATTGTCCTCGTCGCTCCCAGGGCCTCAAAAAATGAAGAAACTTTGCATGCGATTCATGACCTATTCGAAGACTTGCCCTGGGTTCTCGACAGAGTGGCAAAAGATAGCGATGCCGCAAAGAACCTAGAACTCCGACGGACAGTAGCACACCGGACTGTACAGGAATTGCGTAAGGCTGACCTCTTGGACGCAGCGGACACCGATCCGATGCTCGCGGGGGACATCTTCGCCGGCATCGAATCGGCCGTTCTCGACGAAGATTTGCAAGCTCAAATGATCGAGCTGATCGACCTATTGGAACCTGAGGCCGCTAAACTCTTAGACGACTTGCTTGATGAATATGAGGAGCCGGAAGGGGAGCGGCTGGCGATACTTAGACTCCGAACAAGGTCGCGGCTTAGGTATCACGGCGAGCCATTTACGGGTGAAGAACTGTCGGGGCTGGATGAGAACGCGGCCTCTTCCGCAATTGCCAACGACTGGCTGGCCCTTGAACCAAGGATAGAAGATGTCCTGGCACTAGTTCCACGCCTATCGATGCACTGGAGTGCCCTAAAGCCGTACGCAGCAAGAATAACCCGAGCAGAACGTAGCCGGCTCTGGATAGCACTTGAACAAACGCACGCTCTGGACAACACACTCGCAGCCGTTGGTGCTATCGGCGTCGATGACTCGGCTGTCGAATACATGTCAGAAAAGATCTTCCAAGCTTCACGGCAAGAAGGGCGAAACAGAAGCGTCGAGCGGCTTCTGTTGGCAAACATAGGTGCGTCGGAAGGTGAATCTGTCTCTCTAGCACAAAGAGCGGCGAACAATCTTTCCAAACGCTTGCTCGAGACGGAAATAGCGGGAGACTCTAAGCTGGCAGCAAAAGTCATTCTATGGGCCGGTGGAGCCGTTCGAGGCTACCTGAGTGTGCTGCGGGAGCTCTTCGACCAAGCACTTAAGCAGAACGACAAGGTGTTTACGGCTAAGACCCGGGGTGATCTTGCAGACGCAGGCCTGCTCAGTCATCGCACATCAAGTCCTCTGTCTTGGCTCCTCGGGAAGTAAGCGCTGCCGAGCAGTCACGGGACGATTGACAAGTTACCGACACGGAGCAAAACCGTGTTGTCAGATTGGAATCTATGACCGACTTTTGCGGCAGTCCGGTAAAGGGAATTCGGACCCTACTCTGACGCTACTGCGCGCGAGATCTGACGTCAGGTTGGCGTGTGCTTCAAAGCCGTTAAAGAGGCTCCTCTTCGGTTGCTTTCCTCCCGCCACCACTGGTAATCCAGTTCGACGGTTGTGCGAGCGGAGGCATAGGTAAGGGGCTGCCAAAGGGCGGCGGTTGGGGCCGGCCTTTCATCGGGGATCAACGATTTCCCGCGCTACCTCGTGCAGCGGCTTATCTTCATCCCGGGAAGCTGCCAGCATCACTCCCAACGCTTCAGGGGCGCCTATGAGCATCCGCTCCATCAGGATTCCTTCAGCCCTGGAGATCAGGTCCCTGTTGGCCATGACCCCCATAAGGAGTGCATCCAGCTCCCGGCTGGCTTCGCGGTCCCTGGCGTTGCCCAGGAGTGCGGCGGCCGGGCCGGCCAGCCGGTCAACCAGGAACACCGAGTGGTCATCGAAGGCCATGGGGACGGGTGAATAGACCTTGATGGCGCCGATGCGCGTTCCCTCGGTGGTCAAGGGTGCGCTGAGCACCGAGCGCAAGGGAAGATCGGCTACCGACGCGGTCCACTTGGGCCAGCTGGTCTCCTCCCGGACGTCCTGGATGATGATCGGGCGCTGCTCGGCCCAGGCGCTCAGGCAGGGCCCTTGTCCAAGTTCGTACTGCAGCTTGTCCGCCCGGAGGACGACAGGATCGGTGGCGCCGGAGCTTTCCCTGCGGCCGCGGGAGTTAATGATCGAGGCACCGGCGCCGACTGAATTCGGGATGGCGTCCTTGAGGACGTACGCCAGTGACTGCACGGCTTTGGACGCGTTCTCCTGCGTGAGGAAACCACCAAACACCAGTCCGGTCAGTAGGGCCAGCTCGCTGGCCGGCGGAATGGAACTATGCATGGTCTTTCATCTTTGTGCTCGCGGGGAGACCGCGGGCCATGATGCTGGATCTGCTGGACGAAGCGGGCCACCCCATCCTTGTGCGGGAAAAAGCAACCCCCTGGTGTGCCTGTTGGCTGAGGTGTCGCGGACTGGTCCAAACTGGTCCACGCAGGGAAACAGGGCGTTGCCACGGGGCGCCGGAAAGGTCAGTCAGGACCTTGGCGGTTTTGTTTGCAGGCACAACTGGGCAAGGGCAACTGGTTGCGGTTCTGCGGCGCCGGGGCCGGGCTAAATCTCCCCCGAAAGATGGATCCTCGCTGGCCAGGCGCCTTTGCGTGGGTGTGCCTCACCTGTTCACGCGCGAGACTCCCCTCGCAGTCCACGGCCGCAGGACTCGGACTCGTTCATCCGGCTTTTTAACTCCACGGCCTGTGGTACCCCTTGGCGTGCAATTTGTTTAGTCCTCTGCGGTGAAGAACTTCCAGGCCATCCTGCCGTGTGCCATTGCGGCAGAGGCGCGCATGGTTGCAGTCAACGTGATGGTTTCGGCGATTTCCTCGTGGGTAGCGCCCTGTGTCTTGGCACCTTTGCTATGGGCTTCGATGCACCAGGCGCATTGTGTGGTCAGCGCGATGGCCAAAGCCATCAGCTCCTTGAACTTAGGCGGGACCTCGCCCTCGGGATTGAAGGCGGCCTGATGCATTTCAATGAAGGCCTTATGACCAGCCGGCGCCCCCTGGCGCGTTAGGCGGTCGAATTTTCGGTCCGAGGGGTGGTGGTAATGCTCAACCAATTCCTGTGTCATTTCAACCAACTTTCTTCCGTTCCCTTCAAACGTTCGACGGTGTTAGGGGCAGTCACCTGCCTCGCGATCACGTGGTGGAGTCATTTATTGGGTTATGGGATAAGGAGTCCTTTACCTGTGATGCGACGTCCCTCCAGGTCTCGGTGGGCCTGGGCGGCTTCAGATAGCCGGTACGTGGCCCCAATAGAGACTTTGAGGTTGTGGCTAGCTGCGGCAGCGAAGATCTCAGCGGACCGCCAACGTCGTTCCTCTGCATTTTGCAGGTAGGAAGCCATGCTGGGGGCGGTCAGGAATGTCGAACCTTCCGCGATCTGACGCTGGAAGTCTACGGGTGGCACAGGGCCGGAGGCTGTGCCGAACAGTACTAAGGTGCCGCGCACGGCAAGGGCCGTCAGCGAACCGTCGAAAGTGTCCTTGCCGACGCCATCGTAAACGACATCGACGCCCTTGCCGTCAGTAAAGTCCCGCACGCCTGTGGCGAATCCGGCATAGCGGAGAACCCGGTCGGCTCCGAACTGAAGTGCGAGGGCCTCCTTTTCATTGGAGGACACGGTGGTGATTACTCGTGCGCCCTTGGCCTTGAGGAGTTGGATAAGCAGTAGACCTACTCCGCCCCCGCCAGCGTGGAGTAGAACGTTTTGACCAGCCTCGATTTGGAAAGCGGAGTTCGCTAGGTAGTGGGCCGTTAGACCCTGGATTGGAAGGGAGGCTGCTGTAGCATCGTCGATTTCGTCCGGAACGGGGAAAGCTTTGTCCGTGTCGACCAAGGCAAAGTCGGCGTAGCAATGCTGACCTTCAGCGGTGGCTACGCGGTCTCCTTCAGCGAATTCGACAACTCCTCCGCCAATCGCAGTGACCGTCCCTGCGGCTTCCGTTCCTGGAATGTAGGGGTAAGTAGCGCTGTGCGTGCCCCTACGTTTATACGTGTCCGAGAAATTCATTCCCGCCGCTGCCACCCGGAGCAGTATCTGCCCGGGACCTGGCGTGGGGGTGTCAGTCGATATGTAAGAGAGGACTTCGGGTCCACCGGCTTGAGTCGCCACAACTGCGTAGGGCATGAATTCCTTCCTTTCCCGTCGCTCTTACTCGGTAGACGGAGTTGAGAGTTATGTCCTCGGTAGTGCAGTCCCCGACAGGGTTCCAGGGATGGCAAGCTAGCGCCATGGGCGGCGTCTGGAGGGTTTTGGCAGTGCGGTGTTCTTGGAACTTGATGTCACCATCTCGGCACGGAAGGGCATCACAGGGGTCTTGTCCCCTCTTGTCTCACCTGCTTTCGGCCATCAGGTTTACGGCGACATCCACGATCATGTCCTCCTGGCCCCCGACGTATCCCGCGTTTCCAACTTCCTGCAGAATTTTCCATGCCGGGACGCCGTAGCGGTCGGCGGCGCGCTCGGCGTGGATGAGGAAGGAGGAGTAGACGCCGGCGTAGCCCTGCATGATGGAGGCGCGGTCCATGATGGGCATGCGCGTGATGATGGGCTTGACGATGTCTTCGGCTGCTGCCATGACCCCCTGGACGTCAACGCCCGTCTGGATGCCCAGCCGTTCGAACGCGGCGGCGAGCACTTCGGTGGGTGAGTTTCCGGCTCCAGCCCCGAGGGCCAGCAGGGTTCCGTCGATTTGTTTGGCGCCTGCGCGGGCGGCGTAGACGGAGTTGGCGACGCCGAAGCTTAGGTTCTGGTGGCCGTGGAAGCCTACCTGGGCGTCATCCCCAAGTTCGGTGACGAGGGCGGAGACGCGGTCGGAGACGTCTTCGAGGATCAGGGCTCCGGCTGAATCGACGACGTAGACGCACTGGCAGCCGGCGTCGGCCATGATTCGGGCCTGCTTGGCCAGGTTCTCGGGGGTGGTGCGGTGGGAGAGCATCAGGAAGCCGACGGTTTCCATGCCGAGTTTGCGGGCGTGCTGGAAGTGCTGGATGGAGACGTCGGCTTCGGTGCTGTGCGTGGCGATGCGGGCGACTGAGGCGCCGGCATCGTGGGCCTGGTTCAGGTCGTGGATGGTTCCCAGGCCCGGAAGCATGAGCACGGCGATCCGGGCGTTTTTCGCTACGTCGACGGCGGCGCGTACCAGGTCCAGTTCCGGGGTGAGGGAGAAGCCGTAGTTGAAGGAGGACCCGCCGAGTCCGTCGCCGTGGGTGACCTCGATGACTTCGACTTTGGCGTCGTCGAGGGCACGGACCACGGAGCGAACGTGTTCTTCGGTGAATTTGTGGCTCATGGCGTGGGAGCCGTCCCGCAGGGTGGTGTCCGTCAGCCGGACACTGAGGTCGTTGGTTGCTGTCATGGTTATGCTCCTACGAATGTTGAAGGGACGGCGGCGTCCATGCGTTCGGCCAGCAGGTCTGCTGTCCGGGTGGCGGCGGCGGTGATGATGTCCAGGTTGCCGGCGTACTCGGGCAGGTAGTCCGCGGCGCCCTTGACCTGGACCCAGACGCCGACGCGGCCGTTGCCGTTCCAGTCGTCGCGGGCGGCGTCGAACTGGGGCTCCACTCGCAGCGAGTATCCGGGAACATAGTCTTGGATCCTGGCCACTGCTTCGTCGATCGCGGCACGGATCTTGTCCTGCAGGTTGCCGGGTTCGGCCGCCTGGGCGGGGATCGCGGCGTAAATGGTGTTGCGCATGATCATGGGCGGTTCCACCGGGTTGATGATGATGATGGCCTTGCCCTGCTTTGCCCCGCCCACTTCTTCCAGTGCTTTGGCGGTGGTTTCGGTGAACTCGTCAACGTTGGCTCGGGTTCCCGGACCGGCCGACTTGGAGGCGATGGAGGCGACGATCTCGGCGTAGTCCACTGGCACCACCGAGGAAATCGCGGCGACAATCGGCGTAGTGGCCTGCCCGGCGCAGGTGATCATGTTGACGTTCAGGACATCCTGGGGGGCGTCCAGGTTCACCACCGGGCACAGGTAAGGACCAACCGCGGCAGGAGTCAGGTCGATTGCATGGATCCCCGCGGCCTTGTACTTCGGGGCGTTAGCTTCATGGGCTTTGGCCGAGGTGCATTCAAAGACGAAGTCGGGCAGTTCATCCTGGGCCAGGAGCCAGTCAACGCCCTCCGCCGAGGTGGTGACGCCGAGCCGGGCCGCGCGGGCCAGCCCGTCCGAGGCCGGATCCACGCCGATCATGTACTTGACCTCAAGGTTCTTCGAGCGGCGCATGATCTTGAACATCAAGTCGGTGCCGATGTTGCCGGAGCCGACGATCGCGGCAGTCTTCTTAGCCATGTGGGTTCCTTTGATTGTTTTCGGCTGCACGTGCCGCCGGGCTAGATAAAGTGGATGGTCAGGGACCCGAGGTCCCCGAAATCAGCTGTTGCACTGCTGTCCGCCACGACCGGAAGAGCCTTCGTGAAGGATCCCGGAAGGACGAGCTGGCCGGCTGCCAAGGCGACTCCTTGTTCTCCGAGGACGTTTGCCAGCCAAACCAAAGCTTCGATTGGATCGCCCATTACGGCTTTACCAGTGCCGGTCTCGGCCGGGTGGTTATCGATGCGCAGTACGCATTCGACCTCGGTCAGCCGGTCTAGAGGGACATCCAATGGGCTTTGCCCCACGGCGATGGCTCCGCAGGAGGCGTTGTCCGCCACTGTGTCCACCAAACGGATGTCCCAGTCCGCAATCCGGGAATCGATGATCTCGATCGCGGGATAGACCGCCCCGATCGCGTCTGCGGCTTGCTGGTAGGTTACGCCCGGGCCCTGCAGCGAATTCTTGAGCAGGAATCCGAACTCGGGCTCAACCTTCGGGGCGATGAAGCCATCCGTGGGGATCCGCGCGCCTTCGTGGTGAACCATGTCTTCAAAGAAGAACCCAAAGTCTGGGGCATCGACGCCGAGCTGGGCCTGCATGGCCAGAGAGGTCAAACCAACCTTCCTGCCAGCTAGTATCCGGCCGGTACTGAGGTGCCGTCGCAGCTGGGCTTCCTGGACCTCATATGCGTCCTGAATCGTCATGGCCGTGACCCGGTCCCGCAGCGGCGCCACGGGTACGCGCGTTGAGCCGGCAGTCATGAGTTCCTCGGCGAACCCATTCAGGATTGCCTCACGGGAAGGGGTGTGAGTAGTCTGCATTTCTTGCTCCCATCTGTGTTCATATCCTGCCGGTCACCTCCCTGTACGTTGGCGGCGAAGCAGGGTAACCCGGCAGCTTGTCTGTCGTTGTTTAGGACTGGTTGGGGAAAGACGGGCGTTGGCTTTTTGGATGAAGACCTGTGCTTGGTTTAGGAGCAGCAAGCTTTGAAAGAAACGCCCAAGAACCGGTGGTCCTTTGAAAGTTGTTGGCTTGCCAGCGCGTCCACGTCCCGTACGTGTGTCTGGCTCGAAGCACGCCCGACAGGTGCCCGGTAGGTTTTGCGTTCTTATTTGAGTGCAGGAGCGCTGAGTACTGGCGTCTGTTTGTGGGTCTTTTCCAGTTCCCTGTCCCACTGAGCGGCTTCCTTACCTTCCTCCCGCAGGACGGACTTGCGTACTTTTCCGTTTTCGGTGCGCGGCAGAGCATCGCGGACCAGCATGAAGCGGGGGATCGCGTACTTCGCGAGCCGCGGTTCACAGAATTCTGTGATTTCGTTGAAATCTACGGGGCCTTTGGGAACAATGGCGGCCATAACCTCGTCTTCTCCGAGTTCAGAGTCCACGGCATAGACGGCTACCTCGCTGATGGCGGGGTGTTCCAGCAGGACTTGTTCGACCTCAGCGGAGGAGATGTTCTCGCCCCTGCGTCGGATAACATCCTTGATCCTGTCGACAAAGCGCAGCCATCCGTCGGGCTCTATCACGACGCGATCGCCGGTGTGGAACCATAGGTCCTTCCATGCCAGGACGGTAGCTTCGGGCATCTGATAGTAGCCGGTTGCGAATGCATGAGGCTGGTCGCTGCGCAGCAACAGTTCGCCGGGTTCACCCGGCGGTACTTCCAGGCCGTGTTCATCCACTACGCGGGCGGTGAAACCGGGCTGGATTTTGCCCATGTAGCCAGGGCGTTGTTCAGACCTGCTTGCAGCCACGATCGAATTCGTTTCCGTGGCGCCGTAGCCGTCTATCAGCGTCACTCCGAAACGGTCCCGGAAATCATTCAGCAAGCCAGCAGGGGTTGCAGGGGCCAAAGCAGCGGTAATGGCGTGAGTTCGATCCCCGGGAGCAGGCGGTTTACTGGCAAGGATACTGACCATGGCCCCGAGCAGATAGGTGAACGTTGCTCCCGCTTCCTGGGCGTCCGACCAGAACCGTGAGGCGGAGAAGCGCGGTCCAAGCACATATTCGGCTCCGCTGACGAGCGCCTGAAAGAATGCGTTGAGGGCATTGGTGTGGAAGAGCGGTAAGCAGGTGTAGAGGACGTCTTCAGCTGTGATTTCAAGCTGCTGGCTTACATTTGTACCCCACCAGTAGAACTGGCCGTGAGGGCACTGGACTCCCTTTGATATGCCGGTCGTGCCGGAGGTGTAGAGGATTGCTGCTGTGTCGCCGGGAGCAACGTGAGCGGGTTCCGCTTCCGTAACCGAGGTCGGCAGCGCAGAAACCGGATAGCCGGTTTCGACAGGCCCGTCGGACTCCTCGACGACCCATATTTGTCGCAGCTCCGGAAGCTGGGGTAGGCGATTTACATGCTCCAACAAGGGGATCTCGGTGATGAGGAGGGATGACTTGGAGTTGGAGAGAATGTGATGGAGCTGCTCTCCGCGGGCCGCGGTATT
Source organism: Pseudarthrobacter sp. LMD1-1-1.1 (assembly GCF_040676255.1). Classification (NCBI taxonomy): domain Bacteria; kingdom Bacillati; phylum Actinomycetota; class Actinomycetes; order Micrococcales; family Micrococcaceae; genus Pseudarthrobacter; species Pseudarthrobacter sp. LMD1-1-1.1. The sequence goes on along the minus strand of NZ_JBEGHP010000026.1, from coordinate 71,152 downwards.
GATTGGCACGGCAACAGCCCCAATCCAGGCACAGCCAAGGATGAAGTCAAGCAGTTCGATCCGGTTGGCCGACATCAAAGCAACGTGATCGCCTGCGCGAATTCCGTGCTCGAGCAGGACGTCGCCAGCGCGAGCAACGGCTTGAACCATCTGTTGCCCGTCGCGGCGGATGGACCCGCAGCGCAGGAGGGGTGTGGTGGGTGCTTCCTCAGCCCTTCTGAGCAACATACCGGGCACTGTCATTGCGCCGGGTCCTGGATTGGTACTGGCGATCTCTCTCATGGTTTTCCTAAAGTTCCGTTCCGTGTAGAGGCACAAAGGCAGCCACTGCGGCATCGTCGCTCGGATCGTTGGTTAGCCTGATCCGGTCGCCGGCTTCGGCAGTTCCACCAATGATGCGGGCTATAAGGTAGACGTCACCTGGGCAGGTGACTGTGGCTATTTGATAGCCATTGGAGAGCCGGGTGGTTGTCTCAACTGCTCCTGCGTCGACCTTGTCGTCCGCGAACTCTGTCCCATGGCAGTGGCGGCAGATGAGCCGGGCCGGGAAATATGATGCCGAGCAATTGCTACAGGTCTGGATGAGTGCGCTCATTGGGCGGCCTCCAGCACCGTCATGTTTGCGCAGGAGCCGTGCCGGTACAGCACCATGCCGTATCCGCTGACTGCGGCGGTCTTTGCATGTACTTGTCTGTCTCCTGCCTGCCCGCGCAATTGCCGCACCGCTTCAACGAGACCGTGCAGGCCCCCTGCCGATCCTGCCTGGCCAGCGGAGAGCTGGCCTCCCGAGGTGTTGAGCGGCAAATCCCGGGAAAGAATCCGGGTCTCAATGAATTCTGCGATGTCTGCACCGTCGGTGAGGATCCCGATGTCCAGTAATTGCGCCACGACCATTGCCGGGTAGTCGTCGTACACACTGATGATGTCAATATCTTCCGGTGAGACGCCTGCCCGCTCCCATGCCAGTGGTGCACACTTCCGCAGCCCGGTTTGGAGTCCGTCCCCGACCTGGTTGTCGGCGTTGTATGACGCGGTAACCGAGAGTACTTTGGCCTTCCGCTTTCCGTCTGCTCTCTCATCGGCGACTATGACGATCGCGTCGGCACCGGTGACTGGTGGAACACAGTCGAACCGGCCCAATGGGTTGGCGACCAGGGGTGCACCAAGGTATTCGTCCAGTGTCAGCGGCGTGCGGTAGACAGCCCCAGGATTGCCTGCTGCCCACTGGCGCTGGGCCACTGCTATCCGGCCGTAATCCTCACGCCCCAGGCCAAACTTTTCCATCTGCCGGCTTGTCAACATGGCAAACAGAGCGTTGGGACCGGCCAGGGGCAACGGCGTGAGGTGATTCTCCGTGGCGCTATTGTACCTTGCCACCAGCTTTGCGAACGCGGTGTTGTCCATGAGGTCTCCCGCTGCGAGCACGATCACGGAGGCGTCGCCGGCCGTAATTGCGTGGACTGCGTGCTGGAGCATGTTTCCGGCACTGGCACCGCCGTTGGTGTCCTGCATAAGCCAGGACAGCTCAAATCCCATTTTCCAGGCCAGGTCTATTGCGTGGTCCGGGTCTAAGGTGAAGCTCGAGACCGCGAAGCCGTCGACGTCGCCAGGAGTGAGCCCTGCATCTGTTAGTGCACGGGTGACTGCGTCGGCGATGGTGCGTGAGGAGGTCGTTCCCGCTTGAGGATGTCGCGTATAGGGTGACTCGCCGGCGCCGATGATGGAAACTGCCATGACTGTTTCTTTTCTCTTCCAGTGTTGTTGTCCGCCGTCAGTGGAAGGAACTGCAAGTGGGTTCGTGCCACTGACGGATGTGCGCCTGAAGCTTGGCGGCTTGCCCGAAGACATGACCCGGGCAAGCCGCCGGAATGCTCGGGAGCTAGTGCTGTGGTGCTTTGAGCGCACGGACGCCCGTTTGCTCATCCCTTGTCGAGGTATCGGGCCGGCCCAACTTTGTGGAGAAGGCCAGCGCCGTCAAGGTAATCAGGGCCAGTCCAATGGCGTACAGGGCTACGGGCGTTGAGCTGTCGTATGTGAGCAGCAGCGCGGTGGCAATGAAGGGCGCTAGTCCGCCGGCAAATACTGCGGCAAGCTCGTGGGCAAACGCCATGCCGGAGTAGCGGACTTCGGGGCTGAACAGTTCGTGGAAGAATGCCGGTTGAGCCCCGATCATTGCTGCATGGCAGATTCCGTTACCGATGAAGTAGGCCAGGATGACCAGGCTGGGTGAGTTTGAATTGATGAGCCAGAAGAATGGGAATGCCATGAGTGCCAGAGCTGAGGCTCCGAAAGCATAAACCTTCCGTCGGCCGATTTTGTCCGACAGGTGTCCAAAAAAGACGATAGTGCAAAAGGCGAACAGCATGGAAAGCATCACACCCAGGAGCAGCGTTCCTGTTTCGACTCCGACGTGCACGCCGTAAACCAGGGAGAATGACAGGAACAGGTAAGAACCCCCGTTTTCGGCCACCCTCAGGCCCATTGCGACCAGGATTTCCTTGGGATGAGTCCGCAGCGCCGCCAAAACTGGCACGGATGCTCGTTCGCCGGTCTTTTTCACCTGCTCGAATTCTTTCGTCTCCGGCATACGGAACCTGATGTACATGCCGACGCCGAACAGCACCACACTCAGGAGGAAGGGCAGACGCCAGCCCCAGGCCATGAACTGGTCATTCGGGAGCAGTTGGGCCAGATAGAACGCCGCCGAAGCGAGGACAAACCCGAGGGTGACTCCTCCCTGGCTGAACGCAGAGAACAGTCCCCGGCGCTGATCGGAGGAGTTTTCACTGATGATCAGAACGCCGCCGCCCCATTCGCCGCCGGCAGCAATCCCTTGGAGAACCCGCAGGATGACCAGCAGGATGGGCGCCCAAATTCCTACCTGCTGGTACGTGGGAAGAAACCCCATGAGGAAGGTGGCGATACCCATGATGCTCAGTGTCATTACCAAGGCGGATTTCCGGCTCACCCGGTCACCAATGTGACCGAAGAGAATACCCCCCAAGGGGCGCGCCGCGAATCCGACCGCGAACCCTACAAAGGCACCCAGCGTTCCCACGAGGGGATCGGTGCCCGCCGGGAAGAAAAGTTTCCCGAATACGATGGCCGCAGCCGTTGCATAGAGGAAGAAGTCGTACCATTCCAGGGAGTTCCCGACAAGGGAAGCGATGACGTACCGGCTGATTCCTGGACTTTTGGCGCGAGTAGCGCCAAGGGCTTGCTGTGACATGAGCGTCTCCTGATGGAAAAGGGTTTTCGGTAGGATCCACGACAGTGGGGATCGCGCCGATGTGATATCAGCTGGCGGCCTTTTTTTCCGCCAGCATGGGGGCTCCGGAATCAAGCCCGAGGAATTGGTGGGCGTTGCCGCCCAGCATCTGCTGCTGTTGTTCCTTTGTAAGGAATTCCGCTTGCCTGATGAGGTTTCCAGCTGGGCGTTCGCCCAAGGGGTACGGGAAGTCTGAACCAAGCATGATGCGTTCGCTGCCCATTACGTCAACAAGGAGCCGCAATGAGGCGTTGTTGAAAACTGCGGAGTCAACGCTGAACCGGTTCAGGTAGTGCGACGGAGGGAACTCGGATGTTGCGATGAGGTCGGGCCGCTGGTGCCAGGCGTTGTCCATGCGGCCGACCCAGTATGGAAAGGACCCGCCGCCGTGGGCGAAGCAAAGGCGTAAATGTGGGGGGAGCCTGTCGAAACCGCCGCCCAAAATGAGCGAGAGAATCGAAAGATGTGTCTCCCCGGGCATGCCCACTAACCAGCGGGCCATCCAACGCTCCAAGCGGGGCGAGCTGGGCATGTCCCAGGGATGCACAAAAACGGCTGCATTGCGGTCCGCGCAGTGCTGAAGGAATGTGATGATGCCTTCGTCATCGAGGTCGCGGTCTCCCACATGGTTGCCGATCTCGACCCCGACGTGTCCATTCTCCAGGCACCGGTCGAGTTCCCTGCAGGCCGCGTCTGCGTCCTGCAACGGTACCTGGCAGAACGGAATCAGGCGTTGAGGCGCGGGATCACAGACTTCCAGGGCGAGGTCATTGAAGATGCGGCTGACCTTCATCGCCTCCGTGGCTTCACGGGCGTAGGAGAAGAACAATGGAGTGGGTGAGACTACCTGCACGTCAACGCCGTCAACATCCATTGCCGCTAGCCGCTCTTCGGCGGCCCACGCAGCCGCTCGGAGCGGACGGTACTCTTTGGAGCCAAGCATAAGCATCGCCTCCCGCTCCGAATCGCTGCGCAGCCAGGGCCAGGGGCCACTGCCGCCGGTTTCCCTCTTAAGATCCGGCCAGCCCTTGGGCACGTAGTGGGTATGAATATCTATGGTTGCGTTAACGGTGCGCACGTATTCTTTTCCTCGTGTGTTGTCCGACCCGGAGGTCAGCCCCGGCCGGGGTGAACGGAGCCGCAGTTGCTGCAGGTGCGGGCAGCCGCGTCGCTGGCATAGAACTGCTCGAATACCGGCGGCAAGTCAGCAACAATGTCCCGGACCTGCAGTTCGACCTCATGAATAAGGTTTGAGCATTCGAGGCAGTACCACTGGAATTTCTCGGTGGTGCCTTCCTCGCGGATCCTTTCGATGACGATGCCGATCGAACCGGCCTCCGGGCGCTGGGGCGAGTGCGGGATGTTCCCCGAGAGCAGCCACATTTCGCCCTCGCGGATATCGACTCGCTTCACGCCCTCATCGGTAACAATGTTGACGTGCATGTTGCCCTTGACCTGGTAAAACCATTCCTCGTAGGGATCAACATGGAAGTCGGTGCGCTGGTTCGGACCCCCGACGACCTGGACGATGAAGTCGTTTACCCGGGTCCACATGGCCTTGTTGTTTACCGGCGGCTTCAGTGAGGCCTCGTTCTCGGCCAGCCATTGCTGGAAGTTGAAAACGGGCAGGACATCTGTCTTGTTCTTGCTTTCGGTCATTGCCTTGCTCCTTGTTACTCCGGTTGTGGTGACGATGGTGGTCAGTGTTGCCGCTTATATGCCACGGCTTGAATCTCAATCAAAAGGTGCGGGTGGGGCAGCTGGTGGACTGCGACGGTAGTGCGGGCGGGACCGTTTTCGTCGAAGTACCGTGCGTACACTTCGTTGTAGCCGCCGAAGTCGTTCATGTTGACCAAGAATGCGGTGACTTGGATGAGGTCGTCGAGGGAGGCTCCGACCTCGCGCAGGATTTCGCCGATGTTTTCGATGACCGCCCGGGTCTGCGCGCGAATGTCCAGGTTTGTTGTACCCAGCTCGTCCGCTTCGACGCCGGCGAAGGTGTTGTCCGGGCGCCTGCTGCTGGTTCCGGACACGTAGATGAAGTCCCCGGCCATTTTGACGTGGGGAAAACGTCCCCGGGGCTTTGCGAGGTGCTCAATGAGCCTGGCGCCGCTCATGCTGCAGCTCCGGCCGTCTCCAGTTCGACGGTGCCGATGCCGGCGACAATCGCCGTGATTGTGCGCCCTGGCGCCAGAGCGACTGCGGCGGTCGCCGCGCCCGCCAGAAGCACCGCGCCGGCCGGCAGCCCTGACCCGTAGCGCGAGTTCATTCGTGCGAATGCTTTAAGCGCATTCATGGGATCGCCCAGGATCGCCGAAGTAGTTCCTGTTTCGGTGATTGTTCCGTCGACGAGCAGGGTTACGGCGCGGCCGGCAAGGTCGTCTGTGAATTCAGTCCATTCCCCGAGCACGTAGCGGCTTGCAGACGTATTATCCGCGACGACATCGGCGAGGCTGAAGGAGAAGTCCCGATAGCGGGAATCGATGATTTCAAGTGCCGGAGCGACCGCGTCCACGCTCGCAATGATCTGCTCTTCCGACGCCCCTGCCGGTATGGCCTGCCCGAACCGGAAGGCGACCTCGGGTTCGATGCGCGGGTGAACGAGCCCTTCCAGTGCGAGAGCGGCGCCTCCGTCAACGTGCATGTCGGCTGTCAGGAATCCGACGATAACCTCGTGCACGCCCATTTGCGCCATTTTGGCCTCGCTGGTGAAACCGAGCTTGGCACCGGCAAGGCTTTCTCCTCGGGCTAAGCGAAGCGCGAGCAGTTCGGACTGTACCTTGTAGGCCTGCTCAAGAGAGAGCATGTCACCAAATTGGGCGATGGCGTTGCCCTCCCGCTCAGCTTGTTCGAGCAGCCGGGCGATCGCCGTGGCGCCGTGGGTGGTTGACTGTGTAGTGGTCATTCGGATCAGGCCTCGCTGAGGTTCACGCACACGTTTGTGGGCTCGGTGTAGAAATGCAGGGAGTGAGTGCCGCCCTCGCGGCCGATGCCGGACAGCCCGGCGCCGCCGAAAGGGGAGCGAAGGTCACGCAGGAACCACGTGTTGACCCACGTAATGCCAGTATTCATGCGTCCGGCAACGCGGTGACCACGGTCCAGATCACTGGTCCAGACGGAGGCGGCGAGTCCGTACTTTGTATCGTTGGCCAGGCGTATAGCTTCTTCCTCATCGTCAAAGGGGATAAGACCGGCGACGGGACCGAAAACCTCTTCACGCATCACGGGCGCGTCGTGGCTGAGTCCGGTCCACAACGTCGGTTGGATCCAGGCGCCGCCGCTGAGCTCCTGACCAAGGTTCGGGATGCCGCCGCCCACGATTGCGGTCCCGCCTTGCTGTTGTGCCCGTTCGAGGTACGAAAGGACTTTCTGCCGATGGTTCAGCGAAATAAGCGGACCAGTCGTGGTGCGGGTATCGAAGGGCTTACCAAGCGTCAAGCCCTTCGCGCGCTCGGTCAGTCCCTGGACCACTTCATCGAAAATAGGGCGCTGAATGTACACGCGCTCGGTGCAAAGGCACACCTGGCCGGTGTTGGTGAAAATGGATCGCGTGAGCCCGTCCAAGGCGCGTTCGACATCGGTGTCGGCGAAGACGAGTGCAGCGTTCTTGCCGCCAAGTTCAAAGGAAACGGGGCGTACGTTCGCTGCGGCGGCATGCATGATAGTCGAACCCGTCGAGGATTCACCCGTGAAAGTGATTCCATCGATACCCTCATGGGTGGTGAGAAATTCTCCGGCGGAGTTCGGCCCAAAGCCGTGGACCAGATTGAACACTCCATCGGGCACTCCCGCCTCGGCCATGATTTCCGCGAGCACCGTGGCAGAAGATGGTGTTTCCTCCGATGGTTTCACGATGACGACGTTCCCGCATGCGATCGCCGGGGCAACCTTCCATGTCAGCAACAGCAGCGGCAGATTCCAGGGCACCACTACGGCAACGACACCCAGCGGCCGGCGAAGCGCATAATTGAGAGCCCTGCGCCCGTCGGGCAGTTCCGTCAGGAAGGAGTCGAGGCCCTCGGCGGCAATAATGTCGGCAAATGCCCTGAAATTAGCGGCCGCACGCGCCACGTCAAGGTCCCGGGCCAGCGCCTCCGGTTTGCCGGTGTCCGCGATTTCTGCCGCCAGCAGGTCATCAAAGCGTGCCTCGATACGGTCGGCGATGCGGCGGAGCAGCGCTGCCCGTTCATTGACCGTAGAACGGCCCCAGTGGCCCTGCAGGGCATCGCGGCCTGCCTTCACTGCCATGTCGATAGTGCCGCGGTCTGCTTCGGCAACGCGAGCGACAACGCTGCCGTCCACCGGGCTGATTTTTTCAAACGTGGCAGCGGTCGCGTCAACAAAGGCTCCGCCGACGAAGTTACGCAGGGTAGGAATCGCCATAATCGGTGCTTCTCCCGGGTTGTTGATGTGGGTTACATCACCCAGTCTGCTGGCTGAATCCATGTCCGTCGAATGCTTATTCCCGAACCTCCTATGTCTGTATGGGCATATCATCGTGGTCATGGACATCAGATCTCTCCTAAACGGGCCGCTCAAAATTCGCCACCTCGTCCTGGTGCTGACCATCGCCGAACAGGGCAGCATCGTCGGCGCCGCCAGGCACCTCTACATCACCCAGCCGGCGGTCAGCAGGGGACTGCGCGAGGTCGAGGAGGCTTTGGGAGCCCCGCTTTTCGAGAGGGGGGCGCGTGGCGTTCGACCTACTCCGTTTGCGGAAGTCTTTATCGACCATGCACGGGCCGTCGTGGGGCACCTCAAACAGGCGACACAACACATAGCCGAGCTTGCGGATGCGACTGCGGGGTCGGTCACGGTCGGCACATATGTGGCTGGCGGAAACCTGCTGTTACCCAAGGCGATAGCGCTCCTGAAACAGCAACGCCCGCACGTGAACATTTACGTCCACGAAGCAACCCCCGACCGGTTGACCAACGGTCTCGTTGCCGGTGAAATCGACGTTGTCGTCGGACGCCTGACTGCCCAGCACGGCGCGCCGGAGCTGCAGCAAGCCGCCCTCTATCATGAGCCTTTCGAGGTTGTTGCGCGGGTTGGACATCCTGTTTTAGACCTCGGCCCAACGACTCTGGCCGACCTACGCAAGTATCCTTGGGTCATGCCCGTGGGGCAGACTGCACTACGTGGAGAGCTGGAGCGGGCGTTCGCCCGCGAGCGGCTCGACCTGCCCGAGGAGCAGGTCGACTGTTCCTCACCGATGACACTTCGTGCCATCCTGGCAGAAACCGACTTTCTCGCCCTTCAACCGCACACGATCGCAGCCGCCGACCCCTCGTTGCGCCTCGTGGATGCCCGCATCAAAGGCATCGGACAAACTGTTGGTGTGACCACGTTGACGGACAGGTTGCCAAGCCCCGCTGTCGCCTTGATGGTGCGATGCATGGAGCAGGTGGCCACTGGCATCCGCAGGACAATCCCTGCAGATTTGCGAACAAACCCAAGGGGCGTGGAGCGGCCAGGTATGCCCTAACACGAATGCCGGGGGCGCAAATTGGCATTAGTCATGCCCGCCTCCGGCAGGAGAGCATGATGATCACAACCTTGTGGCCCCTCTGCCCCTACTGATATTCGAGGTAAGTATTCAGATGCGCGTATTTGAGAAAGTCGCCGAAACACTTGTTGGCCTTGGCGTTCGACAGGTCTTCGGCGTCGTTGGCAGCGGCAACTATGACGTGACGAAAGCCCTTGTCGAACGCGGGGCGACCTACGTGGCAGCCCGTCATGAGGGTGGGGCGGCTTCCATGGCTGATGCGTTCGCGCGCGTCGGTGATTCCGTGCCTGCCATTTCACTGCACCAGGGTTGCGGCCTCACAAACGCAATAACCGGCATAGCCGAGGCCGCGAAATCGGGTTCTCCCATGCTGATTCTGGCAGCGGAGGTTGCCGCTTCGGCAATCCACTCCAACTTCCGCATTGAGCAGGACCGCCTGGTCGAATCGGTGGGCGCAGCCAGCTTACGCATCACTCGCGAAACCGCGGCCCGCGATATTGCCCTTGCTTATCGGACCGCCGTCACCCGGCGCATCCCTGTCCTGGTCAATCTGCCCCTTGACGTCCAAAGCGCTGAGACCACTGAAGAGTTTCTACCATCCCTGCCCGGTCTAACCGCCCTGAGCCCCGCGGGGGCCCCTGCAACCGCAGACGTTAATCGCTTGGCTGACCTTATCGAGCAGTGCGCGCGCCCCGTTGTCATTGCCGGCCGGGGCGGCCGCAATGCCGGCCCTGAGTTGCGGGAACTCGCCACAGCGTCGGGGGCTCTGTTGGCCACCTCAGCTGTTGCGCGGGGGCTGTTCAATGATGACCCCTTTTATCTGGATATCTCCGGCGGCTTCAGTACACCTTTGGCGGCGCGGAGTATCCAGGATGCCGATCTGATTATCTCGTTCGGTTCGGCGCTGAATATGTGGACCATGCGCCACGGCACGCTCATTGGTCCCGAAGCCATCGTGGTGCAGGTCGATGTAGATCCGCTGGCACCTGGTAAGCACCGTCCCATCAACTTTGGGGTTCTCGGTGACTCCGCTGCCACGGCGGCCGCGGTAACCGCGGAACTGCGAAAGCGTGGTCTGTCGCGGGTTGGCTACCGCACGGAAGACATGGCAGCGGCCATCAAACGCGAGGGCCGCTGGCAGGACGTTCCGTACGAGGATCTCGGTGACAGCCAACGCATAGACCCCCGCACGCTGACCATCGCCCTGGACCGCATGCTCGACAAGGAACGCGTGGTGGCAGTCGATTCGGGCAACTTCCTCGGCTACCCCAGCGCTTTCCTCGATATCCCCGACGAGAACGGGCTCGTCTTCAGCCAAGCTTTCCAGTGCGTCGGCCTCGGCCTAGCCAGCGCTATTGGCGCCGCCTACGCTCAGCCGGACCGTCTTCCGGTTCTCGGTACCGGTGATGGCGGGGCCCTGATGGCGTCGGCCGAAATGGAGTCCGTCGTCCGCCTGGGCATTCCGCTGGTAGTTATCGTCTACAACGACTCCGCCTACGGGGCGGAAGTCCACCACTTCGGTGAAAGCGACCACGCACTGGGCCTCATCACGTTTCCCGACACCGACTTCGCCGCCATCGCCCGCGGATATGGTTTTACAGCCGCAACCGTCAGGACACCCAACGACCTCGATCCCGTCCGCCAATGGCTCGCTGGACCCCGTGACACCCCGCTGCTGATCGACGCGAAGACCGTCAGCTTTGCCTCATGGTGGCTCGAGGAAGCGTTCAAAGGCCACTAAGAAAGCACAAACAATTCCCCGGGACACAACATCCTGAATGCATGAGAGATCGAGAGGCAACAACGACCATGACCGAGACTGCCCAGACCGCACGGGCCGGTACGCTTGCCTGCCTGCTCGAAGGCCTGGCACAGGGACACATCCAGGTCATCGACCTCACCACGCCACTAACCCCGGAGACTCCCGCTCTGCGCTTGCCCGAACCGCTGACCAATGTGATCGATCTCAGCCTCGAAGAGGTTGCCGCCTACGATCAACGCGGCCCCATGTGGGCTCACAACAACATCCACGTCGGAGAGCATTTCGGCACACACGTCGATGCTCCGATTCACTGGATCAGCGGTCGGGAAGGCCGGGATGTATCCCAACTGCCCGTAGAAAGACTCGTCGGGCCAGCGGTCGTGATTGATCTAAGCTCTGAAGTCGCCGCGGACCCGGACTTCCTGCTCGAGATCCACCATGTTAAGGCGTGGGAGGACGCCCATGGCCAACTGCCCGCGGGTGCCTGGCTGCTTTACCGCACAGGATGGGACCAATATGGGCACGACGAATCTCTGTTCCTCAACGCAGATCAAACAGGGCCACACACCCCTGGGGTCTCATCGGATTGCGCGCGCTGGCTGGCTGAAGAGACGCAAATTGCAGGGTTCGGTGTCGAGACTGTCGGAATTGATGCGGGGGCAGGATTCGGTCTCGAACCACCTTTCCCAATGCATCATTTCCTCCTCGGGAACGACAAGTACGGCGTAACGTCACTGAAAAACGTCAACCGGCTTCCGGCCACCGGCGCCTTCATCGTCGTCACCCCACTGCCGATTGTCGGCGGTACAGCTAGCCCGGCACGAGTACTGGCCTTCATCGAGCCAGCCAAGGCATAGCCCAGACATCCACGCCAACCGCCGCACGGGGCTTACCCCGGACGCGTTTAATACGCACATGCCAGCTTCCGGGGATGAGGCGGTAGGAAAAAAGCACCGGTATTAACCCGATTGCTGCTCGGTCTGGATCAACAGTGGCGTGAGGTTCGCGCGGAACCTCACGCCATCCAAAAACAGGGAGACCATCTTGACGAGCAAAAGTGCTTCACTTCAACGGAACAAACACCCCAATACGGCCGATACCACTACACGTCCGACTCTGATACAGGACAGCAGCCCTCGGCGCCGACTCCTGTTGCCTGCGCCTCCACAATTATGCTCAAGCCCGCAGCAAGAACACGTGAGGAACCCGCACCGGGTGAGAGAGCTCCAGGACCCGGCATCCGGCAGCGGCCGTTAGGCTCCGTATGACACAACGACGCACGGCGAAGTACCCGATAAAGGAATGGAACCTACTGATCGGCGCCCCTGTCGAGATAACGAGGTGGGGCGCCCTGGTCCGCGCCGGCATTGTGGAAGACGCAATGCCGGACTCCAGCCTGCTCTGGGTAGCGGCAGAGGGCGTACAAGGCCGTGAGCTATTCTGCGCCGCCGACAACTACGAAGTCTGGATTGAACCGCGTCTTCTCGATGGGAACATGAGGTACCGGATGACCCACGAACAATTACATCGACAGTTTCCCAACGGGACAGCTTCGAGTCCAGGCACTCCGTCCATTGCACAGATTTATAACGGGTATCCGACCAAGTAGCTAATGCGCGGTGCCCTTGCGCGGAAACCGTAAGAGGTGACCTACACCCCGCACCCGTCAGGGTTCGTCGGAGGTCACCTCGCCGCGCTGGCTTCCTGGGTCACGGGATGAGAACGAGCCGGCCACGCAGGCCGCCTTCGGCCAGCCGTGCATGTGCTGCCACTGCATCCTCCAGCGGGAAGATCTGTGCGACGCGTGCTACGAGCTCACCCAGATCGGCGAGACGTGAAAGCGCGGCGAGCTGAACGCCGTTGGCTTGCACATTCAGCGCACCAACGCGAATGCCGCGTTCCGACTCCGGTTCCCGTCCCGGCCACAGGCCGACGTAGGAGCCCCCGTCACGAGTTGCGGCGATCGCCGGGCGCCCCAGGCCAGCAGCGTCCAGCACGCCATCAAAGCTCGCTTGTGCAGGATCTGCCTCGCGGGAGAGGAAGTGATCGGCCCCCAGGGAGAGAAGGAAGGGCTCATCCTCTAGGGAGGCCATGGCGGTAGTCTCCAGGCCCTCCCGGTGTGCCAGCTCCACCACGTGCCCTCCGACGGCACCGGCTGCACCGGTGACCAGAAGCTTTTGCCCCGGCCGCAGCGCCAGCATGCCGAGGGCCTGAACGGCGGACAACGTGTTCAGCGGCAGGGTCGCGGCCTGGACATCGTCGAGCGAAGCAGGAGCCGGGGCAACAGCGCCCGCGTCGAGCACAACGTAGTCGGCATGTGTACCGAGCGGCTCACGGTGGCCCGTGGCCAATCCCATGACGCGTGCGCCGACCTTCCATTCCACCCCGGCTCCCACGGCGTCGATCATCCCGGCGACATCCCAACCCAAGCCGAGCCGCTCTCCCTCGCCGCCGAAAATGCCGGAACGGATGGCGGCATCCACAGGATTCAAAGCAGCCGCCCCCACCTTAATCCGCACCTGTCCAAGGCCTGGCGTAGGCACCGGGACCTCTGTGATTTCAATTGCCTCGGGTCCGCCGAAGCGGGAAACGGTCACGGCACGCATCAACATAATCTTCCTTCCGGAACGGGGCGACACTGACGTGGAGGCCAGGAACGCGTCATGGTTACTAATAGTGTGTACTCCCACGATGGGGCAGTATTGGATCCGATACAAAAGGCACACTCGTGTGCGAAACCGGAAGCGGAGGTGCGCAACATGGAACCGTTAGCCCTGACTGGGCAGGCCCACGCCTTGGCGGGACCCTGCTCCCGTTGGCCGGCGGAACACGGAGAGACCATCCGGCAGATCATCGAGCGGGCAGGCAACAAGTGGGCCGTGCTTGTGGTCAGCTCGCTACAGATCGGACCCCTGCGGTACACAGATCTGCTGCGCTCCACTCCCGGCATCTCACAGCGCATGTTGACCCACACCCTTCGCCAACTGCAACGCGATGGTCTCATCACCAGAACTGCCTACGCCGAGGTGCCTCCGCGAGTCGAGTATGCGTTGACCGAGCTCGGTGCCACCCTGCTCACCGCCATCACAACATTGATCGACTGGGCCGGCAGCCACCACGATGAGATTCAAGAAAACCGCACCCGATTCGACAATTCAGGCACACCCAGTGAGGCCGCGGTACAAACGCGATAAAGAACGCCTACCGAGGGCTTACGGCGCCGACCGTCACGAGGCGCCAGTCTCGACGTACCTCTTCGGCAGTCAGAATAGCGCCGAACCCGACTTGTTGGCAGTCGGCTCGGCTCACGATGTTCTCAGATCTCATCCTGACAGAGGGAGGAACGGGAAACCGGGTCCGAGAGCTCGATAACCACCGCAATAGACCGGCGACCTGGATTTAATTAGGACACATATGGCGCAAGGGGCCGAGATGACCTGTTTGCTACTCTCCATGCCTTTTAGCACAAGCCGAGCTCCGTCGGCGGGTAGAACCCTCCGTGACCAGGCGCCCGGAAGTCAGGTTAGGGTGTAGTTCTCCCGCACATTGGTTGTGTCGCTTCGGGCAGTGGCGCCAGAACGGTTCGACGGCGTTCGTCTATTCGCGCCGCGGTGCGTCCAAGCCACATTGCAGGCGGGCTTTGGCGCTGGACAGGTCCGTCGTCCCGTGCAATCCGCCCGACGGGTTAACTCCGCTGTTGATCAGGGCCTCAAAGCAGGCCACGCGGTTCCGAAAGCACGACAGGTTTGGACGTCTGGCGGCAACGTTCAACGAAGTCGGTGCTATCGCGCAAAGAGCCGGAATCTCCTTCGGCTTGCACACTGAATCTCATTCCATGATGTGGCTTGAACGCGATATCGAGCTGTTCATGCTCGCAACTGATCCGTTCTACGTCGGGCTGTGCCTTGATGCCGCGCACATCACGCTTGGTGGGGGAGACCCGGTAGCCGTCGCCGAGAAGTACATCGGCCGTCTGGTCTCATCCCACTGGAAGGATGCGACCGCAACTATGCCCTGGTCCGTGCCGATTGATAAATCGGTCCACGTGGCGCACCGGGAATTCTGCCGTGTTCCCGGCCAGGGCATTGTCGATTGGAAGGCCTGGGCGTCCGTTATGGACCGGGCTGGGTTGACGTACCCGGCCTTGATCGAAGTGGACGCCATAGCTACTCCCGTAACGCAGATCCAGAAAGCGGTTGCTTTTCTGAGCCCTATCCTCGATCAGCTTGACCTCACGCCCGCTCGCACCCCGCACGACTGATTCAAAGGAAAGACAATGTCAACACTCAAACCTCGAAGGACACTCTCCGCCGCCGCCGTCATCCTTTCCGTGGCGATGCTTGCCACCGGATGCGCTGACGACCAAGGAGGCAGTTCCGCATCCCCTTCGCTGGGGCTTAGCCTCACCACCGCGGCATTCAACAAGGCCAAGGAGATCGCTGGCGACCAGAAGTTGACCGGCTCCATCACGTTCATTTCGACTCTGGGCGGCGATGAGCGAAACAGGTATCTTGCAACCCTCAAACCCTTTGAAGAGGCGACAGGCGTCAAGATTGAATACACGGGTTCTGAGGACTATCAGGCTCTGGTCCAGTCCAGCATTGATGCCGGCAAACCCATCGATGTGGTCCAGGCGGGCAATACCTCTATCGTCCGAAAATACGCTGGGTCCGGGAAAATGGTCGACCTCAACAAACTAGTGGGCAAGGATCAGCTGGCCAGCGCGTTCAATCCGTCCATGCTGGCATCCACGACCAAAGACGGCGCCAACTACGGCCTCTGGTCAATGCTGAGTAATTACGAAATCTGGTACAACCCTGCTTCCTATAGTGGCCCTAAGGGCACCGACGTTACCTGGGATCAACTGAGTGCTTGGACAGACGAGCAATCGAAGTCCGGCCATGCCCCCTGGTGCATGGGCTTGAGTGCCGGTGCTTCAACAGGGTGGCCTGGCGCCTACTTCGTCCTCAACATCCTGCTAAAACAAGCCGGTACGGACTTCGTTGCCGCCCTGGGCCGGGGTCAGGCCTCTTGGGATTCACCCGAGGTTCGGGCAGCATTTGCGACGTTTGCCAAGGTAGTCGCCTCCGACAAGACTGTCGCCGGAGGCCCGAGCGGTGTAATTACGACCGATCCTGGTGAGGCGGGTCTCGGTATGTATGCCGATCCCTCTCAATGCTCGCTGATGCACTGGGGCACCTTCACAGCCTCAATTCTTCAGGCAGCGGAACCTAAGGCAGAACCAGTCAAGGGGCTCGATTTCATGCCGATGCCGACCATAAATCCGGCGTACGCGAAAGCTGAAGGCTACGGAGGCAACGTGATGTCCGCTTTCTCGGATCGTCCCGAAGTTGCCGCACTGATGAAGTATTTGGCATCAGTTGAGGAGTCCAACCTAATTGCCGCCACAGGAAACTGGACCGGTACGAATGTAAAGACCAACAATTCGGACTACCCCAACGAGCTGTTGGGCAAGATTTCCAAGGAGATCCTCGAGGGCACTGACCTCGTTCCATTCCCGACAGCAGTAGCGCCAGCCGCCGTCAACAGCGCACTTTACAAAGCTGTCTCCGAATTTGTGCAAAAACCGTCGTCGCTCGATGCCAACCTCGCTGCCGTCCAAACAGCTGCCAAAGCGTCCAGCTGACCCTTCTTAAGAGAGTCGGGTGGCGGCCCTCGGGTCGCCTCCCGGCGCCGTCCCTAAGGTAAGAATCATGACCCCCCACCGCGATATTCACTCTCTTTGTTGGCGTGCTGGCCATACCGATTGGCATCCTCTTATGGCTGTTCCTAGGCGAACGGCTGGTACATCTGTTCCCCATGAAGCGCCAGGTGGGCGCCCGCGCAGTAGTCTGGCTTGTGATTCCGGTGCTGCTGGGGGGCGGCATCCTTCTCTTTCCGCTCATCCAAACCGTCATCATGGCGTTCCAAAATTCCAGTGGCTCCGCTTTCGCTGGCGTGGAGAACTTTGCGTGGGCGTTTAGTCCCGACGTCGTTCCTGTCTTGGTGAACAACGCGATCTGGATCGTTCTGCTGCCCCTGACAACCCTGGCGGGTGGGCTGATCCTGGCTGCTCTTGCTCAGATGACATCTCCCCTTAGTGTGCGTCCCTTGCGCGTGGCCGCCATCGGTTACGCCTTCATGGGAAAGGCCCACTCAAATGCGTGGCGGAACGTGGCCAGTTTCTTCGACGTCCCGGCCTTCGAACAGAAAGTGCTCGTAGGACGGGATGCTACGGAAGTCGCCTTCGCAGCCGGAAAGTACGGCTGGACTGAATGGGCCACCGACTGGCGTGACGTCATCGACGGGGATGACATCGACATCATCGACATCTGCGCGCCCGGGTGGATGCACGCCGAAATCGCCATCGCAGCCCTCGAAGCGGGCAAGCACGTGCTCGTGGAAAAACCCCTCGCCAACACCCTCGCCGAAGCCGAACTCATGACAGCGGCAGCGGCCAAAGCCCGCGCCCGGGGAGTGCAGTCCATGATCGGCTTCAACTACCGCCGCGTCCCCGCCCTGGTCCTGGCCCGCGAGTTGATAGCCGAGGGCCGGCTGGGCACTATCCGCCACATCCGCGCTCCGGGCAAAGCGTCATCGAGGTCACCGGAACGCTCAAGACCTTCGTCGCCGAACGACCCGGACCTCGCGGCCCGGAAGAAGTAACGGTCGACGACGCGGCCTGGGCGACGCTCGGGCTAACAGGCAACCTCAGCGCCTCCGTCGAGGCATCACGCGTTGCCACCGGCCAGAAAAACAGCCTCCGCATCGAAATCTACGGCTCCGCCGGGTCACTGACCTTTGACCTGGAGAACCTGAACGAGCTCGGCTTCCTGGACGCCACCGTCCCGGTCCGGGAGCAGGGCTTCCGCCGGATCCTGGTCAACGAACCCGAACACCCCTACCTCGAAGCCTGGTGGCCGCAAGGGCACATCATCGGCTGGGAACACACCTTCACCCACCAGATCCGCGACTTCCTCACAGCTATCTGTGAAGGAAGCCAGCCGTCGCCGTCGTTCGAAGAAGGCCTGCAAATCCAGCGGGTACTCGCCGCGATCGAAGACTCAGCGAACAACCGAAGCGTCCTCACACCCGTGGCGTCACCCACCCCGGAAGCACTGACAGTAGGAGCCTGACCATGCCCCGCCCGTACACCCTGTTCACCGGCCAGTGGGCCGACCTCCCCCTCGAGGAAGTCGCCAAGCTCGCCTCGGGCTGGGGCTACGACGGCCTGGAAATCGCCGTCTCCGGCGACCACCTAGACGCCTGGCGCTGGGACGAACCCGGCTACGTCGACTCCAAGCTCGCAATCCTGGACAAGTACAACCTGAAGGTCTGGGCCATCTCCAACCACCTCAAAGGCCAGGCCGTCTGCGATGACCCCATCGACTTCCGCCACCAGGCCATCGTCCGCGCCAAAGTTTGGGGCGACGGCGACCCCGAAGGAGTCCGCACCCGCGCCGCCGAGGAAATGAAGCACACCGCCCGGCTCGCCAAGGCACTGGGCGTGGACACCGTGGTCGGGTTCACCGGCTCCTCCATCTGGCAGTACGTGGCCATGTTCCCGCCCGTCCCGGAAAAAGTCATCGACGCCGGCTACCAGGACTTCGCCGACCGCTGGAACCCCATCCTGGACGTCTTCGACGAAAACGGCGTCCGGTTCGCCCACGAAGTCCACCCGTCCGAAATCGCCTACGACTACTGGACCACCGTCCGCACCCTAGAAGCGATCGGCCACCGCGAAGCGTTCGGCCTGAACTGGGACCCCTCCCACATGATGTGGCAGGGCATCGACCCCGTCTCCTTCATCTGGGACTTCAAGGACCGGATCTATCACGTGGACTGCAAAGACACCAAGATCCGCCAAACCGGACGCAACACCGTCCTGGGCTCCCACCTGCCCTGGGGCGACCCCCGCCGCGGCTGGGACTTCGTCTCCGCCGGCCGGGGCGATGTCCCCTGGGAAGCCTCCTTCCGCGCGCTGTCCGCGATCGGCTACACCGGCCCCATCAGCGTCGAATGGGAAGACGCCGGCATGGACCGCCTCCACGGCGCCCCCGAAGCCCTCGCAGCCCTCAAAAAATACGACTTCCCCGCCTCCCAAACCAGCTTCGACGCCGCCTTCAGCAGCAAAGACTAAAACTGGCTCCCTGCGGGCACGAAGAGTATTGATAACTCCGCGGGAATCGCTCAAGAAATGACTTCCCAATAGGTGCGGTTATACAGCCATTGACGGTCGGCTGGCCATTTTCGCTGCCTATTGGAGTGCCCCACCTTCGAGCGCAAATCTGCGATCGTCTTTCCCGGGAGATCGAAGGCCGTGCCATGGTCCACTGATACGCCGATGTCGGACAGGACCACAGTGATGTTCACGCCGGCCTCCATGCGGCACCCTTCGCTGGACCGTGTCAGGCCTTGGCCGTGGCACATCACGTTCACCCCGCCCGACCTCAAGCCGCCGTCTTACCCGTACTGGATCACCGTACGTCCGCGTCAACGCCGAGGGTGTGTGAGGCCTGGCGAGCCGCACCACGATCACCGCCAGGTTATCTCGGCCGCTCCGAGCTATATGCAGCCGTACGGAAAGCTCCTTGGGTTATGGTCGCGTTCTGTGCTCCATGAAAGCCCAGGGAAGCCGCGGCAGACGCAGCGTCATGAAGGTCCCTCCCGCCCCGGGGGCCTCAAAGAGCCACTGCCCATGCTTAGAAGCGGATCACAGCCCGTCCACGAATTCCCCTGGCCTGGAGCAGGTGGAGTGCCTCTGCTGTCTGTTCTAGCGGAAACTCGGTGTATTCGACACGGATAGTTCCTTCGGCGATCTTGGGTAGCAATCCCGCGATCACTTCCTTGGCCCGCATTTGCATGCTTATGAGGCTCAGCGGCAAGATGGCTACGCCCGTGGCCAACCAGGTCGGTAGATCGATCGTAAATTTCGCGCCAGCTGTGTATCCGACGCAGATTGCCTTTCCTCCAGGCCTAACGCATTTGATTCGTTGTCCTAGGCTGGGCCCGCCGATGGTGTCCACGAGCAGGTCGGCGGGTCGTTCCGCTGCAAGAAAGGCCAGTGCTGACGCATCCTCGACCGCGATGCCACGAACGCCGTCAGGCAGGTTACCCAGGCGTGAGCGCCGCGAGACGAGTGCGATCACGTGTGCTCCCGCTTGGAGCGCGAGCTGGACTGCCATTGAACCCACTGCTCCGGTAGCGCCCGAAACAGCGACGGTCTGTCCACTTCTAAGCTCCCCAAGATCGTGCAGAGCGATGTAAGCAGTTGCAGTCGGGACAAAGAAGGTCGCCGCGACGCTCGGATCTACACGAATCCTCAGTGGAGTCAGCGCAGCATCGGGAATTGAGGCGCGTTCGCGCCAGGTGCCGTCGCGATCCACGCCTATCGCTCCGTCGCGGACAATCACCTGGGTGCCCGGTTCGAAGGTGTCCGATTGAAGCACAGTCCCAGATCCCTCCACGCCCGGGATGTAGGGCAGGGGCGGGTGCAGGGCGAACTCGCCGGTCGCTACAGTGATGTCCAGATGGCCTACTGCGGCCGCATCAATTCGCACCAGAGTCTCGCCCTGAAGTCGGTGCGGTTCGGCAAGGTCGCCGATAAGGGGAGGAGTGTTCCACTCGTGAATCAGGGCCGCGCGCATGATGAAGCCTCTCAATCTAAGAGTCGGGATTGTCATAGCCTGCACCCCTGGATTGAAGGATTGGAGGCTTGGGTTCACTGATTGGACCAACGCGTCCCTGTGACTGCCACGATTCACGCCGGCGCGGTTATCCACGTCACAAAAGGACCCGGACCGGCTGTCTGGTCTGTTCAGCGAACCTCCGGGTTGAACACATCCGGGGTCGAGGAGGACCTTGAGTCCTACGCCCCGCTGAGGTCAGTGCCGGGCTGGCCTAAACAAAGGAAATCAATTCATGCATGGATCTCATCGCAGGACGCTAAAGATGCTTTTTTGTGCTCTTGCCGTAGTGATGGTTGCTGGCTGCGCCAGTAGCGCGGATGGGGCTAACAACGGCACGTCCGGATCAAACAATCAAGTTGTCATCGGTGTAGCAGCAGATGCAACCTACGGGGAATTTTTTGTAGCCGATGCGCAGGGGCTCTTTAAGGAGGCAGGCCTGAACGTCAAGATCAGGAAATTCGCCGCTGGCGGTGATGCCGTCCAAGCAATTGCCGGAAAAGAGGTACAACTCGCGGGCGCGAGCCCGACGACACTCCTTACTGTTGCTGCGGAAAACCCGGCTTTGCGTGCCCCCTTTGTATACATGGAATCGCAGTCATTCATCAAGGTAGTAGCGCGTCCGAACATCAAGACGGCCGCTGATATCAAAACAATAGGCGTAGTCCCAGGCTTAAGTACTTTCCTCGGCCACGCATACCTGAAATCTGAGGGCATCGATTCCACGAACGTGAAATTCGTTTCGAGTGACCCGGCCACCCTTCCCAGTCTCGCTCAGAAGGGCGACGTGGACGCCTTCGTACTTTGGGAGCCGTGGCCTAGTCGAGGAGCAGCATTGGGACTGACGGTCCTGAAAGACAGCGGATCCTTCGATCAGCCCATCATGCAGGCCTTGGCAGGTAACCAGGACTGGATTGATCAGAATGCAGCCGAAGTGGCCAAGATTGGAAAAGTTCTGCAGCAAGCGTCGGACTTCATCAAGAGTGACCCTGAGAAGGCGTCTACGGCTATCGCTAAAGCCACCGGAGGGGACCACGACCAGAGCCTGAAGGACATGGCCCTTGTGAACTACGGCGTGCGGGCTTACAAAGAGTCAGATTACAGTGCGTTGGCACAGCAGTCAGACTTCTTCGTCAAGGCTGGGACCTTGAAGAAGGCGCCCGAATTGAAGGCGATTTTTCTCCAGTCCTGGTATTCCGAGAATGTCAAGTGATTGGAGATCAGTATGATGCTTGAAACAGAAACCGTGCAAACAAAGGCCGGAGCAAGCCTTTCCTCCGAAGGAGTTCGAATAGGCTTCGGAGACTTCACGGTGGTCGATGGAGCTGATTTTGCCGCAGGCCCTGGTGAGTTTGTCTGCCTCCTCGGACCCAGTGGATGTGGGAAGTCCACCCTCATTACTGCTATTGCAGGCTTTGAAAAGATCAAGGGCGGTTCTCTTCTCATCGACGGCCACCCAGTTGATGGCCCGAGCTCAGAAACCGGCATGGTCTTTCAGGGGACCGAGGCGCTATTCGACTGGCTGACTATACGACAGAATGTTGAGTACGGTTCCAAAATGCGAGGAATGGGTTCCTCGGAACGACGTCAAATATCTGATCGTCATCTCGAATTAGTCGGTTTGACAGGGGCTGCAGATAAGTTTCCCTCGCAACTTTCCGGAGGGATGCGGCAAAGAGCGCAGATCGCCCGGGTACTCGCCAATGAACCACGAGTGGTTCTTATGGACGAACCTTTCGGTGCCTTGGATGCGCAGACGCGTCACATCATGCAGACGGAGTTGGACAGAATATGGCAAAAAAGCGGCTGTACCATAGTTTTTGTTACCCACGATATTGATGAGGCGATTTTACTCGCCGACCGGATCTTGGTCATGACTGCTGGACCTAAGGCGCGAATTAAGTCGAGTTATGAGGTAGATCTTCCCCGCCCCAGGGATGAAACTTCCGCTGGCGCCATCGAGTTGCACAGGAAGCTGCGCTCTGATATCGGCGAAGAAGTACGAGCAGCGCTCCGTAACCAAGGGCTCGCTAAGGAGAATTCATGACACAGGTACATTTGGCCCAGCGAGTTAAGCCGGTCGCACGCCCGAGAAGGCGTTACGGTTCTCAAATCCGCAAGGTTGCCATCCTAATAATATCTGTCTTGGCTGGGTTGGTCATTTGGCAGGTGTTGTCTTGGCAGTTCGGGCCGGCTCTGGTTGCTTCGCCTGCGGAGACGGCTGAAGCGGCTTTCGCACTCCTGATTGATGGGACGCTCTGGGAGGCAATCACGGCTTCAAGTTATAGGATTCTGCTCGGATGGTTGCTGGGTGTCGCTGTGGGCGCACCGCTGGGACTGCTTATGGGGCGAATAGCGGTAATTCGCGAGCTTGCGGAGCCCTACATCGAGTTCTTTCGCTTCATTCCTCCGATCGCATTCGTGACACTTGCTGTCGTCTGGTTCGGCCTCGGCGACATGTCCCAAATTGTTCTCATCTTTTATACTTCGGTATTTGTTGTGGTTATAAACACAATGGCCGGGGCGGTGGCAACGGATGAGACGAAGCTTCGGGCGGCAGCAAGTCTGGGTGCCAGCCGTTTTCAGACGCTTTATTCGATTGTCCTCCCATCCGCTGTTCCCCATATCGTCACGGGTGCACGTCTGGCCCTAGGAAACAGCTTTCTGACCATCGTCTCCGCTGAGATGGTCGCTGCTGATCAAGGGCTCGGTGTCCTGATATGGACCTCCCGCAACTATGGGCGCATTGATTGGACATTTGTCGGTATCATCACCCTGGGAGTCATTGGATTCTTTTTTGACCGTGCCCTGCGGTTGCTGGTAAGTCCTTTGGCTAAGTACAAAGCGAAGATCTAACTGCGGTACAGGTAGCAGTGATTGCTTAATGGCGGCCACTGTAAGAAGTACGGGCGCGGAGTCGTAGCGACAAAGGAGTCAATACGACGGAAGAAAACCCCGAGACCGAAGCCGCTCTTGGGGCTGGAGCAACAGTGCGCTGCTGAGAGGATGAGAAGTTCACGGTCGACGCAGGGGCAGCCCATTGCTAATCTCCCAAAACGGCCATCAAAAAGGGGCCAAAGAGCAGGACGCGTCATCAAAGGGGTGAAAGAAGCGGTGTTTGAGGAGAAGGCCTGCTAGCAGCCAATGACCGCTATTAGTAGTCTCAGGTTGCCCGGCCTGCCCGAATGGAATTTTCGGGGCTCTATAGCGGCGGACGAACAGGCTACTCACCGATCACCCGCGACGGGCAGCGCTCATCTAAGCAATGAGTTGGGCCCGCGTGGAGCGCTGCCCATCTCCGGGTACAGGTTTCGGAGCACGGCCTACCTCGGCTTGCAGTTCCTCGCCGCTACCCGGAGACGTCCGACGACCTTCTGTCCGAGCCCGTGGCTACCAACGACGAACTTCGTCCCGCCTTCCCGAGGTACCTAGCCGTCAAATGCCCGACGACGTGCCGGGGAAAAGCAGTGCAACCCGGGGCCAGGGAAAGGGCCTTTTCCAATCGAGTACGTCGGCCAGTGGTCGCAGATCTCTTGCGTAGTGGGGAATACGCCGATTCTGTCCGTGATGTCGTTACAACGCTGAACTCCAGGGGTCATCCTGCAAAATCTGCCGCTGTTTGCCTGTACGGACATCCCGGTGGCGTCGCCCCCGAAGCACCCCTCCTACGCTGAAATAAACAGACCAGAGTCAGTCAGACAACGTTGGGACCTGCCGCATTTCGGGACATGCCTGGCATGAGGTGCCGGAGCCAGCTGCTGGCCGGCAGACACCCTTTCGACAATACGTGCGGCTGGAGCTGGGCTGCCGAGCAGGAGCGCTTCTTACGGGCGCTTTGGCATCATGAAAGCAGCGAATCTGTGTGCCGCTCAGGGCACTGCAGAGCCCAGCTCCAGCACTCTTGCCTCTAAGTACATTCCCGGCACGTGGTCTCAGGTGCCGCAAGCCTTCGAGCAACCGTCTGATCGCGTTACTTTGAACGCCCTGCTGAGTTGGAGAACCTTCTGAAGGCGTGGTTGCTCTTACTGGTGATGTCTTGACCGCTTCGTCGTCTTCTCCGCACAAGGACGGGAGCTGCCAGGACGGGGCGGGCATACGTGCGGAACCCGACCGTGAGCCTCACCTCGATCGATCGCCCGAAGGTGGTAAGACAACGGGTACAGCAGGCGTAGCCAATAATGGTGATCCGGGCCCAGCTGGAAAGTTATTGGGCCCGGACCTGATGGCAGGCTGCGTTGGCCGTTTCAGCGATGCTGCTGGGCCATCCATCGCCACAGTTTGATTCCGTTGTGGGAAGGGTCGTTGTGGGACGCGTATATCCATGAAAAGTGCCCGAGGAATTTGTACCCGTTCCATGTGACGTTTTCATAGAGGCTCATGATCGAGCCGGGGATCAGTTCGTGGGCATGCACGGTGTTAGCTTGCGGGTCGATGATGGGGTCATCGGCGGCAGTGATCAACCAGGTGGGGGTATTGATCGCGGCAAGCTGTTCATCCGTCACCATCGGACCGGGAGAGTTGAATGGCGCGACGACGCCACAGATTGGCACAGCCGAGGCGAACACGTCCGGGTATTCGACGACCATTTTCAGGCTCATGTAACCGCCGTTGCTGCAACCCACCACATGGATTCGGTCGCGGTCCACGTTGTGAGCCTCGCATACCTCCTCAATCACTTCCCGGATGCGAGGTGCATATGCAGGTCCGTCGGCCAGCCACATTGATGGGGATTGCGGGGCAACCACGTAGGCTCCGCCGAAGAGATCCTGGGCCTCGTCTGTTGTGAATCCGAGGGCACCGCGGTTGCCGCGGAGCGGCGTTTCGTTGTCGTAGTAGCTGTATCCGTCCGTCAGGAGGCCGCCTTCGCCGCCTCCGTGCAGCCACACAATGAGTGGCCTGCCTTGAGAGCGGCCCCGGTTTTTAGGGGCGAAAAGACGATAGTTGAGGCCCGAGCGCGCTACGTGGCGGGTGAAAGCGTCTACTTCAGGGCTCACGAGTGCGCCCTGGGTGAAGGCCCCGATTTGGGGTGCACCGTTTCCGTGCCGGGGGAGCGGCTGGACCTGCGAGATAGTGTAGGTAAGGTCAAGCAAGACGTTGCGCTGAGCGTTCCAGATGTAATCCAGGGAGGCGCCGCCGGGGATACCCTCACCATGCTTGAGGTCCAGGGTAATCCGGCCTTCGTTGTCAGCGCGCGCCGCAGTGACGGTACGGTTCAGGTCATAAGCCACCGTGCCAGTGAGCGGGTTGACGCCGAGAGCGTGGACGGTGAATGCGGAGGCGGGTATCGGGCCCTCTGCTAGGCCGCCCTGACGTGAGGCGTCGATGACCACCGAGGTAATTTGCTCTCCGCCGTCGAGCACGGTCGCGTTGACGGTAAACGGTGCCGAACCGGCGCGGCGGTCGGTATCTTTGCCGTCTGCGGCGAGGGCAACGGTTGGAGTAAGGCCTGCGGCGGCGACGGCTGTGCCAGCGGCGGTGATGAACGTGCGGCGGGACAGGGGGTTGTTCAATGGGAACTCCTTTGTTTCGTGTTGGCACGGATGGTTACCCCCGGCCCAGCTGTACGCTTCACGGTCTTTGTTGGCTCACCTCGGACGGGGCGGCACGGGGGCCATCCGCTTCGTGTGGGCCATTGCGGCTAGTCAGTCAACAATCTCGCCGCGCTAGGCGGAAGGGGTCTCCATTCAGGATGTTGTCGCCGCAAGGCGGGGCTCAGCAGCTGCAGGACGGGCTTGCCGTGCTGCCCCAGCTATGAGGGCTGATCTGCCTGAATTGCCTTACGGCAAAGAGATACGTCGTCAAGATATTCAAAATTGCGTTGGGCGGCTCCAGTAGTGAGCAGCGGCGTCGGCTCGGGCCGGGTTCCATTCTCGGCGACCCAACTCGACTTAAGGCAACTGGACAAAATAGTCAGTTGGAACGCGCCCGCCGATCTTTTCTGTAAGGCGGGCTGCGCAATCAACTGTGCGGGAAATGATTTCCCGGAAACGTTCCTTGGCTGCACCGGGTCCGAATCCACTCACCACCACCTCGAAGGCCACGCATTGGTCCTGTCCAAAGATGGGGACCTGGATCAGAGTTGCATGTGCTGCAGGTTCGGGATGGCGGCAATATTCCGCGTAGGCGGAGACCAGGGAATCCCACACGGGCGAAAGCATGCCCCTGTCGCCTTTAGCCGACGAAAAAGCTGCACTGAATTGTTCGCTTCTCGTATGGCCAAAGGAAATGGCATAACCGTTTTGGCGGACAAGTGTCAGGATTTCCTCGATCAGGGCAGAGTCGATCTGCCCTCTCATATGACGGGAGCCTTCGATCCACGTGCGGTGCAGTGCTGGCGTGGACCAAGCAGCGAAGCCGGGATCGATTGGAGCGGCGAAGGGGAAGTAGGTACCGACGTACGGTGATTGATCATCGGATGCAGTCAGCACGACCACGGTGTCCTGAACAACCGTTGAAATGGAACACTCCAGTTCCAGATTGAGAGACAACTTCTCAATTTCAGCACCGAGGCTTGTGGCGAGGCGCAGCTGACCGCCCAGGTTGTCGAGGTTGAAATCATTCCGGGGGATCGTGAATGAACCATACCCACCATTGAGAAAGACCAATGGCAATCCACCCGTTCGAGGACCCAACCCAAAGTCCGTAACCTCGCCGAGAACCATTACGTGATCGCCGGCAGGGTGAATGTCGTGGACGGTGGCATCAAACCATGCAATAGCATCCTTGAGCCTGGGGATGCCGCCCTCGTCGAATTCCCACTCCTGGCCTTCGAAACGTTCGTCGGGTGGCGCGCTGAAAAATGTACGACACAGGTCTTCATGACCGGCCCCGAGGACTGAGGCCCGGAAGCGGCCAGCGTGTTCAACCTTGGCGTAGGTACCGGAGGTCTTCTGGGGCAGGAAGCCGACCAGAGGCGGATCTTCGGAGACAGACGTAAACGTTCCGACGATCATCCCCACGGGCTGTCCGGCGTCATCGACGGTTGTGATGATCGTTACACCGGTGGGGTACCTTCCGAGAACCTGACGCCACTGTGACTTCCGCTCCGGGGGATTCCTTGGTGGACGATCTGTCCGGTCTATTTGACTGCGCATTTTGGTCTTCCTTCCTTACTCCAGGCTTAGTGGAATTCGATAACAAGCTTGCTTGAAAGTGCACGCGGGAGAGGGGCCGCTAGGTCCTTTCCTGCCGCTTTGGCGACTTTCTGATGTCACACGAACCCCGGAGTGGTCGATTGCAAACCCAGTAGTACGGCGCCAGCGTCGTCGTACATATGTTGGCTTAGTGAGGCATGCAACTGCGGAACTTGAGCATCCATCCGTATCGGGTGCAGGGGGTGGGCGTTGTTGATCACTGCAGCGCCCGATACTTTCGCTATGTCGTGCACCACCTGGCTCGCGGTATCTGACACGTTGACGGCGCTTAGCCGGATACGCGCGTTCTGATCGTCGGTCACTTCATCACCGTTGCTCACCGCCTCCCAGACTTCCTCTGCCACGTCAAGAAGGTAAGCACGTGCTGACTGGAGGGCGACGAATGCCTTAGCGAACTCGACCCGGTAGTAGGCCCGTTCTCCCACCGGCGGTGCCCCTGTGATTCCTCGATATGTGCCTGCAGACTGGGCGTAATCGAGAGCGCCTTGGGCAACTCCGAGTCCAATCGCCGCATGGCATTGAGCCTGATATCCGATTAGAGGGTAATGGAAGAGCGGTTCGTCAATGAGTGGCTTGCCCCCGCGGATGAAGGTCCAATCCAAGGGGATTTCAAGGTCTTCGACGACGGTGTCAAACGAGCCGGAGGCGCGCATACCGCTGACGTCCCAGTCCTGGATGATTTTGACCCGATCGGCGGGAAGCACTGCTGCTCGAGGTTTGCCGCCGGCGGAATCGTCAAGCAGACCTACGCTGATGTAGTCCGCAGCCATGCAACCACTGGCAAATTTCCAGCGGCCACTGGCCCGGAAACCTGCAGGAGTGCGTTCAGCCTTCTGCATTGGGAACAGGCCGCCAGTAAAGACGACGTCGGGGCCGTTCCTGTAAATTTCGGCCTGCGTTTCGAGCGGAAGAGCCCCACAGTAGGTGTTGCCCGATGCAAATGCCACTACCCAGGCAGTCGAACCATCAATTCGGCCTATGCGTTCGATGTTCCTCAAGAAGTCAGCAGGTGGCATAACGACCCCACCGAACTTTATCGGAGTTGCGGCACGGTAGAGCCCCAGCGGAAAAAACTTCTCGATGAAATCACGCGGTACATAGCCAAGAACGCGGAACTCCTCACGACGCTCAGCGAGCTCCGCAAGAACCGCAACCCACAGCTCCTCCATCGGCGATGTACGTATGATGCCCATAGTGGTCCTCCTTGTTCGCAATCTGATAACCCCATGGTTAGGCATCAGGGCCGGGCAGCGCAGAGGCGGGACCGCTCAGCGGACCCCCGTTGAGCCAGCCGGTTTGATATGACATGGACCAGGGCTGATCCGCGACCTCAAATGGCGCTCACTGCCTACAACGAGCCGCGATCGTTGAAGTCGGGCATTGTTTGTGGTATCCCACTGGGCAAGCCGTAGACCGAGTGTGCCCAGCTGAAGCCCCGCCCGCGCAGAACCGGGCCGACAACGATCACCACCAAGGGATCCTCCAGTGGCTCTGCGGTCGCAGCGATGATCGCATATGGCGAGTTGAACGCCCTGGCGGCCTTGGTGCATTCTCGCGGGGTTCATGGGAACAGACTCTTCGAGATAGCTCGTGGCACAGAACTGGGCGCAGCTTCGCCGTTCCAACGCATCGGCAGTTTAGGTCTGACAGCTAGAGGAAGCTTTTCATTGCCTGATGCCGCATACCGTCGTCGAATGTCCGGAGGAGACCTCCCCTGATATCGCCCGACGTTGCCCAAAGGGCACGTAAAACATCCTGCTCGTCACGACGCTCAAGCGGCATAATTACTGAGATTGCTGCAACCACATGCTCGGAATCCGGGTAGAGGACAGGAACTGCCAGAGCCTTGGTCCCCCGGTAGCACGTCGATCGCTCTTCCGCATATCGGCGGGCCCGGATACCCGCTAATACAGCGGCAGCCTCGGGGTGGTTGCCGGCGCCCAGAGCCGCCAGAGCGGCAGAGTCAAGCTGAGCTGTCCTGTCCGGATTCGAATGTGCGAGGAAGATGCGGCCAGACGCTGTCATAGGGAATGGCACACGGTCCCTTACAGCCCTAATGATCGCCACTTCGTTCCGTCCGGCAATCCGGTCGAGGTAAACGCACTCCCCACCCTCAGGAACCGCGAGGTGCACGATTCCGCGAGTCGCTACCCGGAGATCCTGCATTGCCGGCCGCGCGACATCGCGGAGGATCGCCGGGCCGGGAACCAGTTGGCCCAACTCGAACATCTGCAGGCCCAACTGGTAGCCGCCTATGGTCCGGGTGAGATAGCCAAGCTCTACAAGTTCTGTCGCAAGGCGGTGCGCGCTGGCTTTGGAGACGCCGGAACGGCGGCTGAGGTCTGTGAGCCCCAGGGTGGAGATTCCCTGCCTGAACGCGCTCAACAAGAGATGCGCCTTGGAGAGTACGGAGTCGGGCTGACTGCTGTCCGGTTTTCCCGGTCCTTGCACGTTTCGCTGCGCTGTACTCACTTGACATCCTCCTTGTCTACGCTCGTCCAGCGGTTCTGAGCCGCTACCCGATTGTCCATCATGGAATTGCTGATCCCTCGGGGGCGGTTCGGTGAGCGGATCAGTCGCTGGGCAGAGCTGGAACAGTAGGGCGATGCTTGACAGCAACGTCGCCGAAAGGAAACACAATGTCGAAAGTTACGCTCCGTTATGGGTACGCCGAGACGCCACTGGGCCAGTTGCATTATGCCGAGGCGGGTGGAGGTGAAGCCGTGATCCTACTCCACCAGACACCGCGCTCCCTTGATGAGTTCCGTGAGGTTCACCCACTGCTGGCGGCGAAACGCAGGGTGATAGCGATGGACATGTACGGATTTGGTATGTCCGCCAAGCCCGCCCCAGGCTCCCCTCAGACCATTGAACAATATGCCGCTGGTGTCATCGCCCTCGCGGACGCTCTACAACTGAAGCGCTTCGCCCTGGTCGGTCATCACACGGGAATGTTTGTGGCCTCCGAGGTCGCTGCCGCCATGCCTGACCGTGTCTCCGCGTCAGTCCTATCTGCCGGCACCTTTGCCGATTCGTCTTTCCGCGCAGCCCGCCAGTCGAGCGAAAGGGCGTCCGCCAGCGAAGGCGTAGACGTTGTCACCCGGCAGGAGGACGGTGAGCATCTTGTAGAACTCTGGGAGAAGCGTTACCCGACCTATCCAGAGGGCCGACCCGACCTTCTCGAACGCTTTGTTCGGGATGCGCTGGCTCCTGGCGTTGACCCAGCCGAGGGGCACCGAGCTTGTGGACGCTATGTGATGGAAGACCGCGTCGGCCTGGTTACCGCACCAATCCTATTGCTCGCCCCCACGGAAGACCCGTTCTCATACCCTCAGACATCCAAGATCGCGGCCGCCTATTCAAATTCCAAGTCTGTTCAGATCGTGGAAGTTGAGGGTGGCCGAATCCCTCTCATGGAGCAAAAAAGTGCGGAAGTAGTTGCCGCAATCGAGCAATTCCTTGATTCTTTAGCCCTTTGACCCAAACGCGAGCCTGAACGCCGAGGGGAATTCGCCGGTGCCCTTCAGGGCTATTAGGTCTGGGTCCTCAACGTGGATCGACGGCTTGACGTTCTCAGCAAGCTGCTGCACGTGGGCACGCTCATCGAGCGGGACTTGGATTGGCGGACATGACTTCGGCCTCGTGAATCTTCACCGAGAGTGATCAGACCGAAGCGGAGTTGCGTTTCGCCGCCGCGGTCAACACCTTGCCGGGAAGCCAGCTCCCTTACACGTTGCAGAGCGCCGTAGAGCCTTACATCGCCGCGCGGGTTCGCGGGTACGAGGACCTTATAACGTGTGTTGGTCCCGCGCAGTCAGGGGGACACGTTAAGGATCAGATGCGGTCCGGCCCGGTCGAGCCCACATCCGTCACGGACTCCTACTGATCGTTGGCGGCCAATCCGTACCAACGGGACCTTCAGCCGGCGAAAGGGCGTGGGCTGATTCCGGTTTCGGGCGCGGGATAATTCAACGCCTTCGAGATCTCATGGGCCGCGGCCCAGAGTGCGCGGACGATCTGCTGTTCATCCCGGCGGGTAGAAGGCATCGTTACCGATATTGACGCCACAACCTGCTTGCTTCCGGTATCGAAGACAGGGACAGCCGTCGTCTTGAACCCCGGGACACACTGCTGGTTCTCATAGGAATACCGACGGTCCCGGATCGCACCGAAAAGGCCGTCCAGTTGTCTGTAGTGCTGGACACCCAGAGCCCGCAGGGCTTTCTCGCCCAAACATGACAGGTACTGCTCGTCGGCATAAGCAAGGAAGAGAAGTCCGGATGCTGTCGAATAATTTGGAACCCGTGCCCCGACAGCCGCGAGCAAGTCAGTTTCCCGCCGCCCGGCCAGGCGCTCAAGATACACACAGTCGTCACCCTGGGGCATAGCTAGGTGCACCACGCCGTGTACTTGAGTGCGGAGGTCCATCAGCGCCGGCCGGGCTATTGCGCGGAGATTGGCAGGCATAGGCACCAACTGGCCCAGCTCGAAGATTCGCCAGCCCAGCTGGTAACCGGCAGGCGTTCGTGAGAGCATGCCAAGGCCGGCGAGCTCCACGGCCAGACGATGAGCGCTGGCCTTAGGAACCCCTGAGCGGCGGCTGAGCTCAGCCAGGCCCATGGTACTGGGTCCGGAAGTGAACGCAGCAAGGAGCATGTGAGCCTTGCCCAGCACCGATCCCGGCGCGTCGGGGGAAACCGCGTGCACATACGACGGGTTCCCGCTTGCCTCCGAGGTCATATCATCCACTCTTTGTACTCCTTAAGCTATCGGTCGCTGTCATCGTTATTTAGTGGGTCTTTCGCGTGCTTATGTCTTTGCTACCGAAGGGGGAAGTCGAACTTCTTTAGCGCAGCGAGGGCTTCGGGGGCGCCGTGGAGGCGGTCCATGCGGCGTCTTCCATGCGGTGGAGGAGACCACGATTGGAACGACCCATGGCAGGAGCAGGAGGGCCTTGAAGGTGTTGCCGGCGGGGATCTTGGTGCGGAGCAGCAGGGCCGGGCCCAATCCCACCAGCCATGATTCGAAGACGCCCACAATGGTGAACCACAGGGTGACTGCGCGGCTTTCCAGAACGCGGGAAGCAGATTCGTAGATCGTGGGATGAAGCAGCTTGCCTTTGCGGCTAGTGACTTTTTGGGCTGCCAGCCACGCAGTAAGCGGATCCGGCAGCGTAACGCGATGCCGCCGTCATCGGCCAGCAAGGTTATGGTGGCGCCTGCCTGCGGGAGCAATATTTGTGCGGCCCCGAGCCTGGAGGGCATCTACGTCGGCCCGTTCGATCTAGCAATAGCTGTGGGTGGTGCGTTCTTGGGGGATCCTGCCATCGAAACGTAACTCAGCGCCGCTCTGGATACCATCGCCGAGGCCGCCACCTCCGCAGGCATCACCGCCCGCCGCAGCAGGACTATACCTTCGCCACCGTCGCCTCGGAACCAAAGACTTGGCGCACGTCAAGCGATATCAGCGCTTCGGCTACTTTCTCAAAAACACGCATCTGATTCGTACCTCGGGTTCTGGTCGCTGGAAGCTCTACACGAAGATGCTCCCGCTGGCAGGCTCATCTGACCAATGCCTTTTTCTCCCATCAATCCTGAATAAGGCATAGCTGTGGATCGCGGCTTGGGATTCTATGTACTTTTACTCGTGCCACTCATGCGCCGATAATGGAGATTCGGTAAGGCTGAGGGAACGGGACGGCATCTCCCTGACGGCGTGGTTAGCAGCAGGGGATAACCTCTATCGAGGCGTGAAGGGCCTCGCGCTACCAACGCCGGTTCGACATGGGGTAAGGCAAAGAAGAGAAGCCTCAACGTTTGTCGCCAAAGACACCACTAAGCCTGGGCCGTTTCTATGAGGCCGAGGACGGCGGGTGACCGGCGTCGGCTGGGGGCGGGGCCCCGGATAACTCGACAGAACCCTCCCGACGCCGGCCAAGCGAGATCCGGCGCCCGTGGGTCCGGAAAATTACGAGTAAATGGCTGCTCTCATTTTACTGCTCTACGGGGGCAAGTCGCTGAACACCAGGGTGGGTCGTGCCAACAGTTGGGGACCGGCCACAACCCAATGGGGGTATGACGGGCGTCTGTTTCAATGGTTGCCTTGCTAGTCGGTGTCGGGGAAGCCCAGTGCTTGCCGCAGCTGGTTTGCTGGCTTCGGCTGACCGGACCGCAGTGGCACAGCAGGATTTCACAGGGGTCAAACCGCACTGCTACTTCGAGTGTTCCGAGGGCAGCCCGGTGAACCACCTAGTGCACTAAGAGCTGTCGCCGCGACAGTCGGCAGCAGGACCGGCAACGGCTCCATTGATTCCCTTCGTCGCAACGTATGCAGCCCCACATTGGTAGCACCCAAGCTTCCCGGAAGCCGCATTTCATCGGGTGCTGAACAATTCCCGCCGAACTTAGATGCGAGCTAGTCCTGTTTGCTGCGCAGTGGAAAAGTTCTCCGGTTCAAGCGGGCAAGCTCGGCGGCGGTGGGCCCACGCCGTGCGCCTGACGCGGGCGGTATCAGAAGGGCTGCGTGGGGGCGTTCTTGCCTTGCCGTGACGCCCGCGCGTCCGCCAGGCGCCGCAGGACCTGATGGAGGTGGCCGTTGTCGGCTGCGGCAACGAGATGAGCGGCGAGGGCGGATACCTTGGTGTTCGTGTTTTGGCTGTGCTCGGCCAACAGGTCGAACGCTTCCACCGTCCCGACGTTAAAGTATCCCATGATCATGCCTTTGGCCTGCTCGATAACACGGCGGGTGGCGTGAGCGTTCCCTCCGTGGGCTCAGTGGACTTCGGTCATTTTCTCACATTGCGGGGAGGGGGAAGGCAGCCAAGTGATTCTCGCGTAGCGCCTGGACGAGAGTGTCGTTCTGAGCTGAGCGGGACATGTAAGCGGCCCCCAGCAGGGGCGCGCTCTCGCCCAGGCTGGATGGACGTATTTGAATGGGTGGCAGTCCGGCCACTTGGAGGCGATGCTGGAGTTGGGCGGTAAGAAGCCGGGATTCTTCGAGGCCGCCACCCAGGAAGATGGCTTCGGGGGCAATAGTCCAGGCAAATGTAGAAACTACCGGTTCCAGGAGGTCAACCAATTGCTCGACTGCTTTCAAAGCTTTTTCATCGCCGGCCTCGGCCGCATGGATGATAGAGCGAGCTTGGGTCCGCTGGGCAGGAACGGGGGAGGAGATGAGACCCAGCGGTTGCGCCCGCATGGCGGCCAGACCCATTGATTCGACTTGGATGACTTCGCCCGCTGCGCCGTGCAGGCCTTTGTGGATCTCTTTCCTTATCACGAGGCCTGCGCCGAGCCGGTAGCCGGCGATAAGCCAGATGAAATTCGAGTAGCCGCCTGCGCCGCCGACCCATTGTTCGGCGAGAGCTGCCAGATTAGTATCATTGTCCACCGAGGCAGGCAGCCCAAAAACAGACGAAAAGTGCTCCCCAGGCCGCACGCCGGTCCACGCCGGAGTGTCCGGCAGATGCATAACTGTTCCGTCATCATCGATGCGACCGGTGACCGAGATGCCAATGCCCCTTACGGACGGCCACCGGAATCCTGAGTCTGCGATAACGGCTTTCAACAAGTCCGACGCCGATTGCAGGCATTCAGGGGGATTATTGATGTCATCGAGCACAGTTGAGGCTTGATGCAAGATGTGTCCGTAGGCATTGACAATGGCCGCGGTGGCGGCATGAAAGTCGAAAGCGACAGTCGCGAACAACGCGGAATCGGTCCTGAATGCGTAACGACGGGGAGGCCGGCCTAGGGTGTCGACTACCGGTTCGCTGGTCTCAGCAGCCCATCCCTCGTCGATCAGCGTCGACAAGATGAGTTCCACGGTGCGCCGGGATAATTGGGTCTGCCTCACCAGCGTGGCCATACGCACTGGTTCTCTGGCTTGGAATAAAGAGGCCAGCACCAGACCTGAGTTGTGCTGCCGCATCGCAGCGAGATCGATCGCGGTCATGGTCGTCCCGTTCCCTCCCTCGCACCTGCACTGAGTTTTCACGGCTTCTCAAGTTTCTATCATCCATTCTATTGCTACACTCCCGCATATTCCGATACTCTGTATCAGAAAGGAGTGCGGGCGGAAAGTTTCCCGTACCCCCAACGGTGTGGAAGCCCTTGGATCGACGTCGTCGCAGTGCCGGACTTATCAAGGACTTGCTGCCGAGCCGTCCCAAGCACCGCATCACACGACCGGAGCTCAGCACGGTTGCAAAGGAGCAAAGAAATGAGCAGTAAAGAAACATACCGACCCCATGTCACGGCTGGGTCCAGCCACGTCTCACCTCAGCCCGCCAGACTGAACGCGGGGCTGCAAATCAGACTCTCTGTCCTGTGGTTCCTTCAGCAATTCGCTGTCGGGATCTGGATTGTCACTGCTGGCACGTACCTACGGGGTGGGATTCCTGATCGGCTCAACGCTGGCGGGCTCGATAATTGACATTTTTCGCGTCAGTGGGGGCACAACTGGACACTGATCTGGTTCATACCATGCGCGATTGCGGCTGTGACAGCTCTCTACTTCGGAATCTCATTCCGCGAAAGCAGGCAGACAGCTGAGGAGCCGGCTCTAACCACTTCGACCAAGTAACCCCGAGAACTCCATAGGAAGCATCAATGAAAGAAATACAACCGGCAGACGTCCTCATCATCGGCGGAGGGATCATGGGTGCCGCCATCGCCCAGCAAGTGCGATCATCCCGACCACGGGCAAGAATCGTCATGGTCGATGGTGGACGGAGAATAGGGGCTACGCCTGGACAGCACCTGCATGACGTGACTGATCCGGCACTTCGGTCCCGCTACGTCAAACAGGCCTCCCCGGGGATCCAGTCAGCGTATGTGGGAGCGGACGTCTCGCACCGCATCGACAATGGCACAGAAGGCATGGAGCCGGGCCTGTACAACGTGGCGGCCCTGTCCGGAAACTCGACGGCTTTTCCCGGCGCTGCTGTCGGAATGAACCAGGGCGGAATGGGCGTGCACTGGACCGCGGCATGCCCTTGGCCCTGGGGCGATGAGAGCTTCGCCGCAGAGGACTCGGATGCTTGGGCGGAAGACCTCCACACCGCCCAGCGCCTGCTTGGAGTGCATCCAAACCCTTACGGAACGTCGCTGCCCGGCCAAAAACTCCTTGAAAAAATCACCGGTGTCGTAGGGAAATCCTGCGCAGCCAGCCGGCAACCCCAACCAATGCCGATGGCCATTACCCCGGACGGGGACCGGCTGCTGCGAACCGGGCCGAACCGGATCTTGCCTCGTATGACGGAACCGGCCGGTGAAGACTTTGAGCTGCTGACCGAAACACTGGCACTGGAACTGGTCCATGACAGCGACACCGTCAGCGGCGTCCGCGTCAAGGACATCTCCACCGGTAGCGAAAGGATCATCAAGGCAACGACAGTGGCCGTAGCGGCAGACCCCCTACGGACGCCCCAACTGCTCTTCGCCTCAGGTATCCGGCCGCCGGCGCTGGGCCGATACCTGAACGAGCACGCCTTCCTGACCGGCCAAGTTGTCGCCGATCTGGGCAGACTCGGACTCACACTGTCCGATATCCCAAGCCTCCGTGCCGACGAATGGGTTCTTGGTTGCTATTGGCTCCCGCACGACGGATCCAAGCAGCCATTTCATGGCCAGGTTATGGACCGGACCTTCTTCGCCCCGGATGGGAGCCCCCTGGCCTACGGCGTCGTGCTGGGCTTCTTCATCCCCACCGACATCAACGCCAGCAACCGCATCGACTTCTCCGAGTCGTTCCTCGATTCCACCGGCATGCCGGAAATGGCCTTTACCTTCGGATACAGCGACGCCGACAAGGCGCGCATCGAGCATGCGAAACGGGTACAACGCGCCCTGGCCGAAGCAATCGGTGTTGCTGATCTTGAATCCTGGGAATCGGAACTGCTGCCCGCGGGTTCGTCCCTGCATTTCACCGGAACGACACGTGCCGGAGCCACGAACGATGGCACATCGGTCTGCAACCTCGAAGGCAAAGTGTGGGGCTATTCCAACTTATATCTGGCCGGAGGATCTGTGGTTCCAACGGCGCTGGTAGGCAATTCGACCCTCACCGCCACCATCACCGCCGTCAGAGCCGCACGTGCCATTACTGCCAGGCTCTCCGACCTAGAGCACAACCAGGGCAAAGCGCTGGCCCTGCAAGGAGAAGCACAATGAAAAAAGCACCCCTTGGTGTGGCCGCCATTGGTTACGCCTTCATGGGCAAGGCCCATTCGAATGCGTGGCGGAACGTGGCCAGCTTCTTCGAGGTCC
This sequence comes from Pseudarthrobacter sp. LMD1-1-1.1, assembly GCF_040676255.1. Taxonomy (NCBI): domain Bacteria; kingdom Bacillati; phylum Actinomycetota; class Actinomycetes; order Micrococcales; family Micrococcaceae; genus Pseudarthrobacter; species Pseudarthrobacter sp. LMD1-1-1.1. Next base: position 33,505 of record NZ_JBEGHP010000026.1, on the reverse strand, counting down.
CGGCCTTCGAACAGAAGGTCCTCGTTGGCCGGGACGCCACCCAGGTTGCCGAAGCCGCCGCCAAATACGGCTGGGCTGAGTCCGCCACTGACTGGCGTGACGTCATGGGCAGGGATGACATCGACATCGTGGACATCTGCGCGCCCGGGTGGATGCACGCCGAAATCGCCATCGCGGCGCTTGAAGCGGGCAAGCACGTCCTGGTGGAGAAACCCCTGGCCAACACCCTCGCCGAAGCGGAACTGATGACGGCCGCAGCAGCCAAGGCCCGCACCAGCGGCGTCCAGTCGATGATCGGCTTCAACTACCGCCGCGTCCCTGCCCTGGCCCTGGCCCGGGAACTCATCGCAGAGGGACGCCTGGGCACCGTCCGGCACGTCCGCGCCGCCTACCTTCAGGACTGGCTCTCCGACGCCGAAGCTCCCATGACCTGGCGCCTCCGGAAGGAAACCGCCGGCTCGGGCGCCCTCGGGGACATCGCCTCTCACGCCATCGACCAGATCCAGTTCCTAACCGGTCAAACCGTCAAGGAAGCATCCGGTGTCCTGAAAACTTTCGTGGCGCAACGTCCCGGGCCGGAAGGCCCGGAAGACGTCACAGTCGATGACGCAGCGTGGGGCACATTTTGGCTCACCGGCGACATGGGCGCCTCCGTCGAGGCATCAAGGGTCGCCACAGGCCAGAAGAACTCATTGCAGATCGAGGTATACGGAACGGCCGGATCCTTAACCTTCAGCTTGGAGAATCTCAACGAACTCATGTTCCTAGATGCAACAGCACCGGCCCGCGAGCAAGGTTTCCGCCGCATCCTGGTCAACGAACCCGACCACCCGTACCTCGAGGCCTGGTGGCCGCAGGGCCACATCATCGGCTGGGAACACACCTTCACACACCAGGTCCGCGATTTCCTGCTGGCCATCAGGGACGGAAGCCAGCCCTCGCCGTCGTTCGAAGAAGGACTCCAGGTCCAACGCGTGCTAGCCGCAGTGGAAGCATCAGCAAACAACAAGAGCTCTATTACTGTCGTCGAAGACACGTCTCTGGCTACTAAAGGAACCTGACTATGCCCCGCCCGTTTACCCTGTTCACCGGCCAGTGGGCCGACCTGCCCTTCGAAGAAGTCGCCCGCCTTGCCTCCGGCTGGGGCTACGACGGACTGGAAATCGCCGTCTCCGGCGACCACCTGGACGCCTGGCGCTGGGACGAACCCGGCTACGTCGACTCCAAACTGGAAATCCTGGACAAGTACAACCTGGAGGTCTGGGCCATCTCCAACCACCTCAAAGGCCAGGCCGTCTGCGATGACCCCATCGACTTCCGCCACCAGGGAATCGTCGGGTCCAAGGTCTGGGGCGACGGCGACCCCGAAGGCGTCCGCACCCGCGCCGCCGAGGAAATGAAGCACACCGCCCGGCTCGCCAAAGCCCTCGGCGTGGACACCGTCGTCGGGTTCACCGGCTCCTCCATCTGGCAATACGTCGCCATGTTCCCGCCCGTCCCCGACAAGGTCATCGACGCCGGCTACCAGGACTTCGCCGACCGCTGGAACCCCGTCCTGGACGTCTTCGACGAACAGGGCGTCCGCTTCGCCCACGAAGTCCACCCCTCCGAAATCGCCTACGACTACTGGACCACCCACCGCACCCTAGAAGCGATCGGCCACCGCGAAGCGTTCGGCCTGAACTGGGACCCCTCCCACATGATGTGGCAGGGCATCGACCCCGTCTCCTTCATCTGGGACTTCAAAGACCGGATCTACCACGTGGACTGCAAAGACACCAAGATCCGCCAAACCGGACGCAACACCGTCCTGGGCTCCCACCTGCCCTGGGGCGACCCCCGCCGCGGCTGGGACTTCGTCTCCGCCGGCCGCGGCGACGTCCCCTGGGAAGCGTCCTTCCGCGCCCTGTCCGCGATCGGCTACAACGGCCCCATCAGCATCGAATGGGAAGACGCGGGCATGGACCGCCTCCACGGCGCCCCCGAGGCCCTCGCCAACCTCAAAAAGTTCGACTTCCCCGCCTCCCAAACCAGCTTCGACGCTGCCTTCAGTTCGAAGGACTAAAGAAGGGCGGGAATCTGGTAAACAACGATTAACAATAAAAAATTGGAAATGATCTAAAAATGTCAGGTTTGACGTATATGGCTGGCGGTGGTTGTATTCCCTCATGATGCGTACGCGGCCAACTTCTGACCAGCTCCAGATTCTCAACCTTCTCTTAGATGGAGAGCCCAAGACGAGGATACAGTTGGCTGCCGCGACCGGCTGGGCCCGCAACACCGTAGTGGCTCGCCTCAATGAGTTGATTGAAGTCGGCTGGGTGACTACGGATGATGTAGGGGGAATGCGGGGCCGACCCGCCGCCTTTTATGTGTTGAATGCACAGGCGTCCCTCTTATTCGTTGCCAATTTTGGGCTTACCCGCCTGAGGTCGGCTTTGACGGACCTCCTGGGTCGAGCCTTAGCCACTGAGGATCTTGAATTCAGTATCGAAGCCGGTCCACAGGAAGCAATGCGTGCGGCCGCTGCTGCCAAACAGCGCCTGAGCGCCCAGAGCGGAACGCAGCCGGACGCGATTGTCGCGGCCGCGGTGACACTCCCCAGCCCCCTCGACCATCCAAGTGGCCTGCCGCTAAACCCCGCGTCGATGCCCGGGTGGACGCAATTCACCGTGGCCGAGGGCTTCGCAGCAGCCCTGGGGGTACCCACCAGCGCGGACAATGATGCCAACGCCATGGCGCTGGGGGTTCAGAGACTGGCCGTTCCCCGTGCCAGGAACTTGGTGTGCATCAACATTGAGGACGGCGTCGGCGCAGGAATCATCTCGTCCGGCGTACTCCAGCGAGGCGAGCGGGGGCTGGCGGGTGAAATTGGCCATGTTCCTAGCCCTAAAGCCGCCGGCCGGCCTTGCGACTGCGGCAACGAGGGTTGCTTAACGCAACTCACGTCGAATGCGGCTATCATCCGGGATCTCCGGACGGCCGGATTGGACGTGGCCAGCGTTGAGGATGTCACCGGGCTCTCCGGCCGGGGTAATCCCGAAGTCCTGCAGACATTGCGGGAAGCCGGCCGCTGCCTCGGGGAAGTGCTTGTTGCCGTATCAGCCGTACTGAGCCCCTCAGTCATCGTCCTGACGGGAGCACTGACTGTTGGTGACCATATTGCCTCAGGGGTACGCGAGGTAATTTTTAGCCGCTCCGTTCCCGCATTTGTGTCCCATTTGGTGATCACAACAGCGCCTGACCACAGGGAGTGCGCCATCAATGGTGGGGCCGCCTTGGCCCTGGAGGCATTGATTTCGCGCGACGGCGACACGAGAACCAAAGCCGAGTGGACGGCACTGGCGTCGGCCGGCGAAGGCCTTCTGCAGGCGGTCCCCGCCTGATTTGCGGGGAGTCCCTCCCGGTCGACGACCCGAGTTGCGATGGCGCTCCCGAGCCAGCCACGGGAGGCCGTACCGCCACCCCTCGTTCGCACTGATTATTTTTTAGTCAAAACTAACCTTTTAAAAAAGTAGGATGATTTTTTAATTTTAATCTAGACAAATATTTGTCGATGTCGTTCTATTGTGATTGACACCATGTTGGGTGGAGCCCTGCGCTACGCTTTCGGCCCGTGCGGGCCGAACGGCAATCCGATAACAAAGACCAACGAACGGAACACGACAATGAAGTCCGCTATCAAGCGCCCACGCCGGCTCGCTGCAGTCGTCTTAACCATCTCCACGGCGGCGGCCCTTTCGCTGACGGCCTGTGCCAGCGACGAGGAAGCCGGGAAGACGGCCAGCGGAGCCACTGGGAAAACCCTGGGCCGTTTCGACACCGCCCTGTACGAAAAGGCAGTCCAGGCCGCCAAGACCATCTCCGGCGGAGAGAAGCTGGACAAATCCATCGAATATCTGGGCGTCAATGGCGGAGCAGAAGGCGACGTACTCAAGGGTGTCTACAAAGCCTTCACCGACGCAACTGGAACCGCGGTCAACTACACCGGTTCCCAGGACCTGAACAACATCGTTCAGTCCCGGGTCTCCGCTGGTAACGCCCCGGACGTCGTGGATCAGAGCCTCGGGCCCGCAAGACAGTATGCCAAGCAAGGCAAACTGATGAACCTCAGCGACGCCATCGGCAATGACACGCTTAAGACCTCCTACAGCGACAGCCTCCTCACGGGAGCGTCCGAGGACGGAAAAGTCTTCGGCGTCTACCAGGGCTTCAACAACTTCATGGTCTGGTACAATCCGCAACAGTACAAGGGGCCCAAGAACCCTTCCACGTGGGAAGAACTGGCCAAGTACACCGATGAGCAGGCCGCTCAAGGCAAGCAGACCTGGTGCATCGCAGAGGAAGCCGGGGGCGCCAGCGGATTCCCCGGTGCCCAGTTCATTGAGAACATTTTTGCCAAAAAGTACGGGCCGGAGAAGCTCCGCCAGTGGGGCTTGGGAGAGCTGAAGTGGACCAGCCCCGAAGTTAAGGACGCGTTCCAGGAGTTCGGCAAGATTGCCACGGACGACAAGAAGGTCGCGGGCGGTGTGGCCGGTTCCTTGGCTGCCCCCATTGCCACCGGCTACAACGGACTCGTGGCTGAACCCGCTACCTGCCAGCTGGCCCTCTGGGGAGCCTGGGTCCCGGGCCTGATCGGTGACGACGTGAAGCCCGGTGAAAACATCGACTTCTTCCAGGTCCCTGGTAGCACTAAAGGCTTCGAAAAGACCGAGATTTTCCAGACCACGGTGGCGACCGCATTCAAGGACAGCCCCACGACAAGGGCCTTCATGAAGTACATCGCTTCGCCCGAAGCGCAGGCTCTGCTGGCTTCCGCAGACCAGTGGCCGGTGGCCAACACCCAAGTCAAAGCCGACGTGCACAGCAACGAACTGCTGAAGAAGGCCACCACCACATTCTTCGCAGATGACGTCAAGCTCTCTACCGGGCCCAACGTACTGGCAAACAGCGCCGTATCAGGCGCCTTCTGGAAGGCAGTGGTCACGTACCTGCAGAACCCGTCCGAGCTCGACAGCGTCCTGCAGACAGTCCAAGCCGCCCAAGACGGATCCTAAGAATCCCAAACGCCAGAAAGACCCAGGGGTGTATCTCGTGGACGTTTTATCAAATGTGCCGGCACTAATCATCATTGGTGCCGTCGCGATACCTTCCGCCGCCTACTTGCTGCTGGGGCTCGGCGAAGGAATTCTGACCCGGTTCGGTTTACGGAATCCCCAAAGTATCCGCCCCTGGGTCTGGCTCCTTGTTCCTCTCGTGCTGGTTGGGATTATCCTGGTTTACCCGTTGGTCGCCACGATCGGTTACTCCTTTCTGGACGCCCAAGGCAAAAACTCCGTAGGGTCTCAGAACTTCGTCTGGGCCTTTCAAAGCGAAATGCTGACTGTTCTCGGCAATAACCTGATCTGGCTGATCGCGTTCCCGGTTGTAACGCTCGTCCTGGCGTTGATGGTCGCGGTACTGTTCGACCGGGTGAAATATGAGCGTCTGGCAATGACCCTCGTCCTCTTGCCTACTGCCATCTCATTTACGGCCGGATCGATTATCTGGCGCCAGATCTATACCTACGGCGCCCCCGGAACGCCTCAGCGGGGCGTCTTGAACGCGCTGGCCACTCTCGCTGGGGGGCAACCCGTTCCTTGGCTGCAGACACCGGTAGTCAACACCCTCGCCCTGGTCTTCGTTGCGGTGTGGTCTTCCCTGGGAGTGGCGGCTTTGATCCTGTCTGCTGCCGTGAAAAACGTACCCACCGAACTGATGGAAGCATCCCGTCTGGACGGGGCCGGTGAATGGCGCGTCTTTCGCTCCGTGATCCTGCCCAGCATCCTGCCGGCTGTGATGGTCGTCGTCACAACAGAAGTGATCTTCGCACTAAAGGTATTCGACATCGTGTACGTGATGACCAACGGCAACTTCAACACGAACACGGTCGCCAACCGCATGTACTACGAACTCTTCGCAGCAAACAACCTCGGCCATGCCAGCGCAATCGCGGTCATCCTGCTCATCGTCGCCCTGCCCATCGTCATTATCAACATCCGCCAGTTTCGCGCAGAAGAGGCAAAGTCATGACTTCCCTGGCACCTGCAATGAAGGAAACGAACGGCGATACCCCAGGTTCGTTGCCAACAGGACGTCGCACCCAGAGGAGGAACAAACGTTCGCCGCTGCGGATTCTTGTCCACGTGACGGTCATCGTCCTGACGGTCATATGGTTCACGCCCGTTCTCGCGCTCTTCACCACATCCCTGCGGACACAAAAGGATGTCGCCGCGAACGGTTGGTGGATGGCGTTCATCCAACCCCGCCTCACGGGGTTCAACTATCAGCAGGCGCTGGACCTGGTGGGCATCGGGCCAAGCATCGCCACGTCCTTGGCCATCTCAATCCCTACGACGATCATGACGACCGTATTCTCTGCCCTTGGCGCTTATGCCCTGACCAGAATGTCGTTCAAGGGCCGCACCTCCTTGTCTTTGCTCCTCGTTGCGCTGCTCGTCATTCCGCCACAGGTGACTCTGGTACCACTGCTTCGCCTTTTCCAGGACATGGGGCTCAACGGTTCAGTCCCTGCCGTGTGGCTCTACCAAGTGGGCTTCACCGTGCCGTTCGGCATTTTCCTCCTGCGGGGCTTCATGGCCAGCATTCCCCAGGAACTTTTCGAATCGGCGGCCATAGACGGGGCGACACCTTTGAGGATCTTCCGGACCATGGTCCTACCGCTTTCAGTCCCTGTCATGGTCTCCTTGGCCATTATGGCCTTCCTCTGGTCCTGGAACGATCTGCTTGTCCCCCTGCTATTTCTTGGTGGATCCGACCTCGCAAACCCATTAACCGTCCAAGTGGCAGGCCTCGCGCAGACAACCGGGCAAGGTGAAGCCGCCATGATGGCGGCTACGTTCATCTCCATCATCGTCCCCCTCACCGTCATCGTGTCTCTTCAACGATTCTTCGTCCGCGGCATCCTCGGCGGAGCCGTCAAGGGCTGACAACACGCAGCATGAGGCAGCATAAAAAAGGAAGAGAAGAGTAATGACCATTCGCCGATCACAAGTCGCGCTGAACGCAATCCAATGGATCAACTTCAAACCCGGACCGGGCGAAGCCAGGCGCTGGCTCTATGCCGACCCCTCGTGGCGAAATGAACAACTGCACGTGCACGAACAAATCCGCGCCGCCGGTTTTGACGCCGTAATGATGGAAGTCCTCGACACACAGACGCTGCAGTCCTACAAGCAGATGCTCGACCACGCCGGTCTTCGCGCTGCACCCGGATACATACAGATCGCACCCGCCGAACTCAAAGGTCAGACGCCAAAACGCGGGAGCGCAGAATGGATCCGCTGGTTCGACTCCGTTCGCAGACGGGCCGAGGAAAGCAACTTCTTGGGACTTGACACGGTGTTCCTCGCACCAGAGATGGACTTTCAAGGCCCTCGAGTCACCGAGGCCGCTGCAACCGGGGCCTTCTTTTCGCAAGACGCACTCGATCTCCAGGTCGAGTACCTCGCTGAAGCGGCGAAAGTACTCAAACAGGAAGGCATCCGTGCGGGCCTACACAACCATGTTGGCACCCTCATCGAGACCGCGTACGAAATCGAGTATGCCCTCTCTCAAATCGACGAAAGCCTCCTTGGAGCCTCCCTCGACGTGGGCCACCTTGCCTGGGCAGGCATTGACTACCTTGCATTCATTGAAAAGCACAGCAGCCGGCTCATCGACCTGCACCTTAAAGACCTCGACTTGGATATCGCTACTGCGAGCCGTAGTAGCGCAACGCCCTACTACGAGGTATCGGACCAGCGCTTCTTCCTTGAACCAGGCCTGGGCAACCTGGACCTGGGGGGAATCCTCAAGGCAGTCGGGGAGGACTTCGGAGGCTGGGTCATCGTCGAAGTCGACCGAGCCAGCATGGACCCATTCGAGAGCGCCCAGTTCAGCTGGAAGTGGATCGAAGCAAAGTTCCCTGCATGACAAAAGTGGCGGCTTTAATACCGGAAACCGCCACTTTTCGGCAGTAGTTCGTTACCAAATGACCACCTGGTATTAGCCCTCGGCCTTCGTCACGGTGATGCCGCCAGGCGAATTGCTCCACTGCGGCAGTGATGGCCTTGTTTTCGTCGTGCAGTTTCAAGCGCAACCGGGTAGCGCCCAGCCTGGCACTTGCGACATTCTCCTCGCCGCCCACATTCTCCAAGACGTCCGCGGCCAGTGACTTGTAATTGAGAAGCCCCCATAGTCCATTCAGTCCCATGCCGTGTTTAGAGCATAAAAAAGACCCGAGTCACACGTGGCCGTGTTCCTCAGGTCTTGCCTCTTTCGGAGTAACAATCCTTTCAGGCCTTCCCAGTTCGTGATTAGCGCGCACATGTTCGACTACTTTGCCCACCATCGCCGCCCCAGCGACCTCTGCGCCTGTCATGTTTCAGATCCTAGCCGTGGGGTCTGACAGTGTGCCTTGTGTCGTCGGTGCCCACTAGGTTTGCCTCGGCTTCGAATTGTCAGTAGCCGGGGTAGGAAAGCCCGGTGATGAAGTACTTTCGGCCACACCACAAGGGGTGGGCCGCCGGTGATTGCGGGCATCCATGCCTCCTTGATGCCTCTGGCCGCCGGCCCTTCCCCTATATATGGTCCTGCCCCAACAGCGGGATCTTGTCTTCAACGGTAGGGCCGGTTCATAATGGACGGCACATGTTCGACACAGGCTTCGCTCAAGACTGGCCCTCTACGACTACTCCTGCATCTGACGACCGAAATCGGGTTTCTTCAGGCGGGCTCGTGAGTTTCCCGTTGTCGCCGTTCCGCCACGGCGATTCTTACCTCGACGCTGCCGTACTGATCCAGCCACTCGAGCAAGGCGGGGTAGGCCGATGGGTGCTGGGCTACTTCGAGCCATCGAGATTGGTCGCGGGCTGCGAGTTCCATTAGATCCGCTGGGGGCAGGCTGGATGGAATGTGCTGGCTTGGTCCGTGGTCGAGTGTTCTGGGCGCGGCGTCGGCGCGGTCGACCGGCTGCGGGTGGACGCTATGGCCTTGTTGCCCTGTTTGGAGGGAACTGTGGCCACGGACCGCCTTGCCGATCACGGCGACGACGCTTAGCAGTGCTATCACGGGAGCGGCCATGACTATGGCCGGATACCGGAAGAACGGGATGCTTGCCAGCACCAGGGAGGCGATCACCAGTGTGCCGCCGATGCCACCGGCTGCGAGGCGGGTACGGGATGTAATGCCTTGGACCGGGGCGATGACGATGATCAAGGTGATGAGCCCGGAAATCAGCATCAGGACGTCGTAGATACTCCAGTACATCGTTAGTTCCCCTTGAGCTTTACCGCGAAATCCCCGAAGGCAACCTGCCATCCTTCCCCGGCAGGGGTTGGGTTCCCGGCGTGGGTCGCGAGGGATTCCCCGGCCGGGTTTGTCAGCACTGTGCCGTTGGTGGAGTGCAGATCCGTGATCCATACCAGAGCGTCGCGGACTTGGACCATGGCGTGGGTTTTGGATACGGACTTGGTGTCGTCAGCAAGGCTCACCGTTACAGCCCCGGGTGCGTCTGCGGGAGGTGATGGATTCCGTCCGACAACTGTGGTTTTTCGAATCTCGATGGTGCGCCCGTCAGGCAGTTCCATCGCCCAACGCACAGCATTCCCGGTTCCGGCGCGCCTTGTGGCTTCGACGTCATCGTCGTCGGGATGCACTGGTGGGCCAACTGGCTCCTGCCTGGCCGTTCCCGAAGGAGCGGGGCTGCTGGTGGTGGGAGGTTCAGGGGAGCGGGTGTAGCCCGGCACCCCGGTCACCATGCCCAGCAGCGCGGCGGGCGCGGGAGGGACCGTTTCGGGCGGCATGGACGGCAAGGCGACTGCAGCCTGGATCGACGGGGAATAGGCCGGGGGACGGGGCGGCTCTGGTACCCGCTGGTCGCCGGGGGCCGGTGGTGGAGGTGGTGGTGGCGGGACCGCGGCGTACATAGGGCCGGGCGAGGATGTTTCGTTGCCGGCCGCCGGGGTTCCGGGGTCTGCAGGTTCGGTTCCTTCGCGCAGGTGGACCCTGGCGGAAGGGTCGGCGGCACGGACCTGGTCGCCGAGGTTACGCACGAACTGGAGGTAGGTGTGGTGTGCAACCATCCGTTTCGTTGATACCGGGATGAATCCGCCGACGGTCTGCTGGTTGGTCAGGTACCACTCGATGCGCGTGGAGGCGAAGGTGGCACCGGGCCGTTCTTCGAAGTCCAGGAAAAAGACCATGAGCTTGCTGAAGGAAATCAGGTAGTCGTTGATCCTGAATTCGATCTGCCGGTCACCGGAGCGTGTGGTGACGACGCGCTGTTTGCCTTTGAGCAGATCACCGGTGCTTTCCTGCGCGGCACGTTGAGCCATGTTGGCCACCTGTTCGATCGACAGGGTCGTCTCGATGTCGACACCGTTCCACGCGTATTTGTGTGGCTTGCCCATGGGCTTTCCCTCCTTTTCAGGCTTGGGGGATGAGGGTAGGTGGCAGGGTGTCGGTGGGTTGGCCGGAGGTAAAGTCCGGCGAGGCGGTGCTGAGGGTCCCTGTCCGGGTCCCCCGGGCGGTGACAACGGCGAACGTGGCAGCATCGGCGCCGATGGGTGCCAGCAGCACTGCGGCGTTCTCCTCTGCGCCCTCTTGCAGCGGTGCTCCGGCAAAGGCAGCCACGAACTCCCGTGCTCGTCCTCGGGGTACTTCGCTTATCTCGTTGATGCCGTTGGCCAGCGTGATGATCAGGACCTTGTTGCCGTTGGTGGATTCAAAGATCGCGAACCGCAGCCCGGCTGCGACGTGGGGTTCTGCTGACGTGGCGGCGTAGCCGAGATGTTCAGGCAGTGTTCCCGCGGCTGTGGAAAGCAGCGCGGATATTTCTGGTGCCAAATCCGTGTTCCCGGGACCCGTGAGCATCCCGCGCATATACAAACTGCGGGTTCCTCTGGCAGCTGCCCGCAACAGGTCGTCCGGATCCTGGGCACTGACGGTGGGCAGGGATGTCTTCCAGTCCTTCCCCATGCGGATGGCGGCAGCGACGACCTCGTCGTCGCTGAGTAGTACTTGTTTGCTCACGTTGTCTCCTCCGGCAGACATTGTTCGGGGTTTTAGTTCCACCACGTCAGGGCGTTCTTGCCGACGGTCAGCACAGAGTCGCCGATGGTTTGCAGGGTCTCGACCGGATGCTGCACCACGTAGTCGCTTGCCAGTGTTCGGCCCTCTTCGGTGAAGTCTGACTTCATGGCTTCCTGGACGTCGAACGAGACGGCGTTGGCCCCAAACGCAAGAAGCTTGAAATCGGATTTCTGCAGTTCTGGAAGGACGAAGTCCTGGCCGACCGTGAGGACCGCCTGGCCCGCTGCGCCCAGGGCATCGAGGGGGTGGTCCATGATGTAGTTGCCGACCGTTGCCCTGCCGGCGGCGGAAAAGTCGGCCTGTAACGCTTGCTGGCCCGCGTACGAGGCCGCATCCACCGCCGCGGCCCCCAGCTCACCTACACCCCCGAGATGCCGCAGGCCCATGGAAGCGGCATCTGCGCCATCAAAAACGCTGAACGTGCCATGCCGGATCTTGTCGGCAAGGGAGTACACATCCATTGCTTCATCAAGGTGTCCCACTACGGGCAGGTCAGTTCCGAGGAACTTGGCCCCGTCGGCCACCGTCTTGAGGAGGTCCCATGGCTTGACGCCCCCGGGCAGAGCGCCGTCACGAACGACGTCGATTGCCTCCTTAAGGCTGTCGAGGGCTCCACCGACCATAGCGCTGTTGAACGCCGGCACGCCGCCGCGGCTGCCTGCGCTTCCCGAGGCGTGGACTTGAGCGCCGCCGCCGTCCACCGCGCTGACGCGTTCCTGATCGTCGGCGTTCCGGCGCACCGTCGCGGCTGTGTCGCGAAGGAGACGGGCAGAAGTTGCCACCCGCGCGTTGTGCTCGCCTTCCCATTGCCCGCGGAACCGCTCAGCGTCTGGGCCGAGCCAGGTGCTGTGCTGGACGGCGTTGCCCAAAAAGGTCCTGTGTTCCTCCAGCTGGTCGGCTGCGCGGTCCAGTTGCGCGGCGAGTGAGCGTAAAGCTGCGACGTCTGCGCCGTACATCGTCATTCCAACCTCCAAGATTGTGTGTGAGGGGCGGTGGGACCGCCCCTCACGGTGGTCATGATTGTGCCGCGTTCTCCTGCTGCGTGGCGTTCATGGATGCTTTCTGGGAGGCATCGTGGAGTGCCTGGACAACCTGCCGCAGGGAGCTCGAATGTGCACCCGCCCATTCGTTCCTGAATGCGGTCGCGTCCGGTCCCTGCCATTGCGTACCTTCAAGGGACGACGTCAGGCTGGCGAGGATCGATTGAATCTCCTCGGCCTTCTGGTTGAGCTGCGAGCTCAGCTGTCGAACCTGCTGGACATCAAGTCCCCACATGGCCATATGCGTTCTCCATTCTCTTTGGTGTGCGAAACCGGTTATCGGTTCCGATTCGCTTGCTGCCGGTGCGATGCAGCAAAACTATCCGCGGCGTGGCCGCGGGTCGATGGGGATGATTCACCATTCCTCTGCTGCTCCCGTCTCGGCCACCTGGAGCCGCGAAGCACGGCCCTTGGCGATGAGGAATCCACGTCCGGGCGGGAAATCGCTGCGCCGGATCCGGCCCAGCGGGGCCCCGAGCAGATCGCCGTCCAAATCGCCGGGGACCAGCAGCAGGCCCCGTCGGCCGGATTTGAAGTGCGGGGTGATTGAGTACGCCTGGGACCAGGTGGACACTTCGGCCTCGCCCACGACAAATTGACCGCTGGTGATGGCCAGTTTGAGCAGACGACTGAGGTCAGCCTCCGCCACAGTTCCATGGAATTCGGTGACGCTTTCGATGAAGAGCGCGATCGGCGCTCCACCGGAGGGGGCTTCTTCCAGCTGGCTGATGAGCCGCGAACACAGGGCCGCGACGTCGGCGGGCCCCTCCGCCGAGGCTGCCCACCCGCCCCGTCGAGAGAGCGCCGAGGTGCGGGGGCTCAGCAGGACGCTGGACATGCCCGTCCCGCTCCGGCGAACCGCGGCGGCGAGGGTGGCAAGCGCTGTGGTCCGCCCGCTGCCTGGCGGCCCGGACACCATGAACGGGCCCCTAAGCTCGATGGCCGCGGGGCCGAGAGCAACATCATCGACCCCGATGACGGCCCGCTGTTCGAAGACCGCCGGCAACGCCGACAGTTCGACCTGGTCAGGGAGCTTGCCGACCGGCTCCGGGCGCCGGCTGCCGCCCCTGCCGATGCTCGCCGCCAGATGCTGCACCTCCCGGGCCTGGAGTGCGAGGTTGGCGTGGCCGCCGATGACGGCGAACTGCAATTCGTTGCCGTCAAGGATCCCGCGCCCGGGCGGCGACGCTGGGCTGAGCACGTCTTTAGCGACGCCCAGGAGCGTGTATTCGTCCTCTGCCGCGAGCCGAAGGACGATCCGGCGCTGCACCGTCGCCGCGATTGACGTCGGCACGGCGGCGGGCCGGTCGGCCGTCATCACGATATGGACGCCGAGCTGGCGTCCATCAGCGGCGATCTGGGTGAACGCGGCAAACCAGGCGGCGTTCTGGGCGCTCCCGAACTCGTACTGCTCGCGGAACACGCCGACGCCGTCGATGAGCAGGTAGATCCTGGGTTCGTCGGGTGCGTTGGCCAGCTGCCGGTATTCGCCGATCGTGCCCGCGCCCACTGCCGCGTACCGGAGGGCACGGTCATCGACGATGTCGCGCAGCCGGCGAAGGACCCGGATGACCCGCTCCTCGTCGTCGCCGGAAACTACCGCCGCAACGTGAGGAAGGGGCTCGAGCATCCTCAGGCCGCCTGCCCCAAAGTCGAGGCAGTAGACGTGGGCCGCTCCGCCGCGCGTCGTGATGGCCGCAGCCGCAGCGATGGTGCGCAACGCCGTGCTCTTCCCGGAACCGCCGGTTCCGAAAATCGCCATGTTCCCTTCCCTGTCGGGTTCGTAGAAGACAGGACGCTGGGACTGGATATCAGGCTCGTCCAGAACTCCGATGGGAACGCGTTCGTCGGTCCGGGGATTCGGTAACCGGCTTAAGTTGTAGGTGGGGGCAAGGGTGTCAAGCCACGGGCGCCGGGGTTGCGGCACACCAGCCGTCTCAGCGGCCGACGAGATCGTGCCCACGAGGCGTCCGATGTCGGTGGGAGCGTCCTCCGGATCCTCCGGGGCACCCACTATTTCCGGCGATTCCCACACGGTGGGAGCGCCGAAGGTCAGCTCTTCGACGTCGATTTGGGGTGGGGGCGCGATGGAGGTTGTGTGGCCGCCAAGGTATCCCGTCTGGAAGGTCCGAAGGCGCCCCGGACCGGTCTTGGCCGCGCCGCGCCCGGGAATGGCGGGGTCGAAATGCGCTGCCATGGGGCTGTCCAGAATGTCCATGGAGTCTTCCGTGTCCGCCATTCTCAGTGCGATGCGCAGGTTGGTGTTGGCCCTAAGGTTGTCCTTGATCACGCCGGCGGGGCGTTGGGTCGCAAGGATCAGGTGAAGCCCGAGCGAGCGCCCGCGCTGCGCCACGTCCACCACTCCGTCGACGAACTCGGGCACTTCCTGGACGAGGGCCGCAAACTCATCCACGACGATGACCAGACTCGGCGGGCACTCCGGATCACCGGTGCGCTCCAGTGACGCGAGATCCTTTTTCTTCTTGCGTTCCAGCAGCCGCTCCCGGTACCGCAGTTCTGCCCGCAGTGAGGTCAGCGCGCGGCGGACCAGGTGTGGTGAGAGGTCGGTGACGAGGCCCACGACATGGGGCAGCTTCACGCAGTCGGCGAAGGCTGCACCGCCCTTGTAGTCCACAAACAGGAACGTGAGCCGGTCGGGGCTGTTTGCCGCGGCCATGCCGAGGACCCACGACTGGAGGAATTCCGACTTCCCGGAACCTGTCGTCCCGCCTACGAGGGCGTGGGGCCCGTCGCGGCGAAGGTCAAGGTAAAAGGGCTCGGACCCTGCGTGCCCGACCAAGGCGCGAAGATGGCCGTCCTTCCGGCGTCGGGCAGGAGAGCCGTCCCGGACGGTGAGGGATGCGTTCTCCTGCCACCGTTCGATGATCCGGTCGGGACGTTCGAGCAGTTCCAGCCCGGCAAGGGCCGGATACGAGACCTGCCTGGGCAGGTCGGAGTCGTCGTCCTCAGGAGAGCCGATGTCCACTACCGGGGCCAGCCCCCGGGCGACGTGTTCCAGCCGGGCCGGGTCGATATGTTCGGCCGTAACGGGCATGGTCCGCTCGCCCAGGCGGACCTGGCCGACGATGGCACCGGAATCGGTTCCGTCAAGGGCGACGTACATGCGGCAAACGGCTGGCAGGCGGTCTACGCTCGGCGCGCACCAGATCACGTGGACGCTGGCGTCCGCGCCGCGTTCGGCCAGGCGGGTCAGGCGGCCACGATCGACGGGGGCGTCATGGTCGACAACCAGGACCACGGCCGGGAGTGTCGGGGCGGGCACCTGTTCGGCCTGGTCGGGATCGAGCGGTCCCCGGTCGGGAGTGGCCGCGCCGGACAAGGCTTCCCGGCGCGTTTCGACCAGTCCTTCGAGCTGTGCGAGCAGCGCGGACGCCGCCGCGGGATTGTCGGCCAGCAGGGGTCCGTCGACGGGGCTGTGCGCGGAGGTCGCGTGCGGCATCCATTTGAGCCACTCCCATGACGGGCGGGAGGCCGGGGACATCATGCTGGCCACGACAGCTTCCGCGGGGGAGTGGCGGGCCAGTAACTGGAAGACCGCACCGCAGGCTACCGTTTCCCGCTCGGTGGCGCGGCCCGCGAAGCCGAGCGCGCCCGAGCTTCGGAGCTGGGCGACGATCGGCACCCGGTCAACGGTGGAGAACTCGGCCTTTAGCTGCAGGAGCTGTTCCCAATACTCCGGCTTTGTGTCGTTGCTGTGAGGCAACGCGAGCACATTCCGTGACTCTGCCCGTCCGAGACCGAGATGCACGGCGAGGAAGGTGGGGTGCTCGGGACGTTCGCTCCACAGGAGCGGTCCGAGCTGCCGGGCGGCGTCGATGAGCTCTCCGGTGCCGGGAAGCTCGGCGGTGCGGGTGCGCCGTTCGGTGTCCCGGGCCTGCTCCATGCGTTCCTGCAGCTGCAGCATGGCCCCGTCGAAGCGGGCGCGTTCCGTTTTTGCGGTGTGTCGGGCAGCCATTGCGTTATCGATGTAGCTTCCGATGAGCAGCAGCGGACTCATGGCCATCATGACGACGCCGAGCAGCTGCCCGGTGAAGAGGAAGAGGACGGTACCAACGATCAGGGGCGCGACGATGGCGAGGTAGGGGAACCGTTGCCTCGGCGCGGAACGCGGGGGCGCCGGGGCGGAGAATTCTTCGCCGCGATAACGGGCGACGATGCGGGGGGAGCGGATGAAGTCCACTATTGCCCCGCCCCCGGGAGCGGTGGGTGAATTCTGCAGGGCAACGACGCTTAGCGAGGTGTCGCCCAGCATGAGGACGTCGGCAGAGGTCAACGTGGCGCGGGCGACGGGTTCGCCGCCGATGATCACCCCGTTGGAGGAGTTCAGGTCGATGATTTCAATTGCTTCGCCGACGTTGATCCGGGCGTGGCGTTTGGAGACCTGACCGTCTGAGAGGCGGATGTCGACGTCCCGGTCACGGCCCACGACACTGGCACCGTACGGCAGCGTGTGTTCCTGCCCGCTGTCGGGCCCGGAGAGTATCCGCAGCACGGCAGCTGCAGGGCCGCGGTCGGCCCCCGGTGCCTGGAACTGGCTGGTCAGGGCGGCAAGCTCGATGGTTGCCCCGGACCGCAGCCCTGCCTCGCCGATGAGGGCGTCGGCATTGAGTTCGCGTATCGCGTTGGCGTTTCCGGGTTCGGCGATGCGGAGCGAATATCGCGTGTCCGGTGCCGCTGCCCGGTTCCCTGCGGGGTCGGCGGCGGCGAGCTTCGAAGCGACGTCGCCGATAGTGGCGGTTGCGTCGGCCGTGATGACGACATCGGATATTCCGCTGCTGCGGCGCAGCGAGACTTTGAGTCTCATAGAACCCCCTTTTCCAAGAGTGCAAGATCAGCCCGGGTGACCAGCCGTGAAGTGATGGCGTATTCGACGAGCCGGATACGCCGGTTTGTGGCGTAGGAGCTCAGCCCGCCGCGCATGCCTTGAACTCCGATGCGGTCGAACTTGTCGCAGACGTTATCGAGTTTGCGGTTGAAGCGGGTGAGGGCCCAGCCCAGCCGCTCGGCCGCTTTGGCGTTCGTCGGGATCTCACCCCGGCCGCTGCCGTCGAAACGGAGCATCTGTTCGGCCAGCGCTACGATCAGTGCCCGCTGTGATTCAGTCAGGGTCACCGATCCGATGGTTGTCGCTCCCTCGTGGGACGAGACGTCCGTGTAGGAGAACGCCGGTTCGGTTGCGTGCAGCGCCAGCTCATAGGTGGTGGGACCGGCAGTGAAGACAACGGTCGTGCGGGCGAAGACGAGCGGGAGCCGCCCGCCCGGGGCGAGCCAGGACTGCAAACGGCCGGCGCCGTCGGTCACGGTCACAGGGAGGCGTGAACCGACGTTTGAAAGCACCCAAAAACCGTCAAACCACGACACCTGGAGCAGGCGGCGGTGGAGAAACGGGTTGTCGTCCACGACCAGGTCTGCGTCCCGCCCAATCGTGAAGAAGGCTTCTCTCGTCACCGGAAACCACTCACCGCAGAATTCGATCTGCATGTCGGGGCTGCTCACGGGACGCACCCCAGGGACGGTTCGTCCGACGTTCGCCCCGACGAGCGACGCAGGAGCACCTCGACACACGTGCGCCCGCTGCTGGCGGCCGGAACGGTGACGGTAGGACCGCTGATTTCCGCCAGCGGGCTGGATGAGCCTTGCTCAACGGTGCGCCACAGATAGCTGTCCCCTTCCTTGGGGTCGGGGTCGCTCCACGAAAAAACCACCTTCTGGCCCTCGACCTTGCCCGTGAGAGCCGTTACGGCCGGAACGGAGCCTCCCGCCGGCGCGATCGCCACCGGCGCCGCCGTGCTGGGCCGGTTCCCGGGGCTAGGGCCGTTCAGTGCGCCGGACGCCGCGATGACCGCTGCCAGCACACCTGCCGCGCCGAGGGTCGCGGCCGCGATTCCGATCACGGCCAGACGGCGCCGGGGCCTGCGCACCGCCGGTGCCTCCGCCTGCGGGTCCACGGATACGGGCCGGAGCATGGTGTCCGGCACCGGGGGCGCCGCCAAACCAGCGGGGGCGGGACGGGCAGAGAACTGGACCCTGTCGATCGTGACATCGAGGAGAGGGTCCTCATCCTGATTTCCGGGCAGCGGCCGGGTTGCCGGCGGCAAATTCTTCGCCGTCGGTACCGGCGAGGCCTGGGCCTGAATGCTGACGATGTTGCGGATGCGGGTCCCGTCGTCGTCATCAGCGGCCTGCTCAAGGATGAACTCTTCCTCCACGACGTCGATGCCCGTGGCCTGCATACCGAGCCCGATTTGGGTGCGCTGCAATTCCAGCGCGAAGGCCATGGCAGTCGGGAACCGGTCGCCGGGCGTCTTGGACATCGCCCTGCGCAGGACCTGTTCCAAGGCGTTGGACACATCAGAGCGGCCGATGGGAGGCACCGCGGCTGTGGTGATCCGGCCGATCAAGTCCACGTGGGTGTTCGAAGCCCCCGGGACTTCGAAGGGTGAGCGCCCGGCCAGCAGCGTGTAGAGGGTTGCGGCGAGGGCGTACACGTCCGATGTTGCGTCGCTTCGCGCCGGCGCCGCGAACGATTCCGGCGGCGACCAGGGAACGGACATGCCGCTGGCCTCCGCGCCCGACCCTGTGGTGGCGGCGATACCGAAGTCGGTCAGTGCGGGCCGGCCATAATCGGTGACCAGAACATTCGCGGGCTTGATGTCCCGGTGCAAGATGCCGGCACGATGCGCCGTTTCCACCGCGGCGGCAATCTGCACGCCGATCCGCAGGGTCTCGGCTTCCGAAAGCCGCTCGCGCCGATACCGCGCCTGCAGGTTGGGTTTGGAGCAGTACTCCATCACAAGGTACGGCCTGCGGTCCTCGGAAATTCCCGCCTCATGGATCGAAACGATCGACGGGTGCGTGGCCAGCTGCGCCATGAGGTTCGCCTCGTCGGTGAACTCCGCGACAGTGTCGGTGCCGAGCTTGTCGAAAAGCATCACCTTGACGGCTACTTGCCGGCGGGGGAGGAGCTGCTGGTAGAGGAACACGTCAGCGAAGCCGCCCGAGCCGAGCAGTTGAAGGTACTCGAAGCCCGGCAACGACGGAGGAGCCGACGGCGGCCTGCGGGCGCTCATCGGAGGCCCTCGAAGCCGAGTTCCACGCCGTCACCCATCTCCAGCCGGTCGCCGGCCACCAGGATCGTTGATTCCCCGGGCTGCAGGCGGACCGGATCACAGCCCGGGCGCAGCAGCCTCGTGCCGTTCATCGTGTCGAGGTCCACCGCCAGCACGTCCTCGCCGATCAGCCGCAACTCAAGGTGGCTGCGGGAGATGTCCTGGTTAGGGCTGGGAACGGTGACCAGACGCGGGACGTTTCCGCCCTGGACCCGGACGAGCTGGGGCCGGCGTCCTACCACGGCGCCGCGGTCAAGTGTGACCCGCTCACCTGTAGAGACGACAAGGGTCGCGGGAGCTCCGCGTCCCGGGGCTGTAAGGCCGCCGGGGATGACTGCGCCCGCCTGAGCCATCAACGATTGGATCTTCGCGGTCGAGACCGTCTCGTCGTCGTGGTCTCCCAGCCTGTCCGGGCCCACTGGTTCGGGCAGGGTTGTCCCTGCGAACTGAGGCAACCCTGAAATCATGCCCGCCGGGACGGGGCCGGGTTCGGCGGGGGATTCCACAGCGCGCACGGCTGCGCCCTCGACCGATGTCTTGGTGGTGTCGCCGTAGAGCAGCCTGTCGTAGTCCTCCGGCGCGGGAAATCCGTCGACAGTTCCAACCTCCCATGACCGGTCGGCGACGAGCGGCTCGATGGTCGTATCGCCACCAGGCGCTGGCCCCGCGGTCACCGCGGAGGACTCACCGGGCCCTGATTCCGGGCCGGGATCTTCCGGGGCAGGATCCCCTGATGCGGAATCTTCCGGGCCGGTCTCCTGACGTTCGGGGTCGGCTGCCCCGCCCACGGCATCTTCTGATAGCGGCACCGGATGCTCAACGGGAGGGGCAGCCATGACAGGAGGTGCGACGGCGGACGGTCCCGGGATCGGGGTTTCAAGGACGGGCGCTTCGATGCTTGACACGTCCGGGACGGATGGGTCGGTGTCCGGTCCGGCAGGCGGTTTCGGGGTTGCGGGCACCTGGAGCAGGACGGGGAGGGAGGGATCCGGGGGCACTGTCTGTGGCGCACCGAACGTGAACGCGATCTGACCGGCAAGCACGATCCCGTCGTTGATGGGCAGCCGCGGAGCGCCGGCGCCGGGTGCGGTCACCGTGAAGGATTCGACTCCCTCGACGCCGCGTTCGTTCCAGGTGGCCACGCCCATGCCGCCGACGATCACCTCGCCTGAGCTCGATGCGGCCCGGACCTCGAGGGGTCCGCGCACGGCGACGCGGACTTCGTCACCGGACGGGGTGCGGGACACGACAGCGAAGGGCGGCAAAGCCGAGAGGCTTGCGCCGAAACCGCTGACGATGCCCTCGAGTACGGCGGTAAGGCCGCCGCCCTCACCCAGCGCCAGCCACACACTCTCCGCCAATTCCGGCGGGACATCATGGGAAAGCATCGCCACGCCGTCGTCCGTCACGAGCGCGAACCAATCACCCGAGCTGTAGCGGCCCATGGCCAGTCCTTTCTTTGGTGCTCACAACACGTGGGAGGGTGTCCTCGTCGGGAAGCTGCGCCAGGGCGTCGACCTCTGCCACACGGTCGTTGGCGCGGAGGGCGTCAACGACGACGACGGTGACGTTGTCACGGCCGCCGTGCAGCAGTGCTTCGTGAACGAGGCGGGTAGCTGCCGTCTGGGGGGACCTTTCTTCCGAGAGCACCTGCGTCAATCTGGCTGCATCGAGTTCCTTGCTGAGGCCATCGGAACAGACCATGATCCGGTCCCCCTGGGCTATTGGAAGGAGCCAATAGTCGGGTTCGTCGTAGGAGCCGGCGCCGACAGCCTTCGTGATCACATTGCGGCGGGGATGGCGCTCGGCTTCGGTGGCGGAGATTTCTCCTTTGTCCACTAGGTCCTGGACTTCCGAATGGTCGACACTGATCTGTTCAAGTACTCCGGCGGCCAGGCGGTAAGTGCGCGAATCACCGATGTTGACGACCAGCCAATAGGCTTCGCCGCCCTGCTCGGTGACCGCCACCCCCGAGATCGTCGTGCCGGCGGCGTCGGCACCGGTGCTGATACCCGAAACGTCCTGGACGGCCCGGGCGAAGGCTCGTTCCACGTCATCGAGTGCCACGATTGGACGGCCGCGAAGTTCCCCAAAGGCGTCGATGGCGGCGGCACTGGCACGGTCGCCGCCGGTGTGGCCGCCCATGCCGTCCGCGACGAAGAACAGCGGCGGCTCGGCGAGAAAGGAATCTTCGTTCAGGGGCCTGCGCCGGCCGCGGTCGGAGTGGGCTCCCCAGGCAAGGTCGATCATTGGTTCTTCGCCTTCTTCAACGAAAGGTTGGTGATGCGGGGGAGGGGGATCCGTGAAGCCCGAAGCCGGACGTCGCGCATGGCAGAGCGCGCAAAGTACCTGGCTGCCAGGCGGCGCCGCCAGCCTACGGCGCGGCGGATCCTCTGGCCGGCTGTTTCGACATCTGCCCAGTACGCTGCGATCTCAGCATCGCTGGGCTGACCGGTCCCGAAGGCTGCGTGATCGGCACGGGAGGCCAGCGGGGCTATGGCCTCCCGGGGGAAGTGTTCGGCAAGCAGCGTCGCTTCCTCACGACGGGTGGCCCCGGCGGGAACATCGGCGCCGTGGTCCACGACGAGGTCGACCAGCTCGGACCAGCCGCCGCTGATCCGGTCTGGAGCACGTGAGGCGGCTTTTCGTGCGCGCCGCCGCCGCCACCGCAGCCAGGCAGCCAGCGCAGCGGGGGCCAGCAGCAGAGACAGGAGACCGATACCGGCGCCGGTCCAGCGTAGGGCAGCCCACAGGCCGGCAAGGTCGGTCGGGGCAGACCCGTCAGAGGCTTCTTTGACAGGTGGTGCGGGCGGAAGCTCGACCGGAGGGACCACGGGCGGGGGAGGCTGCTGAACCTGCGGCTGGGGCTTTTGCTGATGCTGAGGCACCTCCTGCTTGGGCACCTGATCCGTCGGTGGTGTTGGGTTAAAGGAAACCCAGCCAACGTGGTCAAACGGCACTTCCACCCAGGCGTGTACGTCGGCTCCAGTGATGGTGGTGGCGCCGGCGGAAGCGGGATGGTCCTGCCGGAACCCCATTACGACGCGCGCCGGGATACCGAGCTGGCGGGCCATCAGCGCCATCGCCACGGCATACTGTTCGTCATCGCCGACCATTTGGGTTCCCTCGAGCAGCGTGGATATCCGCTCGGAGGTGTGGCCGGCGCGCGACCTCGCTTGGCCGTCGAGCCCATGGCTGAAGAATCCGGCCGTGTGGAGCTTGGATTCGATGGCTTTCAGCTGTTCCCATGGCGTGGATGCGCCCGCCGTGAACTGCGTGGCCAGGGTTGCGACAATTTCGGGAACGTTTTGTGGCGTGGGAAGCGTCATCGCGGACACCCGGGCCGCGGCGAGCGTCGCGTCGTCGGGCGTCTTAGGGATGATGGCTTCGGCCGTGTATTGGTCCCCCTGGAGGACGCCGCCGACCATGACAGCCGTTCCGGTGCCGGGGTTGTAGTTCAGGCTGGCACGGCGGTCGGCCAGGGTTCCGTCGCCCAACTCCAGGGCGTCAAGGTAGCCGGCGTCCGGCATCCAGACGCCGGTCAGCTGGTCAATGGTCACCGAGTACGTGGCCTGGTCGCCTTCGGCCGTGGTGGTGATTTTGCGGCCCACGCGGGAGAACTGTCCGGCCCCGGCTGAGCCGTTGTTAGCGACCCGGTAGACGATCCCGTCGTATTGGTCCAGCGTGGCGAGGCGGATAGCCGCCCCTGGCGGGAGCCCCTCGACAGAGAAGAGTTTCAGGGACTCTCCGCCGGTGGTGAACTGGCGGAACGAGGTCAGCGGGCTGGCCAGATCGTGGGCATCCAGCGGTGGGACGACGGCGTCGCGCAGAACGGTGCGGTCGGTGGGCAGCGGGACGAGCGCGCCCGCGGCCATCCCCCCACCGAGTGCCAGGGCCAGTGTGGCTGCTGCCATCACGTGGCGGTTGCCGCGGGGCACCTCCCCCAGTGCGAGGTTCCCTGCGCCGCCGGAGCGGACGGCATAAAGGGCCCAGGCAGTGAGCAGGGCCGCCAGGACGGCTCCCAGGACAGCGGGCATGAACGCGGTGTAGGTGCCCAGCGTGATGGCCACGAGCAGGAGCACGCCGGCGGGCAGGGCCCCCCACTGGGGCCGCCGGCTGCGCAGGGTGATGCTTCCCGCCGCGGCGCCGCCGAGGATGCCGAGGGCGTACGGGGCGATCAGGAGCGCCTCCATGCCGGAGACGGGAGTAGCTGCTGTGAGCATGTCCTTCCAAACCTGGATCAGGCCCAGCGCGAGGGCCTTGAGTACATCCAGCGTTGGAACCGCCCCGAAAAGGCTCCCCTCACGCAGGACCAATGCCCCGCCGGCGGCGAAATAGGCCCCCACGGCCACAGTCGTGACACGCAGAGGTCCCAACCGCCACCGGGCCCCCACAGCCGCGGCGAGGCTTCCCAACAGCACTCCGCCCCCGAGCGCGGACCAGAACTCGGGCACGGCATAAACGGGGTACAGCGGAACCAGCGCGAGGGTAACCCCAATGGCGGCGATGACCGCCGCCAGGGTCCGTCGCCCGTCTCGTGGCATGGCCATCAGATCCCTTTCCGAAGGGCCGTGCCGAGGTCCTCCAGGGTCGGTACCGTCAGGAGGGTGAGGTCACCTGATGTGCGGCGGCGCAGCCCGGAGCTGGGGTCCACGGTTACGGCGACGCGGTGCGCTGCCAGGGGCAGCCGGGAGGAGGCACGGGTCAGCTGTTCCGGACCGACCCGGGATCCTGCCACCAGCACCACAACGGAAGCGCCGGGGGCATGGGCGGAGACCGTTCCGGCCTGGTCCTGCAGCGGCCGGGCCCGCTCGTTCAGTTCCACGCCCGACAGGCCGTCGAGCAACTGTCCCTTGGTATGGCGGGCCATGGCGCGGTGGGGTCCCAGCAGGGTGATCGCCTTGCCGTCGGCAAGCGCGTGCACGCCGACCGAGCCGGCAATGCTGACGGCCAGTTCGAATTCGTCCGATTCGGCATACTCCGTGGGCCGGGAGGCTAGAAGAATGGCCACCTGTGAGCGGCGGGTTTCTTCGAACTGTCGCACCATGAGGTTTTGGGCTCGTGCGCTGGACTTCCAATGGATGTGGCGCCGGTCATCACCGGGTGCGTATTGGCGCAGGGCGTGGAAGGCGATGTCGTCATTCGAGATGTTCTGCCTGGCGAGCCCGTCGAGGTCGCGCAGGAGGCCGGTGGAGGAGTTGGCCAGTTGCACGATGCGCGGATGGACGTATAGCTCGGTGGGTTCGTTGAGTCCCGCGGCCCGGCGCAGCAACTGCAGGGGATCGGACTTCACGGACCGGACCGGGCCGAGCTGCAGGACGGCGCGGCGCTGGGTGGGGACGGTGAAGAGCTCCTCGAGTTCCTCACCGGCTGCCAGGCGCGGCAGCTGGAACGTGGCCAGGCCCCGGCCCACGGGGAGCTCAACCTGTGCCGGGGCGATGGGGCGGGTCCCCGCGTTGCGGACCAGCAGGCGTCCCACGGCCTGTTCCCCGACGACGACCCGCCTGCTGGCGAGGTCAATGGCGACGTCGTAGCGGGCCTTGCCGAGGACGAAACCGATGGCTGCGAGAAACAGGACCGCCAGAACCCAGGCGGCGGCCCAGAGTTCCCGCCAGCCCAGGACGAGCCCGAGGGCGATGGCGGCGGTCATCACGGCCAGGCCGACCCATCCGGGCCTGCTGATAATTCCCGCCCGGGATGCCGCCGCGGCCCACACCGGGCTGAGCCGTTGTGTCGCCGCCGTGACGGCGTCGATGCCCGGCCCCATCCGGTGCCGGAGCCGGGCAGCAGTGGCAGGGAGCAGCGCAGGCGACAGCAGTCGTCCGATGGGCCGCCTCTGCGCTGCCTGGCTCACGCTGCCGCGCCCCGTGTCTGCGGTGCGGCGACGTCTGCAAGGACCCTGGCAAGGACAGACTCGGCGGTCACGCCCGCGAATTCTGCCTCCGGGTCCAGGACAATCCGGTGCTGCCACACGGGCAGCACCAGGGCTTTGATGTCGTCGGGCAGGACGAAGTAGCGCCCTTCGGTGGCGGCCCATACCTTGGCGGCGCGGATGATGGCCAGCGATCCGCGCACGGAGACGCCGAGCCGGACGTTGGGGTCGGTTCGGGTGGCTTCGGCGAGTTGGGCCGTGAAGCGGAGCACCGCTGAATCCACGTGCACGTCGTCCACCAGGCCCGCCATGTCGGAGACCGCTTGTGTGGTGATGACCGGGGGGACCGTCGATGATCGGTCGCGTGTCGAGGCAGCCCCGAGGATCGCCTCGGCTGCCTGGAGGTCCGGGTAGCCGATGCTTGTCTTGATGAGGAAGCGGTCCAGCTGCGCCTCCGGGAGCCGGTAGGTGCCGGCCTGCTCGATGGGGTTCTGGGTGGCGATGACCATGAACGGCCGGCCCACCTCGTGCCCCACGCCGTCCACTGTGACCCGTCCCTCTTCCATGACCTCAAGGAGCGCCGACTGGGTTTTCGGTGAGGCGCGGTTGATTTCATCGGCCAGGACGATGGATGCGAAGACGGGGCCGCGGTGGAATTCGAAGCGGTGGCTCTGCTGGTCGTAGACGGTGATGCCGGTGACGTCGGAGGGCAGCAGGTCCGGGGTGAACTGGATCCGGTGATGCGTTCCATGCACCGTTGCCGCGAGCGATTTTGCCAGCTGTGTCTTGCCGGTTCCCGGCGCGTCCTCGAGCAGCACGTGGCCTTCGGCCAGCAGGGCTGTGAGGACGAGCCGGATGATCTCCTGTTTGCCGAGGACGGCCTGGCCGATGTTGTTACTGAGTTGCTGGAAGGTTCCGGCGAACCACGTGGCCTGTTCCTGGGTGATTGTCATGCTTCGCTCCTTTAGACGTTCTGGTGGACTGTCGCGGAATACGGCCCGCTCAGCCGGATTTCGTACCAACCTGATTGCCAGTCGGCCTTGCCGCACACCTGCTGGTTCCCCGTCCCGCTCAAGTAGCCGCTCCAGGAGTCGTACGGAGTGGTGCCTCCGAGGGTCTGGTTGGCGTAGCACTGGAGGGTGTAGTTGCCCGCAGGCAAGTTGGCGTAATTGAACTGCAGGAAGTACGTACCGGCCTTCCGCGAGTCGGGATTGCCCCGCGTAATGCTGAGCCGGACCGGGTTGCTGGTTGCCGATGCCGACGCAGTGGCGGTCTTCCGCGCGGGATCGGTCGCGTCGGTGGTGACCGTGACGGTGGCGTTGACCTGCTGGCTCGGACCGAGGCCGGAGGCCTGGTAGCTTGTCAGCCCCGCTCCGCCCGAGGTGTTGCCCGCCGACGTGTTCACCTGCACGCCGGTCACGTTCCTGCCGTTGCCATCTACCGACCAGGTGAAGGACACTGTGCCGTCACCGCCCACGCCTACAAGGTTGCGGACCAGGGGCGCACCGTAGGGGCTGACGGGGTTCGATGCGGTGGCCGCGCCCGGGGAGACACCCTGCACGGTTGACTCGCCCCATACCTGGATGGTGTAAGAGGTGCCGTTGACCAGCCCGGGAATGGTCCCGGACGTCGCGCTGCCAAAGGACCCCGTCAAACCGCCCGGGGTCGCCTTCCAGCGCCAGTTGATCTCGTTCGGGCGGTTGCCGTTCAACGACCCAGGCGTGAAGCTGACCTGCGAGCTGCGGTCACCTTCGGTTGCCGTGACGCTGGCCGGCGCAGAGGGTGCGTTAGCGGCCCGACGTGGGGCTGAATCGGCGCTGGGCGCACTGACGCCGGCCTTGTTGCGGGCCGTCACGGAGAACGAGTAGTCGGACTCGCTGGTATCCACCGTGACGTTTTGGCTGGTCCCGGCGAGCGTAAGCGTGTTCACGACGGCGCCGCCCCGCTTCACGCTGAGCGTGTAGTCAGCGATGGGGTCGCCGTTGGCGTTGGGTGCTCCCCAGCTCACGGCGATTTGCGCCTGGCTGCCCACCGCCGTCGAGGGCGTGGTGACGGGCGAAGGCGGTGCGTCCGGCACGCCGGCGGGTATCACCGACGCTGAATACGGGCTCCAGGCCGAGGGTTCGGGGGCGCGGTTGTTCGCCTGGACGCGTATTTGGTAGGCCACCCCGTTCTCGAGCCCGTCCCAGACCATCGAATTGCCGGTGACCCCGGTCTTTTGGACTGACCCGTAGGCCGGTGCCGGGGAGATCTCCAGCGTGTAGCTTGTGACTGGCGACCCGTGGCTCGTGGGTGTCGTCCAGGACACGGAGACCTTCTTGTCCCCGAACACGAGCGCGGGCGCGGCGGGAGCCTCGGGCCGCGCATCAGGCCGGGCAGGTGCCGAAACCGGCGAGGGGTCGGAGGTTCCGACATCGTTAGTGGCCGTGACGGTGAAGGTGTACTCGACGTCGTTGGTGAGTCCGTCCAGGGTGCAGGTGGTGGACGGACAGGACTTGGAATAGCCCTTCGAGGACGAGACCGTGTAGCCCGTGATGGGTGAGCCGTTGTTGGAGGGCGGAGCCCAGGAGAGCACGACGGTGCTGTCCTGGATAGAGCTGACCGAGGGGATGCCCGGGGCGCCGGGCTTTCCGCGCACGGTCAGTTTCACGTGTCCTTCGACCTGGCGCTCGGGTGCGTTTGTCGCATCCTGCACTTCGTAGCTGACGATCATGACGCCGACGAAGTCCGCGCTGGGCGTGATGGCGACCTTGCCGCCTTCCAGTTCCGCGGTACCTGACCCGGAGTCCACGTGGGCGCCGAGGAGCTTCAGCGGTGTCTCCGGGAACGGGTTCACGTCGTTTGCGAGGACATCGACAACGGACTTCTGGCCGGCCTTCGCGTCGGGCACGACGTCGTCATTCGCGGCGGCAGGCGGCCTGGAGGAAACCACCGTGGTCAGCGTGAACGTGGCAGTGGTCGGGGCAGAGGTGCCATCGCTGACCTGGACCACAACCTTTTCGCTCGACCCGTGCGGAGCGGATGCGTCCGCTTTGAGCCAAAGCCGCTGGCCCTCGATGCGGGCGGAGAAGCCACCCGCCACGCTGCCCTGGATGCTGTAGACCAGGCGCTCGAGGTCCCCGGGGTTGGGGTCCCGGGACAGGCGTGCGAGGTTGACCGGCGTCTCGGCTTCCCCGGGCGCCAGCTCGATAGTCGTGCCCAGCAGGGTGGGCGAGACATTCTGCGCGGGAATGACCTGGAGGGGGATGGAGATCGTGGCGGTGAGCCCGCTGGCGTCATCCGGGCCGGTGCCGTCAGTGACCAGCACCGTGAGGGTGTCCGGTCCGTAGTAGTCCGGAGCCGAGGTGTAGGTGAAGGTGTGTTCGTCTTTGAGCAGCGGGGCGCCGTTGGAGTGGGACGTCCGTACACTGTCGGCCGTGGCGATCCGGGCCGTGCGGCCCTCACGCACTTTGACGACGTCGGCGAGGTTGATGGTGAGTGGGTCCCCGCTTTTTACCTCAAGAGCTTTGAGGACCGACAGTTCGGGCCTCAGGTCTTTAAGGCCCGGCACATGGATGAACGCCGAAGCGGTCAGGCCGTCTTCGTTCGTGACCGTGTACAGAATGACCTGGGACAGGTCAGTCAGTTTGACGGTGACCGAGCCGTTGCCGGCCGACGCGTTGGGGTCATCGGAGGAGATGCGCAGGTCCGAGGCGACGCCGTCGGGGTTTTCGTCGTTGGCGAGAACCGGGACATCGACCGACGTTTTGCCGTACATCTCGATCTTTGTCACGTAGTCGTCCCGGGCGATGGGCCGCTGGGCGGGTGCATCCTCCCGGACGTCCAGGACGAGGGACCCTATGGAGCTTGAGCCATAGGTGTCGGCGACCGTGTACTGCACGGTGTACTCGCCGGCGCGTGGGGGAGCGGTAACCAGGATGCGGCCGTCGGTGACCTTGGCGGAGATCCCGTCAGGGACTTTCAGTCCGTCGGTGACCAGGAGGATCGGGTCTCCGTCGGGATCGCTGTCGTTGGCGAGCACCGGGACGGAGACGGTGCGGCCCGGCTTCACCGTCACGTGATCGGTGGCGGCATACGGGGCCTGGTTCTGGGAGCTTGGCGGTGCGATGCCGACCTCCACCGTGCCTGTGGCCTCCGCACCTTGGCGGTCGCGGACGACGTAAGTGAAGGAGTCGCGGCCGGATGAGTCCGGATAGGCCTCGTAGTTAAGCCAGGTGTCCCCTATGGTGACGCGGCCCAGTTTCGGGGCGTCCCTCTGGCCGAGGAGTTCGACTGAGTCGCCGTCCGGGTCAATTCCGTCGAGCGGCACGGGAATGCGGATGGTGGTGCCGGCGATGACGCGGGCCGTGAGGGGCTGTGGGCGGGGGGCTGAGTTGTGGGCGTCGTCCTCGGGCAGCACCTGGATGCTCACGTATCCGGCGGTCCTGTTGCCCTGTGAGTCGGCGACCTCATAGGTTGCGTGCACCGTCCCCGGATTCTGCCCGGCCCGGAACCGCAGTTTGTCCCCGCTGATGAAGGCTACGCCCTCGCTTGGCGTGGGTTTGGGTTCGACGAGGTCAGGCAGGAGCGTCAGGGTGTCGCCGTCGGGGTGGTAATCGTTGTGCAGCACGTCGATGGTCACGACGTCGCCGGCCCTAACGGTGGCGGAGTCATCTACCGTCACCGGGGGGCGCAACGTGGCAGGGAGGGGGACGGGCAGGACAAGTACTTCGCCCGTTGCGGCCTGGTTGCCGTTGGAGACGGTGTAGTGGAAGGTGACGGGGTGGCTGAGGCCGACGGTGTCGGTGACCCGGACGACGCGGTTCTCCAGGACTTCTGCCGTGATCCCCAGCCCGGGTGGCACGTCCACTGATTGGACGATGAGGATCCCTCCGGCGGCATCGCTGTCGTTGGCGAGGACGTTCACCAGGGCGGATCTGCCGACCGGGACCATCGCGACATCGAGGACGGCGACGGGACGGCTGGATCCGGTGCCCGGGATCACGTCGATGCGGATCAGGCCCACCGCTGAGTTGGGTCCGTCGGTCACCAGGTACTGCATGTAGTACGTGCCCGGTGTGGCCGTCATGAATGTGATCGTGCCCGCGGTGAAGTCGGCGGTGATGCTGGCCCCTGGAACCGAGTCATACTTTGCCAGCCGCAGCGGTGCGCCCGAGGGGCTGACGTCATTGAGCAGCGGGGACATGGTCAGGGGTGTCGAAGCGACGGCTGTCATCCGGTCCGCGTTGGCAATGGGCCGCAGCGAGCCTTTGGGCAGCACTTCGACCCGGAGCACGCCCTCCGAGTCTGCCGTCCCGTCCGAGACGACGAGCTTGACCTCCTTGACCCCTGTTTGGCCCGATACCGCCGCGAAATCGATGATGCCGTTGCTTCGGAATGTCACGCGGTCCCCCGAGGTGGTGGTCGCGGACTTGAGGTACATCGCGTCGCCGTCGGGGTCGCGCCAGCCTTGGAGCGCGTCCTGCTGGAGCGTCGCACCGGCCTCGACCTTGATGGACTGGGGGTGCTTCAGCTCGGGCGGGGAATTCTGCCCCGCAGGTCGGACAGCAAGGGTGATGGTGGCTTCCGCGGTGCCGCCCCTGCCGTCATCGACGCGGTACCGGAATGAAAGGGAACCGGTGGCGCTGGCAGGGACGCTGACTTGAAGGGCCGCTCCGCCCAAAGCCGGCTGGACCTCGACGCCGGGCGGGGCCGATCCCGCCAGTGAGGCCGAGAGCACGTCGCCGTCGAGGTCGGAGCAGTCCTCGGTGACACGAAGGACTGCTGTGCGGCCGGCGCGGGCGCCGAATTGCTGGTCGACGGCGACGGGCGGGTGGTTTTGTTCGGTCCGTTTCGGAAGGGTGACCTGCTGGTCCGGGCTCTTCTCTTCCTTGTCGTCCTGGATGTCCGGGGGTGGAACCACGTCGTTCCAGTTCTGCACTAGGAGCATTTTCTGGGTGACGAGCCAGACGCCGCCGCCCTGAACGTCGTTCAGGACGACGACGTCCCGGTTGACCCGGAAGACCAGTTGGGCGTTGGCGGGCATGTTGGGGACGATCCCGGATTCAGACTTTCCGGCACCGCAATCCCGGACATAGGTGGAGGTCCCGGACCATGCGGCGTAGGCACAGCCATTCAGCCAGACAGGGGCTGTGGGGGCGGAATTCGCACTCGTCTTGGGAGCGCGCGTGCTGGTGGCAGTGCCGCCGTCAAGAGGCTGGGACACAACTGCGCTCAATGTGCCCACCAGGACGCGGTCGTTGGCTTGCCCGTTCTGTTGGAGAGCGCCGCCTTTTCCGTCCGGAACGGCGACCTTCTGGCCGCCCGGCAGGTACAGTTCCCCGTTCCCTGAATCGAAGACCACGGCGTCCGGGCCGACGGCAGCCACGCTTAGCTTTGCGTCCTTGGGGACGTCAGCAAGCTTGCGAGTTGATTTCTGGACGTAGTCCTGATCTTTGGGCGTGTAGTCACGCACTTCACCGAGCGTCGGCGAGAATGCGTGGATAACACCGTCCAGGCCAATAGTGGCCACGGCACCGGGACCCAGCTTGGCCAGCGGCTCAGCACCGCCCAATCGGAGGCCATCGATGCTGCCGATCGGGACCGCATAGAGGTCGCCGTCGGCGAGGATCGCCACAGTGTCAGATCCGGCAGAGACGCTGGCCCCGGCGGGAAGGGTGCCGCTTCCCAGCAGTGTCACCCGAGCAGGGTCGATTTGGGTGAGAGTGGAATTCGCGCTGTCTTGAACCAGGACCGTGTCGCCCTGCTGCAGGACGTCGTACTGGGGTGCTTTAGTCCGAAGACCGGAATCCAGCACCCTCGAGGGGAAATTCAGGTGGCCCACCAAGAGGTCCGACTGTTTGGTAACCCAAACACCGCCGTCATTAAGCTTAAGGTCAGCAGCAGGAAGTCCGTCGCACTGGAAGGCCAGGGCTGCTGCTGCCAACGAGATGCTGGCCAACGCCGAAACAGATGCAGTCCTGCGGCGTTTACCTTGCAGCAGCGAAGAGATCCCCATACTTGATTGCCCCCACATTCACACTTGAACGCGCATGCCATGTATTTGTTGCGCGTCAAGTCAAGTAGACAATGTGTAGCAGGTGGCTGCGCAATGGGACAAAATCCCCATGGTGACGGACTTCGCAAAACTATTAGCGTTCGTAATAAAAAAGTAGTGGGCAGTGCTTAGTTATTGAGAGTGCATTGTCACTTTGCTTTGGGGTTCGTGCTGGCAGAGGCCACGCCGCTGTTGTCAACGCGATATAGTCCTCATGGAAATGCGACCGTACGATTCTTGATGAATTCTTGCGCGATTCCTGTGCCATTCTTGAGGAAGATTTGCAGTCCGGCTGATCCGCGCGGGATGAGCACCGTTGGTATGGGCGGTGACGGGGACATAAAGCTGAAAACGTTCGGCGTGAAGTCTGTTCGAGCACGTTGTTGGCGGGGTATGTTCTAGCCCGGGGGACGATCGGCGACCGGCAGGTGCTGGCAGCGGGGGAGCCCCGCATAGCTAGCATCAAGAAAGGTTCATCATGTCGTATCCGCAGAGCTCAGGCCAGCAGCCTTACCAATACCCGAACTACCCGAACGTGCAGCAGAACAACTCCTTGGAACATTTTCAAGGCTCGAAGTTCAAGGAAAAAGCGACCATCTTCGGTGTGCTCGGGTTTTTCATTCTTGGCATAGTCTTCGGACCACTCGCGATCTCGAATGCAAGGAAAGCCGAAGCGCTGCACCACTCGGCCACCCTTGGAAAGATCCTTGGCTGGATTGATACGATCGCCGGTATCGTCTGGCTACTTATCTTCGTTCTCATCATGGCGAACGCCGGTAATCGCTAGGCCTGGGAAAATCGCTACGGTCGTTAGTGCGGCGGTGTTCCGCAGGATGTGGCCAAATGCAGTAAATAGCAGTTGTCGCGGTCCACGCTGGGCTGTCCGTTCTCAATGTAGTTGTCAGTAGCGACGTGGGAACTGACAGGTTGGATGAGAGAAATCCGGCAAACTCTTTCTCGTTCATATTGTCAGTTCCGTAAATCAGCAAAGTGCCTGCGGCGGGCACGGCCAAGGACTTTTGCCAGTCACAGCAAGGGCGGGCGTTGGCTGACAACTTGGCTGAGAACCGTCCAAAATCCGTCGACTGACACCTTTGATGCGAAAACTGACATCCGGAATGAGAACGGACATGGGCGGCCCTGGAAAGAACTTTCCTGCCCATTCTCAACTGGCATACACGGTTATTCATGGGCCGGGAGTAGCTCTATCGGAGGGCAGTAGTTCCGTTGGCCTGGGTCTGCCGAGGGTCGGTCCTTCGGAAGCTGCTGGCCGCCTTATCGTTACATCGTGAGA
>NZ_JBEGHP010000025.1:0-326294 GCF_040676255.1 Pseudarthrobacter sp. LMD1-1-1.1 | reverse complement strand
CCGCGGTCATCACACAGCACGCAGCCCGCGCAGCCACCCGAATGTCTGACTACATCGTCTTCAAGAAGAATCAGCGTCCCTAACGCCCGCGCATGGCAAGAAAACGGATAACGTACTTCGCCATCAATGTCTCGAGCGCTGCTGGTAGAAGCCATTCCGGCGTGGTCCCCCGCAGTGGTGGTCAATGACGCCTTTGCATCGAGGCTCCGACCACAGCTCCGATTCCGAGCCCCAGCGCAAAGCCCCAGAATGGTGTGTGGAAAATCGCCAGCCCCAGGCTGATTCCCAAGGCTGCGCCCACCAGGCTGCAAATCCATAGGGCTTTGTTCACGATCTCTCCGTTATGGGCGGGTGGGCTCAACTACTGCAGCGACCTTACTTCATCCCTATCCGGTACGTGCCTAAAAACGGGGAGATCCGCATCGAAATTGGGTAGCTCCCACCCATGCGCCAACGGCCTTGGGCGTCCTAACCTTTTGGACATGGCGGCAGGCCCACCCGGCCCGCCGCAGGCGCGCGATGGGGCGGTCCCTGGATCCTCCTTTGGTCATGCAGACGGCGGCGGCGCCCGGTACTCCTTTTACTCCCCAGGACGCCCCCATGCGCGAACTCCCCCGCCCCCACACCTGCCCGCATTCCACGGCCACCTGCCCGGCTTGCCGTTCCGAGATGCGCGACGAAGCCCTGCGGCAGGCTCCCGGCAGACCAATTATTCTGCTGCGCCCCGCACCCGTCACGGTGCGTTCCCTGCCGGCAAACGCCTTGGCCTACACCGTGACCGATGTCCTCATTGAGTGGGACGCGGACATGGATTACCACCTGCGGTGGGAGGCAAGCTGGCTTGTCCACCGGGTGCAGGCAGCACACAAAGACCGCCGCCTCCAGGAAGCAGTCTGACCGCCCGCTCCCCCGCCCCCGGCTACGGGACATCCGCACACGCCCACCTCCCGTCGGCGGCTAAGCTCGAAACCATGAGTTCGTTGAAAACCAAGCCTGCACAGACATCACCGGCACGGGCAGCAGTGGTGGCGGCAGCGGTGGATATGGTGCTGATCCTCGTTTTCGCCGCGATTGGCCGCGATGCACACCACCGTGAGGAGCCCATCCTCGGTGTGCTGTTGACTGCCTGGCCGTTCCTCGCCGGCGCGGCCGCCGGATGGATGATCGCCCGCGTATGGCGGAGCCCCTTCTCCATCACCCGGGCAGGGGTTCCAGTCTGGCTCGGAAGCCTGGTGGGCGGCATGCTCCTGCGGGCATTGACCGGGCAGACAGTTGTCCTGCCCTTCATCATCGTTGCCACGATTGCCCTGGCGGTGTTCCTTGTGGGCTACCGCCTCCTGCTGGCAGGCGCCTCACGCCTCCGCCGCAGGCCGGGCAGGTAGCGGGCACCAGAAGTTGGGCGGCAGGGTGGCGGCAGGGGAAACGGCACCCGTGTAATAGGCTGGCTGGAGAGAAAAGCCTGCCGTTCCCCAGTGCGGCGGCACCGATTGAAGGGGTACAGACGTGGTTACCGCATTTGTTCTGATCAAGACCGACGCCGCCCGCATTCCGGAGACGGCGGAAGAAATTTCGGCCATCGAAGGCATCAGCGAAGTGTATTCCGTCACCGGCGAATGGGACCTCATTGCGGTAGCCAGGGTCCGCAGGCATGAAGACCTCGCGGACGTCATTGCGGACAGGCTCTCGAAAGTTCCCGCCGTGGTCCACACCACCACCCACATCGCCTTCCGGGCGTACTCACAGCACGACCTCGACGCCGCCTTTTCGCTGGGTTTCGAACAGTAATCCGGCAACCCGGCCGTTAGGCGCGGGAGAGGGACACCCAACGGTCCAGGACGGCAGCGGCAGCACCGGAGTCGATCGAATGCGCGGCACGCGCGAAAGCCTCCTGCATCCGTGTCAGGAACGGGCCCTGTGCTTCGAGGTCGAACGCAACAAGGCCGGCCGCGGCGTTCAGCAGGACCGCATCCCGAGCGGGACCCTGGCTGCCGGCAAGGACGTCGCGGACCACTCCCGCGTTGGCCGCCGCATTGCCGCCGCGAAGCTGTTCAACAGTAGCCAGGCTGATGCCGAGGTCCTGCGGCGAGAAGTGCAGTTCATTGACGGCTCCGTGCCGGATTTCCCACACGGTTGATGGGCCAGTGGTGGTCAGCTCGTCCAGGCCGTCGTTGCCACGGAAGACCAGTCCCCTGCTCCCTCGGCGGGCCAGGACGCCCGCCACCAGCGGCGCCATCCGCGCGTTCGCAACGCCCACCGCCGAAGCCTGGACATTGGCGGGATTGGTCAGCGGTCCCAGGAAATTGAACGCAGTGGGCACTGCCAGCTCCCGCCGGGGCACGGCGGTGTGGCGGAATGACGGGTGGAACACCTGCGCGAAGCAGAACGTGATTCCCGCCTCTTCAGCGTTCCGGGCCACCCGGGCGATAGGCAGGTCAAGCCGGACACCGAGCGCTTCAAGAACGTCAGCAGACCCGGACGACGACGACGACGCCCGATTGCCGTGCTTAACCACCTTCGCGCCGGCCCCGGCAGCGACCAGGGCGGCCATGGTGGAGATGTTGATGGTGTTAAGTTGGTCACCACCCGTGCCGACGATGTCCAGTTTTTCCCCGGTGATTGTCACGGGGTTGGCGTGGGCGAGCATTGCCTCAACCAGGCCGGAAAGCTCGTCCACCGTCTCGCCTTTGGCGCTGAGGGCCACAAGGAATCCGGCAATCTGTGCAGGCGTGGCTTCACCGGACATGATGGTGTCCATGGCCCAGGAGGTGTTCTCCGCAGTGAGGTCATTGCCCTTGATCAGGGCCGAGATCAACCGGGGCCAGGTGTTGCCGGACGCTGTAGTTGCCTGAGAAGTCACTTGCTGATGCTATCGACCGACGGCGGCCACTGACCAATGTGAACGGTTGCGGGAACTTTTCCCGGCGATTTCGCGTCTTTGTAGAAAAAGTCCCCCGAAAAGGCGGTTTGCGTTGGGCAGCACGGACTTTTACAGACATAATGTCTATGTGACATCTGCGACCCATGCCCCCAGTACCCCGGCGCACCCCACGCTGAACCGCCCCAATATGGTTTCTGTTGGAACCGTTGTGTGGCTGTCCAGCGAGTTGATGTTCTTCGCCGGTCTCTTCGCCATGTACTTCACTCTGCGCTCCACCAGTGGGCAGATGTGGGCGGAAGAGACAGCCAAGCTCAACTTCCCCTTTGCGCTCGTAAACACGATCGTCCTCGTGGCCAGTTCCTTTACTTGCCAGATGGGCGTCTTCGCCGCAGAGCGGCTGCAGCCGCGGCGCGCCGGAGGTGCACTGCAGTTCGCCCGCTGGGGAATGAACGAATGGTTCACCCTGACGTTCCTCATGGGCGCGTTCTTCGTTGCCGGCCAGACCACCGAGTACGCAATGCTGGTTTCCGAGCACGTCTCGCTCTCCTCCAACGCTTATGGCTCGGCCTTCTACATGACCACCGGCTTCCACGGCCTCCACGTCATCGGCGGCCTGATTGCCTTCCTGCTCATCATGGGCCGGTCCTTCGCGGCGAAGAAGTTCGGGCATTTCGAAGCAACGTCCGCGATCGTCACCTCTTACTACTGGCACTTCGTTGACGTCGTGTGGATTGGCCTCTTCCTGGTCATCTACGTACTCAAGTAGCCAGCTTTGATTCTTTTTCTACAAGAGGCAGAATTTCAGGTAGCGGCTCCCGGAGCCGGCGCAGGATCGAATAAAGGAACCACCACGTGAAGGCACTCTCACAAAAGCGGCGTCACCCACTTGCAGCAATAGCGCTGCTTCTGATGGGGCTCCTCATCACGGGTGGGCTGTACGCCGTGGCAACCACCGTCAACCAGGCCAAGGCTTCGACCACCACGTTCAGCGCAAGCGACACAGAGGAGGGCGGCAAGCTCTTCGCCGCCAACTGCGCCACCTGCCACGGCATGGGCGCCAGTGGTTCCAAGGATGGCCCCTCGCTGGTGGGTGTCGGTGCAGCCGCTGTTGATTTCCAGGTGGGCACCGGCCGCATGCCGATGCAGATGAACGGCCCCCAGGCCATGAAGAAGCCCGTCCAGTTCAATGACGAGCAGACCCACCAGCTTGCAGCCTACGTAGCCTCCCTGGGAGCCGGCCCGGCAGTTCCTGCAGAAGACCTGACAAACGGCGGCGGCGATGCAGCTGCCGGCGGTGAGCTCTTCCGGACCAACTGCGCCATGTGCCACAACGCCGCCGCTGCCGGTGGCGCGCTGACCCGCGGCAAGTTCGCACCCGCCCTTGCCGATGTATCCGGAAAGCACATCTACGAGGCCATGGTCACGGGCCCGCAGAACATGCCGGTCTTCAACGACGCGAACATCACTCCTGAAGGCAAGAAGGACATCATCACCTTCCTGAAGCAGATCGAGACCACCGGTTCACCGGGCGGTGCCGACCTCGGCTCGCTGGGTCCGGTTGCTGAAGGCCTGTTCGTTTGGGTTGCCGGTCTTGGCGTCATCATCGCCTTCACCATCTGGCTCACCTCCAGGACGTCCTGACGTTCCGCAGGAACACACAACTTCTGCTGCCCTGTCAGCAGCTTGAAATTAGAAACTAACCCGGCAACTGCCGGGACGAGAGAAGGATGAGGCGAATTATGGGCAACCATAGTGACGGCAGTCCGAACCACTCGGGCACCGTAGCTACGGCTGGTCAGAATGAGGTGGAGAAGTTCCAGGATCCTGGAATTCCCCCGCATCGTTTGCGCCTGGCTGACACGGACCCGAAGGCCGCAAAGCGGGCAGAACGGCAGGTCGCCTTACTATTTGGCATTTCTGTTGTTGGAACCCTGATCTTCCTGGTGGCGTACTTCGCCATTGATCTGGGTGATGACTCCAGCATCGCCACCATCCGGCTCCAGAACGCCCTGCTCGGCGTTGGCACTGCCTTCGCAATGCTGGGTATCGGTACCGGTATCGTGCACTGGGCCAAGGCCCTGATGCCCGACCACGAAGTCTCCGAGGAACGCCACGCCATCCGTTACGAAGAGGACCGCCAGGCTGCGGTGCGCATCGTTGACGACATCGTGGAAGAGACCGGCATCAAGCGCCGCCCGCTGATCCGCAACACCCTCCTGGGTGCGGTCGCACTTGCCCCGCTTCCCGCCGTCGCCATCTTCGGTGACCTCGGACCCCGCCCTGACGACAAGCTCGCGCACACCATGTGGGCTCCCCAGGACGGAAAGCGCAAGCGCCTTACCCGCGACCCCGATGGAACCCCCATCAAGGCCTCGGACGTCACCATCGGTTCCGCCTTCCACGTCATTCCCGAGGGCCTGAACGAACTGCAGGAGGGCAAGCTCAACGAGAAGGCAAAGTCCGTTGTGCTCCTCATGCGCCTCGATCCCGCGTCGCTGAACCCCTCCAAGGGCCGCGAAGAATGGGGTTACAACGGAATCGTTGCCTACTCCAAGATCTGCACCCACGTTGGCTGCCCCGTTGCTCTGTACGAGCAGCAGACGCACCACCTGCTGTGCCCGTGCCACCAGTCCACCTTCGACCTCACGCAAGAGTGCAAGGTGATCTTCGGGCCCGCCAGCCGTCCTCTCCCCCAGCTGCCCATCGCAGTTGATGACGAGGGCTACCTCGTCGCTACCAGCGACTTCCATGAACCCGTAGGACCAAGTTACTGGGAGCGTGATTCGCATGAGCGCAGCATCAACAGCTGAGCCGGCATTCGTCGCCAAAACCAAGGCAGGCCGGATCACCGACTTTGTCGACTCACGAGTTGGCGGCTCCGGGATCCTCCGCGAGTTCGGCCGCAAGGTCTTCCCCGACCACTGGTCATTCATGTTCGGTGAAGTGGCGCTGTACTCCTTCGTCATCCTGCTGCTGTCCGGAACGTTCCTGACGTTCTTCTTTGATCCGTCCATGGCGGAGACCCACTACGACGGCGGCTACATTCCCCTTAAGGGAGTGGAAATGTCGGTAGCGTACAGCTCCTCGCTGAACATCTCCTTCGACATCCGCGGCGGATTGTTCATGCGCCAGGTGCACCACTGGGCTGCCCTGCTGTTCGTGGCATCCATCGCAGTCCACATGCTGAGGGTCTTCTTCACCGGCGCATTCCGCCGCCCGCGTGAAATGAACTGGGTGGTGGGCAGCGTCCTGCTGATCCTGGCCATGGCTGCAGGCTTCACCGGGTACTCGCTTCCCGATGACCTGCTGTCCGGCAACGGCCTGCGCATCATCGACGGCGTCATCAAGTCCATCCCGGTCATCGGAACGTACATCTCGTTCTTCCTGTTCGGCGGGGAATTCCCCGGCACGGCCATCATCAGCCGCCTCTACATGCTGCACATCCTGCTGGTGCCGGCGTTGATCCTGCTGATGATCGTCCTGCACCTGTTCATGGTCGTGGTGCACAAGCACACGCAGTACCCCGGTCCCGGTCGCAACGACAACAATGTTGTCGGTTACCCCCTGGGTCCTGTTTACGCAGCGAAGGCCGGTGGATTCTTCTTCATCGTCTTCGGCGTGATCGCCCTGATGGCGGCATTCTTCACCATCAACCCCATCTGGAACTACGGTCCGTACGACCCCTCCCCGGTGTCGGCCGGAACCCAGCCTGACTGGTACATCGGTTTCGTCGACGGTGCCCTGCGACTCATGCCCGGCACACTCGGCAACTGGCACGTGGAACAGATCTTCTTCGGTCACGTGTTCACGTTCAACGTGCTCCTCCCGGCCCTGGTCCCCGCTGGCATCCTGTTCACCGTGATGTTCACCTACCCGTGGATCGAGCGCTGGATCACCAAGGATGACCGCGAGCACCACGTCCTGGACCGCCCGCGCAACGCCCCGACCCGTACGGGCATCGGTGTTGCCGGATTCATCTGGTACTGCGTGATGTGGGCAGCTGCAGGTTCCGACCTCATTGCCACCCACTTCCACGTGTCCCTGAACGACGTCACGTACTGGCTCCGGGCCCTGTTCTTCGTCGGACCGATCATCGGCTTCATCGTTGCCAAGCGTGTTGCCCTTGCACTGCAGCGCAAGGACCGGGAAATCGCCCTGCACGGCCGCGAGACTGGCCGTATCGTCAGGCTCCCGCACGGCGAATTCATCGAGGTGCACGCCCCGCTGGATGAGTACAAGCGCTACAAGCTGGTTGGCTTTGAATCACCCGAGGTCATCCCGGCCCTGCCCAACGAGCACGGTGTCGTGACCCGCAAGGAGAAGCGCCGCGCGTTCCTCTCCCGCTGGTTCTTCGAGGACCGCGTTGCTCCTGCTACCCCTGCAGAGCTTGAAGCAGCCCACGGCCACGGCCACGAGGCAGTTGAAGCAGCAGAAGGTTCCAAGAGCCTGACGCACTAAGCGACGATTGATACAGGAAGGGCCCGATCCTATGGATCGGGCCCTTCCTGCTTTAAGAGTTCTCCTGCGTGCGCCACCAACGGCCCATGGCTGTGGCCTCCCGGCGTGCTGTCAGTGGCTGCGGGCGCGGCGCGCTCCCGGCCGCTGCAGTGGCACCCACAGCTTGTACCGGTCGGCCCTGTAGTACGACACGGAATAGTCAACCATCGCCCGTGCCACAAAGGCGTGCCGCTGGATCTTCAGCAGGGGCGCACCCACCTCCACGTTGAGCAGGCGTGCCGTGGACGGGGAGGCGGCGGTCGCCTCAATCATGTCCTCGCCCCACTCCATCACCAGGCCAAACTGTTCGCTCAGGACGTTGTAGAGCGACGTGGGTGGCTCGCCGTCGAGCAGGCCCGGGACGCGGTGTGCCGGGATGAAGTTCTCGTCCACGCTCATCGGTTCCCCGTCGGCCAGCAGGAGCCTGCGGAACCGGACCAGGGGTGTGCCCTCGTCCAGCTGGAGTTCGCGGGCCAGGAACGCGCTGGCGCCGATCTGCTCAAAGCTCAGCACCTTGGCAGCAGGCACCATGCCGCGCCTCTGCATCTCTTCGCTGTAGGACGTGAGCTTCACCTGCAGGTCGAGTTTCGGGCGCCGGACAAAAGTTCCCAGGCCCACTACGCGCTCGATGACCTCCTCCCCCACCAGGGCGTCGATGGCCTGCCGGACCGTCATCCTTGCCAGTCCAAACCGTTCGGCAAGGTCACGTTCTGATGGCAGCGCCGATCCGGGCGGGCACGACTGTGCGATGTAGCTCCGCAGGATCTCCCGAAGTTGCACGTAGATGGCCGTACCGCTGGTGCGGTCTATTTCACCCGTGATTGCCGTGGCGCCAGCTGCCATGATCTTCTCCTGCCGTTGGTTTCCCCTCAATTTTAGGACGGTCTAGACCAGTCCCGGGACGCGGACGCTCTTTCGCGCGGCAGGCATGGCGGCCGCTATATTTGGTCTGGAAATTTTGCCAGCAGACGGATGGGGCCGTCTTTCGTATAAGGAGTCCCTTTGCCAACACAGAAGGCCGTGGTGGCAGCGCCGGTAGGCCTGCATGCACGTTCCGCCGCGGTATTTGTCCGGGCTGTCACCGATACAGGGCTTCCGGTCACCATCAGCAAGGCGGGCGCGGCGAAGGTGGACGCCCGGTCCCTGCTCCAGGTGATGGCCGCCGACTTTGCACAGGGGTGTGAGGTGGAGCTGTCCGTCAGCGAAGCCGCGCTCGAGGACGACCTGGGACGTGAAACCGTGGAGGCGGCCCTTCGGGACCTTCGCGTACTTTTGGAGTCCCAGGGGGCCGGCTGAGGGCCGTAAAAACCCCTTAACGACGTCGGGCCCCACCATATTGGTGGGGCCCGACGTCGTTATTCTTATTGCTTGCCTAGTGTGCGTGGTCTCCGCGGCTGTATTCGTACACCCAGCCGACGAGGGCTACGATGGCGATCCCGCCGGCGATGAAGATGACCCAGGCGCCAACTGCCAGGCCCAGGAAGCCAGTGGCGCAGGCGATACCCAGGACCAGGGGCCACCAGCTCCAAGGGCTGAAGTGCCCCTGTTCGCCGGCGCCCTCGTGGATTTCCG
Source organism: Pseudarthrobacter sp. LMD1-1-1.1 (assembly GCF_040676255.1). NCBI lineage: Bacteria > Bacillati > Actinomycetota > Actinomycetes > Micrococcales > Micrococcaceae > Pseudarthrobacter > Pseudarthrobacter sp. LMD1-1-1.1. The sequence goes on along the minus strand of NZ_JBEGHP010000025.1, from coordinate 317,347 downwards.
CATCGCTGCGGTCCTCGGGACGAAGGCCTACGCGCTTGCCGGTGAAGCCCAGGTAGGCGCCGATCATGCCGGCCAGGCCGGCCACGAGCAGGATGCCCAGGATGCCCACCCATTCGCTCCAGTTGGTCAGGAATCCGTAGACCAGCGAGACGGGAACGAAAAAGAAGACTCCGGAGCCAAAGATCCAGGATTCGATTTTCACTGTGCGGTGTCCTTCTGGTCGGCGTTGCCGAGTACTGCCGCTGCGGGAGCCGGCGAGTCAACGGTGTGGACTTGGCGGAGTTCCGGGTGGTGCAGGTCCAGGGCGGGACGTTCGGAACGGATCCGGGGCAGGGACGTGAAGTTGTGGCGCGGCGGCGGGCAGGACGTGGCCCACTCGAGCGAAGCACCGAAGCCCCACGGATCATCGACCTGGACCTTTTCGGCCTTGCGCCAGGTGATGTAGACGTTCCAGAAGAACGGGATGAGGGACGCGCCCAGCACGAAGGATGCCACGGTGGAGAACTGGTTCATCCACGTGAAGTTGTCCTCCACGAGGTAGTCCGCGTACCGGCGCGGCATGCCCTCGACGCCCAGCCAGTGCTGGATCAGGAAGGTGCCGTGGAAGCCCAGGAACAGCAGCCAGAAGTGGATCTTGCCCAGGCGCTCGTTGAGCATCTTGCCGGTCCACTTGGGCCACCAGAAGTAGAACCCGGCGAACATGGCGAACACCACGGTGCCGAACACCACGTAGTGGAAGTGCGCCACCACGAAGTAGGAGTCCGAAACGTGGAAGTCAAGCGGCGGCGAGGCCAGGATGATGCCGGTAAGACCACCGAAGAGGAAGGTGATCATGAAGCCGAGGCTCCAGAGCATGGGCGTCTCGAAGGTCAGCGACCCGCGCCACATGGTGCCGATCCAGTTGAAGAACTTCACGCCGGTGGGCACTGCGATGAGCATGGTCATGAACGAGAAGAACGGCAGCAGGACGGCGCCGGTGACGTACATGTGGTGGGCCCAGACGGTGACCGAGAGGGCCGCGATGGCGATGGTGGCGTAGACCAGACCCTTGTAGCCAAAAATCGGCTTGCGGCTGAACACCGGGAAGATCTCCGAGACGATGCCGAAGAACGGCAGCGCGATGATGTACACCTCGGGGTGTCCGAAGAACCAGAACAGGTGCTGCCAGAGGACGGCACCGCCGTTCTCAGGATCGAAGATGTGGGCACCGAACTTGCGGTCCGCGCCGAGGGCGAACAGGGCGGCGGCCAGCGGCGGGAACGCCATCAGGACCAGGATCGCGGTGATCAGGGTGTTCCAGGTGAAGATGGGCATACGCCACATGGTCATGCCCGGAGCGCGCATGCAGATGATGGTGGTGATGAAGTTGACCGCACCGAGGATGGTGCCGAAGCCGGACAATGCCAGGCCGAAGACCCACAGATCGCCACCAATGCCCGGGGTGAACGTGGTGTTGGACAGCGGCGCGTAGGCGAACCAGCCGAAGGATGCAGCACCCTGCGGGGTGATGAAGCCGGAGACGGCGATGGTGGAGCCGAACAGGAAGAACCAGAAGGCCAGTGCGTTCAGACGCGGGAACGCGACGTCGGGCGCGCCGATCTGCAGCGGCATGATCACGTTGGCGAAGCCGGCGAACAGCGGGGTAGCGAACATCAGCAGCATGACGGTGCCGTGCATGGTGAACAGCTGGTTGTACTGTTCCTTGGTCTGCAGGATCTGCATGCCGGGCTCGAAGAGTTCCGCACGGATCAGCAGGGCCATGACGCCGCCGAGGCAGAAGAACACGAAGGACGCGATCAGGTACATGTACCCGATGGTCTTGTGGTCAGTGGAGGTGATCCAGTTGACGACGATGCGCCCCTTGGATTTGGGTACCACGGGAGCCGACAGGACCCCCGTGGGTGCGGATTGGGTGTACGTAGCCACGTCGCTCCCCTTACTTGGTTTCGTTCAGGTTCGGGTTGCGGTCGTACTCCACGCCGAGCAGGCCGGTGTTGCCTTCAGCCTTGAGCTGGTCCATGTGGGCCTGGAATTCAGATTCCGACACCACCTTGACGCGGAACAGCATTTCGGAGTGGTACTCGCCGCAGAGTTCGGCACACTTACCGTCGTAGGTGCCCTCTTTAGTGGGGGTGAACCGGATGTAGTTGGTCTTGCCGGGAATCATGTCGCGCTTCTGCAGGAAGGCGGGAACCCAGAAGGAGTGGATGACATCGCGGGCGTTGAGCTCGAGGTCAACGGACTTGTTCACCGGCAGGTACAGCGTGGGGAGCTGTTCCTTGTCGATGGTGTTGCCGGTGAGGTGCGCCTGGACGCCGGCCTCGTGGAGGTCTTCCTGGATGACATCGCCGGACTTGTAGTTGAAGTCCCAGGCCCACTGCTTGCCGCGGACGTCCACGACGACGTCGGCAGGCTGTGAGCGGTCATCGATGGCCTGCTGGTCACGGTCCGTGAAGTAGAAGAACACCAGGACCATGAAGATCGGGATGGTGAGGTAGAAGACTTCCAGCGGAAGGTTGAAGCTGGTCTGCCGCGGGAAGCCCACGGTTCCCTTGCGACGCCGGTAAGCGACCACGCACCAGATGATCAGGCCCCACGTGATGGCGCCGACCACGAGCGCAGCAATCCATGAGTTGACCCAGAGGTCCATGATGCGGTCGGTGTTGCTGGTGGTGCCACGTTCAGTGGGCATCCACCCTTTCTCTACCTCTGGCGAACATCCGGTCAAAACCAACGCGCCGGCTATAGCCAAGCTTGAGATCGTGGTGATCGTTTTGCGTCGGCTGCCGGTTCGGTTCTGCGAACTCACAGACGGCCCTTCCTACTTGTTACTGTTGTCCGGGCAGCCATCGGCGCTCCGGGCACAAAAAAGTTTTACTACTCGGTGTAGAGCTTACCGCTCCCCCGGGCGTTTCGCCCACATGTCGGCGCCGAGCCCCCGTGCCGTTTTATGCGGCAGGAAGCCCGGCGCCGACATCAGGCGAAATAACCGGCCTAGTGGAATGAATCGCCGCAGGCGCACGAGCCGCCGGCGTTCGGATTGTCGATGGTGAAGCCCTGCTTCGAGATGGTGTCCTCGAAGTCGATGCTTGCGCCGCTCAGGTACGGCACGCTCATTTTGTCGACGACGACCTCGACTCCGTCAAAGTCGCGGACGGCGTCTCCGTCAAGGAGCCGCTCGTCGAAGTAGAGCTGGTAGATCAACCCTGAGCATCCGCCGGGCTGCACGGCCACGCGCAGGCGCAGGTCCGTGCGGCCTTCCTGCTCGAGGAGGCTGCGGACCTTGCCGGCGGCGACGTCGGTCAGGTTGACCTCGTGAACGGGCAGTTCGTCGCTGGCCACGGTGGTGGCGGTGCTGTTTTCGTTGGTTGAGGTGCTCATTGGCCTACCTTCTTAGGACGGTCTGGCGGCGTCGCCGTAACGGCGCCTGCCCCTACAAATACGGTATGGGCTATAGCTACATGCTACGCGCGGCAGTCCTGTAGCTCTAACTCCTGGCGTAACCGTCAAAGCACGCCGGTTGTTCCCTGGAAGCAGGGCGGCCGCCCGCACGCCGAAAGCTGCTCACTCCCCTGCGGTGAGGCCCTCGCTGTTCAACCGGGCCAGCATGAGCGCCTCCGCCAGAATGGCATTGCGGAAGTCACCGATGTGCAGCGACTCATTGGCACTGTGGGCCCGCGAGTCCGGGTCCTCCACGCCTGTAACCAGGATCTGCGCGTTGGGATACAGGTCGGTGAGGTCGGCAATGAAGGGGATGGACCCGCCAATGCCGGTTTCCACGGCCGGAACCCCCCAGGCCTCCCCCAGTGCCCACATGGCCACCGTTGCCGCGGCGGATGACGTATCGGTCTGGAAGGGGTTGCCCGCCTCCCCCGGCGTGAAGACCACCTTTGCACCGAAGGGCGCGTTGGCCTCGACGTGCCTGCGCACCGCTTCCATGGCCTCGGCGGGAACCTGGCCCGGCGCCAGCCGCAGGCTGAACTTTGCCCGCGCACGTGGAAGCAGTGTGTTGGATGCCACGTCCACGGCGGGGGCATCGAAGCCGATGATTGACAGCGCCGGCTTGGTCCACAGCCGCGAGGCGATGCTTCCCGTTCCGGCAAGGCGGACGCCGTCGAGTACGGACGCGTCGGCCCGGTAGTCCGCCTCCGGCATCTCGACGGCAGCCGTGTCGGTGGCCACCAGCCCTTCGATGGCAACGTTTCCGTCGGCGTCGTGAAGTGTGGCAATCAGGCGGGACAGCAGGGTGGGCGCGTCCAGGACCGGCCCACCGTACATGCCGGAGTGCACCGCATGGTCAAGTACCTGCACCTCGATGGTGCCGTCCACCAGGCCGCGAAGGCTGGTGGTCAGGGCCGGTATCCCGACTTTCCAGTTGCTGGAGTCAGCCACCACAATGACGTCGGCCCGCAGCAGTTCACGGTTCGCCTCCAGGAACGTCCGGAATGTGGGTGACCCCGCTTCTTCCTCGCCTTCGATGAAGAACGTCACGCCCAGCCCCAACGAGCCGGCGACGACCTCGGCAACGGCGGCGTAGGCGGCGACGTGGGCCATGATCCCGGCCTTGTCGTCCGCGGCGCCCCGGCCGTAAAGGCGTCCGTCTTTTTCGACGGCGGTGAAGGGCTCCGTTTCCCACAGGGATTCGTCGCCCACCGGCTGGACGTCATGATGGGCGTACAGCAGGACGGTGGGTTTTCCTTCGGCGGCAGGACGGCGGGCGACGACGGCCGGCCCACCGGGCGTACCGTCGGCTTTGTCCACGGTCAGCACCTGGACCTCTCCGATCCCGGCACCCCGAAGGAGTTCCGCGACGGCCTCGGCGCTTCGCTCCAGGGGGGTGCGCTCAAAGCTGGGCCAGGCAATCCCGGGGATGGCAACGAGCTCCTTGAGCCGTGCAAGTGTCTGGTCGAAGGAACGGTCTACCGCTGAACGAAGATCTTCCGTCCTTCCGGTAGCTTCAGGGCCTGGTCCTGCCGTGGTGGTGGTGGTGCTGTGCGGGGTTGCCGCGGGTGATGGAGTCATGGCCAAAACATTACCCCCGTCACATTCGGGTGCCGGCCGGGGCAGGCGCGGAAGCAAGCAGCGGGCACGCCGCTGCAAGGTATTCTGGTCAGGTGTTCGGACGTAGAAAAGAAGCGCCCTCGGCGCAGGAAACCATAGACCAGCAGGCAGCGGAGGCAGCGGCGCGGCAGAACAGTGTGGCGGGCAAGGGCGCCCCGACCCCCACGCGGAAGGCCCAGGAGGCCGCCCGCAAGCGGCCGCTGGTGCCCGAGGACCGCAAGGCCTCCAAGGCCGCCGAACGCCAGGCCGTGCAGGACCAGCGCCTTAAGATGCGCCGGGCCCTGGACACCGGTGACGAGAAGTTCCTGCCGCTGCGCGACAAGGGGCCCCAGAAACGCTTCGCCCGCGACTTCGTGGACGCGCGTTTCAATCTCGGGGAATACCTGATGTTCGGTGCGTTGGTGTTCGTGCTGGTGTCCCTGGTGGTCCCGGCTTCCAGCGACATGATGATCTACGTCCTTGGCGCTTTCTGGGTCATGTTCCTGGCGGTCTTCGTGGACGTCTTCATTCTGTCCCGCAAGCTCCGCAAGCGCCTGGCGGAAAAGTTCGGGCAGGTGGAGGGCGGCACCGTCTGGTACGGTTCCATGCGGTCCCTGCAGTTCCGGAAGCTGCGGCTGCCCAAGCCCCAGGTCCAGCGCGGACAGTACCCGGCCTGACCCCACAAAATTAAACAACAGACACCCCGGCGGAAATACCGCCGGGGTGTCTGGTTTAAAGCGCCTTCCCCGTCACGGGAGGCATCCGGCAGGGCGCGTCAGGACCGCCACGTCCGCGCAAGCTGCTTGTTGATCCGGGCTGCCCAGAACGGGCCCTCGTAGAGGAAAGCGGTGTAACCCTGCACCAGGGTCGCGCCGGCGTCGAGCCTGTCCTGGACATCCCGGGCCGACTCCACGCCGCCCACCGACACGAGGGCCAGGGCGTCGCCGGTGGCGTGCTTGAGCCGCTTCAGCACCTCGAGGGAACGCTCCTTCAGGGGAGCGCCGGACAAGCCGCCTGCGCCGCATTTCTCCACCTCTTCGGCCGGCGAGGACAGTCCTGCGCGGGCGATCGTGGTGTTGGTGGCAATGATGCCGTCCAGTTTCAGGTCCAGGGCAAGGCGCGCCACGTCGTCGATGTCCTCGTCGCTGAGGTCGGGTGCGATCTTTACCAGCAGCGGTACGTGGCGTCCGGCGGCGCGGTCAGCTTCCTGTCCAACGGCGGTCAGCAGCGGACGGAGCGTTTCCACGTCCTGGAGCAACCGCAGTCCCGGGGTGTTGGGAGAACTGACGTTGACCACCAGGTAGTCGGCGGCAGGCGCCAGGCTGCGGGCGCTCACCAGGTAGTCGTCCACGGCGTCGGCAAGTTCCACCACCTTGGTTTTGCCGATGTTGACGCCGATGACCGGACGCACCGCCGGGTAGCGGCGCTGAAGCGCGGCCCGCGCGGCCTTAAGCCTGGGCGCAACGGCCGACGCGCCGTCGTTATTGAAGCCCATCCGGTTGATGACGGCCCGGTCCTGGACCAGGCGGAACAGCCGCGGCTTTTCATTGCCCGGCTGTGCCTGCCCGGTGATGGTGCCCACTTCAATGTGCCCGAATCCAAGATCGGTGAGCGCCTCGATACCGTGCCCTTCCTTGTCAAAGCCGGCAGCCAACCCGAACGGCGACGGGAAAGTGACGCCAAAAGCGGTGGTCTGCAGGGACGGAGCAGGGGCGGTCAGCTTCTGCAGGACCCGTCCGGCGCCCGACGCATGCGCGAGACGGATGCCCTTGAATCCGATCTTGTGGGCGCGCTCGGCGTCCATCCATGAAAAGGCCAGCCTGAAGAAAGTGGGATAAACGCGCATGCCTCCAGTTTCCCGTCTCCGGGGGCGCCACACCAAAACGGAGAAGCTGCCCCACGGGCGGCGTGCCCCGGCGCGCCGGTCTAGCATGAGGTCATGCAGTGGCAGCAGGACATCCTGGGCGCGGATTTCGAGTCCCACACCTTCGCGGCCGCCGGCCCCGACGGGGTGGCACGGACGGCAACCCTGGTCCGGCTCCGGCCGGATCCGGACAGCCGCGTCGCCGACGGCCACCGCCGTGCCGTGCTTTTCCTGCACGGCTGGAGCGATTATTTCTTCAACGTGGACCTGGCGCGGTTTTGGGCCTCGGCCGGTTACGACTTCTACGCACTGGACATGCACAACCACGGACGGAGCCTGCGCCCGGAGGCTCCGGGCGGTTATGTGGCGGACCTCGCCGCCTACGACGCCGAAATCGAAGAAGCAGCCCGCATCATCCGCCTGGAGGGCGTGCCCGGACCTTTGGCGCTGATGGGCCATTCCACCGGCGGGCTGGTGGCGGCCCTGTGGAGCAGCGGGCATCCGGAAGCCGTTTCACTGCTGATCCTGAACAGCCCCTGGCTGGAGATGCACGGGAGTTCGCTGGTGCGGCGCGCCGCGTCCAGCATGGTCCGTCCCGTGGCCCGCTTCCGCCCGCAGGCGGTTCTCCGGCTCCCGGAGCGAGGCCACTACTGGCGCACCATCAGCAGCGCGGCCGACGGCGAGTGGCCGGTTGATGAGCGGTACCGGCCCCGCATGGCATTCCCGGTGCGCGCAGGCTGGCTGCGGGCGGTACTCGCCGGGCATGCCCGGGTGGCCCGCGGCCTGGAAATCGAGGCGCCGATTCTGGTCCTGCTCTCCAAGGGAAGCGCGAACGGCCTGCTCTGGTCCGAGGAAATGCGCCGCACCGATGCCGTCCTGGATGTGAATATCATCGGTACCCGCGCACTCACGCTGGGCCGCACGGTGACCATCGAGCGGATTGACGGTGCCCTGCACGACGTCTTCCTCTCGCCGGAGCCGATCCGCACCGATGCCTATTCGCGGCTGGCCCGGTGGCTGCGGGCCTATGGGCAGGGCTAACCCGCCTGGGGATCCGCCGGTGCAGCGGCTGCATCAACGGCACCGCCATACCGGCGGTCCCGCCTGGCATATTCTTCGACGGCGGCCCAGAGGGTCCGCCGGTCAACATCCGGCCACAGCGTGTCCATGAAGACGAACTCCGCATACGCGGACTGCCAGAGCAGGAAGTTGGACAGCCTCTGCTCCCCCGAACTGCGCAGGAAAAGGTCGACGTCGGGAAGATCGGGCTCATCCAGGTACTTCTGGATGGTCCGCTCGGTGATGGCGCCCGGCTTCAGCCTGCCGGCCGCCACGTCTTCGGCAATCGCGGACACGGCGTCGGTGATCTCGGCCCGGCCGCCGTAATTAACACACATGGTCAAATTACAGGTGGTATTTGCCACCGTGAACTGCTCGGCCTCCTCCAGCTCCCGGATGACTGAACCCCAGAGGCGCGGCCGGCGACCGGCCCAGCGAACCCGGACACCCCAGTCGTCCAGCTGGTTCCGCTGCCTTCGAAGCACGTCCTTGTTAAATCCCATCAGGAAGCGCACCTCCTCCGGTGAACGCCGCCAGTTTTCCGTGGAGAACGCATAGACGCTGACATATTCGATGCCCAGTTCGATGGCTCCTGCCATGACATCGAGCAGCGCGGGCTCCCCCGCCTTGTGCCCCTCGATCCGCGGCAGCCCGCGCTGGTTGGCCCAGCGGCCGTTGCCGTCCATGACGATTGCCACATGCCGGGGGATGAACTCAGCCGGGATGGACGGTGCCACCGCACCGGAAGGATGCGGGTAAGGGGCCACCACGGGGTGGGTACGCTTCCGGGGGGCGTTGTTCTTTTTTCCCAGGGCCACTGTCAGCTACGCTCCACATGTTTGAGGGACTTCAATACTCGTTCCAGATGCCACTGCAGGTAAGCGGCCACCAGGCCGGCGGCCTCCTTGCGGTGCTGCGGCAAGGACGCGTCCGCGGTGCTCCAGTCCCCGGTCAGCAGGGCCGCCAGCAGGACCACGGTTTCGGCTGCGGGGGCCGGTGACCCGGGCGGCCGGCACTGTGCACAGACCATGCCGCCCAGGGGCGCGGAGAACGCCGTGTGCGGGCCCGGCATGCCGCAGCGGGAGCAGTCGGTGAAGCTGGGGGCCCAGCCGCCGGTGGCCAGGGCGCGCAGCAGGTAGGAGTCCAGAATGAGGCCCGCCGCATGCTCGTCACGGCTCAGCGCAGCGAGGGCTCCCACCAGCAGGTTGTACTGCGCGGTGCCGGCCTCGCCGTCCACGTCCGTCAGTTTCTCGGCGGTCTCCGTCATGGCGGCGGCAACCGTGTACCTGCCGTAATCCGCGGCGATGCTTCCGCCGTAGGCGCCTTTGGCGACGGCCTGCGTGACGATGTCCAGCGTGCGGCCGGAGACCAGTTGCAGGTCTGCCACCATGAAGGGTTCAAGCCGGGCACCGAAGCGGCTGCTGGTGCGGCGCACACCCTTGGCGACGGCGCGGACCTGTCCATGGTGCTTCGTCAGGAGGGTGATGATCCTGTCCGCCTCGCCCAGCTTGTGGGTACGGAGCACCACGGCGTCGTCCCGGTAGGCCCGGGAGGCAAAAGACTGTTGGACCACGTTCTATCTTCCCATCCTGCCCGGCGGCGCGCTGCCACGCCACGGGGGTGCCGCCGGTTGGTCCCGGCGGCACCACCTGCAGGTATCAGGCCCGGGCATCCCGGATGGCACGGTTGACCGCCGAGATGACGGCCTTGAGGGACGACATGCTGGTGTTCGCGTCGATGCCGACACCCCACAGGACCCGCTCCCCCACGGCGCATTCGACATAAGCAGCCGCCGCGGCGTTGCCGCCTTCAGACAGCGCGTGCTCGCTGTAGTCCAGCACCCGCACGTCCAAGCCGTCCTCGTGGAGGATGTTCAGCAGTGCGGCGATGGGACCGTTGCCCGTGCCGGTACGGCTGACCTGGGCACCGTCGATGGTGAGTGCGGCGTGAAGCGTCATGCCGCCGTCGGCGTCCGTTTCCGTCTTGACCCCGCCCAGGGAGTAGCGTCCCCACTGCCCTTCGGACTGGCCGGACGGCAGGTATTCGTCCTGGAAGATCTGCCACAGCTGTGCTCCGCTGACCTCGCCGCCCACGGTGTCGGTGCGGCGCTGGATAACGCCGGAGAACTCGATTTGTGCGCGGCGCGGCAGGTCCAGGCTGTGCTCGTTCTTGAGCAGGTAGGCCACACCGCCCTTGCCGGACTGCGAGTTCACGCGGATGACGGCCTCATAGCTGCGGCCCAGGTCCTTGGGGTCAACCGGCAGGTACGGAACCTGCCAAGTGAAGTCGTCCACGGCCTTGCCTGCAGCGGCGGCGTCGCGCTCCAGGGCTTCGAAGCCCTTCTTGATCGCATCCTGGTGGGAACCCGAGAATGCGGTGAATACCAGGTCGCCACCGTACGGCGAACGCTCCGGTACCGGCAGCTGGTTGCAGTACTCAACGGTCCGGCGGACGTCGTCGATGTTGGAGAAGTCGATCATGGGATCGATGCCCTGGACGAACATGTTCAGGCCCAGGGTGACCAGGTCCACGTTTCCGGTCCGTTCACCGTTTCCGAACAGGCAGCCTTCAATGCGGTCGGCGCCGGCCATGTAGCCCAGCTCGGCGGCAGCCACCCCGGTTCCGCGGTCGTTGTGCGGGTGCAGCGAGAGGATGATGCCTTCGCGCGGGTGCAGGTGCCGGCTCATCCACTCGATGGAATCGGCGTAGACGTTGGGGGTGGCCATTTCCACTGTGGCCGGCAGGTTGATGATCACCTGGCGGTCGGCGGAGGCTTCGAACACATCGGCCACCGCGTTGCAGACCCGGACGGCGTACTCGAGTTCGGTACCGGTAAAGGACTCCGGCGAGTACTCGTAGGTCACGTGGGTGTCCGCGAGCGTTTCCTCATACTTCTTGCACAGGCGGGCACCCTGCAGGGCGATGTCCAGGATGCCGTCTTCGTCCTGGTTGAACACGACGCGCCGCTGCAGCACGGACGTCGAGTTGTAGAGGTGGACGATGGCCTGCTTGGCGCCGACGAGGGACTCGTAGGTCCGCTCGATCAGGTGTTCCCGGGCCTGGGTCAGGACCTGGATGGTGACGTCATCCGGGATGTGGTTGCCCTCGATGAGCTGGCGGACAAAGTCGAAGTCCGTCTGCGATGCCGACGGGAACCCGACCTCGATCTCCTTGTAGCCCATGCGGACCAGGAGGTCGAACATCTTCATCTTGCGGGCGGGGCTCATGGGGTCGATCAGCGCCTGGTTGCCGTCGCGCAGGTCAACGGCACACCAGCGCGGGGCCTTGGTGATCACCTTGTCCGGCCAGGTGCGGTCCGGCAGCTCAACTTTGATCTGGTCCTGGAACGGCGTGTACCGGTGGGCGGGCATTCCTGAGGGCTTCTGTGCGTTTCGCATGATGTTCGTGGCCTTTTCTATCGATCTTCAGTGAAAGGGTGGCCGGGCAACACAAACTCCGCAGCGAGGGTGGGCCGTGCGCTAGATAGCGTCTGTGGCCTCGCCGCGGCAGCTAAGGAGAAGGAGCTCTGCACGCACACTTTGAGGGTAACACGGGTGCGTAAGATGAAAGGGCACTACCGTCCGTAAAGTCCAGCATGCAGACGCCTTCCGGTGTTCCGCCCGGCAGCAGCGTCCCAGCAAAGGAGTTGCAGTGCCCATTTCGGGGATCGATCTTTCCACCATTGATCACACAGTCCGGCCGCAGGATGACCTCTACCAGCACGTCAACGGCGCGTGGCTGAAGGCCACCGAGATTCCAGATGACCGGCCCCTGGAGGGCACCTTCACCGCCCTGCGTGACGGGTCCGAGATCGCCGTCCGGGACATCATCGAGGAAGCGGCGGCCAGAGGCGACGACGCCACGGGGATCGAGCGGAAGATCGGCGGGCTGTACAACAGCTTCATGGACGAAGCCACCGTTGAGGGCAAGGGCATGGAGCCCATCCGCGGGCGGCTCGCGGAGGTTTTCGCCACGGCCTCGGTCCCGGAGCTCATTGCCCTGGCGGGCCGGTTGTTCCGCGCGGACGTGGGCGGCTTGTTCTACATCTATCCCGCCCCTGATGCGGGCAACCCCGACCGGGTCCTGCTGTACACAGGGCAGGGCGGCCTGGGCCTGCCCGACGAGTCCTACTACCGGGAAGAGAAGTTCGCCCCGATCGTCGCCGCCTACACAGCGCACGTGGAGAAAATGTTTGAACTGGCCGGACTGGCGGATCCGAAGGGTGCCGCGGACCGCGTCGTCGGGCTGGAGACAAAGCTGGCATCCCACCACTGGGACAACGTCACCCTCCGGGATCCGCAGAAGACCTACAACCTGAAGACGGCGGACGAAGCCACCGCACTCTTCCCCCTCTTCGCCACCTGGTTCGAGGCTGCGGGAATCGACGCTGGCAAGCGTACGGAAATCGTCGTCAGCACCCCCGACTTCTTTGCCGGCGCCGCCGGTCTCCTGGACGAAGTCCCGGTGGCCATCTGGCAGGAGTGGCTGGCCATGCGCGTCGTCAGCGCGGCGGCGCCGTACCTGTCCTCCGGATTCGTGGATGCCAACTTCGCGTTCTACGGCACCACCATCAGCGGCACGCCCCGCAACAAGGACCGGTGGAAGCGCGGAGTGGCCGTCGTCGAGGCCGGACTCGGGGAGGCCGTCGGCCAGATCTACGTGGCCCGGCACTTCCCCGAGTCCCACAAGGCACGGATGCAGACCCTGGTGGCGAACCTCATCGAGGCGTACCGCCGCAGCATCAATGACGTCAGCTGGATGGGCCAGGACACCAAAGCCGAGGCCCTGCGCAAGCTGGAGGCGTTCCGCGCGAAGATCGGCTACCCGGACGAGTGGATCGATTACTCGGCCGTGGAGATCGACCCCGACGACCTGCTGGGCAATGTGGAGCGCGCGCACAATGCCGACGTCGACCGTCACCTTGATGAGGTGGGCAAGCCGGTGGACCGGAACAAGTGGCTGATGACGCCGCAGACGGTCAACGCCTATTACCACCCCATGATGAATGAAATTGTGTTCCCCGCGGCCATCCTGCAGCCGCCGTTCTTCACCGCCGACGCCGACGACGCCGTGAACTACGGTGGGATTGGGGCCGTGATCGGCCACGAGATCGGACACGGCTTTGATGACCAGGGTTCACAGTTCGACGGCGGCGGGGCCCTTCGCAACTGGTGGACGGAGCAGGACCGCCGGGCCTTCGAGGCGCTGACGGCCCGCCTGGTGGCACAGTTCGATGCGCTCTCCCCCACGGCCGCGCCCGGGCACCACGTCAACGGCCGGCTCACGCTCGGCGAGAACATCGGCGACCTGGCAGGGCTGACCATCGCCTACAAGGCATACCGGATCAGCCTGGACGGCAAGGAGCCGGAGGTTCTTGACGGCCTGACCGGGGAACAGCGCTTTTTCGCGTCCTGGGCAGCTGGATGGCGGCAGGTCATCCGGCAGGAGGAGGCCATCCGGCGGCTTGCCACCGATCCCCACTCCCCCAACGAATTCCGGACCAACGCCATCGCGAAAAACCTCGACCCGTTCCACGAGGCATTCGATGTTACCGAGGACGACGGAATGTGGATGCCCCCCGCTGAGCGCGTGAGCATCTGGTAGCTGAACAGCAAAAATGGGCCCCGCCATTGGCGGGGCCCATTTTGTTGCGGAACAGATTTGTCCGTGCAGGGAAGACCGGCTGTTACTGCCGCACGATCAGGTCAGGATTCGCCTGCTGGCACACCTTGTCCCCTGCCGTCTGGTTCACAATGTCCTGGGGCAAAGCCGCGGCGGCTCCGCCTCCTGCCCCAAAGGCAGTGCCGGTGGTGAAGTCGCTGCCGACGTACACCTGCACGCCTGCCACGCCCGGAGCAGGGATCATGAGGGTGGCCGGAATTCCCAGCAGCGCCGCCACATCGGCAGCAACGTCGGCAAAGCCATTGCCGTAATACACCGCGGTCTTGGCCACCGGCTGCGCGAGGAACTGGCCGGTCTGGGCGAAGCCGCCTGCAACCAGCACCTGGACAAGCTCCTGGGCACGGCCGTTGATGCCACTTCCGTTGGCGACGGTCACGGGCTGGATCGCTTTGTTGTAGGGCGGCACGGGCGTCGCCGTCTCAGTGGGGGCAGGAGGTGCTGCCGTTTCGCTGGGCGACGGTGTGGTGGGCGCGGTGGGATCCGTCAGGTCCACATTCTTGCGCATTGCCGAAAAGAGCTGCGCACCTGCGGGTTCTGCGATGACCAGCCTGTTGGGGTCCACGGGCGCCGGTGTGGTGGGCACCGCGACAAACGCCACCTTGCTGATGTCGATGTCCTTGAGCCGATTGCCGATGGTCAGCAGCGTGGGAACGGACGCAAGACCGTTGTCCACTGTCAGGTTCTGGGTCACGACGTCGGCGATCTTCAGCATTTTCGCGGGGTCGGAGAGGGTCCCGTCGTCCTTGATCTTGCGGGTCAACGATGAGAGGAAGCCCTGCTGCGCCTTGATGCGGCCCAGGTCGCCGCCGTCGGCAAAGGCATGACGGGTGCGCAGGTAGGCAAGTGCCATTTCGCCCTGCACGGACGACGTTCCGGCAGGCAGCCGCAGCCGGGAGTCTGGATCGTACACCGCGTCGCTGATGCACACATCCACCCCGCCCACGGCGTTGGACAGTTCCTTCACGGCGTTGAAGTCGGCCATCATGAAGTGGTCCACCTGCATGCCGGTGAGCTTGTTGACCGTGTCCACGGCGCAGCCGATGCCGGCCTCGCTCATGGCCTCATTGATCATCACGCCGGTGCGGGCAGGGTAGTCCTTGTTGGTCTTCCGGTCCTTGCAGTCCGGAATGTCCACCAGGAGGTCCCGGGGAAAGCTGATGACGTTGACCCGCTTGTTGTCCTCGGAGATGTCCATCAGCATCATGACGTCCGACTTGCCGTAGCCGGTGGAATCGTCGGCGGTTCCGTACTCTGAGTTCTTCCCGTCCCGGGTGTCCGAGCCGAGGATCAGGATCTGCAGGCGTCCGGTGGCATCGTTCCCCGGGGACTCGGTGCTTTCGCCGCCGGCGTTCAGCGGGGCCTTGGAGATGTTGTTTTGGAGCCGGAAGAACCAGAACCCGGCGAATGCGGCAGCCGCCACCAGGACCAGGGCCACCACGCCTGTGACGGCCTTCAGCCACAGGGGCATGCTGCGCAGGGGGCCAAGGTGCCGTGCGGCACCGACGTCATGGCTGTCCGCGTGACGGGACGCCGGTCCCGGTCCGGCTGACAAGTCAGCCTCGTTGTCGCGGTTATCGCGGCCTCGACCCACGTGGTGAACCTTCCTCTAAAAACGAAATCCGGTCCATTTTAGTGGTCCAGTCTGGAGAACATGCCGGGAACGCCCCTGGGCGGGGCGTTTGTACGGGTCAGAAACCCAGTTTGACCAGCTGTTTCGGGTCGCGCTGCCAGTCCTTTGCCACCTTGACGTGGAGGTCCAGGTAGATGCGCGTACCCAGGAGGGCTTCGATGCCCTTGCGGGCGTTGGTGCCGACTTCCCGCAGCCGGGCCCCGCCCTTGCCAATGATGATGGCTTTCTGGGAGGGACGCTCGACGTAGAGGTTGACGCGCACGTCCAGGAGGGGGTTGTCGTCCGGCCGGTCCTCCCGGGGGACAATTTCCTCCACCACGACGGCGAGGGAGTGCGGGAGCTCGTCCCGGACCCCTTCCAGGGCTGCTTCGCGGATCAGTTCAGCCACCATTACGGCTTCGGGTTCGTCGGTCAGTTCCCCGTCCGGATACAGGGGAGGCGACGGCGGCATGTGGCTGATCAGCACGTCGGCAACCGTTTCCACCTGGAAACCGTCGGCAGCGGAAACGGGAACGATGTCCTTCCAGCCATCCTCGCCCATCACCTCGCGGCCGAGCGCCGCCACGGCAAGGAGCTGTTCGGTGAGCGCCTGCTTGTCCACCAGGTCAGCCTTGGTGACGATGGCGATCACAGGTTTGCGGCCGACGGCGGCAAGCTGGGCGGCGATGAATTTGTCGCCGGGTCCGATTTTTTCGTTGGCAGGCAGGCAGAATCCGATGGCGTCCACCTCGGCGAGGGTGTCTGCCACGAGGTCGTTCAGGCGCTTGCCGAGCAGGGTCCGGGGACGGTGCAGGCCCGGTGTGTCCACCAGGATCAGCTGGGCGTCGTCGCGGTGGACGATGCCGCGGATGGTGTGCCGCGTGGTCTGCGGTTTGGCCGAGGTGATGGCCACCTTCTTGCCCACCAGTGCGTTGGTCAGGGTGGACTTGCCCGCGTTGGGCCTGCCGACCAGGACGGAAAAACCGGCGCGGAAACCGCCAAAGTCGTCCGGTTCGGCAGCCTTATTTTTCTTGCTCACGTGGAACTCCCTGCTGGGTTGCTTCGGCCTCTTCCAGGAGGCCTTCAAGGTCAGTCTCTACTCTTGGTACGGGTGCCGCAATGATGTAGCTGACCCGGTTCCGCCGGCCTTCCAGCCGGTCCGCCCGCAGCGATACGCCCTGCACGTCCACGCTGCTGCCCACGATGGGAACGCGGCCCAGCGCCTTGGCGAGGAGGCCACCCACGGTGTCCACCTCGTCGTCGTCGATCTCCAGGTCGAACAGCTCGCCCAGGTCGTCGATGCCCATCCGGGCGCTGACCCGGTAGGAGCCGTCTCCCAGGGCCACGGCTTCGGCGCTCTCGGTATCGTATTCGTCCACGATCTCGCCCACGATCTCCTCGATCAGGTCTTCGAGGGTCACCAGGCCGGCAGTGCCGCCGTACTCGTCGATCACGATGGCTACGTGCGTGGACTCCTTTTGCAGTTCGCGCAGGAGGTCGCTGACGGGTTTCGACTCCGGCACGTAGCGGACCTCGCGGGCCAGCGACTCCACCAGGGGCGGCGCCTGGTCCGCTCCCAGCTGGTGGATGACGGCCGCAACGTCCTTGAGGTAGACGATGCCGAGGATGTGGTCGGTGTTCTCGTTGATGACCGGGATCCGCGAGTATCCCGAGCGCAGGAACAGGGACATGGCCTGGTGGAGGCTTGAGCCGGCGTCGATGCTGACGATGTCCGTCCTGGGAACCATGACGGCTCGCACCAGGGTGTCCCCAAAGTCGAAGACCGACTGGATCATTTCGGCTTCGGTGTCCTCGATCATGTCGGACTCACTGGCCCGGTCCACGAGTTCCCGGAACTCCTGTTCGCTGAAGAACGCGTCGTCACCGCCGGGCGCACCGGGAGCCGCGGAGCTCCCCAGGGCCACGAGCCACCCTGGAATGGGCCCCAGCACGCTGGTGAGGAACCGGACCATCGGTGCGGTGAAGCGGACCACCGCGGTGGAGTGCAGCCTGCCGAGCTGCCTGGGTGAAACACCCACGATCACGAACCCCAGGAGGGCCATGATGCCGGTGGCCACCAGGCCGGCGACCCAGACGTTGTCCAGCAGGCTGGCGATCAGGACGGCGACGGCAACGGCCGAGGCCATCTCGAACCAGACGCGCCAGAAGCGGAGGGCCCGGGTGTGGGCAACCGGTTCTGCAAGGATGCGGCGCATGGCGGTGCCGCGGCTTCTGTGGAGCGCCTGTTCAGCGTCGTGCCGGGGAAGGAAACTGAAGGCGGCCTCGGCCGCTGTCAGCAGGGCCGCGACGGCAAGGAAAACCAGTGCCACCGCGACCAGGAGCAGTTGCGTCACTGGGTCGTCTCGGCAGGTGCTTCTTTGCCGGTGAAGCCGGACAGGAGTTCCCGCTGGAGCCCGAACATCTCCGCCTTCTCTTCCGGTTCGGCATGGTCGTAGCCCAGCAGGTGAAGGATTCCATGCGTGGTGAGCAGCAGCATCTCGTCCTGCAGCGAGTGGCCCGCGTTCCGGGCCTGCACCGTGGCCACCTGCGGGCAAATGGCGATATCGCCCAGCATGCCCTGGGGCGTGGGCCGGTCAGGAGTCCCTGGAGTCAGCTCGTCCATGGGAACCGAGAGCACGTCCGTGGCTCCCGGTTCGTCCATCAGCTCGATGTGCAGCTTCTCCATGGCCGGTTCATCCACCAGGAGGATGGAGAGTTCAGCCTGCGGATGGATGTAGAGCTGCTCAAAAATGTACCGCGACAGGGCCACGAGCCCGGACTCGTCCACCTGGACGCCGGACTCGTTGTTCACCTCGATGCTCACGCGTGTTCCCCCCGTTTTTCGCGGCTTGCTGAATGTTTGACGCGGTTCCGCTGGGCTTCATCCCAGATGCTGTAGGCGTTGACGATGTCGCCAACAAGCCTGTGCCGCACAACGTCGGCGGCATCCAGGACAGAAAAGTTGATGCCCTCGATGCCCTGCAGGATTTCTTCGACGATCCGCAGCCCGGAACGCGTTCCGAAGGGCAGGTCCACCTGGGTGACGTCTCCGGTGACCACCATCCTGGATCCGAAACCGAGCCGGGTGAGGAACATCTTCATCTGTTCCGGCGTGGTGTTCTGGGCCTCGTCAAGAATGATGAAGGCGTCGTTGAGGGTGCGGCCGCGCATGTAGGCAAGGGGCGCGACCTCGATGGTGCCGGCCGCCATGAGCCGCGGGATGGATTCCGGGTCCATCATGTCGTGCAGGGCGTCGTAGAGCGGGCGCAGGTAGGGATCGATCTTGTCGCTGAGCGTACCGGGCAGGAACCCGAGCCGCTCCCCCGCCTCCACCGCAGGGCGTGTCAGGATGATCCGGCTGACCTCTTTCTGCTGCAGTGCCTGGACGGCTTTCGCCATGGCGAGATAGGTCTTGCCAGTGCCGGCCGGGCCGATGCCGAAGATGACCGTGTTGGCATCGATGGCGTCAACGTAGTTCTTTTGGTTCAGCGTCTTGGGCCTGATGGTCCTGCCGCGGCTGGAGAGGATGTCGTGGGTGAGCACATCCACGGGATTCTGGAGTGACTGGGTGCGCAGGAGGGCAACCAGCTGCTGCAGCACCGCGGGCGTGATGACCGTGCCCCGGGCCACCAGGCCACGGACTTCCTGGAGGAGCCGCATGATGCGGGGAACGTCACTGACGGGACCGCTGATGGACAGTTCGTTGCCACGGGCATGGAAGTTGACGTCCGGGAACTGCTCTTCGATGAACCGCAGCGCCTCGTCATGGCTGCCGAGCGACTGAACCATTTGGTCGGAGTTCTCAAAGAGGACTACTTCGGTCCGGATGCCAGGCAGGGAGTGCGGGAATTCCCCCGGACTGCCGTCGCCCGTGTTGAGCCGGCGCTTACCATTTGCTGATTCAGTCATGGTGCTGGCCCGCAGGCCCGTGGTCCCCTCGAAGATCGACATCATTTGTTTGCTTCGGCTGATGCCGGCGCCCCTTGCACGGTGCTCCTTGCCCAGCGATCCCTTTATCTTACGCCAGCACCCGCCCCGACTGGGCACTGGAACGCAGACCAGGCGGGTCACCCCACTGCCCGCGGCACCGGCCCCTCAGCCAGGGAAGTGGACCCGCAAACGGGTAAGAATGCAGCGTTAGGTATCAACTTCATATCGGCCTCATATCGTTCCCGTTGCAGTTGCGGCCGGGGAGGCCAAAGAGCGGCTGGAGGCACCCTCCCCTGTGCAATGCTGGAAATCCAGCGTCTGCTGGAACGCCAGGCCGCCAGGGGGATCGGCCCGCCACGCCAGGAAAGGACTAGGCAGGACAGTGCCGGAAACCTCTGTGCCCGAACGGGCAGGACGACCGATGGGCCGAGTGCGCCCTGCCGTCCTCGCAGGAATCCTGGTGCTCGTTCCCGCCCTTGCAGCCTGCACCGCCGAGAACGGACCAACGCCCTCCGCCACCTCCGCCTCAGTCCCGGCCACAGGCGGCACCATGCCGGACGCGCCGGCCACCAGCGCCCCACTGGAAACCACCCAGTCCTCCAATAAGGCCCCGGTGTACTGGATTGGCCGCAGCGGAGGGAACATCTTCCTCTACCGTGAGTTCCGGGACGTTCCGGAACAGGAGAACCCGGTGACGCGGGCACTGCGCGCCATGATGTCGGAGAAGCCGCTGGACCCCGACTTCTTTACGCCCTGGCAGAACCCGGACAAACTTGCCACCTCCATCTCGGGCAAGGACATCATCACGGTCGACGTCTCGGCCGACGCCTTCAACAGCAACCTCGACGCCGACATGGCCGCCCGCGCCATCCAACAGCTGATCTACACGGCGACCGCCGCCGCTGCCAGTTCGGGCCTGATCGACACAGGGCAGCAGGTCCGGGTGCGGATCCTCGTGGACGGCCACACGGACTATGTCGCGTTCGGAAAAGTCCAGCTGGGCGCACTGATGACCCGGGCAGCCGGGCTGGTGGCGCCGGTGTGGATCATAGATCCGCAGGAAAGCACCGAGGTGCCTGCCGGCAGCGTAAAGATCACCGGCCGCAGCACGTCGCCGGGAGCAAAGCTCCGCTGGCAGATCCTGCAGTCCGGGGACGGCGGCAGCAAGGCCCCGTTCCTGACCGGTGAAACCACGGCCGGCGCCGGGCAGGGGCAGGCGGGCGTCTTTACGCTGGCACTGACCTTGCCGGCCGGCGGCTATGAGCTCCGGGTGGCGCAGGCAGGGTCCGGCGGGGAGCCGGACCGCAACGAGGACACCAGGTCCTTCAAGGTCAGGTAGCCGTCCACCGGCCAAGGATGTCGCTTGCAAGCACGACGGCGGCAGGCCCGGCCGTGGAGGACCGCAGGACGTGGTGCCCCAACAGGGCGGTCACAGCGCCTTTGTCGCAGAGTTTCGTTACTTCCCGCTGGCTGATTCCGCCTTCCGGGCCGACGATCAGCAGGACTTCCCGGATTCCGTCGTGCCCACTCCCCTGCCACGCTTCCAGGACGGTCCGTAGCGGACGCACGGCATCTTCGTGGAGGATGACGGCCAGGTCTGCACCCTCCACGGCGGCGGAAAGCCCGGCAGTATCGACGGCGGCCCGGACCTCGGGGATCCAGGCGCGCCGCGCCTGCTTGGCGGCGGCGGCCACGGTGGACTCCCACTTGGCGTGGGCGCGGGCGGCCCTGTCACCTTTCCAGCGCACGATGGACCGCTCCGACTGCCAGGGTATGACGGCATCGATGCCCAGCTCGGTGGCCGTTTCAATGGCCAGTTCGTCGCGGTCGCCCTTGGCCAGGGCCTGAACCAGCACCAGACGGACGTCCGGCCTGTCTTCCATTGCCAGTGCGCCGCACTCCACTTCAAGTCCCGTGGGCGCGGCGGAGGCGACCTTGCCGCTCATGCGCGCGCCGGCGCCGTCGACAATGTCCACGGCCTCGCCCGGAGACAGGCGTTTGACGGTGACTGCATGCCGGGCCTCCGCCCCTTCGAGGACAAAGAGCTGGCCGGGCACCATGCCCGCCAGTGAACCGGCGGAGGTGAAGAAGACGGGGTTGCTCACCGCTACAGGTTACCGAGCCGGTCCCGGAGCTTGGCGAACATGCCGCCGCTGGCGGCGAGCTTGCCCTCGGTGATCTGTTCGCCGCGGAGCTTGGCGAGCTGCCGGAGGAGGTCCTCCTGTGCCGGGTCGAGCTTGGCCGGAGTGTCCACCTGGAGGTGGACCTTCAGGTCCCCGCGGCCGTATCCCCGCAGGTGCGTGACACCCAGGCCACGCAGGGTGATGATCTCGCCGGACTGTGTTCCGGGCTTGACGTCGATGTCCTGGGTACCGTCGAACGTTTCCAGGCTGACGTCCGTGCCCAGTGCAGCCGCCGTCATGGGGATGTGCAGGGTGGCGTGGAGGTCATCGCCTTCCCGCACGTAGGTGGCGTCATTGTTGACGCGGATTTCCACGTACAGGTCACCGGTCGGTCCGCCTGCAGGTCCCGCTTCGCCCTGCCCGGCGAGCTGGATCCGGGTTCCGGTGGCCACACCAGCGGGAACCTTGATGGTCAGCGACCGCCGGCTGCGGATACGGCCCTGGCCGCTGCACTCGTTGCATGGATCCTTGATGACCGTGCCGAAACCTTCGCAGGTGCCGCAGGGGGCGGCCGTCATGACCTGGCCCAGGATGGAACGCACGGCCCGCTGGACCTGGCCGCTGCCGCCGCAGATGTCGCAGCGCTCGGGGTGGGTGCCGGGCCGGCAGCAGGATCCGTCACAGGTGGGGCAGACCACGGCAGTATCCACTTCGAGCTTCTTGTTCACGCCGAACACGGCGTCGCGAAGGTCGACCCGGACGCTGATGAGGGCGTCCTGGCCGCGGCGGACGCGGGAAGCCGGGCCGGAGGTGCCACCGGCGCCGAAGAAGGTGTCGAAGATGTCCTGGAAAGCGAAGCCCTGGCCCGCGTAACCGGCACCGCCGAAGCCGTTGTCCGTGCCGTTCTCGTTGCCTGTGGTGTCGTAGATCCTCCGCTTTTGGGGGTCGGAAAGGACCTCGTAGGCGTGAGTTACTGCCTTGAAGCGTTCTGAAGCGTCCGCACCGGGGTTTACATCCGGGTGAAGGGTGCGGGCCAGTTTGCGGTAGGCCTTTTTGATCTCTTCGCCCGTAGCTTCGGGTGAGACTCCAAGGACGTCATAGTGGCTGCTCAAAGTTCGTATCTCTTCCTTGTTGTACTGCGTTCAGTTTGGGCGGCCCCGCTCTGTGTTCCGGTCCGGAAAAGGCTCCGGCGGCGAAGAGTCAGGGCCCCAAAATCCTGGAAAGGTAGCGGGCCACAGCCCTGACGGCGGCCATGGTGGTGGGATAGTCCATCCTGGTTGGGCCGAGGATCCCTACCTTCGCGGCGCTGTCCGGGCCGTAGCCGGTGGCCACCACGGAGGCTTCGGCAAGGCCGTCATAAGGGTTTTCCCTTCCGATACTGACAGCCACTCCCCGGTGGTCCTGGGCCATTTCGCTCAACAGCCGCAGCATCACCACCTGTTCCTCCAGTGCCTCGAGCACGGGGCCGATGCTGAGGGGGAAATCCACGTTGGACCTGGCCAGGTTCGCCGTTCCGGCCATGACCATCCGGTCCTCCCTGGTGTTTTGCGCCAGCCCCTCGAGGCCAAGTGCCAGGGCGTGCGCGGCCTGGCGCTGGCCGTGCGCGGTGCCGGCCACGACGGCGGGGAGCGCCTTGGCCAGCTGGCTGAGCGGAGTTCCGGCCAGTGCGGCAAGGAAGCGGGTGCGGAGCGCGGCCAGGGCGTCGTCGCCAAGGTCCTGGCCGACGTCGATGACCCGCTGCTCCACCTTGCCGCTGTTCGCAATCAGCACCACCAGCACCTTGCGGGGGGCCAGGAGCACGAACTCGATGTGGCGCACCAGTGCCTTGCTGAGGTGCGGATACTGGACCACAGCCACCTGGTTGGTCAGCTGCGACAGCAGTCGGACGGTGCGGTCCAGGACGTCGTCGAGGTCGTCTGCGCCTTCCAGGAGGGACTGGATGGCCCGGCGCTCCGCTGCCGACAGGGGCTTGACTGCCGAGATCTGGTCGACAAAGAGCCGGTAGCCCTTGTCCGTGGGAATCCGGCCTGCACTGGTGTGCGGGGCCGTGATCAATCCCTCGTCTTCAAGGGCCGCCATGTCATTGCGGATGGTTGCGCTGGAAACGCCAAGATGATGCCGTTCGACCAATGCCTTTGACCCGACCGGTTCGCGGGAGTGGACGTAGTCCTCCACGATGGCCCGCAGCACTTCCAGTTTGCGTGGCTCGCTCACTCTCCACCTCCATCCATGGTCCGGGGCGCATACACCGCCAGGTGCCACCAGTGTTAGCACTCGACATGCCTAAGTGCTAACAGTCTATTATGCCTCGGCCCGTTGTTAGCATTGGTACCGCTCCGGGCGAAATTCCGGTGCGGAGGACCTAGCGCTAGGCGGATTGAATCCATGGATTACCAAAACTGGGGGCCCCGCGGCGTTTCCGCCCCGGCCAAGGCGGAATTGCCCGAGGTGCCGGTGGAGCGGGGCATGGTGCTCGAGGATTTCCAGTCGGGCTGGGTGGGCGCCGTCACCCGGGTGGAAAAGTCCGGCGGCATGCACGTCGTGGCGCTGGAGGACCGCCGAGGGAAGTCCCGGTCCTTCAAGCTCGGCTTCGGTTTCCTCCTTGAGGGCCGCCCCATCCGGCTGATGCCTCCCGCCGCCCGGCCGGCAGCCTCCGGCCCCGCCGCCGGCAGGACAGCCTCAGGCTCCGTCCGGGTCGCCGGCCAGCGGGCCCAGGTCGCCAAGGCAAGCCGAATCTGGGTGGAAGGCAAGCACGACGCCGAACTGGTGGAAAAGGTCTGGGGAGACGACCTTCGGGTTGAAGGCATCGTCGTCGAACCCCTGCACGGCATTGACGACCTCACCGCTGCAGTTGCCGCCTTCAAACCTGGGCCGGGCCGGCGCCTCGGCGTGCTCGTTGACCACCTCGTCCCCGACTCCAAAGAGTCCCGGATAGCCGACGCCGTCATGGCATCCCCCGGCGCGGCCGGAAATGTCCTGATCGTGGGCCATCCCTATGTGGACGTCTGGCAGGCAATCCGGCCTGCGGTCCTCGGGATCGACAAATGGCCTGCCGTGCCGCGCGGACAGGATTGGAAGACCGGAATCCTGAAGGCCTTTGGCTGGCCGCACGCCACCAAGGAGGACATCGGGCTGGGGTGGCAGAAACTGCTGGGCGCGGTCCGTACCTATGCGGACCTGGAAGCGTCGCTGCTGGGGCGGGTTGAGGAAGTCATCGACTTCCTCACCGTCCCCTGAAGGCCGGGCCCCGGCCCGGGAGCCAGTATTCTTGGTAGTGCAGCGCCTTTTCCGAAGGCCGCTGCACACCGCGCCCGTACATGAAGTCAGCACCACTTGCACCTCCGAAGGAACAGACTGTGGCAGAAAACGCACGTGATCACAGGGACGGCCAGGGCCGTTCCGAGTACCATGGCGTCCCCGCCAATGCGCTGCCGCTCACGGCCAGCGAAGACCGCCAATGGGCCACGCTCGCGCATTTCGGCGGGATACTGGGGTGCGTCCCCTCGCTGCTGATCTACCTGATCTTCCGTGACCGCGGCCCGTTCACCGCGCAGGAATCCAAAGAAGCGCTGAACTTCAGCCTGCCGCCCACCATCGCCGCCGTGCTGGCCAACATCCTGGTGTTCATCCCTTATGTGGGAAACATCTTCGCGGTCATCGCCACCCTGATCTGGGTGGCGCTCACCTGCTTCTCCGTGGCAGCAGGGATCCACGTCAACAAGGGCCAGCCGCACCGCTACCAGTACAACCTGCGCTGGATTAAGTAGCCGCGCCTCCCCGCGGGTCCACCGGCCCCGCGGGGAGGACCCGACGGGCGTGGGCCCAGTCAGTCGGGCAGGATACGGCGGACTACCGCGTCCGCCAGGAGCCTGCCCTTGAGCGTGAGGACCAGGCGGCCCTGGAAGGCAGCGGCAGGTTCCACCAGGCCGTCCGCGATCAGGCCGGCCACTTGATGCCGTCCGGCTGCGCTAAGAGTGGAGACTTCAAGCCCTGACTGCAGGCGCGCCTCCAGCATCACCCGCTCCAGGTTCCTGGTGTCGGCATCCAGGGTCTCCCTGCCCGCCGCAGGCGACAGGCCCTGGGACAGGCGGTTCGCATAAGCGGATGGGTGCTTCACGTTCCACCAGCGCACCCCGCCCACGTGAGAGTGCGCGCCGGGGCCGATGCCCCACCAGTCGTCGCCACGCCAGTAGGCCAGGTTGTGGCGGCACGCGTGCTCCGGACTCCGCGCCCAGTTGCTGACCTCATACCAGCCGAGCCCGGCTTCGGTGATGAGCTGGTTGGCGAGTTCGTACTTGTCGGCGTGGTCGTCGTCGTCAATTCCCGGCACCTCGCCGCGGCGCATCTGCGCGGCCAGCTTGGTCCCGTCCTCGACAATCAGGGCGTAGGCGCTGATGTGGTCCGGCTGGTAGGAGAGTGCCGTCTCCAGGGAGTGGCGCCAGTCCGCCAGCGACTCCCCCGGCGTGCCGTAAATCAGGTCCAGGCTGACATCCAGCCCGGCCTCCCGCGCCCACTGCACCACCTGCGGAACGCGGCTGGGCGTGTGGGTGCGGTCCAGGACCTTGAGAACGTGCGGGACGGCGGACTGCATGCCGAAGGAAACCCTGGTGAAGCCCGCCTCCTTGAGGACGGCGAGGGATTCGGGGGTGACCGAATCGGGGTTGGCTTCGGTGGTGACCTCGGCTCCGTCCTCGATGCCCCACTGGTCAATGGCAGCGCGAAGGATCAGGGCGAGGTCATCAGCCGGCAGCAGGGTGGGCGTGCCGCCGCCGAAAAAGACAGTGCCGAGCTTCCGCTCCGGCAGCCCGGACCGTGCCATCACGGCGCCGGCCAGGGACACTTCCGACACCGCGGTTTGGGCGTAGGCATCCTGTGACGCGCCGCCGCCCAGTTCCGTGGCGGTGTAGGTGTTGAAGTCGCAGTACCCGCAGCGCACGGCGCAGAACGGGATGTGGACGTACAGGCCAAAGGCCCGGGCCGCCGCACCGTCCAATGCCTGTGCAGGCAGCAGACCGTCCGACGCCGCCGGGTCGCCGAGGGGAAGAACGCTGGGCATCAGCGGGTCCCCTGCTGCGCAGTGGTCACTTCTTCTTGGCCTTGTCCTTTGATTCGTCGGTGGTGAGGGCCGCGATGAATGCTTCCTGCGGCACCTCGACCGTTCCCACCATCTTCATGCGCTTCTTGCCTTCTTTTTGCTTTTCCAGCAGCTTGCGCTTTCGTGAGATGTCACCGCCGTAGCACTTGGCCAGCACGTCCTTGCGGATGGCCCGGATGCTTTCGCGGGCGATGATCCTGGATCCGATGGCCGCCTGGATGGGCACCTCGAACTGTTGCCGCGGGATGAGTTCGCGGAGCTTTCCGGTCATCATCACGCCGTAGGCGTAGGCCTTGTCCCGGTGGGTGATGGCGCTGAAGGCGTCCACTTGTTCGCCCTGGAGCATGATGTCCACCTTCACCAGGTCGGCAGCCTGCTCGCCGTCGGCCTTCCAGTCCAGGGAGCCGTAGCCACGGGTCTTTGACTTCAGGATGTCGAAGAAGTCGAAGACGATTTCCGCCAGCGGCAGCCGGTAGCGGATTTCCACCCGGTCCTCGGAGAGGTAGTCCATGCCGCCCATGACGCCGCGGCGGGACTGGCACAGTTCCATGATGGCGCCAACGAATTCGTTGGGGGCCAGGATGGTGGCCGAAACCATGGGTTCGCGTACCTCGGCGATTTTGCCCGTGGGGTACTCGCTGGGGTTGGTCACGCGGACCACCTTCTTGTCCTCCAGGGTCACCTCGTATTCCACATTGGGTGCCGTGGAGATGAGGTCCAGGTTGTATTCGCGTTCCAGGCGTTCGCGGGTGATCTCAAGGTGCAGCAGGCCCAGGAAACC
Source organism: Pseudarthrobacter sp. LMD1-1-1.1 (assembly GCF_040676255.1). Classification (NCBI taxonomy): domain Bacteria; kingdom Bacillati; phylum Actinomycetota; class Actinomycetes; order Micrococcales; family Micrococcaceae; genus Pseudarthrobacter; species Pseudarthrobacter sp. LMD1-1-1.1. The sequence goes on along the minus strand of NZ_JBEGHP010000025.1, from coordinate 290,164 downwards.
CACACGGAAGCCGAAGCCCAGCGCAGCGGAGGTCTCCGGTTCGTACACCAGTGCGGCGTCGTTGAGCATGAGCTTTTCGAGGGCGTCGCGCAGCACCGGGTAGTCAGCGCCGTCCAGCGGATACAGGCCCGAGAACACCATGGGTTTGGCATCGGCGTAGCCGGGCAGGGACTCGGCGGCCGGCTTGGCCAGGTTGGTGACGGTGTCGCCCACCTTGGACTGGCGGACGTCCTTCACACCGGTGATCAGGTAGCCCACTTCGCCAACACCGAGGCCCTTGGAGGGTGTGGGTTCCGGGGAGCTGACGCCGATTTCCAGGAGTTCGTGCGAGGCCCTGGTGGACATCATCTGGATGCGTTCACGCGGGTGGAGCATCCCGTCCACCACGCGCACATAGGTCACCACGCCGCGGTAGGTGTCGTAGACCGAGTCGAAGATCATGGCACGGGCCGGCGCATCGGGGTCGCCCTTTGGCGCCGGGAGGTCACGGACGATCTTGTCCAGGAGGGCTTCCACGCCAACGCCGGTCTTGCCGGACACCCGCAGGACATCCTCGGGATCGCCGCCGATCAGGCTGGCGAGCTCGGCGGCGTACTTTTCGGGCTGCGCCGCCGGCAGGTCGATTTTGTTCAGGACCGGGATGATGGCGAGGTTGTTCTCCATCGCCAGGTACAGGTTCGCGAGCGTCTGGGCCTCAATGCCCTGGGCTGCGTCCACCAGCAGGATTGCGCCCTCGCAGGCAGCCAGTGACCTGGAGACCTCATAAGTAAAGTCCACGTGCCCCGGGGTGTCGATCATGTTCAGCGCGTAACTGACACCGTCCACCTCCCACGGCATGCGGACGGCCTGGGACTTGATGGTGATGCCGCGTTCGCGCTCGATGTCCATGCGGTCCAGGTACTGGGCCTTCATGTCACGCGCCTGGACCACCCCGGTGGACTGCAGCATACGGTCAGCCAGGGTGGACTTGCCGTGGTCGATATGCGCGATGATGCAAAAGTTCCGAATAATTGCCGGATCTGTCGCGGCGGGCACCGGTGCGGTGCGGGCCATGGGAGACACGCAGGGTCCTTACTGTTGGCTTTTCTGCAGCCATCCGCCAGGCGCGCGAAAGGCGCCTGCGGTCCAGCCGCACATCTTTAACGTCCAGTGTCCCACGTCCGCGACCCCGCCACCGCATCCTGGCTGGCCCAGGCACGCTGTTTCAACGGCAGCCCCGCCGATAGGCTGTCGGGATGGCCATAGATCTCCGCTCCCTGGGAAACGCCGTCCGCCGCGGCCTGCGCATGCTGCAGAAACGGTCCGTGGCCCCGCGGCCGGTCCAGGACCAGCGCCCCGGCGGCAATCGGCGCGCCGACGGCCAAGGTGTTCCCGGCGAAGCGGCGGCCTATCCCGGCGATTACCGTGGCCGCGCCTCTGTCCGCTACGCCCCGCAGCCCGACGGCGACCCCGATCCGGGCGAGGTGGTGTGGGCCTGGGTGCCCTATGAGGAGGATCACGGCAAGGGGAAGGACCGGCCGGTGCTGCTGGTGGGGCACAACGGCCCCTTCCTCCTGGGGCTGATGCTGACCAGCAGGGACAGGGTTCCTGCCGGGACGTCGTCCGGGGACTACGTGGATCTCGGCTCCGGGGGTTGGGACAAGCAGGGCAGGGCAAGCGAGGTGCGGCTGGACCGAATCCTGCAGATCCGCCCGGACAGCATCCGGCGCGAAGGCGCGGTATTGGACAAGGCGCGGTTCGAAAAGGTGGCTTCCGGGCTTCGGCGGCGACACGGCTGGGCCTGACCCGCTGAAATGGCCAGAGCCGCCGCTGACCTGCTAGTCTTTATTGCTGTGTGTCCGTGCAGGTCGACGGTCACTGATGGTTGGCCGCCATAGGTATCCCCACGCCGCTCAGTCAAGGCCAGCCTGAAAGCCCTCTAGACCATTTCCGCATTACAAAGAGAGTTCACACGTGGCGAATATCAAGTCCCAGAAGAAGCGCATCCTGACCAACGAGAAGGCCCGCCTGCGCAACAACGCAGTCAAGTCCGAGCTGAAGACGGCCATCCGCGCCGTCAACACCGCTGTTGAGTCCGCTGACAAGGAAGCTGCTACTACTGCGCTCGTTTCTGCCAGCCGTAAGCTGGACAAGGCTGTCAGCAAGGGTGTTCTGCACAAGAACAACGCAGCGAACCGTAAGTCGGCGATCTCCAAGAAGGTCAACGCACTCTAAGGTTTCCAGTTCCCACGAACTGATGGTGTGGCCGGTACCCTCGGGTACCGGCCACACGCTTTTAAGCCGCCAGTCCGCGAGCCGCGGCAGCTCGACGCCAAGAGCGTCCGGGCCTCTTGGGCGCTGCGGGGGGCTATCTGCCCTGGACGGACATGGCAATCACGGTGACGGCGTGCTCCACGGCGTACACCGGATCCCGGGACAAGCCTTTGACCTGCGCGTCGGCTTCCGCCGTGGCTTGGATGGACCGCACCAAGCCTTCAGGGGTCCAGCGCCGCACGTCGCGCTGCGCCTGCTCCACCAGCCACGGCTGCATGCCCAATTCCGCAGCGATCTGCGCGGACGGCCCGGAGGCGCCCGCCACCCGCGCCACCGTCCGCAGCTTGGAGGCAAGTGCAGCCACCAGCGGTACCGGATCAGCACCGGTGGCGAGAGCATGGCGCAGCGTCGACAGTGCAAGAGGGGCGTTTCCGGCCATGGCGGCGTCGGCCACCTTGAACGCGGTGGCTTCGACCCGTCCGCCGTAATACTTGTCGACGGTGTCAGTGGTGACCGTGCCCCCTGCATCGGCGATCAGCTGGGAGCAGGCGGCAGCGAGCTCTGACAGATCTGCTCCCACGGCATTCACCAGGGCCTGCACGGCGTCCTGGTTGATCCGGCGTCCGGCCGCCTTGAATTCCGCGGCGACGAACTGGACCTTGTCCGCGTCCTTCTTCAGCGGCTGGCACTCCACTACCGGCCAGCCCCCTTTCCTGACGGCGTCGAGGAGCTTTTTGCCGCGAACCCCGCCTGCGTGGCGCAGCACGACGACGGCGTCTTCCTCCGGGTGCTGCAGGTAGCCGAGGGCATCGGCAAGGAAGGCGTCATTCATCCCTTCCACAGCCTCCACCTCGATCAGCTTGCTCTCGCCAAAGAGGGATGGACTCACCTGCATGGTCAGGGTGCCGGCCTCATATGCCGCCGCGTTGATGCGGCTGACCTCCACGTCAGGTTCGGCAGCCCTGACCTGGGACCGGATCCTGTCCATCGCCCTGATACCCAGGTACTCTTCGGGACCGCTCACCAGGACGACCCGGGCCGGGGTTACGTCCCGCCAGGAGGCTGTGTTCGACGCCGGGGAGCGGGGTGCTCGCTTTTGCGCAGCGGCCATCGACAGTTCCTTCCGGAGGTTTTATTGCAGGATCCCAGCCTGCCACGTCTGTGCCCGGGGTCCAAGCTGCGGACACCGCGGAAGCGATGCAGGCGCGACTCCAGCAACTCCAGGAATACGACAGTTCCTGCGTGCGCCGACCGGACCCAGCGGATGAGGCGGAGCGGCCTTGCCGCCGCCCCGACGCCAGCCAGCGACAGGACCGACAGCAGCACCATGGACAGCATCCCGGGCACCCCTTCCGGCCATGGGAGCGCGGACCCCGGCAGCTGGGCCGCGATCCTTGCCGCAGCCGCGACGCCCCCGCTGAAAGTCCCGGCAACGGCTATCAGTGCTGCGGCAGCCCACGGCAGGACGACCACCAGGGGCACCGCTGCTGTTCCCAGCAGGGTCACGGGAGCCACCAGGGGCGAGGCGACGACATTGGCTGCCAGGGAATAGGTTGAAAACCGGGGCTGCAGAAGCACGATGACGGGCCCGCACAACAGCTGGGCGGACAACGGAACCGCTACCGCGGCAGCGAGCCACCGTGGGACCGCCGCGGGAATCCAGCTGATGATCCGTCGGCCTATAAGAACGATTCCCAGTGTGGCCAGGACAGAAAGCAGGAAGCCAAAACTCGTGCCAAGGCCTGGATCCGCCAACAGCAGCCCCAGGACAGCCAGGCAAAGGAAGCTCAGTCCACGCCCTGAACGTCCACCCGCCAGCGAGGCGATGCCGATGGCTCCCATCAGCGCTGCCCGCAGAACGCTGGCATCAGGCCCCACCAGGACCACGAACAGAGCCAGGCCGCCAAGGGCCGCAGCTGCGGCCGGGGCACGCGGCATCCGGAACCACCGGCACAGCATCAGCAACGCCCCCAGCACCAGGCTGCAGTTTGCCCCGCTGACTGCCGTCAGGTGCGTCATGCCAACGGCCTTCATGGCGTTGTTCAACCCCTCATCCAGCGCACTGGTGTCACCGGTGACCATCCCGGGGAGGAGCCCGCGGGCATCCGGTTCGAGGAAGGCCGAGGCGGAAACGAATCGCCCGCGGAGCTCCCTGGCTGACTCTTCCAGCAGTGAGCCACCCGAGGGCTTGCCTGGAGCCGTCGATGCGGCCAGGTTTCCCGCCTCCTGCCCACCGGGGTCTGCCGGCCGCAGCTTGCCGGCAGCGCGCAGCGTCTGCCCCGGCACCACGCCGCCCCACCCCTGCCCGCCCATCACCACGAGCCGGGCGCGGGTGCGAACCAGGATGCCACCCGCTGTCACTTCCTGCGTCCACACCGGGACCGACCACCTCTCCGCCGCCCCTCCGGGTCCGGCCAGGGCCCGCGGGTTTCCGGCTACCTCGACAATGACGACGGCCGACTTTCCGCCCGCGATGGCCTCAGCGAGCGGCCCCTCGGACCGCTGGCTTGAGGAGGTCGCGGAATGGGCTGCCGCCGCGCCGGCCAGCATCAGGGAGACGCCCAGTGCTGCCCGGAAGCTTCGGCCCCGGGCACCATGTCTCCGTCCCGGACCCGAGGCGCGGGCGGCGGCACGCAGGCTTCCCCTCCGTCCTCCCTTCGCGGCACGGGCCAGGAAAAGGCCTCCAAGCACCGTCAGCGCGCAGCACACAGTAGCCAGCCACGGGGGCGGCAGCCAGAGCCCTGCCACCGAGGCAGCCCACACCGAAACTGCGGGGAGGGCAAGCCGGAGGTCCGTGCGGCGTCCCGGTCCTACTGAGCCGGAGTCGCTTTCCTCCCGCTCGCGGCCGCTTTCAACCAGCCGCTGGCGAACGCGGCCCAGACACTGCGCCCAATACCCTTTCATGTCCCCAAAGGTCAGCGCCCGGCAGGTCAGAGCCCCGGCTTTCAGGGCGCGGCCCTTCGGGGTTCGGCCTTTTGGGGCCAGGCGTTTCGGGGTCAGGCGTTTCAGGGCGCCGCAACGGCGGCCGGGCAGACCTGGCGGTTGCAGGCGTGCCCGTCCCAGGGACGGTGGGACTGCTCCGGGACGCGAACAGGATCCGGACGGTTGCGTTGTCGATGGGTGCACCGTCCGTGCGGGAGCCCCGCTGTTTGGCCTTCGGCCGGGCCCCTGAACCGCGGATTCCACGAACCGGCTCCAAGGGCTCGTGGCTCCCTCTCCCCCGGCGGGGCCTTCCCGCCTTTGCGGGCCGTCGGCCCTGCCTGGCCTGCCCCTTTCCGTCGCCATCCGGGATGCCTTAGACCGTCACCAGGGGCAGCAGGGCCTCGAGCATCTTCGGTCCGACGCAATGCACCGCGTCCAGTTCCTCGACGCTTTTGAAAGGTCCATGGTCTTTTCGCCAATCCACGATCCGCTGAGCGAGTACCGGCCCGACCTTTGGCAGCGTATCCAGTTCCGCGGCGCCGGCGGTATTGAGGTTGATCTTCCCGCCGGCTGCGCCTCCTGCCTGGCCGGTGCCGGTGGACCCAACGCCGCCCGGGTCCATGCCACCCGGGCCCGTTCCCCCGGAACCGGAGGATTCGGCTGCGGAGGACGCCGGCTCCCCTTGCCGCGGGACGTAGATCTTCTGCCCGTCCTCCACCGCCAGGGCAAGGTTGAGTCGGTTCACGTCCGCGTCCGGGGCAGCCCCGCCCGCGGCAGCAATGGCGTCATCAACCCGGCTGCCCTGCTGGAGCCTGATGACGCCGGGCGCGGCTACAGCCCCGGCCACGTGCACCACTACAAGGCCGCCGGACGCGGGCTGCCCCGGGCCGCGCCCGGATTCCCCGCCGCCAGGTCCCCCGCCGTCTTGATCCACCGGCGTAGTGCTGTCCGCGGCGGCTCCACCGCTGCCCGTGGCCTTGCCGCCGGAACTGGCGCCGCTCAGGGGCAGGACCTCCGGGGATGCCGCCCCGGCCTGCCACCAGAACCAGGCTCCCGCAGCCACTGCCAGGACACCCAGCAGCACGGCAACCCGCAGTCCCACCCGCCACCGGAGCGACGGCACACCGCCGGAACAGCTCCCGGATCCGCCCTCAGGGCGGCTGCCGGTTTCGGGTCCGCCCGCTACCGTGCCTGTTTCGCGGGGGCCGCTGTACTCGAAACCGCCGGGGCCGGGCCCGTCCTCCAGGAACCCGGGGGTCGCGTCCCCCAGGGTGGCCTGCAGCCGGTCCCTCGCATGCCGGGCCTGCTGACGTGCTGCTCCAGCATCCCGGCGTGACATAGCTCCACCCTAGGAACCTCCCCCGCTGCGCGACACACTCAAGGCCGCTATGTGGAAAGCTGCGCACGCCGTACAAGTCCGGCAGTGGCGGCTACTGGTTCCTTGCCGCGTCGATAAACTCCTTCGCAATCTGCGTCATCACGCTAAGGGCCTCTTCCTCGCTTATCGCCATCCCGGTGTTGGATCCCATGTCGAGCTACACTGTTCCGGCAAGGACGCGGAGCCCGACGCCGGTGATGTTGCCGTTAGAGGATTGCCTGGTCGCGTAGGACTTCTCGCCGATGTCCGGACCGGGAAGAAGTTGAATGGTGAGCTTCTGGGGTCCGCTGGCGCCGGTCACTGTCTGGTCGAACGTGGCGCAGCGAGCCATCAGCTCCTCGCTGTAATCAAAGTCGGCTTTGGCGAGGGTGTCCCGGGGCGCGCTTCGCACATCGAAGAGGATCATGCCGACTCCATGATCGCCAAGGTTGGACACTTCCCCCAGCGCAAAGCCCATGGAGAGGTCCAGCTGTGCCTCGTGCTGCCACGACCTGTGGAATACGTTGCATTCTGCTGGTTCGGTGGGACCCAGAGGGGACGACCCGGACGCAGGTGGCTGGGTCATCAACGCGTAGGACTTGCGTGCCACGGCCATGTCAGCTGGCTGGCCGGACCCGCATGCGGTGAGGATCAACAGCGCAGCGGTTAGCACTCCAACGCTTCGGAACCGACCGGCGCACGTGGGCTATTACACGGAGCTGGCTTCCCTGGCCATCCGGATCCCCTCCTACGTGTACCGCCCTGGAGTTTGTTGGCGCAACAGGCACAGGCTGGTTTAGAAGTCGATGCCCTTGACCAGCGTGACGAACTGTTCCTTGACCTGCTCTTCGGTGGGCCCCTGCGGCGAAATCAGGAGCTGTGCGGTGAAGATTGCCATGTTCTGCCCCCGGGCGACCATGAGGGACAAGATGGTGACCGGAACATCGCTCGGGGGCCTCAGGGACTTCGGTCCGCCTGGTTCCGAACGGATGATGAGAGTTGCTTTGTCGCCAACGCCCTGGATGTTGTGGCCATCCGGCGGCAACGGCCCTGAGAGCGCAGCAGCACCTCCCTGATGCAGTTCGAGGGCGAACACGAGCGAGTCTGGACCGGGTGTGCCCAATGCGCCAAAGCGGTACCGGCAGCTGCCCTCCCCCGGGAAAACTTGCGCCTGGGTGGTGGTACCAAAGGCCTGCTTGAGGGCATCAGCACTGACCAGGGCGCATACGGGGCTGTTTGTGGACGTCTGCGGACCGGCAGATGGCGCCGGCGGAACCCGAAGTTCAGTACCGTTGCCCCACCCGGCCTCGACAGCTGCCTGCGCCAGGGCGTGTGCGGACACGTTGCCGTCCGGTACCGGGGTTCCTGCTGCGATGGGCGGCATGGCCACGATGCGGAGGTCAAGGGATTCCTTGCCCTTGACGGCCTTGAGCACTGTGTTCGCCGAGGCCCCGCCGGGCTCGCCGCGGAACCATCCCGTCCACTGCATGCAGGCGAAGTCCCCAATGCCATCCACCACAGAGCAGTCGGGGGCCTTTTTCGCGTCGGTGATGTCGGCGGCCGATGCGGGCGAGATGAGCGAGACGGAGAGCGCAAGGACCTTCTCGTACTTGCTCATGTAGCTGCACAGATAAGCCGGACTTCCCGCCGGTTTCCCGTTTTGCCCCATCTGGACCAGGCCGGGATCGACCTTGGCAGCGATGGCAGGAGTGATCAGGTCGCAGGCCGGGTTCGGCGATCCGCTTGACGGGGCTTGGGTGGGCGATGGCTGGCGGCTTTCCTGTCCGCACCCGGCCAGGACGAGAGCCAGTAGAACCGGGAGCGCAAGGACGGCCCGGAAAGTGCGAATTCCGTGAACACGCATGCTGGTCCTCCGGCCCTCAAACTGCCGTCCCGAACCGGAACCGCGCTGATGCGAACGCTACGGATCCCGGTGAACTCCCACCAGAGGCCAAAGACCCGGCGAAAGACCTGCGGGCGCTCAGCCTGCGTGGAGGCCGGTGGTCCTGCCAACAATCACCGCAAGGACCCCAAGGCCGGCGTGCGCTGCCAGGACGGCAGGAAGGGAGCTGATCTGGGCCGGAGGGCACTGTGGAAGGGCCGCCTCCAGCCGCACCGCCAGGCTCTCCGCTTCCTCAGGATTGCCGAAGTGGTGGACGGCCAGGACCACGGAGTCGCCGGGATGCGCCTCCGCCTCCGCCACGACGATTTCCTCAAGCCGGGCCACAGCCCTGGCACCCGAGCGCACCTTTTCCAGCGGAACTATCCTGCCGCCGTCGACCGCCAGAATTGGTTTGATGGCGAGCATGGTCCCCAGGAGCGACGCCGCCGCCCCGATCCGCCCGCCGCGGCGCAACTGCTCAAGGGTGGGCACGTAGAAGAAGACCTTGGTGCGTGCTGCCTGGGCCGTTGCCGCCGCGGCCACCGCGGACCGGTCACCGCCGGCTGACGCTGCTTCCACCGCTGCCTGTACGGCCATGCCCTGCGCCATGCCCACGGTTCCCGTGTCCACCACGTCCACAGGAATCCCCACCCTGGCCGCAGCCAGGCGCGCGGCGTCCGCGGTGCCGGAAAGTCCGCCCGAGAGGTGGACCGAAACGATCCCTTCGTATCCCCGGAGTTCAGCGGCCCGGTAGGCCTGCTCAAACTGCCCCGGTGACGGCCTGGACGTCTTGACCGGCGTCCCCGCGGCCAGGGCCACCGCGATGGTCTCCAGGATGTCGTCTTCGCCCTCACCGTAGATTTCAGCGCCGACCATGACGGGCATCGGAGTCACCGTCAGGATCCCGTCCCGCGGCAGTCCGGCAACGTAGTCCGCGGGCAGGGCAGCAGCAGAGTCCGTGACGACGGCGGTGCGGGCGACAGGGCTGCCACCCGGACGCCGTGTTCCCGGCCGGGCCGCAGGACGGAGGCCCGACAGCCGGGCACGGACCCAAGGCCAGGCGGCGGCGTTACTGTCGGGCAAGGGGCCTCCTGGAGACGCTGTCCGGCTCAACCGGCACCGGCCGCCGGAAAGTTTCCGGCGGCCGGTGCATCACTGCGGGTGCAGCAACTAGGCCGGAACGATGTTGACCAGCTTAGGCGCCCGGACGATCACCGTGCGGATGCCCCGGCCATCCATGGCGCGCTGGACGTTCTCCGACGCCAAGGCCAGTTCGCGCAGCTGGTCTTCGGAGACGTCCGGGGACACCTCCAGCCGGTCGCGGACCTTGCCCTGGACCTGGACGACGGCGGTGACCGTGTCCTGGACCAGCAGGGCGGGGTCGTGGGACGGCCAGCCGGCGTTGGCAACCGATGCAGGGTGGCCCAGCAGGTTCCACATGTCCTCTGCGGTGTACGGCGCGAACAGGCTGAGGATTACTGCAACCGCCTCCGCGGCCTCGCGGACTGCGGGATCCGCTGCGCCCGCACCGGAGTCGATCGCCTTGCGGGTGGCGTTGACCAGCTCCATGAGCTTGGCCACCACCACGTTGAACTTGTTGGCGTCCAGCAGTTCGGCGGCATCGGCGATGGTGCGGTGCGTTACCGAACGCAGCCCGCGGTCTCCGGCGGCGGCATCCACTCCAGGTTCACTGGTGACGTCCTGTGCCAGGCGCCAGGCCCTGGCCAGGAACTTGGCGGAACCGGACGGCGACACGTCAGCCCAGTCCACGTCGTCCTCGGGCGGGGACGCGAACACCATGGTCAGGCGGACAGCGTCCACGCCGTATTTGTCCAACTGCTCGCCGAGGTCAACGCCGTTGCCCAGGGATTTGCTCATGGCCTTGCCGCCGTTGAGCACCTGGCCCTGGTTCAGCAGCGCACTGAACGGTTCGTCGGCATCGATCATGCCGAGGTCGTGGATGACCTTGGTGAAGAAGCGTGCGTAGAGCAGGTGGAGGATGGCGTGCTCCACGCCGCCCACGTACTGGCCCACCGGCATCCAGTCATTGATCTTCTGCGGATCGAAGGGCCCCTCGGTGTAATGCGGGGAGACGAAGCGCAGGAAGTACCAGGACGAGTCCACGAACGTGTCCATGGTGTCGGTGTCCCGCTTGGCGGGCCCGTGGCAGGTGGGGCATTCCACATTGACCCAGGACTCCGCCGCAGCCAGCGGCGAGGTGCCCTTCGGTGCAAGGTCCTCACCACGGAGGTCCGCGGGCAGGGTAACGGGCAGCTGCTCATCGGGCACGGGGACTTCACCGCAGGACGGGCAGTGGATGATGGGGATGGGGGTGCCCCAGAAGCGCTGGCGGCTCAGCAGCCAGTCGCGGAGCCGGAAGTTCACGAACTTCTCGCCGGTACCCTGCTGTTCCAGCATGGCAATGGCGGCAGGAATGGCCTCAGCCTTGGGCAGGCCGTCCAGCGCGCCGGAGTTGATCAGGGTGCCCTCGCCCGCTGTCGCGGTGCCGGAGACGGCCGGGTCTTCTTCGCCGGTGTCCAGGACAGCGCGGACCGGCAGGTCGAAGGTCTTGGCGAAGTCGAGGTCGCGCTGGTCGTGGGCCGGGACGGCCATGATGGCGCCCGTACCGTAGTCCGCCAGGACGTAGTCGGCGGCCCACACGGGCAGCTTCTCTCCGTTCAGCGGGTTGATGGCGTAGCGGCCGGTGAAGACGCCGGTCTTCTCGCGCTCCGTCGACTGGCGTTCGATTTCCGAGAGTGCCTTGACCCGTTCACGGTATTCGTCCAGGGCCGCGGCGTGTTCGTCCGTGACAAGTTCGACGGCGAGCGGCGCGTCCGCAGCGACCACGAAGAACGTTGCCCCGTACAGGGTGTCCGGGCGGGTGGTGAAGACCGTGACGTCCTTGGCGGGCCTGCCGCCGTCGGCCTCGATCACGAAGTTCACGTGCGCACCCTCGGAGCGGCCGATCCAGTTCTTCTGCATGGCCAGGACGCGTTCGGGCCAATGGCCGCGGAGCTCGTCCATGTCATCCAGCAGGCGGTCCGCGTAGTCGGTGATCTTGAAGTACCACTGGTTCAGGGACTTCTTGGTCACAGTGGTGCCGCAGCGCTCGCAGGCGCCGTTGACAACCTGCTCGTTGGCCAGGACGGTCTGGTCCTTGGGGCACCAGTTGACCGGGGAGTTCTTCCGGTATGCCAGGCCACGCTCGTAGAAGCGCTTGAACAGCCACTGCGTCCAGCGGTAGTACTCGGGATCGGAAGTGTGCAGGCGGCGCGACCAGTCGGCGGAGATGGCGTACCGCTTGAAGGAGGCCGCCTGGGTGTCGATGTTGGCGTACGTCCACTCGCTGGGGTGGGCGTTGCGCTTGATGGCGGCGTTCTCCGCAGGCAGGCCAAAGGAGTCCCAGCCGATGGGATGCAGGACGTCGTAGCCCTTCTGCCGCAGGTAGCGGGCTACCACGTCACCCATGGCGAACGCCTCGGCATGGCCCATGTGCAGGTCGCCGGACGGGTACGGGAACATGTCAAGCACGTAGCGGCGCTCCCGCGACCCGTCGTCCACCGGGGTGAAGACCTTGAGGTCGTCCCATACCTGGGGCCATTTGGCCTCCATGGCGGCGAAACTGTAGGTGCCCTCTTCAGGCTCCGCCGATACTGTTGTTGCTGTTCCGGTCTCTGTCTCCGGCTGAACGCCCACTGCTGCCCTCTTCTGTTCTGTTACGGCATCTGTGCTGCCATAACGGCCTGATCCTCCTGCTGCCGGCCCGGCGCCATGCCCCGGACACACAAAAGCCCCTCTCCATGGAGGGGCTGCCGCTCAGCTGTCCGATAATCGGAGCCGGCGGCTAACTAAGCAGAAGGATCGCACGCATGGATCTACTTTAGCGCACCGGCACGTCCCCCGCCTCAGCCAGGCCGAACGGCCCTTTGCATTGGCCGGGGCAATCGCGCATGATCGTCCCACAACGTTGGGAGGCGGCACACCATGTCAGAGGAAACCACCGCCGGGCCTGCTGAAGGACAGCCCCTCTCCCTGTGGCTGGCAACCGCCGGCGCCACCGATTTCCCGCAACTTCATGGCACCGTGGAAGTGGACGTGGCAGTCATCGGCGGAGGCATCGCCGGGCTGACCGCAGCACTGGCCCTGAAACGTTCGGGACACTCGGTGGCAGTCCTGGAGGCCGGCCGGATCGGCACGGGCGTCACTGGCCACACCACCGGCAAGGTGACCTCACTGCACCGCCTCGCCTACACGGACCTGCAGCGCAGTCACGGCGTTGCAGCGGCCAGGAGCTATGGATTGGCGAACCAGGCGGCCGTGGAGTACATCGGTGCGGTGGTGGACGCTGAGAACATTTCCTGCGGTTTCCGCCGGGTCGCCAACTACACCTTTGCCGCAGGCCCTGACGCGCTGCCACAGGTGCGGGCCGAAGCCGGGCTTGCGGCGGACCTCGGCCTTCCGTCAACGTTCACCGCCGACGTTCCCCTGCCGTTTCCCGTAGCCGGTGCCGTACGGTTTGACGGCCAGGCCCAGATCCATGCCGTCCAGTACCTCCAGGGGCTCGCCGGACGGGTGGACGGAAACGGCAGCTTCGTCTTCGAACGCACCCGTGCACTGGAGCTGCGCGAGGGCCGTCCCGTCACGGTGGCCGCCGCCGACGGCACCGTGCTCGCCCGGGATGCGATTGTGGCCACGAATGTTCCCTTCGCCGACCACGGCCGATTCGAAGCACTCTGCCGGCCGCACCGCTCCTACATCGTCGCCGCGCCGATCGATACCCCTCCCCTGGACGCCACCTTCATCAGCGCGGATGAGCCCATGCGTTCGCTGCTGACGGTCCGCCTCAACGGGGTGACGTACCTGCTGACGGGCGGCGAGGGCCATCCCGCGGGCACGCAGGTAGACCCGGCACCGCGCCAGGCGAGCCTGGCCCGTTATGCGCGCGTCCAGTTCGGGGCCGGCGGCGTGGCCTACCGTTGGTCCACCCAGGACGCGCTGCCCCTCGACGGCGTGCCCTACGCCGGGCCCCTGAACCCGGACAGCCGGCACGCGTTCGTCATCACGGGCCTGCGTAAGTGGGGCCTGACCAACGGTACGGCCGCGGCGCTGATGCTGGCGGATCTGCTCAACGGCACGCCCAATGAGTGGGCGGCCCTGTTTGACACCAACCGTGCGACGTCGCGGGCCGCCACGGCCCCAGGGCCACCAGCAGCGCCCGGGGACACCGTTCCCCGGCAAAAGGCCGCACGCCGGACAGCGGACCTTGCTCCCGGCGACGGCACTGTCATTGAAACGGACGGGGCCAGCACCGCGTGCTACCGGGATCCTGCAGGACAGGTCCACGCGGTGTCCGCGACCTGCACCCATCTTGGCTGCACTGTCGGATTCAACCGGGAAGACCGCACATGGGACTGCCCCTGCCATGGCTCCCGCTTCGATGTGGACGGCAAAGTCATCCAGGGGCCGGCCACCGAGGACCTGCCGGGGCGCCCTGCGCCGTGACGTGCCCGCACGCTGCCGGCCGAACCCGGCCTGGCACAAATCCCGGAAAGGTCCGCCGGACACGGCAGGGGCCGCCCTGCCTTTCCAGGCAGGGCGGCCCCGAGGTGTGAAGGACGTTACCTGACGTCCTCGTCCACCCACTCCATGGACTTGGTGACGGCCTTCTTCCAGAGACGCATCTGGCGTTCCTGTTCGGCCTTGTCCATCTGCGGCTCCCAGCGCTTGTCCTCGGACCAGTTGGCCGAGCACTCCCCCAGGTCCTTCCAGAACCCGACGGCCAGGCCTGCCGCGTAGGCAGCTCCCAGCGCCGTGGTCTCAATGACCTTGGGACGGATGACCGGGACGCCAAGGATGTCCGCCTGGAACTGCATCAGGGCGTCATTGGCAACCATGCCGCCGTCGACCTTCAGCTCGCTCAGCGGCACGCCGGAGTCCGCGTTGACCGCGTCCAGCACCTCGCGGGTCTGGAACGCGGTGGCCTCCAGCGCCGCGCGGGCGATGTGGTTCTTGTTGACGAACCGGGTCAGGCCCACGATCGCACCGCGGGCGTCGGAGCGCCAGTACGGGGCGAACAGGCCGGAGAACGCCGGGACGATGTACACGCCGCCGTTGTCCTTGACCGACGCGGCAAGGGTTTCCACCTCGGGGGCGCTGCTGATCATGCCCAGGTTGTCACGCAGCCACTGGACCAGTGAACCGGTGACGGCGATGGACCCTTCCAGGGCATAGTGCGGTTTGGCGTCGCCCAGCTTGTAGCCCACCGTGGTGAGGAGCCCGTTCTTCGAGTGGACGATTTCCTCGCCCGTGTTGAAGATCAGGAAGCAGCCCGTGCCGTAGGTGTTCTTCGCTTCGCCGGCGTCAAAAGCGGCCTGGCCGAAGGTTGCGGCCTGCTGGTCGCCCAGGATGCCCGCAACCGGCGTCTCGCGGAGCAGCTGGGAGCTGTGCACGGTGCCGTACACCTCGGAGGAGGACTTGATTTCCGGCATCATGCTGCGCGGTACGCCAAAGATGCCGAGGATCTCGTCGTCCCACTGCAGGGATTCCAGATCCATGAACAGGGTGCGGGACGCGTTGGTGACGTCGGTGACGTGGACGCCGCCGTCGACACCGCCGGTCAGGTTCCACAGGACCCAGGCGTCGGTGTTGCCGAAGACCAGGTCCCCGGCCTCTGCCTTTTCCCTGGCGCCGTCAACGTTGTCCAGGATCCACTTGATCTTGGTGCCGGAGAAGTAGGTGGCCAGGGGCAGGCCCACCTTCTGTTTAAAGCGGTCTGCCCCGCCGTCCTTGGCCAGCTGGTCCACGATGTCCTGGGTGCGGGTGTCCTGCCACACGATGGCGTTGTAGACCGGCTTGCCCGTGGTCTTGTCCCACACCACGGCGGTTTCGCGCTGGTTGGTGATGCCGACGGCGGCAATATCGTGCCGCGTCAGGTTCGCCTTTGAGAGGGCCGAACCGATGACCTCACGGGTGTTGTTCCAAATCTCCGCGGCATCGTGCTCCACCCAGCCGGCCTGCGGGAAGATCTGCTCGTGTTCCATCTGGCCGGAAGAGACGATCGCGCCGCTGTGGTCGAAGATGATGGCGCGGGTGCTGGTGGTGCCCTGGTCAATGGCGATTACGTACTGGTTCATAATGACGTCCTTGTCTTGTTGTTCGAACTGGGTGCCGGGGGTTTAGGAAGCGGCGGTGACGATGATCGGGGCGATCCGGGCAACAACTCCGGCCAGGGCGCCGCCGACAAGCGGCCCCACCACCGGAATCCAGGAGTAGCTCCAGTCACTGGAGCCCTTGCCCTTGATGGGAAGCACTGCGTGGGCAATGCGGGGTCCGAGGTCACGGGCGGGGTTGATGGCGTAGCCGGTGGGGCCGCCGAGGGATACACCGATGCCAACCACGAGCAGTGCAACGGCCAGCGGGCCGAGCCCCGAGGGGGTGCCACCGAGGGTGAGGATGACGAAGACCAGGACAAAAGTGCCGATGATCTCGGTGATCAGGTTCCAGGGGGTGGACCGGATGGCCGGGCCGGTGGAAAAGGTCCCGAGCTTGCCGGCAGGCTCCGGCTCGTCATCGAAGTGCTGCTTGTAGGCCAGCCAGCAGACCACGGCGCCGAGGAAGGCGCCCAGAAGCTCGCCCCCGAAGTAGGTCAGGGTGGAGGCGAAGTCGACGGCGACTCCCGGAGCGTATTCCGGCTTGCCGTTGAGCAGCAGGCCGAGGGTGACGGCAGGGTTGAGGTGCGCGCCCGACTTGGCGGCGACGAAGACACCCGCGAAGACGGCGATTCCCCACCCCCATGTGACCATCAGGAAACCGCCGTTGTTGCCTTTTGTCCCCCGCAAAGCCACGTTGGCAACGACGCCGCAACCCAACAGGGTCAGCATGCCCGTGCCAAAGACTTCGGAGAGGAAGACTATTCCTAGAGACATCTTTGACTCCTTCTTTGTTTAGTTGTCGGTCCTCCGCGGGTGAAGGACCGTGGGGCCGGGACGCTGGCACGCCCCGGCCGGCCGCCTGGCCTTAGGAGACCAGGCTGTGCGTTTCCACGCGGTGGAAACGCTGCAGCACGTCCTGGGCGTGCTTGATCTCAGCGGCGCGGGTTGCGCTGTCCCACTTGAGCGGGACGGACAGCACCTCCGCCACTTCGTTGAGCAGCTCTCCGGTCACGAGCCCCCGGAATGCAAGGGAGGTGCGCCGGACGAGGACATCCACCAGGTGCCCCACCTGCTCGTTTGCCGCCATGAATTCCAGTTCGCGGACGCTGAGTTCCCGTGTGGACCGCAGGGCCTGGTCAGGCTCGGCATCAAGGTATTCGATGACGGCTTCGGCCCGGGTCCCGTAACGCGTCAGCAGCCCGGCCGTGCGGTGTGCGTCGCGGCCGGCGGCCATGTGGGCCTTGATCCACTTCTGAACGCCTGCTTCGTCGGCAGGGAAGCCCGCACCGCCGCCGATGGGAAGCTGCGCGGTCGAAAGCCTGCGCTGCACGCCGAGTTCGGAGAGGACATCGTTGGTCAGGTGTTCTGCGAGGGCGCGGAAGGTGGTCCACTTGCCGCCCACCAGGCTCAGCACGACGGCGCCGGTTCCGTTTGTTCCGGACGCGCGGCGTTCGATGCGGTAGTCCCGGGAGACAAAGCCCGGCTGGGTGGCGTCATGGCTCGGCAGGGGGCGGACGCCCGAGAACGTATAGACGATGTCGTCAGGGGTCACGTCGATGGACGGGAAGACGTGGCCGATGAGGTCGAAGAAGTATTCGATTTCCTCGTCCGTGCAGATGGCGTCCTCTGACATGTCCGCGTCGACGTCCGTGGTGCCCACAAGCACCCGGTCACCCATGGGGTAGATGAGGACAATCCGGCCGTCGGTGTGTTCGAAGAAGATTTCCCGGCCCCGGCAGGCGGCGAGCAGGCCCGGGTGGTCCAGCACGATGTGGGAGCCCTTGGTTCCGCCCATGAAGGCGGAGGCTGCGCCCATGGCCCCATTGGTCAGGTCCACCCACGCCCCGGTGGTGTTCACGATGATGTCCGCCGTGAAATCGAACTCTTCCCCGGTGAGTTCGTCGCGGAGCCGGACAGTGCTCCCCCGGCCGGTGCCCGGGTTCGGGGTGGAAGACATGGACTGCAGCGAGAGGTAGTTGCTGGCACGGGCCGTGTCACCCTGCGTGCTGGTTCCCTGCGCGTTGCCTGCCCGGCCCGCCTTCTCGCCATCCTGCAGGACGTCGAGGGTCAGCCGCTCAGGGTTGTGCACCGAGGCGTCGAAGTAGGTGGCGGTGTACTTGACGTCGGGCCGGAGGGCGGGCAGTTCCTGAAGGGCTGCCTTGTGGGTGCGGAACTGGTGCCGGGGCACCGTGCCGCCGTCGCGGGAAAACGAATCGTAGAGGCTGAGGCCCGCCTTGATGAGGAACGCGCCGCGCTCCTTGGGCTTGCCCTGTTGCTTGTGAGTGAGGAAGCGCAGCGGCGCGGAGAGGATGCCGGAGAAGGTGCTGAAGATCGGGATGGTGGTCTGCAGCGGCTTGACGTAGTGCGGGGCGATCTTCAGCAGGCGGTTACGCTCCACCACGGATTCCCGCACCAGGCGGAACTCCCCGTTTTCGAGGTAGCGGATGCCACCGTGGATCATGTGTGAGGACGCGCCGCTTGCGCCCTGGCAGTAGTCACCGCGCTCCACGAGCGCCACATCGACGCCCTGCAGTGCCAGGTCACGGAACGTGCCCACTCCGTTGATGCCGCCGCCAACCACCAGGACTTTTGCGTGCGGCCGGCGCCGCAGGCTGTGGACCGATGCGCGTTCGGCTCCTGGCCGGGGCGCACTGGCAGATGGTTGGACAGTTGAATCCTTGGGTCCCAAAACGACTCCCTTGGGGCTTTGTGCGATGCGGTCACCGCTGGGTGGCGCCGCCGTTCTGCTCTATTGTTTGGAGAAATGGAAAATGGAGTCAAGCACTATGCACAAACGTGCAGAACGGAAGTGAGATGGCACTTTCCCGAGACCAGGATGCCCTCCGAGCTGCACAAATGTATTACCTGCAGGACCTCACCATGGATGCGATCGCCCGCGAGCTGCGGACGTCCCGGTCTACCGTTTCCCGGCTTCTGTCCTCGGCACGGGAGTCGGGACTGGTGCAGATCCAGATCCGCAACCCGCTGGACACCGGACCCGAGCTGGAGGGCATGATCCGGCGCCGGTACAACCTGGATGTCCACGTGGTTCCCATTCTCGGAACACTCAATGAGGCGGAGACCCTGGACCGGGTGGCCATGCAGGCTGCGCGGACCATCGGACCCCTGGTGGACTCCAACGCCATCATCGGCGTGGCCTGGGGATCGACGCTCAGCGCGGTGAGCCGGCACCTCACCCGGAAGATCACCCACGACAGTGTGATCGTCCAGCTCAACGGGGCCGGGAACATGCACACCACAGGCATTACCTACGCAAGCGACATCATGCGCCGGTTCGGCAGCGCCTACGGGGCACGGGTGGAGCAGTTCCCCGTCCCGGCGTTCTTCGACCATGCCGCCACCAAGACAGCCATGTGGAACGAGCGCAGCGTGCAGCGCGTCCTGGAACTGCAGGCAAAGATGAGCATCGCCATATTCGGCGTCGGATCCGTGCACGCCGACTATCCCAGCCACGTGTACGCCGGCGGGTACCTCGACGAAGACGACCTCAATGCCCTGGCCAACTCAGACGTGGTGGGCGACGTTGCCACAGTGTTCTTCCGGGCCGATGGGTCCTCTGACGGGATCGTCCTGAACGAACGGTCCACCGGCCCGTCCCTCGCCCAGCTCCGGGAGGTGCGCCGGAGGATCTGCGTGGTGTCAGGGGTCTCGAAGATCAACGGCCTGCGCGGGGCACTGGCAGCACGGCTCGCCACGGACCTGATCCTCGACGAAGCCACCGCACGCCGCCTGGTGGATTACGAGGGCCTCACCAGCTGAAGTGGGTAGAGTCGTTGCCATGAGAACCTCACCCCGGCTCAGCCTGAACAACGGCGTGCTGATAGACCAGCTCGGCTTTGGGCTGTACAAGGTGCCGGCAGCAGACGCGGAAGGGCTGGTGGCCACCGCGCTCGCCGCCGGCTACCGGCACTTCGATACCGCCGCCATGTATGGCAACGAAACCGGCGTGGCGCGCGGCATCAGTTCCCAGCTGGACGCGGGGACCGGCAGCGGCGGCTCAGGCGAACTCTTTCCGTCCCTGACCCGCGAAGACGTGTTCATCACCACAAAGGTGTGGAATGACCACCACGGCTACGATGCGACGCTGCGCGCCTTCGACGATTCCATGGTCAACCTTGGCCTGGATTATGTGGACATGTACCTCATCCACTGGCCGTGCCCCCGGCGGGGCCTGTTCCCCGAAACCTACCGCGCCCTGGAGACGCTCTACCGGGAGGGCAGGGTCCGCGCCATCGGCGTCAGCAATTTCCAGCCCGCCCACCTTGACCGCCTGCTGCAAAGCGCCGAGGTGGTCCCCGCCGTCAACCAGATCGAACTCCACCCATGGCTGCAGCAGGAGGAACTGCGCAGCAAGCATGCGGAACTGGGCATCCGGACCGAAGCGTGGAGCCCGCTGGGCCGCGGCCAGGTGCTGGCCGATCCCGTCATCCAGGCCTGCGCCGCCGAGCACGGCCGGACCCCTGCGCAGGTGATCCTCCGCTGGCACATGCAGCTGGGACATGTTGCCATCCCCAAGGCCAGCTCTGAAGCCCGGATCCGGGAGAACCTCGACGTCTTCGGTTTCGAGCTCTCCGGGCGCGACCTGGTGGCCATCAAGGCGCTGGACCGCGGGCAGCGGACCGGGTCGCATCCGGACAACGTCAACTAGGCCTCCGCTATGGATACCGTGAACCCGGGGCCTTCCCCTGCGCCTGCGTATCTGAGTGCCGGCCTTGCCGCCCGCACCTCCGCGTCCACCGTGAGCCTTGACGGCAGCACAGTGGCTTTTTGGACCTATGAGCCCGTCGAGGAGACCCCGGAAATCCGGACCATCCTGGTGGTCCACGGATTCCGCGGCGACCACCACGGACTCCTTCGCGTGGCCGACCAGCTTCCGGACATGCGCATCATCATGCCGGACCTTCCTGGCTTCGGCAGTTCGGACGCATTTGCCCGGGGCCCCCACTCCGTGGAGCGCTACGGACAGTTCATCAGCGGCTTCATGGCCAGCCAGGGCCTGGGGCCGGACACCGTGCTGCTGGGACACTCGTTTGGGTCCATCGTGGCGTCGCACTTCGTGGCCAACAACCCGCAGGCCGTGCGTCCCCTGATCCTGATCAACCCCATCGCAGCTCCGGCTTTGGAGGGTCCAAAGGGTGTGATGACCCGCCTGGCCGTGCTGTACTACCAGCTCGCGGCACGGCTTCCCCGCGGCCCGGGACTGGCTCTGCTGCGCAATCCGCTGATCGTCCGGGTCATGAGCGAGACCATGGCCAAGACCCGCGACCGGGAGCTGCGGGCCTTCATCCACGGCCAGCACCACGCCTACTTCAGTTCCTTTGCCGACCGGGACAGCCTCCTGGAGTCCTTCACCGCCTCCGTCAGCAGCCATGTGGCGGAGGTGGCCGGCCAGCTGGACCTGCCCGTGCTGCTGGTCGCCGGCGAAAAGGATGAAATCGCCACCCTCCCCAACCAGCACCGCCTCCTGGAGCTGCTTCCCGACGGGGAGCTGAAGGTGATTCCCGGCGTCGGGCACCTGATCCACTACGAGACGCCTGAGCCGGCCGCCCGTTACATCCGCAGCTTCCTGAAGGACCATCCCGCGTGAAGATCGTCATTGATGCACGGTTCACCCGTACCGACCACCACGACGGCATCAGCCGCTATGGAGCCAGCCTGATTGCTGCCACGGCAAAGATCGCGGACGTCTCCATGCTGGTGTCCGACGAGCGGCAGCTTGCCCTGCTGCCGGACGTTCCCTACACGCTCATCAGCAGCCCGCTCTCGCCGCTGGAACTGTTCGTTGCCCGGCAAGTCAACGCCACAGGAGCGGACGTGGTGGTCTGCCCCATGCAGACCATGGGCACCTGGGGCCGGAAATACGGGCTGATCCTGACCCTGCACGACCTCATCTATTACGAGCACCCCGCCCCCCCGGGGTTCTTGCCGGCCCCGGTCCGGCTGCTGTGGCGCCTCTACCACAAGGCTTTCTGGCCCCAGCGCGTGCTCCTCAACCGGGCCGATACCGTGGCAACGATCAGCCAGACCACGGCGGCGCTGATGGCCAAATACCGGCTGACGCGCAGGCCCGTGCGCATCATCGCCAACGCACCGCAGCCGGCGCAGGAACCCCGCGACCCCGCCGCCGGCGCGGACAAAACGATCATCTACATGGGGTCGTTCATGCCGTACAAGAACGTGGAAACCATGGTGGCCGGCATGGCCGGGCTGCCCGGCTACACCCTTCACCTCCTCAGCCGGATCACGCCGCAACGCCGGGCTGAACTCGAAGCCATCGTGCCTGCGGGCGCCTCGGTGATGTTCCATAACGGTGTGACCGATGCTGAGTATGACGGGCTCCTGCGACGGGCCACTGCCCTGGTGAGCCTGTCCAAAGCGGAGGGGTACGGCCTTCCGCTGGTGGAGGCGATGGCGGTGGGTACGCCCGTGATCGCCAGCGACATTCCCATCTTCCGCGAAGTCGGGGCGGACGCCGCGCTGTACGTGGATCCGGAGTCCCCCGGGCAGTTCGCGGACGCTGTGGGTCAGCTCCAGGACGACGTGCACTGGCAGGACATGTCCCGGCGTTCGATTGCGCGCGCGGCGGAGTTCAGCTGGGACGAGTCGGCGCGCCAGCTGGTGGATGCCGCGCATGAGGTCGTGGCGAAAAGGCGCCGGGCCTAGAGGACGTCCACGCCATCGAGCCGCAGCTGCACGGGGTCCAAGGTCCGCTTTGCAGCCACGGCTGCCCGGGTAACCCGCAGGACTCGGACGACGGCGGCAGCCTGGCCGTACGGGAAGAACAACAGGGTCCGGACGTCCTCGGCCGTGCGCCTGCCGGAGGGCGGTGCGGTGAGCAGCAGCGGCGCGGGGCCAGCCGTACGCACCGCGATGCCCGAACCAGCCAGGTCCGCTTCCACCGCACCCGTGTAGTGTTCGACGGCGGCCCGCGGCCCTGTCACCGATGCGATGCGCACCGCCGGTGGAAGCTGCAGTTCCATCCGCAGGGACAGTTCACGGTGGGCGTAGCCGGCCGGATCCCACCGCAGCAGCGCCCCCGTGGCAGCGGTGTCCGTAGCCGTCACCACCACCAGTCCTTTGTCCGGGGCGGGACGTACCAGGGCGGCTGCGTTGAACCAGCGGCGCACGGTGTCCTCGCCCGCGCGGAGGGTTTCGCGGCGCAACAGGGAATCGCCGTCCAGCAGCAGCGCGGCAGCGTACCCGCCGTCTGCCACAGGTTCGGCCCCCACCGTGGCCACCACCAGGGCCTTGCCGGCACCCACTGTGGCCTTCACCTGGTCCCCCGAGGACGTGATGACCGTCGTCCCGGGAAACGCGCGGCCAAGCTCTTCGGCGGTTCGCAGGACGCCGGTGGCCCCTTTTCGCAGCCGCCTGCCACCGCAGTGCGAGCACTTCCAGTCCGGGGCGGGGGTGGAACACCAGCGGCATTGGGGCAAAACGGAGGTGCCGGCCAAAGCCAGGGGCCCCTGGCAGTGCGCGCACCGGGCGGGTTCACGGCACGTCTCACACACAAGGGAAGGTGCATAGCCCGCCCTGGCGACCTGGACCAGGACGGGACCACGCTCCAGCCCCTCCTTGGCCGCCTGCCACGCGGCATGCGGCAGGCGGGCGATGGTGGCCAACGGGTCCCGGCCCTGCTCGAAGCTGTCGGCAGTGCTGACGACGCGCGGAACCGACGCACGGACAGTGGACCGCCCGGCCTCCACGGGGACGGCCCAGCCGGCCTCCACCAGGCGCTGGACTTCGGTGCTGCGGGCGTGTCCGGCAAGGAGGCAGGACGTACCCTCCTGTTCTGCCCGCAGGAGCAGGACCTCCCGGGCATGGGCATACGGTGCGCGCTGCTCGATGTGGAGGTCGTCGCCGTCGTCCCAGCAGGCAACCAGCCCCAGGTCCTGCACCGGGGCGAAGGCCGCCGACCGCGTTCCGATCGCAATTTTGGCCCGGCCGGCCAGCAGGCGCAGGAAGTTCCGGTAGCGCGGCGTGGGACCGTCGTCGGCCGTTAGCCTGGCCACGGCCTCCTCCGGCACCACGCCCTTCAGGGCATCCTCGAGGCGGTCCAGGTCCCGGTAGTCGGGCACCACCAGGAGCGCGCCCCGGCCTGAGGCATAAGCGGCAGCTGCGGCCTGCGCCAGCAGGTCCGGCCAACCGGTGGGCCCGTACCCGTGCAGCGGATTGATAACGGCGCGGGGGGCGCCCCCTGCGGCCAGGTGCCTGAGGAAGGCAGCGCCGGTGCGGTACGGTGCCCACGATGAAACACCCGGGGCACCTGGCAGGGCGGGGACGCCTTCCGCTTCCCCGGTGTCCAGGGACGCAGGGTAGTCCTTCTCCAGCCTGGCAACCCGGGGCGGCACCGCAAGGCGGAGGACGTCGCTGACGGTGCCGGCATACCGTGCAGCAACGGCAGCAGCGAGGTCCTTGACGGCAGGCGTGAGGACCGGAACCGGCGACACCACTTTTGCCAGCGGCACCAGGGTGTGTCCGGCGTCGGACTCAGCGACCCGTTCAAGGAGGAATCCGTTGAGGTCCTGGCCGTTGAACTTGACCTTGACCCTGACACCTGGCTGGGCTGCCTGGTCCAGCGCAGCCGGGACCGCATAGTCAAAAGGCCGGTCCAGATGGGGCAGCGAAGACTCAACAAGGACCCGGGCCACGGGAAGGTGCCCTGCCACGGCAACGCCAGTGGGCAGGGTGCGTGCCGGGAAGCCCTGCAGCAGGGACGGCTGCACGGAACTGTCAGCAACCACTGCGGTTACCTCCGTTCAGCTGCCGGGTTGGACAGGGACAGCAAAACACGGGGCACTGACAGTGGGCTTCCAGCCTGCCCCAATGGGATTCCTGCCTGCGCCGTGGGACTGCAGCTGCAGCGCGGCTAGGCGTTGAAGAAAGCCTTTAAATCATCCACCCGGTCAAGGCGTTCCCACGTGAAGTCGGGTTCGTCGCGGCCGAAGTGCCCGTGGGCAGCCGTCTTGGCGTAGATGGGCCGCTTCAGGTCGAGGGCGTCGATGATCGCCCTCGGACGGAGATCGAAGATTTCCGCGATGGCTTCGCTGATGCGGGCCGGGTCCACGGTCTCGGTGCCGAACGTCTCCACGTAGGTTCCCACGGGCCGGGCCTGGCCGATGGCGTAGGCGATCTGGATCTCGGCACGCTTCGCCAGTCCTGCGGCCACCACGTTCTTGGCGACCCAGCGCATGGCGTATGCAGCGGAGCGGTCCACCTTGGACGGGTCCTTGCCGGAGAAGGCGCCGCCGCCGTGGCGGGCCATGCCGCCGTACGTGTCGACGATGATCTTGCGGCCGGTGAGGCCGGCGTCTCCCACGGGGCCGCCGATAACGAACTCACCCGCAGGGTTGAGGATGTTCGCGGTGCGGGAAATGTCCAGGTTGGCGGCGGCGAGGACCGGCTCAATGACGATGGCGGCGAGGTCGGCGCGCAGCTGCTCAAGGCTCGCACCCTCGGCGTGCTGGCTGGAGATCACCACGGTTTCAACGGATACCGGAACGTCTTTGTCGTAGCCCACGGTGACCTGGGTCTTGCCATCCGGGCGGAGGTAGGCCAGTTGACCCGTCTTCCGGACGTCGGTGAGGCGTTCGGAGAGCCGGTGGGCCAACCAGATGGGCGTGGGCATGTAGGAAGGGGTCTCGTCGCTGGCGTACCCGAACATCAGGCCCTGGTCGCCCGCACCCTGGAGGTCATAATCGTCTTCCTGGCGGCCTTCGCGGGCTTCCAGAGAGTTGAAAACGCCGCCGGCGATGTCATTCGACTGTTGGCCGATGGATACGGACACGCCGCAGCGGGCACCGTCAAAACCGTTGGCTGAAGAGTCGTAGCCGATGCCGAGGATGGTCTCGCGGACGATCTGCGGGATTTCGACGTAGGCGTCGGTGGTGACTTCGCCCGCCACGTGCACCAGGCCGGTGGTCGCCATGGTTTCCACGGCAACACGGGATTCGGGGTCGGCGGCCAGGAGCGCGTCCAGAATGGCGTCGCTGATCTGGTCACAGATCTTGTCCGGGTGGCCTTCGGTGACCGACTCGGACGTGAAGAGCCGGAGCGCGGAGGGCGTGGCCCCATGGGACTGGGGAAGGTGCAGCGGTAAAGTCACTCAACTACCTTACTGGTTGGAGCACGCCGGCCCTGCGGGAGATGTCTTCCCGCGAAGCAAACGTGGTGCGGAACACTCAGGTCCGGGGTGAAACCCGGTTCAGTTCAAAGCTGATGCGGGTAATGATGGCCTCGGCAACCTCAGTCTTGGTTCCCGACGCTTCCTGTGGTTCGGAGCCGGAGCGGGAGAGGATGACCACGGAGTTCGAGTCCTGCCCGAAGACCTTGTCCGTCCCCACGTGGTTGACCACCAGCAGGTCGCAGCCCTTCCGCTGCAGTTTTGCCTCCGCATACTCCAGGACGTCGCCCTCGCTGTCCCCGGTTTCCGCGGCGAAGCCGACGATGAGTTGCCCGGCTGCCGACGCAGCGGCATTGCGCTGTTCCACGAGCTCCTGCAGGATGTCCGGGTTGCGGAGAAGGGTGATGATGGGATCTGCGGTATCGTCCCGCTTTTTGATCTTGGTGTCCGAGACATCGGCCGGGCGGAAGTCGGCCACGGCGGCGGACATAATGACGACGTCGGAGTCCGCAGCGGCGTCCAGCGCAGCTTCCCGGAGCTGCAGGGCGGTCTCCACGCGGACCACCTCCACCCCGGCCGGGGGCGCAACGT
Source organism: Pseudarthrobacter sp. LMD1-1-1.1 (assembly GCF_040676255.1). Classification (NCBI taxonomy): domain Bacteria; kingdom Bacillati; phylum Actinomycetota; class Actinomycetes; order Micrococcales; family Micrococcaceae; genus Pseudarthrobacter; species Pseudarthrobacter sp. LMD1-1-1.1. The sequence continues at coordinate 263,864 of NZ_JBEGHP010000025.1, read as the reverse complement.
CCATGTGGGCGGCCAGCAACCGCACGGTGGCGCCGGCGTTCCGGGCAGCGACCGCCAGGGCCACGCCCTGCTTGCCGGAAGAGCGGTTGCCCAGGAATCGTACGGGGTCCAGCGGTTCGCGGGTGCCGCCGGCGCTGATGGTTACGGTGCGGCCCGCAAGCGGCAGCTGGTAATCGGACTGTCCCTGGACCAGCGCCATGGCTGCGTCGAAGATCACCTGCGGTTCCGGGAGCCTGCCCGGGCCCGAGTCTGCGCCGGTCAACCTGCCGGAGGCCGGCTCCAGGACGGCGGCGCCGCGGCTGCGGAGCGTTTCGACGTTGGCGCGGGTTGCCGCGTGCTGCCACATTTCGGTGTGCATCGCGGGTGCGAACAGCACGGGCCCGTGCGCCATCAGCAGCGTGTTGGTCAGCAGGTCCCCTGCCTGGCCGGTGGCAGCTTTTGCCAGGAGGTCCGCCGTGGCCGGTGCCACAACCACCAGGTCTGCCTCATGGCCCAGGCGGACATGGTTGACCAGGTGCACGTCATCGAAAACGCTGTTGCTGACCGGGTTTCCGGACAGCGCCTCCCAGGTGGCGGTGCCGATGAAGCGGGTGGACGCCTCCGTGGGAATCACGGTGACGTCATGGCCGGCTTCAGTAAAAAGCCGGAGGAGCGATGCCACCTTATAGGCGGCAATCCCTCCCCCGACTCCGAGGACTATGCGCACGTGACCTCCGTCAACAGCAAGTCAGTTCAGCGGCAGGATTACTCTGCGGCTTCGATCGGCGTGGAAACCAGCTTGCCTTCGTTGATCTCGCGCAGTGCGATCGAGAGCGACTTTTCGTTCAACTTGGTGTCGACCAGGGGGCCGACGTATTCGAACAGGCCCTCGTGCAGCTGGGCGTAATAAGCGTTGATCTGACGAGCGCGCTTAGCACCGAAGATCACCAGGCCGTACTTGGAATCAGCTACCTTCAGCAGATCGTCGATCGGCGGGTTGATGATGCCTTCAAGGTTCGTGGACACGAATTCTCCAAATTCCTAGCGGGCTGACGGTTCCGGCAGGTGTGGATGCGGTGTCAGCCCCATGAGTGAAACAAGCTCGTCCGCTGCCCGGCGGACGTCGTCATTGATGACGGTATGGTCGAACTCCGGTTCAGCAGCAAGTTCCAGTTTAGCGGTTTCCAGGCGCCGCTGCTGTTCTTCGGGAGTTTCGGTGCCACGGCCCACCAGCCGGCGCACCATCTCGTCCCAGGTGGGCGGGGCCAGGAAGACGAACTGGGCGTCCGGAACGGCTGCCTTGACCTGGCGTGCACCCTGCAGATCGATCTCCAGCAGCACGGACCGGCCTTCCGCGATGGCCGCATTCACGGTGCTCTTCAGCGTGCCGTAAGTGTTCTGGCCGTGCACAACAGCCCACTCCAGGAGTTCACCCTCGGCAATGAGCTGCTCGAACTCCTCCTTGCTCTTGAAGAAGTAGTGGACACCGTCCACCTCGCCCGGCCGGGGCGCCCGGGTGGTGGCTGAGACGGAAAGCCAAACCTCCGGATAATTGTCCCGGATATAGGTGGACACGGTGCCTTTGCCAACAGCCGTCGGACCTGCGAGGACTGTCAGTCCAGGTTTCTTGCTCACGTATTCCTTTTGCCACGGTTGGGGAAGGGCAGGCGCCGCCTGCCTCAGTGCTCGTCTATAAAATCTACCAGCGCCCGGCGCTGGTGGACGCCCAGGCCCCGGACCCTGCGGGACGCTGCGATCCCCAGCTGCTGCATGATGGCTGCGGCACGCACCTTTCCGATGCCGGGCAGCGCTTCGAGCAGTTCAGAAACCCGCATGCGGGCCAGGGCGTCGTCCTCCAGCGCGGAGCTGATGATGTCCGCCGCCGACCTGTCGCCATTCCGGAGGCTTTCCTTGGCGGCGGCACGGGTTGCCCTGGCTGCTGCCGCCTTGCCCAGGGCGTCGGCCCGTTCAGACGCAGATAGAGGTCGCAGGACCATCACGGACACCCCCGAAGTCGGCGGATTCATCCAAGGGCGGCCGCCCTTGGACCTGTCCTGAAACTACCCTCTGGTGCAGCCTGAATCAATGCATCCGGACAATTGCAGGCCTATTCGCCCCGCAGTCCGTCCAGCGTCCGCAGCGCGGCCTCGCGCAGGCCCCGGGTTTCCGGTCCCGCCGACAGGATGTCGCGGCTGGACGTTCCCAGGACCAGCGGGTATGCAGCGCCGAAGGTGGCCCGCAGGTCAGCCGGTGTTGCCCCCTGGGCCCCGAGGCCAGGCGCCAGGATGGGGCCGCGGACCGCAGCAAGGTCCAGTCCCAGGTCTTCCAGGGCGCCGCCGACCGTAGCGCCGACCACCAGGCCAACGGAACCGAGGCTTCCGGGATACCGGGAGTTCTCCGCTGCCGCGGACTCCGTGATCCTGCGGGCCACGGAATCCCTTCCGCCGACGTGCTGGACGGAGGCGCCCTCGGGGTTGGACGTCAATGCCAGCACGAACACACCCCGCCCGGTTTCCGCCGCGAGGTCCAGCGCGGGGCGAAGGGACTCGAAGCCGAGATAGGGGCTCAGCGTGACGGAGTCCGCCGCGAGCGGAGACTCGTCGCGCAGCCACGCGTCCGCATAGGCGGCCATGGTGGATCCGATGTCGCCGCGCTTGGCGTCGGCGATGCTGAGCACGGATTCGTCCCGGGCCGTGGCCAGGACCTCCTCCAGCACCGCCATGCCGGCAGAACCGTGGCGTTCGTAAAGTGCCACCTGGGGCTTCACGGCGGCAGCGAGCGAAGCCACTGCCTCCAGGACCGTCAGCGAGAACCGCCGAAGCCCCGCGGCGTCGTCGTCCAGTCCCCAGCTCTTCAGCAGCGCCGGGTGGGGATCAATGCCAACGCAAAGGGGACCACGGGCGGCCATGGCCGCGCCGAGCCGGGAGCCAAAGGACTCCCGGCCGGCAGTGGCTGCCTGCTCAGGCATGCTGCAGGGCCGCCTTCTGCGAATCGGCCAGCGCTGCAGCGTGCTCCTGCAGGCTGGTGACAGACCACTCGTAGGTGCGCATGGCTTCGATGGCCTGGACGGCGGCGTTGAACTCGGCCACCGTGGTGATGCACGGAATGCCGATGGACGTTGCCGCGGCGCGGAGCTCGTAGCCGTCGCTGCGGGCTTCGCCGCCGGAGGGCGTGTTGAAGACCATGTCGATCTCGCCGGCCACGATGAGGTCGGCAATGGTGCCCTCCCCCTCGGCGCTGCTGCCCTCGGCAACCTTGCGCACCGGGGTGGCCTGGATGCCGTTGCGGCGCAGGACGTCGGCGGTCCCGCCGGTGGAGACGATCTCGAAGCCGAGGTCGGAGAGCCGCTTGACGCCCATGATCACGGAACGCTTGTCGCGGTTGGCCACGGAGACGAACACCTTGCCTTCGGTGGGCAGGGCGTTGTTGGCGCCGGCCTGGCTCTTGGCGAAGGCGGTGTCGAAGTGCTTGTCGATGCCCATGACTTCGCCGGTGGAGCGCATTTCCGGGCCGAGCAGGGAGTCCACCACCTTGCCTTCAAGGGTGCGGAACCGGCTGAACGGCAGCACTGCTTCCTTGACGGCCACGGGGGCGTCGAGCGGCAGGGTCGAGCCGTCACCGGTTTCCGGCAGCATCTTGTAGGCGCTGCGGAGCTGGTTGATGGTCACGCCGGTGCCGATGAGGGCAGCGGCCTTGGCCATCTGGACGCCGGTGGCCTTGGACACGAACGGCACGGTGCGCGAGGCGCGGGGGTTGGCTTCCAGGACGTACAGCACGTCCGAGGCCAGCGCGAACTGGATGTTGATCAGCCCGCGCACGCCCACGCCCTCGGCGATGGCACGGGTTGCCACCCGGACGCGCTCGATGACATTGCTGCCCAGCGTGATGGGCGGCAGGACGCAGGCGGAGTCGCCGGAGTGGATGCCGGCTTCCTCGATGTGCTCCATGATGCCGCCCAGGTACATGTCCGTGCCGTCGTAGAGGGCGTCGACGTCGATCTCGACGGCGTCCTCCAGGAACCGGTCGATCAGCACCGGGTGGTCCGGGGTGATCTCGGTGGCGTTGGCGATGTAGCGGGAGAGGTTGGGCTCGTCGTAGACGATTTCCATGCCGCGGCCCCCCAGCACGTAGGACGGGCGGACCAGGACGGGGTAGCCGATCTCGTCGGCGATCTTCTTGGCGTCCTCGAAGGAGACGGCGGTGCCGTTCTTGGGCGACACCAGGCCGGCCTTGTCCAGGACGCGGGAGAACGCGCCGCGGTGCTCGGCGAGGTCGATGGCCTCCGGTGAGGTGCCCAGGATCGGCACTCCGGCATCGGCGAGCTGCTGCGCGAGCTTCAGCGGGGTCTGGCCGCCGAGCTGGACGAAGACACCCATGACGCCGCCGGTGCGTTCCTCGGCCGCGATGACCTCCAGCACGTCCTCGAGCGTCAGCGGCTCGAAGTACAGGCGGGTGGAGACGTCGTAGTCGGTGGAGACGGTTTCCGGGTTGCAGTTGACCATGACGGTCTCGTAGCCGGCCTTGCGCAGCGCCATGGAGGCGTGGACGCAGGAGTAGTCGAACTCGATGCCCTGGCCGATGCGGTTGGGGCCGGAGCCGAGGATGATGATGGACGGCTTGGAGTGCAGCGCGACCTCGTCCTCCTCGTCGTAGGCCGAGTAGTGGTACGGCGTGTAGGCGGCGAACTCCGCGGCGCAGGTGTCCACGGTCTTGTAGACGGGGCGGATGCCCAGCGCCTGGCGGACCCCGCGGACCACTGCCTCGGAGTTGTGCGTCAGGGCGCCGATCTGCTCATCCGAGAAGCCGTGGCGCTTGGCGCGCTTAAGCATGTCGGCGGTCAAGGCGCCGGCCTGGCGGATTTCGTGGGAGATCTCATTGAGCAGCTGGAGCTGGTCCAGGAACCAGGGGTCGATCTTGGTGGCTTCGAAAAGCTGTTCCACGGTGGCGCCGCCCAGGAGGGCGCGCTGGACCTGGTGGAGGCGCTCCGTAGTGGGGCGCTTCGCCTTCTCGATGAGTTCGGCGACTTCCCATTCCGGGACGCTGCTGAAGTCCAGCTGCGAACCCTTCTGCTCCAGGGAGCGCAGGGCCTTCTGCAGGGCCTCGGTGAAGTTGCGGCCCATGGCCATGGCTTCGCCGACGGACTTCATGGTGGTGGTGAGGGTGTTGTCCGCCGCCGGGAACTTCTCGAAGGCAAACCGCGGGACCTTGACCACCACGTAGTCCAGGGTGGGTTCGAAGGACGCAGGGGTCTTCTGCGTGATGTCGTTGGGGATCTCGTCCAGGGTGTAGCCGAGCGAGAGCTTGGTGGCAATCTTGGCGATGGCGAAGCCGGTGGCCTTTGACGCCAGTGCCGAAGAACGGGAGACGCGCGGGTTCATCTCGATGACCACCACGCGGCCGGTGGCCGGGTCGATGGCGAACTGGATGTTGCAGCCGCCGGTGTCGACACCCACCTCGCGGATGACGGCGATGGCAACGTCGCGCAGCTTCTGGTACTCACGGTCGGTGAGGGTCAGTGCCGGGGCCACGGTGATGGAGTCACCGGTGTGCACACCCACGGGGTCGAAGTTCTCGATGGAGCAGACGACAACCACGTTGTCGTTCTTGTCCCGCATCATTTCGAGCTCGTATTCCTTCCAGCCCAGGATGCTCTCTTCGAGCAGCACCTCGCTGGTGGGGCTGTACTGCAGGCCCTGGCCGACGATGCGGCGCAGGTCATCCTCGTTGTAGGCCAAGCCGGAGCCCAGGCCGCCCATGGTGAAGGACGGGCGCACCACCATGGGGTAGCCCAGGTCCACGGCCGCCGTGAGGGCCTCGTCCATGCTGTGGATGATGTGGCTTCGGGCGGATTCGGCGCCGCAGCGCTCCACGACGCCCTTGAACTTCTCGCGGTCCTCGCCGAGCTCGATCGCGGCGATGTTGGCGCCGATCAGTTCCACGTTGTACTTCTCCAGCACACCGTTCTTGTCCAGGGCGATGGCGGTGTTCAGCGCGGTCTGACCGCCCAGGGTGGGCAGCACGGCGTCGGGACGTTCCTTGGCGATGATCTTCTCCACCACCTCGGGGGTGATGGGCTCAACGTAGGTGGCGTCGGCGAACTCGGGGTCGGTCATGATGGTGGCCGGGTTGGAGTTCACGAGGATGACGCGGAGGCCTTCCTCCTTGAGGACCCGCAGTGCCTGGGTGCCGGAGTAGTCGAACTCGGCGGCCTGGCCGATGACGATCGGGCCGGAACCAATGACGAGGACGCTTTTGAGATCTGTACGTTTCGGCATTACTTCTTGTCCTCAGTCTTGTTGTCGGTGGCGGTCTTGGTGTCAGCGTTCTTGGCGTCGCCCATGAGGTCGATGAACCGGTCGAACAGGTAGGCGGCGTCGTGGGGGCCGGCCGCAGCCTCGGGGTGGTACTGGACGGAGAAGGCCGGGATGTCCAGGCAGGCGAGGCCTTCCACGACGTCGTCGTTCAGGCTGATGTGGCTGACTTCCACCCGGCCGTAGCGTGCCTCCGGAGCCTGGGTGGCGCCGTCGAGCGGGGCGTCCACGGCGAAGCCGTGGTTCTGGGAGGTTATTTCCACCTTGCCGGTGCGGCGGTCCATCACGGGCTGGTTGATGCCGCGGTGGCCGTAGCGGAGCTTGTAGGTGCCGAAGCCCAGGGCCCGGCCCAGGATCTGGTTGCCGAAGCAGATGCCGAAGTAGGGCAGCTTCTCATCCAGGACGGAGCGCAGGAGCTTCACCTGGGCGTCGGCCGTGGCGGGGTCGCCCGGGCCGTTGGACATGAAGAAGCCGTCCGGGTTGACGGCATTGACATCCTCCAGGGTGGCGGTGGCAGGCAGTACGTGGACGCGGACGCCGCGCTCGGCGAACCGTACCGGGGTCATGGCCTTGATGCCGAGGTCGATCGCCGCGATGCTGAAGCGGGGTTCGCCCTCCCAGCCGTGGTCCTTCGGTTCCACCACGTAGGCTTCGTCGACGCTGACTTCCTCGGCCAGGCGCGAACCCTCCATGGGGGCGCTGGCCAGGACGGCGTCGAGCAGCTCCTTGTCGGTGCCCTGCGCCGCCTCGCCGGAGAAGATGCCGGCGCGCATGGTCTTGTGCTCACGCAGGTGCCGGGTGATGGCGCGGGTGTCCACACCCTGGATGCCGACGATGCCCTGGGCCACCAGTTCCTCATCCAGCGACCGCTCGGAACGCCAGTTGGAGGGCCGGCGCGCTGCGTCGCGGACAATGTAGCCGGCCACCCAGATGCGCCGGGACTCGGCGTCGTCATCATTCACGCCGGTGTTGCCGATGTGCGGGGCGGTCTGGACCACCAGCTGCCGGGCGTAGGACGGGTCGGTGATGGTTTCCTGGTAGCCGGTCATGCCGGTGGCGAAGACGGCCTCGCCCAGGGCGGTGCCGGTGGCGCCGTAGCTGGTGCCGCGGAAAATGCGCCCGTCTTCGAGAACCAGCGCAGCCGGGGCTGACACAGGAGCGGAGGTGGTTGCTGTCAATGTATTCGCTTTCACTGTCTTACTTTCCACTGGTGGCACCAGCCGCTGGGGCTGACGAAATCAATTCCTGAAGGGCCTGGTACAGCACGTCCTTGTCCGCGGCGCGGCGGGTCCGGAAGCCGGTGTCCAGTTCATGCTTGCCGTGCGTCCACGCGATCACCAGCAGGCCGTCCTTTTCCACGAACTTCCCTGCCATGCCGCTGTCCTGCCGGACGCCGGTGAGGGACGCCGCCGGGATATACAGGGCAGGAGCGCCGGAGCGTTCATAGAGGACGCCGTGGGGGTAGACCGCTAGGGTCGAGTTGGTGCGGATGCCCAGCCCGTGCACCGCGATCCGGTCCAGCCAGTCACCGGCCGTCGTGGTGGCCACGTACTGCCCCTCGGCGGCGGCTGTCGGCTCGCCGGGGGCTGTGGGCACCTGGGGAAGCTGTTCGACGTCGGACTGGCGCCTCAGGCGGTTGCGCCACCCCACGGCGATGAGGACAAACACGACGCCGGCCACCGCCAGCATGGCAAGTCCGGGAAGGATCTTGTCCATCAGGCAACGCCTGCCGGTGTTGCGGCGGCATCCGGGTGCGGGCTGTTGAGGGCGCCGTCCAGGACGGTGGGGTGTCCCCTGAAGAAGGTGGCCACCACCTTGCCGGGCAGTTCGCGGCCCTTGAAGGGCGAGTTGCGGCCCATGGTGGCCATGGTGAAGGGATCAACCGTCCACCGCGCCTCCGGGTCCACCAGGATCAGGTTGGCGGGTTCGCCTGCCTCGATAGGGCGGCCCTGGTCAGCCAGGCGGCCGATCTTTGCGGCTGCGGTGGAGGTGACCCTGGCGAAGTCCGCCCAGGTCATCAGGCCGGTCTCGATCATGGCGTGCTGGACCACGGACAGAGCCGTTTCCAGCCCGGTCATGCCCATGGCAGCCTGCGCCCACTCGCATTCCTTGTGCTCGCTGGGGTGGGGTGCGTGGTCGGTGCCCACAACGTCGATCGTGCCGTCTGCCAGGCCTGCGCGCAATGCCTGGACATCGGCGTCGGTGCGCAGGGGCGGGTTGACCTTGAAGACGGGGTCGTAGCTGCGCACGAGGTCGTCGGTCAGCAGCAGGTGGTGCGGCGTGACTTCGGCCGTGACGTCGATGCCGCGTTCCTTGGCCCAGCGGATGATTTCCACCGAACCGGCCGTGGACACGTGGCACACGTGCAGGCGGGAGCCGACGTGCTGGGCCAGGAGGACGTCGCGGGCGATGATGCTTTCCTCGGCCACGGCTGGCCAGCCGGTGAGGCCGAGGACGGCGGAGACGTCGCCCTCGTTCATCTGGGCCCCGGCGGTCAGGCGGGGTTCCTGCGCGTGCTGGGCCACCACGCCGTCGAACGCTTTGACGTATTCCAGCGCGCGGCGCATCAGCACGGGGTCGTGGACGCAGATGCCGTCGTCGGAGAACATGCGCACCCGGGCGCGGGAATCGGCCATGGCGCCCAGCTCAGCCAGCTGCTCCCCCGCCAGGCCAACGGTGACGGCGCCCACCGGGCGCACGTCCACCCATCCGGCGGCGCGGCCCAGCGTGTAGACCTGTTCCACCACACCCGCGGTGTCGGCGACGGGCGTGCTGTTGGCCATCGCGTGGACCGCGGTGTAACCGCCCAGCGCCGCGGCACGCGTTCCGGTTTCCACGGTTTCGGCATCTTCACGGCCGGGTTCGCGGAGGTGCGTGTGGACGTCAACCATGCCGGGCAGGGCCACCAGGCCGGCGGCGTCGATGACGGTGGCACCGTCAGCGGAGAGCCCGTGGCCGATCTCGGCGATGATGCCGTCGCGGACCAGCAGGTCCGTGGGGTCGCCGCCCAGGATGGCGGCGCCCTGGATGAGGTACGTTCCGGTGTTGCCTGCCATCAGTTGCTCTCCTTGGTGGACAGGGCGGCGGCGTAGGCCGGCGCCCGGGTTGCGGCTGGTTCCCGGGTGTCCCCGGAGAGCAGCAGGTACAGTGCAGCCATCCGCACGGACACGCCATTGCGGACCTGGGCAAGGACGGTGGAGCGGGGTGAATCCGCGGCGGCTGCGCTGATCTCCAGGCCACGGTTCATGGGGCCCGGGTGCATGATGATGGTGTCCGTCATGCCGAGGTCATCGAGGGCCCGGAGCCGGTTGTCGTCGAAGCCCCAGCGGCGCGAGTATTCTCGGGTGCTCGGGAAGAACGATGCATTCATGCGTTCGCCCTGGACCCGGAGCATCATGACGGCGTCAACGCCGTTTGCGAGGGTTTGGTCCAGGTCGTAGCTGACGCTGCAGGGCCATTTGTCGACGCCGACCGGCAGCAGGGTGGGGGGCGCCACCAGTGTGACCTCCGCGCCAAGGGTACGGAGCAGCCACACGTTCGAACGCGCCACGCGGGAGTGCAGGACATCGCCTGCGATGGCGACCCGCATGCCTTTGAGGTCCGTACCCTGGGAATCGGTCCCGGCCAGGCGGGCCCAGTGCCGGCGCATGGTGAAGGCATCGAGGAGGGCCTGGGTGGGGTGCTCATGGGTGCCGTCGCCGGCGTTGATGACGGCGGCGTCGATCCAGTCGGTGGCAGCCAGCCGGTGCGGCGCGCCGGAAGCCCAGTGCCTGATGACGACGGCGTCCGCCCCCATGGCGGACAGGGTCTGGGCAGTGTCCTTGAGGGACTCGCCCTTGGAAACGGACGATCCCTTGGCGGCGAAGTTGATGACGTCCGCCGACAGCCGCTTGGCCGCGGCTTCGAAGGAGATGCGGGTGCGGGTGGAGTCCTCGAAGAAGAGGTTGACGACCGTGCGGCCGCGCAATGCCGGAAGCTTTTTCACTTCCCGCTCCCCCACGGCCGACATTTCCTCGGCGGTGTCCAGGATGCGGATGGCGTTCGAAAGGCTGAGGTCCCCGGTGGACAGGAGGTGTTTCATGCGCCACCCTCAATCACGACTTCGTTGACGGGCGCTCCGGCGTCGGACGTGTCCGTTTCCTCCAGCCGGACCCGGACCTTCTCGGCTGAGGAGGTGGGCAGGTTCTTGCCTACATGGTCTGCGCGTATGGGAAGTTCGCGGTGGCCCCGGTCAATCAGGACCGCGAGCCGGACAATACGGGGGCGGCCGAGGTCGACGAGGGCGTCAAGGGCGGCGCGGATGGTGCGGCCCGAGTACAGGACGTCGTCGATCAGCACCACTACTTTGTTGTCGATGCCGGTGCGGGGCAGCCTGGTGGGGTACGGCGGCCGGGTCCCTTGGTGGGACAGGTCGTCACGGAACATGGTGACGTCCAGCTGGCCCACAATGGCAGCGGCGTCAACGGTGTTGTCCGCGGCGGCGATCTTTTCGGCCAGCCGGACAGCCAGCGGGTAACCGCGGCGGGGAATGCCCAACAGGACCAAGTCCCGGGATCCCTTGTTGGCTTCGAGGATCTCGTGGGCGATACGAGTGAGGGCCCGGTCAATGTCCGCCTGGCTGAGGACAACCCTGGCTGGAACCGGTGCGCTGGTGACAGATGTCAACGCTCGTCTCCCCTTTCCCCGCCTCACAGGACGGAATTAAAAAAGGAATGTTTGCTGTTCAAAATTACCACACGGTCTCTGCCGGGCCGGCGCCCGGACAACGCGGCGCTGATCACATTCCAGCGGCCCTGGAGGCCGGGTCCTTTGTGGTGCGGCAGCACCCGCTTAGGCTTTCGGGTATGCCGACGTACCCGCAGCAGCCTCCTTCCGGCCTCCCCGACGACCACTACCGCGGCGGCTACCGTCCGCTGCCCCAGCAGGCCAACCCCAGCTGGATGGGCCATGTGCAGCCGGAACACTACCGGGCTGCCCCGGGCCACCAGGGCCAGCCGCTGGCCGTGATGGTGCCGGCCCAGGCCCAGGGGACGGTGCTGCATGCGACGCGGGCCCGTGGAGGGCTGGTGGGGTTGTCGGTTGCCGGCGGCGTGCTCGCTTTCCTGAGCCTTTTCCTGGTGGTGCCGTTCCTTTTGTCCAACACGGGCGCCGCCGGATTCCTGATCGGTTTCCTGGCGTCCCTGGTTCCGCTGGCTGTGGTCCTGACGGCGGTCCACATCATCGACAGGTGGGAGCCGGAGCCGAAACGCCTGCTGTTCTTCGCCTTTACGTGGGGCGCGGCGGTGTCCGTGGCGGTCACCCTGCTGATCCAGCCGTTTTTCGTCATCGCATTCCAGTTCACCGACCAGCCTGACCTGCAGACCTATATGGCAACGGTGCAGGCGCCCATCGTGGAGGAATTCGCCAAGTCCCTTGGCCTGCTGATCCTCCTGCTCGCGGCGCGGCGGCATTTCGACGGCCCCGTGGACGGCGTGGTGTTTGCCTTCACCATCGCCGGCGGGTTCGCGTTCACCGAGAACATCCTCTATTTCGGCCGGGCCATTGCGGAGTCGGCGTCACCGGCCAGTGACTTTGCGCAGGTCTTCTTCCTCCGCGGAGTCATGTCCCCGTTCGCGCATGCCATCTTCACCGGCACCACCGGACTTGTCATGGGCTTCGCCGCACGGCGCTGGCAAACCGGCGCGTCCATTGGCGCCTTCTTCGTGGGACTGCTGCCGGCCATGTTCCTGCACAACAGGTGGAACAGCATGGGCCAGGGCTTCCTGCTGGACTACATCGTGGTCCAGGTGCCGATCTTCGTCCTGGCCGTGGGCGGCATCATCTTCCTGCGGGTGGCCGAAAAGAGGCTGACGCGCCAGCGGCTGATGGAGTACTCGGCGGCGGGCTGGTTCACCCCGGCCGAGGTCCAGTTGCTGGCCACGTTGGGCGGCCGGCGGACTGCCCTGGCCTGGGCTGCGAACTCCGGCCGGAAGCCGCAGATGAAGCAGTTCATGAAAGCCGCCACCCAGCTTGCCAATACCCGGCAGCGCATCCTCAGCGGGCGGGACGTGCCGCTCCACCAGGCCGAGGAGCGGCAGCAGCTGCAGCGGATCCTCGCCCTGCGCGCGGCCGTGGCCGGCTGAACCTGCACCCGTGGGAACGCGAAAGGGCCCCGCCTGTGGCGGGGCCCTTTCGCGTTGTCCTGCGGGGAGGCTAGGCGAGCAGCGAAGGCTTCAGCTGCTGCAGCCGGCCCAAAAGGCCATTGATGAACTGCGGAGACTCGTCCGTTGACAGTGTCTTGGCCAGCGCAACAGCCTCGCTGACCGCCACGCCATCGGGGACGTCGTCGTTGTACAGGAGCTCCCAGGTGCCGATGCGCAGGATGATGCGGTCCACGGACGGCATGCGCTCCAGGGTCCAGCCCTGCGAGTACGTCTCCAGGAACTCATCGATGGCGGCCTGCTGGGACACTACCCCTTCGACAATTTCCAAGGTGTAGGGGTTGACCACCTGGTCGGTCTTTTCCCGGCGTGCGCGAAGCACGTCGAACGCCGAAACAGAGCGCTGCTCCGCTTCGAAAAGAACATCCAGTGCCCTGCTGCGGGCTTTACCGCGGGCGCTCACTACTCAGAAACCCGGCCCAGGTAGCTGCCGTCGCGGGTGTCCACCTTGACCTTGGTGTTGTTCTCGATGAACAGCGGGACCTGGATTTCGTAACCGGTCTCCAGGGTGGCGGGCTTGGTGCCTGCGGAGGAGCGGTCGCCCTGCAGGCCCGGCTCCGTGTAGGTGATTTCCAGGACAACGCTCGGCGGCAGTTCGATGTAGAGGGGGTTGCCGTCGTGGATGGCGATGTTGACCATCTGGTTCTCGAGCATGAAGTTGGTGGCGTCACCAACGGTGGCGCCGGACACGGTGATCTGGTCGTAGTCCGAGGTGTCCATGAAGACGAAGTCTGCGCCGTCCTGGTACAGGTACTGGTAATCGCGGCGGTCAACGGTTGCCGTTTCGATCTTGAGCCCGGCGTTGAACGTCTTGTCGACAACCTTGCCGGACATCACGTTGCGCATCTTGGTCCGGACAAAGGCGCCGCCCTTGCCGGGCTTGACGTGCTGGAATTCGATGACGTTCCAGAGCTGGCCCTCGAGCTTCAGGACCGTTCCGTTCTTAATGTCGTTAGTGGTTGCCACTGGTTTCCTCTGGTTTCTTTGTCTGGCCGCGTGGTCAGATGCTGTATGCCGGGCGGGCACGCCACAACGGCCCGCCTGCACGTGTTTGTCAAAAATCGCGTGGATGCAAAAATTCCACAACCATTCTACCGGTAAATCCCGGGCAGCCTTTCCGCGGCCACCGGGCCCCGGATCAGCAGGCCAGGTCCAGGACGTCCCGGGCGCGCTGCAGGGCCACCGTGGAGGAGTAGATCTGGGCGGCATCGGCGGACTGCGCCACCCGCAGGTCAAGTGCCTTGGAGAAGGATTCAACGGCCGCGGAGGTGTGCCCGGCCGCATACTGCGTCCGTCCCAGGTATTGCAGGGCCAGCGCTTCCCGGGAGGTGCCATGCACCTCCGCCACAAGCTGGCGGAACAGTTCGATGGCGCGGTCCATCCGGTGGGAGACGCTCAGCACCTCGGCCTCGAAAACGCGCAGCCGGAACGATTCCGGGTCCTTGAAGCGGGCTTCGGCCAGCAGTTCGGCGGCGTCGGACGCGTGGCCCTCAACCAGCAGCACGAAAATCGGGTCTGCGGGATCGGTGGAGGCGGCCAAGGCGTCGCGGACAGCGTCCTCATTCACGATCTGCGGCCGCAGGGTGTCCGGGTTGATCCGGATACCCGGGAACCCTGCCTCGGGCCAGTCTCCGGTGCCGCTCATGTCGCCCTTCATCAGGAAGCAATTTCCTGGTAGGCCGCAAACAGCAGCGACGTGTCCGGGACGTCGAGGATTCCCGGCTTGGCGATGCCGTCCAGGACAACGAAGCGCAGCAGGTCCCCACGGGACTTCTTGTCGCGGCGCATCCCGTCCAGCAGGCCCTGCCACCGGTCCCGCCGGTAGGTGACCGGAAGCCCAAGCCCGTCCAGGATGCTCCGGTGCCGGTCGGCGTCGGTATCGCTGAGCCGCCCCACGCTGCGGGCAAGTTCCGCCGCGAACATCATGCCCACGGAGACCGCGGCCCCGTGCCGCCAGGAGTAGCGTTCCACCAGTTCGATGGCGTGGCCCAGGGTGTGGCCGTAGTTCAGGATTTCCCGCAGCCCGGACTCTTTGAGGTCCTCGGAGACCACTTTGGCTTTGACGGCGATAGCCCGCTCGATCAGCTCGCGGAGCGCGTCGGAGCGGGGGTCCACCACTGCGACGGGGTCCTTTTCCACCAGGTCAAGGATGGCGGGATCGGCGATGAAACCGCACTTGATGACCTCGGCCAGGCCTGAAATGATTTCGTTCTTCGGCAGGGTGTCCAGGGTGTCCAGGTCCGCCAGGACGGCGGCGGGCGGGTGGAAGGAGCCTACGAGGTTCTTTCCTTCGGCGGTGTTGATGCCGGTCTTGCCGCCCACGGAGGCGTCCACCATGCCCAGCAGGCTGGTGGGCATGTGGATGACCTTGACTCCGCGCAGCCAGGTGGCGGCGACGAAGCCTGCGAGATCGGTCACTGCTCCCCCGCCCACGGCGACAATGGCATCCGAACGGGTGAAATCGTTCTGGCCAAGGACCTGCCAGCAGAAGGCGGCCACCTGGATGTGCTTGCCTTCTTCAGCGTCCGGGATTTCGGCGGTGAGGGACGTGAAGCCGGCGGCTGCGAGTTCGTCGCGGACGGTGTCACCGGTGAGGCGCAGGGCGCGGGGGTGGATCACCAGGACCCGGCGGACCCGCTCTCCGAGCAGCCCGGGAAGGTCACCAAGCAGGCCGCGCCCGACGACGACGCCGTAGTTGTTGCCGGCACCTTCGCCGGTGACGTTGATGACTGTTGATTGCGTGTTCACTTTTCAACTTCCTGTTTGGCAGCTGCGTGGTTCCGCAGTGCTGCTTCCAGCCGGCCGCCAAGCTCGGGTACCGAGCCGTGGCGGACGTCCAGGGTGATGTCGGCCAGCCTCTCGTAGACCGGCCTGCGGGTGGCGAACATTGCTGTCCAGCGGCCCATGGCGTCGCCGGCGAGGAGCGGGCGGCCGGAGTTCCGGGCGATCCTGTCCGCCACGGTATCGGCGTCGCACTCCAGGTAGACAACCGTGCAGCGGCTGATCAGCTGCTGCGTGCCCGAGTCGAGCACCGCACCGCCGCCCAGCGAAATGACGGTCAGGGTCCCTTCGGCTTCCTCCACGGCGTCAGCGACGGTGCGGGCTTCGATCTCCCGGAACGCGTGCTCGCCGCGCCCCGCGAAGATATCGGCGATGGAGCCGTGGCCGGCGACGATGACCGCGTCAGTGTCAATGAACCGGGCCCCCAGCTGCTGCGCGAGCTGCTGGCCGATGGCCGATTTGCCTACCGCCATGGGGCCGATGAGCACTATCGGCCGGCCGCCGAGGGGTGCGGGACTGCTGCGGTGGAGCACTACTGGCCGATCGAGTCCAGGGATGCCGGGATGTTGTCCAGGTAACCCTTGATGTTGCGCGCGGTTTCCGCCACTGAGTCACCGCCGAACTTTTCGATGACGGCCTCGGCGAGGACCAGGGCCACCATGGCCTCGGCCACCACGCCGGCGGCCGGTACTGCACAGACGTCCGAACGCTGGTGGTGTGCCTTGGCCGGTTCGCCGGTGCTGACGTCGATGGTCCGCAGGGCGCGCGGAACCGTGGCGATGGGCTTCATGGCTGCGCGGACGCGGAGGACATCACCGATGCTCATGCCGCCTTCGATGCCGCCGGCACGGTTGCTGGCGCGGACAATCCGGCCGTCACCGTCGCGGACGATTTCGTCGTGGGCGGCGGAGCCGCGGCGGGCAGCGGTCAGGAAGCCGTCACCGACCTCCACGCCCTTGATGGCCTGGATGCCCATGAGTGCCGCGGCCAGCCTGGCGTCGAGCCGGCGGTCCCAGTGCACGTAGCTGCCCAGTCCGGGCGGGAGTCCGTATGCCAGGACCTCCACTACGCCGCCTAGGGTTTCGCCTTCCTTGTGCGCAGCGTCCACCTCGGCCACCATGGCGTCGGAGGTTTCGCGGTCGAAGCAGCGCAAGGGGTCTGTGTCCAGGGCAATGACGTCGCCGGGCACGGGCAGCGGGCGGCCTTCGGGCACCGTCACGCTGGCAATGGACACGGTGTGGCTGACAAGTTCGATGCCGAGGTGCTTGAGGAACTGCGCGGCCACCGTGCCCAGCGCCACGCGGGTGGCGGTTTCGCGGGCGCTTGCACGCTCCAGCACGGGACGGGCCTCATCGAAGCCGTATTTCTGCATGCCCGTGAAATCGGCATGGCCCGGGCGGGGGCGTGTCAGGGGTGCGTTGCGTGCCTGGTCGGCGAGGAGTTCGGGGTCCACGGGGTCGGCGGACATGATCTGCTCCCACTTGGGCCATTCGGTGTTCGCCACCTGGATGGCGACGGGACCGCCCTGGGTCAGGCCGTGGCGGACGCCGCCAAGGATAGTGACCACGTCCTGTTCGAACTTCATCCGAGCGCCGCGTCCGTAGCCAAGCCGGCGGCGGGCCAGGGAGTCTGCGATGTGTCCGCCGGTGATTTCAACACCGGCGGGGACGCCTTCAATAATTCCCATCAGAGCCGGGCCATGGGATTCACCGGCAGTCAACCAACGCATAATTTCCATCCTGCCACGTAGGGCGGTCACAACGCCCGTCGGGCAAGGCCGACTGCGTCACACATCACATCTATGACAGGTGCGTTAACGTCTTCCCCGCGGCGGGTGAAGAGCCGCACCTGTTCCACGGCCTGGTACAGCAGCATCTCCAGGCCTGGCACTACGGCGCCCCCGCCGGCCTGCCACACCGAGGCGATGAGGCTGGGCCACGGATCGTAGGCAACGTCCAGCAGGACGCCGGGCGTCCTGGTCTTCAGCGCCGCAATTTCGGCGGCGAGTCCATCTGCGGCGCGGGGCGGCAGGGTGGAAATGACGACGTCGGCATCCGCCGTGGGGCGGGCCGCACCCACCATCGGGCGCACCTCAAGGGCCACGCCCAGGCTGTCCGCCGCGGAGCGGACGTCTGCTGTCCGCGACGCATCACGGACAAAGACCTGCACGCTGCCGGTGCCCAGTTCCTTCAGGGCCGCGACCGCGGATGCCGCTGTTCCGCCGCCGCCCAGGATGACGGCGGACGGTGCTGCCCGGGTACCGGCGTGGCGCAGGGCGTTGACGATGCCGGTCACGTCCGTATTGGAGCCCACAGTCTTCACTCCGCCGGCGGATTCCTCGAAAGTGACAGTGTTCACCACTCCGAGGGTGCGTGCCACGCCCCGCACTTCGTCCACCTCGCCGAGCATGGCCGTCTTCAGCGGCATGGTCACCGAGAGCCCGCGCCAGCCCGGCTGGTTCCGGATCTGGCGCATGAAGGACGGCAGCAAGGCCTCCGTGACGTCGATGGCCGTGTAGCTGATGCCCGCACCCAGCCGCTCATAGGCGGACAGGTGCAGCGCCGGGGACTTCGAGTGGCTGATCGGGTGGCCCAGGACGGCAGCCCGCAGGCTCATGTGCAGCGGCCCGCGTTGGCCTGGCACCACGCGTTGTACTGCTCCACGTAGGCGTTGTGTTCGGCCAGTGTCTTGGCGAACTTCGTCTCCTTGGTGTCCAGGTTGATGGTCACCCAGTACAGGTAGTCATTCGCCTTCGGCCGGGCGGCCGCATCAATGGCGGTCTTGCCGGGTGAGCCGATGGGTCCTGGCGGCAATCCGGGATTCGCGTAGGTGTTGTACGGGTTGGACTTGTCCTGCCGCTGCTCATCCGTGAAGTTGAAGCTTCGGGTACCAAGGCCATACGTGACGGCAGAGTCAACCTGCAGGAAGCCGCCGGTCTGGTCGTTGGGCTTGAGGCGGTTGTAGATGGCGCCGGCCACGTCGCCGTAGTCGGCCTGCCCACCCTCGGCCTGGACGATGCTTGCCACAATGACGGCCTCATACTGCTTGGCAGGGTCCGTGATGCCCTGCGATACCAGTTCGTCGGTGGTGGCCTTGACCAAGGCCTGCAGGATGTCCTTGGCTTGCGTGCCCAGCGGGAAGCGGTACTCGCCGGGGGCCAGGTAGCCTTCAAGGTTCTTGGCGTTGGCGGGCAGGCCGAACTGAGCTGGTTGGTTGCTGAGCGCCTGCAGCGTTTGCATTGACACTCCGGAGCCCTCCGAAATTGCCTGCAGGGACTCGTTGACCCGCAGGCCCGCGCTCAGGGCGAAGTAGATGACTTTGGTCTTGTCCTTGCCGAGCAGCACATTGACGGCGTCCGCGTTTTTCATCTCGGTCTTGAAGGTGTAGTCCCCCGGTGACAGGGTCCCGCCGGAGGCGTGGAACGCCTGCATGAATGTATCCGCGTTGGCGACCACGCGCTGGTTTTCCAGCTCGGTGGCGACAGAGCGAGTCCCTTCACCGCTGGCGACGGTCACCTGGACCTCACCCGATCCGGGGCCGGGGAAATCCGAGGGCTTGCCGCTGCCCAGGAGGGGTTTGAGGAACTGGGCGCCCACGGCGACCGCCGTTACGAAGACAGCGAGGGTCAGGAACAGGGCCAGCAGCCTGCGGCGGCGCCGGACCTTTTTGGACGGCCGCACTACCTGGGCGGCCGATGAGCCTGGCAGCAGTTCGTGGCCTGCGTCCTGGTGCGGGACGTCCGCGTGGGGGTCCTCGTGGTATCCGGCGGAGTGGTACGCATGGTCGTCGTGCACGCCTTCCTGGTGGCCGTGCACGACGGCCTCGTGGTGCAGGTCCGCCTCGTGCGCGTCGAAGTGGTGGTTGTCCAGTGGGTGCGAAACGTCGTCGCGGTGCGCGGGGTCCTCGAAGTCCGCCCCGGCATGGTGGACGTCGTCCGGATGGTACCCGACGGCGTCCGGGGCGGCGTGGTGCGCAGCGTCCTCGTGCCCGGGGACGGCGTCGTGGTGCTGGAGAGGGGCCGGCACACCGGGGCCGGCATCGTTGCCGAAGGAACCGGGCGCAGGCTGGTCTTCCTGGATGGACGGCGGTGTCTCCGGAACAGCCGGAACGTCTCCGGCGGCGGGGAGCGGAGCGAAGGTGGATTCGGCCGCGGGAGACGCGGCCGCGGGAGGAGCTGCGGGCGGCGGCGGGACGTCACCGGTTTCGTAGGCCTGCTCGGGTACGGCGTCGTGGCCTCCGGTGTTGAGGCTCTTCTCCCGGGCCCGCAGTTCCTTGCGGGTCAGCGGCCTCGCGGCCCCGGGGTCCAGCGGACCGGAGGTGTCGTCAATGTTGGCAGGGCTCACTGTTGCCTTCCATTATGTGAAGATTGGGCCGTGTCTGCGGGCATGGCGCGGACGGGCTGGTCCGCCCCACCGGCCCCCAGGTCCACGGACGGGGATGGCGCTGTCACGCGTGAGCCGACATCCGCTCCCCTGGCTTTCTGCATGTCGATGGCGTGCTGGAGAATCCCCGCCGCCGCGACCTGATCAACTACTTTACGGTGGTCCCTGCTGCTCATGCCAGCTTCGTGCAGGTTGCGGTGGGCCGAGACACTGCTGAGGCGTTCGTCCACCAGGTTGACCGGGACTGCCAGGCCGCGGGCGGCGAGCTCGGCCGCCAGGAGCAGGGCGTAGTCCGTGGCCATCCTCGCCGAGGAGTGTTCCTCGCCCTTCATGGTCCGCGGCAGGCCAACGATGACCTGCACGGCTCCCAACTCCTCCGCCAGTTTGGCGATGACGCGTACGTCGGAGTTTTTCCTGGCATTCCGGTCGAGGGTTTTGTAGGGCGTGGCCAGGATGGAGTCCCGGTCGCAGATGGCCACCCCTACGCGGACGGTGCCGACGTCCACCCCCAGTTTCACGCCCTGGGGGTAGCCGCCGGCAGCAACAGCATCCGTCATGGCTGGGTTATCGCCCCGCAATGGCGTCGACGACGGCGGTCAGGGCAGCGCCGACCTTACCGGCATCGGTACCGCCACCCTGGGCAACATCGTCCTTGCCGCCGCCTCCGCCGCCGAGCACGCCGGCAGCGACGCGCACCAGGGCACCGGCCTTGACGCCGGCCTCCCTGGCCGCTTCGTTGGTGGCGACCAGGATCAGCGGGCGGTCGTTGGCGACGCCTGCCACGGCAACCGCGGCAGCCGTGGAGCCGAGGCGGTTGCGCAGGTCAAGGGCCAGGCCGCGGAGGTCGTCGGCACCGCTGACGGTTCCCGCATCGTGGGCCACCACCCGGACGCCGGCGGCATCCTTGGCGGTGTCAACCAGCTGCGCGGCAACAGCGGTCAGTTGTTCCTTGCGGAGCCGGTCTAGTTCCTTCTCGGTAGCCTTCAGCTTGGCAAGGGTGGCGGAGATCCTGTCGGCGAGCTGGCCGGAGGGCACCTTCAGCAGGTCCGTCAGCTCGGTGACCAGCGCACGCTCCGCCGCGAGGTGGCGGAACGCTTCCATGCCGACAAAGGCTTCCACGCGCCGGTTGCCTGAACCCACGGACTGTTCGCCCAGGAGGGACAGGCTGCCGATCAGCGAGGTGTTGGCGACGTGGGTGCCGCCGCACAGTTCGCGGGACCAGGCGCCGTCGATTTCCACGACGCGCACTTCGCTGCCGTAGTTCTCGCCGAAGAGGGCCATGGCGCCCATGGCCTTGGCTTCGGCCAGGCCCATGATCTTCGTTTCCACGGAGTAGTTGTTGCGGATCGCGAGGTTGGAAACCTCTTCGATCTCGGACCGTGTGGCTGTGCTCAGGCCCTCGCCCCAGGCAAAGTCGAAGCGCAGGTAGCCGGCCTTGTTGAAGGAACCGCGCTGGGTAGCTTCCGGGCCAAGGATCTGGTGCAGGGCGGCGTGGACGATGTGCGTTCCGGTGTGGGCCTGCTCGGCGGCATGGCGGCGTTCACGGTCGACGGCGGCGCGTACCAGCGAGTCGGCGCCGATTTCGCCCTCGCGGACAATCGCCTTGTGCACGCTCAGGCCCTTGATGGGGCGCTGGACGTCGAGGACCTCGACGACGAAGCCGTCGCCGGTGATCAAGCCCGTGTCCGCGGCCTGGCCGCCGGCCTCGGCGTAGAACGGGGTTTCCGCGAGGACGAGTTCAATCTCGTCTCCGGTGGCTGCCTGCTGCACCTGGCGGCCGGCGCTGAGCAGGCCGCGGACGCGCGACTCGCCTTCGAGCTCGGTGTAGCCGGTGAAGACGGTCTCGCCTTGGCCCAGGAGTTCCTGGAAGACGCTGACGTCCGCGTGGCCGCCCTTCTTGCCCTTGGCATCGGCCTGGGCGCGCTGGCGCTGTTCCTGCATCAGGCTGCGGAAAGCCGCCTCATCCACTTTCAGCCCGGCTTCTTCGGCCATTTCGAGGGTGAGGTCGATGGGGAAGCCGTAGGTGTCGTGCAGCGCGAAGGCGTCCTCGCCGGACAGCGGCTTGTTGGCTGCCTTGGATTCCTTGACGGCGTCCTCGAGCCGGGCCGTGCCGGAGGCGATGGTGCGCAGGAAGGCCTTCTCCTCGGCATAAGCGATGCGGCTGATCCGGTCAAAGTCGGTGGCCACCACGGGGTACACGCCCTTCATGGCGTCGCGTGAGGCGGGCAGCAGGTCAGGCAGGCAGGCCTGTTCGACGCCGAGCAGGCGCATGGAGCGGACGGCCCGGCGGATCAGGCGGCGCAGGACGTAGCCGCGGCCCTCGTTGGAGGGGGTCACGCCGTCGGAGATCAGCATCAGGGCCGACCGGACGTGGTCCGCTACGACGCGCATGCGGACGTCGTCCGTGTGGTGGGGATCGTCCTCGGACTCGGCGGAGGTGTACTCCTTGCCGGAGAGTTCCGCGGCTTTGTCGATCACCGGACGGACCTGGTCGGTCTCGTACATGTTCTCGACGCCCTGCAGGATCATCGCGAGGCGTTCCATGCCCAGGCCGGTATCGATGTTCTTCTTGGGCAGCTCACCGACGATGTCGAAGTCGACCTTGGAGCGGACGTTTTCGATCTGGTACTGCATGAACACGAGGTTCCAGATCTCGATGTAGCGCGTCTCGTCAGCCAGCGGTCCGCCTTCGATGCCGTAGGCCGGTCCGCGGTCATAGTAGATCTCGGAGCAGGGACCGGCCGGCCCGGGCTGGCCCGTCGACCAGTAGTTGTCCGACTTGCCCATGCGCTGGATGCGCTCAGCGGGCACGCCGGTGTTTTTCAGCCACAACTCCTCGGCTTCGTCGTCCTCCTCGTAGACCGTCACCCACAGCTTCTCGGGCGGAAGTCCGTACCCGCCGTCGTCAACGCTCTTGGTGAGCAGCTCCCAGGCGAACTTGATGGCGTCTTCCTTGAAGTAGTCGCCGAAGGAGAAATTGCCGCACATCTGGAAGAACGTGCCGTGGCGGGCAGTCTTGCCCACTTCCTCGATGTCGCCGGTGCGGATGCACTTCTGGACGCTGGTGGCGCGGGAGTAGGGCGCTTCCTCGCGGGCGGTGAGGTAGGGAATGAACGGGACCATGCCGGCCACCGTGAACAGCAGCGAGGGGTCGCTGGAGACCAGCGACGCGGAGGGAACCGCGGTGTGCCCCTTGCTGACAAAAAAGTCCACCCAGCGCTTTGTGATCTCCTGCGACTTCATGAGCTGTTTTCTTACCCTTCTTGGTCCGCGCCGAGGGGTGGCACGGGTATTTCGTTCAAGTGGCGGTTCCCTCAACGGGGACCTGCCGGTTGTTGGCTGGCTGCCTGCTGGAAGCCCCTGAGGGCCTTAGCGGCGGACCACTTCAGCGGACTCGATGCCCAGGGCGGTCCTCAGGTCGGTTTCCCGTTCATGCATCCCTGCGCGGACGGCGTCGGCGAAGTCGTAAACTCCGTCGGCCAGCCGTCCCACGGTGCGGTTGAGGCCCTCCGGCCCGAGGCTGGACTGGGCCTGGCTCACTTTTCGGAAGGCAATGACGCCAATGGCCACGCCGATTCCCATCCAGACAATTCTTTTCATGTTTGTTCTTTTCGAATCTAGCGGCTGCGGCGCCCGGCGGCGGGCTTCCGGCGGTTGGCGAAGGCGCTGCGGACGCCGTAGCTGAAGGCGGCAACCTTGATGAGCGGGGAACCAACCGTTGCGGCCACCAGCGAGGACAGCGCTGAGATGTTGGCGGACGCATCCGAGACGTTCGACGAGATACCGTCAACCTTCTTCAGCTGCTGGTTGGTGGTGGAAACGGTGGCCGTGACCTCGTCCATCAAAGGGGTGGCGCCGTCGCTGAGGGACCTGATGGTGGTCCGCACCTCATCGAAGACTTTTCCCAGCTTCAGGATGGGCACCGCAAGCAGCAGGACCAGGAGCGCGAACACCCCGGCAGCGATCAGGCCGGCAATATCGCCACCAGACATAGACGTTCATCTCCTCGAAATTCCGTGGGTGGGTCCCATCCTGCAGGCGCCCGGAGGGGGCGCCGCGCAGATGTCCCCCAAGTACCTTACATACAAAGAAGCCCGCGGCGCTTGCCACGGGCTTCTTTGGGTACGCTGCTGGGATTTAGCGTGCGTAGAATTCGACGACGAGCTGCTCTTCGCAGGTCACCGGGATTTCGGAACGCTTGGGGCGGCGCACCAGGCGGGCCTGGAGGGCTTCCAGCTTGACGTCCAGGTAGGCCGGAACGGCAGGCAGGACGTCGCGGTGGGCACCGGCAGCGGCAACCTGGAGCGGAACCATGGTTTCGCTGCGGCTGTGGACGTGGACCAGCTGGCCCTCGCCGACGCGGAACGACGGGCGGTCAACGCGGACGCCGTCAACCATGATGTGGCGGTGCACAACCAGCTGGCGGGCCTGGGCGATGGTGCGGGCGAAGCCGGCACGCAGGACCAGGGCGTCAAGGCGCATTTCGAGCAGTTCGATGAGGTTCTCACCGGTCAGGCCCTTGGTGCGGCGGGCTTCTTCGAAGGCACGGGTCATCTGTGCTTCGCGGATGCCGTACTGGGCGCGCAGGCGCTGCTTTTCGCGCAGACGTACGGCGTAGTCGGAGTCCTGCTTCTTGCGGGCACGGCCATGCTCACCGGGGCCGTACGGGCGGCGCTCCATGTACTTGGCGGCCTTGGGGGTCAGAGCAATGCCGAGGGACCGCGAGAGGCGGGCCTGACGGCGAGCACGAGTGTTGTTAGCCACTTGTGTCCTTCCAATATCTGCGGTGTGTCAGTGTTACTGGCCTCCACGATGGAGAGCATCGGCCAACCGCTGCCTTTTGCTACTGGGCGCAGGGCATAACCTTGCCAACCTGAATTGGGGAGATTGTGCGTCCGCGCCTTGCCAGACAAAGATTCAGCTTACCACGGCATTACGTGCCCCGGACAATCCTCCGCAGGCGTTCCAGCCGTTGGGCGATATCCCGTTCGGCACCGTTGCCGGTGGGCTGGTAGTAGTCGCGGCCCACCAGGTCATCCGGCGGGTACTGCTGGGTGGCCACTGCGTGCGGCGCATCGTGGGCGTATTTGTAGCCAACGCCGTGGCCCAGCTGCTTCGAGCCCGGATAGTGGGCATCGCGCAGGTGCGCGGGAATTCCGACGCCGAGGCCCGCCCGGACGTCCGCGATCGCTTTGTTGATGCCCATGTAGGCGGCGTTCGACTTTGGTGCGGTGGCGAGGTGGACCACGGCCTCGGCCAGGATGATCCGGCCCTCGGGCATACCGATCAGCTGGACCGCCTGTGCTGCTGCCACGGCGGTCTGCAACGCGGTGGGGTCTGCCATGCCCACGTCCTCCGCCGCGGAGATGACAATCCGCCGGGCGACGAACCGGGGGTCCTCCCCCGCCTCGAGCATCCGGGCGAGGTAGTGCAGGGCCGCGTCCACGTCGGACCCCCTGATGGATTTGATGAAGGCGCTGGCTACGTCGTAGTGCTGGTCGCCGGCGCGGTCATACCGGACGGCGGCCGCATCCAGGGCGCGCTCGGTGTGGCGCAGCTCCACGGTGACCGGCTCTTCGTCGGCAGGCGCGGAAGGTGCGCCTTCCTCCCCCACGGAACGTTCGACGTCGTCCGCGTCACCGAACGCGACGCCGGCCGCGGCCTCCAGGGCGGTAAGGGCGCGGCGGGCGTCACCGCCGGACAGCCGGACCAGGTGTTCCAGCGCTTCATCGCTGAGCCGGACCTTGCCGCCCAGCCCCCGCGGATCCTCCACGGCCCGGACCAGGAGGCCCTCGATGTCCGCATCGGTCAGGGGCCTGAGCGTCAGGAGCAGGGAGCGGGAGAGCAGGGGCGAGACCACCGAGAAGGAGGGGTTCTCCGTGGTGGCAGCCACCAGGACAACCCAGCGGTTTTCGACCCCGGGCAGCAGGGCGTCCTGCTGGGCTTTGTTGAAGCGGTGGATCTCATCGAGGAACAGCACCGTGGTGGTCTTGTACAGGTCGCGGGCCGTCAGGGCGTCGTCCATGACACGTCGGACGTCCTTGACGCCTGCGGTGATGGCGGACAGCTCCACGAACTTGCGGCCGGGTCCGCGCGCAATCACATGCGCCAGGGTGGTCTTGCCGGTACCGGGAGGGCCCCAGAGGATCAGGGAGCTGGGTCCGGCCGGACCGGCGGCATCCGCGCCCGCCCCGGCTGCCAGCTGGCGCAGCGGCGACCCCTGGCCAAGCAGGTGCTGCTGGCCCACCACTTCGTCCAGGGTGCGGGGCCGCATGCGCACGGCCAGCGGACTCCGCGGCGAACCCTTGCCGCGCGAACCCTGTCCCCGGGAACCTGCGCTTTCCCCCGCGACGGGACGGTCGTCGTCGTCGTTTTCTGGCCCGTTCCCGAAGAGATCATCCACATAGATAGGCTACTTCCAGTCCAGCACCTGCTTTTCCCCCTCCCCCAAACCCAAGGAACCGCCATGCCCGCCCCAGGTCCAACCGGTGCTCCGCCGTCCGTGAGGACAGCATTCGTGTCCGGTCCGCGGCTGGCGGGCTGGGCGGAGCGCTTCGGCACCTCCCACGGCGGTTACCGGCTGCAGGATGGCGACGACGGCCTGCTCTTTGTGGCGGCCGACGGCACGGAGGCACTCCTGCAGGCGCCGTGGCCGGCTGATGGGCGTCCGGGACGCGGCGCCGGCCCGCTGGAGCGGCTGGCTGCGCTTGCGTCACAGCCACGCCGCCTGGGATTGCTGCTGGTGCGGCGGGGCGGATACGGCATCGGGGTGGCAAGCGAAGGCACCTTGCTCGCGTCCAAAGCCGGCACCCGGTACGTCCAGGCCCGAACGGCGGCTGGCGGCCAGTCCCAGCAACGGTTTGCCCACCGCCGTTCCAACCAGGCGGATGCCCTGGTGGCGGCCGTGGCGCAGCAGGCGGCGGAGGTGTTCCGCGCGGCCGCCTTCGAATATGTGGTGCCCGGCGGCGACCGGGCCCTGGCTGACCTGGTCCTCCAGGACCCCGCCCTGCGTGATTACGCGCGCCTGCCGCGCCTGCCCTACCAGGACGTTGCCGAGCCCAGGGCCGCCGTGTTGAAGAAGGCTGCGGCTGATGCGTGCTCGGTGCGGGTTACGGTAACGGATCCGGCGGGTTAGCCGGCCGTCCCTGGTTGTCAGCAGCCGGTCAGGGCTCGCCGCGGGCGTTCCTGCCGGTACAGGTAGCGGCCGGCCTCACGGAACCCTGCGTGAGCGTAGAGCTCCTGCGCGCCACGGTTCGCTGCCGTGACCAGCAGCCAGAAGCCATCCACGCCCCGCTCGCTACCGGCCTGCAGCAGGGCCTGCAGGATGGCGGCCGCGAAGCCCTGGCGGCGCGCGTCCGGAAGGGTAGCCATGCAGTACAGGCCGCCCTGCCCGCTGCCGCGCGGGAGGGCAAGGCGCCCGACGGCGGAAGCCCTGCCACCACGGTCCCGCACCAGGGCATACACGGACGGACAGCCCCTGAGGATGGTTTCCGCGACGGCCAGGGAGTCCTCCCCGCCGCGGCCGTCCACCTCCCACCAGACCCGCAGCCACTCCCCTGACGGCTCCGTGGCGAGTTCCACCGCCGGCGTGACGCCTGCGGGAATCCGGGCGTCCATGGCGCTGCGGGTCATGACCAGGGTCTCGGACTGGCGGGTGAAGCCCTCCGCGTCCAGCAGCTCATGGAGACCGGACGCTGCCGGGGTGTCGAAGACTTGGAAGATGACCGGCAAGCGGCGGCTGCGGTACCAGGCCCTGGCCTCCCTGAGCAGGCCCGGGAGGTCGTCGCTGCACCGGTCGCCACCGTACTCTTCACTGCGTGGCCAGATGGAGTTGGCCCGTTGGGTGACGCCTGCGGCCGCACGAAGCGTCCAGCTGCCGGCCTCGTGGCGGTCCGGTGCTGGCCATGCTGCGTCCATGGCGGCTTCAAGGCCCGGGGGTGCGGGTTGGACCGGGCTCGGTGTGGTCACGGGGCTGTTCCTTCCTTAACGGCAGGAGGTCCCCCGGGCGAACCGGGGAACCTCCAATGATTGCGGCCTGGAGCCACTAACCGTGCACTACTGCTTGTCTTCGGGCTTCTTCACTTCGGGCTTTTTGGCCTCGGGCTTGAAGTCCACGCCTGCTTCCTTGCGCTGCTGCGGCGTGATGGGGGCCGGGGCCTCGGTGAGGGGATCGTGTCCACCGCCGGACTTCGGGAAGGCGATGACGTCGCGGATGGACTCGACTCCTGCCAGCAGCGAGACCACGCGGTCCCAGCCGAAGGCGATGCCGCCGTGCGGAGGCGCGCCGTACTTGAAGCCCTCCAGCAGGAACCCGAACTTGGTCTGGGCGTCCTCCTTGTCCAGGCCCATCAGTTCGAAGACGCGCTCCTGCACGTCGCGCTGGTGGATACGGATGGAGCCGCCACCAATTTCGTTGCCGTTGCAGACGATGTCGTAGGCGTAGGAGAGCGCCGACTCGGGATCCTTGTCGAACGTGTCAAGGAATTCCGGCTTGGGTGAGGTGAAGGCGTGGTGCACGGCAGTCCACTGGCCTCCGCCGACAGCAACATCGCCGGAGGCAACGGCAGCGGCGGCGGGCTCAAACATGGGCGCGTCCACAACCCAGCAGAAAGCCCAGTCCGTGGGGTCGATCAGGCCGGTGCGGTGGCCGATTTCCACGCGTGCGGCACCCAGCAGGGCGCGCGAGGGGGTCTTCTCACCTGCGGCGAAGAAGATGCAGTCGCCGGGCTTCGCGCCCACGGCGTCGGCCAGGCCGGCACGCTCGAACTCGGTGAGGTTTTTCGCCACCGGTCCCGCGAGCTCGCCGTCCTCCTTGTACAGGACGTAGGCAAGGCCCTTGGCGCCGCGCTGCTTGGCCCATTCCTGCCACGCGTCCAGGGCGCGGCGTGCCTGCGAAGCACCGCCGGGCATAACCACGGCACCCACGTAGGGAGCCTTGAAAACGCCGAAGTTGGTGTCCTTGAAGAATTCGGTAAGCTCGGTCAGTTCCAGCCCGAAGCGGAGGTCCGGCTTGTCGGAGCCGTACCTGGCCATGGCGTCGGCGTAGGTGATGCGCTGGATGGGCGTGGGGATGTCCGCCCCGATGAGCTGCCACACTGCCTTGACGATGTTTTCGCCCAGCCGGATGATGTCGTCCTGGTCAACGAAGCTGGCCTCGATGTCCAGCTGGGTGAATTCCGGCTGCCTGTCGGCACGGAAGTCCTCATCGCGGTAGCAGCGCGCAATCTGGTAGTACTTCTCGAACCCGCCCACCTGCAGGAGCTGCTTGAAAAGCTGCGGGGACTGCGGAAGGGCGTACCAGGAACCCGGGGCCAGGCGTGCCGGAACCAGGAAGTCACGGGCGCCTTCCGGCGTCGAACGCGTCAGCGTGGGCGTCTCAATCTCCACGAAGCCCTCCTGGTGGAGCAGGTCGCGCGCCACCCGGTTGGCCTCGGAGCGCAGGCGCAGGTTGCGGCTGGGGCCGGGGCGGCGAAGGTCCAGGTAGCGGTGCTTGAGGCGGGCTTCCTCGCCGACTTCCACGTGTTCGTCAATTTGGAACGGCAGGGGGTCGGAGGTGTTGAGGATGGTGACGTCCTCGGCGATGACCTCGATCTCTCCGGTGGCGAGGGCGGGATTCTCGTTCCCCTCCGGACGCTTGGACACGGTGCCCGTGACCTGCAGGACGTACTCGTTGCGCAGTCCGTGGAACACTTCTTCCTCGCGGACCACCACCTGGGCCACGCCGGAAGCGTCGCGAAGGTCAACGAATGCCACACCACCGTGATCACGACGGCGGCCCACCCAGCCGGCCAGGGTTACGGTTTGTCCAATGTGCTCGGAACGAAGGGATCCGAGGTCATGTGTGCGCAGCACAGCACGCCTTTCTGCGGGAAAACAGTGGGAAGTTTCAATATGATCGTTGCGGGAACGATCCCGTCCGAGTTTACCCGCTG
Source organism: Pseudarthrobacter sp. LMD1-1-1.1 (assembly GCF_040676255.1). Classification (NCBI taxonomy): domain Bacteria; kingdom Bacillati; phylum Actinomycetota; class Actinomycetes; order Micrococcales; family Micrococcaceae; genus Pseudarthrobacter; species Pseudarthrobacter sp. LMD1-1-1.1. The sequence continues at coordinate 234,279 of NZ_JBEGHP010000025.1, read as the reverse complement.
GAAAGGGAATGCCGCCGCATGAGCGAACCGCAGCAGCTGCAGCGCAGGCTCGGGACCTTTGACGCCACCGCGATCGGACTGGGTTCCATGCTGGGTGCCGGCGTGTTTGTGGTGTTCGCTCCGGCCGCCGCGCTGGCAGGGAATCTCTTGGTCCTGTCGGTGCTCATCGCAGGAGTGGTGGCGTACTGCAACGCTGTGGCCTCTGCCGCCCTCGCCGCCAAATACCCCACCAGCGGCGGTACTTACGTGTACGGGCGGAACCAGCTCGGCGAGTGGCCGGGTTTCCTGGCCGGCTGGGGTTTCGTGACAGGCAAGACGGCGTCGTGCGCGGCCATGGCGTTGACGTTCGGCAGCTACGTGGCGCGGGATTATGCGGTCCCGGTTGCTGTGGCCGCCGTCGTGGCGCTCACCGGAGTCAACCTGCTCGGCATTACCCGGACCGCCCTGCTGACACGCATCCTGCTGTGCATGGTCCTGGCGACGCTGGTGTTCGTCGCCGTGGCCGCGTGGCTGGGCCCGCACGTCGCGGCTGAACTGGCCGGGCCGCCGTCGGGCAACCCGGCGGGAGTCCTGCCGGCAGCAGGGCTCATGTTTTTCGCTTTCGCCGGCTACGCCCGGATCGCCACGCTGGGCGAAGAGGTCAAGGACCCCGCACGGGCCATCCCGCGGGCCATCCTGGCGGCCCTGGCAGCCGCTTTCGCCATCTACCTGCTGCTGGCACTGCTCCTGCTGAACCATCTCGGAGAGCGGCTTGCCGCGTCCGGAACTCCCCTGCTGGACGCAGTATTGGATTCCCGCCTTGCCCCTGCCGCGCCGCTGGTGCAGGCGGGCGCTGCCGCTGCGTGCCTGGGTGCCCTCCTCGCCCTCATCACCGGCGTGGGGCGGACCACCCTGGCCATGGCACGGGAACGCGATCTGCCGGGTCCGCTGGCAAAGGTGGGCGGCACCCACACCGTCCCGTTCGTGGCGGAACTGGCTGTGGCCGCCGTCGTGATCCTGCTCCTGCTGACCACCAACGCGATGACGGTGGTGGGCTTCTCAAGCTTCGGCGTACTGGTGTATTACGCCGTGGCGAACGCGTCGGCCTTCACCCTCACGGCCCATCCCGGCTATGCCCCCCGCTGGCTGAACGCCGTGGGATTCCTGGGCTGCGTCGTCCTCGCCTTCACCCTGCCGCCGGCGCCCGTCCTGACCATGGCCGCGGTCCTCGCTGCCGGGGTTACCGGTCGCTGGCTGGTGCTGCGCCTCCGGCAGCACCAGCCCAAGCGCTGAGTTGCCGGGCTACACGGAGGCTGCTGCGGGGGCGGTGGTTTCAACCTGAACCGTCAGGTCCTCCAGCGGCGGCATCCAGGTTTCGGGCGCGGCCAGCACCTGTTCGCCAGTACGGATGTCCTTGACCTGGTGGGTGCCGTCCTCGTCGGTGAACCAGACGAACGGGATGCCGCGCCGGTCCGCAAACTTGATCTGCTTGCCGAACTTTTCTGCCTTGGCCGCCACTTCCGTGGGGATACCCCTGCTGCGCAGGAGCGCGGCGACGTCCTGCGCACCGCCCCAGCTGTCGTCGTGGTTCAGGGCCACCAGCACCGCCGTGGGAACCGAACGGGAGGCCTTGGCCAGGTCCTGGCTCAGGATCCGGGAGACCAACCGGGTCACGCCGATGGACAGCCCGACGCCCGGGAACTTCCGGTTTCCCTTGGACGCCAGGGCGTCGTAGCGGCCGCCGGAGCAGATGGACCCGAGCTGCTCGTGGCCCACCAGCACGGTTTCCACCACGGTGCCGGTGTAGTAGTCCAGGCCGCGGGCGATGCTGAGGTCGGCCAGCACCTTGCCGGGAGCCCGCTGCACGGCGGCATCGATAACCTGCTCCAGTTCGTCGAGGCCTTCATCCAGGAGCTCGTTGGTGACGCCGAGGGCACGGACCTGCGCCACGAAGGATGTGTCGTCCGTGCGGATTGCTGCCAGCTGCAGCGCCTTGGCGGCCTGGTCATCGGAAGCGCCCAGCTCGGACTTCAGCAGCTCAGCCACCTTGGCGGGACCGATCTTTTCAAGCTTGTCGATGCTGCGCAGCACGCCTGCGGTGTCATCGAGGCCGATGCCGCGGTAGAAGCCTTCGGCGAGCTTGCGGTTGTTGATCCGGAGGCGGAAGTCGGGGATGGGCAGGGCGCTGAGGGCCTCGGCGATGACCAGCGCAATCTCGACGTCGTAACGGAACGGAAGCTCGCCGTCGCCCACCACATCGATGTCCGCCTGGGTGAACTCGCGGGCCCGGCCTTCCTGGGGCCGCTCGCCGCGCCACACCTTCTGGATCTGGTAGCGGCGGAACGGGAAGGCGAGGTAGCCGGCGTTTTCGACGACGTAGCGGGCAAACGGCACCGTCAGGTCAAAATGCAGGGCCAGCGCGTGGGGATCCGCTTTGCCGCCCTTTACCGGGTTGTCGCTCTCATCCTCCTGGAGCCGGCTGAGTCCATACACTTCCTTGTCGATCTCGCCCTTGCGGAGCAGCTGGCCCACAGTCTCCACAGCCCGGGTTTCGATCGAGGCAAAACCATGCAGCTCAAAGACCCTGCGCAGGGTATCGAGCACATGCAGCTCCACCAGCCGCTCTTCGGGAAGCCACTCGGGGAATCCGGACAGGGAGGCGGTGCGTGCCATGGGGAAGGTTCTCCTTAGGGATGGAAGGCGCGGCGCACTGCCGGCCACACCGTTCAGGGACGGCGTACGGCGGCAGCACAGCCGGCCATGCATAAACTATGTGCGGCAGCCAGTTTATGCGTTCATCCGTGTGCATCTCTAATACGGCGGACGGCACGGACTGGCCGCTGAATTCTTCGCGCCGCGGCCAACCGCGGCACACCAGCAGCCCGACGATGAGGAGGACCCTTGCCGGCCAGTTCACGCAGTGCCCGCGAAACGAAACGGCGCATCCAGCAAATGGAAGCCAAGCGTGACCTCCGGCGCGACCAGGAAAGGCGGCGCAAGCGCGACAACCTCGTGGCCGCCGGCGCGGGAACCGCCGCCGTAGTGCTCGCCGTCGTCCTCCAGCTCACGGCGTTCGCCGGAAACCCGACCGAGGACGAGTATGCTGCCGCGCAGGCAGGCCTGACCGAGCCATCTGCCTCGGCCAGCGCCTCCCCCACTCCATCCGCTGCTGCAACCAACGGGCCGAACATCCCGGCCGCAGACTCGGCGGCCGGCAAGACTTTCACGGGCCAACTGCTGCTGAACGGCAGTCCTCTGGGCGTGGAGATGGACGGAACCAAGGCTCCCCAGGCCGCGGCGGTCTTCAAGTCCCTCAGCGACGAAGGCTATTTCAACGGCAAGACGTGCCACCGGCTCACCACCGCAGACCAGTTCGGCGTGCTGCAGTGCGGTTCGCCCACGGGCGACGGCCAGGGAGACCCCAACTACACGTGGGGTCCGCTGGAGAACACCCCGGCGGACAACATGTACCCCGCCGGCACCATCGCCGTGGCCCGTACCGGCAACAACGCCTACGGCAATGGGACACAGTTCTTCATTGTCTATAAGGACACCGCGATTCCGGCAGACGCAGCGGGGGGCTATACCGTGGTGGGAAAGGTGACCTCGGGGCTTGATGTGGTGTCCAATATTGCTGCCGCCGGTATCACGCCAGGTGCCAGCGACACGGACGGCGCACCAAAACAACCAGTCACGATAGACTCGTTTTCTCTGAAGTAGGAGCCGGGCCGGCAAGGCCGCGGTGCAGTACGTGAGTATTTCCCTCCAAGCGAAAGACTTTTAGCGGTGACAGACAGTCAGAAATCCGACGAAACAGCAACAGGCGTAACCGAACCAACGGCTCCGGCCGAGGACGCTGCCGATACTGCTGCACAGGCCGGGCACGCACCTGCGGCCCCCGAAGCAACCGCTTCAGAGGAGGGCACTGCTGAAGAAAGCCCTGTTGACGAGGACACTGCTGACGCAGCCAGTGTTGACGCGGCCAGTGGGCAGGATGCAGAGGGCCAGTCCGGGGTAGCCACTGCCGCGGAGCCGTCCGTGCCTGCTGCCGCACCCGGCCCCCGGCCGTCAGCACCGTCGCCTGCTGCCTTCGCATCGCGTCCCAAGCCCGCTGCCGCCGCTCCCGCTGCCGCACCGGTGCCCGCTGCGCCCAGCACGTCTGTCGCCGAGGCCTCCAAGTGGGGCCGAGTGGAAGGGGACGGCCACGTCTACCTGAATATCGACGGCGGCGAGCACCCCGTGGGACAGTACCCCGGCGTGAGCGGTGACGAGGCGCTGATCTACTTTGCGCGGAAGTACGACGACGTCGTGGCGCAGATCGTCCTCCTCGAACAGCGTGTCAGCTCCAAGGCTCCCAGCACGGACATGCAAAAGACGGTGACGCACCTGCGTGAACAGCTCGCCGAACGGAACATGGTGGGCGACCTGCGGGCAGCCGAAGCGCGACTGGACAAGCTCGCCGTCGAAATCACGGAGCTGGAGAAGGCCGAGAAGGCCGAGCACGATGCCGTGCGTGCATCCGAGCTTGCAGCGCGTGAGGCCATCGTCACCGAGGCGGAGCAGATTTCCGGCCAGGATCCCGCCCAGACGCAGTGGAAGACCTCCAGCGCCCGGATGAACGAGCTGTTCGAGAACTGGAAGGCAGCCCAGAAGAGCGGCGTGCGGCTGGGCCGCAGCAACGAGGACGCCCTCTGGAAGCGCTTCCGCGCCGCCCGCACCGTCTTCGACCGCCACCGCCGGGCCTATTTCTCCCAGCTGGACAGCAACAATTCCGCAGCCAAGGCTGCCAAGGAGAAGCTGATCGCCGAGGCCGAAGCCCTATCCACGTCAACCGACTGGGGCTATGCCGCGGGCGAATACCGCCGGCTGATGGACCAGTGGAAGGCATCACCGCGCGCCAGCCGGAAGGATGACGACGCCTTGTGGGCACGGTTCCGCGCCGCCCAGGACGTCTTCTTCACCTCCCGCCAGGCGGCCAACGACGAAATCGACCAGGAGTACGCGGCGAACCTTACGGTGAAGGAGGCGTTGCTGGCCGAGGCCAACGGCATCCTTCCGGTGAAGGACCTGGCAGCCGCCAAGAAGGCGCTCCAGTCCGTCCGTGACCGTTGGGAAGAGGCCGGCAAGGTACCCCGGGCCGACATGGGCCGGATCGAAGCCGGGCTCCGGAAGGTTGAAGACGCCGTCCGCCACGCCGAGGAAGAGCAGTGGCAGCGATCCAACCCCGAACGCAAGGCACGCACCAACAGTGCACTCTCGCAGCTGGAATCCGCCATTGCCGGGCTCCAGGAAGACCTCGCCAAGGCCGAAAAGAGCGGTGACCAGCGCAAGATCAAGGCTGCCCGGGAGGCCCTCGAAGCGCGCCAGGCCTGGCTTGACCAGATCCAGCGCTCCGCCAGCGAGCTGTCCTAGGCTTCTCGCGCTGAGCTTCTCTGGCTTGGGCTGGAAGTCACAGGCCCGGTTCCGGTTATCCACATAACCCGGACCGGGCCTGTGCCCGTTAACCACGGTCCGGGCAGGATGGGGGTATGGCCACACCATCAGCATCCTCCGACGCCGGACCGGGCAGGGACCCCTCCGCTTCCCCACCGGGGCCGGGGTGCCCTGCAGGCGCAGCAGAGGCGGCGGCGGCGCCACGCTTTCCCGAACTGTACGCACCCGGGGTCCCCTTCGCCGGTCCGGAACTCCAGTCCCTGGCCGCCGACGGACTGCTGGCCCGCTTCCACCAACACGGTTACACGCTTCCGGGGTTGCCGGCGTCCCCGCAGCTGCGGGCAAGGGCGGCCGCGGGTGCTGTGCCCGCGGCCATCCGGCAGCGGGTCGTCGCGGGGCGGATGACTGCGGCGTGGATCTACGGCTGCGCGGCGGAACCGGACAGGCTGGCACTCCTGGTTGATGCCAAGCGGCGGGTATCCAGCCTGCGGAATACCCGCGGCTGCACGCTCCACGAGGTGAGGCTGGGGCCGTTCGACGTGATCAGCCTGGGCGGCCTCATGGTTTCCAGCCCCTTGCGGACCGCCCTTGACATCGCCCTGCACGTGGAACCGGAACGTGCCGTACCGGCCCTCGCCGGCTTGCTGGCCCGCCCGCAGCAGGACGTGCGGTTGCGGCTGCTGGTGCGCGCCATCGAAGCAACACCCAGGGTGCCGCACAAGCGGGCTGCTTTGGAAAAGCTCGCCCTTTTAGCTCCGGCGTTTGTTGCCGGTGGTGCGGTAGACGTCGAAGACCCCGTCGATCCTGCGCACGGCGCTGAGGACGTGGCTGAGGTACTTGGGGTCGCCCATCTCGAACGCGAACTTTGAGATGGCTACCCGGTCCGTGGAGGTGTGGACGCTGGCCGCGAGGATATTGACGTGGTTGTCGGAAAGGACCCGCGTCACGTCAGACAGCAGTGATTTGCGGTCCAGGGCCTCCACCTGGATCTCCACCAGGAAAACGCTCGACTGGGTTGGCGCCCAGTCCACGTCCACGATCCGGTCCGGCTGGTCCTTCAGGTCCGAGATGTTGGTGCAGTCGGTGCGGTGCACGGAGACGCCGGATCCCCTGGTCACAAAGCCCAGGATCGGGTCCGGTGGAACGGGCGTGCAGCAGCGGGCCAGCTTCACCCAGACGTCGCCCACGCCGCGGACCACAACACCGGAGTCGGAGAAGCGGGCCTTGCTGACCTGGGTGGGGATGCTGACCTCTTCGACGTCATCATCGGCACTCTCGTTGCCGCCCAGGCTTTCGATCAGCTTTTCCATGACCGACTGGGCAGATGTGTGCCCGTCGCCCACGCCGGCGTAGAGGCCGGAGATGTCCGTGTATTTGAATTCCTCGGCCACGGCGGCCAGGGCCTCGTGCGTCATCAGCCGCTGCAGTGGCAGGTTCTGTTTCCGCATGGCACGGGTCAACAGCTCCTTGCCGCGGTCAATGGCCTCTTCGCGGCGTTCCTTGCTAAACCACTGGCGGATCTTGTTGCGTGCCCTGGCACTCTTGACGAAGTGCTGCCAGTCCTGGCTGGGTCCGGCCCCCTCGGCTTTGGAGGTAAAGATTTCCACCCAGTCGCCGTGGTTCAGCTCGCTGTTAAGCGGGACCAGCTTGCCGTTGACCCGGGCGCCAATGGTGCGGTGGCCTACCTCCGTGTGCACGGCGTAGGCAAAGTCCACGGGCGTTGATCCTGCCGGCAGCGCCATGACTTCGCCCTTGGGCGTAAAGACGAACACTTCGCGGGCGTTGATTTCAAAGCGCAACGAGTCCAGGAACTCGCCGGGATCCGAGGTTTCCTGCTGCCAGTCCACCAGGGAGCGCAGCCATCCCATATCGCCGTCGCGGGGGCTTCCGGGGCCCACCGCGGTGCGGTTGGGCTGGTCCTTGTACTTCCAGTGGGCCGCCACGCCGTACTCGGCGCGGCGGTGCATCTCGTGCGTGCGGATCTGGATCTCCACCGGTTTGCCGCCGGGGCCGATCACGGTGGTGTGCAGGGACTGGTACATGTTGAATTTGGGCATCGCGATGTAGTCCTTGAACCTGCCGGGCAGGGGGTTCCAGCGCGAATGCATGGTGCCCAGGGCGGCGTAGCAGTCCCGGACAGAGTCCACCAGGACACGAACACCCATGAGGTCGTTGATGTCGTCGAAGTCCTTGTCGCGGACAATCATCTTTTGGTAGATGGAGTAGTAGTGCTTGGGCCGGCCGGTAATAGTTGCTTTGATCTTGGCCGCGCGCAGGTCCTCGGTGATCTGGTCCCGGATCACGCCCAGGCTCTTTTCCCGCTCGGGGGTCCGGTCCCCCACCATCCTGACGATTTCCTCGTACACCTTGGGGTAGAGGGCCGCGAAGGACAGGTCCTCGAGCTCCCACTTGATGGTGTTCATGCCCAGCCGGTGCGCCAGCGGGGCGAAGATTTCGAGGGTTTCACGGGCTTTGCGGGCGGACGATTCGGCTGATACGAAGCGCCAGGTACGGGCGTTGTGGAGCCGGTCGGCCAGCTTGATCATGAGGACGCGGATGTCCTTGGCCATGGCCACAACCATCTTGCGGACCGTTTCCGACTGGGCGGCCTCGCCGAAACTGACCTTGTCCAGTTTGGTCACGCCGTCCACCAGCATGGCCACTTCCGGCCCGAAGTCCCGCTTCAGGTCCGCGAGGGTGTACGGGGTGTCCTCGACGGTGTCGTGCAGCAGGGCCGCCGCCAGGGTTGTGCCGCTGAGGCCAAGCTCGGCGAGGATGGTGGCCACAGCCACCGGATGGGTAATGTACGGGTCCCCGCTCTTGCGCTTCTGTCCGCGGTGGCTCCGCTCAGCTACGTCGAAGGCGCGCTGGATGAGGTCGAAGTCCTCTTTGGGATTGTTGGCCCGGACAGTGCGCAGCAGCGGCTCAAGGATGGGCGAATAGGTGGCTGCTCCACGACCGGTCAGGCGGGCAAGGCGCGACCGGGTGCGCTCCCTTCGGCCGGGAAACGTTGCCCGTGATCCCGAATTGTCAACAGGAACCAAGGACCCTGGGCGCGCAGAGGATGCCGCACCGGCTTGTACACCGGCAGGACTTTTTTCTTCCTCTGCCGTTGGCACCGACGCCGAACGTTCTTCCAATGAAGCACCCCTCACCACCGTTTAATTACTCCAGTCTATTCCCCCGGGCAGCCACTTTTATAACCGGGCGCGGACAGCCAAAGGCCGGGCAGCGCACGGTGTGCGTTGCCCGGCCTTTGAGGGAATGGCGGGTGCCTGTAGCTGGCAGGTCAGGCTTTAGCCGGCGATGCCGGAACTGCCCGTTCGGTTGACGCGGCCCGCCGCTGCTGGACGCGCCGCGCCTGCTTGACCAGGTCCGGTTCACCCTGCCGGAGCCAGGCGTACATCGGAGCTGCGACGAAGATGGTCGCGGCGGTGCCGATGAGGATCCCGACGAACAGGGCCAGGGACAGGTCGCGCAGCGTTCCGGCACCCAGGAGCCCTGCACCGATGAACAGGATGGCGCCCACGGGGAGGATCGCCACCATCATGGTGTTGATGGAACGCACCAGGGTCTGGTTGACGGCGAGGTTGACTTCCTCACCGAACGTCCGGCGTGTGGAAGCATCGATTCCGGTGGTGTTTTCCCGGATTTTGTCGAAGACCACCACGGTGTCGTAGAGGGAGTAGCTCAGGACGGTCAGGAATCCGATGATGGCCGACGGTGTGACCTCAAAATCACTGAGCGCATACACACCGGCCGTGATGAACATGGTCACGGCCATGCCGGCAAGCGCCGACAGGGACATCTTCCAGGTCCGGAAATAGAGGGCCATCAGCAGGGCCGCCAGCAGCACGAACACCACCAGGCCGATCAGCGCCTGCTTGGTCACGTCAGCGCCCCAGGTGGGGCCAACGAACGTGGAGGTCACCTCGTTGTCGGTGACACCGTAGGCGCCGGTGAGGCCCTGCTTGATCCGAAGGGTCTCGTCGTCGGTCAGCTTGTCCGTCTGGATGCGCATGGTGTTGCCGGCCACGTTCGCAACGCGCGGAACACTGCCCGCAACCACGTCAGTCACGGCCTTTTCGCCGATGGTGGCGTCCGTGGTCTTGACGTTCGAGACCGTGAATTCGGAGCCCCCACGGAATTCGATGCCGAGGTTGAAGCCACCCTTGGCCGCCGGGATGATGATGGACAGCGCCACTCCCACCGCGGCGATGATGAACCATATCTTCTTGGCCCCTACAAAGTCGTAGGAACGCTTTCCGGTGTAGAGCTCGTTGCCGAACGTAGCGAAGCCTGACATTACTTGTTCTCCTTCGCGGAGGTCTTGGACGAGCCGGCCAGCTGTTCCTGCTTCTCTGCCAGGCGCCGTTCAGCGATGGTCATGCGGCGTTCGGCCTCGGCCGCTGCGCCGGTGTTCTTGGTACGGACCACCGCGGGCTTGTCCTCGGGAGTGCGGACCCGGCCGGCACCGCGGTACAGCGGCACGGCGCCCAGACGTTCGGGGTCCAGGCCGGAGAACTTGTGGCCTTCACCGAAGAACCGGGTACGGGCCAGCAGCTGCAGCGTGGGGTGGGTGAACATGAACACCACGATGAGGTCGGCGATGGCCGTCAGGCCCAGCGTGAACGCAAAGCCACGGACGTTGCCCACGGCCACGAAGTACAGGACCAGGGCGGCCAGGAGGTTGACGGCCTTGGAGGCAAGAACCGTGCGCTTGGCCCGCTTCCAGCCGTTTTCCACGGCGGACACCAGGCCGCGCCCTTCGCGCAGTTCGTCGCGGATGCGTTCGAAGTAGACGATGAAGGAGTCGGCAGTCTGGCCGATGGCCACGATGATGCCTGCAACACCTGCAAGGGACAGCCGGTAGTTCTCCGTCCAGCCCAGGATCGCGATGGCCAGGTACGTCAGGGCACCGGCCACCACCAGCGAGGCGATCGTGACGAAGCCCAGGGCGCGGTACTGGAACAGGGAGTAGACCACCACGAGCAGGAGCCCGATCAGGCCCGCCAGCAGGCCCATGCGCAGCTGTTCGCCACCAAGCGTGGCGGAGATCTGCTGCTCGCTCTGGATGTCGAAGCTGATGGGGAGGGCACCGAACTTCAACTGGTCGGACAGCGCCTTGGCGGTCTTCTCGGTGAAGCCGCCGGTGATCTGCGGACGTCCGTCGGTGATGACAGCCAGCGACCGCGGGGCGGAGATGACCTGGTCATCCAGCACAATGGCGAACTGGGACTTGGGGTCGGTGCCGGACTCGCCGCCGGCGGCCACGTAGAACTGGTTGAGGCGTTCGGTGACGGATTTGAACTTGGCCGTGCCGTCGGCGTCGAACTGGATGTTGACGGCCCAGTCGTTGGTCACCGCACCCTGCGCACCCTGCTGCAGCTGGAAGGACGAGGTGACGATGTTGCTGCCCTTCACCTCCACGGGACCCAGGATGTACTTGATGGCAGGAGACTTGTCGGTGGCAGGCTCGCACGTCACCAGCGGCTTGGTGGGATCTGACCGCTTGGATTTCTCGGCTGCGGGGCTGTTGCAGTCCAGCGCCTCGAACTGCTTGTAGATCTCCGGGGTGATCCAGTTGGTGTCACTGCTGTTGGCCGGCTCAGCTGTGGGTTTGGGCAGCTGGTCCTCCGGGGTCTGCGACTCCGGCGGCACGGGGGCGCCATCGCCGTTGAGGAGGACGGGGCGGAAGTTCATGTCCGCGGAAGCCTGGATGAGGTTCCGGGTTTCGGCGGAGGGGGTGCCGGGAAGGCTGACCACCACGTTGCGCCCGGACTGGGTGCTGATTTCCGCTTCGGAGACGCCGGAGCCGTCAACGCGCTGCCGGATGATCGCCACGGCCTGGTTGAGCTGCTGTTCGTTGATGTCCGAACCGCCCTCCACCTTCGGCGCCAGGATCATCTGGGTGCCGCCCTCGAGGTCCAGGGCCAGTTTGGGTGCCCAGCTGGCCTGCCCGGCGACGGTGCCGCCGGCCAGGACGGCTGTCAGCGCTGCCAGGAGTACGCCAAGCCAGACCAGGACGCGGAGCCCTGGTTTCTTGCGGCCAGTTCGTGCCATTGTCGATCTTTCTCTTATTCGCGGAAGAACCGCCGGCGCGGGTTGTTACCTGCGCCGGCGGTGGTCCGCAGCGGTAGAGGGAGGAAAGGGGCCAGCGGGCCTAGCTGTCCTTCTTGCCCTCGTCGTTGAGGCGCTTCAGGGTTTCTTCCGGAGTCTCGGTGCCCGTTGCAGTGCTTCCGGCTTCCGGCGTGGTCAGTGAGGATGCGTCATCCGGCACCACGGGTGAGGCAGCGGCGGGCTCGACCGTGGCTTCCGCGGCAGGCTCGACAACCTTGGTGACCGCCTGGCGGTGCACGGTGGCCAGGTTGCCGGGGGAAAGTTCAAGGGTGACCTTGTTGTCGGCGTCGTCGATGTCCACGATCCGGCCGAAAAGGCCAAAGCTGGTCATGACCTCCACGCCCGGGGCGAACTTCGACTGGAGCTCTGCCTGCTGCTGCTGCGTCTTCTTGTTGCGGCGGAACATCATGAAGATGAACACGCCGAGCATGACGAACAGGAGAATTGACATTGGATCCAAGGGGGAATTCCGTTCTTTTGCGTGGTGCTGCTGGTTTTCCAGCGACGTCGGCTTCGCTTCAGCCGGGGCGGTTGGTGGCACAGGCAGAACGCCTGACATTTCCTTCCCCAAGCGACGGGGGCGTCAGGGCCACCCGCGAAACAAAGACCCGAACGTGCCGGGCGTCATACCAGTCTAAAGGGAAAAGCTGAACGGAGCCTGCTATTGGCTCTCCGGGGCCCAGTCCCCCGCCGCGGGGGCGTCCCCGCCGGGCTCGAAAAGGTCCAACTGCTCCTGGGCGAAGACCCCGGATGGAATGGCGTATCCGAGGTGCGCCCACGCCGGCGCCATGGCAATCCTTCCGCGGGGCGTCCGGCCCAGCAGCCCTTCCCGGACCAGGAAGGGTTCCGCCACGGTTTCCACTGTTTCGGTTTCCTCGCCAACGGCGATGGCCAGGGTTGACAGGCCGACGGGGCCTCCGCCGAATTTGGTGATGAGGGCATCGAGGACAGCACGGTCCAGCCGGTCAAGGCCTTTCTTGTCCACTTCGTACATGTCCAGGGCGGCGGACGCAGCCCTGGCATCGATTTGTTCGACACCATGCACCAGCGCCCAGTCCCGGACCCGGCGCAACAGGCGGTTGGCGATACGGGGGGTCCCGCGTGAACGGCCGGCGATTTCAGCGAATCCGGCGGAGTTGACCTTCAGGTCCAGCAGCCCGGCTGACCGGCGCAGGACCAGTTCCAGTTCCGGAACGGAATAGAACTCGAGGTGCCCAGTGAAGCCGAACCGGTCGCGCAGCGGGCCCGGAAGCAGCCCGGCGCGGGTGGTGGCGCCCACCAGGGTGAACGGCGGCAATTCCAGTGGAATGGCGGTGGCACCGGCGCCCTTGCCCACCACGATGTCGACGCGGAAGTCCTCCATGGCCATGTACAGCATTTCCTCGGCGGGCCGGGACATGCGGTGGATCTCGTCGAGGAACAGGACCTCGCCCTCGGACAGCGAGGACAGGATGGCCGCAAGGTCACCCGCGTGCTGGATGGCGGGCCCGCTGCTAAGGCGCAGCGGAGCGTTCATTTCCGCGGCCACGATCATGGCGAGGGTGGTTTTGCCGAGGCCCGGCGGCCCGGAGAACAGCACGTGGTCCGCTGTGCGCCCGCGCATCCGGGAGGCCTGGAGCACGAGCGAAAGCTGCTTGCGCACCCGGTGCTGGCCCACGAAATCGTCGAGGTTCTTCGGCCGGAGCGCCGCCTCGATGGCCCGCTCCTCCGGTTCCTCCCCCGCGGCAACCAATGAAGGTTCAGCCACGGCTGCCTACGCGGTTGCCGGCGCGCGCGCCGTCCTGCCCCAGCCACCGGAGGGTGGTACGGAGGATTTCGGCCACATTGCCGCGGAAGGACACTTCCGGCTCGTCAGCCAGGGCTTTGTCGATGCTGGCGGAGGCATCCTTCTCGGACCAGCCCAAGCTGGTCATGGCGGCCACCACCTGCGGCTTCCATGCGGCCTCGGCAGGAGTGGCGGCGCCAGCGGGTGCGGCCGTTCCGTGCGGTACCAGCTTTCCGGCCAGCTCCAGCACGATCCGGCCCGCGACCTTGGGCCCGATGCCGGGAACCTTGGTGAAGGTCTTGCTGTCCTCCGTATGGGCCGCAACCCTGATTGCTTCGGGGTCGTGGACCGCCAGGACTGCGAGGGCAAGACGGGGACCGACCCCGCTGACACTCAGCAGGACGTCGAAAACCTCACGTTCGTCGTCGGATGCAAAACCAAAAAGGGTGAGCGAATCCTCCCGGACAATCAGGGACGTAAACAGCTTGCCCTCTTCCCCCACGCGCAGCCGGCTCAGGGTCTGCGGGGTGGCGTTGACGCTCATCCCGGCACCGTTGAGGTCAATCACGGCCGTTGACAGGCCAACGTGCGCTACGGTTCCGCGGAGGAAACTGATCAAGGCCGGGCTCCCGTTGTACTGCGGGCCTCCACTCTGGGAGCCCGGCTATCCGAACATATCTACGAATACCCTAGCAAGCGGCAGGGACAATCATCGTGCACGGCGCGCTTTCGCCTCTGCTTCCGCCCATGCCCGCTGGGCCGGCGTCAGGGAAGAGCTGCCGGGACCGGTGGTGGCCACGGCAGCGCCACTCCCGGCCCGCCACGCATGGGTGATCGCCAGCGCCAGCGCATCGGCCGCGTCGGCGGGCCGCGGCGGGGCGTCAAGCCGGAGGATCTTGGTGACCAGTTTGGTCACGGCGTCCTTATTCGAGGACCCACTGCCGGTCACCGCGGCTTTAACTTCCGACGGCGTATGCAGCGCCACCGGGATTCCCCGGCGGGCCGCCGCCGCGATCACCACGCCGGACGCCTGGGCGACGCCCATCACCGTGCTGACGTTGAGCTGCGAGAAGACGCGTTCGACGGCGAGGACCTCGGGCTCGTAACGATCCAGCCACTCGTCGATGGCCGTGGCGATCACCAGCAGGCGGCGGTCAAGGGTCTCGTCCGGCGAGGTGCCGACAACCCCTACCGCCACCATGCTGGCCCGGCGGTTGCGTTCAACATCCACCACGCCGATGCCGCAGCGGGTCAGGCCGGGGTCAACGCCCAGGACGCGGAGCGTCACTTCTGCCCCGCTGCGGGCGACAGGGACGACTGGAGCTCCCGCTGCGGTCTAGCTGGCAAGGCCGGACGTCACTCGGATTCCAGGGCGGCCTGGACTTCGTCGCTGAGGTCGGCATTGCTGTACACGTTCTGGACGTCGTCGAGGTCTTCAAGAGCGTCCGCCAGCTTCAGGAACTTGCGGGCGCCGTCGACGTCGAGTTCCACCTGCATGGACGGCACGAATTCAACTTCGTCCGTGTCGTACTCAATGCCGGCTTCCGCCAGGGCCTCCCGGATGGCCTGGAGATCGCCCGGCTCCGAGTGGATCTCGAAGGTCTCGCCGTTGTCCTTAACTTCCTCCGCGCCCGCATCCAGGACGGCCATCAGGACGTCGTCCTCGCTCAGGCCGTTCTTAGGCAGGTTCACTACGCCCTTGCGGGTGAAGAGGTAGCTCACGGAACCGGGGTCGGCGATGGTGCCGCCGTTGCGGGAGATGGCCAGGCGGACTTCGGAGGCTGCCCGGTTCTTGTTGTCCGTGAGGCACTCGATCAGCAGGGCCGAGCCCTGGGGTCCGCGGGCCTCGTACATGATCTCGGTGTAGTCCACCACTTCGCCGGTGAGGCCGGCGCCGCGCTTGATGGCGCGGTCGATGTTGTCGTTGGGAACCGAGGTCTTCTTGGCCTTGGTCACCGCAAGTTCCAGGCCGGGGTTGCCGGCGAGGTCCGGTCCGCCCATCCGGGCGGCAACTTCGATGTTCTTGATCAGCTTGGCAAACGACTTTGCGCGGCGGCTGTCAATGATCGCCTTTTTGTGCTTGGTCGTTGCCCATTTGGAGTGGCCTGACATGCTTTACGCTTCTCCTCTGATCATGCGGATAAAAAGTTCGTGTACGCGTTTCTCGCCGGTCACTTCCGGATGGAAGGAGGTGGCCAGCAGCTGGCCGGAACGCACTGCGACAATTCTAGCCGCCCCGGGCAGCGGTACGGCGTGCGAGGCTTGTCCGGGATCTGCCGGTTCCACCTGGGCCAGGACCTCCACGTCCGGCCCCACGCGTTCCACCCAGGGCCCGCGAATGAAGACAGCGTGCACCGGTTCCACGCCCGATTCGGTGGCACTGAAGTCCAGCCCCTTGAAGTCCAGGTCGGTTTCGAAGGATTCGCGCTGCCGGCCGAAGGCATTGCGGCGGACGGTGATGTCCAGGCCGCCGAAGGTCTGCTGGGGAGCGCCGGACAGGTCGGTTGCCGGGTCGGCGATGTCCGACGCGAGCAGGATCATCCCCGCGCAAGAGCCGTAGACGGGCAGGCCCTCGGCGATGTACTTGCGCAGCGGGTCGGCAAGGTCGAAGGCCCGCGCCAGCTTATCGATCGTGGTGGATTCGCCGCCGGGAATAATGAGGCCGTCCAGGCCATCGAGCTCCTCCGGGCGGCGGACGGCAACGCCCTGCGCGCCGGTGGCCTCTGCGGCACGCAGGTGCTCGCGAAAGTCTCCCTGGAGGGCCAGGACACCGATCCGCAGGCCTGAACCCACGCGCGCAGGATCAGCAGAAGGGGTGTTTGTCATCCCTCCAGCATACGGCCCCGACCCTCCACCCGGCGCGGCGGGCCGGGGCGGGCAAAGGTTGCATGCCCCTGCTGGGATATATTCGAAACATGGTCTTCTTCAGTGTTCCGCTCGGCAAGCTGGTCCGCAGGGTATCCCGGCTGCGGGGCGGCGGGTCCGCACTTCCGGGCCTGGTGGTCGAGAAAATCGATCCCGGCTTCATGCGGCGGACGCTCACCACCCTGCCCCACGGCGTGGCTGTGGTCAGCGGCACCAACGGAAAGACCACCACCACCAAAATGGTGGTCGAACTCCTGGAAAGCCAGGGCCTGAAGGTCTTCACCAACCGGACCGGCAGCAACTTCACGCGGGGCGTGGCAGCGGCCCTCCTGGGCGAGGTGGACTGGCGCGGCAGGCTGGACGCGGACGTTGCCGTCCTGGAACTCGATGAAGCCCACGCCGTCCATTTCGTGAACAGCGTTCCGCCCCGGTACTGCCTCCTGCTGAACGTGCTTCGCGACCAGCTGGACCGCTTCGGCGAAATCGACAAGACCGCACAGCTCCTGCAGCACATCGCCGCCAAAACCACGGGAACAGTGGTCCTGAACCGCGAGGACCCGCGGGTTGCCCGGATCGCCGACACGCTGACGGGACAGGACGTCAGGTACTTCGGCCTGGACGACTCCCTGCTGGGCACCTTCCCGAACGATGACGATATGCGCGCCGCTCCCGGCAGCCCCGCCCCGGCGGGCCTGCCCGCCAAACCGCAGGCCGACGTCGTCCTCCGCAAGGTGGGCGCAGACAGCGCCGAATTCGAGTACGACGGCGGCACGGTCACCACGGCGATGAAGCTGCGCGGCGTGTACAACATCTTCAATGCAGCTGCTGCTCTTACCCTCGCCCGCAGCATTTGCGGCGGCGGGGCCGCCACCGCGAACCACGAGACCCTGCTGCAGGCGCTGTCCCAGGTGGCGCCGGCCTTCGGCCGCGGCGAAAGCCTGACCGTGGACGGCCAGCCCCTGGACCTGGTTCTGGTCAAGAACCCCAGCGGGTTCCGGCTGGGACTGAAATCCTTCCCCGCTGCCGGTTACGCCACGATGATCGCCATCAACGACAACTACGCCGACGGCCGGGACATGTCCTGGCTGTGGGACGTGGAATTCGATTCGCTTCGTGAGGGCGGGGTGGAGGTGCTGACCGGATCGCGTGCCTACGACATGGCGCTGCGGCTGCAGTACGACGAAGTCCCCGTTGGCGCCGTGGACACCGACATTCCCACCGCCCTTGCCGCCTTCATCCGGGAAGGCCGGGGCAAACCCAAACGGATCTTCTGCACCTACACCGCCATGCTTGCCATCCGCCGCGAGCTGTCCAAAATCACCACCGTGGAGGTTGTCTCGTGAGTCCGGCAGAAGCAGCAGAAGCTGGCGCCCAGTCCAAGGGCACGCTGCGCGTGGTCCAGCTGTACCCGCGGGACATGAACATCTATGGCGACTGGGGCAATGCCCTGGTCCTGCAGCGCCGCATCCAATGGCACGGGTACACCCCCGAACTGCTTGAGTACAACGTGGGCGATCCCTTTCCCGAAGGCGTGGACATCATTGTGGGCGGCGGCGGCCAGGACAGCGGCCAGCTGGTCATCCAGGACGACCTGCAGGCCCGGGCCGGCCAGCTGAAGGAGTTGGCCGAGGACGGCGCACCCATGCTGGTCATCTGCGGCCTCTACCAGCTTTTTGGCCGTTTCTTCAAGACGCGGACGGGTACTGTCATCCCGGGCATCGGCGTCCTGGACGTGGAAACCCACGGTACCGACGAGCGCCTGATCGGCAACGTCAAGGTCTCAACCACCGAGTTCGGCGAAGTCTTCGGTTACGAGAACCACAGCGGCCAAACCACCCTGGGCAGCGGGGTGCGGCCGCTCGGGACGGTGGCCAAGGGAACGGGGAACAACAGCAACGACGGCCACGAGGGGACGCGGTACCGAAACATCGTTGCCAGCTACCTGCACGGCTCGCTGCTTCCCAAGAACCCTGCCATTGCCGACTACCTCATCCGCACGGCCGCGGATCGCAAGTTCGGCAGCTTCTCCCCCGGCACCCCTGACGACGCCTACGCGGTCCTGGCACGGGAGCACGCCGCCCGCCGGCCCCGCTGAACTGCGACCGCCTGGATCACCGCCACTGGAAGTACTCCCGGTGGATGTTGAGCCTGCGGACACCCGCTGCCCGGAAGGCTTTGCGGAACTGCCGGAGCATGGCGTCGGGCCCACCCATGAAAACTGACAGCAGGCGCGGTTCGGTGCCCACCGCGGCCATGACCGCGGCCGGGGTCAGCCGCCCGTCCCTTTCGGTGTCAACCACATGGACCTTGAGTCGCGGGTGGTTCCTGGCGATGGCGATGATTTCCTCGGCAAAAGGCGACGGGCCCGCCGAGGTAACGAAGAAGTCGACATCTTCCTGCAGCCCGCCGCCCGGGTCTGCGTCCAGCGACCGCAGCCAGCTCAGGAAGGGCGTGATCCCCACCCCGCCGGCGATCCAGACCTGGTGGGCAGTGCCCTTGTGCCGGTCAAAGCGGCCGTAGGGGCCGCCCACCACGGCCGGCATCCCAGGCTGGACCACGTCGGGAAGCCTTGTGGTGTGGTCACCCAGAGCCTTGACCGTGATGCTGATGCCGCCCTCCTGGGCGGGCCCGGAAATGGAAAAGGGGTGCCGCTGCCAGCCATCCGCTGTTTCGAGGTAAACCATGGCGAACTGGCCGGGTTTGAACGCCAGGGGCCGGCCCAGGGGACGGAGCGCCACCTCCACCAGATCGGCCGCGACCGGGCGGACCCCTGCGACCTGGTAGTCGTGATGGGGCAGGAAACGGCGCGCCAGCAGCTCCCGGTAGACGTAGAACGCCAGCCCCGTTCCGCCGAGGGCCACATAGCTCCACCGCAGAACGGGCGCCGCTTCAAACGCACTGGCATCGAGCAGTCCATGCAGGAATCCGGCAGCCACAAACAAGCCTGTGAGGCGGTGGAAGCCGCGCCAGCGCTCATAACCACCCAGCAGGCGCACCACCAGGCGGACCCCCTTGGTCTGCAGTGCGGCGAGCACCACGCGGCGGACGGGCGCCGGCAGCATGGTCCGCCAACGCGGCAGCACCGCCCACACCACCAGTGCCACAAGGCCGGAAATGGCCGCCACGGCCAGTGTCTTTCCCACGCTGGTTGCCTCCGGGTTGGACGCAAGTTCTATGTGCGGCAGCAACAGGACAGTAGCCGTAACGGCGGCCCTGCGGTGCCAGATCGCGGCATGGTCTATGCCGCCGAACACCGGCTCAACGTGCGGGAGTGTGCTGACCAGGACCAGGGCGATGGAGTACAGCAGCACGGATTCGCCGCCAAACAGCTGGCCCACATGGCGGAGTACGGGTTCACCTTCCGGGCGCGCGAAGTACCAGAAGATGCCGTAGGCCAGGGCCAGGACCGTGACGGCGCCCGGACCCACCCACCGTAAGGGCACGCCCAGGGATGCAGCCGCCTGCGTCGTGGCACTTTTGCTCATGGACCGGTGGCCCCCTCGTATAGCCAAACCCGTGTACGCCTTCCAGCACGTGCGGAATGGGGCCCGGAACGGACACCATAGCGGCAATTCTAGGGATGTGACCTGGGAGGCAGCACCATTTCCATCAATTGAGAACCGCGCCCCGCTGTGAAAGGTTTAGCCCATGACCAACCCCCTCCTCACCGCCAGTCCCCTGCCGTACGGGCTTCCGCCTTTCGACGCTCTTGCGGCGGTTGAGTACGGCGAAGCGATCGAAGCAGGACTGGCCGCGCACCTGGCCGAGATCAAGGCCATCAGCAGCAACACTGAGCCGTCCACGTTTGAAAACACGGCACTGGCCATGGAACGCTCGGGGCAGCTCCTCAACAGGGCGGCTGCGGCATTTTTCACCTTGGTGTCGGCGGATGTGTCCGCGGAAATCCGGAAACTTGAAACAGAGCTTTCGCCGCGATTCCAGGCCCACCAGGACGAAGTTTTCCTCAACAATGCACTGTATGGACGCTTTGCCGGCATAGATACGGGCAGCCTGGATCCCGAGTCAGCCCGCCTGGTGGAGGAGTACCTCAAGGAGTTCCGCCAGTCCGGGATCCAGCTCGATGCGCCCGGCCAGGAGCAGCTGCGTGCCATCAACGCTGAGCTGGCCCGGTTGGGCACGGAGTTCGGACAGCGGGTCAAGGAGGGGATGAAGTCCGCAGCGCTGCTGCTGGAGGACGCCGGCGACCTGACGGGCCTGCCGGCGGACGACGTCGCCAGTGCCGCGGAAGCGGCACGCGCCGCCGGGCACGACGGGCAATTCCTGCTTACCCTGATCCAGCCCGGCAACCAGCCGGCGCTGGCCTCGCTCGAGAACCGGAACGTCCGCCGTCGTCTGTTCGAAGCATCCGTGGCCAGGGGCAGTGGCGGCGGGAGCCTGGATGTCCTGGACCTGGCCCGGGAGATGGCCGGGCTGCGGGCGGAAAAGGCCCAACTGCTGGGTTTCGCCAACTACGCCGAACTGGTGGCCGACCGGCAGACGGCGCCGGACTTCGAAGCCGTCCGGACGATGCTGGGCCGGATGGCGCCGGCGGCCGTCCGCAATGCCGACGCCGAGGCGGCAGCCCTGGCCGACGCCGCCGGGCATCCGCTGGAGGCCTGGGACTGGGCCTACTATTCGGCAAAGGTGCGGCGGGAGAAGTACGACGTTGATGAGCAGGCCCTGCGTCCGTATTTTGAGCTGGACCGGGTGATCACGGATGGAGTGTTTTTTGCAGCCACTGCGCTGTACGGGATCACGTTCCACGAGCGGCACGACCTCCGCGCCTATCATCCGGACGTTCGCATCTGGGAGGTCCGGAACGGGGACGGAACCGGCCTGGGGTTGTTCCTGGGCGACTACTATGCGCGTGAATCCAAGCGCGGCGGTGCGTGGATGAACTCGCTCGTGGACCAGTCGGGTCTGCTGGGCACCCGGCCGGTGGTGATCAATACGCTCAACATTTCCAAGCCGCCCGCGGGTGAGCCGACGCTCCTCACCCTGGACGAGCTGCGCACCCTTTTCCACGAGTTCGGCCACGCCCTGCACGGCTTGTTCTCCGACGTCACCTATCCCCGCTTTTCCGGCACTGCCGTGCCCCGGGACTTTGTGGAGTATCCGTCGCAGGTGAACGAGATGTGGATCATGTGGCCGGAAGTGCTGTCCCATTATGCGCGCCACCACGTCACCGGCGAATCTCTTCCGCAGGACGTTGTGGACAGGCTGGAGGAATCCCGGCTCTGGGGCGAAGGGTTTGCCACCACCGAGTACCTGGGCGCAGCCCTCCTGGACCTGGCTTGGCACACGCTGGAGCCAGGCGACGTTCCGGACGATGCCGTGGAGTTCGAGGCTAAGGCCCTGGCTGCGGCAGGGATTGCGCACCCCCTGATCCCGCCCCGGTACTGCACAGGCTACTTCCAGCACATCTTCGCCGGCGCCGGCTACGCCGCAGGCTATTACTCCTACATCTGGAGCGAGGTCCTGGACGCGGAGACCGTGGACTGGTTCAAGGAGAACGGCGGCCAGTCCCGCGCAAACGGCGAACGCTTCCGGCAAGAACTCCTCAGCCGCGGCAACAGCCGGGACCCCCTGGAGTCCTTCCGGATCCTGAGGGGCCGCGAAGCAGGACTGGACCCGCTGCTCAAGCGCCGCGGCCTGGAGTAACCCCCATCGATTGCTGAGCACTTGTCGTTTTGAGCCCCGAAAACGACAAGTACGGAGCAATCGACGGTTCAAGAAAAAGACTTAAAAACGGACGACGCCGGTTCCCCCACCAGAAAAGGTGAGGGAACCGGCGTCGTGGTCAAGGCAGTGAAGCCGACCGAAGCGCCGGACGGTGCGGTCCGGCAGCGTGCGTAAAAGGGCCCCCGCCCCCAACCACCACCAATATGGCGGCAGCGGGAGGCGGGGAATAGCACGCCGAGGATCGCGCCGTCCGGCGCGTCACAGAACGCGGAAATTACCAGCCGCGCTCGGCGAGGCGGTGCGGCTGGGGGATCTCGTCGACGTTGATGCCCACCATGGCTTCGCCGAGCCCGCGGGAGGCCTTGGCAATGACGTCGGGGTCGTCAAAGAAGGTGGTGGCCTTGACGACGGCGGCGGCGCGCTGGGCAGGGTTGCCGGACTTGAAGATGCCGGAGCCGACGAACACGCCGTCGGCGCCGAGCTGCATCATCATGGCAGCGTCAGCGGGGGTGGCGATGCCGCCTGCAGTGAACAGGACGACGGGGAGCTTGCCGGCAGCGGCAACTTCCTTGACCAGTTCGTACGGGGCCTGGAGTTCCTTGGCGGCGACGTACAGCTCGTCCTCGGGCAGCGAGGAGAGCTTGGCGATCTCCGAGCGGATCTTGCGCATGTGTCCGGTGGCGTTGGAGACGTCGCCGGTGCCGGCCTCGCCCTTGGAGCGGATCATGGCCGCGCCCTCGTTGATGCGGCGCAGGGCCTCACCGAGGTTGGTGGCACCGCAGACGAAGGGAACCTTGAAGTTCCACTTGTCGATGTGGTTGACGTAGTCGGCCGGGGTCAGGACCTCGGACTCGTCGATGTAGTCGACACCGAGGGACTGCAGGACCTGGGCTTCCACGAAGTGGCCGATGCGGGCCTTGGCCATCACCGGGATGGACACGGCGTCGATGATCTGGTCGATCATGTCGGGATCGGACATGCGGGACACGCCGCCCTGGGCGCGGATATCGGCCGGAACACGCTCCAGCGCCATGACTGCCACGGCACCGGCGTCTTCGGCGATGCGGGCCTGCTCGACGTTGACGACGTCCATGATGACGCCGCCCTTGAGCATCTCGGCCATGCCACGCTTCACGCGGCTGCTGCCCGTGACGCTGTTCGCGGACGAACCGGCCTCGTTGCTTACATCAGGTGTAGACACAAAAACCCCTATGGGTAGACAGATGATCTTCGCCGGGCATGCGGCGGCAGCTGCCGGAGGTGCACGCACGGATTGCCGGGTCGCTTGACCGGGCACTTATATACTAGTCCCCCGCCGCACGGCCGGCTTAATCATGCTTAATCAGCGGGTGTGGGTTCCGCCAGTGACTGCCGGCGCACGGAAACGACGCGCTGTACGACGGTGATGAGGCTCGCCGCGGCCAGGAGGACCAGGGTGGCCAGGAGCACCGCCGGTGGCAGTCCCAAACCGGTCAGGCCGGTGACCACCAGCACGGAGACCAGGCGTTCGGCCCGTTCTGCGATCCCGACGTTGGCGGTGAACCCCAGCGACTCGGCCTTGGCCCTGGCGTAGGACACAACCATGCCCAGGACCAGGCACAGCAGCGCGCTGACGGCGATGGCGGTGTTGTTTCCACCGGTGAAGAACCATACGGACACGCCGGCGAAGAGGGCCCCATCAGCGACCCGGTCAAGCGTGGAGTCGAGGAAGTTTCCCCAACGGCTCTTGACGTCCTGCATCCGGGCCATGATGCCGTCCAGGACGTCGGAAAAGATGAACGCGGTGATGAAGACGGTTCCCCAAAAGAGTTGACCCAGGGGGTAGAAGATGAGGGCTCCCGCGGCAACACCCGCGGTTCCGAGGATGGTGACCGCGTCCGGGGAGACGCCAATTTTCAGGAGCCAGCGGGCCAGTGGGGTAAACAGCGCGGTGAAGAAACCGCGGGCATGCCTATTCAGCATCCGACTCCCCGGGCCAGGCCTCAGCCACTTGTTGGCGGACCTCATCAAGGGTCTGGGTGATGGCTTTGGTCTGGGCGATGATGGGGAAGAAATTACCGTCCCCGCCCCAGCGCGGCACAATGTGCTGGTGCAGGTGTGCGGAGATACCTGCACCGCCCACCACGCCCTGGTTCATGCCCAGGTTGAAGCCGCCGGGATTGGACACTTTCCGCAGGACCCGCATGGCCGTCTGGGTCAGCTCGGCGAACTCCGCTGTTTCTTCAACCGTAAGGTCCGTGTAGTCCGGAATGTGCCGGTAGGGGCAGACCAGCAGGTGGCCCGGATTGTAGGGGAACAGGTTCAGCACCACGTAGCAGGTCCGTCCGCGGTAGACGATGAGCGCCTCTTCGTCGGTGCGGCCGGGGCCTACGCAGAACGGGCAGTCGTTCTCGTTCTTGAACTGGTGCTGGCCGCCCTTGATGTAGGCCATGCGGTGCGGAGTCCACAGGCGCTGGAAGGCGTCCGGGACACCGGCGAGGGCAAAGTCGTCGGTAACGCCGGCATCGCCTGGATATCCTGCGCCTGTGTTCTCCTGCACTGTGCTGCTTCCGTTCGGCTAGCTGGTCCGGTTGCGGACGGCTTCGGTGATTCGCTTGACCGCTTCCGCGACGGGCACGCCGTTGTCCTGGCTTCCGTCCCGGAAGCGGAACGAAACAGCGCCCGCCTCTGCATCGTCTCCGCCCGCGATCAGCACGAACGGGATCTTGTCCTTGCTGGCGGTGCGGATCTTCTTGGGGAAGCGGTCCGAGGACGTATCCACCTCGGCGCGGATACCCGCCGCCTTGAGCTGGCCAACGACGTCGAACATGTAATCGTTGAACGCCTCCGCCACGGGGATGCCCACCACCTGGACCGGAGCCAGCCACGCGGGGAACGCCCCGGCGTAGTGCTCGGTGAGGACGCCCATGAAGCGCTCCACCGATCCGAAGAGCGCGCGGTGGATCATGACGGGACGCTGGCGGCTGCCGTCGGCGGCCTGGAATTCCAGCTCGAACCGTTCGGGCAGGTTGAAGTCCAGCTGGATGGTGGACATCTGCCAGGTGCGGCCCAGGGCATCCTTGGCCTGCACGGAAATCTTGGGACCGTAGAAGGCTGCTCCGCCTGGATCGGGCACCAGCTCCAGCCCGGACTCCTGGGCTACCTCGGCGAGGGTCCTGGTGGCTTCCTCCCAGGTGGCGTCGTCGCCGACGTACTTCTCGGGGTCCTTGGTGGACAGCTCGAGGTAGAAGTCGTTCAGCCCGTAGTCCTTGAGCAGGTCCAGGACGAAGGTAAGGGTCTTGGTGAGTTCGTCCTTCATCTGCTCGCGGGTGCAGTAGATGTGGGCGTCGTCCTGTGTCATGCCCCGGACACGGGTGAGGCCGTGCACCACACCGGACTTCTCGTACCGGTACACGGAGCCGAATTCGAACAGCCGCAGGGGCAGCTCACGGTAGGACCGGCCGCGGGAGCGGAAAATGAGGTTGTGCATGGGGCAGTTCATCGGCTTCAGGTAGTAGTCCTGGCCGGGCTTGCGCACGGTGCCGTCCTCATTGAGTTCACCGTCGACGTGCATGGCAGGGAACATGCCGTCCTTGTACCAGTCCAGGTGCCCCGAGACCTCGTACAGGTGGCCCTTGGTGATGTGCGGGGTGTAGACGAACTCGTAGCCGGCCTCGACGTGCCGCTGCCGCGAGTAGTCCTCCATCTCCTTGCGGATGATGCCGCCCTTGGGGTGGAAGACGGGCAGGCCGGAGCCCAGTTCGTCCGGGAAGGAGAACAGGTCCAGTTCGGAGCCGAGCTTGCGGTGGTCGCGGCGCTCGGCTTCGGCGATGCGTTCCTGGTAGGCCTTCAGGGCGTCCTTGGTGGGCCAGGCGGTGCCGTAGATGCGCTGCAGCTGCTGGTTCTTCTGGTTGCCCAGCCAGTAGGCCGACGACGAACGGGTCAGGGCGAAGGCGTTGGAGATGAGCTTGGTGTTGGGCAGGTGGGGGCCGCGGCAGAGGTCGCACCAGACGGTGGTGCCTTCCTTGCGTTCCACGTTGTCGTAGATGGTGATGTCGCCGGCGCCGACTTCGACGTTCACGCCTTCCCCGGCTTCGGCGGCTTCGTTCTTTTTGCCCAGGAGCTCGAGCTTGTAGGGCTCGTTCTTCATGGCTTCGCGGGCCTCGTCCTCATTGACCACGCGGCGGACGAACTTTTGGTTCTGGTTGATGATCTTCTGCATCATCTTTTCGAGGGTCTTGAGGTCCTCGGGAGTGAACGGCTCGGCAACGTCGAAGTCGAAGTAGAAGCCGTCGGTGATGTAGGGGCCGATGCCGAGTTTGGCGTCGGGACGGAGCTGCTGCACGGCCTGGGCCATGACATGGGCGGTGGAGTGCCGCAGGACGTTCAGGCCGTCGGCGGAATCAATGGTGACACCTTCCACCTCGGCGCCTTCAGGAAGTTCCTGGTCCAGGTCCTTCAGCTCGCCGTTGACGCGGGCAACAACAACGTCACGGCGCTCAAAGAAGAGTTCCGCACCGGTTGTCCCGGTAGTCACCTTGGTCTCTTCGCCATCGACGAGAAGGGTGATCTGCTGGGCATCTGACACGGGTGTCTCCTATTCAAAGTTGAGGCTTCATAGCTTGTGGCATACGGGGACCACAGCCAGCCACCGTCAATGCTATCGGTTCCGGTATGGGCCGACCAACGCGGCACACGGGGGGTGCGGAACCGCGGTTACCCGTTGAACCCGGTGATCGCCAGCGTCCTGCTGATGCCATCGAGGGGATGTGGCACATCGCCGAAGGCTTCCGAGCCGGACACCCCGGTGGACCCGCCGATGGACTCCGGCAAGGGCAAACTGTCCGTTTTGCCCAGGTCCCAGGCCATGCTCGCGCTGATGCTGATGCCCCGCGGACCGGTCCTTCGGGTGGTCCCGCGGATCAGCAGCAGGCGGGTTCCAAACAGAAGCGGACCGGCGTTTTCCTGGGCCTCGTGGAAGAAGACCGAATCCACGCAGCCGGTGCCGTCGTCGATGCTGATGAACACCACCCGCCTGCCGCCGCGCATGGGAGGAGTCTGGGTGGCCACCCGCACCCCTGCCACCAGCACTTCGGTCCCGTTGCGCAGGCTGAGAAGTTTGTCGGCAGTGGTGACGCCCAGCCTTTCCAGCAGGGGCCTGTGGCTGTCCATCAGGTGGGAACTGACATCGACGGCCATGAGATCCAATTCCGCCCTGACGTTGTCCACCATTGTGGGGGCGGGAAGTCCAGGTTTGATGTTACGCAGTTCGACGTCGCCCAGGGGAAGGGACAACTGCCCCTCCAGCACCTCAAAGCCTTTCCGCTGGCCATTGGCTGATTGAAGCTGCTGCAAATGGTGCACCAGGTCCGCGCGGTTGGCGGTGCCTCCGGCTTCGCGGTGCAGGGAATCAAAGGCCCCCAGCTGCGCAAGGCGCCTAATGCTTGGCTTGCTGAGCCGCGAGCGCGCCCGGAGATCCGCCAGTGAGTCATATGGCTGGCCGGCGACAATCCGCTTCAGTTCTGCAGCAGACAGGCCGTAAATCCCGTTCAGGCTTAGCCTGATTCCCAGCCTGCCGGCGTCCGTGCCTGTCCCGATCCGCTCCACCCGGTATTCGGCTTTGCTGCGGTTAATGTCCAGGGGAAGGATGGGGATGCCCAGCCGGCGGGCTTCGGCCACGAGCAGCCGTTTGGGGTACATGCCGGGGTCGTGCTCCCATAATCCTGCAAGGAAGGCTTCCGGGTGGTGTGTCTTGAGCCAGGCGGACTGGTAGGTGGGGACAGCGAAAGCAGCCCCGTGGGCTTTGCAGAAGCCGAAGCTGGCAAAGGACTTCAACGTCCCCCACACTTTGTCCACCACCTCGGGGGCGTACCCCCTGGCCTTGGCGTGGCACCGGAAGTACTCCTCCACCCGCGCTTCTCCGGCCTCGCTGCTGAGTGCCCGCCGGAATTCGTCGGCTTTTGCCAGGCCGCAGCCGGTCATGACGTGGAGGGTTTTCAGGATCTGCTCATGGAAGACGGTGACCCCGTGGGTTTCCTGCAGCACCGGCTTGAGGTCAGGGTGCGGGTAGACCTCAGGGGCGAATCCGTGCCGGTGTTCCAGGAAGGGCCGCACCATGTCCGATTTCATCGGTCCCGGGCGGAACAGTGAAATATCGATGATGAGGTCGTTGAACTCCCGCGGCGCCATTTTGCCGATCAGTTCCCGCTGCCCGGGTGATTCGATCTGGAAGCAGCCAAGGGTATGTGTGCTCCTGATCAGCTCATAGGTGGCTTCGTCGTCGAGGGGGACGGCGTTGAGGTCTATCCGGCCGTTGGAGGCAATGTAGTCGGGGCCGGAACCTTCCGGGCCAGCAGGGTGGTTCCCCGCCTTGACCACTTCCTCCTTGGAGGGATGGATCCTGATGATCTCCCGGACCGCAAACGCCATGGCGCTTTGCATGCGGACACCCAGGACATCGAGTTTGAGCATGCCCATGGGGTCCATGTCATGTTTATCGAACTGGCTCATGGGCAGTCCAAGACCGCTGGGCTGGACCGGGGTGCGGTCCAGGAGGGTGGCATCACCCAGGATGACGCCGCACGGGTGCATGGATATGTGGCGGGGCAGCCGGTCGAGCCGTTCGGTCAGGTCCACCAGCAGGTCCAGTTGCTGGTTGCCATGGGCGTCGCGTTGCTCCACCCGGCCGGCAAACTCTCGCAGTTCCGGTTTTTCCTGCAGTGCTTCCCGGAATTTCCGTGCAGAGAACCGCCACAGCTGCTTGGCGATCTCCCCCACCTCGTCGTCGTCCATGCCCAGCGCCAGGCCGGCGTCGCGCACGGCACCACGGGCGCGGTATCCGTTCTGCATGCTCATCAGGGTTACCCGTTCAGAGCCGAAGCGTTCGAAGATGCGGTGGTAGACGTTGTGGCGTTCAGCGCTTTCGACGTCGATGTCGATGTCCGGAAGGGTGGCGCGGTCGTTGGAGAGGAAACGTTCAAAGATCAGGTCGTGCTGGAGGGGATTCACATGGCTGACGTCGATCAGGTAATTGACCAGGCTGGATGCTCCCGATCCTCTTGCTGCCGCCCTGACCCCCATGTCCTGGATCATCCGGGACACCTCGGCAACAGTGAGGAAGTACGAGGAGAAGCCCAGGTTGTCGATGATCCCAAGCTCATGGTCCAGGCGGGCCAGGATCTCCTTCTCCGTGTTGCCAGTGGTGCCCGGGAACCTCCGGCCGATTCCTGCATGGCAACGCTGGATGAGTTCAGCGTGCGGATCCTGGCTGATGCCAATAACGGATGCTTCGGGAACCACGGGCTGTTTCCATCCCATGTCTGAGGTGGGATCGATCCGGCAGAGATCGGCGAGCGCCTCCGTCTGTGTCATCAGCTGCTTGAGGTCGGCGGCACCATAACCGGCAGCGGAAATGATTTCCTTACCCAGCCCCAGCATCTGCGCCGGGGTTTTCAGCCACCCCTGGCCGGTGGGCTGCAGGAGTGGTTCCCCTGCCAGTTCGGGCAGGGACTTCAATGTCCGGGCCGAATCCAGGACGTCAGCGGTTGGTGCTCCGTCCGCAGCGCAGTACCTAACGGCATTGGACAGGACCGCCGGTACCTGGTGTTCCTCGGCGAGCCTGAGCATGCGCACAGCATGCGCCGTGCTCATCGGGGTACCAGGTGCGCTGAGTTGGGAGACGATTTCAGCCACCACGGTTCCGGCGGGCATGGCGTCGAGCCACTGCTTGAAGAGGGTCCGGGGCCGCAGGTAGCGCCGTCCGCCCATGGCCCGGCCCACATCCGAATCAGGGCCGAGCAGTACGGTGAGCACCGGCTTAAGGGTTTGGGGGTCCAGGGTGCGGGAGGCCAGTTCGGCGCGGGTGACAGCAGCGGGCACCGCTCCCCCGGCTTTCCCCGAGGTCCTTGCGTGGGCGTCGGAAACCAGGCGGCACAGCGCACGGTATCCGGCACCATTGTTTTGGCCGCGGGCCAGCACCACCACCCTGCCTGACACCTGCGTTCGGTGATCGCCGTCGTCGTCAAACACTGCAAGGTCCACCCCCACAATGGGGTCGATGCCCGCGGCCATGCAGGCCTTGAGGTGCTTGATGGTTCCGTAGAGGCCATCCCGGTCTGTACAGGCGAGGGCTGTGGCACCGTCGGCGGCGGCAGCCATGGCCAGTTCCTCCGGCCAGGAAACACCGTAATGGGCGCTGAACGCCGTGGAAACGTGAAGGTGGGTGAAGCTCATGCTGGACTGGTCAGGCTGTTCTATGGCGGAGGGCGTCATGGATCCGCAGCAGCCGCCAACGGTTGCTGCGGAGATGGCGGGTCAGGTCAAGGGTGAGGGGTTCTGCGCCGGCCGGTTCTTCCGGCGCAGCGGAACGGGAGGCTGCCCGGGAGGGCAGAACCTGCACGCGCCAGATTTCGTGATCCACCACGCCCTGGCCGCTTCCCAGCGGTGCCCTGCTGTCCTCCGCCCACCATTGCCGGCGTTCGTACCACCGGAGGGGTTCGGCGCAGACGGTGTAGGAAGCCCCGGCCCAGGTCAACGATTCCGGCTGTCCGGCTTTGTTGCACACCACGTCAACAGACTCGCTGAACATGCCCATGCGCACCTCCCGGACGATTCTCCCCATAACAGGTATTCGAATATGTATTCGAATAAAACCAGTCTACGCCGGGATGGCATCAAAACATAGGCGGGGGTGGACGGGGCGTGCGGCAGGGAGCAGGATGTTGGCATGAGTACCGATGACGCGCTCCTGAAGCAGGCCAGCATCAAGACCGAGGACTCCACCCTGGTCGCCACGTTCGATATCGACGGCACCATACCGGTATCCGGCGCCTACGTGGTGGGGTTGATGGGAGCCTCACCTGATTATTCGGCGCAGCGCCGGCTGTGCATTGAGTTCATGAACGGGGAGGCCATCGCCTGCTACGCGTTCAACCGGGACCAGGGAATCGAAGAGGATTACGACCTGTCCGGCGTCACCCACTCACAGAGCAGCATCACCGGCAGCTTTCCCCTGACGGCGTTGAACGGGCTCGGGCAGGGGCATGTCCTGTCCGCCTTCAGTGAGGCGGACGGACGGGAGTTCCAGCACGGGGTGCCGGTGGAGGAAGCGCTCTAAGCTTCCTCAGCTGTTTTCTTTATGGATCCGCAGTTCAAGTTCAATGAACGCGGAGATCATGGCCCGGTAGGTTGACTCCACGATGTCCGGGTCAATGTCCTTTTTCTCGGCAGCAGCCCGCACGTGTTCAATGATCCGCTCCACCCGGCCCGGGGCGCGCACCTCGGCGTCATCACCCTTCAGCGTACCGGCGATCCTGATCAGCCGCTCGCGGCGGGCGATGAGGGTGACAATCTGCTCATCCACCTCGTCAACAGCAACCCGGACGGCAGCGAGCTGTTCCCTGTCGGCCCGGGCATCCCTATCGTTTCCTTGAATTGTCGCCATCATCTGACAGTATCGAAGCATGGAGCCCAGAGTCGACTTTATCTCCCTCGGTGTCCGCAGTGTCGAGGCCTCGCGCGCCTTCTACGTGGACGGCCTTGGCTAGCCCGTCCACCGCGAGGTTGCCGGGGAAGTCCTGTTCATCCAGGTGAACCATGGGCTGGTGCTCTCCCTCTGGGTCAGCACCCAGATGCAGGCCGAAGCCGGCACCAGTCCTCCCGCCGGCGTCCCCGGCATCACGCTCAGCCACAACCTGGGAAGCCCGCAGGAAGTGGACAGCGTCATGGAACAGGCTGCGGCGGCCGGTGCTGCCATCGTTGCCGAGCCCGTCACCAAGGCGTGGGGCGGCTACGCAGGATATTTTGCCGACCCTGACGGGTTCCGCTGGGAAGTGGCGTACAACCCCACCTGGGCAGTGGACGACGCCGGCACGGTCACCGTCTGACGGGCGGCGGCCCCGGCGGGGCTGCTAGAACAGGGCTTCCACCGGGCGGATCAGTTCCGGGCCGTTGTTGCGGACATTGCCCACTTCCTTGCCCACGGAGTCCACCTGCCAGTCGGCGGCTGCCTCCTTAACCCCTGACCGCACCAGGTCAACGAGTGCAGCGGCATCGTCCGCCTGCGGGTCCAGCCAGGCCTCCATCGTGGCCTTGTCCATGGGCAGCGGCACCCTGTCATGCAGCTCGGTCAGTTTCCCGAAGATGGTGGATTCCGTCCCTGGCGGCGGCGTGTCGGCCGTGAGGATCGACGTCGACAGCAGCCAGCGTCCGGGCTCCCCCTCCGGCACGGACGGGTCCTTCCACCACTCGTAGAGGCCGGCGAAAACCAACCCATGGTCCCCGCCCGGGTGCACGTAGTAGGGCTGCTTCGATTTCCCGGGCCCCTGCTTCCATTCGTAGTAGCCGTCCGCCGGGACGGCGCAGCGGCGGGACTGCACAGCCTTCCGGAAGGCCGGCTTCTCCAGCACGGATTCGCTCCGGGCATTGATCATGCGGGATCCGATCCCGGGATCCTTTGCCCAGGACGGGACCAGGCCCCAGCGCGCCACATGCAGCTGGCGGACCTGCCGGGGCTCGGCATCGCCATCCACCAGCCGCTCCAGCACGATGGGGACCGCGTCGGTGGGTGCCACGTTCCAGGACGGCGGGATGGTGACCTCGTCCTCCAGCCCGGCGTCGAATTCGGCCAGGAGATCACCCACGGCGCGTGCCATTACGTAGCGTCCACACATGCCACAAGCTTGCCACCGCCCGCCACAAACTGTCATCCAGGCACCGCAGCGGCCACCCGGCACGGGGGAATACCGCCGGCCACGCTACGGTTGACAGTAAGGAAACCTTTCAAGCGACGTATAGGAGATCCCTGTGGACTTCACTCCCGAATCCGGCACCATCACCATGTTTTCCACCACTTGGTGCGGCTACTGCAACCGGCTGAAGAAGCAGCTGGACGCACAGGGCATCGGCTACACCGAAATCAACATCGAAGAGGTGGACGGCACGGCTGAACTCGTGGAGCAGCTGAACGGTGGCAACCGCACCGTCCCCACGGTCCTCTTCCCGGACGGCACCGCGGCCACCAACCCGTCCGCCGCGGAGGTCAAGAGCCGCCTGGCCGCCTGACCGGCCGCCGCGCCGGAACTGTTGCGGGTCATGCCCCCAGGCTGCTGAAGGAAGCAGTTTCCAGGGTGGCATGGCCCGCATACGTGTTAAGGATGGCCTGCTCGACGGCGGCGACGTCCAGGCCTGGCACCAGATCGTTGGCGGCGCCGGCGGTGGCGGGATCCCAGTCCAGGCCGAGCGCGGCATAGCTGTCGGTAAGGACCTTCCGGATCGGGGCGGAGTCCTCCACCACAATCACCGAGCTGAAGAGCCAGCCGCCGGAGACAACCCGCTGGGCGGTGCCCACCAGTTTCACCCTCCGGGAGCTGTCTGCGGGGTCGGTACCGTGGACACTGAATTCGCCGGGACAGTATTCACCGGGAATTTCACCCACGGCCGCCTGCACGCCCACGCTCCGCAGCGCCTCCGCAAACAGGTCCCCGAAGTAGCCGAACCGGGCTTTGGATCCGGCGACGGCGTCGGTATCCGGTTCAATGTGGTCCACCACCAGGGTGCCCCGGTGGTAGGCGGCAGCGCGGCCGCCCGCCCTCCGGACCAGGGGTTCGAAGCCGTTGTCCCGGCAGGCCTGGGCTGCGGCGTCGAATCCCGGCAGCCGGGTATCCCGCTGCCCGAACGCCACGGTGGGCGACGGCCGGTACAGCCGCAGGGTGGGACCAATGGCGCCGCTCCGTGCCCTTGCCAGCAGCTCCAGGCCGAATTCGAGGTCCCGGCCCGCGCCGAGCGACACGTCCTGCCGCACCACGGTGAGCGTGCTGGATCCGGTACCGGTGTGGTGCATTGTGGCGAAGCTCCCATGGTGTGGCGGCGACAATTTCAACGTCGACAGGTTTCAGTGGCGGCGGTTCATGGCCCGCGGACGGGCAGGCCACCCCTAGGTTACGCCCGACGGCGGCAGCCGCCTTAACGTCCCCGCCGCCCCACCCACAGCGCGTGCAGCAGCGGAAGGGCCGACGCGGTCATCAGCACATTGCCCAGCGCAAGGTCGTCGGGGCGGACAATGGCTCCCGCGAGCAGCAGGGCCCCGAAGACCAGGGCGGAGGCTGAGCGGCGCACAGCCCGGTCCAGCCGCGCAGCCTGGCGCTCCAGGCGTGGGACGGAAACCTGCAGCGATCCTTCCTCCAGCCTCCCGGCCAGGGCATCCAGGCGGCCCGGGAGGCGGAGGGCAACACCGGCAGCGTCGACAGCCTGCCGGGCAACGTCCTGCACCACGTTGCCCCGTTCGTTCCGCAGCAGCTGCGCGGCGTAGGGCTCCACCGAATCCCAGAGGTTGAAACGCTCATCCAGGGCACTGCATACCCCGGAGGTCAGGGACATGGCCCGGATGATCAGCAGGAAGTTCTCCGGCAGCTGGAACGGCAGCGACCGGACCACGTCGCCGAACTCCACGGCAAAGTCACGGAACTCCCGCGGGTCGACCTCGCGCAGTTCGGCGAATCCCATGCCGCCGAAGCGGGCGAAGAGCTGCGTCATGGCGCGTTCCAGGCCCACGCTGTCGGCTGACGGCATCAGGACGCCCACGTCATTGATGGCCGCCACGAGCCCCTTGCCGTCCCGGGCGGCGGCTGCGATCAGCAGCTTCCGCAGGCCGCTGCGCGTGGAGGCCGTGACTTCGCCCATCATCCCGAAGTCGATGAACGTCAGCTTCCAGGGAAGTCCCCCTGCGTCCGGGGGGACCGGGGTGACGAAGATGTTCCCCGGATGAGGGTCGGCGTGGAAGAAGCCGTTGGTGAACAGCTGGTCGAACATGATGGACGCGAATACCGGTGCAACCGCGGCGGGATCGATGCCGGCGGCACGGAGCGCCCGGACGTCCGTGATCTTGATGGCTGTGACGTCCTCCAGGGTGAGCACACGGCGGGTGGTCCGTTCCCACACCACGCCCGGGACTTCCACGCGGTCGTCCCCGGCGAAATCCGCGGCGAACCGCTCGGCGTTGACGGCCTCGTGCAGGTAGTCGATTTCCAGCAGGCTGGTCTGGGCGAATTCCTCCACCAGCGCCGGCATGTCGGCGCGGCGGGAAACGAGCCGGATGTGGCTGAGCCAGCCGGCAACCTTGCGCAGGGCGGCAAGGTCGACGTCGACAATCGCGCCGATGCCCGGGCGCTGCACTTTCAGGACCACGGCGTCGAGTCCGGTGTCCCCGGCGTCGGCAGGATTCAAGCGGCCGCGGTGGGCCTGGCCCAGGGAGGCAGCCGCGATCGGTGCCGGGTCCACCGAGGCAAAAACGTGCTCCAGCGGTGTTCCCAATTCCCTGGCGGCCAGGGCGGAGATGGCCGGGAAGTCGACCGGCGGCACCTCGTCCTGCAGCCCCTCCAACTCCTTGGTGATCTCGGGCGGAAGGACATCGAGCCGGGAGGACAGGAACTGGCCCACCTTGATCATGAGGCCACCGAGGTCCACGGCCAGGTCATGGAAGCGCTGGGCAAAGCTCCGCATCCGCCGTGACCGCGTCCTGGCGGCCACCCGGCCGAGGCCAATCCGGGGCAGGAACAGCTCGAACCACCACGTGGCGGCGAGGTTCCAGGCAGCGAAGCGCAGAATCCGCCGGTAGCGGCCGCGGTGTTCCCGCAGGGGCAGCTGGGGGTTCGCCCTGTCCTGGACGGTGGACGCCACCCCCGTCAGTCCTGGGCGAGGATCGCGTACAGGCGGCGGCGGGCCTCGTCCAGCACCGCCACCGCCTGGTGCACCTGCTCCTGGGTGCCGGTACGGCCAACCTGCGCCGCGGCCTGGGCCAGCTCGATCCCGGCTTTGGGCAGGGAAGCAACGCCGCCGGGCAGGGGGCCGGCCGGATCCCAGGGCGCAGCCCCGGGGTGGGCCGCCACTTCCTCGCGGCCGGCTTCGGTCAATGAGTAGATTTTGCGGCCGTTGGATTCCTCGGCAGTGATTGATCCTTCATCCGCCAGCAGCTGCAGGGTGGGGTAGACGGAGCCCGCGCTCGGTTTCCAGCTGCCCCCGCTGCGTTCTTCGATCTCGCGGATGATCTGGTAGCCGTGCATGGGCCGTTCGGCCAGCAGGGCCAGCACCGCCGTCCTGACCTCACCTTTCCCGGCGCGGGTTCCGGCCCGCTTTTCGAACCGGGAGCGCAGTTCCTCGACGGCCTGCCACATACCGTCAAGATTGTTCCCGCCGAATCCGCCCGCAGGGTATGAAGCACGCATCATGAACTCCT
This sequence comes from Pseudarthrobacter sp. LMD1-1-1.1, assembly GCF_040676255.1. Lineage (NCBI taxonomy): Bacteria > Bacillati > Actinomycetota > Actinomycetes > Micrococcales > Micrococcaceae > Pseudarthrobacter > Pseudarthrobacter sp. LMD1-1-1.1. The sequence continues at coordinate 198,226 of NZ_JBEGHP010000025.1, read as the reverse complement.
TTGCCAATCGTGAACGATATACAACGATACTCAGCGATACATGCCCGCACCATAGGTCAGGACCCGCGCACGGCGAGGACCAGTCACAAGGTCAGGGAGTGGGAATCATCAGGATTTGCGCAGGGTCAGGATCTGTTCAGCCCGCCCGAACGGCCCCTGCCGGTCGTGCAGGACGGTGGATGTCAGCCCGATTCCGTCGCTGCCGAACGACACCGCGTTGTCCAGTCCGAGCCATTCCCCCCGGGGGCGGCGGTACATGTGGATCTGTAGGTCCAGGTTGGGGAACGCGTAGCTGCCTTTCCCCGGCGGAACCCTGGCCGCGATGCCGTTGGCCGTGTCCACCATGCCCATGAGGCGGGCCAGGTCGCCGCTGTCGGCGCGGTCGGTCAGGGGGTGGTCGGTGCGGAGCCACACCTTGCCCGCTCCGGGCCGGTGGCCCTCGGCCACCCTCATTTCGAGGGAGCGGATGTAGCCGCCGGGCCAGACGGCGGCGCCGTCGTACGGCTTGCATTCGTCGGGGCCGGGGATCCCTGCGTCCTCGACGGCGGCGACTTCAGCGGTGTCGCTGGTCAGCATGCGCCACCCGGCGGCGCGGATGGCGGTGCGGCCGCCGGCCACCAGCTCCGCCTGCACCAGTTCGATGGTCCTTCCGGGACGCAGCGTGGTGGTCTCGATCCGGAACTCGCCGCCCGGGATCAGTCCAAGGATCTCGTAGCTGAGGCGGGCCATCCGCATGTCTTCCCGTGGCTGGTGCCGTTCCAGGGCATCTGCCATGAGGCCCGACGCCGGGGCCATGTGCTGTTCGTGGACGTTCCAGGCACCCTGGGCGTGGATGGTGGAGCGGAACCGCCCGCCGCCCAGGTCCTGGTAGTAGAAATTGCCTTCGGCGAGTTCAGGCAGGTCTGCAGTCAAGGCTGGCCCCTTACGGAAATTCAGTGAATTGCCACTAACTCTATCCCCCGTGGACACCGCACGGCGCGGCGGCGCGGGCAACGAAATGTTGGAGGGTGCGGGTGGCAATCGGACTAGAGTAAGGAACTGGTCCTGTCAGCAACCCTCAAAAGAGGTGTTTCATGCGCGTCATCAGCTACAACCTCCGCAAGCACAAGGCCAGCGGCGAACTTCTCGCCCTGGCCCGCAACCATGACATCGATGCGCTGTGCCTCCAGGAAGTGGACGCCAGCGACCTCCCGGAGACCCTCGGCCCGCTGCACCTGGCGGATGCCACCAAGGGCAACCGGCTGGGCCTGGCCATCTACTACCGCACGAGCCGCTTCACCGCACTGGACACGCAATCCTTCGCGTTGAAGAAATCAATGCATGACAGGGTGCTGGCTCCGGCCCATGAACGGCTCATCGGCACCAGGGTGATGGACACCGAAACGCAGCACGAGCTGGTGATCGGTTCCTTCCATGCAGCCCCGCTGACGGCGTCGAACTCGCTGCGGCGCAAGCAGATCCACGCAGCCCACGCGGAACTGCTCAGCATGGGCAAGGGTCTGATGACCCTGATGGTGGGTGACTTCAACTACCCGTTCTTCACCAAGAACCTGGACATGCACATGAAGAACTCCGGGTATGCCCTCTCCCTGAGCAACCGGCGCACGTACACCCGCTACAAGGTGTTCAAGGGCCACTTCGACTTCGCCACCTCGCTGGGCCTGGACATCGCCAGCGTGGAGACGCTCCCGCGCGGAAATTCAGACCACCTGCCCATCCTGGTGACCGCCGAGTACGGCGAAGGCTACTAGCCGGAAGCTCCCGGGGAGGAGTCCGGGGCCGGCCTACCAGGGTTCGCCGGTGTCCAGCTGCGCCAGCAGTTCCGGCCACGCCGCCGCGAAACCGGGGTGCAGGTCCAGGGCTTCCACCTCTGCCACCGGGATCCAGAGCAGGGCGATGCTTTCGGGGTCGCTGATCACCGGCTCGAAGGCTTCCCGCACCCTCACTACCACCGTGGTGTAGGACCAGTAGCCGTGGTCCAGCACGGACGTGAACAGCACTTCCACGCTCTCCGATGGGACGGCGGCTTCCTCGTACGCCTCGCGGAGGGCACCGTCAACGGGTTCTTCGCCCTGGTGCAGGGCACCGCCGGGCAGCCCCCAGGTTCCACCGTTGTGGCTCCAGACCGCACGGTGCTGCAGGAGCACGCCTTTGGCGGGGTCCCAGGCAAGGACGCCCGCGGCGCCGAAGCGGCCCCAGTACCTGCCGCGGTCCCCTTCCACCCAGGCGTCGCCCGGGTCGCGGGGACCGGTGCGCTGCGGCGGGGTGGAGGACATGCCTGCGGACGGAAAATGATCCATTGCTCCAGTCTGACAGGTGAAGCGGCGCCGGTGCAGTCCTGCAGGAGCGTCAGGTGCTGTGTCCGTGCTCGACGGCGAAATCGCCGCCGGGATACATGACGGTTTCGTGCCCGTCGTCGAAGCGGACGACGTACGGCGGACTGCCGCCCTCGCCGCGGACCTCCAGAATCACCCCGTGCCGGTCCGAAGACCCCACCGTCCTCCCGTGCACAACGATGCGGTCGCCTTGGGCTGCCTCCATGGCAATCACCTCCAAGCCCCCAGATTACGACTCCCGGCCGTACGGGAACAGGGCACCGTGGCAGGATTCGGGTATGCCATTGAACCTTGTCCTGCTCGCGGATACCCACGTGCCCAAACGGGCCAGGAGCCTGCCCGGGCAGGTGTGGGACGCGGTTGACCGCGCCGATGCGGTCTTCCACGCCGGCGACTGGGTGGAGGCGGCACTGCTGGACGAGTTCGAACGCAGGAGCCGGCGCCTGCTGGGGGTTTTTGGCAACAATGACGGCCCGGAGCTGCGGAGGCGGCTGCCCGCGACCGCCACCGCAGTCCTGGATGGTGTCCGTTTTGCCATGGTCCACGAGACCGGCCAGGCAAAGGGCCGGGAACAGCGATGCGACGCGCTGTTTCCCGACGCCGACGTCCTGGTGTTCGGGCACAGCCACATCCCCTGGGATACGGTGTCGCCGAACGGGCTGCGGCTGTTGAATCCAGGATCGCCCACCGACCGCCGCCGCCAGCCGGCATGTACCTTCATGGAGGCCGTGGTGGACGGCGGGCGGTTGGCGGAGGTCAGGCTGGTGGAGGTCAGCCGCGGCTGAGCCCGCGGAGCAGCTTGGCAGGGCGGCGGATTTCTGCCTAGGGTAGGAACCGTAAGCATGCTTAGTTTTTAGTGGTTGCCCCGGCAGCCCGGGGCTGCTGCACCATCCGGGCGAAGAACCAGCCCGCGTCCCGCACGAACAGGAGTACCACCATGACTGACCAGTACACCTTCCGTAATCCCGTGACTGCCTACGAAAAGATCTCCCCGCCCAAGCAGCACCAGCCCGAGCCCGGGCTCGATGCGGACCTGGCGCCCAAGGCCGACCTCGGCGAAGAGACCTACCGGGGCACCGGGCGGCTGGAAGGCCGCCGGGCCATCGTGACCGGCGCGGACTCAGGCATCGGGGCAGCAACGGCGATCGCTTTCGCACGGGAGGGCGCCGACGTCGTGCTTTCCTACCTGCCGCAGGAAGAGGAGGACGCCTCGCGCATTGCCGGACTCATTGAGGCCGCCGGCCGCAAGGCCGTCAAGGTACCCGGCGACCTGAAGGACTCCGCCGTGTGCCGGGAACTGGTGGACACGGCGGTGGCCGTGCTGGGCGGGGTTGACATCCTGGTCAACAACGCCGGAAAGCAGGTTGCGCAGGAGGACCTGCAGGACATCAGCGACGAGCAGTTCGACCACACGCTGAAGACCAACGTCTATGCCATGTTCTGGGTGACCAAGGCCGCCGTGCCGCACATGCCCGCGGGCTCAACCATCATCAACACCACGTCGATCCAGGCCTACAACCCGTCCCCCACGCTGGTGGACTACGCCACCACCAAGGCCAGCATCAACAACTTCACCAAGGGCTTGGCCCAGCAGCTGGCGCCCAAGGGAATCCGGGTAAACGCGGTGGCCCCGGGGCCCATCTGGACGCCCCTGCAGGTCAGCAGCGGCCAGCCCAAGGAGGAACTGCCCGAGTTTGGCCAGTCCACTCCCCTGGGCCGCGCGGGCCAGCCCGCCGAGCTCGCCCCCGCCTACGTCTTCCTGGCCTCGCCCGAGTCCAGCTATGTGGTGGGTGAGACGCTCAACGTCAACGGCGGCAGCCCAACACCGTAGCGCGCCCCGCGCTCCCCGCAGCAGCGGGACAGCCGCCGGAGGTCAGCCGGCCGCGTCCTGGCCGGCCAGGAGCTCGTCCGTGGCCGGGTCCGGTTCCCCGTTGAAGAACTGGGCCAGGACGGTCTTGAACACTGTTTCTCCGGGCGCCGCCCGGAGGAACAGTGTCATGCTGGAGCGGAGTTTCCTGGCGTCGATTCCGCCGAAAATGTCTTCGGCCGACTGGTCGGCGTGGTTTGCCAGGACCAGCGCGCACTCCAGGAGCCGCGGACCCAGCACCTCGTGGTCCAGGTAGGCGCGGGCCTCCGCCAGCGAGGAAATGGCGTACTTGCGGGACGTGTCGCTCTGTCCCAGCCCGGCAATCTGCGGGAAGACAAACCACATCCAGTGCCCGGACTTCCTGCCGACCTGCAGCTCGCCCAGCGCCTGCTCATAGGTTCCGCCGGTGTTTTGGGCGGCAACAAAACGCTCAAGGTCAAACGGTTCATTCATGTGGATCTCCTCGGTACGTTTCAAATGGACAAGTGTTTTTCAAGGGCGCCGGCCGCCGCCCGCAGCTGCGGGTCGGGGTCTTCCCGCCACCGCGCCAGGACAACGCCTGCCCGCTGCCGCTCGCGCTCCCCCAGCCCCGCCAGCAACGGGACCAGGACGTCGGTAAGAAGGGGCCCGGTCAGGTCGGCCGCCTGCGCGGAGCGAAGGAAGCCCTCCAGCCGGGTCAGGTCAGAGTGACGGAGCAGCCGCACCCGTGACTGCAGCAGCACCACCGCTGCCAGCCGGCGCTCGAACACCGGCCGGGAACCGGGCCGCGGCTGACCCCACAGGGCGGACGCCAGCATGACCGTGCCGTCATGGTCCAGGTCCTTGAACTTCCGCAGCGCATCACGCACGGTCCCGCGGACGGCCCCCACGGACGAACCATAAGAGGCCAGTACCCCGCCCAGCCGGGCCCCGACGTCGTCCGCCCGGTACCAGGCGCCCTCGTTCTGGAGGGTCCGGTCCACGAAATCCGCCGCCGCGGACACAACGTCCGCCGTACCGGTCACCGCCCGCGCCCGGACGCCGCGTGCCGGATGCAGTACGGGGTCCAGGGGCGGGCTTCAAGCCTGCCCTCGGCGATGGGCTCCCCGCAGACGGCGCAGGTTCCATAGGTCCCCGCCGCCAGCCGGGCAAGGGCCGCCTCAATCTGGTCCAGGCCCGCCGAACTCTGTTTCAGGAGCGCGGAGGCCTGTGAGAGTTCGAATGCGATGGTGGCACCCTCGGGATCGTGCTCATCATCGACATTGGAATCCTGGCGCGCCGAGTTTGCTGCCTCGATGTCCGCCCGCAGCGCCGGCAACAGTGCCAGGCGCCGCGCCCGCTCCTCTTCGAGCAGCGCACGGAACCGTTCGAAATCTGGCATGGTGACAGCCTAACGCGTCAGTCAGTACCAGTTCAGGGATACGGAGTGGTTCCAGGCCGCGCACGGGGAACCGTAGCGGTCGCGGATGTAGCCCAGGCCCCATTCGATCTGGGTGCGGTAGCTGGTGAGCCAGTCACCGCCGGCGCTGGCGTACTTCCCCGGGGGCAGGGCCTGCGGAATCCCATAGGCTCCGGAATAGGCATTGGTGGCGGTGGTCAGCCAGTTGGACTCCTTGGTCCACAGCTGGGCCAGGCACAGGAACTGGTCCTGGCCCCACCCGTAGGCGGGCAGGCGTCCGGACGCGTAGCTTTTGGCCCCGGCGGGGTCGTTCACCGCACCGCCGGGAACAGAAGGCACGACGACGGCGGGAGGGCTTGGCGGGGCCGGTGCCGGGTCTTCCGGAGCGGGAGGGCCGGGGTTGCTGACGCCGGGATTGCTGACGGCGCCGGGGGCTGGACCGGGTTGTGCCGGATTGGCCTGGCCAGGGTCGGCAGCGGGTGCGGGCGCCTTTGGCTGCCGGGCTGCCACTGCGGCCGCCCTGGCTGCAGCCTCCGCCTGCCCGCGGGCCTGCTCCTCAGCGGCGGCACGTTTGGCCGCCTGGGCCGCCTCGTAGGCGGCCAGTGCGGCCTGGCCCTGGCGGTACTCACCCTCCATGGCCGCCGTCGTACCTTTCAGGGTGGCGAGCTGGGCGGTCAGCTCGCTGCCGTGCCACTGCTCCTCTGCGACGCGCCGGGCCAGCGAATCCTGGGCGGAACGTGCGGCGTCCAGTTTTGCTTTCGCTTCCCCGGACAGGCGTTCCCGCTCGCTCCTGGCGGCTTTTTCCTGTTCGGTGAGGGCGGTGGCCGTCTTTTCGGCGGCGGCAGCATTGGCGACCAGGGTGGCAGTCTTGTCGCCCACGAGCTTGACCAGGTTGAGCCCCTGGACGCTGTTGGTTTCCAGGGCGTCCAGCGCGACGAAGAATCCTGCATTGGTACCGCCGGTCTTGTAGGACTGGACGGCCAGGGCACCGATGTCCTTCCGGTGCCGGGCCAGCTCCGCGTTGGCACGGGCGGCGTGGGCGGACAGGGTATCCAGGCGGGAGGTGGCTGCCTGCAGCGCGGCGTCTGCGGCGGCGTAGTCGGCGGCCGAGCGCACGGCCATCCCGCCTGCTGCCTCCGAATCCGCCTCAAGGTCCGTCAGGAGTCCATTAATGGTGGCGATTTCTGCGGCTTTTGCCGCTTCGGACGATTTCGCCTCCTGCACGTCCGCCCAGGAGGGATACCCGCCGGGCGGTGGCGGCTCGTCGGCCGCCGCCGGCAGCATGGTGCCTGCGGCCAGGGCAAGGGCCAGGAGGCCTCCCTGCCAAGGGAGCCTCGCGATGGTCACGAACAGGGGCATAGTCCGGAAGCTTACCGCCGGATTCCCGCGCAACGCAGGCTGCTGTTTCCACATTGTTACCGTGCTCAACAGGAAAAGTATCAGCAGAGGTCCGCCCAGGAACGCCCTGGAATGTCCAGACGTTTGCGCAATGCGAGAGAAGAACATCGTATGTTATCCAAATGTGACAATTGCGATGCACCTGGGTTATGGTCGACTGGTGTCCCTCTCAGACGGGACATTCCCGTCAGCATGCCGAGCCCTGCCGCTGATCATGGGATCCAACCGCTCCAGTTGGCAGGGACGGGGGAACCAAGTTTCCACGGCCATATTGTGGCCTAGGGGTTAAGTCGAATGCGCTTCCGCCTACCGCGGAGCCGCTTTCGGCCGGGTATCTCCAGCCCGAACCCGACAGCTCACCCCGCAGGCATGGGAGAGGCGATCAACCGTGTCAAAAAATTCCATTTCAGCCCGTCACCGCGCGACTCCGGCCCGCTCCATTGTGCTCGAGGGCCTCGCCGTAACAGCAAAATCCCAGGCCCGCTCGCTGGGCCGCCCGGCGCTCGCCGTTGCTGCAGCGTCCGGCATTGCCTTCGGAGTCGGCGCCCCGGCCCATGCAGGTGTATCCGGCCCGGACACCACTGAGCAGACCGGCGTCCAGGCCACCTCGGCACCCGCTGCCCCGGCCGCAGCCCCCGCTGCAGCAGCAGGCAACGTCCACACCGTCGTTTCCGGCGACACCCTTGGCGCCATCGCTTCAGCCTACGGCGTCAGCCTCAATGACGTGCTGTCCGCCAACGGCCTGGGACTGTCCTCGATCATCTACCCGGGCGACCAGATCCAGATTCCGGGCGCAGGCTACACCGCAGCCCCGGCGCCGGCCCCTGCAGCAGCACCCGTGCAGGCCGCAGCCGCCACCGCTCCGGCGAACACCGGCATGAACATGTCTTACGCCTCGGCAACCCCCGTGGCATCAACCACCGGCACCGGCACCGGCGCAGCGATCCTCGCCTCGGCCTACGGCCAGCTGGGCGTCAAGCAGGATTGCACCGCCATGGTCGAGAAGGCGCTGCGTTCCGTCGGCAAGTCCGTGGGCGACCTGGCCCCCACCCAGTTCTTCCAGTACGGCACCGTTGTAGGCGCTCCCGCCCCCGGCGACCTGATCATCACCTCCGGCCACGTGGGCGTTTACGCAGGCAACGGCCAGGTTGTCAGCGGCGGCGTCAACGGCTTCGACACGCAGGTGCACTCCATCAGCTGGCTCGGCGGCTACTCCGCTGTGCGCGTAGCCTAGTCTTCGCACTGTCCGGTGCCCTTGGCGGCCCCGGACGAAGCAGGAGGGTGGCAGCCGGGAATACCGGTTGCCACCCTCCTGTCGTTTTGCCCCCGCGGCCCGCTGCGGTCAGGTGCCGCAGAAGGTCATGTAGCTGCCGAAGTCGTCGGGCGCCCCCTGCAGGTAGCGTTCCAGGCCGGGCCGCTCGGTGAAGGGGTCGCTGACCGCCTTCAGCAGTTGCTGCAGTGGAGCCAGGTTTCCGGCGGTGGCAGCGGACAGCGCCTCTTCCACCAGGTGGTTCCGCGGAATGTAGGCCGGGTTCACGCTGTCCATCAGCTCCGGGTCAGGTTGCAGCGCCTGCCACCGGTCCAGCCAGGCATCGAGGGCGGCCAGGTCGAGGACCATGCCGCGCACGGGACGAAGGTCCCCGCGGGCCGCTTTGCCCAGGTTGCGGAAGAACAGGGTGTAGTCCACGGGTCCGTCCTTAAGAAGGTCGAGGACATCATCCACCAGGGCCCCGGCGCCGTTTTCATCGACGCTGTCCAGTCCCAGCTTGGCCGTCATCCCGCGGGTCCATGCCTGGCTGTAGTGGCCCCGGAAACTGCCCAGGACCTCCACTGCCGGGGCCACGGCCTTCTCCTGGTCCTGGTCAATCAGCGGCAGCATGGCCTCGGCGAGCCGGGCCAGGTTCCATTCGGCCAGGACAGGCTGGTTGGCATAGGCATAGCGTCCGCCGACGTCAATGGAACTGTAAACGGCGGCCGGGTTGAAGGCATCCATGAACGCGCACGGGCCGTAGTCGATGGTTTCCCCGGAGATGGTCATGTTGTCCGTGTTCATGACCCCGTGTACGAAGCCAACGAGCATCCACCGGGCCACCAGCTCCGCCTGGGCGGAGACGACCGCCGCGAACAGCGCAAGGTAGGGGTTGTCGGCATCCGCCGCGTGGGGGTAGTGCCTGCCGATGGCGTGGTCCGCCAGCCGCTTCAGGAGGTCCATATTTTCGGTGGCGCGGGCGTACTGGAAGCTGCCGACGCGCAAATGGCTGCCCGCAACCCGCGCCAGGACGGCACCGGGCAGCATGTCATCGCGCCGGACCTGCCGGCCGGTGGCCACGACGGCGAGTGAACGGGTGGTGGGAATGTGCAGTGCGTGCATGGCCTCACTGACTATGTACTCACGCAGCATGGGCCCGACCACGGCACGGCCGTCCCCCGCGCGGGCGAAGGGCGTTCGCCCCGAACCTTTGAGATGGACGTCCAGGAGGCGGCCGGCCCGGTCAGTGACCTCGCCCAGCAGCAGGGCCCGTCCGTCGCCGAGCAGGGGCGAATACCCGCCAAACTGGTGTCCGGCGTACGCCTGCGCCACGGGTGTGGCACCGGCCGGCACATGGTTTCCCACAAGGAGCCGCACACCCTCGGGGCTGCGCAGGTACTGCGGGTCGAGGCCCAGGTCCGTTGCCAGTTTCTCGTTCAGGACGAGGAGCTCAGGGCTGGGCGCTTCCTCGGCCTGCCAGGGCACGGCGAGTTCCGCCAGTTCCCGGGCGAAACGGCCATCGAAAGTGACCGTGGATTCAGCTGCTGCCGTCATGGTTCAACCCTATCGCCGTTGTTGGGGCCGCAGCCTCTGCCGCTGGTTGCCGCCGCCGTGGGACGGGGATGCGGTCAAGGTCGTTGGCGGCGATCACGGTAACCCCCGGAGCCCGTGCCTGCGCCTGTTGTTCCAGCACGGAAACGTCGTCGCCGTACCGTGCGGAGAAGTGGGTGAGCACCAGGGTGCGGGCCCTGCCGGAGGCCGCCAGCTCCCCGGCCTGCCCGGCAGTGAGGTGCAGGTATTGCCGTGCCAGGGCGTCGTCGTCGTCACTGAACGTTGACTCGGTGACCAGCAGGTCAGCCCCGTCCGCCAGGTCCTCGGCGCCCGGGCACGGCACGGTGTCCATAATGAAGGCGAAGCGCTGGCCCGGCCTGGGTACGCTCACATCCTCCAGCCTGACTGCCCCAAGGACGCCGTCGCGTTGCAGCCGGCCCACATCCGGCCCTCCGATTCCTGCCGCCCGGAGCCGCTCCGGCAGTAACGTGCGTCCGTCAGGCTCCCTTAGCTGGTAACCGTAGGTCTCGATGCGGTGCCTCAGGGGCTGCACCTCCAGGCAGTCCGCCACGGGCCCGGCGCCCGAATGCGGGTGGAGCCGCAGGTCGATGCCGGGCGAACCCACTGCCACCAAGGCCTGCACCACCGGGTCACCCGACGCCGGATAGTGCAGGTGGACAGGGTGTGGCACACCGTCAAGGGCCATCCGGGACAGGACCCCAGGCAACCCGTAGCAGTGGTCACCGTGCACATGGGTGAGGCAGATCCTGGTGATGTGGCCGGCCGCGACGCCGGCGTGGATCATCTGGCGCTGGGTTCCCTCACCGGGGTCGAAAAGCAGCCCCTCGCCGTCCCAGCGCAGGAAGTAGCCGTTGTGGTTCCGGGTCCGGGTGGGAACCTGGGAAGCGGTGCCCAATACCACCAGTTCACGCACCGCCGGCGCCTGCCGTTCCGCCATGCAGCCCCTTGGCGTAGGCGGCCTGGCCGATGTGCTGAAGGCAGTCCCCCAGAATGCTGACCAGCCGCACTCCGAGGGTCACAGGTGGATTCCAGTGCCTGTCAACCACGCGGTCCAGGTCCGGATCAGCAATGTCTTCCAGGACCTTGGCGGTCTGCCGGTGGACGGCTTCGTAGTACTCCTGCAACAGCTCCCGCGGCGCCCTGACGGCGTCCACCTGTTCACTGGAGTGGCCGTAGCCCGTGTCGCGTTCCCCCAGCGGAAGGCCGAAACGCTTAACGAAACCTTCAGCCGTCCACACCTGTTCCAGGCCCGCAGCGGAGGCTACCTGCGCATCCTCCACCCGGCCCGTATGCCAGATCAGCCACGCGATGGAATTGCCGTTGCCACCCGGCCGGCGCTGCAGCTGCGCCGCGTCCAGCCCGTCGAGGGCCTCCCGGACCAGGCCCGGGAGCCGATCGAAGGACTCCAGCAGCAGTTCTTTGGATTGCATGGGTCTCCCTCCCCTGCCGGCCGGGCCACGCCGGCCCGGCCCGCGGGGTTGCTAGCGTTCCAGGTCGTCGGGCTCAAACTCGCTGAGCGGCGAGCCGCCAAAATTCTCCTCGTCGTCGCTGCCGTCAGCCTCGAGGCCGGTGGGGGCTTCCCCAAAATCGACATCCGCTGCGGCCTCCCCCAGGGTGGGGGTGTCCGGCGATACCTGCTCATCGCCCGAACGGTACCGCGCCCGGGCGCTTTCATCCCGCAGCGCCTGGTCGCTCAGGAAGTCCTCCTCTTCACCGGAGAGGGCCTCGTCCTGCAGCAAGGGGTCCTCCTGCCAGCGGTCGGGGTTGTTTTCGGCAGCACCCGGGTAGCTGTCAGGCTCCCCCGATACGGGGTCCAGTTCCAGGGACGACGCCGCGCCGGGAGTTTCGTCGAGAAGCACGTCGTCCTGCTCCACGACTTCCAGCTCATCGTCCGGGACGTTCTGTTCAGTCATGATGGTGCCTTTCTCGTTGCGGTGGGCAGACAATAGTAAGCATACTGACCAACTAATGCTGATGGAACCTCAGGTGCACCCGGCAGCAAGGAGAAAGCCCATGGAAGGCAATGAACCCCTGGACGGGGACGCGGCAGATCGCTCCCGTCCGCGGTCTTTTAGCGGCCGGATGTCCCTCCTGTGGACCGACGGCCTGGGCCGGGCAAGCATACGGGCAGTCCAGACGCTCTCCCTGCTGGCGCTCGCCTGGGCAGTGGTGACGGCCGCGACCAGGGTTCCCCTGGTCACCATCCCGGTGATGGTGGCCTTGATCCTGGCCTCGGCCATGGCTCCCGCGGTCCGCTGGCTTGCTGCCCGCGGCTGGCCCCGCGCCCTTGCCGTCCTGTCCTCCTTCCTGGTGATCCTGGCAGTGGCGGCCGGCGTGGTGGGAGGCATCATCACACTGGTCAGGCAGCAGGCCTCCGTCCTGGCAGCCCGGGCAGAAGCCGGTATAGGCCAACTTCAGCAGTTCGTTACCACCGGCCCCGTGGCGCTGACGAACGACCAGATCAATGCCGCGCGGGAGGAGTTCCAGAAGTTCCTTGCCGGCGGGAGCCTGGGGGCCGACGCGTTGACAGGGCTGAGAACGGCTGGTGAGATTGCGGCCGGTACGGTCCTGACGGCAGTCATCCTGTTCTTCTTCCTCAAGGACGGCGAGAAGATCCGCTCGTTCCTGATCGGGTTTCTCCCGGCAACCCGCCAGGGCAAGGCACATCTGGCGGCCGGGCGAAGCATCGTGGTGCTGGGCGGCTACGTCCGCGGGACACTCATCATCGCTGCCATTGACGCCTTGATGGTCCTGATCGGGCTCCTGGTCCTGCGGGTTCCCCTGGCAGTGCCGCTGGCCGCGGTGGTCTTCCTGGGCGGTTTCATTCCGATCATCGGAGCAACCGCCGCCGGCAGCCTCGCGGTGCTGGTGGCCCTGGTGGAAAACGGGCCGGTTACCGCCCTCATTGTCCTGGTGATCCTGGTGGCCGCCAACCAGTTCGAGCACCATATCCTCCAGCCCCTTTTCATGGGCCGGGTCCTGCGGATCCACGGGCTGGTGATCATCCTCGCCCTGGCCGCCGGGGCCACCCTGGCCGGCGTCATCGGGGCCCTGCTGGCAGTGCCGCTCACCGCCGTCGGCTGGACCATTTTCAAGACCCTCGCGGAAAAGGACACTCCGGGCCCGGAGCCCGTCGCTCCGGCAGAACCGGGAGCGTAGAAGCGCCTGAGCAGCGCTTCCGTGACTTTTGGCCCTAGAGTGCCGCCAAGGCCGGGGCCAGTCTTGAAAGGCAGGAAACCCCAGTTCACGACGAGCAGGAAGAGCGGCCATGACATCGCAAAAACCCATAGCTGCGGGCACCAACGACTCAGCCCAAAGCCAGGCCGCGGTCCTGTGGGCAGCCCGCCGGGCCCACCGGGCGGGCCTGCCACTGGTGGTCCTCCATGTGGTGGACGACCGCTGGGTTGCCGAACCCTATCCGTGGTTCGGAACCCTCCAGCAGGCGGGCGAGGAACTCCTCAAGACCGCCGCCAGGCGCCTGGAAGGAGCGGTTCCCATCACGCCCGCCACGGAACTGCTCACCGGAAGCGTGGGCGGCTCCCTGGCCAAGTACTCCAAGAAAACTTCGATGATGGTCATTGGGTCCGGCAGCGGCCACCTCGGCGGCGCCCTTGCCGACCGCGCCCTCCAGGTGGCCACCGCTGCCAAGGTCCCCGTCGCCGTCGTCGGAACCCAGGACCTCGAGGGCAGGTCGGGAGTGGTGGTGGGCGTTGACGGGTCACCGGAGGCCACCCAGGCCGTTGCCTTCGCAGCCGCTGAAGCAGACCGCGAGGGAGACGAGCTCACGGTCGTGTACGCCGTCAGCGTGCCCGATCCCATCATCGATGCAGGTCTGACGCCGGGTGCCCTCGCGGACCTCATCGTGGACGAGGACCGGGTTGTCCTCTCCGAAACCGTCGCCGGGCTGAAGGAAGACTACCCCGACCTCACCGTGCACCAGCGGCTGGAAACCGACAAAGGCCCCGTGGACGCCCTCGTCGAAGCCGCAGCAGGAGCCCGGCTCCTGGTGGTGGGCAGCCGCGGCCGGGGCGCCTTCAAACGCCTCCTGCTGGGCTCCACCGCCCACGGGGTTCTGAAGCACCTGCCCTGCCCCACCATCATCACCCGGACCCAGGCAGCAACGAACGCCATCTAGGCAGCACCGCCCAGCACCGCCCGCTGATCCTCCCACCGCCCTGCCCGCATACCTAACGCGGAAGGTTCACCCCATGAAGAAGCCCGCAGCCATCATCATGCTGATCCTCGGGATCCTGATAACGCTTCCGGGCCTTGCCGCGCTGGCGGGCGGGGCCGTGGCGTCGGCGGTGGGAACCATCCAGGGGGACGGATATCTGACGTCCGGCTCATCGCGTTTCTCCGTGAGTTCATTCGCCCTGACCTCGCCGCGGGCAGACGCCATTGGAGACGACGTTCCCGGCAGGCTGCCCTTCGACGTCGGAACCCTGCGGCTGCGCGTTGAATCAGTGACCCCGGACAAACCGGTGTTCATTGGCATCGGCCGGCAGGCCGACGTCGAACAGTACCTCTCAGGCGTGCACCACTCGGAGCTGCTGAACATCCGCCAGCGGCCGTTCCGCGCCGAATACCGCGATGTACCGGGCGGCAACCCGGCATCACCGCCCGCGGACCAGCGCCTCTGGACCGCCTCCGCGTCGGGAACGGGACAGCAGGAGCTCACCTGGAACATCACGCCGGGCGCTTGGGAAGTGGTGGTGATGAACGCCGACGCCTCCCCCGGGGTTGATGTCCAGGCGCAGGCCGGCTTCCGCTCGGACCTGATCCGGCCGGCAGCCACGGGCCTGCTGGTGGGCGGGATCATCGCCCTGCTGATCGGCGTTCCCCTCATCATCTTCGGGGCCGCGGGTCTGGGCCGGCACGCCGCACGCCCTGACGGCGGGCGCCCCATGGGTGGTCCGGACATGGGTGGTCCGGGCATGGGTGGGCCGGTTTATCGGGAACCGTCAATGAATGGTCCGGCCGCGGCCGGACCGCCCTACCCTTCTACAACGCCGGCATCATGGACCCAGCCGGGAGCGGCCGTAACGCCGGGAACCGTCCCGCCACCACCGCCCCAGCAGTACAGCCCGGCAGCTGCCGCCCGCCCCGGCTACCCCGCGCGGCTCTTTGGTGAGCTCGATCCCGGGCTTTCACGCTGGATGTGGCTGGTCAAATGGTTCCTGGCCATACCGCATGTCATCCTCCTCTTCTTCCTCTGGTTCGCGTTCGCCGTCACCACCATCGTGGCGGGGTTCGCCATCCTCTTTACCGGCCGTTATCCGCGGGCACTGTTCGACTTCAACGTGGGCGTCCTGCGGTGGAACTGGCGCGTGGCCTTCTACGCCTACGCCGCCGTGGGCACCGACCTGTACCCGCCGTTTACGCTCAAGCGCGCCAATTACCCGGCCGATTTTGACGTGGAGTACCCGCAGCGGCTCTCGCGCGGACTGGTCCTGGTGAAATGGTGGCTCCTGTCCATCCCGCATCTGCTCCTGGTGGCCGCTTTCGCAGGGAGCACGGAAAGCGTCTGGCGGTGGCAGTCGGAGGACAACGTCCTTGGGGCCACCTACGAACGGGTCTCCGGGCCGTCCCTGCTGGGGCTGCTGGTGCTGATAGCGGCAGTGATCCTGCTGTTCACCGGCCGCTACCAGCGGCCGCTGTTCGACTTCATCCTGGGCATCAACCGCTGGATTTACCGTGTCCTGGTGTACACCGCGCTGATGCGTGACGAATATCCGCCGTTCCGGCTGGACCAGGGCGCCACCGAACCGGAGGGGCCCGGAGATGTGGTTCCCACCGGGGGCGTGCCGCCTGCGGGTGCGCCATGACCTTCGGCCCTAGCCCCGCCGCGCGCCTGCAGGCATGATGGGCCTGACACCGCGGGTCCGACGAGGGAGCAAACATGAGCATTGCCGGGGCACCAATAGCCAGGATCGTTGTAGGCGTCGATGGGTCGGAGGCGTCCGTGGAGGCGCTTCGGCAGGCCCAGCGGATGGCCACTCCCCTTGGCGCCAAGGTCCAGGCCATTGCCTGCTGGGAGTACCCGCAAATGTACAGCGGTTACGTGATGATGGGCGTCGAGGGCTTCGAGGAGGGGGCCCGGAAGGTCCTGGACGATGCTGTGGCGCAGGCCTTCGGAGACGAGACACCGGCCAACGTCAGCTCGACCCTTGTGCGCAGCCATCCCCGGGAAGCGCTGATCGATGCCAGCCGGGACGCCGACATGATCGTGGTGGGGCGCCGGGGACACGGCGGGTTCGGCGGCCTGCTCCTTGGCTCGGTCAGCTCCGCCATCGTTGCGCACGCCCATTGCCCCGTCCTTGTGGTCCACACGCCGGAGACCGAAGCCGACGGTTCCAAGGGTTCCTGAACGGAACATCGGCGGCAGGGACGGCTGACTTCCAAGGCAGGTGATGGTGGTGCCGGCCAGTGACGCACGACGACGGGCGCCCGCCATAGCGCTCGCCGCCGCCCTGGCGGTCCTCGCCATCATCCTGGCCCTGTTCCCTCCGGCACCCACGTCCGGGCCGCCGTCGGCCTCCCCGTCCCCATCACCGGCGCTCCCATCGCCGCTGCCGGGACCAACAAGTCCGCCGGCCCCGGGCAGTTCCCCGCCGGCAGAGGAGCCGCAGGAAACCGATACCCCCGAAGCAGGCCAGGCTCCGGTCGAGCCACCTGTGACCGTTCCGCCGGTGCCAGTGCCACCGGTTCCCGAACCGGAGCCGCCTGAAGCGCCGGCCCAGCCTCCGGAACCGGCCCGGCCGGCGCCGTTTCCGGAATCCCTCCGCGGCCAGGACCTGACCGTCATTCCCGGGGCAGGCCGTGTCGTGGCCCTGACCTTCGATGCAGGAGCCAACGCGGCAGGGCTGCCGAAAATCCTGTCGGCCCTTGCCGCCCGGGGCGTTGCCGGGACTTTCTTCCTGACCGGCAACTGGGCGGCGAACAACCCGCAGGCCGAGGCGCAGATCGTGGCCGCCGGGCACCGTGTGGCAAACCATTCGATGACCCATCCGGGGTTCACCAGCCTGGGAGATGACCTGATCGCGCAGCAGGTGCGCGGCGCCGAGGAGGCCATCCTGGCTGCCGGGGCCGACCCCAGGCCGCTGTTCCGGTTCCCCTACGGCGAACGCGACACCCGCACCATCGCGGCGGTCAACACCCTGGGGTACGTGTCCGTGAGGTGGACCGTGGACACCCTCGGCTGGAAAGGCACCAGCGGCGGCGCCAGCATCCAAACGGTGGCCGACCGCGTCCTGGCAGGGCTGCAGCCCGGCGAAATCGTCCTCATGCACATCGGGTCCAACCCCGACGACGGGACGACGCTGGACGCCGACGCCCTCCCCCAGGTCATCGACCGCATCACGGCCGCGGGGTACGGTTTCGCCACCCTCGACGCCATGCTGGGACACTGATCAGGGCGGCGGCACCCGTGGCGAAGCACAGGCCCTCCCGGAACAGCCACGTGACGGCCCGGCAGCCGGACCCGTCCGGCAGTGGCACCGGACCCGGAGACGCCGGGGATACGGCCCACCACGGATTGCCCGTCCACGAGGTGGTGTTGCTGCTTGAGACGGATGCCGCCAGGGGCCTTGACCAGGAAGAGGTGGCGCGCCGGCGTGCCCAGTTCGGCGTCAACGAGCTGCCGCGGTCACAGCGCGCAGGCATCGCGCGCAAACTCGGACGCCAATTCAACAATCCGCTGGTCTATGTGCTGTTGGCCGCTGCCGTGGTCACCGTCTTCCTGGGCGAATTCCTTGATTCCGCCGTGATCCTTGCAGTGGTCCTGGTCAACACGCTGATCGGCTTCGTCCAGGAGGTCCGGGCAGAGGCGGCCCTGGATGCCCTCCATTCACTGGTCCGCACGCATGCGGCCGTGATTCGCGGCGGCGAACGGAAGCATGTCCCGTCCGAGGACCTGGTCCCCGGCGACCTCGTCCTGCTGGAAGCCGGCGACAAGGTACCGGCCGACCTCCGCCTGGTACGCCTGTCCGCCCTGCGGGTGGACGAATCCGCACTGACGGGCGAATCCGATCCCGTAGCCAAGGACGAGGTGGTGCTGCCCCAGGTCACGCCCGTGGCGGACCGGCGGAACATGCTGTACAGCGGCACTCTGGTGACCGCGGGAACCGGTGCGGGAATCGTGGTGGCCATCGGCGGCGAAACCGAACTCGGCGAAATCCACCGGCTCATGGGTGCCGTCCGGCCCGTGGCCACGCCGCTGACCTTGAAACTGGCACGGTTCAGCACCACCCTCACCGTCGCCATCCTGGCCCTCGCCGCCGTGGCGTTCCTCGCCGGACTGGCACATGGCGAACGGCCGGGACAGATGTTCACGGCCGCCGTCGCCCTGGCCGTGGGGGCCATCCCCGAGGGACTTCCCGCCGCAGTGACGGTCACGCTTGCCATCGGCGTGCGGCGCATGGCCCGGCGCCGTGCCGTGGTGCGCCGGCTGCCCGTGGTGGAAACGCTGGGCAGCACCACGGTGATTTGCTCGGACAAGACGGGAACCTTCACCGAGAACCAGATGACAATCCGTGCGCTGTGGACGCCCTCCGGGTGGTACGACGTGACAGGCTCCGGCTACGGGCCGGAAGGACACATCACCCCGTCGGCCGGACAGCACCCCGCCCCACAGCACCCGGACGGCCGGAACCTGGCCGCCGGTGTGACACGTCCCGGCGGTGCCGCGCAGCCCGGCGGCGCCACGCACCCCGGGGATGCTGCGCTGCCCAAGGATGATGCGCTGCAGTGGTCGCTGTTGGGCGGAGCAGCCTGCAATGACGCCAGCATCCGCAGGGAGGGGTCCGGCTGGCAGGTGCGCGGTGATCCCACGGAGGCCGCGATGCTTGTGGCGGCAGGAAAGGCCGGCATCAAGGTGCAGGACTTCCTGGCTGCCAACCCGCGGCAGGCAGAGCTGCCCTTCACGTCCGAGCGGCAGTTCATGGCCACCCTCCACGCATCCACGCTCCCGGAGGACGGCGGCACAGTGTTCGTGAAAGGCGCCGTGGAACGTGTCCTGGAGCTCTGCGCCCACGAAATGGACGGCCAGGGCGCCGGCAGGCCCGTTCGCAGGCACGCCGTGCTCGGTGCAGCCCACGCGCTCGCGGACGACGGGCTCCGGGTCCTTGCCACGGCCATGATGAGCCTTCCCGCCGGTTCGGGCCCCCTCTCCGCCACGGAGTTGCGGGGCCGGATGACCCTGACCGGGCTTCACGCGATGCACGACCCACCGCGGGAAGCAGCCGCAGCCTCGGTGAAGGCGTGCCAGCGCGCAGGCGTGGGCGTGAAGATGATCACCGGGGACCACGTGCGCACCGCCGTCACGGTGGCAGCGGCCGTGGGGCTGGCTGCTGACAGCGCCGCGGGGACAGCCCTGACCGGGGCGGACCTCGATGCCATCCCGGCGGACCGGCTGCCGGAGGCCGTAGAGCGGGCCACGGTGTTCGCCCGGGTTTCACCGGAACAGAAGCTTCGGCTCATCGGTGCCCTGCAGTCCCGCGGACACGTGGCCGCCATGACCGGGGACGGCGTCAACGATGCACCCGCCCTTCGCCAGGCAAACGTGGGCATCTCCATGGGGCGCAGCGGAACGGAAGTGGCCAAGGAAGCATCGGACATTGTCCTGACGGACGATGACTTTGCCACCATCGAGGCGGCTGTTGAAGAAGGCCGGAACGTCTTTGACAACCTGACCAAATTCATCGTCTGGACCCTCCCCACCAACATGGCCGAAGGCCTGGTGATCCTCGTGGCCATCCTGCTGGGGGCGACGCTGCCCATCCTGCCCACCCAGATCCTCTGGATCAACATGACCACCGCCGTCGCCCTTGGCCTGATGCTCGCCTTCGAGCCGAAGGAACCGGGACTGATGTCCCGCCCGCCGCGCCCACCGGACCGCCCCCTGCTGACGTGGGCGCTCACAGTGCGGGTCCTGCTCGTTTCAGCCCTCCTGGTGGCCGGCACGTGGTGGCTCTTTGAACACGAGGTGGCCACCGGCGCCTCTGTTGCCCAGGCCCGCACGTCGGCCGTGAACCTGTTCGTGGCCGTGGAAGTTTTCTACCTTTTCAGTTGCCGGTCCCTGACCCGGCCGGCCTGGCGGATCCATCCATTCGGCAACCGGTGGCTCCTCGTCGGCGTCCTGGTCCAGGCAGGCGGCCAACTGGCCCTCACCTACACACCGCTGATGAACGGGCTCTTCCACACGGCCCCCATCGGAGCCGACGCCTGGTTGCGGATCCTTGGGCTGGCCCTGCTCGCGTCCCTGGCCGTCGCCGTGGACAAGCGGCTCCGGCGCCGCGGCTTCTAGGACCCGGTCCCACCGGAAAGCCCTGCAGCCGCGGGCCGAAACAGGACCAATGACTCTCCCCCGGACCCCTGCGGGAGCCCAATACTGGAACGGAAAGCAGACGGCTGGCGTCCGCCTTTCAGTGGACCGGAGGTCGCGGAAGTGTACGGCTGGAACGACGGCATGGGCCTGTGGGGCTATGTCCTGATGAGCATCAGCATGGTGGTGGTCTGGGGAGCAATTATCACCGGCATTGTCCTGCTGGCCCGTTCCCTGCGGGCACCCTCCCCGTACGGTGCCCACCCTCAACCCCCTCGGGTGGCAGAAGACGTCCTGGCTGAGCGCTTCGCCCGCGGGGAGATCGACGCTGCCGAGTACCAGAACAGGCTGGCCGTCCTGCGCGGCCACCCGGGTACCTGAGTCCGCGGCTCCCGCAGGCAATGGACAGTGGGGTGCAGCGATGCTCTCTGAATTCGAAAAACGCGAACTCGACCTGATCAGCCACGGTCTGGAAGCGGAAGACCCCAAGCTGGCAGCCCTGCTCAACAAGGATGCCTTTGCGCTGACACTCCGTACCCGCTTCCGGCGGGGGCTCGTCCTTGTCGCAGTGGGCGCCTGCCTCCTGCTTCTTGGGCTGGTGGTCCGGGTCCCCTTGCTGGGCATCGCAGGTTTTGCGGTGATGAACGGGGCTGCCTATTGGGCAATCAAGGACCTCCGCTGGTCCCTGCGCACCACGAACCGGCATGTCACCCAACTGGAAGGCAACAGCGAATGAACGCGGTGAACGGAAAGGATGCCTCCGCCGAGGCCCAGGCGCTGCAGGCAGTCGAGGCGCACCACGCCGACATGCTGTGGCACCTGAACGGTCTGGTGGGCCTGCTCACGGAGGCCGTGGAGGCGGGCGATCCCGGCGCCGGGCAGGAAACGCAGGCCGCCCTGCTGGACTGGTGCGACAAGGAGCTGGTGCCGCACGCGCTGGCAGAAGAAGGACCCCTCTACAGTGGGCCGCACGGCATGCCGGAGGCCCGGCTGCTGGTGGACGGCATGCTGGTGGACGGCATGCTGGCCGAGCATCAGGTCATCGTGGGCCTGGTCGATGAACTCAGGACGGCCGATGGCGTTGCTGCAGCGGTGGCAGCCGGCGCCATCCAGCGGATCTTCGCCCTCCACCTGGACAAGGAGAACCGGCTCCTGATGCCCTTCGTCGTCGCATCCCCTGGCCTGTCACTCGCCCAGGCGGTCGAAGGACTTCACGAACTGGTGGGGGAAGGTGCGGCCCACCACCACGGGCAGGGCCACCACGGACACTAGGACAACCGGGCACACGGACACGCGGGCACACGGACGACGGCGGCGGGCCGGCTCCCGGAGCCAGGGCCCGTCTCCCGGGGCCAGGGCCCGTGGGCGTCAGGTCACCGCAGCGCCAGGCACCAGTCAGGGCAGCACAGCAGACTGGGCCTGGGCAGCATTGTCGCCGGCTCCAGCCTCCGGGGCGTGCACCACCAGCACAGGGCAGTGCGCGTGGCTCACGCACGCGGAACTGACGGACCCGGGCACGAAGTTTCCATGCCCCCTCCTGCCGACAATCAGCAGCGAGGCGTTGCGGCTCGCGTCGATCAGCGCGGGGCCGGGCTTGCCGCGCACCAGGCGTGGATGCACAAATGCCGGCACTTCCCCGAAAGCGTCCGCCAGCGCCTGCTCCAGCACCTGGTGGGCGGCATACTTGAACCCCTCGATCCCTACGGCCAAATACACGCCGTAACCGGCTGGAACGTCCCAGCAGGCCCAGGCCTCCACCGGCGCGGACATGGGTTCCGCCATTGCGCTGGCCACCCGGAGCGCGGCGACGGATGCCTCGGAGCCGTCCACCCCCACAATGATCCTGGGGCGCCGATCGGATGGCCGATCGGAAGCAGGCACCGCTGCCCCGTTCCCTGCTGTTGCCACGTTGCCTCCTGTCGCCGTCCCACCCCAGCGTGTCCCTGAACCGCTGCCTCGAACAGGGCCAAAGGTCATCACGGGTGCACCAGTGCCATGGTGCCATGCGCAGCACCGGCAGCGACATGGGGTGCCCGGCGGACTTTGGTCCCTTCCGGCACAACGCCCGGCAGGGAACAATGGGACCCAGGCCCTTCCGGGGCCTGGCCCGCGCAGGCGGGACGGGGTGGTGAAGATTTTGGGAGCGTTCGGTGCAGATGCATGAAACTGGGGCTGATGAAGCGGCAGGATCTTCCGGGCAGGTCCGCGTGTTCATCCTTGATGACCACGAACTTGTCCGGCAGGGGCTGAAGGACCTGCTGGAAGGCGAAGGGTTCCTTGTGGTCGGCGAGAGCGGATCGGCGGCCGAGGCCACGCGGCGCATCCCCGCCCTGCACCCTGACATCGCCATACTGGACGGCCGGCTTCCGGACGGCACCGGGATCGAGGTCTGCCGGGATGTGCGTTCACTCGATCCCCGGCTGCGCTGCCTGATCCTCACCAGCTACGACGACGAACAGGCCCTCCGTGGGGCGGTCCTGGCCGGCGCGTCAGGGTACATCCTGAAGCAAATCAGGAGTGATGACCTCCTGGCGGGTATCCGCCGGGCCGCTGCGGGCGAGTCCCTTTTTGATCCGGGAGTCGAACAGCAGATCATTGCGGGGCTGTCCACGGTGCCCACCGACCCCCGGTTGGACGGCCTGAGCGCGCAGGAGAAAAAGGTGCTGGCCCTGATCGGCCAGGGGTTGACCAACCGCCAGATCGGCGATGACCTGTTCCTGGCCGAGAAGACCGTCAAGAATTACGTGTCGTCCATCCTGGCCAAACTGGGCTTCGAGCGCCGGACACAAGCCGCCGTGTACGTTACCAAGAGCTCCACGGACTCTGCCTGAACCGCACCCTGGCCGGGACTTACGCCAGCGGCACGGACCATTTCACGCAGGTGCCCCCGCCGGGGACACTCTCGATGACGCAGCTGCCCTTCAGTTGCCCGGCGCGGTTGCGCATGTTTGCAAGGCCGCTTACCTGGACAGGTTCGGTGAAGCCGTGGCCGTTGTCACTGATGAGGAGCTCCACCTGGTCCTGGCCAACGGCGACCGAGACCTGGATTTCGTCTCCGCCGGAATGCCGCAAAGCGTTACTGAGGCCCTCTGACGCCACCGACAACAAATGGACAGCCACGTCTTCCCCGATCGAATCGACCGGTCCGTCCAAGGAGACCTTGGGAGTGACGGCGTAACTGCGTGAGCTTTCCCGGACCACGCGCAGGATACGGCCCGTCAGGGGTTCGCGTTCCTCATCCGCGGTCCTGAGCGAGTAGATGGTGTCCCTGAGCTTTCGGATGGTGTCATCGAGTTCGGTGGTCACGGCGGCAATCCGTTCGTGCGCCACCGGGTCCAGGGTGTAGCGGCGCAGGGTCTGGATGCTGAGTCCGGCAGCAAACAAGCGTTGGATCACCAGGTCGTGGAGGTCCCGGGCGATCCGCTCCCGGTCGGTGAACAGGAGGTTTTGTTCACGCAGGGCATTCACCCGCGCCAGGTCCAGCGCCAGCCCAATCCGGCTCCCGAAGATGGCACTGGATTCCGCCTCAGCCTGGTTGAATGCGGGCGCTCCATGTGCGCGGGCCAGCAGGAGGACCCCGTTGTCGCCGGCGCTGTGCCCCAGCGAAAACACAAGGACGGAGCCGAGCTTCTCTGCCATCTTGTCTTCGAAAACCTGCCGCGGGTCCTGTGCCACGAACGACCCGCCGTTCTGGATCACGCCGGAGACCGCCTCGGAGGCTATCAGTTCCTGGCCTGTCTGGAGGCCCTGCACGCCAAGGCAGGCCCTGCACCGCAGCGCACCATCGCCCGCCGGCACGGCAATCACCGCAAGCGCCGAATCGGACACCTTCAAGGCCGTCTCGGCAACGGCGTCCAGGCTGCCCGCGTCCCCCGGTTGCGAGGTCATGATCAGGCGGCTGCTCAGCTCCATGCCTGCCTCCAGCCATTTCTGGCGGCGGCTGCTGTTTTCAAAGAGGCGGGCATTCTGGATTGCCACGCCGGCCGCGGCCGCCAGGGCAACGGCAAGGTCCTCATCCTCCACGGTGAAGTCCTCCCCGCCCCGTTTCTCGGTCAGGTAGAGGTTTCCGAACACTTCATCCCGGACGCGGACGGGGACGCCCAGGAAGGTCCGCATGGGCGGGTGGTTCGGGGGAAAACCTGAAGTGATGGGATGCCGGCCGAGGTCGTGTAGGCGCAACGGCTTTGGGTCACGGATGAGCAGGCCCAGGACGCCATTACCCGTGGGCAGTTCGCCGATGGAACGGATGTCTTGTTCGTCGATGCCCACAGTGATGAAGTGGCTCAACCGGCGGTCCTCGCCGATGACACCCAAGGCTCCATACTTGGCGCCCACCAGGGCGCAGGCGGACCGCACCAGGCGGTCCAGGACGGCTTCAAGGCTGAGGTCCTCGGCGAGGGCCACCACCGCGGCCAACAGGCCGTTAATCCGCTCCTGGTTGTCCGGCAGGCCATCTCCCCGGACGGTGAAGTCCCGCTGCAGGTCTTCCACCGGATCCCTCATTAGAGAGTGCCAAGGCCGCTCAGTGCTCACGTCCCACCTCCTGCGGCATGAACCTGCGGCGCTGCGGGTCCTTGGCGCGGTCTAAGTGCACGAAACGGAAGTGCCGGCCTCCGCCCCCAGTGCCGCCTTCACCTGGGCATGAAGACGCTTCGCCTCCCATTCTAGGAGAGCCGGGGGGAAAATACCCTCAGTGAGCTTGGTAATGGGGGGCATACGGGGTGCGGGACCTTCTTCCCTATCCCTCGCGATCCGGCCGCCCTAGGCTACGGCCATGAACAGCGCAGCGGCAGAACCGGAAATCAAGGAACTCGGCGTCCACGATTGCTGGCGATACCTCCGGTCAACGTCCCTTTGCAGGATTGCCTTCACCGACGGCGGCACCGTGGAGAACTACCCGGTGAATTTTGTCCCCACCAACGGCACGTTGCTCATGCGTACCGGCGAAGGAACAAAGCTTGCTTCCCTGACGGACCGGAAAGCGGTCGCCGTCGAGGCGGACGGAATGAACCAGTACGGCACCATCGCCTGGAGCGTCGTCCTGAAGGGCCATGCCATGGTGGTGTCCGATGAAGAGGAAACCAGGGATGCCATGGAGGCGGGCCTGTCCCCCTGGCAGCCGGGTCGAAAAAATATCCTGATCCGGATCACGCCGGAGGAGATCACCGGCCGGAGGTTCGTGATCGCCGCTCCCACCCATTGGTGGCCGCCGCGGGAGCCCACCGCAGACTAGCCACCCAGCCCGACCTGACACCCCTCACCAGAACCCCCCCAAAGGATGGTTTCCCATGGCACCTGCCAAGCCAATCGCCGTCGGCATCTCAGACACTGCGGCGTCCAATGCCGCCCTGTTGTGGGCAGCAGCCCGGGCCAACCGGCTCAAGTGTCCCCTCGCCGTCGTGAACGTTGTGGACGACCGGTGGATGGCGGCGGAAGTGCTTCCCTACCTCGAAGTCCTGCGTGAATCAGGCCTGGGCCTCCTGAAGGAGGCCGGCGAAAAAGCCGTCGCCGCGGAACCCGGCCTGCAGATTTCGCTCCAGCTCCTCGAAGGAGGAGTGGGGGCGGCACTGGGTGACTATTCCAGGAACGCCTCCATGCTTGTCCTGGGCACCAGCGGGCACAACCGCGGTGCGCTGACGGACCGCGCGCTGCAGGCGGCTGCCACGGCTGAGTGCCCCGTTGCTGTCATCGGTGAGGGCCAGGCGGAGGGCCGCGGCATCCTGGTTGGCGTGGATGGGTCGCGGGAGTCAACGCAGGCAGTGGCGTTCGCGGCCGCCGAAGCTGATGCGCTCGGTGAGGAACTGACGGTGCTCTACGCTTTCACCGGCCCCAACCGGTGGATCGCGGCCGGGCTCCCGCAGAGCAGCTTTGCCACCCATGTGGTCGAGGAAGAGCAGATCGTGCTCTCCGAAACCGAGGCGGGACTCCGGCAGGACTATCCGGACCTGGTGGTGCACACCGTGATGGAAACCGTGCTGGAGCCGGCGGACGCCCTGCTCCGGGCTGCCGCAGGCGCCCGGCTGCTGGTCATGGGCAGCCGCGGAAAGGGCGGCTTCGAAAGACTCGTGCTGGGTTCCACGGCGCACGCGGTGCTGACCCAGCCGCCGTGCCCCACCGTGATCACCCGCATGCACAAGCACAACGGCTGACCGGGCCTGCTGCCTGGCCGCACCATGCCACCCGCCGGGGAAAACGGGACGCCGGTCCCGGGAATGGACCTGCGCCATGCCCGGGACGGGCTCTCCACGGCCGAAGTACGCGAACGGACCGCTTCCGGCCGCATCAACAGCGTGCCCACGGCAACCAGCAGGAGCGTCCGTGAAATCGTCCAGGCCAACGTGTTCACCCTCTTCAACGGGGTGGTGGGCGGGTGCTTCATCCTGCTCCTGTTCCTTGGCCAGTGGCGTGATGCGCTCTTCGGCCTGTCAGCCATCAGCAATTCGCTGATCGGCATCGTCCAGGAGTACCGGGCCAAGCGGTCGCTGGACCAGCTGGCCATTCTGCAGGCTGCCCGGAGCACGGTGGTCAGGAACGGGACCAGGGAAAGCATTTCCTCGGAAGATCTGGTGCCGGACGACCTCGTTGTTCTCAACGCCGGAGACCAGGTCGCGGCGGACCTGTTGCTTCTGGGCGACAGCCCGCTTGAGGTGGACGAGTCCCTGCTGACCGGCGAGTCGGAGCCCGTCCCCAAAACCGGCGGCGCGGTGCTGCTGTCCGGGTCGCTGATCCTGGCAGGCAACGGCCGGGCCACGGTGCTGCGGGTAGGGCCGGACACGTTCGCCTACCGGCTGGCCGCCGAAGCACGACGGTTTTCCCTGGTCACGTCTGAGATCCGCAGGGGCCTGGAAAAAGTCTTTACCGTCATCACCTGGTTGCTCCTGCCCACGGCCCTGCTCCTCACCAACGCACAGATGCAGGACCAGGGCGGATGGGCTGGCGCGCTCGGGTCGGGGCGGTGGATACCGGCCGCCGTGGGGGCGATCGCAGGCATCATGGCCATGATTCCCCTGGGCCTGCTCCTGATGACCAGTGTGGCGTTTGCCGTGGGCGGCCTGCGCCTGGCCCGCCAAAAGGTCCTCATCCAGGAACTTGCCGCGGTGGAGGTCCTGGCCAGGGTGGACGTCCTCTGCCTCGATAAGACAGGCACGTTGTCCTCCGGTTCCATCGTGTTCGACGCCATCCACGATGCCGGCACAGCCCGGGCGGCCGGCTGGCGGGCAGCCCTGGAATGGTTCGGCGCCAATGCGGACGCCAGCAGTACCGCCGCTGCCATCGGGGCAGCCTTTCCCGTCCAGCGACCGCTGCAGGAGCAGGATTCCGTTCCGTTTTCGTCAGCCCGGAAGTGGAGTTCGGCAACGTTCGGGCCGGAGTCAGCCGCATCCGGCACCTGGATCCTGGGAGCACCGGATGCGGTGCTCGGTTCTGCCGGAAGCGCCCGGGCCCATGGCAAGGCCGCCGCCCTCGCCTCCACCGGCCTCCGGACTTTGGCCCTGGCCCACCTTCCGGCGCCTTTGCCGTCCGGCGCCGCGGACAGTGGCCTGCCCACGGACCTGGTGCCCGTCATGATCCTGACCTTCCGCGAGAGCATCCGCCGTGATGCCGCCGCGACGCTCGACTATTTCCGGCGCCAGGGGGTTTCCGTCAAGATCATCTCCGGTGATGATCCCCGGACAGTGGCGGCCCTGGCAGGTGCGGTGGGTTTTGGCTCCGGTGCTGCCTATGACGCCCGCACACTGCCCCGGGACCGGCTCCAGCTGGAGGAGGCGGTGGAAGCCTGCGACCTCTTTGGAAGCGTGACGCCGTCCCAGAAGCGGGACCTGATCCAGGCCCTGAAACGGCGGGGGCACACGGTGGCCATGACCGGGGACGGGGTGAACGACGTCCTGGCCCTCAAGGAGGCGGACCTGGGCATCGCCATGGACTCGGCCTCCCCGGCGACCAAAGCCGTGGCCCGGCTTGTGCTCCTGGACGGGCGGTTCGAAAGGCTGCCGGCGGTGGTGGATGAGGGGCGCCGGGCCATCAGCAACATTGAGCGTGTCTCCCTGGTCTTCCTGAGCAAGACCGTCTACGCCACGGTCATCTCCATAGTGACCGGCATCCTGTTGCTGGCCTTTCCGTTCCTTCCCCGGCAACTGTCCGCGCTGGACGGACTGACCATTGGCCTGCCTTCGTTCTTCCTGGCCCTGCAGCCCGGCGGCCAGCGTTACGCACCGGGATTCCTCCGGCGCTCGCTTGCCTTCGCCGTACCGGCAGGAATCTGCGGAGCCCTGTGCGTCCTCGCGGTCAGCGGCTATGCCCAGATCTGGAGCGGCCACAGCCAGGAAGCCGCGCAATCGGCGGCCACCGTGACCCTGGGCCTGGTGGCGGCGTGGATCCTGGTGATGGCATCCCGTCCCCTCAACCTGACCAAGGTCCTGATCCTCGCCGGGATGTACGCGGGCCTGGTCCTGCTGTTCACCGTGCCGTTGACGCAGGAGTTCTTCCGCGTGGACTGGCCGCCAGCCGGGCTGCTGGTGCCCGCGGTTGCAGTGGCCGCGGCAGGGTGCGCGGCCATCGAAATCATCGGCCGTCTGACCCGCCGCCGGCCCGCCGCCGCCGATGGGCCGGGGCTGGGACCTTTGACTCTGGAACCGGCATCCCGGGAAGCGGATGGTGGAAATGCCGGGCACCGCGATGGTCCGGTATCCAGATGAGCAGGAGGCAACAATGACTGACCTGATGAAATGGTTCGAAAGCCGCCGTTCCCCGATGGATGTCATCGAAAGGCTTTTCGAAGGCGACGTGGGTTCTTCGGCCATCCGGGTTGAGGAGATGGTGGACGGCAACACACTCGTGGTGCGCGCTGAACTGCCCGGCATCGATCCGGAAAAGGACGTCGACGTGACGGTTTCCGACGGCGTGCTGTCCATCAAGGCGGAGCGGCAGGAGAAGAAGGAGCAAAAGGACAAGGACGGCTACCGGTCCGAGTTCCGGTACGGGTCCTTCGTCCGGCGGATTCCCCTTCCCGGCGGCGTCCAGCAGGGTGACGTCACCGCCTCCTACAAGGACGGCGTCCTTGAAGTCCGGGCGCCCATGCCGGACCAGGGACAGGCAGCCGCGGCGTCGAAGATCCCCATCAGCAGGGGTTGAGGACAGCCAGGGTACGACGCCGGTGCCTGGCTCCCTGAGGGGACCATCCCTTGAGGTGCCAGGCACCTCAGCCCGGCATCTTCAGCCTCGCACTTTCAGCCGGGCACTTTCACGGCGACGGCCGGCCAGCCGCCCGGACCCTGTCAGCGGCGGCCTCCGCCGCTGCAATGACGGGCAACGTTTTTACGTAGGTATCAGGGTTCAGGGACACCGAATCGATCCCCTGGCTGACCAGGAACTCCGCCAGGTCCGGATGGTTGCTTGGCCCCTGCCCGCAGATGCCGATTTTGATGCCGGCGGCGTGGGCCTTGCTGATCGCCTGGCCCATCATGGACATCACCGCCGGATCCCGCTCATCGAACAGTCCGGCAAGCTCCTCCGAGTCGCGGTCCACGCCAAGCACCAGCTGGGTGAGGTCGTTGGACCCGATGGAGAAGCCGTCAAAGCGCTTGGCGAATTCCTCCGCCAGGACCACGTTGGCAGGGATCTCGCACATCATGTACAGCTGCAGCCCGTCCACGCCGCGCACCAGACCGTGCTCTTCCATGGCCTGGATGACCTGGTCCGCTTCCCGCACCGTGCGGCAGAAGGGCACCATGACAATGACGTTGCTGAACCCGGCCTGTTCCCGTACCCGTTTGATGGCCCTGCACTCCAGGGCGAACCCCTCCCGGTAGTGGCTGCTGTAGTAGCGGGACGCCCCGCGGAACCCCAGCATCGGGTTTTCCTCCGGGCGCTCAAACGCGCTGCCGCCGATCAGGTGGCTGTACTCATTGCTCTTGAAGTCGCTGAGCCGCACAATCACAGGCTTGGGATGGAACGGTGCGGCGATTTTGGCGATGCCCGTGGCCAGGACGTCAATGAAGTACTCCTGGGGGTCCTGGTAGCCGCTGGTGAGCTTCCGGATCAGTGCCGCCTCTTCCGGGTCCGCCACCCTTTCCGGATGGACCAGGGCCATGGGGTGGACCCGGATCAGGTTGTTGATGATGAACTCCATCCGGGCCAGGCCCACGCCGGCCGCGGGCAGGCGCCACCATTTGAACGCGGCAGCCGGGCTGGCGATGTTGATCATCACGGCCGTGCGGGTGGCGGGAAGTGCCTGCATGTCCACTTCCTCCACCGAAAATTCGAGCAGCCCCTCGTAGACGTGGCCCTCCTCCCCTTCCGCGCAGGACAAGGTGACCTGGGCGCCGTCGGGAAGTACTTCGGTGGCGTTGCGCGTCCCCACGACGGCGGGTACCCCCAGTTCGCGGCTGACGATCGCGGCGTGGCTGGTTGGGCCGCCATGGTCGGTGATGATCCCCGCGGCCCGCTTCATCACGGGCACCCAGTCCGGGTCAGTCATGCGGGTAACCAGGACTGAGCCGTCCACAAAGGATTCGATGTCCTTCGCATCCCTGACTACGCAGGCCTGGCCGCGGGCAATGGAGTCACCGATCGCGGCACCGGTTACCAGCACCCGGCCGGCCCGGTCCAGGTGGTAGGTCCGGAAGGTGGAGGTGCTGCGGCGGGCCTGGACCGTTTCCGGCCTTGCCTGGACCATGAAGAGTTCGCCGGTGATCCCGTCCTTGGCCCATTCCATGTCCATCGGACGCCCGTAGTGGTCCTCCACCGCCACCGCCCAGCGGGCCAGCAGGACAATCTCCCGGTCGTCCAGCACCAGCGAGCGCTGTTCCCGCCCGGTGGTCTCGACCGTCCGGGTCCGCGCATCCCCTCCCTGGCTGTAAACCATCTTGCGTTCCTTTGCACCCAGTTCCCGCTCGATGACCGGGCTGAAGCGCTGATCCGCCAGGAGCGGCTTGAACACCTGGTACTTGTCCGGGTTGATGGTCCCCTGGACCACGGTCTCCCCCAGCCCCCAGGCGGCGCTGATGACCACCACGCCGGGAAAACCAGATTCCGTGTCGATCGAGAACATCACCCCGGACGCCCCGAGGTCCGAGCGGACCATCCGCTGGACCCCCACGGACAGGGCAACGTCCAGGTGGTCATAGCCCTTCATTTCGCGGTAGCTGATGGCCCGGTCCGTGAACAGGGAGGCGTAGCAGCGCCGGCATGCCTCCAGGACGCCGCGTTCCCCTGCCACGTTCAGGAACGTTTCCTGCTGGCCGGCGAAGCTGGCGTCCGGCAGATCCTCGGCCGTGGCGCTGCTGCGGACCGCAACAGCGGCCTCAGCCTGTCCGGCGCGTTGGCACAGGGCCCGGTAATGTTCCTGGATGCCGTCGGCGATGTCCTCCGGGAAGGTGGCCTGCAGGAACAGTTCGCGGATTGCCGCCCCGGCCTGGCGAAGTGTCGACCGCCCGGCCCGCTGGTCCTCGATGTGTTTCCGGATCCGGGGTTCCAGGTTGTTGGCGGCGAGGAACGCGCGGTAGGCGGAGGCCGTGGTGGCGAACCCTTCAGGAACCCTGACACCGGCGGACTTCAGTGCCCGGCTGAGCTCCCCGAGGGAAGCGTTCTTTCCTCCCACCGAGGGGATGTCCGCGATCCCGGTGTCTTCTATCCACATCACGTTGACGTTGGCCAGGGACGTTTCTGCGGAGGCGCTCATGGCTTGATTCTTGCCCGGGGCAGCAGGGGCAGTCAGAGGCTTTGGTCCCGGCGGCGGCGGCCGGCAACGCCTAGATGCGGCGCAGCCGCCCCCGGACTGATTTATGGCTCCAGTCCGCAAGCAGGACCGCCGGGGCTGCGAGGAGTGCAAGGAGGAGGCCTTCCGCGGGTGGCGGGGCCTGGCCCAGCAATGCGGCGAGGGAAGGCACGTACAGGCACACGGCAAGGATGGCCGCTTCAGCCAGCACAGCCCACACCAGCAGCTTGTTCGTGCCCCAGCCCAGCTTCCAGGGGGGCACCGTAGCGCTCCGGCACGCGAAGGCGTTGGCGAGCTGTCCCAGAACGACGGCGGTGAAGGCGGCACCGGACGCGGCCATCAGCAGGGGCGCCGCAGGTACCTGCCCCCGGGTCCAGCCGCCACCGGCCAGGACAGCTGAGAACACTGCCATTTCCACGGCGGCTTCCACCGGGCCCAGGATGCAGAAGACCCGGATGATCAAGCGCCGGTCCATCAGGTGCCTGCGTTCAGGCGGACGGGCCAGCACGCGTCTGCCTGGCGGCTCAGCGCCCAGGGCCAGCGCAGGCAGGAGGTCGGTGCCGATGTCCAGGGCAAGGATTTGAAGGACGCCCAGGGCAAGCGGGAAGTGGCCGCCGGAGAGCGCCCAGATGACGAAGGGGGTCAGTTCGGCCACGTTGTCGGTGAGGTGGTAGGTGAGGAACCTGTGGATGTTGGCGTAGGTTGCCCGGCCTTGTTCGATGGCGGCCACAATGGTGCCGAAGTGGTCATCGAGGAGGACCAGGTCCGCGGCTTCGCGGGCCACGTCGGTTCCGCTCAGGCCCATGGCCACCCCGATGTCGGCTTCGCGCAGTGCCGGGCCGTCGTTGACGCCGTCGCCGGTCATGGCCACCACGTGCCCGCGGGACTGCAGGGCCTTGGCGACGCGAAGCTTTTGCTCGGGTGAGACCCTGCTGACCACCACTCCGTCACGGTCCAGGAGTGCTCCGAGCACCTGGTCGTCGTCCGGGAGGTCTGCGCCTTCCAGAACGTATTCGGGTGTCCCGGTCAGGCCGATCTGCCGGGCAATTGCCGCCGCGGTGGCAGGATGGTCGCCGGTGATCATGGCTACCCGCAGCCCTGCCTGCCGCGCGGTGCGGATCACGTCCCCAACGTCCGGCCGCGGCGGGTCCTGCAGCCCGATCAGGCCCAGGAGTTCCATGCCCGTTTCGAGCTCCGCTGCTGACGCGGAGTGCCATGTTTCAGGGGTTCCCCCAAGCCGCCGCCGGGCCACCGCGATGACCCGCAGGCCGCGTCTCGCCATCACCTCCACCTGTTCCTTGACCGGTCCGGGCACGGATCCGCACACCGGAAGGACGGTTTCGGGGGCGCCTTTGCAGTACAGGTCGGGACCCACGATTGCCGATTCCCTGCGCCGCACCGGGTCGAATGGCAGCCTCCGCGACGGTACAGGAGCGGACACCCTACCGGTCAGCCTGCGGGCAAGGGCGTCCATGGCCGCTTCCATCGGGTCACCCTGGGCACGCCATTGCCCGTCGTGCAATTCAGCGCGGCCCTGTGAGGCGGTCCGGGCGGCGAGCGCAGCCTGGGCTGCCTTCTCCACGCCCCGGCCCTCGATCTGCGCCTCCGGGGCATACCCCTCGCCTGTCACCTGGATGGACCCTTCCGGTGTGAAGACCTCGACGGCGTTCATCCGGTTCTGCGTGAGGGTCCCGGTCTTGTCGGTGCAGATGAAAGTGGTCGAGCCCAGGGTTTCCACGGCCTCCAGGTTGCGCACCAGTCCCTTGCGCGATGCCATGCGTTGGGCGCCCATGGCCAGGGACAGCGTGACGGTGGGCAGGAGTCCTTCCGGCACCAGAGCTACGGCAACGCCAATGGAGAACAGAAACGAATCGCGCCACTGGAAACCCACCAGCAGCGATGCCAGGAAGAAGACAGCGGCGATGCCCAATGCCATGCCGGCCGTCACCCGGACAATCCGCCGCAGTTCCATGGACAGCGGTGTGGGCGGTGCAACCGCTCCGCTGGTGAGGGCGGCGATTCCTGCCAGCCTGGTGCCGGCACCAGTCGCGGAAACGGTCGCCTCCCCGTAGCCATTAACCAGGAAGGTGCCGCCCCACGCCTGGCCGCCTGGGGCTTTCGGTACCGGCTCGCTTTCTCCGGTCAGCATCGATTCGTCCACCGCGCAGGCCGAGGCGGTCAGGAGGACCATGTCTGCCGGCACACGGTCGCCGGCAGCCAGCAGCACCACATCCCCCACCACCAGTTCACTGGCGTGGACCTTGCGCGCTTTCCCGTCCCGGCGGACCACCACGTCGGCGGGCAGCAGTCCCCGCAGCTTTGCGGCGGCGTGCTGGGCTCGTTCCTGCTGGATGTGGGCGAACACCCCATTGACTATGACGACGACGATAATCGCCACCGCCAGTTGGGGCATGTCCGCAATAAAGGCCAGCCCGGCGGCGCACCAGAGCATGAGGGCGAAGAAATGCGTCATCTCCCCCCAGAGCTTCCGCCACTGGGATACCGGTTTTTCCGTCGGAAGCTGGTTGGGGCCGGCCTGCCTCAGGAGTTCCGCCGCCCGTTCAGAGCTCAGGCCCTCCGCGGCCCTCACACAGCGTCCGCCTCCTGCCCTACCAGCAGCACCGGGCAGTTGGAGTGGGCAGCGCAGGCCTTGCTGACGGAGCCCATGGACGATTTCAGCAGTCCGCCCTCGCCGTGCCTGCCAACCACCAGCATCTGCGCACGCCGGCTCTCCTCCACCAGCACCTTTGCCGGCGGCTCGAACTTGATGGTGACGTCGATGTTTTCCGGCCGTTCCGCGGTAAAGGCCCGGCCCAGGGCGTCCTCGACCAGGCGCCCTGCAGCATCCTCAAGCCTGGCGGTGAACTGCCGGTCCGCCCCTTCAAGACGCGACATCACCAGGTAGTCCGGCATCCCAACGCATGAGATGACTTCCAGCCTCGTGCCGAGCCGGGCTGCCAGCATGCCCGCGTAGCGAAGGGCAGCGGAGGAGTATTCAGAACCGTCGACACCCACAATGACAGGCTTGGCCCCTGTTTCTGCATTCATGGACACCACGATCCCGGCTGGGAATTACGGTGGGAAGGGCCAAAGGTCATGCCGGGCGGCACCGCTGGGGGCATGCTGCCGCGCTGATCGGCGTTGTCTTTTAGGTTTGGCCTTATCTCTTGGGCTCGGCACCGTGCAGTGCCCGCAGGCCGTTCAGGATGGTTGCCAAATCCACCAGCTCCTGCAGGAGGGCGCCGGCGACGGCTGGAATGTATCCCGTCATGGCGATGGCCATCAGTACCAGGCTGAGTCCGATTCCTGTCCAGATGCTTACCAGGGCCACTGCCACTGTCCGCTTTCCAATGGCGACGGCCTGCGCAACTTTCGAGACGTCGTCGAGCATGACCACCACGTCAGCGGACTCACTTGCGGCGGTGGCCCCCTTGGCGCCCATGGCGATCCCCACGTCCGCCGCAGCCAGGACGGGGGCATCGTTGACGCCGTCGCCCACCATCAGGACGGGCCGTTCCTGGATGCCGGCCACCGTGTTGACCTTGTCCTCCGGAAGACATTCGGCCTGGACCCGGCCGATGCCCGCTTCCTCGGCGATGTGCGCAGCCGTGGCGTGGGCATCACCGGTCAGGAGCATGGTGTTCCGGACACCCAGGCTGTACAGGCGGGCCAGGGTGTCCACGGCGTTGCGGCGCAACGGGTCCTTCATGATCAGTGCGCCGGCGTACTGGCCGTCCACCGCCACGTGGACAGCCAGCTGGCCGCTGCGCACGGCTGCCTCCCGGAATCCGGTTGATGAACTCCGCACCAGCCCTGCTTTCCCCACCACCACCCGCTGCCCGTCGCAAACGGCGTCCACGCCGTGGGTGGCGCTCTCCGTCGCCTGTTGCACCGTCAGCAGTCCAAGGCCGGCGGCCTTGGCGGCTTCAATCACGGAGCCTGCCAGCACGTGCGAGGAGTACTGCTCAGCGGAGGCGGCCAGCTGCAGGATCCTTCGGCTCCCCAGGGCTTCGCCGTAGCCCGGGACCAGCTGGATGTCGTCCAGGACGGGGTGCCCTGACGTGAGCGTTCCGGTCTTGTCGAAGACCGCCGTTTGTGCCTTCGCAAGTTGCTCGAGGGTCCGCGTGTTCTTGATGATGATGCCTTTGTGGGCGGCCTGGCTGGTGCCGGCAAGAAAGGCCACAGGGGCGGCAATGAGGAGCGGGCAGGGCGTTGCCACCACCAGGACCTGGGCGAAGCGGAGCGGCTCGCCGGACAGGAACCAGGCTGTCCCGGCCATCGCCAGCGCCAGGAGGGTGAAGGGAACGGCATAGCGGTCGGCCAGGCGGACCACCGGCGCGCGGCTGTTGGACGCTTCCTCGACCAAGGCGATGATCCGGCTGTATTGGGAGTCGGCCGCGCTGGCCGATGCACGCATGCGGATGGCGGCCACTCCGTTTACCGCGCCGCTGAGCAGTGCCTGCCCCCTGGTGCGTTCCACGGGCAGGCTTTCGCCGGTGAGCGATGATTCGTCGAGGCTGGCTGAATCGGACAGGAGTTCACCGTCAACGGGCACCAGCTCGGAAGGCCGGACCACAAGGACGTCTCCCGGGGCCACATCACCGATCGGGGTCTCCTCGAGTACGGCACCCGACCCCTCGCGGTGGGCAAAACGCGGGGCCCGGTCCAGCAGGGACCGCAGTTCACGCGCGGCCCGTCCCTGGGCAAAGTTTTCCAGCGCTTCGCCGCCCGTGAGCATCAGGATGACCACCAGCGCGGCGAGATACTCGCCCACCACTACCGTGCTGGCGATCGCCATCAGGGCCAGGAGGTCGATCCCCCAACGTCCTTCCCGCAACGACCGGACCATGCCGGCCGCCCGTACCACCACAATGACGGCCGCGTAGGCCGACGCGAGCACGCGGACCTGGAGTTCCAGGTTGAACGGCAGCAGCACCAGGGTGGCCGCGAGCACCAGGCAGGTGAGGGCGACGACGGGATACCGCCGGACGAAGCCCCTGGCCTTTTCGACGGGCGAGCGGGCAGGTCCCTCGTCGTCAAAGCTGCCGGCGCTCCCACGGGTTGCCGCAGGCGGGGCGGCCTGCTTCCTCATCCGCGACACTTCGGCAGGGGATGGAAACGGTCATCGCACATAGAGGCGAACCTACCCTGATCCTGTCAACCGGGGTAGGGCATTTGGCCCCGCCCACCCCTGCGGCATGACTTTTGGCACTTCCCCGGCGCTGGGTCCCGGGAGAGAGTTGAAGGCGCCCTGATCCGTACGCACAACCGGAGCCCATCATGAATGCCGTGCCCTGGACGGTGGAGCGGTTTTTCGACGGCGCCCCGGCGGCCCTGGCGCTTTACCAGGCAGCGGAGCAGATGGCAGCGGAACTGGGTCCCCATGAGGTCCGGGTCAGCAAGAGCCAAGTCTCTTTTCGCCGGCGCCGCGGGTATGCCTACCTCTGGCGGCCGGGGGTCTACGTAAAATCCGCGGTTCCACTGGTGCTGTCCCTTGCCTTGCCCCGCGCCTTGGACTCACCGCGCTTCAAGCAGGTCGTCCACCCGGCACCCGGAACCTGGATGCACCACCTGGAGCTCACAGACGGCAGGCAGCTCGATGCCGAGGTCCGCGGCTGGATGCTTGAAGCGTACGAGGCAGCCGGCTGATCAGGGGCGTCACCCTAGGGTCCTATGGCTCTGTCACTTCCCGGCGCGGATGGCAAGGCTGATGGCATGACTGAGAATGGCCAGCAGCCGCAAAAGATCCACATCACCGAACAACCCGTCGCCGTGGTCCGCGAACGTGTTCCCATGGATGCACTGACCGGTTTCTTTGGCCGGGCCTTCGGTGCCGTGATGGCCGCGGTCCAGATGCAGGGCGCCAGCCCGGCCGGGCCGCCGTTCGCGCTGTATCACGGCATGCCGGGCGAAACGGTGGACGTCGAAGCCGGGTTCCCGGTCGCCGGGAATTTCCACGGCACCGGTGAGGTGGCCAGCAGCACGCTTCCCGATACGGATGCCTTCGAAGCCATCCACACGGGCCCGTACGACACGCTGGGCACCACGTACGATGCGATCAGGAAGAGCATCGAAGCCGACGGCGCCTCCCCCGCCGACTCCATGTGGGAGTACTACTTGACCGATCCGGAACAGCAGCCGGATCCTGCCACCTGGCAAACCAGGGTGGTCTGGCCGGTCGCCTGAGGCCCGGATTAGTCGCACCGGAATCCGCCGGAACCGTGGAGGGATAGTGCCAGGTCCCGCCAGCGCCGCCACTGGCCACGCTGGGCACCGACAGGGCTGGAAGCTCCTCTTCCTCGTCGCGGGGGCGTCGTCGATCCTGTTTGTGTTTCTGCTGATCACTGCCCTGGTGATTGATTTCATGACTCCCCCGCCCGTTTACGGCGGAGCGGCCACCCTTGAGTTCATCGCGTCGAACAAGGCCAGCTATGTGGCCGAGCAGATCCTGTGGATCCTGCCCAACATCTTCCCCGTGCTTGTTTTCGCAGCCCTCTACGTGGCCCTCTCGGCCTACCGGAAAAGCCTGCCCTTGATAGCACTGGTCTTTGGTGCACTGCCGTGGGCGCTGCTGCTTGCCGTTCCGGTCAGCAGCCGGGGCTCCCTCAACCTGGTCTATCTCAGCGACCGCTTCGTGGCCGCCGGGACCGAGGAGGAACGCAGGGCCTATGCCACCGCCGCCGAAGCAATCATCGCCGAGAACAACACCCCGGCCATCGTTGGCGTCCTCTCCGCCCTTGGGATCCTGCTGATGGGACTGGCGATGCTTACGCCCGGCAAGGCATCTTTCCCGCGATATCT
The DNA here is from genome assembly GCF_040676255.1 of Pseudarthrobacter sp. LMD1-1-1.1. Taxonomy (NCBI): domain Bacteria; kingdom Bacillati; phylum Actinomycetota; class Actinomycetes; order Micrococcales; family Micrococcaceae; genus Pseudarthrobacter; species Pseudarthrobacter sp. LMD1-1-1.1. Next base: position 159,591 of record NZ_JBEGHP010000025.1, on the reverse strand, counting down.
GGCATGGCTGGGCATCGCCACCGGTGCCCTGGGGGTGGCCAGCGAGGTCCTTCGCCACGCAGTCCCAGGCTTCTATTGGGGGTACGGCATCTTGTTGTGGGCGTGGTTCATTGCCACCGGAGTTGCCTTGATCCGTTTGTCCCGGGTGACGGCCTGACTTCCCGGGGCACCTGTGATCAGGGACCTTGGTCCCTAAAAGCCGGCGCGTGGCCTCTGAGATGGTGGTTTAGGTCGAAAGGCGCACCACGATGGGGTAGTGCGCCCTGGGTTTTGCCGTGCCGTTGCCGGCATGGCATGCAGCCTCACCAATGGAGGCAGGACGATTGAGGAGAACAAGGCTTATGGCAGGTACGTTCGAACTGTTTGTCGATGATGATTCACAGATTCGGTTCCGGCTTGTGATGCCCGATGGACATGTGCTGGCGGTTTCCGGACAGTTCACGGACAAGCATGCGGCGGCGGCCGCCATCGAGGAAGTACGGGAGTGTGCAGGTACCGGCCTGATCCAGGACGTAGCGCCACCTCCGCCAAACGTTCTCCTCGCTACCCCGCCGCACCCGCGCTACACCGTCCGCCGCGGGACCCGCAGGCTCAACTCCCTCGGCGCCGCCTAGATCCGGGCCGTAGAGAGCCGACGGCGGAACCCGCCGGTCAGGCCAGGCATTCAGGCAGTGGGGGCACGTCCAACGACGGGCCCCACTACTGCGTGTCCGCCAGCGCTGTGTATCCGCTGCGCTAGAAGCCTGATGAGCTGCCGGAGCCGGAAAAGCTGCCACCGCTGCTGCCATAACCGGTGGTGCTGCCGCCGCCCCTGGCGGAATTGACGCTGCTGACCCCGGTATTGAAGCCGGAGTTGAACGTGGCCACGGAGAAGAACGTGTAGGACGGGTACACCGTGCCAAGGATGCTCGGTTCGTAAGTCCGCTGCCTGCGGTGGTCCGTGCCCTCATGGGCCGTCTCCATTTGTTCGCGCATCAGGCGTGCTTCGCGGTCGTTCCTGGCGAATCCCTGAATGACCGTTTCGGCATGGTTCTCCAGCAGCTCGGACAGCCGGGAACGCGCCGTATAGAGCCGGTCCAGGGCCTCTTCCGGGCTAATCCGCCGGTCGGCCAGTTCGGCGGTCCACTGCTCGATCTCCCGCAGGCTTTCGTCGCGGAAGGACCGCAGTGCGGCAGCCGTTGCCGAGTCCCCCTGCCCGTGGCGTTTGGCCAGGAGCTGCTCCAGTCCGGCCAGGTCCTTGCGGAACGGGGCCAACTGCCGGTCCCAGGCCGTTGGCCAAGTGTCGGCGCGGTTCAGGAAGGCGTTGCTGTCCGCGATGACGTCATCCAGGGCATCCAGCTCGGCGGCGCTGTCCGCGAACTGCCGGGCAAGCTTGAGGTTCTTCCGGCTGCTCAAGGCCCGCCTGCCCAGTGCGTGCACCTGGTTGGAAAGCTGCGTAACGGTGGCATAGCGGCTAAGGAACGTGCGGTGTTTCTCCAGGACCTGACTGCCGTAGCGGGATGACTCGGGTATGGTTCCGGCATTCAGTTCCGTGACGTCCAGGTCCGTGCTCACGTTGGAGTAGCTGCGGTCCCCGCGTTCTATCTGCTTTCGGCATCCGGTCCTGGTCACGGCGCGGACAATCAGCCATGCGGCTGCGCCCAGCGCCGCGGTTCCCGCGGTAACCCAGGCGGTGACCAGAAAGGCCGCGGAGCGGTACCAGGGCTGGTTGATGAGCTCTGCGCCGCGGCGGATGCCGGCCACTGTTCCGTCCGTCCACTGGGCGTCGCGGAAGAGTTCCTTGGAGGCGTCCTGGATGTCACTGCGTTGCTCGAGCGACACCTTCCGGTCCTCGCCCATGTACGTTCCCACATGCCGGCCCACGGGGTCGAGCGCGAAGATGAACAGTCCGTCGGCCCATTTTTGGCCGTCGGGGCTGATCCACTCAGGATGCCTGGACCGCGCAAATTTCAGGACCTCTTCATTGAGGTTGTCCTCCGCCTTGCCGTTGTAGGTGAAGACGGCAACGCGGGTGGGCTCGTAGAACTGGATGCGTTCGACGGCGGGCACCAGGGTGTTCTGGTCGAGCACCCCTGCCGTGTCCTCCACAATGACGGCCACCGGCGCTACAGCGGTGGCTGGCGCGGCCGCCCCCACCAGCAGGGCAGCCAGGGCGAGCACCATCAACACGATCCGGCGCACCATGCTGCCCATGTCCCTCCCCACTGCCTAGAATCAGGATGAAACCAACGAGCAGGCCCGCCAAAGGGCCGAAGGTCCCGCCGGTGAAGATCGTGATGGTCAGGAGCGCTGAGACGTGACGCAGGAGTCAGGGTCCATTGTGGCCGGCTTTGACGGGTCGGATGAGGCTGCCGCCGCCGTCCGATGGGCGGCACGCTGCGCACACGCCACCGACTCCTCCCTCCATGTGGTGCACTGTTCGCTGTGGCCGCTGCTGACCCGGCACCTCGGTCCGGTCCCGGGCGTGTCGGGCAGCGGCCTGGAACAGTCGGCCAGGTCCATCCTTGAGGAGGGCGTGGCGGTGGCCACCGCGGAGGTACCCGGGCTTCAGGTCAGGAGCACCCTGCTGCACGGATTGCCCGCGCAGCTTCTGGCCGAAATTTCCGCAGGTGAACGGATGCTCGTGGTGGGCAGCCGCGGCCTGGGCGGCTTCCTGGGCCTCCTGGTGGGCTCCGTGAGCCTGGAACTGGCAGCCACCGCCACCTGCCCTGTTGCCGTGATCCGGCCGGAACTCCACCCGGACGGTCCGGTCGTCGCCGCCGTCGATGCCTCGGGTTCCCCGGCGGCACTGGATGGTGCATGCGCCCTGGCGTCGGCATGGCAGGCACCCCTCAAGGTGGTCCACGTCCGGCACGAGCCCGCAGGCTATCAACTGCCTGAAGGACGGGACGCCGCCGAAGCCCGGGAAGTCCTGGCGTCCGCACTGAACCGCGCAACGGCCAAAGCGCCCCTCGTGCGCGTGGATGGTGAAGTACTTGCGGACACGTCGGTCCCGCACGCCATCCTCAAAGCCGCCGGGGAAGCGCGGATGGTGGTGGTGGGGTCCCAGGGCCGGGGCATCCTCAGGGAGACCATCGGTTCAACCGCACACGCCGTTTTGCACCACGCCCGCGGACCTGTCCTCGTCTCACGGCACGGCGGCTGATGCAACGGACTGCGGGTGTCGACCCGGCTGCCGGCCGCAGTGCGGCCTAAGCTGGTCGGGTGACCCCTGTTCCCTCCCCCGGCCCGTTGGATGTCGTGGTCCATTCCGGCCCGGCGGACTGGTGGGTCATCCTGGCCGGCCTCGGACCCCTGGCAGTCCTCATCGCCGCGTTGCTGGCCTTTTACATCAACTGGCGCACGCTGAAGCAGCGCACGGCCGCCGACAAAACAGCGCTGGAGCAGAAGCGCGAGGCGGACGCCAACGCCCTTCAGCAGAAGACCGAGTCGGACAGCCGGGCCGAGTGGTGGCGACGGACCCAGTGGGCGCTGGACCGGGCACTCGACCCCGATGAAGGGACCAAGGCGCTGGGGCTGGCGACGCTGGAAGTCCTGGCCCGGAGCGAACTGGCCCGCAACGAGGAGCTCGAGCTGTTCGACATTGCTTGGAAGAGCGTGTCCGGAGACGAAAACGGCGACGACAACGGCGACGAGGCTGAGGCTGACGCCGGCTCCGGGCAGGAACCGGCGTTCGTGGACGGCCGCGGCAACTTAGGCGAGAATGGAACGACGGATGAAGACAGTACCAAGGAGGTTGGACCATGAGCGCCACGTCGCCTGAACACCGGTTTGTCCACGCTCCCCGGAACAGCGCTGCCAAGCCCGCCACGAAAAAGGCCTCCCCTGCCGAGCACCGTGTCCAGGTTGCCGCCGCACGGCTGCGCGTCACCCTGGATGAACGCCTGGGGCGCGAGACGCCCGCAAAGACCAAGGCACTCGCCAAGGAACCGATCTAACCCGCCTTCAGTGCGTGGGGGTCGACGACGCATGGCGGGGTTTGGTGGACAGTGGCTGCTGTAATTCTCGGCTGCGACGCCAACACACTGCGCCGCTGGAACTACCGTGCCGCCGTCGCGCAGGTATCCGGGTCCGGAATCTTCCTGGACCGCTGGCACACCGGCTTCCGTCCTGACGTCAGTCCGGGAACCGAGGCCTGGCTCCTCCTGGAGGGCAGCAATGACGCCGCGAGCGGCCTGATCGGCCACGGGTTCGTGACATCCGAGCCGTATCAGGCTGCCGCCGGTGTGGATGCCGTCCTCGATGGCTGGTCCTTCGCGCTCGCTTTGGATTCACTCCTGCCGCTCGGCGAGCAGATCCGTCCCGGCATCCTGGGCGGGGCCCTTCCCAATGACCTCCGTGCCAGGGTGAAGGGCCCGCCCCTGGTGACCCTGCCGCCGTCGTCCGTGCCTGTACTGCGCCGGCTGTGGCGGGACCACGGGCCATCCACGGCGGACCCTGCCGAGGTGGCGGGCGGGACCCTCCCGCCGGAGGCCGTCAGCACCATCCAGGTGAGCCGCTACGAGCGGGACCCCGATGCGCGCCGGGCCTGCCTGGCCTTCCATGGCACGTCGTGCGCCTCCTGCGGCTTCTCTTTCGAGTCCGCCTACAGCGGGGCGGGGACGGGGGTGATGGGCGTCCACCACCTGGCTCCCCCATCCATGCTTGACGGCCCTTATCAGCTTGACCCCGTTGCCGACCTCGTTCCGCTCTGCCACAACTGCCATGCCGTGGCGCACAGCACCAGTCCGCCCCTGACCGTAACCGAACTCCGGAGCATCATCTCCGCGGCCGGGCATGTGAAGGGTGAGGTGGTCACGGACGTGGCACTCCGGGCGCAGGAGGATGCGCGGCGGATCCTCGAGGGCGGCCAGATGTAGCGTTGCTGGACTATCTTGGGACCATGGCGGAGCCGGGCCGGAAAGAGTACGGGGTTGACCCCGAGGAGTTCGGTTCTGCCCAGGTAGATGCAGCGGCACTGCTGGATGCCGGGTTGGGCGACGTCGATTGGTCGGTCCCGCCACTGGGCGCCGTGCAGTTCACGATCGACGTTCCCAGCGGAAAGCTGGCCGCCATGGCCTTGGGAAATCCGGAAGATCCCTCCGTCGTACTAATACCCGGTGCCACGGGCTCGAAAGAGGATTTCTCGCTCATGATGCCGGACCTCACCGAAGCCGGCTACTACGCGCTGACCTACGACCTGGCGGGCCAATACCAGTCAGCCGGCGCCGGCCCCGAGAACCTGGTGCCGCCCCGGAAGCATTACGACTACCGGTTGTTCGTGGATGACTTCCTGGCCGTCCTGGAAACCACAACCACCCCGGCCCACATCGTGGCCTATTCCTTCGCGGGCATCATCGCCCAGCTTGCCTACGTGCAGCGGCCCGAACTGTTCCGGTCCATCACGTTCCTGGGGTGCCCGCCGGAACCGGGCCAGAGCTTCCGGGGCGTGAGCCGTATTGGCCGGTTCAGCACCTGGGTGAACGGTCGCGCCGGCGCTGCCCTGCTGATCTGGGGAATCCGGAGCGGCAGGGTGGCCCATGTACCGCCGGGACGGCAACGGTTCGTCAACTACCGCTTCCGCTTCACCCGCCGCGCCTCCGTCCGCGATATCTACACCCTGATGCAGAACGTCCCGGACCTTCGGGCCGCATTGGCGGAGGCGCCGCTTCCCAAGTTCGTGGCGGTGGGTGAACATGACCTGTGGCCGCTCCGGCTGCACCGGCTGTTCGCCCAGGCAATCCGGGCGCGGATAGGGGTGTACCGCGGTGGGCACAGTCCGTGCGAAACATCCCCGCACGAGTTCAGCCGCGATCTCCTGGCCCTGTACGCCAAGGACGGGGACGCGTAACGCGCTTCCGGGATGCCCGCTCCGGTGCCTCCTTCGGTGCTGCCAGGGCGAACCCTGCGGACAGGGCATCGGTACAGATCCACCTCACCACCGCTTCCCGGGACCACGGCACCAGGGCTAGGATTTTGCGGCACACTCCAATGCCTGGGTGTGAGTACGTGAAGAGGAGAAAACCGAGGTGGCGGGAGGCACAGGAATGAACGGCCCGCATTGGCGGCGGGTGCTGGCAGCACTGGGCAATGCCGATGCGAGGATTGCCTACGCTCAGATTGTGCTGGGTGCGGCGGCCAAGGACGTCCTGCCTGGGGTGAAGGAACAGCGGCGGGTGCGGGCGCTCGCAGCACTGACTGAGTCGGGGCTGGTGCAACAGCAGGCATCGGGTGGGCTGGTGGCAGTGGACTCGATTTTCCGCGACCTGCTGGCCCAGCAGCCGCGCCGGCAGCCGAGGACTGGGCTGGACAGGTTCATGCGGCTGGGGCGGATCGAGCGATACCCTGCGAACGTTGCCGAGCGGCGGGCCCTGCTGGCAAGGATCGCCAACGAGATCGTCGAACCTGGCGAAACGCTGACGGAGCGGCAAGTCAATGAGCGGCTGCTCAGCTATACCGACGACGTCGTCCTGCTGCGCCGCTACCTGGTCGACTTCGGCCTTTTGCAGCGCACGCGCACGGGCTCAACCTATTCATTGATGGAGTAGCCGGCGCCGTGCCCTTTGAAGCAGTGCAGTAGCTTGGAGCGCATGAGCGACTCGTCACGTGTGATGCCGGGAGGCACTATGAAGGGGGCCGTGGCTTTCGGCGCGGTCGCGCTGTTGTGCGTTGTGGCGGGCGGGTTGGTTGCGGCAGTCACCGGTCCGCTCCGTCTTGAGCATGGGTCGTGGGCCGCTGCGTACCTGGTGCTCGTCGGAGGAGTGGCACAGGGTGCTTTGGGCATTGCCCAGTACTTCCTGGCCCCGCAACGCTTTGTGGGGTGGAAAGCAGTTGCGGAGCTGGTGGCCTGGAACGGCGCCTCTGCGGCCGTCATTGGCGGGACATTGACCGGCAACCCGTGGGTTGTTGATGCCGGCGGGGCGCTGCTGGTTGTTTCGCTGGCATTGATGTTCCGGACCGTTCAGGGCCGGGGCCCAACGTCCGGTTGGTTTTCGTGGGGATACCGGGCCCTGCTGGTGGTGATCGCCGTCAGCATACCTATCGGGCTGGTGCTGGCTCACTTGCGCGCTCCGTGAACTCCCGTGCGGCAGGGCAAACCCGCCGCGCACGCCATCTCCCCTAAAATACTCACATGCCTACACTTGTTCACGAGTTTGCCTGGCCGGATCGGGTCGTCATCGGCACCGTCGGAGCTCCGGGTGCGCGCACGTTCTACTTGCAGGTACGCGCGGGGGCGCAGCTGGTGAGCATCGCCATGGAGAAGCAGCAATCTGCCCTGCTCGCCGAGAAGATCGATGAAATTCTCGACCAACTCATCACCCTCGAAGGGAACCCGTTCAGCGTCCCCACCGGCACGCCCATTGAGCTGGTCGACAACGATCCGCTTGAGGCTGTTGAGGAGCAGTTCCGGACCGGTGCCATGGGCCTGGGCTGGGACCCAGCGACGGCGCAGGTGGTGATTGAGGCCTATCCCCTCTCCGATGCCGATGTTGATCCAGACGACGAGTCCGTTGGCGAGGACGGGGCCGAGGCTCCCGAAATGCTGTTGGTGCGGATGCCAGTAGGGACAGCCCGCGCCTTCACCAAGCGCACACGTGAAGTGGTGGGCGCCGGGCGGCCCCTTTGCCCGCTCTGCGGAAACCCGATCGACGCCGACGGGCATGCCTGTACTCCTCCTGAGCTATGATTCCGGCGATCTGCCAGCCACAGGCTACGGCGACGCGGACTCGACGGCGTGCTCGAGTTTCTGGAGGTTAGCCGGGCCGGCTGCGATTTCTATGACGCCGCCGTCTGAGTCCAGGGTGAGGATCCGGAAGTCCAACGGCACGCCCTGTTGATTGTCGTGACGGTTAACTTTCCGCACCGGAACGCCTGATGTCCCCAGCCCGGTGAGAGCCTTGCTGCGGCCACTGGGGATCAGCGTGTCGTCGACGATGGGCTGGAAATCGATCCGCCTGGCTCCCGGCCTGGCAATCCCCATCTGCCAGATGCTGCTCAACGAGCCCGGCGATGAATCGGGGAATCGCAGGAAGACGACCAGGTCGCCGTGCTCATCAAGCTTCTCCGCCGTGGTCGGGAACCGCTTCGTCAGGAAGAACACGCCGCCACCGACCATCAGCGCGTAGAAGACGGCGTTCGCGATGGCGTCGTCGGGGCTTCCCCCGGCGATAAGTCCTGCTGCCAGAATGACGGCACAAGCGAGTGCGCCAACCAGAACGGCACGGAGCGCGGGATGCATCTCGCCCCACTTCCTCATGGCGCCATCCTAGGGGCAGAATCTTCCAGCAGCTACGGCTCCATCCTCACCCATCCCGGGAGCCGGGGGCCTTCCGGTCACCCGCTTTGAGGGCCGCCAGCCGGGCTTCCACTTCGGTCTGCTCTCCGAGGTCCTCCAGTGATGCGAACTGGGCCTCAAGGGAGGAGGATGCGAGTTCCTGCTGGCCGCGGACGGTGGCTTCCTGGCGCCGGACGTTGTCTTCGTAACGGCCGATCGCCGATGTCGGGTCTCCACCGCCCAGGGCTTTGAGGGCGTCGTTGACCTGGGACTGGGTGGCGGCGACCCGGGCACGGTTAACGAGTTCGTTGCGCTTTACGGTCAGTTCCCGGAGCTTGGCCCGCATCAGGTCCAGGCCGTTCTTCAGTTGGTCGACAGCCTGGTTCTGCGCGGCCAAGGTGGGCGCCTGGGACTTGGCCATTGATTCGGCGGTCATTTGCCGGCTGAGGGCGAGCCTGGCCAGGGCGTCAAACTTGTCGGCGTCCGCGTTGTTGCCGGCGGCACGGAACTCATCGGCCTTGCGTGAGGCGGCTACGGCCTTGCTGCCCCAGGTGTTCGCGTCGTTCACTGCCCGGGTGTAGTCGTCTTCGGCCATCCGGAGGTTGCCGATTGTCTGCGCCGCGGCGGCCTCGGCTTCGCGGATGTTCTCCGAGTAATCCCGGATCATCTGGTCCAACATCTTCTGCGGGTTTTCGGCTGAGTCCAGGAGGGTGTTCAGGTTGGCCTTGGCGAGCTGGGCAACGCGGGCGAAAATACTCTGCTTCACGGGGTCTTTCTATCGTTGATGGAATTCGCATCCTATCTGACCGCCGTCATCCAAAAACCAGTGGTAATGCCAGAGCCACTCTTGAGCGAACCTTGTGCCCATCGTGGGTTGCCGTTCAGTGACGGGTCCTATCGTTGAGGTCAAGATCCTGCCGCTGGGGCAGGGTCTGCACATCGAGCCAGGGCCGGCGGCCGGAGCATCCCGAGACCGGATGCAGCCCCCCCAATCCGCCGCCGGCCCCGTGCCCATGGCTGCGGATCGGCAGGCGTTCCCCGCGGGAGTTGCCTGGATGGGAACTGCGATCAGTCAGTGTCGTCCACGTCCGTGGCTTCCTCCTCCGAGTCTTCAAGCAGCCACGCCATTGCCTTGTCCCGAGACGTGAAATACCTGACCGGGAATCCCGTCGGTGCCAGGGGGAGGCGGAACATGCCGATGACGCGATCAACGGGAGAGGAACCCAGCAATGCCATACGCGAAATGCTGGCTGCGTCGGGAAAGACTTTTCGAGCGGCCGCAGAGTGGGTCACACCGTGGATTTCGACCAGCATCGGCAACCTGGTGCCCTGGGCCAAGGAGGAGATGGCCGCGAGGGCGGCGTTGGCCACGTCGATGCCTACGTAGGTTCCCTGCTTCCAGCTCAAGCGAAGGACTCCATCGGACAACTCCAGCGTCGCCTTGCCTTTGATGTCCACTGTGCTCATGTGTCCCCTGTCGTGGAAGTGCAGCGCAGCTCCTGACCGTAGCTGAACGGCGTCGCCTTTGCAGCAGAACGGACCCACACGCCGTGGGCTACTGAGCGACACCCCTTTCATCTGCTCACATAGCCTATGGGCAACGACTATCCGGGGGTAGTAGCGAAAACTTCCGGTGCAGTCCACTACCCGCTCAAATTGTCAGACCCTCCCTTCATCATTAGTACATGGGACGGGACGCGGTGGCAGAGGCATTTGAGGCGATCGACGCCGCCCTTGCCGTGGTCCGTGGCGAGGTAGCCAAAGCCGCATGCGGAGCGCCCGCAGCCAACGATCCCTTGGCCGCCGGCGCCGACGAATGCCTGGACATCCTGGCCGGACTGGCTCGGACCGAGGCCCGTGTCGCCGCACTGAAGGCCGAGGCTGTGGCCACGTTCGCGGAGTCAGCGCGGTCTATCGCTCCCCCGGACATCCCGGTGCAGGCGCAGGAAATGGCCATCGCCGCGGAGGTAGGCTGCCTCCTGGCCATCGGCGACCGTGCCGCCGGTGCACTTCTGGCACAGTCCTACGCGCTCACGACCTCGCTGCCCCGGACTATGGAAGCACTCAAGGCTGGAACTATGTCGTGGCAGCACGCCCGCGTCATGGTGGAGGAGGCCGCCACCCTCAACCCTGACGCCGCGACCGCGTTGGAGGCCCACTTCCTCGACCCGGACGCGCCGGACGCTGCCCGCGGTTGCCCCGCAGGGGAGATGCCCGCATACCGCCTCCGGCGCAAGGCCCGGGTCTGGCGCGAACGCAACCATCCGGACAGCATCGAAATACGGCACGCAAAGAGCGTGACGGAGAGGTGCCTCGAGTTCGCTCCGGAGCAGGACGGCATGGCACGCTTGTCCGCATACCTGCCGGCAGACAAGGCTACGGCCATCTGGAACCGCTACACCGCTATTGCCCGGGGCTTCCAGGGACCCAACGAGGAGCGCACCCTCACCCAACTTCGCGCGGATCTTTTCGCCGCTACGGCCCTCCGCGGGGGCAGCGGCTGCACCGGTTGCTGCGGCGGGTCCGCGGGAACTGACGACGCCGGTACCGCGTCGAAGGGGCTTGCTGACATCCCCGTTCCCCGCGCCGAAGTCCTGGTCACCGTCCCGGTATTTTCCCTCCTCGGTGCCACGGACGAACCAGCGATGCTGGACGGTTATGGCCCCATCCCGGCTGCCATGGCACGGGATCTCGTAGCCAACGGAGCTGCTTCGTTTTACCGCGTGCTTGTGGATCCCCGGGACGGCGCCCCGCTGGAAATAGGCCGCACCAGCTACCGGCTCACCAAGGCCATGCGGCGGTGGCTGCGTTTGCGGGACGGCAAGTGTCCCTTCCCCGGCTGCAACAACAGTTCTTTGGACAACGAAGCAGATCATCTGCTCGCCTGGCACCAGGGCGGGACCACTGGAATCAGCAACCTGGGACAGCCATGTCCCAAGCACCATCGGTTGCGGCACACCAGCCGGTGGCGGCCGACGGCGGCGTCAAAGAATGTGCCGCCCGGCTGGGTTTCGCCCTCCGGGCGCAATTACAAGAGTGAGCACCAGGACTGGGAGCCACCGAAGTTGCCTTCGCCGCCGCAGGCGCGCGCTGGCATCCTGGCTCAACCAGGCAGCAACTCAATGATGCCAGCGGGCAAAGGCACAGTGGACTACTTCCGCCTGCCGCGGTCCCTCGGAGAGGACTGCCTGGCTGCGTACCTCGCCGCGCGGTGAGCTCAACGTGTGCTGTCGGTTCGTGCCGCCCGGGAAGCGCAATGGACCCCGCGCAAAGCGTGCGGGGTCCATTGAAACCGGCTGTCACAGTACAGAATGTGCCGCCGGCCTGCGTATCGAAATAACCAGTTAGAAGTCCCAGTCCTCGTCTTCGGTGTTCACGGCCTTGCCGATCACGTAGGACGAGCCGGAGCCGGAGAAGAAGTCGTGGTTCTCGTCAGCGTTCGGGGACAGAGCCGAGAGGATGGCCGGGTTCACGTCGGTGACGGATGCCGGGAACATCGCCTCGTAGCCCAGGTTCATCAGGGCCTTGTTGGCATTGTAGTGCAGGAACTTCTTGACGTCCTCGGCCAGGCCCACGCCGTCGTACAGGTCGTGAGTGTACTGGACCTCGTTCTCGTACAGTTCGAAGAGCAGCTCGAACGTGTAGTCCTTGATTTCCTGGCGGCGTTCCTCGGACACGGTTTCCAGGGCGCGCTGGAACTTGTAGCCGATGTAGTAGCCGTGCACGGCTTCGTCGCGGATGATCAGGCGGATCAGGTCGGCCGTGTTCGTGAGCTTGGCGCGCGAGGACCAGTACATCGGCAGGTAGAAGCCCGAGTAGAACAGGAAGCTCTCCAGCAGGGTGGAGGCCACCTTCCGCTTCAGGGGGTCGTCGCCCTGGTAGTAGTCCATGACGATCTGGGCCTTCTTCTGAAGGTTCTCGTTCTCGGTGGACCAGCGGAACGCCTCGTCGATCTCCTTGGTGGAGGCGAGGGTGGAGAAGATCGAGGAGTAGCTCTTGGCGTGGACGGACTCCATGAACGCGATGTTCGTGTAGACGGCCTCTTCGTGCGGGGTCAGCGCATCCGGAATCAGGGAAACGGCGCCCACAGTGCCCTGGATGGTGTCCAGCAGGGTGAGCCCGGTGAACACGCGCATGGTGAGCTGCTGCTCGACCGGGGTCAGCGTGTTCCACGACTGGACGTCGTTGGACAGCGGCACTTTCTCCGGCAGCCAGAAGTTGTTCACCAGACGGTTCCAGACATCCACGTCCTTGTCGTCCTGGATCCGGTTCCAGTTGATGGCCTCGACGTGGCTCAGCAGCTTGACCTTTTCGCTCATCATTTCCTCGCCTTATATTTTCCGACAGAACCAGTACACCTGGGCCTGGAGTTGGGGGCCGGGCCGCAGGCCTCAGCCCCCAACCCACTTACACGCGCTGACTTATCGTCCCGCCAGGATTTCGCTTCGCCGCTGCATCGGTGACGAATTGTCCCGACGCCGCCGACCGGTTCACGGTCTTGGCATTAGACGTTCCGCTGCCTACGCGCTCGGTTGTCGTCTTCGACGGCCACCGAGCGGCTGCTGCATTACTGACGAAGCGGCCGCTACCGGCGCTTCTGTTTACAGTCCTACCCATAATTATCACCTCCTCCGAGGCAATTACGCCCCGGAGGAGGACCGCCTGGCGGCGGTGCAAAACTCATGTAAACTCAACAGTCCAAGGTGCAACTTTGGAGCCGTCTCGTTTTCCGGGACATATGAGGAGTCATGTTCGAGCATGGCTCCTCATAGCTTTTAAACCTTACCTACGACGGCGGGCGGGCACCCGCCGTCGTACTCAACCTTTGGTCTCGCCAGGCTCGACCAGCGGGGCTACAGCATGCAGGAGACGCAGCCCTCGACCTCGGTCCCTTCCAGCGCGAGCTGGCGGAGACGGATGTAGTAGATGGTCTTGATCCCCTTCTTCCAGGCGTAGATCTGGGCCTTGTTGATGTCGCGCGTGGTGGCGGTGTCCTTGAAGAACAGCGTCAGTGACAGGCCCTGGTCCACGTGCTGGGTGGCGGCAGCGTAGGTGTCGATGACCTTCTCGTAGCCGATTTCGTACGCGTCCTGGTAGTACTCCAGGTTGTCGTTGGTGAGGTACGGTGCCGGGTAGTAAACGCGGCCCAGCTTGCCTTCCTTGCGGATCTCGATCTTGGACGCCACCGGGTGGATCGAGGAGGTGGAGTTGTTGATGTAGGAGATCGAACCGGTGGGCGGAACAGCCTGCAGGTTCTGGTTGTAGATGCCGTGCTCCATGACGGAGGCCTTCAGCGCCAGCCAGTCCGCCTGCGTGGGGATGTGCACGTCCCTGAAGAGCTCGCGGACCTTCGCGGTCTGCGGCACCCACTCCTGCTCCGTGTACTTGTCGAAGAACTCGCCGGAGGCGTACTTGGACTTCTCGAAGCCGCCGAACGTCTGGCCGGTTTCGATGGCCAGCAGGTTGGAGGCGCGGACGGCGTGGTACACCACCGAGTAGAAGTAGATGTTGGTGAAGTCCAGGCCCTCTTCGGAACCGTAGTGGACCCGCTCACGGGCCAGGTAGCCGTGCAGGTTCATCTGGCCCAGGCCAATGGCGTGGCTCTGGTCGTTACCCTTGGCGATGGACGGCACCGAGGTGATGTTGGACATGTCGGACACTGCGGACAGGGACCGGATGGCCGTCTCGATGGTCAGGCCGAAGTCCGGCGAGTCCATGGTCTTGGCGATGTTCAGCGAGCCCAGGTTGCAGGAGATGTCCTTGCCGGTCTCGTCGTAGGACAGGTCATCGTTGTACGTGGTGGGCTGGGAAACCTGGAGGATTTCCGAGCACAGGTTGGACATGATGATCTTGCCGTCGATCGGGTTGGCCCGGTTCACGGTGTCCTCGAACATGATGTACGGGTAGCCGGATTCGAACTGGATCTCGGCGAGGGTCTGGAAGAACTCCCGCGCCTTGATCTTGGTCTTCTTGATCCGGGAATCGTCCACCATCTCGTAGTACTTCTCGGTGACCGAGACGTCGGAGAAGGGCATGCCGTAGACGCGCTCCACGTCGTAGGGCGAGAACAGGTACATGTCCTCGTCCTTCTTGGCCAGCTCGAACGTGATGTCCGGGATGACGACGCCCAGCGAGAGGGTCTTGATGCGGATCTTCTCGTCCGCGTTCTCGCGCTTGGTGTCCAGGAAGCGGTAGATGTCCGGGTGGTGCGCGTGCAGGTACACGGCGCCGGCACCCTGGCGGGCACCGAGCTGGTTGGCGTAGGAGAAGCTGTCTTCGAGGAGCTTCATCACGGGGATGACGCCGGAGGACTGGTTCTCGATCTGCTTGATGGGCGCACCCACCTCGCGGATGTTGGTCAGTGCGAACGCCACGCCGCCACCGCGCTTGGACAGCTGCAGTGCGGAATTGATGGAGCGGCCGATCGACTCCATGTTGTCTTCGATGCGGAGCAGGAAGCAGGAGACCAGCTCGCCGCGCTGCTTCTTGCCTGCGTTGAGGAAGGTGGGGGTGGCCGGCTGGAAGCGGCCGTCGATGATCTCATCCACCATCTGCAGGGCGAGCTGCTCGTTGCCGCGCGCCAGGTGCAGGGCCACCATGCAGACGCGGTCTTCGTAGCGTTCCAGGAAGCGCTTGCCGTCGAACGTCTTCAGCGTGTAGGAGGTGTAGAACTTGAAGGCGCCCAGGAAGGTCTCGAAGCGGAACTTCTTCTTGTAGGCACGGTTGAACAGGTCACGGATGAAGTTCATCGTGTACTGGTCCAGCGTCTCGCGCTCGTAGTACTGGTTCTTCACCAGGTAGTCGAGTTTCTCTTCCAGGTCGTGGAAGAACACCGTGTTGTTGTTAACGTGCTGCAGGAAGTACTGGTGGGCGGCCTCACGGTCGGCGTCGAACTGGATTTCGCCGTTCGGGCCGTAGAGGTTCAGCATGGCGTTCAGCTCGTGGTAACCCAAGCCCTTGTAGGCGGCGGGCATCTCAGGCTTCTGGGCCCTGGTTACTTCTGTGTCTGCGACAGTCGTGTCCAAAACGTGTCCAATCCTTGGTTGACCCGGGTGACGTCTTCCGGCGTTCCCATAAGTTCGAATCGATAAAGGTGGGGTACCTGGCATTTGGAGGCAATGATGTCCGCGGCCATGCAGTAGTTTTCCCCGAAGTTTGTGTTGCCGGCGCCGATGACGCCGCGGAGCAGTTGCCTGTTCTGCGGGTTGTTCAGGAACCGGATGACCTGCTTGGGAACGGACCCCTCTCCCCCGGTGCCGCCGTAGGTTGGCACAACCAGCACGAACGGCCGGGTGGCGAGGAGGGGTGCGTCCTTTGCATACAACGGGATCCGGGCCACCTTCCGGCCAAGCTTCGCGACGAAGCGGCTGGTGTTCTCGGATGCCGAGGAAAAGTAGATGAGCGGGCTGTCCGTGACGACCTGCTCCGGTTGGTGGTGCGAAGTGGCCGGCGGGGACACCTCCACGCGCTGAGCCGCGTGGTGTTGCGAAGCGCTTCGCTGTGCTGTTGGTGCTGCCATGGGAGTCACCTCAGCTGGTTGATGGTTGCCGGCAGGAAAAGCTGTGGCTCCTAGGCCACGGAGGAAACGGCTGACAGCGCGAGTTCCTCGATCTTGTCCGGGCGGAAGCCGGACCAGTGGTCCTGGTCGGTGACCACAACGGGAGCCTGCATGTAGCCCAATGCCTTCAGGCGCTCGAGTGCCTCGGCGTCCTGGGAGATGTCAACGCTCTGGTAGGTGATGCCCTTCTTGTCGAGCGCGCGGTAAGTGGCGTTGCACTGAACACAAGCAGGCTTCGTGTAAACCGTTACGGTCATTGTCCCTGTCCCCTTAGTTGAACTCTTCTGCTGGGTCGGTGTCCCCGTCCAGCTGTATGTAGATACTACATGTAGTGCAGACGCCTCTTTGGAACCCCAAGATGATGTATTACAAGTATGTCATTTAATGCACCGTTAATCCACAGGCAGGGACTGGAAAAATGCCCGGGATCCCGGGATTTTTGCGGTCTGGGTCCACACCCTGTGGATGGGGTTGAACACATATGCACAGTCCGCGTGTCGTGATTCCCGGCGTGTCGCCCGGCCGTCCGGCCACAAGGAAAAAGGTCCCTGACCACTACATGTAGTGGTCAGGGACCCTTGGGACCTGCAGCACCCCCGAAGGACGCTGAACCGGCAGCCCTTCCGCCTAAGGCCTGGCTGGATTGAGCCGGGCGATGGCGGTGGACAACACAGTGGCGAAGCCGCACCATGCCGCATACGGAGCCAGCGATGCTCCGGCAACCCGGTTCAGCCGGTACGTCCTGCGCACCAGGTCTGCGCTGCTGGCCGCCAGTACCGCCGCCTCGGCAGCGGCCAGCCACGGCCGGCGGGAGCGCCAGAAGAACCAGCTCCATGAAGCGTTGAGCACCAGGTTGGCGGCCAGTGCACCCCGGTAGGCGCGCAGTTCCCGGCTGTGGTCCTTCCTGACCGGACCCGGAGTGTCAGCAGCCCTGTCCAGCTCCACCGCATTGTCGAGTGCGGCGGCGGACGTCACGGCAAGGTCCGCATACAGGGCCGTCCACACCACGGGAAAAGCAATCGCGGGCGGCTGCCAGTCCGGCTTGCGCAGCTTCAGGTACCAACTGCTCCGGGGGTCCGTCGCAACACCGCCCGCGGCGGCGGTGGCCACCGTCGCCGCGGTGGTCCATGCGAGCGTCTTCAGTTTCATGCGTCCTCCTGTCCCCGCTGGGTACACACGGTGAAACCTACAGCTGTGCCTCCCGGCGGTCCAGCACAATCTGCTGTACATCCAGGTATCCGGACTGGAACCCGGCGCGCGAGTAGCAGAGGTAGAACAGCCACATCCGCTGGAACACGGCGTCGAAGCCCAGCTCCCCTACCTCGCGGGAACGGGCAAGGAACCGTTCCTCCCACAGCCGCAGGGTGGCGGCGTAGTGGTCGCCCATGCCCATGCGTTCCCGCACCCGCAGGGTGGTGTGCTGCTGCGTCACGCCCTCGATGGCCCGGACGGACGGCAGGAAGCCGCCGGGGAAGATGTACTTGTGCACCCAGGTGTAGGCGTTGCGGGTGGCCAGCATGCGCCCGTGCGGCATGGTGATCGCCTGGATGGCCACCTTTCCACCCGGGGCCAGGACGCGGTCGATCGTCTGGAAATAAATGGGCCAGTACTCATACCCCACGGCCTCGATCATCTCGACGGACACCACGGCGTCGTACTCCCCTTCCACGGCGCGGTAGTCCTGCAGGGCCACCGTCACGCGGTCCGCGAAGCCGGCCTCCGCAATGCGTTCCTGCGCCAGCGCCTGCTGCTCACTGGACAGCGTGACGCTGTAGACGGTGGCGCCGCGGGCAGCGGCACGCAGGGCAAGCTCACCCCAGCCGGTGCCGATTTCCAGCAAGCGGGTACCCTCGCCCACGCCGGCCTTGTCCAGCAGCCGGTCGATCTTGGCCTGCTGGGCCTCCGCCAGGGAATCCCATGCCACCGAGGACAGCGGCCCGGCCCCGCCGGGAAACAGCGCCGACGAGTAGCTCATGGTGGTGTCCAGGAAGTTGGAGAACAGGTCGTTGGACAGGTCGTAGTGCCGCGAAATGTTGCTGCGGGTGTTTTGTTCGGCGTTGCGTTCCTGGCGCGGCGTCCGCGGCAGGTACAGCGAGCGCAGCTTCTGCAGCGGCATGGGGATCAGCGTGTCCACCGAGGCCGCGAAGACTTCGAGCACCGCGGCCAGGTCGGATGCCTCCCAGTCACCGGCCATGAAGGATTCGCCCAGCCCGATCAGCCCGTTGTCGCCGATCCGCGCCTCGAATGCTGCGGGCCGCAGCATGGTCATCACGGGGGCGTCCGGTCCGCCCATCCCCAGGACCGAACCGTCAGGGTATTCAACGCGCAGCGGAAGCCGCTTGACTGCACCCCTGAACATCAGGCCCGCGGCCTTCCCTGCAACATCGGCCTTGAGGCCCGACGGCGGCTGGGCAACACCGGGCCACAGGGCAGGATCGATGGTGGCGGGCGCAGCGGGGACCCCGCCGGCGGTCCAGGCTGCGGGCGGGTGGGTGGCGGCCGGCCCGTGGGTCTTGTTGTGGACGGAAGCTGAAGCAGTTCCGTTGTCGTCAGTCATTGTCATTGAACTGCCTCCTGTGAGGGGTGATGTGGTCTGGCAACGACGGGCAGGCGTCTTGCCCAGAGTTTAATGCCCTGGACCCGGATCAGGGCGGATACCAGCAGCGGCGCGGCAGGCACCGTCAAAGCCGCCGCAAGGATGTTGGAATTGGTGGCTGGCCTGCGGCGGCCGTCCATGGTGGCCACGAAGGGGCGCTGCCCTTCACGCTCCAGCACAATGGACAACGCAAGCCTGTCCCCGGGCGCGGGGAGCTTCATCCGGTACTGCCCGTCGACGTCGTTGAAAGGTGAAACGTAGAAGGCTTTCGGCACCGAGCCGCGGCCGCCGGGATCGGTGTGCAGCAAATAGCAGTGCCGCTCGCCATAGGTGTTGTGGACCTCGGCCACCACGCACTGCAGTTCCCCGGTGGAGCGGTAGCACCAGAACAGCGTGAGCGGATTGAAGACGTAGCCAAAAACCCTGGCACTGGTCAGCATGTGGATAGCGCCGCCGTCGGGCTCTATTCCCTGGGTGCGCAGGTACCGCTCCACGTTGGAGCGGATGTCCGCGTCCGGATCGCCCAGGTGGTCTCCGGCGCGGAACACCGCGAGTGGCCGGAGCAGCCCGGGCAGGCGGGGAAGGTTGTCGACGTCCACGAACCAGCTGTAGCTCCGGTAGGTGAAAGCATTCTTCAACGGGGTGCGCCGCACATGGGAAATGGACGTGCGGTAGATCGAGGCCTCCATGGTCATACAGGTTCTGCGGACAGCAGTTCCCGCTCCCCCTCGCCGGTGGAGTCCGTGGAATCGTCGGCCCGGGCCACCGGCCAGGTGCGGCCCAGCTTCTCCGCGGCGCGTACCCCGGAGAGGGCTCCGTCCTCGTGGAAGCCCCAGCCAAGGTACGCCCCGGCATAAGCGATCCTGCCGTCGCCCAGCGCCGCGATGGCCTGCTGGGCTTTCAGGGATTCCGGAGTGTACTGCGGGTGTTCGTACACCATCCGTTCCAGCACGGCGTCGTCGGAGATCAGCTCCGACTCGCCCAGGCTCACCAGGTAGGGGCGGCCGTCCGCGGGCTCAAGCCGCTGCAGCCGGGTGAGGTCGTAGCTCACCAGCACCTTGTCCGGCCGGGCGTCGCAGGCCGGGAGCCGGTAGTTCCAGGACGCCTTGGCGTTGTCCGCCGCGGGCAGGACCGCCGGGTCCTGGTGGAACACGGTGTGGTTCACGGAATAGGGCATGCCGGCGAGCGCCTCCTTTTCCTCCGGCGTGGCGTCGGCCAGGAAGCCGAGTGCCTGGGCGGGATGGGTGGCGATCACGACGGCGTCAAAGCCTTCCAGCCCGCCGGCCGTTGCCAGCTCCACGCCCTCGGGCAGGCGCCGGATGGCGGTCACGGGAGTGTTGAGGCGCACGTCGGGGAGCGTGGCGGCAAGCTTTTCGACGTACCGTGCCGAGCCGCCGGTCACGGTGCGCCACTGAGGCGAGCCCTTGACGCCCAGCATGCCGTGGTGGCCAAGGAACGTGAAGAGGTACCGCGCCGGATAGGCCAGGGCGGTGGTGGGATCGCAGGACCAGACGGCGCTGACCACCGGGGTCATGAAGTGGGAAATGAAGTAGCTGCTGAACTTTTCCCGCGCCAGGAATTCCCCCAGCGTCAGTTCGGGCACGTCGACTTCGTCGCTGACGGCCGACGGCGGCGCCGTCCTGAGCAGTGCCCTCGCCTTCCGGTAAAAGCGGGTGACCTCCAGCAGCATCAGCAGGTAACGGCCGCGCAGCAGGCTGGAGGGCTTGGCGATGATTCCGCGCGCGCCGTCGCGGGCGCCGGCGTATTCCAGTCCGCAGCCGTCGCAGCGGATGGACATGCTCATCTCGGAGTCCTGGGTTTCGACGCCAAGTTCCGCGAAGAGCCGGAGCAGGGTGGGATAGGTCCGTTCGTTGTGCACGATGAACCCGGTGTCCACGCCGATGACGCTTCCGTCGGCCTGGGGCATGTCGTGGGTGTGGGCATGGCCGCCCAGCCGCGAATCGGCCTCAAACAGGGTGACGTCGTCCTGCCTGTTCAGTACGTAGGCGGCGGTCAATCCGGCCACCCCGCTGCCGATCACGGCTACGCGCCGCCGGCCGCCTGCACTTACTGCTGGGTCAAGTGACACTTCAGGCTCCTCTGCTGAACATTGCCGCTGTGCTGGTTATACAGACGGCTATTCGGCGCGGTCGCGGCGGCGGATGGGTGCAGTACTGTGAACTGGTGGTAAACCCCGTACACCTGAAGACCTTACTGGAGGTCACGCGGCTGGGATCGTTCGCTGCGGCAGCCGCAACACTCGGCTACACGGCCTCCGCCGTCTCGCAGCAGATGTCAGCATTGGAGCGGGAAACGGGAGTCACCCTCTTCCAGCGGTCGGCGCGCGCCGTGATCCCTACGGAAGCCGCCGTCGTCATGACACGGCACGCCGCCAAAGTGCTCACGGACATCGAAGCACTGATGGCCGCCGCCTCACGGACGCAGGACACCGGCAGCCAGGAACTGCGGCTGGGGATCTTTCCCAGCCTGGCAACGTACGTCCTGCCGCGGATCCTCAAGAATCCCGCGTGGAAGAAGCTGGGAATCGACCTGCGGGTATCCGTCGCAGAACCGGGCCAGACCATCCAGGGGCTGCGCACCGGAGGCGACCTGGACCTGGCCGTGGTGTTCCAGGTGGGCCAGACCGGCTTCGCGTGGCCCAACACGATCAACCGGCAGTGGATCGGCGACGATGATTTCCGGGTGGTGCTTCCCGCCGGCTGGGGCTTCCGGGCCGATGCGAAGGTCGCGGCCGACCACCTCTCCGAGATGCCCTGGATCATGCACCATCCCGGCACCAGTGACGCCATGGTCATTGAGCGCCTCTTCGCCGGCTGCAACCTGCACCCGCGGGTGGTGGCGCACAGCGATGACTTCCATGCCAGCCTGGAGATGGCGGCTGCCGGCCTGGGCGCTGCCCTGGTTCCGGAACTGGCGCTGCGGAACAAGCCCGCAGGCGTGGTGGTGCTGGACGTCCCCGAAATCCGGCTGGCACGGAA
Organism: Pseudarthrobacter sp. LMD1-1-1.1; assembly: GCF_040676255.1. Classification (NCBI taxonomy): domain Bacteria; kingdom Bacillati; phylum Actinomycetota; class Actinomycetes; order Micrococcales; family Micrococcaceae; genus Pseudarthrobacter; species Pseudarthrobacter sp. LMD1-1-1.1. The sequence continues at coordinate 138,184 of NZ_JBEGHP010000025.1, read as the reverse complement.
CGTCTTTGCGCTGCTGATCAATGACCGGAAAACGGCCCGGGTGCAGCTTTTCGTTGACCTGCTGGCCGAAACGCTCGCGGGGATGCGCACCGCGGTGAATTAGCCCGGAACGCTGGAATGGTCTGCCCTTCGGGTCTATGTTGAGAATATGAACAAGGTAGCGAGCCAGCACTTTGGGGAGATTGAGCTCAACCACGGCATGGATCACCTCTTCGCCGCCAAACATGAGCTGCGCGGCCATCCGCTGGAACTCGACCTGAACATCAACGCCCACGACCACTTCGATGAAGCCGCACTGCGCAAGGTGGAATACCGGCTCCGCTTCCTGCCCGAACTGGTGGACGAGGTCCGCGAAATGATCGCCGAGGAGCTGGAGCAGGAGGGCACCAGTCCACAGGAATACCTGCACTTCCACTGCAACGCGCTCAAGGACGAGCAGCTGCACAAGGTATTCGGCGTCCAGGACCGGAGCCAGCTCACCAATGAGGTGTTCCTCAAAGCCCTGAAACTCGGGCATGTTGCCATCTACCCGGGCCAGCCGGAACGCTATTTCGTCCTGGATTTCACCCTCGGCGAGCACTTCACCGATGAGGTCCTGGTGGCATCCGCTGACCAGGACGGCGTGGTGGACGACGAAATCGTCTGGGAGTCCTGAACGGGGCTTTTGGCACTGGCCGTTCCCCGGGCCCGGTTCCACCATGAACCCATGAAGGATGCCAGAGCCCGGACCTGGCGGCTTTCGGCCATACTGTTGCTCGCCGGTGTCGCCGTTTCAATTATCGCCGGCGTGTTCCACGCCGAATCCCACGACGCGAACGACCACGTTGCCTCATTCACCGCCTACGCCGAAAGCGGCGTGTGGACCGCTGTCCATCTGGGCCAGTTCATAGGCATGGCCTTGGTGTGCGCCGGCCTGGTTGCCCTCTGGCCCGCCGTCGACATCCAGCGGCACGCCGTGTCCTGGACTGCCCGCTTCGGTGTCCTCTCCGCAGCTGCCGCCCTGGCGCTCTATGCAGCCCTGCAGGCGGTGGACGGCGTGGCACTGAAGCAGGCGGTGGATGCCTGGGCCGCCGCGCCCGAGCCGGAGAAAGCGGCACGGTTCGCCACGGCAGAGGGCATCCGGTGGCTGGAATGGGGAATGCGCAGCTACCAGAACTTCCTGCTGGGCACCGCGCTGGTGCTTCTGGGTGTTGTTGTCGCAGCGGCCCGCGACGTTTCCCGCATCATCGGCTACCTCATGGCGCTGTCTGGTCTGGCCTATCTGGTCCAGGGATGGATCATCGGGGCCTCGGGATTCTCCGCGGCGAACACGCTGCCCACCTTGGTGGGCATCGTGGCGATCCTCGCATGGACCGTGTGGCTGCTGGTGAGCGCCCTGAGGATGAAAGAGGCGGCGCCGGCAGGCCACATGGGGTGACCTGCCGGCGTGCGGCCCGTCTCGGTCAGCGTGCCGTTTCCAGCAGTCCTGCCCGGACGGCTTGCGTGGCCTTGACCAGGTTCCGCAGGGATTCCTCAGTTTCGGCGTGGCCGCGGGTCTTCAGGCCGCAGTCAGGGTTGACCCAGAGCTGGCGGGACGGTACATGCCGGACGGCGGTGCTGAGCAGCTCAGTGACTTCCTGCTCGCCGGGAACGCGCGGGGAGTGGATGTCGTAGACGCCGCGGCCAAAGCCGCGTGGCCTCAAGGTCGTGGACAACCTCCATGCGGGAACGGGCGGCCTCGATGGAGGTGCGCCGGGCCGGCGTTCAGCTGGCCAGCTGGGGCCGGGCAACGGCAGCCCGGGCGTGGCTGCTGCGGTTGTGGCGTGGCAGGGCGAGCTTGTCCAGGACTTCCAGCGCGCTTTGGTGCTCGTTGAAGGTGTAGAGGTGGAGACCGGGAGCTCCGGCATCGAGGGCGGCATTGGCGAGGTCGACGGTGGCGTCTACGCCGATGTGGAGCCTATCAATGTCGTTGTCCGCAGCCGCGAGGCGTTCCATCAGCCTGGGTGCCGGTTCCACTCCCGCCAGTTCCCCCAGCCGGTTAAGGCGGCGGAGGCTGGTGAACGGCATGACGCCGGGGATGATGGGAATGCTCACGCCGGCACGGCGGGCACGGGTGAGCAGGTTCTCGTACTGTGCGGCTTCGAAGAACACCTGGGTGATGGCGAAGTCGGCGCCGGAACGCTGCTTGGCGAGCAGCACTTCGACGTCGTGGTCCTCGCTGGGTGATTCCGGGTGGCGGGTGGGATAGGCGGCCACGCCAACAGCGATCTTCCCGGCACAGAGCAAGGCCGAACGTCGCTGCTCCACCCGGCGGATGAGGTCGATCAGGTTCTGGGCGTACCGCAGGGACCCGGCCGCCGGCTGGGCGCCGTCCTGGGGGAGGTCGCCGCGCAGGGCGAGGATGCCACGCACCCCGATGTCCAGCAGGTCGCCAATGACCGCAGCAAGTTCCTGGGGGGTGTTGCCCACGCAGGTCAGGTGGGCCAGTGGCCGCAGCGTGGTTTCGACCAGGAGCCGGTTGATGAGCTCGAGGGCGGTGTCCCGGTTTGATCCGCTGGCGCCGTACGTCACGGAGACGTAGTCAGGCTCAGTGGTCTCCAGCTCACGGATGGTGGTCCAGAGGGTCTCCGCAGCCGCGGGCGAACGCGGGGGGAACAACTCGTAGGAGAGCGCCACCGGGGCGGTCTCGGATAGTTGGGGATGTGCGTCAATAAGGCCTGGTGGTGACATTTGCATCCTTGGCTTTTGGGCCATTGGGGCTGCCTGCCTGAGGAGGCGGACAACCGGCAATGAATTTGAGTTTGGGGAACACGGAGGGACTCCACGAGGACGTAGCCGCGACTGCTACGCCTGGAATGAAGTAGTCCGTGAGCAAATGTCAGGCCCACATGGGGGCACCCACACCCTCCGGAAGGGAGGATCGCTGACACGTTACCGCGGTAACTTGTATAAGACTCTAGGGGTGCCGGCTCAGGAGGTACAAGTCGGCGCCGAATTAAGACGCAGTTTTACAGGTTGTTTCTTCCGGCAACAGAATTTTCTTCGCCGGCAGCCGTTCCTACCAGGGCCGCTCCGGCGCGGTCCCGCCGTTGCTGTCCAGGTACTCCTCCCGTTCGCGCCCGCTGTTCCGCTCGCGTTCGGCCTGCCGCGCACTGTCCTGAAGCTGGCCCAGTTGGCTCTGCCGCGTGTCACCGGATGGATCAGGAGACGGCTCCCCGGCTTGCGGAGGGTCCTGCGCCGCTTTTTGTCCGGCAGCCCCCAGTTTGTCTTCCAGCCGCCCCTCAGCGTCCGACAACCGGCTGCCCGCTCCGTCCTCCGCGTCGTTGGACCGGCAGCTTTCCGGCGCCTGCCCGCCAATGTCCAGCGCCTGCTTGAAGAGGGGAACGGCCGACGCCGGGTCGCCGACCTGGAGGCGCTGGTCACCAAGGCGTTCAATCACCAGGACCAGGTTCACCCGCACCAGGCATTCGTCGCCCGAGCCTGCCGGGACCATCTGCAGTGACTGTTCAAACAGGGCTCTGGCGGTCCCGTCATCACCTGCCAGCACGGCAGCGTCCCCCGCTGCGAACGGCGCCTTGTGCGGCTCCACCAGGTTGGCGATCCCGAGGCCGCCGGCCGCCGTGCCCACCGTGGATGCGCTCCCGGCCTCGAAACCGGCGGCGGCCTGACGGGCGAGAATACCCAGGCTGAGGAGCTTGGCGGCGAAGCACAGTATGAGGAGCGCCGGCAGGGCGGACCACAGCAGCAGCCGGCGCCTGCGGACCGTGGCGTTCACCGTACCCCCCTTTCGCCGCGAGAAGGCCGAAGCCCGCGAAGCTGCCGCAGGATGCCCACCGCTTCCGGCAAGGCCAGCAGGAAGGCTCCGGCGGCGAAGATCCAATAAAGCTCAGTGGCCGCGGCCAGCGAACCGTGCTGGTCTGACCGTTCGGCCCTGCCGGGGTGCGCCTGCTGCAGCATGGCGGCCGCCGGATCGCCGGCGGCACGGTGGACGTAGGGCACGCCCAGCTGGGAGGCAATGGTCCGCAGCCGGCCTTCGTCGATGACCGACAGTGCGTCCCCTCCGCCGCCGGCCCGGGTGTCCTGCACGTACTCCGCCGGCGAACGCGGAACGTTCCCTCCCCCGGTTCCCCCGCCGTCGGAGGCCTGGCCGGTGTTCTCCTTCATCCGTCCGCCGCCGGGCGTCCCGTAACCCAGCACCGCTCCCCCGGCCACCAATCCGCCGTCGACCTTCATGGCCTCTGGCTCTTTGCCGCTGGTTTGCTCGCCGTCCCCCAGGTAGTACACCAGCCTGGGCCGCCCGGGCTGGCTGTCCCGGGCAGCGGCCAGACGCTCGGAGAGCACCTGCCTGGCGGCGGTGATGCTGCTGCCCCTGGCGTAGGCGGTCACCTGGGGTTCCATGACGTCCGTGATGGTCTCCAGCGCCAGCGTGTCGGTGCTGAGCGGCATCCGGACGTGCGCCGTGGTGTCGAAGGTGATCACGGAGAAACGGGCGCCGGGCAGCCGTTCGGCTATTGCCATGATGTCCTTGCGGACGCCGTCCAGCCGCGGGAACCCGTTGCCATAGTCCTCGGCCACCATGCTGGTGGTGGTGTCCACCACGAAGAACACGTTCAGGTCGGCGGTGGCAGCCTGCACGGAGCCGCCGGGCAGGCTGGGCCGCAGGGCCGCTGCCAGGAGCACCAGGACAATGGTCCCCCGCCGCAGCCACGCCCTGCTGCGCAGCGGTGTCCGCTGCAGGCGCCACAGTATTGCGCACAGGACCAGCCCGGACAACAACGCAACACCCAGCGGCAGGGCCGGAACTTCCGAGAACACGGCGCGTGGCGCCCCCTGGATTCCCGCCGTTTCGGTTTGCTCCACGGCGGCGACAATTCCCGGCACAGCATCGGGACTGTCCAGGGCGTAGTACGAACCGCCGGTGGACTCCGCTGCAGCACGCAGCTGGGCACCGGGCTGGTCGGAACCGCCGCCGTAGTCCAGGTCGCCCGGATTCAAGGCGTAGACGCGCACGGACCGCTCCTTGGCCAGCTGTGCAGCCTGATCCAGGGTCATGATCGGCTTGCCGGAAAGGAGGTTGTCCGTGGCCAGCACCACCGACCGCGAGCGCGTGGGCGTACTGTCCCCGCCTGCGGCGGTCCCGGCAGCAGCGGAGGATCCGCCGGTGCTGCCGGGGAAGCTGTTGAGGCAGGATGCCAGGCCGTCACCAATCAGTGACGATCCCCTGCCGCTCCAGGTGCCGTCCAGGAATCCTGAACTGCCGGGCCTGCCGTTGAAGGCGTCTTTGGCGCCCTGGAGCTGCTCCTGGGCGTAGGCGTAGTCGTCGGTCAGCGGAAAGACCTGGATGGCGCTGCTGTCGAAAATGGTCAGGCCGATCCGCTCGCCGTCGAAGTCTTTCGCCAGCCCGGCGAAGACGTCCACTACCGCGGCGTCGGCACTGCTCGTGGAGCCGGACGCATCCAGACACAGCATGATGTCGCGGTTGTGCTGCTCCGGGCGGATGGTGGTCACGTCAGCCGGCCGTGCTGCCGCAACAGCCGCAGAGGCCAGCAGCACCGCGCAGGCCGTTCCGGCCGCGGCCAGCAGGCGGCGGTGGCGCCTGAGGGCTGCCTGGTATTCCGGGAGCCGCGTGAGCCTGTCGGCGTGCGCCACGGGCCGTCGTCGTTCATTGGGGCGCCGGTTCCTGCGCAACGCGATCCATGCCGCAGCCCCGGCAGCAACAGCGGCGGGCGGCAGCAGCCACCAGAAGATCAGTTCCACGCCCGCACCGCCTCGGAAGCCCTTGCCGCGGACGCAGTGACAGATGGCAGCGGGCCGGGCCCGAACTCGGCGGGGTAAAGGGCTTCGATAACAGCGGCGGCCGCCGGGAGGGGGTGCCGGGCCAGGTCCTGGTGGGTCATCCTGGTGGCATCGACACCCGTTGCGTCCCGGACAAACCCGCGCAGCAGGAGGCTGATCTCCTGGTGCGCGGCACGTTCGGCGAGGTTTCCGGCCGCCGCTTCCCGGTCCACATCATGGATGCGCTCGAGGTACGCCGCCTTGAGTGCAGTCAGTTCCGTCAGGGTGGACCGGGAGCCGGCGCTGCCGGGTTGGGAGCGGGCAGCCGGGCGGGTGGTGGCAAGCACGAAGACGTACCACCCGGCCACCAGGGCCAGGAGTGCCGCGCCGCACCACATCCAGGCGGGGCTGTACTGCAACGGGCCGTAGAAGCCGGGCTCAGCCTGCACGCCGGTGCCTTTCCAGGAGGGCGAACAGGCCGGTGATGACGTCCCCGCTGCCGGCCACTTCACCCTCCGTGATCCCGGCCGCGCGCAACATGGCCTTACGGCCCGCGCCGCGTTCTTCGGCGGCTGTGGCGTAGGCGGCCGCCACTGCCGCGGATGTGGCCGGCTGCCAGGCCAGGAGGGAGGAATCGGCCACGCTGTAGGAGTCCCCGCCGGTGTGTGGGCTTGCCCCGGCCACGGGTGAGGGCGCCAGTTCCGCGTCCCTGACCGTCAGCCAGAGGATCTCGTGCTGGGCGCGCAGCCGGCGCAGGAGCCGGCCGGTGGCATCGTCCGCGGCCAGTTCGTCAGCGACGACGAAGAGCAGGTGGCGGCCCTTGATGTTGCGCGCCACGTAGTCGAGCTGGTCCTGGATCCTGCTGGCTGCCGCTTCCAGGCCGGTGCGGGAGTCCACGTGCCGCAGCAGCCGTTCCAGGTGGGCCTCCCCGCTCTTTGCCGGGAATGAACGGGTGGCCGATGAGTCACCGCACACCAGCCCCACCAGGTCGCCGTGCCGGTGGGCCAGGTAGCCCAGGACGCCGAGGGACAGCACGGCGATGTCCTTTTTCACTTCCCCGGACAGCGCCTCCGCGGCCATGTTGCGCCCCGTGTCGGTGACGAGGAGGACAGTCTGGCGGCGGACAGCCACGTAACGCCGGATCAGGGGTGAGCCGTGGCGCGCCGACGCTTTCCAGTCGATATCGCGGACCTCGTCGCCGGGCACGTAGGCGCGCAGGTCATCGAAGTCCAGGCTGCGGCCCCTGAACACCGAGCCGTACTCGCCGTCGAGCATGCCGCGGGCTTTGCGGTGCGCGAAGATGGCCATCTTCGATTTCACGCGCTGGAGGAGGCTGGCCATGCGGGGTCAGGGAGTCTGGACGGCGGCCACGACGGCGTCGATCACCGATTCCACGGGAACCTGCTCGGCCACCGCATCGAAGTTCAGGATAAGCCGGTGCCGCAGCACCCTGTGGGCCAGCGACCTGACGTCCTCGGGGATGACGTGGTCCCTGCCGTTCAGCAGCGCCACCGCACGGGCTGCCCGGCTGAAGGCGATGCTGGCACGGGGGCTGGCGCCGAACTCGATGAACCCGGCAAGCCTGGCGTCGATGTACTGGGACGCGTTCCGGGTCACGTACACCAGTCCGACGATGTAGTTGATGACGGCCGGATCGATGTAGATGCGGGTGGCCAGTTCCTGGATCTCGGTGACGGCATCCAGGGAGGCGGCTGCGGCGGGCTTCTGTCCGGGGGTGTAGACGCCGGCGTCGATCCTGCGGATGATCTCGGCCTCTTCCGCAGGACTGGGGTAGTCCAGGACGTCCTTGAGCATGAAGCGGTCCATCTGCGCCTCAGGCAACTGGTACGTGCCCTCCTGCTCGATGGGGTTCTGGGTGGCCAGGACCAGGAACGGGGAGGGCAGCCGGTAGTCCTGGCCGCCGATGGACGTCTGGCGTTCCTGCATCGCCTCCAGCATGGCGCTCTGGGTCTTGGCGCTGGAGCGGTTGATCTCATCCAGCAGCACGATGTTGGCGTGGACCGGGCCGAGCTGGGTGTGGAAGCTGCCCTTCGCGGCATCGTAGATCTGGGTTCCCACGATGTCGCTGGGCAGCAGGTCCGGGGTGCACTGGATGCGGCGGAATTCACCGCTGACGGCGTCGGCCACGGTCTGCGCGGCGGTGGTCTTGGCCAGTCCCGGGACGCTCTCCAGCAGGATGTGGCCGCCGGTCAGCAGGCCCACCAGCAGCGATTCCCGCAGCCGGGACTGCCCCACAACCTTCGCATCGAAACTGCGTGAGATGTTGGCGGCCACTTGCTGCGCCCTGGCCAGCTCCGCAGGCTGGATTCTTGCGGGCACGCTGGTCGAAAGCACTGGTTTCCCCCTGATGACGGTTTTGGGCGCGCGGGTCCGGGCCGGCCGTGTCCCGTCCGCCATCCTATCCAAGCCGGGCAGCCCGGGTCCGGCAATGGGCACCCCTCCCCATGCGGGTCCGGCAGGTCTATCCTTTTGCCATGATTGAGCTCCCAGCCAGTTACAAGGAATATCTCGCCGGCAAGAGCCAGATGGTGATCGACACTGTCAGGCCCGTCCTGATGCAGTCCGCTGCCGATAAACTCCACGGCGTCCGCGTGGTGGACACCCATCACGGCCACCAGGCCCACCTGGACGACACCCTGCCGTTCGGCGTGGTGCTCGAGGACATCGATTAGCCTCTTACAGCTCCCGACAGGGCCAGTGAGTTGCCGGTCCCGCGCGCCACGATGGCGTAAAGGGCCAGGACCGGAACCGAATAGAGGATTGAGAATGCGGCCAGCTGGCCGTACGCCACTGCCCCGTGCTGGCCGAAGAAGCTGAAGATCGATACTGCTGCCGGCTGCCTTCCCCCGGAGAGCAGCAGCACGAACGGGACGAAGAAGTTTCCCCAGGCCTGGATGAACACGAAGATGAACACCACGCCCAGGCCCGGGCCCATGAGGGGAAGCACGATTGAACGCAGCCCGGCCAGCCTGGAGGCGCCGTCCACCCAGGCTGCTTCCTCCAGCGCCAGCGGTACGGCGTCCATGAAGTTCCTGGTCATCCAGATCGCCATGGGCAAGCTGGTGGCGGCCAGGAACAGCACCGTGGCCGGCAGGGAATCCAGCAGCCGGAGCTGCACGAACAGGCCGTAGACCGGCACCATGATGGCCGTGATGGGCAGGCAGGTGCCGAACAGGATGCCGTACATGAAGGGCGTCGTGAAGCGTGACCGGTAGCGGGACAGGGGGTAGGCGGCAAGCACGGCCGCCGCCAGCGTCACCAGCCCGGTACCCGCGGACAGCAGGAGGCTGTTCCACAGCGGGCGGAAGAGCAGTTCAGGAGTGAGGACGGCGGCGAAGTTATCCAGTCCGGGCTGTTGGGGGACCTTGACCGCGTGTCCGGCGGAGGGGTCCACTGAACCGAGGACCAGCCAGAGCAGGGGCAGCAGGAAGCAGGCGCCGGTCAGCAGCAGGGCCACGTCCGCCCAGGTGCTGCGGGCACGTACGTTGCGGGCGGTCACGGTCTCTGCTCCCTGAGGAGGCGGAGGTAGGCTGCCCCGAACACGGCGCCGATGAGGATCGGGACCGTAGCGACGGCAGTGCCGTAGCCGATGTCGCCGAATTTGAAGGCTTCCTGGTAGGCCATGACGGGCAGCGTGGTGCTGCCGTTGGCAGGGCCCCCGGCGGTCATGACCCAAATCAGGGTGAAGACGGCGAGTGTCTGCAGCGTGACCAGCATCAGGTTGGTGGCAATGCTGCCCCGGATCACGGGCAGTGTGATGAACGCCAGCCGCTGCCAGGCGCCGGCTCCGTCCATCTGCGCGGCCTCCGTCAGCTCGCCGGGGACCCCGCTGAGTGCGGACCGGTACACCAGCATGGAAAAGGCGGTTCCGCGCCACACGTTGGCCAGGATCACGGCCGCCATGGGAACCGTATAGAGCCAGTCGGTTTCCGGCACCCCCAGCCGGCCCAGGAGTTGGTTGAGTGTCCCGTCGCGGCTGAAGAAGGCGTAGGCCGCGAACGCCGCCACGATTTCCGGCAGGACCCAGGCGGCCACGACGGCGGTCCCAACGGTTGCGGAGACCACGGGCCGTGCACGCCGCATCAGGACCGCAAGGGCGAGGCCCAGTACGTTCTGGCCCAGGATCGCCGAACCGGCGACGAACAGGACGGTCAGGGCCAGCGAAAGCGGAAGGACCGGGTCCTGCAGCAGCCGCTGGTAGTTGTCCAGCCCCACCCATTCGGGGTTCCTGGCATGCCGGCCGGTCAGTCCGGCGTTGGTGAGCGAGGCGTGGAAAGCCCACAGCACGGGGCCGGCGAGGAACACGAGCAGGAGCACGACGGCGGGCAGGACCGGCAGGTAGCGGAGCACTTGCCGTGTGCGGTGGCTGGCGGGCACCGCTACTTCCGGATGGTTTTGTCGCCGCCCACAATGCCGGCCACGGCCGTGTCATAATCCGCCGCCGCCTGCTCCGGCGTCCTGCTGCCGGTGATCACGGCCTCGGTGGCCTCCTGCACGGCAGCGGAGATGCGTGGATAGTCGGACGTCGCGGGCCGGTATTTGGTGACCGCGACCAGGCTGGACACGTCCTTCACGAACGGGTTGGCCGACTGGTAGCCGGGGTCGGCGGCGACGTCGGTGCGGACGGCGATCTGCGAGCTGTCCACCGTGAACGCCAGGGAGTTCTTTGCGTTCAGGGCGGTGGTCAGGAAATTGAACGCGAGGTCGGGCTGCTTGGTTTCCGCGCCAAGGGCCAACGTCCACCCTCCGGACATGCTCACTGCACCGGGCGCGGCCCCGGTCTGGGTTGGGAACGGTGCCACTGCCATGTCCTGCCCGTAGCCCGGCCAGGCATAGCTTCCGCCGTCCTGCCAGAACGACGGCGCGTAGGAGCCTTCCACGGTTGCGCCAAGTTTTGCCTTGGGGAACCATTCGCCGAACACCTTCTTCCAGATGTTCGGGTCCAGCGCCTGGGCCGGGGGCACTGCGAGCTTTTCCCCATAGAGGGTTTCGAGGAAGGTCAGCGAATCCTTGAAGCCGGCCGAGCCAACGACCCACTTTTTCGAATCCTGGTCATAAAGGCTTGCGCCGGTGCCGTACAGGAGCTCGTAGAAACCCTGCATCACGCTTCCTTCACCGGTGCCCTTGCCGGCATACATGTTGAAGGGGATCACATCCGGCTGGGAGGCTTTGATCTTCCTGGCGGTGTCCAGGATGTCCTGCCAGCTGGACGGACGCCACGGCAGGCCGATGCCGGCAGCCTCAAAAACCTTCTTGTTGTACCAGATGGCGCGCGTGTCGGTGCCCAGCGGCACCGCGTACGTGCCGCCGTCGTCCGCTTTGCCTGCTTCCTTGGCGCCCGCGTCAAACGTGTTCCAGTCCCCCCACCCGGACAGGCGGCTGTCGAGGTTCAGGAGGTAGCCGGCGTCCACGTCGGAGCGGACCTTGAACGTGTCCTCGTAGAAGACGTCCGGGGCGGTGGAGGGCGACCGCAGCGCCAGGGCCAGCTTGGTGCCGTAGTCGTCGTCATTGGCCTGGATGGGCTGCAGTTCGATCGTGACGCCCTGGTTTGCGGCTTCGAACTCCTTCTTCGCGTTCTGGAACATGGTGTCCAGGGCGGTGAACGAGTCTGTCTTCTGGTATGCCACCTTGATGGTCCTGTTTCCGCCCGCCGGATCGGCAGGCGTGCACGCTGCGAGGACCATGACCGCGGCGGCCACCACGGATAATGTCTTGGATGCCCGGCGAAACATGTCGCGGTCAGCTTTCCAGCAGGAGCCGTTGGGCGCGGGGCGCGAGCGTATGTTCAAGGACCAGCGAGGCTGCGCCGATGGCGCCGACGTCCTCCCCCACCCCGGTGCCCACAACTTCGATGGGGTGGATCAGGCGGGCGGCGCTGTTGGCGTCCAGCAGCGGCGGGACCAGTTCGAGATAGCGCTGCGACAGGCAGGTCCAGAACGGGCCGCCGAAGACCACCCGTTCAACATCGAGGGTGTTGGTGACCACCGAGACCGCCCGGGCAACCAGGACGGCGGATTTGTCCAGGATGGCGGCGGCACCTTCGTCCCCTGCGTACGCACGGGCGCACAGCTCGGAAAAGCTCTGCTGGATTTCGGCGGCGCTCCCGGCCTGCGCGCCCTCCAGGATTCCCGCGGCCACCGCTTCCGCCACCAGGACCTGCGGAATGGCGGAGGATTTGACGCAGCCGCGCTGTCCGCAGTCGCAAAGGGGTCCGCCCGGGTCCACGATGATGTGGCCGATTTCGCCGGCGTTGCCGGACGTCCCCCGGACCACTTCATCGTTGAGGACGATCCCGCAGCCGATGCCGGTACCCATGTACATGAACACGAAACTGCCGGCGCCGCTGGGGCCGCCGGCCCACGTTTCCGCCACGGCAGCGCTGGTCACATCTTTGTCCACCAGCACGGAGTAGCCGGTGGCCTTGGCCAGGGCGTCCCGCAGTTCCACCCGGTCCCACCCGGGAAGAAGCGGCGGGTCCACCACAGTGCCGTGGTCCAGGTCGATGGGGCCGGGAGCGGCCACTCCGAGTCCTGCGATGCGGCCCTGGTCCACGCCGGAATCCTCCACGAGCTGGGCCAGCTCCGCGGCGATGGTGGCAATGACGGCGGCCGGATCGTTTCCGCCGGGGGTCTTGATCCGTGAGTGCCGTACCACTGCTCCGACGAGGTCCAGCACCACGAACGTTGTCACGGCCGGGTCCAGGTGGACCCCCAGGGCGTACATGCCACCGGGGTTGAGGCGGAGGATGGTGCGCGGCTTGCCGGGGCCGCTGCCCTCCTTGCCTGCCTCGACGATCAGGTGCTGGTCCAGCAGCCGGCGGGAAATGTTCGAAATGGTCTGGGGCGACAGGCCGACGATCTGGGCGAGTTCCACCCGGCTGAGTCCCCCGGACGTCCTGCGGATTGCGTCGAGGATGACGGTGAGGTTGAAGTCCCCCATCCTGGGCAAGTTGGTTCCGCGCCTCGGAGAGGATTGGCGGATCTCAGACACTGTGTCCCCTAAACGTCTTCGGCTACCTGGCGGTGGTGATGCTTTGAATCGTACGTCAAGCGTGCGCCCGCGCCCACATGCGCGGGCAGCGGCGCGGCGGATGTTTTGGCCGGTGAGGCCGGGGATTGGCTCAGCGTGAGCTGCGTGTGCTGCGGGAGACCGTGAACTTTGGGTTCCGGCCCTCTACCACCGTGGGTCCTACGTGCCGCTCCAGGGCCGGGAGGTAGGCCAGGTGCCGGTTGTAGACCGTCCACAGCTCGCCGCCGGGCGCCAGGACCCGTCCCGCCGCTTCGATCATTTTCAGCCCCGCACCGGGGTGCACACCGGCACCAACGTGGAACGGCGGGTTCAGGAGTACGGCGTCCACCGAGCCGTCAGGGAAGGTGCTGAGCGCGTCGTCCTGCAGCACCGTGATCCGGTCCGCAAGTCCATTCAGGCGGGCGGTGGCCAGCGCGGACTGCACGGCGGCCGCCGATTGGTCCGTTGCCGTGACGGCGGCGGAAGGGAACTGCCTGGCATACATCGCGGCGAGGATGCCGGTGCCGCAGCCGAGGTCGACGGCGTGCTGCGCCGGCTTCATGGCGGGCAGGAACGTCAGCAGGAAGCGTGTGCCGATGTCCAGCCGGGCGCCGGCAAAAACAGCGCCGTGCGCGGCCACGTCCAGGTCCAGCCCGTCAAGGTGCTCCACCACGGGAAAGCGCGGGGCGGCCGTGGCGGTTTTGGGGCCGGCAGCAAGGAGAACCCGCGATTTTTGCCGTGCGAGCTGGGGCTGCACGGAAACGAAGTACCGTTCAAGGACCGCGTTCATGCCCAGTGACATGTGCTTCACCCGGCCACCCGCCAGCAGGCGGACATCCGGCGCGGCGTGCCCGGCCACGGCGGCAGCGATCTCCTCCAGCTCCGCCAGTGTCTTGGGGAGCTGCAGCAGGACGGTGTCCGCTCCGGCCAGCAGTTCGGGCCCCAGGGGCAGCTGCACGAAACCGGACCCGGCGCTGTCCGCCGGAAGCCCGGCAGCCTCGCGCCTGGCCGACAGTTCGGCAGCGTTAAGCCGCAGCGCCCGTTCCCCGGTGACCAGGTCCTGGTGTACGCGCAGCGAGTCCGGGGCAAGCAGTTCGGAGGCGCCGAGCGTCAACGCCCCGTAGCGGTCCCCGATGACGGCCACGGCAGTGCCTGCCCGCCCAAGCTGCACCGCGGTCTCCAGCAGCAGCCTGTCGGTGGCGTCCCACGCCTGCAGGTTGGGGGCCTCAACATCGGGCCGCCGGCGCAGTGCGTCGAAGATGTTCGCCAGGGTGTTTACTGCCACCGGTGTCCTGCCGCCTTCTGTTGCTTTTGCCGGCCCCGGGACCCGGGGCATCACCCCAACGTTACCGTTTCCGCTGCCGCCGCAATGCCCGGCAGCTTCAGGATCGCAGCCACTGCTGCGCGCCCCGCCCGGTTGGCGCCAATGGTGGACGACGACGGGCCGTAACCCACCAGGTGGACGCGCGGCTCGGCTGCCACCTGGGTTCCGTCCATGGCGATCCCGCCGCCCGGCCCCCGCAGGTGAAGCGGCGCCAGGTGTTCCAGTTCGGCCCTGAAGCCGGTGGCCCAGAGGATGACGTCGGCCTTCAGCAGGCTGCCGTCGGCACGGCGGACACCCCCGGGTTCGATGGAGGTGAACATGGGCTGCCGGTCCAGGGCGCCCCGCTCCCTGGCTGCGCGCAGGGCGGGCGTCCAGATAAGGCCCGTCACCGAGACAACGCTTTGCGGCGGAAGCCCCTGGCGGACCCGCTCCTCCACGAGCGCCACGGCGTCGTGGCCCGCCCTGGCATCAAACCCAGCGTCCCGCCAGACCGGTTCCCTGCGGGTGAACCAACTGGTGGTGGTGATGCGTGATATCTCCTCCAGCAGACCCACGGCGGAGATGCCCCCGCCCACCACGATCACATGCCGGCCGCGGAACTCCTCCGCGGAGACGTAGTCAGCCACGTGCAGCTGCCTGCCGCGGAACGTTGACTGCCCCGGATAAATGGGCCAGAACGGACGGGTCCACGTGCCCGTGGCGTTGATGAGTGCTTTGGCGCTCCAGTCGCCGTCGGACGTTTCGATCCGCAGCCGCCCCGCCGGATCGCCGTCTTCACGCCTGACGGCCCGGACCTTGACGGGGCGGTGGACGTTAAGGCCCACCTCGGCCTCATAGGTCCCGAAATAGCGGGTCAGGAACTCGGAGCTGGGTTCGGCAGGATCCACGTCGGGTTTGGCGATGCCGGGCAGGTCACTGATCCCATTGACGGTGCCCATGCGCAGGCTCTTCCAGCGGTGCCGCCAGGCGCCCCCGGGACCTTCCTCGGCGTCGAGCACGGCAAAGTCCAGCCCCCGGCGCTGCAGGTGGTACGCGGCCGACAGGCCTGCCTGGCCCGCCCCGATGACCACCACATCGGTTGGGTCAGGAATCACTCCCCCATGATAGTCGTGGAGGGCAGCCCGGCCGTAGGGTGGGCGCATGGACACTGACGCAGCATCAGCGGGAACCGGAACCACTGGGCACGCCGCCCGGCTGGAAAAGGCCCTGCGAGTGGTTTTGGGGACCGGACAGATACCCCTTCGGTTGCGGGCCTGGGACGGCTCGGAAGCCGGCCCGCCGGACGCGCCGGTGCTGGAGTTCAAGTCCCGCAAGGCACTGCGGCGCATGCTCTGGTCACCGGGGCAGCTGGGTCTGAGCCGGGCGTACGTGGCAGGCGACATCGAGGCCCCCGGTGACATCTTCGCAGCCTTTACGGCCTTGAGTTCGGCGGGCAAGTTCGCGGAGCCCGGTCCGTTCCGCCCGCTGTCCGCCGGTGAGCTCTGGCTGCTGCTGCGCTCCGCAGCCCGGCTTGGCGCCATTGGACCCAACCCTGCTCCGCCACCCGAGGAGGCGCGCGTCGCGAAGAAGGGCCGGATGCACTCCCGGGGCCGGGATTCGGCCGCCATCTCGCATCATTACGACGTCGGCAACGACTTCTACGCCCTGGTGCTGGGACCGTCCATGGTCTACTCGTGCGCTGTGTGGCCGGACGGCCCTGTCACCGGGGGCGCAGCAGCTGCCGGGTCGGGTCTGGAACCGGAGGCTGGGGCTGATGATGGCCTGAGTGATGGCCTCGACGCCGCGCAGGAGGCCAAGCTGGACCTTGTCTGCCGCAAGCTGGGCCTCCAGCCCGGAATGCGGGTCCTCGACGTGGGATGCGGGTGGGGCAGCTTCGCTCTCCACGCTGCGGCCAGGTACGGCGCCACGGTGGTGGGCGTCACGCTGTCAACGGAGCAGGCCACGCTGGCGCGTAAGCGTGCAGCAGACGCCGGCCTCACGGGCAGTATCGAAATCCGGGTCCAGGATTACCGCGACGTGCAGGACGGGCCGTACGACGCCATCAGTTCCATCGGCATGTCAGAGCACGTGGGACGGGCCCAGACCCCCGAGTACGCCGCCGCGCTCTTCGGGCTGCTGCGCCCCGGTGGACGGCTGCTGAACCACGCCATCTCCTGGAACGCCGGCCCCACCGCCCCCGATCCCGACTCGTTCATCCCCCGCTACGTGTTCCCCGACGGTGAAATGATCAGCCTCGGCGAGATGGTGTCCGCCCTGGAAACTGCCCGGTTCGAAGTCCTCGACGTTGAGGCGCTACGGCCCCATTACGCACTGACCCTCCGGGCCTGGGTCAGGCGGTTGGAGCAGAACTGGGCGGAAGCGATACGCCTGGCCGGGGAGGGGCGCGCACGGGTGTGGCGGCTGTACATGGCAGCCAGCGCCATTGGATTCGAAAATGGACTCACCGGAGTCAACCAGGTCCTGGTCCGCCGGCCGGGAGGGGAGGAACCGCCGTTGCACCGGACTTCCTGGCTGTGACGAAAGCGCTGCGGCGAAAGCGCCCTCCTGCCGGGACGTAACCCGGCAGGAGGGCGGCTCGATGACCCCGGGGTCAGGCCTCAGTTCGGCTAGGCCACCGGGGAAGGTCCGCCAGGCTGGGTGAAATGCTGGGTCTTTTCGATCTGCACCACTTTAGGATCCGTTTCGTCGGCGGCGTAGTCCGTGGGCCGGGTGAGGTCTTCGCCGGTCCGGACCTTGAGGGCCCGCATCACCAGGGTCAGTAAGGCGGCAACCACCAGGTTCAGTGCGAACGCCGACACCGCGATGTAGACGCTGAAGTCGGTGCCGGGGATCGGCGCCACCGACCCGCCAAAGTGCGCCTTGGTCACCGGGTTGACCACGTTGTAGGCGGAGACGGTTCCGAAGATGATGCCCACCGCCCAGCCAACCAGGAGGGCCCAGCGGTCAAACCACCGGGTGTAGAGGCCGGCCACCACGGCGGGGAAGGTCTGCAGGATCCAGATGCCGCCCAGCAGCTGCATGTTGATGGCCGCCGACTGGTCCATGGCGATCACGAAGACCAGGGCGCCCACCTTCACCACCAGGGAGACAATCTTGGACACCTTCGCCTCGGTCTTTGGATCGACGTCTGGCCGGATGAAGTCGCGGTAAATGTTCCGGGTGAACATGTTTGCCGCGGCAATGGACATGATCGCTGCCGGCACCAGGGCCCCGATGGCGATCGCGGCCAGTGCGATCCCGGCAAACCAGGCCGGGAAGTGGTCAAGGAACAGCTGGGGAACCACCAGCTGCGGATTGACTGATCCGTCCAGGTCGATCGGCTTGGTACCCGCCTTGATGGCCACGAAACCCAGCAGTGCCAGGAAGCCGAGCATCAGCGAGTACAGCGGCAGGATGGCGGCGTTGCGGCGGATGGTGTTGCGGGCCTTCGAGGCCAGCACCGCCGTCACCGAGTGCGGGTACATGAACAGCGCCATGGCCGAGCCGAGTGCCAGGGACCAGTAGGCGGAGTAGTTGGCCGCGCCCGGGACAAAGACCCCTGCCGGCTTGCCCGTGGCCTGGTTCACCGCGCCGAGCTTGGTCTGGGCTGCGCCAAAAATGGTGTCCCAGCCACCGAACTTGATGGGCAGGTAGATGACGGCCACAATGACGGCGAGGTAGATCAGCAGGTCCTTGACGACCGCGATCATCGCCGGGGCGCGCAGGCCCGAGGTGTAGGTGTATGCGGCCAGGACCACGAAGGCGAGGATCAGCGGCAGGTCGGTCAGCAGGACGTTGCCGGAGCTCCCCAAACCGAGCACGGTCAGCACCGCCTTGATGCCCACCAGCTGCAGCGCGATGTAGGGCATGGTGGCCACGATCCCGGTGACGGCGACGGCCAGGGACAGCCAGCGGCTGCCGTAGCGGCCGCCCACGAAGTCCGCCGAGGTCACGTAGCCATGGCGGTGGGAGACGGACCACAACCGGCTCATGATGATGAAGATGATCGGATACAGGACGATCGTGTACGGCACGGCGAAGAAACCGCTCACTGCGCCGGTGGCCCACATTGCCGCCGGCACTGCCACAAAGGTGTAAGCGGTGTAGAGGTCCCCGCCCAACAGGAACCAGGTGATCCAGGTGCCGAAGCCACGCCCGCCCAGGCCCCACTCATCCAGGCTGTGCAGCCCTTCCACGTCCGTGCTGCGGCGCCACTTGGCGGCCAGGAAGCCCATCACGGCCACGATAACGAAAAGCAGCACCACAATGATCAGGGCTGTCCAGTTGATCTCGCGGGTGGTCATGGCCGGTCCCCTCCCAAGCCGGCCCCGGCGGAGGCAGCCCCTGCCTGGGGCGGGCCGCCTGCACGGGCCTCGGCCCGCCGTCGTCGGTCTTCCCTGGTGACCAGCCAATACGCGCTGCCGGTCAGGATCGCGGAGACCGGCACCCACAGCAGCTGGTACCAGTAGAAGAACGGCATCCCGCCCAGCCGTGGCGCATCAAAAGCGTAGAGCTGCGGCATGAGGGGAAAGAGAATGGCGGCGGCCAGCAGGATGCCGGCGCCGATGTAGGGAGCGGGCCTGGCCGGTCCGCGGATGGCGGTGTCCCGCGTCAGGCGGGATTCTCCGGGAAAGGCTTCGCCGTCCGGCCTGTAGCCGTCTGCGTGGGACATCTGCGACCTCCTCGTCAGCCCGTCCCGCGGCCGCCGCCTTGGATGAAAGCAGTCCGGAGGCGGGACGATGTGCCCTCAATCACAGTTGTACCGCGCTTTGACCTGCGCCGGAAGGGTTAGTCCCCCTATCGGTTGCCGGTGGCAACAAAAAAGGGAACCATCACGTGGTGATGGTTCCCTTTTCCGGTGTATCGGTGGAGCTGAGGGGACTCGAACCCCTGACCCCCTGCATGCCATGCAGGTGCGCTACCAGCTGCGCCACAGCCCCGTACTCTTGCCGCTTTCCGTCGAATTCCCCGGAGCAACCTGACCAGAGTAATGCACTTTTCCGCTGGACGCCAATCGGCCGCCATCTGCCGCCGCCCAGGCCCTGAATGCACCCGCTCGTGGACAAATCACCGGGGAACGCGGGGGTGCAAAGTCCGGGCGCAGGTGCAATGCGGGCATCCGGAATGTGGGCACAAAAAAAGTCCGCCGGAACCAAAGTGGTTCCGGCGGACTTACCGGTGGAGCTGAGGGGACTCGAACCCCTGACCCCCTGCATGCCATGCAGGTGCGCTACCAGCTGCGCCACAGCCCCGGATTGTTGCTGCTCTGTGCTGCTTTCCCCGGGGTCTCCCCCGAAGCAACTCAAATATCTTAGAACAGCAATTCCGAAAATTCCAAATCGGGAATATTCACTGCCGGGCGGAGGCTACTCGCTGTCGGAAACCGCAGCGGCTTTGGCGGAGGAGTCGTCGCCGAGCTGCAGGTCCACCACGGGGCAGTCCTTCCAGAGGCGTTCCAGGGCGTAGAAGACGCGGTCTTCCTCGTGCTGGACATGGATCACGACGTCGGCGTAATCCAGCAGGACCCACCGGCCGCCGGACCGGCCCTCGCGGCGGACCGGGCGAAGGTCCTGCTTGGCGAGTTCTTCCTCGATGCCGTCCACGATGGCGTTGACCTGGCGTTCGCTGGGCGCCGAGGCGATGAGGAAGACATCAGCGAGGGCCAGGCGTTCGCTCACATCCATGGCGACGATGTCCTGGGCGATCTTGTCCGCGGCAGCTTTGGCAGCCGTACGGGCTATGGCGATGGACGATTCTGTTGCAGTCACGGGACTCCTTGTTTGGGTTAAGTGTTGATGCCGCCGGCGGGTCAGCGGGACATGCCGCTGACGATCAGGATGATGCCGGCGACGAGGGCCAGGATCCCGAACGCGAGGATGCAGAACTGGAGGATCCGGTTTCGGCGGGCCCGGCTCAGGCCCGCGGTGGCGGCATCCAGGGGATCCAGTCCGTAAGCGGACCGGGCAGGAACCCGGGGAAGGTCCTCGAAGAGGTCCTCCGACTGGACTTCCGGAGACGATACCGGTTGGGGACGGCTGGCGGCTTTGGCGGCTGCCTCGGCGCGCGCGATGACTTGGGAGCGGCCGGTCGCGGAGTCCGGGGCGGGTGCCTTGGGCCGGGGAGCAGGCCGCCGTCTTCCGGCGCCGGGGACCTTGGTTCCGGGCCGGGTGGTGACCGGGACATGGGAGGTGGCCGGCGGCTTCATGACCGGCCGCTCGACGCCGGGCACCTGGACGAACTCCAACGGCGTCACCATGGCCAGGTTGTTGGCGGTGGACGGACCGGGCTTGTCCTTGGGTGCGGAATCCCTGCCCGGGGCAGCGGGGCTGCCGGGGGCGGTGGGGCTGCCCGGGGCGGTGGGGGTGCCGGCCTGTTCGGCAAGCTTCTGCCGCGCCATGGCGCGGCGGTTCATAACCGCGGCCCGTTCGGCAAGCGCAATCTGTTCCGCCAGGATTTCGGGATCCACGACTTCCGGATCCAGGGAGGCAATGTGCTCCATCTTGGCGATCTGGTTCCTGGCCTGTGCGGCGATGAGTGCGCGCGCCTCCAGGGCCTGTTCCACCGTCATGCCCTCCGGGGCGGTTCCTGGCGCAGTCTTTACCTCGTCCGTCTTCTTCCCCACCGCGCCACCTTCACGTGGAGCCGCGGCTTTCGGGGCCGGAGCAGCGGCGGGGGCAACGATGGGATTGGCTGCAGTCAGCGCCTGCTCTTTGAGTTGCTGCAACCGCAGCTGGCGCCGGGTAGGCGGCCCGCCCGCAGCAAGCTGCCCTTCCTTTTCCTCAAGCTCCTTGATGGTGCGCAGCGCGGCGCGGTCGCGGGCCCGGATCTGGGAGGAGCGCTGCGTAGCCGTGGGGTCCGGGGCTGCCTGCGGGCGCGCTGCAGGGGCGGCTCCCCCGGCGGGACCGGGACGGGCGGCCGGATCCTGGCCGTCCCGTGAGGGCGCGCTGTCAGCCGGCCGGTTCGCGGCAGGCGGGCGCTGCTCCGTGGCCGGCAGGGCAGCCTGTTGGGCGTCCCTGGCCTTCCGGAGTTCCCGGCGGCTGCGGATTGGGGGCTGTTCCTGACTCATTGAGAACTCATTCAGTACTGGCTGGTTCGCGTGCTTCGGAAGTTGGGTCATCCGCGCCTGCGGGTGCGTCGGAATACAGGCCGTACTTGGCGATGTACTGGACTACCCCGTCCGGGACCAGGTACCAGACCGGGTTGTTCGCGGCCACGCGGGCACGGCAGTCCGTCGACGAGATGGCCATGGCGGGCACTTCGAGCAGGCTGACATCGTCACGGCCCATGCCGTCAAGGACATGGCCGGGCCGGGTGACGCCTACGAAGTGCGCCAGCGACCACAGTTCGTCGATGTCCTTCCAGGACAGGATCTGCGCCAGGGCGTCCGCGCCGGTGATGAAGAACAGGTCGGCGTCGGGGCGCTGGGCCCTCAGGTCGCGGAGGGTGTCGATGGTGTAGGTGGGACCCGGGCGGTCAACATCGACACGGCTCACGGTGAAGCGCGGATTGGACGCCGTGGCGATGACGGTCATCAGATACCGGTGCTCGGGCTCGCTGACCTGTTTATGGGACTTTTGCCATGGTTGCCCGGTGGGGACGAAGACCACCTCGTCGAGGTCGAACTCCGCCGCGACTTCGCTGGCAGCCACAAGGTGGCCGTGGTGGATGGGATCGAAGGTTCCGCCCATCACGCCCAGCCGCAGCCTCCCCCGGGCCCCATTGCGTTGCAGGTTGTGGGAAATCTTAGTGGCCCTGCCCGCGATCGTGCTTGTTGGGGTGCTGGCGGTGCGGATCCGCGTGCTCGTCCGTGGCGGCGTGCCGGTTGCCGAGGTTGTTGTAGGACCAGGCGATGAGCATCAGCACGACCAGGATGGCGAACATGGATACGCCAAAGACCCACGGCTCGGCCCACAGCGGCGCAAGCTCCTCATGGCCTGATTCACCGGCGGCGGCGACGGACGTGGCAATCTGCTGGAGCAGCATTTTCTCCCTTTGTTCAAGGATTTAGAGGCAGCGGAACTTTCCACTGCCTTCCGGGTTCTGGTCTATGTTACCGCGTTGCTACCCGCGGACCTGGCCTTCGCCCTGGACGATCCACTTCGTGGTGGTGAGCTCGGTCAGGCCCATGGGGCCGCGGGCGTGCAGCTTCTGCGTGGAGATGCCCACCTCGGCACCCAGGCCCAGCTCCCCGCCGTCGGTAAACCGGGTGGAGGCGTTGACGATCACGGCAGCGGAGTCAACCTCAGCGATGAAGCGCTCGGCGTTGGCAAGGCTGTTGGTGAGGATCGCTTCCGTGTGTCCGGTGGACCAGGTCCGGATGTGCTGGACGGCTTCGTCCAGGCTGTCCACCATGGCCACAGCCAGGTCCAGGTCCATATACTCGGTTCCCCAGTCCACGTCCGTCGCCGGCTGGGTTTCGATGGCGGGAGGCAGCGCGGCGCTGATGCGCCCGTCCACGTGGAGCCGGACACCGGCGCTGCGCAGGGCTGCAGCGACGGCGGGCAAGACGGTTGAGCCCGAGTGGACCAACAGTGTCTCCACGGTATTGCAGACACTAGGCCGCTGCGTTTTGGCGTTGAGCAGGATCTCCACGGCCATGTTCTCGTCGGCGGACTCATCAATGAAGATGTGGACGTTCCCCTCTCCCGTTTCGATGACCGGCACGGCGGAGTTGGTGACCACGGTCTGGATCAGGTCCCGGCCGCCGCGGGGAATCAGGACATCCACCCTGCCCCGGGCCTTCATCAGGACGGCGGCGCCCGCACGGCCGTACTGGTCCACCGTCTGGACTGCGTCAGCGGGCAGGCCAACGGATTCCAGGGCTTCGCGCAGAATCCGGACCAGCACCTGGTTGGTGGCTTCTGCTGCGCTGCCGCCGCGGAGGATCACGGCGTTTCCGCTCTTGAGGGCCAGCCCTGCGATGTCAACGGTGACGTTGGGCCGTGCCTCGTAGATGGCTGCCACCACGCCCATGGGAACGTTGACCTGGCGGAGGCGCAGCCCGTTGGGGAGCGTCTGCCCGCGCACCACGTTGCCCACGGGGTCCGGGAGGTTGGCCAGGTTCTCGAGGGCGGCCACGAGCCCGGCTACACGCGTTTCGGTAAGGGTAAGCCGGTCCAGGAGGGCGGCGGAGGTGCCGTTGGCCTTGCCCCGCTGCACGTCCATCGCGTTGGCGGCGAGAATGGCCGGGACGTTCTCCTGCAAGGCGGCGCCCACGGCCCGGAGGGCGCGGTCTTTCCAGGCCCGGTTGGCGGTGGCCATCCTGCGGGCGGCGTGGCGGGACCGGTCGGTGATGGCGTGGACAGCCGCCTCCACTTCTGCGGCGGACACGTCCGCACCCGAAACGGGCACCTCAGCCGATGCCGGTTCTGCTGAGGGACCCGGCTGCGCCTGCGCAGCAGTGGTTCCGGAATTTTCAGCAGTATGGATCAGGGCTTCAGTCATGATCCAAGTTTAGGCGAGGCGGCAGCTCAGACCAGCACCAGGTCGTCAACATGAACAACTTCACGGTCATAGCCGCTGCCCAGTGCCTCGCCCAGCTCGTGCGTGGACCGCCCCAGCATCCGCGGCAGTTCCTCCGACGAGTAATTCACCAGCCCGCGCGCAACGACGGTGCCGTCGGCTCCGGCCAGCTCGACGGCGTCGCCCGCTTCAAAGTCGCCGTGCACCGCGGAGATGCCCGCCGGCAGGAGGGACGTGCGGTGGTGCCGCACGGCGCGGACCGCACCGTCGTCCAGAACCAGCCGGCCCTGCACCGAGGCAACGTGTGCCAGCCAAAGGAGGCGGACCGGTTTGCGGGAGCCGTTGACGGAGAACCACGTGCCCACGTCCTCGCCGTTCAAGGCTGCGGCAGCATTGGGCGTGGAGGTCACCAGGGCGTGGATCCCCGATCCTGCCGCCATGCTGGCAGCTTCCACTTTGGTCATCATTCCCCCGGTGCCCACGCCGGCCTTGCCCGCTTTGCCGATGGAGACGCCCTCGAGGTCGTGCGCGCCGGTGACCAGCGGGATGCGCTTGGCACCCTGGGCGGGCGGACCGTCGTAGAGGGAGTCGACGTCGGACAGCAGCACGAGCGCATCGGCGCGCACCAGGTGCGCCACCAGGGCTGCGAGCCGGTCGTTGTCGCCAAAGCGGATCTCGTGGGTGGCCACGGTGTCATTTTCATTGACCACGGGGACCACCCCGAGGTTCAGCAGCCTGTCCATGGCGCGGAGGGCATTGGTGTGCTGGCTGCGCCGCATCAGGTCTTCGGCCGTCAGCAGGACCTGGCTCACGGTGACGCCGTGTGCACCGAAGGCCTGGGTGTACCGCGCCATCAGGAGCCCCTGGCCCACGCTGGCCGCGGCCTGCTGGGTAGCCAGGTCACGGGGACGCTTGGCCAGCCCGAGGGGAGCCAGCCCCGCAGCGATCGCACCGGAGGACACCAGGATGATTTCGGCGCCTGCGTTGCGCTTGGCTGCCAGCGCGTCAGCCAGGGCAGTCAGCGATTCCTCCGAGATGCCGCCCTTGATGCTGGTCAGGGAAGAGGAGCCCACCTTGACCACGATCCGGCGGGCGCCGGCCAGCGCGCTTCTGTCCGCGGCACGGCCGGCCGGTACTGCAGTCATGCCCCTAGAGGTCATCGTCCGCTTCCAGTCCGCTTTCCTTGACGGGTTGGGCGGCACGGCGGCCACTGACGGACTCGGTCCAGATGCCGGCCTTGCGCTCCGCCTCAAGCTCGGCGCGGGCGGCAGCCTTGGCATCGCGGCGCTCCTGCTGCTCTTCGCGCTTCTGGCTGCGGGTGGGGCGGTCGCCGATATCGGCGAACCGGACGTCGGTGCCGCGCGGCGAGGCCAGCAGCTCAGCCCCTGCCATCATGGTGGGTTCCCAGTCGAAGACGACGCCGTCATCGTCACCGATAACCACCGTGTCACCCGGCTTGGCGCCCTGCTTGAACAGTTCGGTTTCCACGCCGAGCCGGGCGAGCCGGTCCGCCAGGTAGCCGATGGCCTCTTCGTTGGTGAAGTCGGTCTGCTTGACCCAGCGCTCGGGCTTTTCGCCCAGGACGCGGAACAGCGGCTCCAGGTTCTTTTCCTCGCGCCGGATCTTGAACCCGGCTTCATTGACGGCGCGCGGGCGCAGCACGGCAGGCTGCACCTTGGGCGGGGCAGCCGCTATGGCGTCGCGGGCGGCCTTGACGATTTCCGCCATGGCGAAGCCGAGCTGGCGCAGGCCCTCGTGGCTGGTGGCGGACACTTCGAAGACGCGGTAGCCGCGCGACTCGAGCTCAGGGCGCACGAATTCGGCCATGTCCTTGCCGTCGGGCAGGTCCACCTTGTTCAGCGCGACCAGCCGCGGGCGGTGGTTCAGGGGAACCACTTCGCCGTCCTGGCCCGCGTAGCTCATGTCGACGGCGTACTTCTCCAGCTCACCTTCGATGATGGCGAGGTCCGTGAGCGGGTCACGGTCAGATTCCAGGGTGCCGCAGTCAAGGACGTGGACCAGGGCCGCGCAGCGCTCAACGTGACGCAGGAAGTTGTGGCCCAGGCCACGTCCTTCGCTGGCGCCTTCGATGAGGCCGGGAACATCGGCAATGGTGAACCGCACATCGCCGGCCTGCACCACGCCCAGGTTGGGAACCAGGGTGGTGAACGGGTAGTCGGCGATCTTGGGCCGGGCAGCGGACATGGCCGCGATGAGGCTGGACTTGCCGGCGGACGGGAAGCCCACCAGCGCGATATCAGCAATGGACTTCAGTTCAAGGACAACGTCCCGGGAGTCGCCCTCGATGCCCAGCAACGCGAAACCGGGAGCGCGGCGCTTCTGTGAGGACAGGGCCGCGTTGCCAAGTCCACCCAGGCCGCCGGCGGCTGCCACGAATTCGGTACCTTCACCAACGAGGTCTGCCAGGACTTCGCCGTCCTTGGTCTTGACCACGGTGCCGTCCGGCACGGGCAGGACCAGCGTCTCGCCGTTCTTGCCGCCGCGCCAGTCGCCCATGCCGGGACCGCCGTTGCTGGCGTGCCGGTGCGGTGCGTGGTGGTAATCGAGGAGGGTGGTGGTCTGGTGGTCCACGCGAAGGATCACGTCACCGCCATTGCCGCCGTTGCCGCCGTCGGGCCCGCCGAGCGGCTTGAACTTCTCGCGGTGGACGGAGACGCAACCATGGCCGCCGGTTCCGCCGGATACATGCAGTACTACCCGGTCTACAAAGCTGGCCACGTGGATCTCCTCAGGTGCTGTTTATATGGCGCCCGAGGACGCCACAACGATTGTAATGCTGTTAAAAGAACAGTGGAGCGGACCCTCAGGCCCGCTCCACCGCTTCAGAACTGGTTGTTACTCTGCAGCTGCAGCAGCAACGATGTTGACCACGCGACGACCGCGGCGGGTGCCGAATTCAACGGCGCCCGGGGTCAGTGCGAACAGGGTGTCATCCCCGCCACGGCCAACGCCGGCGCCCGGGTGGAAGTGGGTGCCACGCTGGCGGACGATGATCTCGCCTGCGGAAACAACCTGGCCGCCGAAGCGCTTGACGCCGAGGTACTGAGCGTTGGAATCGCGACCGTTGCGAGTGGAGCTCGCGCCCTTTTTATGTGCCATCTGAAATGCCTGCCTCTAAATTCTGGGGAATCTGTTGAAATACCTGAACAGTAACCGGTGGTTACTTGATGCCGGTGATCTTGACCTTGGTCAGTTCCTGGCGGTGACCCTGGCGCTTCTTGTAGCCGGTCTTGTTCTTGAACTTCTGGATGACAATCTTAGGACCACGCAGGTCCTGGAGGATTTCAGCCGTAACAGTTACCTTGGCCAGGTCAGCGGCGGCGGAGGTGACCTTGTCACCATCAACCAGGAGCAGTGCGGGCAGCTCGATGGTGCTGCCGGCTCCACCGGCGACGCGGTTCAGGGTAACGAAGTCTCCAACGGAAACCTTCTCTTGGCGGCCGCCTGCGCGGACAATCGCGTACACCACTTGGGAACTCACTTCTCTCGACGTTTATTACAAAATTTGCGTGCGGAACCGACTCGGAAAAGCCAGGATTCTCGCTGTGCCTCAACGCCGTGGGGTCATAACCCAAGTGTTGGCGTAAGCACCGAAGATCCAGAATACGCTAAATCCATCTACGGCCGCAAATGAGGCTGGTTCCGGCGGCCCGGCTGTGGTAGTAACCACACCCCGACAAGCTGCACCGCAACCATGCCCCTCCATAATAGCGGCGGTGCTGCCCGAAGGGGTCAGGAATGCAGCCTCGGCGCGTCGAAGAATTCCACTTCCAGGCGGCAGGACTGCTTGAACGCGGTCACCATCGCCGCCCGTTCGTGGTCGGAGGCCTTCCGCCCCGCCGCGTCCACAATGGCGATGGCCCGCCGGGTGGCTTCGGCGAAGCCCTCGTCGGCGTAGGTCCGGAGCCAGGCCGCGTAGGCGTGGCCGTCGGGCTCTCCCGAGGCAAGGAACTGGGCGTGCAGCTTTTCCCCGACCTCGGCGTAGAGCCAGAAACAGGGCAGGACTGCGGCGGCCAGGACGGCGTAACTGCCCGACGCCGACGCTGCGGTGAGGTGGTCAACATACGCCTTGGTGACGGGGCCAAGTCCGCCCTGGGCAGGGCGGGTGCTGAGCCATGAGCGGTGCAGCTCCGACTCCACTTCCAGGCACTGCTGCGAGGATCCCGCCCAGAACAGCTGCTCCGCTTCGGACGGGGCCAGGGCACTCGCCCGGGCGAGGACCCGGGAGTAGCCGTTCAGGTACAGGGCGTCCTGCGCCAGGTAGTAGGCAAAGTCCTTCTCGGCAAGGTCTCCGGAGGCCAGGCCGCGGATGAAGTCCAGGGCGTAGATGTCCGTCAGGTCCTGCTGCGCTTCCGTCCACAGCCGGGCAGCGAAGGCGCCTTCCGCGAGGGCCGGCCGCACATGGTGGAAATGGTGCACGGGGCCGTTTCCCCGGCCCACCTCGAGCTGCTCCGAGTTCTCAAGGGCGCCGGCCAGCCATGGCTTGACCGTCAGGAGCGAAGCCTCCCAGTCGCCAAGGCGTGCCTGGACGGTGGCCATCGCGGAGGACAGGGAGCAGCCGGTGCCGTGGCTGTTGCGGGTGGAAATTCGTTTGCCGTGCACTTCCACCACTTCCTGCGACATGAGGCCGGCCGTGTTGACCAGCGCGTCCGGGCAGTCTGCACCTGCGAGGTGGCCACCCTTGACCAGCACGGTGGCCCCGGTGGCATCGGCAAGGCGCCTCCCCTGGTCCAGCGCCGCCGTCCAGGTCCCGGCAGGCTCCCCGCCCACCAGCATGGCAAGCTCCGGGAGGTTGGGAGTGATGAGGTGCGCCAGCGGCAGCAGTTCGCGGAGGGCAGCCTCAGCGGATTCCTTCAGCAGCCGGTCACCACTGGTGGCCACCATCACCGGGTCGAGGACCACGACGGCGGGGCGGACCTTCTCCAGCCATTGCCGGACAGTGCGGATGACGCTCTCGTCGCCCAGCATGCCGATCTTGACCGCGTCGATGGAAATATCGTCGCTGACCGCGTCCAGTTGTTCGGCCAGGAAAGCGGCCGGAGGAACGTGGACAGCCTGCACGCCACGGGTATTCTGTGCCGTCAGGGCGGTGATGGCAGCCATGCCATATCCGCCGTGGGCAGCAATGCTTTTGAGGTCGGCCTGGATGCCGGCGCCACCGGACGGGTCGGAGCCCGCGATCGAGAGGACCCGCGGGACGTCCCGGCCCAGGGGCAGCGCGGTCGGAACGCCGGAGGCAGCAGGCAGGGGCACGGAAAGGGTCGAAGACAAGAGACATCCCTTCGCCGGTACTAGCCGGACAGGTTCAACGGGTCTGGATCTCAGCCGGCCTTCTGCGCGGCACCCCGTGTCGGTTTCCACCCTAGCCCGTAGGCCGCATCAGGAAAAAGGATGACAGCGCCCGGTTCAAGGGAAAAACAACCTCCCGGCAGCAGAAATCCCCGCCACACGGACGATTCCCCCGGTACTTCCCGGGGGAATCGTCCGCAGGACGGGGATTCCTTACTGCGCGGCCGGCCGTTTGACCGGAAACTCCTGTACCTAGAGCTCCGAGGCAGGCACACCCACGCCGAGGATGATCGGCTCCTCAGGCGCCTTGCCCGGTTCCGCCGGCGCCAGCTGGGGCTTCACGGGTTCAGGAGCCTTGGCTGCATGCGAATGGCCCGCGCCTGCCGCCTGGACGTTTTCGTGCTGCTGGACGGCGGTCTCGTTGGCGGCACCCTGCGCACGGCTGGCGGCACGGTGGCGCCGCGACCTGCGTTGCCGCGACTGCTCCAGCGTGTGGTCGGAGTAGTCCTTCCCGGCTGCAGCTTCCGTTGCGGCGGAGCGCGCTTCCGCTCCCCCGTCGTCGTGCTGCCGTTCCGGCGCCACAGTTTCCGGCACCTTCACGGCTTCGGCGGTCTTGGCAGGCGCGTTCTCCACAGGGGACGCCGGCTGGCCGAGGTGGGCGAACGCTTCCGCGAGCCGGTCCAGGGTAAGGGCAGGCTGGGGATGCTGTTCCTCAGCGTGCTCCACGAACGGAAGCGGGACTTCCTCGCCGCCGAACGTCAGGACAGCTGCAGGACGTACCGGGGCGTCGGCGTCGTGCTTCTCCTCGACGGGCGCCGGCGCAGGCTCCACGGAAGGCACCTGCCGGGCTGCCGCCACCTCGTCGTCATGCAGGTGGGCCGCGTGGGCCGCAGCGGCAATGTTCGCCAGGGCAAGCCTGGTTGCCTCCGCCTTGGCGTGCCGCTCGGCGTCCGACGGGTCCGGCTGGACCGTGTGCACGTGGACGGCAGGTGCCGGGGCCGCTTCGGGCTGCTGCCCGCCGCGTCCGCGCCGCCGCTTGCGTTCAGTACGCACGCCGGGCTGGGTATTGTCGTTCCGCTGCCCTTCCGGACGGGCTTCCGCGCGGGCTTCGGGCCGGTTGTCGGTGCGCTGGACGTGGTGCTCGGCGGCAACGATGTTGGCGCGGCGGTGCTCCACGGGATCGTCGTGGGTCACAACGCCACGGCCGGCGCAGGCCTCGCACTGTTCGCCGAAGACTTCCAGCAGTCCGGTGCCCATGCGCTTGCGGGTCATCTGGACCAGGCCAAGCGAGGTGACCTCGGCCACCTGGTGCTTGGTCCGGTCACGGCCCAGGCACTCCACCAGTCGGCGCAGGACCAGGTCGCGGTTGGATTCGAGCACCATGTCGATGAAGTCGATCACGATGATGCCGCCGATATCGCGCAGCCTCAGCTGGCGCACCACTTCCTCGGCTGCCTCAAGGTTGTTCTTGGTGACGGTCTCCTCAAGGTTGCCGCCGCTGCCGGTGAACTTGCCCGTGTTGACGTCCACCACGGTCATCGCCTCGGTACGGTCGATCACCAGGGAGCCGCCGGAGGGCAGGAAGACCTTCCGTTCAAGCGCCTTGTGGATCTGCTCGTCGATGCGCCAGGCGGCGAAGATGTCCTGGTCCTTGGTCCACTTCTCAAGGCGGCCCACAAGGTCCGGCGCCACATAGGTGACGTAGGCCTCGATGGTGTCCCAGGCTTCCTCACCGGAAACGATGAGCTTGGAGAAGTCCTCGTTGAAGACGTCGCGGACCACCTTGATGGTCAGATCGGGTTCGCCGTAGAGCAGCTCGGGAGCCAGGATCTTGGTGGACGCGGACTGGCTTTCGATGCCCTCCCACTGGGCGCGAAGCCGGTTGATGTCGTGCGTCAGCTCTTCCTCGGAAGCGCCCTCGGCCGCGGTACGGACAATCACACCGGCGTGCTCCGGCAGGCGGTCCTTGAGGATGCGCTTGAGCCGGTTGCGTTCGACGTCGGGCAGCTTGCGGGAGATGCCGGTCATGGAACCGCCGGGTACGTACACCAGGTAGCGGCCGGGCAGGGAGATCTGGCTGGTGAGGCGGGCACCCTTGTGGCCCACCGGGTCCTTGGTCACCTGGACCAGGACGGTGTCACCGGACTTCAGCGCGTTTTCGATGCGCCGCTGCTTGCCCTCCAGGTTGACGGCCTCCCAGTTGACCTCGCCCGCGTACAGGACGGCGTTGCGGCCACGCCCGATGTCCACGAATGCGGCTTCCATGGACGGCAGCACGTTCTGGACCTTGCCCAGGTACACGTTGCCGATCAGCGAGTCCTGCTGCGTCTTGGACACGAAGTGTTCGGCCAGGACACCGTCTTCGAGGACGGCGATCTGGATTCTGTCGTCGCGCTGGCGGACGATCATCTGCCGGTCCACGGACTCCCGGCGCGCCAGGAACTCGGCCTCGGTAATGACCGTGCGGCGGCGGCCGGTGTCACGGGATTCGCGGCGGCGCTGCTTCTTGGCCTCCAGGCGGGTGGAGCCCTTAACGCTGGTCACGCGGTTGCTCACGGGTGCTTCACTGACGGCGCGCGGCGCACGGACCCTGGTCACAGTGTTGGGCGGGTCGTCATCCCCGCCGCCCGTGAGTTCAAGGTCCTGGTCCCCGCGGCGGCGGCGGCGCCGGCGGCGGGAGGTTACACCGTCCTCCAGCTGGCCGGCGGTATCCTCGTCAGCCTCGTCCTCGGCGTCAGCCTCAGCGCTGCCGTCCTCGTTGTCCTCTTCCATCCTGTCGCCGATGCGGCTGCGGCCCCTGCGGCCACGGCTGCGGCGCCGGCGGCGGCTGGAGGAATCGTCGATGTCTTCGGTCTCTTCCTCTTCAGGCTCCTCCGCGACGGGCGCGGCGGGCCGGACCACGGTGCTGAGGTCCGGTGCCTGGAAGAGCACCGACGTCGGCGACGCCGGTTCCAGGAAGAGGGAGCCAAACGGGCTGGCGGCGGCGCCGCCGTCCTTCGTTCCGGCGGCGTCAGGCGCCTGCTCCTGCCGGGCGGCCTCCGGTGCGGCGGCAGCTGCGGGCGCGGCGGCGGGCTCCTGGGCGGCGGGCTCCTGCGCCTGCTCCACGTTCTGCGCGGCGGCCTGGTCCGCGGCTTCGGGCACCACGGCTTCGGGCCCGGCCGGTTCCGGCGCCACTTCGGCGGCGGCTGCGGAGGCCGCTTCCGGGGCGGAAACCGGCGACGCAGCCTTGCGGGTAGCTACCCGACGGCGGCGCACCGGCTTGGTTTCGGCGTCTGCCGTTGTGTCCGGGGCAGGAACGGCAGCGGCGCTTTCATCAGCTGCACCCGACGCGGTGGCGGGGGTGCCACTGGGGGCCGCGGCGGCCGGTTCCGCTTCGGCGGCGAAAGCGGGCAGCGGTTCTGCTGCGTCCGCCTTCTTCCGGGACCGGGTGCGCCGGGCGGGAGCCTTGGCCGCTGTGGTGGCCTCTTCAGTGCCGGCTTCTTCAGCGGCGGGTGCTTCGGCAACTTCCGGTGCCGTGCTCACGGCATCCGTGGGGGCGTCCCCGGCCCTGGAAGCCGCCTTGCGGCGGGTCCGCGGAGCCCTCTTGGGGGCAGCAGCGCCGGCAGCCACTGCTTCGTCGTTAACGGCCAGTTCTTGATCATTGTCCATTTGTGGCAACACTCCTGCCCCTGACGTACCGCCACATCCGGCACCCATTGGGGCACATATTGTCAACACCCGCAGGCATTGACAGAAGTCAAGTGGATACTCCCAGGTTCGCACCGTCATTGGGGTGCGGCAGCCCGTGGGAGCCGGTGGATGTTCTGAAAACCCGTTGTTCTGCGTGCCACAACCAGGTGCCGCCCAATGGAGTCGCGGGTGTGCTGGAAGAATCCAAAGCCTGCCCTGCTCATCATTGGCGGTCTTGGGAACAAACCACCGGACCGGAGTCCGAATGTGGATCGGCTTCCAGCCACGTTCATTCTCTCATACCCGCGCTGGATCGCCGCGGAAGCGGGCGTTGCTGTTCCCGTTGCTGTGTGGTGGGTCCAGCCACCGGCGTTACAATCAGGCACAGGAGCACCGGACGAAAAGGACGCAACACCCATGCCCAGCATCTCCCCCGTCAGCGCCCATGAAGAGGAACGCGCCGCCGATCCGCAGACCAGCGCCGCCGGCAGCATCCCGCGCATGGCCCGGAACCGGCCCTTCGGCTGGCTGCTGGTCATCACCGGAATCGTCGGCTGGCTTGCCTCCGGAACCCTGGTCCTGGAAAAACTCGAAGTGCTCAAGGACCCCAACCACACCACCGTGTGCGACGTGAATCCCTGGATCTCCTGCGGCCAGGTCATGCAGACCTGGCAAAGTTCGCTGTTCGGCTTCCCCAACATGTTCATCGGGATCGTGGCCTTCGCCATCACCATCACGGTGGGCATGGCCCTGCTGTCCGGGGCGACCTTCGCCCGCTGGTACTGGCTGGGACTGCAGGTGGGCGTCACGCTCGGCTTCGCGTTCGTCGTTTGGCTGTGGTCCCAGGCTCTGTACGCCATCCACATCCTGTGCCCGTTCTGTATGATCGTCTGGGCGGCCATGATCCCGCTTTTCGTGTGGACAACCATCCGGAACATCACGGCCGGTGTCATTCCCATGCCTGCAGGTGCAGCCCGGGTCCTGGGTGATTCCGGCTGGATCATCACCGCGCTGCTGTACGTGGCCGTCATCGCCACCATCTTCTTCGCGTTCATCCAGGTCTTCGCAGGAACGTCGGGGTTCTAGACCCCTAATCCCCGCCCTCCCCTGCGCCGTATACGTATAACAGATAAGGCCAATGTTCACGAAGAACATTGGCCTTATCTGCTATTTCCCCTGGCTTACTGGAACCAGATCTTGATCTCGCGGTCCGCGGAATCCGTGGAGTCGGAACCGTGCACCAGGTTCTGCTGTACCTTCAGGCCCCAGTCCCGGCCAAAGTCACCGCGGATGGTGCCCGGGGCCGCCGTCGTGGGATCCGTGGTGCCCGCCAGGGAGCGGAAGCCTTCGATGACGCGGTGGCCTTCGAAGATGGCCGCCACCACGGGGCCGCTGAGCATGAATTCCACCAGGGGCTCGTAGAACGGCTTGCCCACGTGCTCCTCGTAGTGCTGCTCCAGCAGCTCACGGGTGGCGTCGACCTTCTTCAGCTCAACAAGGCTGTAGCCTTTGGCTTCAATCCGGGCCAGGATGGCGCCGGTCAGGTTACGGGCGACGCCGTCGGGCTTGATCAGGACGAGGGTGCGCTCAGTAGTCACAACTGCTCCAATGCGTTGGTGGGGTTTCGGGATAAGTCTACGGGGACGGGCTTACGGGGATTGGGGCTGGGCGGGACCGGTGGCCTGGTCCGGGTGGGCGGCTTCCCATTCCGCCTGTTCGCGTGCGCGCTGCGCGGCTTCGCGGTCCAGCCGGATGCCGGTCCGGATCCCGTACCACCAGGCCACGGCGAAGAGTGCACCCACCAGGAACATGGCCGGCTCGAAAATACCGGTGAGGATCAGGACGAGCTGCAGGATCCAGCCCAGGCCGATGCCCCAGGGTTTGTTGAGGACTGCACAGGCGAAGATCATGACCACGCTGAGGGCGATGCCCACGCCGAGGATCAGGGCCGGCGGGAACTCCCCGCGGCGCAGGCCGAACACCACCAGGGTGGCGAAGAACATGACGAACGCTTCCAGGAGCAGCACCGTGGAGGCAAACATCACCTTGGTGGAACGGCGCTTCTTGGGCATGCCGGGACGCCATTCCCGCTGGGCTTTTGTCAGTCTGGCCATGCTCACGCCTCCGTTTTCCCGAGCAGGATCCGGGCCTCGGCCACCAAGGTGATCGATCCGGTGACCAGGACGGCCCCGGACAGGTCCTCGTTGGCTTCGGCCCGCTCCACGGCCCATTCCAGGGCGTCATCCAGTTTCTCGGCGACGTGGACGTTGTCCTCGCCGAAGCCCAGGTCGATGGCAAGCTCTGCCAGTTCCGCTGCCGGTACGGCGCGCGGTGAGTTGGACTGGGTGAAGCAGTACTCCACGGCCACGTCCCCCAGGGATTCCCTCAGCTCCCGCAGGATTTCTTCTGCGTCCTTTTCCTTGAGCACGCCCACCACGGGCACCAGGCGCGTGAAGGTGAACGCTTCCTGCAGGGCTGCAGCAGAGGCCTTGATGCCGTCGGGATTGTGCGCGGCATCCACAATGATGGTGGGTGCCGTGCGTACCACCTCGAGGCGGCCCGGTGACGTCACTGCGGCGAAGCCTTCCTGCAGGACCTCGAAGTCGAGCTCCTTTTCGCCGCCAAAGAACGCTTCCAGTGCGGCTACCGCCACGGCGGCGTTCTGCGCCTGGTGGGCGCCATGCAGCGGTACCAGGAGGTCAGGGTAGCGGCCGGCGATGCCCTGGATGGTGACCATCTGGCCGCCAACGGCCACAGTCCGGGACTCCACGCCAAACTCCACGCCTTCGAAGCGGAAGGGCACGCCCACTTCCTTGGCCTTTTCCAGCAGCACCTGGGCCGCATCAAGGGGCTGCGCTGCGCTGATGAGGTAGCCGCCGGGCTTGATGATGCCGGCCTTTTCGTAGGCGATGTCCTCGGTGGTGTCGCCCAGCAGGTCGGTGTGGTCCAGCGAAATCGGCGTCACCACCGACACCTGGCCGTCACCGACGTTGGTGGCGTCGGTGATGCCGCCAAGGCCCACCTCGATGATGGCCACGTTGACGGGCTGGTCGGCGAAGATGGCGAAGCCCAGGATGGTGAGGCACTCGAAGTAGGTCAGCCGCGGCTGACCTTCGGCTTCCAGCTCGGAGTCCACGATCTGCAGGTAGGGCCGGATTTCGTCCCAGATCCTGACGAACGTCTCATCGGAGACGGGGTGGCCGTCGATGCTGATCCGTTCGGTGACCTTGGACAGGTGCGGGCTGGTGTAGCGTCCCGTGCTCAGGCCATGGGCGCGGAGCACGGATTCGATCATCCGGGAGGTGGAGGTCTTCCCGTTGGTTCCGGTCACATGGATGATCGGGAAGGCCTTGTTGGGTTCGCCGAGCACGTCCATGGCGCGGAACAGCGGCGCCAGGCGCGGCTCCATCTTGTTTTCCGGCGCCCGGCCCAGCAGTTCGGCGTAGACGCTTTCCACGGAAAATTCGTCGGTCATGTCCTAGGCCTCCATTTTTTCGACCGCGACGGCCGGTTCTGGCACATCGCCCGGCTCAGCGGCCAGCTCCACCGTCAGGGTCTCGCCCTTGACCAGTTCAGCGTTGGCCAGCAGGGCGTCCACCACGTTCTGCGGGGCCGTGACGGTGGTCCGGATCCGGTCGCTGACGTTGAGCCCGGCGTCCTTGCGGGCCTGCTGGATGGCGCGGACCATGTCGCGTGCCAGGCCTTCGGCCTCCAGCTCGGGCGTGACTTCCGTGTTCAGGACCACGAACCCGCCTCCGGGCAGCACGGCGACAGCGGCGGAGCCGCCCTCGGACTCTGCCACCACGGTCTCCAGCGTGTATTCCTGGGGCTCCAGCTGCAGGCCCCCGGAGGTAACCACGCCGTCGTCGTCCACTGACCAGTCGCCGGACTTCGAACCCTTGATGGCAACCTGGACATTCTTGCCCAGGCGCGGGCCGGCGGCACGGGCGTTCACCACCAGCTTCTGCTGGATGCCGAATTCCTCGGGGGAAGCGGTGGCCGCGTCCAGCAGGCGGACGGACCGGAGGTTGAGTTCATCGGCGACGACGGCGGCAAAGCCTTCCAGCGCATCCGCCCCGGGTGCCACAACGGTGAGTTCCTGCAAGGGCAGGCGGACACGCAGGTTGGCTGCCTTGCGGAGCGAGGACCCGGTGGAGCAGATCTGCTGGACCCGGTCCATTGCCTCCACCAGGGCCGGGTTGGCCGGGAAGAGGTCAGCGTCCGGCCAGTCAGCCAGGTGCACGGAGCGGCCGCCGGTCAGGCCGCGCCAGATCTCCTCGGAAACCAGGGGCAGCAGCGACGCAGCAGCGCGGGTGACGGTCTCCAGCGCGGTGAACAGGGCGTCGAAGGCGTCCTGGTCCTCGTCGAAGAACCGCTGCCGGCTGCGGCGCACGTACCAGTTGGTGAGCATGTCCAGGTAGCTGCGCAGGGAGTCGCACGCACCGGAGATGTCGTAGGTGTCCAGCTGCACGGTCATGTTCCGAACCAGGTCGCCCGTGTTGGCCAGCAGGTACTGGTCCAGGGTGTCCGCATAGCCGTCGTAGCGCAGCTTCGCGTCGTATCCCCCGCCGCTGTTTGCAGCGTTGGTGTAGAGCGTGAAGAAGCTGTACACGTTCCACAGCGGCAGGATCACCTGGCGGACGCCGTCGCGGATGCCCTGCTCGGTGACGATCAGGTTGCCGCCGCGCAGGATGGGGCTGGACATGAGGAACCAGCGCATGGCGTCGGAACCGTCGCGGTCCAGGACCTCGGACACGTCCGGGTAGTTGCGCAGGCTCTTGGACATCTTCTGGCCGTCGGAGCCCAGCACGATGCCGTGGCTGATGACGTTGCGGAACGCCGGCCGGTCGAACAGTGCCGTGGACAGAATGTGCAGCATGTAGAACCAGCCGCGGGTCTGCCCGATGTATTCGACGATGAAGTCAGCCGGGTTGTGGGTGTTGAACCAGGCCTCGTTCTCGAACGGGTAATGCACCTGGCCATACGGCATGGAGCCGGAGTCGAACCAGACGTCCAGGACGTCCTCCACGCGGCGCATGACGGACTGGCCCTCTTCAGGCGTGCGGGGGTCGTCCGGGTTGGGCCGGGTCAGCTCGTCGATGAACGGGCGGTGCAGGTCCACCTCGCCGGCCTTGTTCAGCGGCAGCCGGCCGAAGTCCGCCTCGATCTCGGCCAAGGAGCCATAGACGTCGGTGCGGGGGTACTCGGGGTCCGTTGACTGCCACACCGGGATGGGGCTGCCCCAGAAGCGGTTGCGGCTGATGGACCAGTCGCGGGCGTTTTCCAACCACTTGCCGAACTGGCCGTCCTTGACGTTGCCGGGGATCCAGTTGATCTCCTGGTTCAGTTCGGACATCCGGTCCTTGAACTTGGTGACCTCCACGTACCAGGAGGACACCGCACGGTAGATCAGCGGGTTGCGGCAGCGCCAGCAGTGCGGGTAGCTGTGCTCGTAGCTGGCCTGGCGGACCAGGCGGCCCTGGGCACGGAGCACCTGGGTGATGGGCTTGTTGGCCTCGAAGACCTGCAGCCCCACGATGTCGTGGAGGTCGCCGTGCTTGAACAGTGGCAGGAACTTTGCACCCTCATCCACTGAGAGCACCACGGGGATGCCTGCCTCCTCGCAGACTTTCTGGTCGTCTTCACCGTAGGCGGGCGCCTGGTGCACAATGCCGGTGCCATCCGTGGTGGTGACGTAGTCGGCCACCACAAAGCGCCAGGCGTTCTCCATGCCGTACTTCTCGTTGTCCGCGAAGTCGTCCCAGAGGCGCTGGTATTCCAGTCCCTCCAGCTCGGCGCCGGTGTGGGAGGAGACCACTGCGGCTTCCGCATCCTCGAAGCTGTCGTAGCCAAGGTCCTTGGCGTAGCTGCCCAGCAGGTCCGCCGCGAGCATGAAGCTCCCGGTGACAGGGGCGTCTGCGGAGGCCGCCTTGATGCCGTTGGGGCCGGCCGGCAGCACGGCGTAGGTGATGGAAGGCCCGACGGCGAGCGCGGCGTTGGTGGGCAGCGTCCAGGGGGTGGTGGTCCAGGCGAGGGCCTGCACGCCGGCAAGCTCCCTGGAAACCTCCGACTCCCCCGCGAGGATGGGGAACGTGACGGTGACGGTCTGGTCCTGGCGGTTCTTGTAAACGTCGTCGTCCATGCGCAGCTCATGGTTGGACAGCGGCGTTTCGTCCTTCCAGCAGTACGGCAGGACCCGGTAGCCGTTGTAGGTCAGGCCCTTGTCGTGCAGCTGCTTGAACGCCCAGAGGACCGATTCCATGTACTCGACGTTGAGGGTCTTGTAGTCGTTGTCGAAGTCCACCCAGCGGGCCTGGCGGGTGACGTAGCTGCGCCATTCGTCGGCGTACTTCATCACGGAGGCGCGGCAGGCGTCATTGAACTTGTCGATGCCCATGGCTTCGATCTGGGTCTTGTCCGTCATGCCCAGTTGCTTCATGGCTTCAAGTTCGGCGGGGAGGCCGTGGGTGTCCCAGCCAAAGCGGCGCTCCACGCGCTTGCCGCGCTGGGTCTGGTAGCGGCCCACCAGGTCCTTGGCGTAGCCGGTGAGGAGGTGGCCATAGTGCGGCAGGCCGTTGGCGAAGGGCGGGCCGTCGTAGAACACGAATTCGTTGCTGCCGGGCTCGCCGCCGGGGACGTCGGCGCTGCGCTGGTCGATGCTGGCCTGGAAGGTGCCGTCCTGGTCCCAGTACTTCAGGATGCGCTCTTCGATCTCCGGGAACTTCACGGAGGCGGAAACGCCGGCACTGCCGTTGGACGAGGTGCTGGAGGCTGAGGCCTTGGGGTAAAACGTCATGTTCGACATCCTGGGTTGAGCGTGGTGAACCCCGGCGGGGCCGGAGGTTCCGTTCAGGATGCGAGGACGGCTGCCGCGCCGTCCCGAAAAGACTGCACGCCCACCGCGGTACCACCTCACTTACCGGCGCCGCGTGTCTTCCGTGAGGAACACCTGCCGCCCCGGCCTCTCATTACTGCTGTGACGGGCTTACCCGTCCGGTTCTACTGGCACAGCCACCCTGCAGGGGCACACTGCGCGTTCTTCCGGAAGCTCACCGGTGATTGCCGGGTCATAGCCATAAAGAGTCTACTATCGCCGCAGCGTCCTGTGCCATTCAGAGCATCCCTGCCATTCAGAGCATCCCTGCCATTCACAGCGTCCCGTGCCACTCAGAGCATCCAGGGGCCGTTGGGGCTGACGCCACCACCGCGCATTCCCTAGACTCGGCTCATGACAGCTTCCGGGCGCCCTGCCGGGCGGAGGCGCGCGGCCGCCGCATGCCGGTGGCTGTTCATTCCCCTTGCGCTGCCGGTCGCAGCGGTGTCCGTAGTGCGCGCTGTCCCCGTCGAGTGGCCCGTCCTGGGGGTCCAGCTGGTGGCTTTCACGCCCTGGCTCACAGTGCCTGCCGCGGCAGCGCTGGTCCTGGCCTTCCTTGGGCGCAGCCGGTGGCAGCGGGTCCTGGCGGGGTCCCTGCTGGCGTGCCAGGCGTTCTGGCTCTTCCCGGTGGACGTCCGCGGGCCTGCAGCCGAGGCCGCCGGAAGGCCGGTTTCCCTCGTGGCGATGAGCATCAACGCGGAGCTGGGGGATGCGGACGCTGCCGGCATCGTGGACCTGGTCCGTGAACAGCACGTGGATTTGCTGGCGGTGGAGGAATACACGCCCCAGCTGTCACGGCGGCTCACCGCGGCGGGCCTCGACGGGCTGCTCCCGCACCGGGTTGCCCATCCCAGGGACGGCGCCGGCGGTACGGCCATCTATTCCTCGCTAAACCTGAAGGACGGCGGGGTGCTTCCGGCCACCCAATTCACCATGCCGGTAGCCAGCCTGGACCTGGCGGACGGCAGTGGGGCCGCCCTGCGGGTGGTGGCTGTGCACACCCTGGCGCCGGTGGGTGACGCCGTTGGCCAGTGGCGCAGGGACCTGGCCACGGTGGCCAGGGCGGACAGCGGGTCCGGTCCCCTGCTGCTGGCCGGGGACTTCAACGCGACCTACGACCACCGGGAATTCAGGGCGCTGCTGGCGGGCCAGGGAGGCGGCCGGACGCTGGTGGACGTGGCCGCCTCCCTGGGCAGCAGGCTGGTGCCCACCTGGCCGATGCGTGGGTACCGCCTGCCCGGGATCACGCTGGACCATCTGGTGACCAGCCGCGACATTACCGCCTCCGGCTATTCAGTCCACCGGATCGAGGGAACGGACCATGCCGCAGTGGTGGCCACCCTGCGCATCCCCGTGCCCTAGGCCTTCCGGATGAGTTTGTGCGTGGCCGCCTGGGCCACCGGCCGGATGACGACCTGGTCAAGGTTGACGTGGTGCGGGGCGCTGACGGCGTAGCGGACGACGTCGGCCACATCCTCTGCGGTGAGCGGCTTCTCCACGCCCTGGTAGACCTTTTCTGCGGATTGCGCATCCCCGAGCCGGTTGAGGGCGAACTCCTCGGTCTGCACCAGCCCGGGCGCCACCTCGATGACCCGCACGTTGTGCTCAGCCTCTTCGAGCCGGAGGGCGTTGGTCATGGCGTGCTGCCCGAACTTGGCGGCGTTGTAGCCGCCCCCGCCTTCGTAGGCGTCCAGCCCCGCGGTGGAGGTGAGGTTCAGGACGGTTCCCGCGCCGGTGGCCCGCAGCATCGGAAGGAACGCGCGGGTGAGCTTGAGGGTTCCCAGGACGTTGACGCGGTACATCCATTCCCAGTCGGCGGTGTTGGCATCGCCTACCTTGTCAGCACCCCGGGCACCACCGGCGATGTTGATCAGCGTGTCGATGCCGCCCGCTTCGGTGACCTGGGCGAGGAGCCGGGACACGTCGTCGTCCTCTGCAATGTCTGCGGGAATCGCGACGGCGCCTGTCCGGCCTTCCAGCGCCGCGAGCCTGTCAGCCCGGCGTGCCACGGCAAAGACCGTCCACCCGTCGGCGCGCAGCGCACGCACTGTTGCCTCTCCGATTCCGCTGCTCGCGCCGGTCACCAATGCTGCCTTTTTCTGCAAGTCCTCAGTCATGGCACCACCCTAGCGGGATCAGCCGGCGGACTGTCCCCGGAGGTAATCAAGCAGGACGTGCGCATTGTTCGCCCCGGTGTTCCGGGCAGCGTAGAGGAGGGTGATCCGGGGGTGTGCGCGCGCCAGTTCCAGCACGCGGAAGCCGTCGTCATCCGCCGGTGGGTCGTAGATGCGCTTCACCCCGAAGGTTGCCCGGAACTCTCCCATGGCCCGCATGCTACCCGTGTCCGCGTCCGTGCGGGCGGGACGGGTTGGGTGGGACGCAAGCGGGCATGAAAGAATTGGCAAATGGCTGAAGACACGCAGGGTACAGACACGCCCACCACCGCCCCCATCAATGTTCCGGACAAGCCGGCCCTCGAAGGCCTCGAAGCCGCGCTCACCCAGCGCTGGCTGGCCGAGGGAACCTACAAGTTCAACCCCGACACCACCCGGGAGCAGGTCTACTCGATCGACACTCCCCCGCCCACCGCGTCGGGATCCCTGCACGTGGGGCACATGTTCTCCTTCACCCAGACGGACGTCCAGGCCCGGTACATGCGCATGACCGGCAGGAACGTCTTCTACCCCATGGGCTGGGATGACAACGGCCTGCCCACCGAACGCCGCGTCCAGAACTACTACGGTGTCCGCTGCGATCCTGCCATCCCCTACAACGCCGACTACCGGCCGCCCGCCCAGCCGGCCAAGAACCAGCGCGATTTCGACGTCGTGTCCCGGCAGAACTTCATCGAACTGTGCGAGGAACTGGCCGTTGAGGACGAGAAGGTCTTCGAGAACCTGTTCCAGACCCTGGGCCTGTCCGTCGACTGGGACCTGACCTACCGCACCATCGATGACACTTCCCGCGCCGTGTCCCAGCGTGCCTTCCTGGCCAACCTGGCCGCCGGTGACGCCTACATGGCCGAGGCTCCCACGCTGTGGGACGTCACGTTCCGTACCGCCGTGGCCCAGGCCGAGCTTGAGGACCGCGAGGTCCCGGGCGCCTACTACCGCTACCCCTTCTTCACCGAAGACGGCGGGAAGATCTTCATCGAGACCACCCGCCCGGAGCTCCTTGCAGCATGTGCCGCGCTGGTGGCGAATCCCGACGACGAGCGGTACCAGCCGCTGTTCGGCAAGACCGTGAAGTCCCCGCTGTTCGACGTTGAGCTCGAGGTCAAGGCCCACGCGCTGGCAAAGGCGGACAAGGGTTCCGGCATCGCCATGGTCTGCACCTTCGGTGACCTGACCGACGTCACGTGGTGGCGGGAACTGCAGCTTCCCACCCGCGCCATCATGGGCCGCGACGGCCGCATCATTGCCGAAACCCCCGAGTGGATCACCAGCGAGGCCGGCAAGGAGGCGTACGCCGCCATCGCCGGGAAGACTGCCTTCTCCGCCAAGGAAGCCGTGGTGGAGCTGCTCAAGGAAGCCGGCCTGCTCGATGGGGAACCCAAGAAGATCACGCACCCGGTGAACTTCTTCGAAAAGGGCGACAAGCCCCTGGAAGTGGTGACGTCCCGCCAGTGGTACATCCGGAATGGCGGCCGCGACGAGGACCGCCGCGAACGCCTCATTGGCCGCGG
Organism: Pseudarthrobacter sp. LMD1-1-1.1; assembly: GCF_040676255.1. Lineage (NCBI taxonomy): Bacteria > Bacillati > Actinomycetota > Actinomycetes > Micrococcales > Micrococcaceae > Pseudarthrobacter > Pseudarthrobacter sp. LMD1-1-1.1. The sequence goes on along the minus strand of NZ_JBEGHP010000025.1, from coordinate 95,098 downwards.
CAAGGACATCGACTTCCACCCGTCCTTCATGCGCTCCCGCTATGAAAACTGGATCGCCGGCCTGAACGGTGACTGGCTGGTCTCCCGCCAGCGGTTCTTCGGCGTGCCCATTCCCGTCTGGTACCCGCTCGACGCGCAGGGAAACCCGGACTACGACCACCCCGTCCTGCCCTCCGACGAGCAGCTCCCCGTCGACCCCGCCGCGGACGCCGCCCCCGGCTTCGACGAGGCACAGCGCGACCAGCCCAACGGCTTCACCGGCGACGCCGACGTCCTGGACACCTGGGCCACGTCCTCCCTGACCCCGCAGATCGTGGGTGGCTGGAGCCGGGACGAGGACCTGTTCGCCAAGGTGTACCCGTTCGACCTCCGCCCCCAGGGCCACGACATCATCCGCACGTGGCTGTTCTCCTCGGTGGTCCGCGCGGACGCCCTCCAGGACTGTGCCCCCTGGAAGCACGCGGCCATCTCCGGCTGGATCCTGGACCCGGACCGCAAGAAGATGTCCAAGTCCAAGGGCAACGTGGTGGTGCCCACGGACGTGCTGAACGAGTACGGTTCGGACGCCGTCCGCTACTGGGCTGCCTCTGCACGCCTGGGCGCCGACACCGCCTACGAGATCGCGCAGATGAAGATCGGCCGCCGCCTGGCCATCAAGCTCCTGAATGCCTCCAAGTTCGTGCTGAACCTGGGTGCCACGGAGAACTCGGTACTGTCGGGCGATCTTTCCGTCCTGGCGAACCCCCTGGACCGGGCGCTGCTGGCCCAGCTGGCCGAGGTGGTGGCGCAGTCCACCAAGGCATTCGACAACTACGACTACGCCCGGGCCCTGCAGCTCACGGAGTCGTTCTTCTGGCAGTTCACCGACGACTACGTGGAACTGATCAAGGACCGGGCCTACGGGGCCGCAGGCGAAGCGGAGCAGGCTTCCGTGCTGGCCGCGCTGGCCACCACGCTGGACACCCTGCTGCGGCTCTTCGCCCCGTTCCTGCCCTTCGCCACCGAGGAAGTATGGAGCTGGTGGCGTACCGGGTCGGTGCACCGGGCCCAGTGGCCTGCCGCCCTGGAGATCCCCGGCGGGGATACCACCATGCTTGCGACCGTGGGCGTGGCACTCAGCGGTGTCCGCAAAGCCAAGTCTGAGGCCAAGGTCAAGCAGCGCACCGAAGTGCTGTCGGCGACCATCACTGCCCCGGAGGCGCTGACCGCACAGCTGCAGGCCGGTCTGGCTGATTTGAAGGCTGCGTCCAACGCCCGGGAGATCACCCTGGCCGTGGGTGACGGTGACCTCACGGTCACTGACGTCGCCCTGGCTCCAAGCGACGAGCCCGCCAAGGCCTGACACCGGACCGGATCCGGGCCAGCCCCGGTTTCCGGGCAAAGGGGAAGCCCCATCAGCGTTTTGCCGTTGGTGGGGCTTCGACTTTTTCGGCCATCCGGTGACGTGCTCTGATGGTCTGGCAGGATCCGCTGAACTTCAGGTCTTACTACCCCGTCACTGGTAGCTTGCATTCAACTTTGCCGATGGCTGCGTCGACTTACATATCACTGAATCTTTGGTTCCTGCGTCCACTTCTTTCGAAGTGGTAGGAACCATTGTTCTCCTGTGCCGGACCACGTGCAAGGGCCCCGGGAGAACTACATACCGGTAGTTTTCCCGGGGCCCTTCCACGGTTTTGGGCGCCCTCTCAAGCGGTGCAGCCTGGTGTTTTTAGTCGAACTCAGGGCTTTCGGTACGGCTGCGCTTCAGCTCGAAGAAGTGCGGATACGCGGCGATAACCGTGGTGGCATCCCAAATCCTGCCGGCTTCCTCACCACGGGGAATGCGGGTCAGGACCGGCCCGAAGAAGGCTGTTCCATTGAAGGCCACCACCGGGGTTCCAACATCCTGTCCCACCAGCGAAATGCCTTCCTCATGGCTGGCCCGGAGTTGCTGGTCGTAGGCGTCCGTGGCGGCGGCGTCGGCCAGGGAGGCGGGGAGGCCGCATTCGGCAAGGGCTTTGGTGATGACCACGGCCCGGTCTTTTTCGCCCTGGTTGTGGATCAGCGTTCCCATGGCGTCGTACAGCGGTTTGATGACCTGCGGCCCATGCTCTTCCCGGGCGGCAATGATCACGCGGACCATGCCCCACGCGTTGTCCATGGATTCCCGGTAGCCGGGCTCCAGGTCACGTCCCTCATTCAGGACAGCCAGGCTCATGACGTGCCATTCCGTCTCGATGTCCCGGACGGCTTCCACTTCCCCGATCCAGCGGGAGGTGACCCAGGCGAACGGGCAGAGGGGGTCGAACCAGAAGTCGGCTTTGTTCTTGGAAGGTGAAGTCACGGAGTCCTCTCGGTCAGGCAGACTTACGGCGCTTGGCCACGTGCGGAATCATGGTGGGCTCGGCTCCCCGCAGGACCACGTCCTCGGTGATCACCACGCTGGCCACGTCCTCGCGGCTGGGAAGATCGAACATCACGGGAAGCAGGACCTCCTCCAGGATGGCGCGGAGGCCACGGGCACCGGTGCCCCGCTCCAATGCCTGGTCGGCAATGGCTTCCAGGGCGGCGTCGTCGAACACCAGCTCGACGCCGTCGATCTGGAACATCTTCTGGTACTGCTTCACCAGGGCGTTCTTGGGGGTGGAAAGGATTTGGATCAGGGCGTCCCGGTCCAGGTTGGACACGGTGGTGATCACGGGGAGCCGGCCAATGAATTCAGGGATCAGGCCGAACTTCAGCAGGTCCTCCGGCATGACCTCACCGTAAGAATCCACCTTCTTGCTTGCCTCGTTGAGCGGGGCGCCGAAACCGATGCCCTTGCGGCCGGAGCGGGAACCGATGATCTCTTCCAGGCCGGCGAAGGCACCGGCGACGATGAACAGCACGTTGGTGGTGTCGATCTGGATGAATTCCTGGTGCGGGTGCTTCCGTCCGCCCTGCGGCGGTACCGAGGCCACGGTCCCTTCGAGGATCTTCAGGAGGGCCTGCTGCACGCCCTCGCCGGACACGTCGCGGGTAATGGAGGGGTTCTCGCTCTTGCGGGAGATCTTGTCGATCTCGTCGATGTAGATGATGCCCTGTTCGGCCTTCTTGACGTCATAGTCAGCGGCCTGGATGAGCTTGAGGAGGATGTTCTCCACGTCCTCACCCACGTATCCGGCCTCAGTCAGGGCGGTGGCGTCCGCCACGGCGAACGGCACGTTCAGCCGCCGGGCGAGGGTCTGGGCCAGGTAGGTCTTGCCGCAGCCGGTGGGTCCGATGAGGAGGATATTCGACTTGGCGATCTCGACGTCGTCGTGATGGCCGCTGTCCCCCAGGTTTCCGGACTTCGGCGCATGGCCCGCCTGGATGCGCTTGTAGTGGTTGTAGACCGCGACGGCGAGGGACCGCTTGGCGGGCTCCTGGCCGATGACGTATTCCTGCAGGAAGTCGAAGATTTCACGCGGCTTGGGCAATTCGAAGCTGCCGAGATCAGCGACCTCCGCGAGCTCCTCCTCGATGATCTCGTTGCACAACTCGATGCATTCATCGCAGATGTAGACACCGGGGCCGGCAATGAGCTTGCGCACCTGCTTCTGGCTCTTTCCGCAGAAAGAGCACTTCAGCAGATCCGTGCTCTCGCCAATCCGAGCCATATATGAACCCCTTAGTATCCTGCTGCCAGGCAGCCCTGCACCATTGCTGAAATCTTTCCCGGCCGGCACGGCACGGTTTGTGACAACATCCACTCTAGGTCACATTCGGCCCCAAGGGTGGAATGAAAAGGCCGGTGCGGCCAAATGAGCTGGACCGCACCGGCTTTCGGTACTGCTACCTCGTGATCGCCTGGGGCTTGATCTTGCGTGAATCAAGAACCTGGTCGATGAGGCCGTATGCCTGGGCCTCGTCGGCGGTGAGGATCTTGTCGCGCTCGATGTCGTTGTTAACCTGCTCCGACGTGCGGCCGGAGTGCTGGGCCAGGGTGTCCTCCAGCCAGGAGCGCATACGCATGACTTCAGCGGCCTGGATCTCCAGGTCGGAGGCCTGGCCGCCCTGGCCGCCGGACAGTGCCGGCTGGTGGATCAGGACGCGGGCGTTGGGCAGTGCCAGCCGCTTGCCGGGTGTACCCGCCGCCAGCAGGACGGCAGCCGCACTGGCGGCCTGGCCCAGGCAGACAGTCTGGATCTCGGGGCGGATGTACTGCATGGTGTCGTAGATCGCCGTCATGGCGGTGAAGGAGCCGCCGGGCGAGTTGATGTAGAGCGTAATGTCGCGGTCCGGATCCGTGGACTCCAGGACCAGCAACTGGGCCATGATGTCATCAGCGGAAGCGTCGTCCACCTGCACGCCGAGGAAGATGATGCGGTCCTCGAAGAGCTTGGTGTACGGGTCCTGGCGCTTGAAGCCGTAGGGGGTGCGTTCCTCGAACTGCGGCAGGACGTAGCGGCTGGACGGAAGATTGCCGGCTGACCACCCGAAGTTGTAGTTCATTGTGTTTGCTCCTGATCGAAAGGGGTTCTGGATGCCGGTTAGTTCTGGGAGGCTGACTCGCCGGAGGAACCGTTGGACGTTCCGCCGCCGCCTGAGACGGAGCCGGCGTGCGCGGCGATCTTGTCGAAGAAACCGTATTCGAGTGCTTCGGTGGCTGTGAACCACTTGTCGCGGTCGTTGTCCTTGAGGATGGTTTCAACGGTCTGGCCGGTCTGCTCGGCGGTGAGTTCCGCCATGACCTTCTTCATGTGCAGGATGAGTTCGGCCTGGATCTTGATATCGGAAGCGGTGCCGCCGATGCCGCCGGACGGCTGGTGCATCAGCACGCGGGCGTTGGGCGTGGCGTACCGCTTGCCCTTGGTGCCGGAGGACAGCAGGAACTGTCCCATGGACGCGGCAAGGCCTGTGGCGACGGTCACGACGTCGTTGGGGATGAACTGCATGGTGTCGTAGATGGCCATGCCTGCCGTGACGGAGCCGCCGGGCGAGTTGATGTAGAGGTAGATGTCCTTTTCCGGGTTCTCGGCCGAGAGCAGGAGCAGCTGCGAGCAGATCGCGTTGGCGTTGTCGTCACGCACCTCCGAGCCCAGCCAGATGATCCGCTCCTTGAGAAGGCGGTTGTAAATGTAGTTGTCCTGGGCTGCAGGATCGACGGTCGCCATCCGGGGGGCCTCTGAGTGCTGTGACATGTTTACTTACCTCTCACTGGTGACGGTGACATCACTGAAAATCACTACTTGGACACTAACCGGTTTCACGGGTGTTTTGTTCGCGCACCGACGGCTGTTCGCTGACGGCGCACGATCAGCGAATCAGCAGCGCGCCGCTTCCGGTCCAACGCGAACGGCCCCCGGATCGAAAGGATCCGGGGGCCGTTGCTGCGGTTCAAAAAGGACTATGCCTTGGCGTCAGCCGTGGTGTCCTCGGCTTCGACAACCTCTGCCTCGGCAGCTTCGGTGGCGTCGGCGTCGGCAGCTTCTGCGGCAGGTGCCTCTTCGCCGGCGGGGCGGACGAAGTCGCTCAGGTCAACAGTCTTGCCCTCGGTGTCGGTCACCGTGGCCTGGCCCAGCACGACGGCCAGTGCCTTGCGGCGGCGGACCTCGGAAACCATCATGGGGACCTGGCCGCTCTGATCGATGATCTGGGCGAACTGGTTGGGGTCCATGCCGTACTGGCTGGCGGTGGTGACGATGTAGTCGATCAGCTCGTTCTGGCTGACGTTGACTTCTTCCTTCTCCGCGATGGCGTCGAGGATGATCTCGTTCTGGAAGGCGCGGGCCGTGTTGGCGCGGACCTCTTCGCGGTGCTCTTCGGTGTCGTGCTCGCCGTCACCGTGGCCGTTGCCCTCCTGGAAGTGGGCTTCGAGCTGCTCTTCGACGACGGAGTCCGGAACCGGAACCTCGACGAGTTCCACCAGCTTGTCCAGGACCTTGTCGCGGGCTTCAACACCCTGCTCCACGATCTTGGACTCTGCGGCCTGCTTGGCCAGGTCCTCGCGGAGTTCGGCGAGAGTGTCGAACTCGGAGGCCAGCTGGGCGAAGTCGTCGTTCGCTTCGGGCAGTTCGCGTTCCTTGACGGCCTTGACGACGACCTTGACCTGGGCGGCTTCGCCGGCGTGGTCGCCGCCCACCAGGGTGGTGTCGAAGATGGCGTCCTCGTCGGCGCTGAGGCCGGTCACGGCTTCGTCCATGCCCTCGAGCATGGTGCCGGCGCCAACCTGGTAGGACAGGCCGGCAGCGGAGTCAACCTCTTCGCCGTCGATGGTGGCGGTGATGTCGATGGTGAGGAAGTCACCGTCGGCAGCGGGACGGTCAATGGACTTCAGGGTGCCGAAGCGTCCGCGCAGTTCGTCCAGGGCCTTGTCCACGTCTTCGTCGGAGGATTCCGCGGCCGCAACCTGGACCTCGATGCCGGCGTAGTCCGGGAGTTCGATCTCGGGGCGGACGTCAACCTCGGCGGCGAACTTCAAGCCACCGTCGGTGGCGGAGGGGTCGGGAACCTCGGTGATTTCCACCTCGGGGCGGCTCAGGGGGCGGATGCCGGATTCCTGCACGGCAGCCTGGTACCAGCCGTTGAGGCCGTCGTTGATGGCGGTCTCCAGGACGTAGCCACGGCCAACGCGCTGGTCGATGAGCTTGGCGGGAACCTTGCCCTTGCGGAACCCGGGGACCTGGATCTGCGAGGCAACAGTCTTGTAGGCCGAGTCGATGCTGGGCTTCAGTTCCTCAAAGGGGACCTCAACATTGAGCTTGACCCGCGTGGGGGTGAGGTTCTCGACAGCGCTCTTCACGGTCTAAGTACTCCTGGGTTGTGGGATGGGGGTTTTCTGCAAACGCAATGTGTGTCCAGGCCTGCTGGTCCTGGCCGCAGAGTCGGGGTGACAGGATTTGAACCTGCGACTTCCTGCTCCCAAAGCAGGCGCTCTAGCCAAGCTGAGCTACACCCCGTAAGTGCACAGGCAAGTCTACGGTGATACGCGTCGCGATTGCACATTTGACACGTAGGCCATGGATTAGGTTTAGTTGTATCCGGCTTGAACAGCCAGCCCGGAGTTTCCGCTGAAAATCGGATCTTCCTTCGGGGACGTAGCTTAATGGTAAAGCCTCAGTCTTCCAAACTGATTACGCGGGTTCGATTCCCGTCGTCCCCTCCAGGACAACAAAAAGGCCCCTCGACCGAGGGGCCTTTTTGCGTTTGTTCTTCTACGCCTGCGGCTGCTGGCAGTAAGGGCACCAGTAGAGGTTCCGGCCGGCAAGGTCGGCCATGAGCACGATGGTGCGGCACACCCTGCAGGGCAGCCCGTGCCTTTTATAGACAAAGTGGACGTCGTCCCGGTGCGGGAAATGTGCGCTCCTGGGCGGCACCGGTTCCCCTGCCGCGGCCGCCTTGGCGGCCGTGATGCCATCGAGCGCCCAGTACTTGGGCGGGGTGGTGATGATCCGCCCATCGGCCACGCCGTCGTTCATGACGGCGACGATGTCGCGCCACAGCCTGCGGGCGTCGTTGTCCGGCAGCGCGGTGCCGGGCAGCAACGGATCGAGGCGGCGGCGGAACAGCACTTCGGCACGGTAGACGTTCCCGACGCCGGCAATCACCTTCTGGTCCATGAGCAGGGCCGCCAGCGGGGTCTTCCGGGTCCGGACATTGGCGGCGAACCGCCCGGCGTCCCCGCGAAGGTTCCGCAACGGATCCGGCCCCAGCCGCGCCAGGACGGCGTCGGCCTCTGCTGCGGTGATGGTCTCGCAGGTGGTGGCCCCGCGAAGGTCCGCCCAGCCGTGGCTGCCGGCGAGCCGGACCCGGACGGCCCCGACGGGCGCCGGCGGACCTGCGTAGGGCGCGCCGCCGTCGTCGTCCCCGTCGGCGAACGCCTCCTGCTCACCTACCCGACGCGGCGCACCGATGCTTGAAGCGCCGGCGAAGGTGCTGTCACCACCGAAGCTCCAGGCCCCGTACAGGCCAAGGTGGACGTGCAGCACCAGCGAGTTGTCGAAGTGCAGGAACAAGTGCTTGCCGTGAGCCTCGGCAGCGACCATGGCGTGGCCGTCCAGCAGCGCCGCTCCCCCGCTGAACCTGCCCTGGGGGCTGGACACAGCCAGTGCCTCGCCGAGGAATACGTCGCCGAACTGGCGGGCGAGCCTGCGGACGGAATGGCCCTCGGGCACTACTCGATGACCTCGCCGGTGGCCTCAAAAACAGCGATCTTTTCGATCCTGCGGATGTGGCGTTCATCGTTGCTGAAGGGCTCGGCCAGGAATGCCTCGACCAGTTCAGTGGCTTCCTCCACCGTGTGCTGGCGGCCGCCCAGGGCCACCACGTTGGCGTCATTGTGCTCGCGGGCAAGGGTGGCCGTGGAAAGGTTCCAGGCGAGGGCGGCACGGATGCCCCTCACCTTGTTGGCGGCAATCTGTTCGCCGTTGCCGGAGCCGCCCAGCACGATGCCCAGGGCATGGACGCCGGCCTCCCGGTCAGCCACCACGGCGAGGGCCGCGTTGATGCAGAACGAGGGGTAGTCGTCCTGGGCGTCGTAAACCTTGGGGCCATGGTCAACCACCTCGTATCCCTTCCCGGTCAGGTGGGACACCAGGTGGGCGCTGAGCTCCATGCCTGCATGGTCGGTGGCGATGTGGACCCGCGGGTAGGCAGGGGTAGTGGTCACGTGCTAAGTCCGTTCGGTTGTGGGAGCTGGCGGCCACCGGGTGGGGCCGGAACGACACGGATAAGGATACTAGGGCCGCCCGGGGTCGGGGCTCTGGCCTTCCGCAGGTGGCGGCGTTCCGCCCCCGCGGCGGGCCCTGGCGGCCACCCGCGTCAGGACTTCGGCAAGCCGCGCGGCCGAGGCCTGGCTGCCGCCGCTGACGGCAAGGCGCTGGCCGTCGGTCTTGCTGACGACGACGGCGGGGCCGCTGCTGACCAGCATGGCTGCGGTTCCGTGGTGGTGCCGGTAGCCCCACCCGCCGTAGTCCGCGGCCCTCACCTCTGCGGCACTGGCGTCGGAAATGGCGCCGGCAGGCACGTCCATGACCGGCACCACCCCGGCCAGCAGGACCTTGAGTCCGCGCCGGTCCGCCTTGATGCGGGCGAACAGGAACGCTGTCCCCACCAGGGCCAGGACCACGAGCAGGATCCCGAGCCAGGGCACCACGACGGCGATGAGGGCCGCCGGGAACAGGGAGGCGATGGCGATCATGACGAAGACGGAACTGCGGGCGTGGACCCAGAGCCTGATGCTGTCCCGGGCAAGGTCGGGGTCAAGTTCCTTGGCGATGGCGACCTGGAGCGCCCTGTCATCATCCGGCGACCATTGCCGGTCAGCTTTGTAGACCATGGCCATGGTCACCCCGAGCGATACCGCGGCACCGCTGCCAAGGGCCAGCACCGTCATGTCCACATGCGACTGCCGGGCGTCGGCCAGCCCGGTCTGGCCGATCAGGCCCGCGGCAAGGGCGGAGGTGATGAACAGGCTGAGGAAGAGTCCGGCACCCATCATGATCCGCCGCATCATGACCGGCCGTCCAAGGGGCACGGCCTGGAGCAGGACCAGCCAGCCGGCAAGGACAATTCCGGCGGCGCCAACCCCCACGTAGGCGCCGAAGGGCGCGAAGTCGGCCCCGCCGCCGTCCGTCCAGCGGATGGCGACCGGCTCCGGAAGGTCCGGCCGCAGCAGCGACGCGCAGTAGGCAAAGGCGGCGGCCAGGACGACGGGGAACCCGACGGCGAAGCGCAGTGCCTTGGTGTCCACCGAATCCAGCAGCTTTCCCATGCATTTAACGCTACCCCTGTGGCTGCCCGGCCAAGCGCCCCGCCCGGGCGGAGGCGGCTGTGAGCTGCGCAACTTGCCAAGGACCCCAGGGATGAAAGAATGCATGACAGTGCCGGAACCGGGACCACCGGCCGGCAGCCGAAACTTCTCTGGAGGCCCTCTTTTGCCAGGCATGAACCTGACGCGCGCCGAAGCCCGTGAGCGCGCCGAACTGATCACCGTCGAGTCCTACGATGTCAGCCTGGACCTGACCCGCGGCGGAGAGGTCTTCGGCAGCACCACCACCGTGAAATTCACGGCGGCGCCGGGGTCGGCCAGCTTCATCGATGCCGTCACCCGCACCGTGCACAGCGTGACCCTCAACGGCCGGTCCCTTGATCCGGCCACCGTGGCCGACGGCGTGCGGATCCAGCTGCCGGACCTGGCCGAGCACAACGAGCTGACGGTCGTGGCGGACATGCCCTACATGAACACCGGCGAAGGGCTGCACCGGTTCGTGGACCCGGTGGACAACGAAGTCTACCTGTACACCCAGTTCGAGGTTCCCGATTCCCGCAGGATGTTCACCGTCTTCGAGCAGCCGGACCTGAAGGCAACGTTCGCCTTCACCGTCACCGCGCCGTCCCACTGGGATGTCATTTCCAACTCCCCCACACCTGCTCCCGTGGAGGCCGGCGACGGCGCCCGGTCCGTGTGGACCTTCGCACCAACGCCCCGGCTGTCCTCCTACGTCACCGCCCTGATCGCGGGCCCGTACGAGTCTGTCCGCAGCGAGGTCACCAGCTCTGACGGGCGGGTCATCCCGCTGGGCGTCTTCGCGCGCAAATCCCTGATGCAGTACCTCGATGCGGACAACATCTTCGAGCTCACGCGGCAGGGCTTCGGGTTCTTCGAAGCACAGTTCGGCTGCCCCTACCCGTTTGAGAAGTACGACCAGCTGTTCGTTCCCGAGTTCAACGCCGGGGCCATGGAGAACGCCGGAGCGGTGACCATCCTGGAAGGCTACGTGTTCCGCAGCAAGGTCACTGGCGCCCAGATCGAGCGGCGCGCCATCACTGTGCTCCACGAACTGGCGCACATGTGGTTCGGGGACCTGGTGACCATGCGGTGGTGGAACGACCTGTGGCTCAACGAGTCCTTCGCCGAGTACATGTCCCACCTGGCGGCGGTGGAGGCCACGTCCTTCACCAGCGCCTGGACCACCTTCGCCTCCGTGGAAAAGTCCTGGGCGTACCGGCAGGACCAGCTGCCCACCACGCACCCGATCTTCGCGGAGATCAACGACCTGCAGGATGTTGAGGTCAACTTCGACGGCATTACCTACGCCAAGGGCGCCTCGGTGCTGCGGCAGCTGGTGGCCTGGGTTGGGCCGGAACAGTTCATGGCGGGTGTCCGTGAGTACTTCGCCAAGCACTCCTGGCACAACACGGAGCTGCAGGACCTGCTGGTGGAGCTGGAGAAGGCCAGCGGCCGCGACCTGGACCGCTGGGGCCGGCAGTGGCTGGAGACCGCGGGAGTGAACACGCTGGCTCCCGAGGTGGAGGTGGATTCCGACGGAAAGCTGCGGTCCTTTGCCATCCTGCAGTCCGCGGTTCCGGAGTGGCCCACCATCCGCCCGCACCGCCTTGCCGTGGGGTTCTACAACCTGGACGACGCCGGCAAGCTCACCCGGGTGCACCGCGAGGAACTGGACGTCGACGGCGAACGCACGGAGGTGCCGGCGCTGGCCGGCCTGGCCAGGCCGGACCTGATCCTCATCAACGACGACGACCTTGCCTACGCCAAGGTGCGGCTGGACCCGGCGTCCCTGGCCACCGCCACCGCGCACCTGAAGGACTTCGCTGCAAGCCTGCCGCGGACCCTCGTCTGGAACTCCGCGTGGGATGCTGCCCGTGACGGTGAGAGTCCGGCACGGAAGTACGTGGAATTGATCCTGGCCAACGTCGCTGCGGAGACGGATTCTTCCGTGATCCTGGTCCAGCTGCGGCAGCTGGCCACCACCCTGAACTTCTACGTGGCCGAGGAACACCGCGAAGCCACCACCGTTGCGGCCGTGGACCGGTTGTGGGATCTGGCTTCGACTGTTCCCGGCGGCTCCGACGGCCAGCTGCAGTTCATCAAGTCCTTCGCGCTGCTGGCCCGCAGCGCGTCCCAGCTGGACCGGGTGTCCGGCCTCCTGGACGGGTCCGTGGTCCTGGAAGGCCTGAGCGTTGACCAGGACCTCCGCTGGGAGTTGGTGGCCTCGCTGGTTTCCGGCGGCCGGATGGCGCAGGACGGCATCGACGCCGAACTGGAGCGGGACAACACCTCCAGCGGCCAGAACGCGGCCGCACTGGCCAAGGCTGCCATCCCCACCCCGGAGGCGAAGGCCGCGGCCTGGGAATCCATTGTGGTCAAGGGAGAACTGTCCAACGCACTGCAGGGATCGGCGGTGACCGGCTTCATGCGGGTGCTGGACCGTTCGCTGCTGGAGCCGTACTCGGAGCTGTACTTCGCGGCTGTGCCGGGCATCGTGGCAACCCGCACGCACGCACTCGCCCAGCAGATCGTCGTCGGCCTCTACCCGGCGCTGCTGACCACGCAGGCCACCATCGACCGGACGGACGCCTTCCTGGCGTCGCTGCCGGCGGAAAGCGCTGCGCTGCGGCGGATGATGCTGGAGAACCGCGACGGCGTGGCCCGCGCCCTGCGTGCCCGAGCCGCCGATGTCCTGCAGGAGGGCAGCCCGGCGTGAGCCTCAACGAACACCGGTACTCGCTGACCGTCCAGTGGACAGGCAACCGGGGCGGCGGCACGTCGTCCTACCGGAGCTACTCCCGGGACCATGACGTGCTGATTCCGGGCCTGCCCGTCCTCAAGGGCTCGGCAGATCCCACCTTCCATGGAGACCGGGAACGGTACAACCCGGAGCAGCTTCTCCTGGCTGCGCTGGCCCAGTGCCACATGCTGTCCTACCTGCACGTGGCGGTGAAGCACGGCGTGGTGGTCACGGATTACCGGGATGAGGCTACCGGACTGATGCGGCTCAACCGGGACGGCAGCGGCCAGTTCGAGCGTGTCACCCTGCACCCGCACGTGACGGTGGCCGACGCCGCGCAGGCGGAACTGGCCGCCTCGCTGCACCATGAGGCCAACCAGGTCTGTTTCATTGCCCGGAGCGTGAACTTCCCGGTGGAGCACCAGCCGGTGACGGTGGCCGCCTAGGCTTCCCTGCCCTGGAGCAGCTTGACGAGCCGATGCTCCGTGGCGGGTTGCAAGCCGGCCTTCCGGGACCGGTCCAGCCCGCGGACGCGTTCATCTTCCAGGGTGTCGGCCAGGGTTTCCTGCCAGGGCCGCAGCACCATTCCCGCAGCCTTGGCTGCCTGGTTGCTGCGGGCCATGAAGCCCTCGTGATGGGGCGGGAGCCAAAGCGGAAGGGAATCGGGCCCTGACCAGTAGTTAACGCCCTGCGCCACCAGCCATTCTTCACCGGCGGTGACGGTGGCGGGCGTGTCGGCGGTGGAGAGTTCGCCGCAGGCGCTGGTGAGCTCTGCGAAGGCCACTTGGTCTCCGTTGGCGTTCAGCGGGCCGGTGGTTCCCTGTTCGGCTGCACGCAGGATCCACGCCGCCAGGTCCCGGACGTCGATGACCTGGGTGGGCCGGTGCCCGATGTCCGGGACCTGCACCGGCCCCTGTCTGCGGTCAAAGCGGGCCGGCCAGTAGCCGTAGCGGTCGGTGGGGTCGCCAGGGCCGCCGACCAGGCCGGCGCGGCAGATGTGGGCCCTGCCGCGTGTGGCGTCCAGGGTGGCCTGCTCGATGGCCACTTTGGACTCGCCGTAGTTCCCGGGGGTGGAGGGAGTTCCGGGGGCAAGAGCCGGCAGGAGCCCGGCGTCCTCTGCCGCTCCGGGGACGGAATGGTCCGCATAGGCTGAGCAACTGGAAACGAAGGTCCAGTGGCCGGCCTTCGGAGCGAGGGCGGCAAGGGCGTCCCGGGCAGGTGCAGGGTCCCGGGCAACCTCGATCACGGCGTCCCACGTGCCGGCCGCGCCGGAGTACGCTGCCGGGCCCGCCGATCGGTCCGCCCTGGCCCACTCGGCGCCGGGCGGCGGCTCGCCGGACACTCCCCGGGCCAGGCACGTGACGTGATGCCCCGCGGCCACCGCCTGCCTGGCGATTTCCCGGGAGAGGTAGGCTGTTCCGCCGAGGATGAGGATGCGCATTGCTCCACGCTACGGCGCTAGGGTTGAAAGAGAACAGCGCAATATCCCAAGGAGCTATTTCCACCCATGGTCAGCATGTTGTCCATCCTTCCCCCAGCCACCAGCCAGCCGAGTGGCGTGAGCCTCCCAGGCATCGTGATCAGCCTCGGCGTCGGCGTTGCCGTCTGGCTCGTGGCCACGTTCATCATTTCCCGCATCACCAAGCGGGTGGCGTCAGGGAGCAATTTCTTCAAGAAGCCCACGTTCAGGTGGGCTGCTCCGGCCTTTAGGGCCCTTGACCACGAACGCCGGGTCCAGCGTGCCGAAACCATCGGTTCACTGCTGAACAGCGTGGTGGGCGTGCTGGTGGTCATCATCACCGGCATGTACGTGCTGCAGAACCTGGACATCAACATCGCCCCGCTGCTGACCAGCGTGGGTATCCTCGGTGTGGCCATCGGTTTCGGCGCCCAGCAGCTGATCCGCGACTTCCTGGCCGGGATCTTCATTACCATTGAAGACCAGTACGGGATCGGTGATGTGATCGAAACCAGCGAAGTGGTGGGCGTGGTGGAGTCCATGGGACTGCGCATCACCCGCGTCCGCTCGGACGACGGCGCCATCTGGTACCTGCGCAACGGCGAGATCCTGCGCGTGGGCAACCGGTCGCAGGGACGGTACGTTCCACTGCATGAGTCCGACGACGGCACCACCGACCAGGGCTCGGCGCACGTTGAGACCAAAAAGACTGACCAGAAAGCCGGGGACTAGCATGTCGCTTCCCATTGAGCCGCGCCCCGGGCAGCGGCCCCAGTTGATGCAGAATGATCCCTTCAGCAAGCCGGATTACACCGACAGCTTCTACGACGCCGTGGGCGGCCACGAGACCTTCGTGAAGCTCATTGACGTCTTTTACGACGGAGTGGCCACCGATCCCCTGCTGCGGCCGATGTATCCGGAAGAGGACCTGGCGCCCGCGAAGCGCCGCTTCCTGATGTTCCTCGAGCAGTACTGGGGCGGGCCCACAACGTACGGCGAGGAGCGCGGCCACCCGCGCCTGCGCATGCGCCACATGCCCTTCAAGGTCACGCCAGAGGCTAAGGACAGGTGGCTGTTCCACATGCGCACCGCCGTGGACGCCCTGGAGTTGCCGCCGCTGTACGAGGGAACGCTGTGGGACTACATGGAGCGGGCCGCGCTGTCGATGGTGAACAGCCCCTCCGGTTCCTGAATCTCTTATCCGGCTTGCGCCCTGCGGTCTGGCCTAGAGCAGGCCGCTGCCGGTGCGCGCCAGGACGTGGCCGCGGGGTCCGGTAAGCCGGAACCAGCGGCCGGCCCGGTAGAGCTTCTGGTCGCCGTCGCCCAGGAACCCCAGCGCGAAGGCGGCGAAGGCAGCGCCGGCGGGCAGGCCGGCGTCGTCCAGTTCCCGCCCCCATACCGCGGCCCGTGCGTTGTTCACGATGAGTGCGCCCGGTTTGTCCGGCACAATGCCCGCCACCTCGGCGATGCCCGCCTCGGCTGCCGCCCGCAGGCGGGAATCGCTGACGGACCCCAACAGTTCCCATCCGCCCCGTGGGGCGCCTACCCCGGTCCAGGACTCGGTGACGGTGGTGGGCGGAACCGGCAATTCGACGTCGCCCTCCCCTGCCCGTGCCAGCCGGTCCAGGACGGATGACAATGCAACGGTGACATCCGTTCCGGACGGTTCCGCCAGTGCCATGGTGCGCAGCCCCAGGATCGTCGGGGTGGATTCGCCCAGGAGCCTGGGCCGCAGGACGCACACGTAGGCGGCCAGGACGGAGCCGACGGCCTGCAGGCGGATGGCACCGTCATCAATGGCTTTGGCCCGGGTGGCGAAGGTCTTCAGGTCGGCGAGATCCCGCGGGTCTGCGAAACGGAAGGACGAGGTGAGAAGTTCAGACACATCTAGAACACTACCGGCTGCACTCCGGTTGAGTGGTTTGCGGGCCGCCGTCTAGAGTCGGACCATGACTGAAGCCGAAGCCGGACTGCTGGCGCCGCCCACTGGCGACCCCACCTCATCGCTGATCGAACTGCTGGACCTTGGTGAGCTTGAGGGCGCCCGCACGGATGAGGATATTTTCCTGGGCCCCTCCCAGCAGCAGCCGCACCACAGGGTATTCGGCGGGCAGGTGCTGGCGCAGTCACTGGTGGCATCGATCCGGACAGTTGACCCCGAACGGTTCGTCCACTCCATGCACGGCTATTTCCTGCGGCCCGGGGACGCCAACAAGCCCATTACCTTCGGGGTGCAGCGGCTGCGCGACGGCCGGTCTTTTTCGGCCAGGCGGGTCCACGCCTACCAGGACGGCGTGCCCATCCTGTCCATGATCGCCTCGTTCCAGGGAGAGGACGAAGGGGTCGAGCACTCGTCTGTTATGCCGGAAGGAATCCCGGACCCCGAATCTTTGCCCAGCACGGCGGACCTGCTGGGCAAGTTCGATCATCCGGTGGCACGGCACTGGGCGTATGAGCGGCCATTCGACATCAGGCACGTCAACCCGGCGCTGTACGTTTCAGCGGCCGGCCCGCGGGAAGCCCGCAACGCTGTCTGGATGAAGACCTTCGGGCCGATGCCGGACGACTCCAACCTGCACCGGGCCGCCCTGGCGTACGCCAGTGACTACACGCTGCTTGAATCCATCCTTCGGCAGCACGGACTGAGTTGGATCACGCCTGGAATGAATGTTGCCAGCCTGGACCACGCGATGTGGTGGCACCGGCCCGCGCGGGTTGATGAGTGGCTGCTCTACGTCCAGGAATCCCCCAGCGCCCACGGTGCGCGCGGCCTGGCAACCGGCAAGATCTTCAACCGCGAGGGCCAGCATGTCGCCTCCGTTGCGCAGGAGGGGATGGTGCGCATTCCCACCGACCCCCCGGGCGCCTGAGGTCGAAGGCACCGCATCCGTGCAGGCACGCTGACCCTGCAGGTACGCAGAAGGCCGGCACCCAGAAAATTGTCGGGGTGCCGGCCTTCTTTTGTGCTGTCAGGCTTTTGGCCCGGTTCCGCGCTGTTAGTCGCGGGTCAGGCGCCGGTGGGTGACGCGGTGCGGCTTGGCAGCGTCCGGGCCCAGACGCTCCACCTTGTTCTCCTCGTAGGATTCGAAGTTACCCTCGAACCAGTACCACTTGGAGGGGTTCTCGTCGTCACCTTCGTAGGCCAGGATGTGCGTGGCCACCCGGTCAAGGAACCACCGGTCGTGCGAGACCACCACGGCGCAGCCGGGGAACTCGAGCAGCGCGTTCTCCAGGCTGCTGAGGGTTTCGACGTCGAGGTCGTTGGTGGGTTCGTCGAGCAGCAGCAGGTTCCCGCCCTGCTTGAGGGTCAGGGCCAGGTTCAGGCGGTTGCGCTCACCGCCGGAGAGCACGCCTGCCTTCTTCTGCTGGTCCGGACCCTTGAACCCGAAGGCTGCCACGTAGGCACGGGACGGCATCTCGACGTTGCCCACCTGGATGAAGTCGAGTCCGTCGGAGACGACCTCCCACAGGGTCTTGTTGGGGTCGATGCCGCCGCGGCTCTGGTCGGCATAGGAGATCTTGACCGAGTCACCGATCTTCAGCTCGCCGCCGTCGAGCGGTTCCAGGCCCACGATGGTCTTGAAGAGCGTGGACTTGCCCACACCGTTGGGACCGATGACACCCACGATGCCGTTGCGCGGCAGGCTGAAGGAGAGCCCGTCGATCAGGACACGGTCGTCGAAGCCCTTCTGGAGGTTCTTGGCCTCCAGGACCAGGCCACCCAGGCGCGGTCCCGGCGGGATCTGGATTTCCTCGAAGTCGAGCTTGCGGGTGCGGTCCGCTTCTGCGGCCATTTCCTCGTACCGGGCCAGGCGGGCCTTTGATTTGGTCTGGCGGCCCTTGGCGTTGGAGCGGACCCACTCGAGTTCCTCGGCGAGGCGCTTGGCCTGCTTGGCATCCTTCTTGCCCTGGATCTCGAGGCGGGCGCGCTTCTTCTCCAGGTAGGTGGAGTAGTTGCCTTCGTACGGGTACAGGTGGCCGCGGTCCACTTCGGCAATCCATTCCGCCACGTGGTCCAGGAAGTAACGGTCGTGGGTGACGGCGAGGACGGCGCCGGGGTAGCTGGAAAGGTGCTGCTCGAGCCACAGGACACTTTCCGCGTCCAGGTGGTTGGTGGGCTCGTCGAGGAGCAGCAGGTCCGGCTTCTGCAGGAGGAGCTTGCACAGGGCTACGCGGCGGCGCTCACCACCGGAGAGGTTGGTGACGTCGGCATCGGCCGGCGGGCAGCGGAGGGCGTCCATGGCCTGCTCCAGCTGGGAGTCGAGGTCCCAGGCGTCGGCGGCGTCGATGGCTTCCTGCAGCTTGCCCATTTCTTCGAGGAGGGTGTCGTAGTCAGCATCGGGGCTGGCCATTTCCTCGGAGATCTCGTTGAAGCGCTGAATCTTGCCGTAGATCTCGCCCACGCCTTCCTGGACGTTGCCCAGGACGGTCTTTTCCTCGTTGAGGGGCGGTTCCTGGAGCAGGATGCCCACGCTGTAGCCGGGGCTGAGCCTGGCTTCACCGTTGGAGGGCGTGTCCAGCCCTGCCATGATCTTGAGGATGGTGGACTTACCGGCACCGTTCGGGCCCACAACACCAATCTTGGCGCCCGGGAAGAAGGACATACTTACGTCATCAAGAATGAGTTTTTCGCCAACGGCCTTACGGGCCTTGGTCATTGTGTAGATAAATTCCGCCATGGTCTCAAATCTAGTGGGTTGGCGGGCAGATCTCACATTTACAGCCGGAAAGTCAGCAGGATCAGGAACCCACGAAGCACTTGCCGTTGGCCAGGACCGGAAGGACGGTGACGGTCACTGCACCCTCGCGCACCTGTCCAATGACGCAGTCTTTGCCCTGCAGCACGGCAGCCTCAATGGCGTCCGCCTCCAGGCCGGTGGGCGTCCGGCTCTGCGAGACCTGGAGCACTGCCGGCGCGATGCCGGCTCCCGTCAGGGCGTCGCTGACCTGGGCCGTGGCCGGCTTGGGTGTTCCTGCTGCCAGTTTGGCCAGGGCGTCGGTTAGGGTCCGCTTTACGGTTTCGGTGGCCGCGGCGGCCGAGGTGCTGGCACCGGCTGACGTGTTGGCCAACGTTTCCCCGTCGGCGGCGCTGCCTGGGGCCGCTGGATTGGCACCCTGGGCTGCAGCTTCCTGCGTGGCCGGTGCCGCCGTTGCCGTTGCCGGTGCCGGTGCCTTCAACGATCCGTCACCGCTGCCCTCAACCCGCGGATTGTCCGCTGCGGGACCGGCTGCACACCCCGACACGAGAGCGGCCAGGACAGCACATGTCAGGGCTGCACCGGCCCGGTTTATCTGCCGGCGGTGAGGGGTGGGACGCATGGTGTCATTGTGCCATGCGCCGGACGCCCGGCCGGTATGGCCGGCTGCAGGTGTCCACCCGCGCGCCGGTGCGGACGCATGGTGGCGGGGGTGGGATGGAGGCGGGCGGACGGTCGGCGGGCGGGGGTGCCACCGGTCCGTCCGCCCGGGACTGAACGGGGAATGTTGACAGCTGATGCGTGTTTCCTAGACTTCGGCGAGTTCCCCGGTTTCCAGGTCAAGGGCAGCGAGTCCGCCGTCGTTGTCCTCGATGACGACCGCTGCATGGCCAAGCTCCCCGGGATGGTCGTCCTCACGGTCCTCCGGTTCGTCAAGGGCCGGGTCCATGGCAGGGGCATCCTCCGGGGACTGCGGCTGCTCCACGAGGGAAAGCGCAGGCCTTGAAGCGGTCCGGATGAAGTTTGCCGAGCCGAAGGTAAGGTCATGCCCCACGGCCTCGGCATCGATGATGGTGGAGTGGTAGACCCGGCCTTCCTTTTCCCAGGTGCGGATCTTCAGCTTGCCCACGACGATGACCGGCTGGCCTTTCCGGATGCTGCAGCCCAGGGTCCCGGCGAGGTTGCGGTAGCCCTGCACGGTGAACCAGTTGGTGTGCCCGTCGCCCCACGTTTTGGATTCCCGGTCAAAGCGGCGCGTGGTGGAACCGAGCCGGAAGGAGGCTGTGGCCACTCCTCCCGGCGTGGTGGAACTCGTGATCTCAGTGGCAACGAAGCCCCGGATGGTAATCGTTTCGCTCATGTCTACGTCCTGTCTGGATGGTGGCGCCTGTAGCAGGCATGACCAGCATCGCCCCGGATGCCCGCGGGCAGGAGGCCCGGTTGCCCGTATGTGGACAACAGGGCCCACCACGCCACATGGGGAGGAACAGTGCAGGCCGGATGACGCCGCCGCCATGCCGGACAATGTAAACTTTTTGAGGCGCCCGGCCTGCAGGCCGGAAGCTGATGCCTCAGTAGCTCAGGGGATAGAGCAGCGGCCTTCTAATCCGCCGGTCGGGGGTTCGATTCCCTCCTGGGGCACCTTGGTGGCTGATGCCCCGGTCTTCGGACCGGGGCGTTGTGCACCCGCCGCTATGCCTGCAGCCGGTGCGGCGCGTCCACAAGGGACCGGATCACGCTGCCGGCAGCCCCCAGCAGGGCACCAAACTCCCCCACCGCGGACACCGTTACCTGCTCCGACGCATACTTTCCGGGCGCATATTTCTGCAGGCTGTCCAGCAACGGGGCACGCAGCCAGGGCTCAAGGACTGCGAAATGGCCGCCCAGTACCACCGAATCGATATCTACCACCCGCGCCGTTGAAGCAAGCGCTATGCCCAGGCAGCGGCCCGCACGTTCGACGGCGGATACCGCCTTGGGTGCCCCGCCCTCGAGTGCCTGCAGGAGCGCTGTCATCGCGGCAGACCGTGAACTCCCGTCCGGGGCCAGGCCGGCAGCAATGAAGATGGCGTCCTGGCCGGCCACCGTCTCCAGGCAGCCGGTCCCGCCGCAGGAACAATGGCCGCCGTCCGGTTCCACCACGATGTGTCCCACTTCGCCGGCATGGCCCCCGGGGCCGGTGAACAGCTCGGAACCGATGACAATCCCGCCGCCCACGCCCACCTCACCGGAGACGAAAAGGAAGTTCGCTGCGCGGTCCGGCCGGTGCCGCAGTTCGGCCAGGGCTGCGGCATTGGCCTCGTTGAACAGTGCAACCCCCAGCGCTGTTTCGGGCAGCAGGGCGTCAAGGTCGAGGTCAACATTGACCCAGCCCAGGTTGGGAGCGGTCAGCACGCGCGCCCTGGCCGGGTCCACCAGTCCGGGCACCGCCAGCCCGCCGCCCACGACGTCGACGCCCTGTTCCCCGGCCGCGCTCCGCACCCTGGCTGCCAGGCCTGCGAGCGCAGCCAGCACCGGCTTGTCCGGGCTGTTCCGGTTATCGCGCTCCCGTACCTCGCGCAGCAGCACCTTCCCTGACAGGTCAACCACGGCGGCGGAGATGTAGTCGACGTTGACCTCCATTCCCATGACCGCACGGCTGGGGCTGAGCTCCAGCCCCACGCCCGGCCGGCCGCGGCCCTGGGGGTTAAGCCCGATTTCGCGGATGACCCCGGCGTCCAGGAGGTCCAGGACCAGGCTGGACACCGACGCCTTGGTCAATCCGGTGGCGCCGGCAACCTGGGCACGGCTGGGATGCGTGCCGGGCGGGAACTCGGCAATCGCGCCGAGGACCAGCGCAAGATTGCTGCGCCTCACGTCCCCCACGTTTCCGGGGGCCGGGGATCCGGACCCCGCCGCTGCAGGCGCCGGCATCACCATCACAATGCTCCTTGGTTAGACGCTTCCGCCAAGTTTTTCGGCGGTCTCCACGCTGGACTATTGACCCCACCCTACGTCCGCTCATATAGTTCAGGCAATGAACTAAAGCTTCGCAATTCCGCGGCGCAACCCGATCGCAAGGACGCATCATGACTCTCTCCCCCACGCCCGCTGACAAGTTCACCTTCGGCCTCTGGACGGTCGGCTGGACCGGCGCCGATCCGTTCGGCGTGGCCACCCGTGCCGCTTTGGATCCGGTGGAGGCAGTCCACCGCCTGGCAGAACTGGGCGCCTACGGCATCACGTTCCATGACAATGACCTTGTTCCTTTTGATGCCTCCGCGTCAGAGCGGGACCTGATCCTGAAAAACTTCCGCGCAGCCCTGGCGGAGACCGGGCTGAAGGTCCCCATGGTGACCACCAACCTGTTCAGCCACCCGGTCTTCAAGGACGGCGGCTTCACCTCCAACGACCGTTCCATCCGCCGCTTTGCCCTCTCCAAGGTCCTGCGCAACATCGACCTCGCCGCAGAGCTCGGCGCCGAAACGTTCGTCATGTGGGGCGGCCGCGAAGGCAGCGAATACGACGGCTCCAAGGACCTGGCAGCCGCCCTGGACCGCATGAAGGAAGGCGTTGACACCGCGGCCGGCTACATCAAGGACAAGGGCTACAACCTGCGGATCGCCCTTGAACCCAAGCCGAACGAACCCCGCGGCGATATCTTCCTGCCCACTGTCGGCCACGGCCTGGCCTTCATTGCCCAGCTCGAACACGGCGACATCGTGGGCCTGAACCCCGAGACCGGCCACGAGCAGATGGCGGGACTGAACTTCACCCACGGCATTGCGCAGGCACTCTGGGCCGGCAAGCTCTTCCATATCGACCTCAACGGCCAGCGCGGCATCAAGTACGACCAGGACCTCGTGTTCGGCCACGGCGACCTCACCAGCGCCTTCTTCACGGTCGACCTGCTGGAGAACGGCTTCCCGGGCGGCGGCCCGAAGTACGACGGCCCGCGCCACTTCGACTACAAGCCCTCCCGCACCGACGGCTACGACGGCGTGTGGGAGTCCGCCAAGGCCAACATGGCCATGTACCTGCTGCTGAAGGAACGGGCGCTGGCGTTCCGCGCAGACCCGCAGGTCCAGGAAGCACTCAAGACCTCCGGCGTCTTCGAACTCGGCGAGCCCACCCTCAGTGCCGGCGAAAGCACCGCAGACCTGCTGGCAGACGCCGCAGCCTTCGAGGACTTCGACGCCGACAAGGCTGCTGAGCGCTCCTTCGCATTCGTCCGGCTCAACCAGCTCGCCGTCGAGCACCTCCTGGGCGCCCACTAGGCCATGGTGCTCGTCGCAGGCATCGACAGCTCCACCCAGTCGTGCAAGGTGGTGATCCGCGATGCGGATACCGGGGCATTGGTCCGCCAGGGCCGGGCCCCCCACCCTGACGGCACCGAGGTCCACCCGGACCATTGGTGGACCGCACTGCAGAAGGCGGTGGCAGACGCCGGCGGACTGGATGACGTCCGCGCCGTGTCTGTCGGAGGCCAGCAGCACGGCATGGTCTGCCTGGACAGCGACGGTGCGGTGATCCGGCCGGCGCTGCTGTGGAACGATACCCGCAGCGCCGGCGCCGCCCTGGAACTCATCGAATCCGCCGGCGGCGGCGATCCAGCCGTCGGCGCGCAGTACTGGGCGCGCGCCACCGGTACGGTGCCGGTGGCCTCCCTGACGCTGACCAAGCTGCGCTGGCTGGCGGAAAATGAACCGGAAAACGCCGCCAGGGTGGCTGCGGTCTGCCTGCCGCATGACTGGCTCACCTGGCGGCTCGCCGGCCACGGGCCAGGCAGCGGTAAAGAGGGGCTGGCCGCACTGGCCACGGACCGCTCCGACGCATCCGGTACGGGCTACTACTCGACGGCGGAAGGCAGTTACCTGCCGGACGTCCTGTCCGCGGCACTCGGCCATGTGCCGGTCCTCCCCCGGGTCCTCGGGCCCCTGGAAGCGGCGGGAAAGACGCCGGCGGGCACCCTCCTGGCGGCAGGCGCCGGGGACAATGCGGCGGCCGCGCTTGGTGCAGGGGCCCGGTTGGGCGATGTGGTGATGTCGCTGGGCACGTCCGGGACCGTCTTCGCGGTCTCGGATTCACCGGCGGCTGACGCCTCGGGACTGGTGGCCGGATTCGCCGACGCCGCCGGGCATTTCCTGCCGCTGGTGTGCACCTTGAATGCCACCCGCATCTTCGATGCCACCGCCTCCCTGCTGGACGTGGACCTGGCCGAGTTCAACCGGCTGGCGTTGTCTGCCGGGCCCGGCGCCGGCGGCCTCACCCTGGTCCCCTACTTCGATGGGGAAAGGACGCCCAACCTGCCGGACGCCACCGGTTCCCTGCACGGCGTCACGCGGGCCAACTACACCCCCGCCAACCTGGTGCGCGCCGCCGTCGAGGGTGTTGTCTGCTCACTGGCGGATGGCCTGGCAGCACTGCAGGACCAGGGCGTGACCGCCCGGCGGATTCTCCTGGTGGGCGGCGGAGCCCAGTCAGCAGCCGTGCAGGAAGTGGCCGCCAGCCTGCTGGGAACCGGCGTCACCGTGCCGCAGCCGGGCGAGTACGTGGCCGACGGCGCCGCGCGCCAGGCTGCGGCGGCACTCACCGGACGCTTCCCCGAGTGGGCGGCAGACGCCGTCGACCTTCCGCTGGGAAAGGACGACGCCGGCGTGCTGGCAAGGTACCGCCGGTTCGCCTCGCTCTACGCATAGGGCTGCAGCAGGGCAGCGGGCAGGAAAAAGGACCCGGAACCAGGGTGGGAAACCCTCCCTGGGTCCGGGTCCTTTCATGTGGGGCGCAGGCTCCTGCCGTGACGCAGCAGGAGCCCGCGGTCTTGAACCAGGTCAGGCGTACGGCAGGACAAGCTCCGCGTACCGCTCCTTGACCGTGGCCAGGACGGTGTTGCCGTCCGTGTCCCAGATCTCCTGATTGAAAATCTCCACTTCGATGTCGCCGGTGTACCCGGCGTCGCGGACCCAGGTGCCGATCGTGGCGAAGTCCACCACGCCGTCGCCCATGTACCCGCGGGAGAGCAGCGGATCGGCCGCGATGGGCATGTTGAAGTCGCACACCTGGTAGGAGGCAATGCGGTTCTCCCGGCCGGCGCGTTCGATCTGCGCCTTCAGTTCCGGGTCCCACCAGACGTGGAAAGTATCGACGGCGACGCCAACTGTCGATGCGTCGAAGGGCGCCGCAAGGTCCAGGGCCTGCCCCAGGGTGGAGATCAGTGCGCGGTCCGCGGCGTACATCGGGTGCAGCGGTTCCAACACCAGGCGGACGCCGTTTTCCTGCGCGAAAGGGACCAGGTCCGCGAGCCGGTCAGCCACACGCTGCCGGGCGCCCACGATGTCCTTCTCCCCTGACGCGAGTCCGCCCACCACCAGGAACAGTTCGGTGGTGTCCAGCGCCACGGCTTCGAGGATCGCCGCACGGTTGTCGGCGAGCGCGTTTGCCTGGCCTTCCGCGTCCGCCGCCGTGAGGAACCCGCCGCGGCACAGCGAGGACACACGCAGGCCCGCGTCCTTGATCAGGCGTGCTGCCTTGTCCAGACCGGCCTCCGCCACCCGGTCGCGCCAGGGGCCGATGGCGGGGATGCCGGCGTTGACGCAGCCCTCGACCACCTGGGCAAGCGTCCACTTCTTGGTGGTGGCGCTGTTGATGGACAGGCGGGAGAAGTCGCTCATACTCCCACCCCGTTGATCCGCAGGTAATCGGACATGCGGAAGGCGGCCAGCGCCGGGTCCTTCAGCAAGCCGGCCTGGTCGGCCAGCTCAAAGGTCCGGGCAAGGTGGCAGACGGAGCGGCCGGAGTGCAGGCCGCCGACCATCTGGAACCCGGGCTGCTTGCCGTTGAGCCAGGACATGAACGCGATGCCGGTCTTGTAGTAGAACGTCGGGGCGCTGAAAATGTGCTTGCCCAGTTCACGGGTGGAGTCCAAAATTTCCCGTGCCCTGGCCGGATTTCCGGCGTCATAGTTCTGCAGGGCCACGGAAGCGGCCGGGTAGATGGCCGCGAAGATGCCCAGCAGGGCGTCGGAGTGGTGGCTGCCGTCGCCGTCGATGAGCTCCGGGTAGTTGAAGTCGTCCCCGGTGTACAGGCGGACGCCATCGGGTAGGGCGGCACGGAGGGCCACCTCGTGGCCGGCGTCGAGCAGGGAGACCTTGACCCCGTCCACCTTGGCCGCGTTGTCCCTGATCAGGCCCAGAAAGGCTTCAGTGGCGGTGGCGACGTCGTCCGAGCCCCAGTAGCCCGCCAGGGCGGGATCGAACATGGTGCCCAGCCAGTGGAGGATGACCGGCTGGTCAACCTCCTGCAGAAGTGTGGAGTAGACGTTCAGGTAGTCTTCCGGCCCACGTGCTGCCTTGGCGAGTGCCCGGGATGCCATGATGATGACCTTGGGGCCGGCCTCGCTGATCACGGCAATCTGCTCACGGTATGCCCCGAGGACGGCCTTCAGGCCGGCCTCACCCGTGGGCAGGGCGTCGAGGTCCAGCTGGTCGGTACCGGCACCGCAGGACACGAGGTCACGGACCGATTTGCCGGCGGTGGCCGGGTTGTTGGCCGAGACCACCGAGGCTGCCTCGACGCCGGTGCGCTTGATGAGCTGCTGCGTGGCGGCCCAGTCAAGGCCCATGCCGCGCTGGGCGGTGTCCATGGCGTCGGCCACGCCAAGACCATAGGACCAAAGCTCGTGGCGGTACGCCATGGTGGCGTCCCAGTCCAGGCGCGCCGGGGCTCCGGGAGTGTTGTCGGCGAGGACCTCGGGGATGACGTGGGCCGCGGCGTAGGCGCGCCGGGCGGTAAGCGGGGCGGTGGGGCGGGCCCACGGCGTGGCGCCCTGGAGGCGGTACTCCCTGGTGCCGCCGTCCTCGGAGGGAAGGATAAGGGAAGTCATCAGAGCGTGATCTCCGGGATGTCGATGGTGCGGCGCTCGTCATTGGACCGAAGGCCAAGTTCGGCGAGCTGGACACCGCGGGCGGCGGACAGCAGGCCGAAGCGGTGTTCCCTGCCGGCCACAACGTCGCGCAGGAACTCTTCCCACTGCAGCTTGAAGCCGTTGTCCAGTTCAGCGTTGGCGGGAACTTCCTGCCACTGGTCGCGGAAGGATTCTGTGACGGGCAGGTCCGGGTTCCACACGGGCTTGGGGGTGTGGGCCCGCTGTTGGGCGACGCACTTGTTCAGGCCGGCCACGGCGGAACCGTGCGTGCCGTCCACCTGGAACTCCACCAGTTCATCGCGGTAGACGCGCACTGCCCAGGAGGAGTTGATCTGGCCGACCACCTGGTCGCCGCCCGGGGTCTCGAGTTCGAAGATGCCGTAGGAGGCGTCATCGGCGGTGGCCTTGTACTCGTTGCCTGCCTCGTCCCAGCGGGCGGGGATGTGGGTGGCGGTCTTGGCGTTGACGCTCTTGACCTGGCCGATGATGCCCTCCAGGACGTAGTTCCAGTGGCAGAACATGTCCGTGGTCATTCCGCCGCCGTCTTCCTTGCGGTAGTTCCAGGACGGGCGCTGCGCGGCCTGGATGTCGCCTTCGAAGACCCAGTAGCCGAACTCGCCGCGGATGGAGAGGATGCGGCCGAAGAAACCCTCGTCCACCAGGCGGCGGAGCTTGACCAGGCCCGGGAGGTAGAGCTTGTCGTGGACGACGCCGGCAGTAACGCCCGCCTCCTTGCCGATGCGGGCCAGTTCAATGGCTTCTTCGAGGGTCTCGGCCGTGGGCTTCTCGGTGAAGATGTGCTTGCCGGCCAGCATCGCCTTCTTCAGGGTTGCGGCGCGCAGGCTGGTCATGGAGGCGTCAAAGATGACGTCCACCGTGGGGTCGTTGATCACGGCGTCCAGGTCCGTGGTCCACTCGGACACCTTGTGCTTTTCCGCCAGTTCCCGGATCTTGGCCTCGTTGCGGCCCACCAGGATGGGTTCAACCTGGACCCTGGTGCCGTCCGGGAGGGTGAAGCCGCCGCCATCGCGGATGGGCAGGATGGAGCGCAGCAGGTGCTGGCGGTAGCCCATCCGGCCGGTGATGCCGTTCATGGCGATGCGGATTGTCTTTGTTTCGAAGCCCATGTGTCCTCCACGGTGAGTGAGCAAGGTAGTCAAGCTAATTGGGAAAGCGCATTCCCACTGCCTCCATGATGCACGGCGCGCTCCCCCTTGGCAAGCGCTTTCCGGAACTAGTTTGAACTGCCATAATGTGCTTTAGCCTTCGAGCCCGTACAAGACCAGGAGATGCAGTGGCTGCAAGTACCCTTACCGAGGTGGCCCGCCTTGCCGGCGTTTCCCCCGCCACGGCCTCCCGCGTGCTGAACGGATCCGCCCGCAAACCGGGGAAGGACATTGCCGAACGGGTCCGGCAGGCGGCTGAGTCGCTCGGCTACATCCCCAACGCACAGGCACAGGGGCTGGCGAAATCCAGTTCCGGCCTGATCGGCCTGATCGTCCATGACATTGCCGATCCCTACTTCGCGGCCATTGCCAGGGGCGTGCAGGAAGCCGCCCGGGAACAGCGAAAGATGGTACTCCTTGCCACCACCGGCGGCGGCCCCGCGGAGGAAAAGGAAGCGGTGGCTGCGTTCGCGGCGCGCCGGGCAGACTCGATCGTGATCGCCGGTTCCCGCTCAAGCCGCGACGAGGACAAGGACGGCAACAGCGAGCTGGCAGCCGAACTTGACCGGTATTGCCGCAACGGCGGCCAAGTGGCGGTGGTGGGCCACCCCGTCGTGGGTGCAACTGCTCCGGAGGGGTACCACGTGGTGAAAGTGCCCAACCAGGAGCTGGCCGGCCGGCTGGCCACCGAACTTGCGGGCAGCTGGGACGGGGACTTCGTCATTGTCGGCGGTCCCGAAGGCCTCCTGACCTCTGATGACCGGGTCCGCGGTTTCCAGGAGGGACTGGAACGGGCCGGGCGGCGGCCGGCGGAAGTGCTCCGCAGCGCGTTCAACCGGTCCGGAGGATATGACGCCGGACTTGAACTGGCCGCCCGGATCAAGGCAGCCCGGACCAACGCGGGCCCGTCCGGCGAGGGGGGCGGCGCACCCAAGCTGTGCATTTTCGCCGTCAACGATGTGATGGCCATCGGGGCCGCGGCAGCATTGCGGTCCGAGGGGCTCCGCATCCCCCGCGACGCCGCCATCGCCGGTTTCGACGATATTGAGACCCTCCGCGACTTCCGGCCGGCCCTTTCCACGGTCCGCCTGCCGCTGGAGGACATTGGGCGCGTGGCCACCCGGGCCACCCAGCGGAGGCTTGCCGGCGACGACGGCGACGGCGCCGACGACGCTTCACCCGGTGACATCACAGGCGAGGTCACGCTGCGGCGCAGCACCGAAGCTGCCGCCTGATGGCGGCGCGTGCGCTTACGGCAGTTCCCGCCCGTCCCGGGGCTGCCGGCGCCCGGCCGGCCATCCTGGTCCTGCCGGGAGGAGGATACGCCCGCCAGGCTGACCACGAAGCGGAGCCCGTTGCAGAGTGGCTGGCCTCCCTGGGAATCCACGCCTTCGTCCTCCGCTACAGGGTGGCCCCTGACCGGCACCCTGCTCCCCTGGAGGATGCAAAGGAAGCAGTGCTCCACATCAGGAAGGGACAGCACCGGTTCGCCGTCGACCCGGAGCGCATCGGCGTCCTGGGCTTCTCCGCCGGCGGCCACCTGGCGGCCACCCTCAGCACGGCAGCTGCCACCGGAAACCCGGACCTGGATGTGGCCGCAGCCGTCCCCGACCTCTCGGTGCTCTGCTATCCGGTTGCATCACTGACCCACGAGGCGCACCAGGGATCGGTGGCAAACCTCCTTGGCGGCGCGCCGCCGTCGGACCTCCTCAGGGCCCTCTCGCCGGAGCTGAACGTCACTCCCCGGACGCCGCCGGCCTTCCTCTGGCATACAGCCGATGACGACGCCGTTCCGGTGAGCAACAGCCTGAACTATGCCAGGGCGCTCTTTGCCGCCGGCGTTCCGGCGGAACTGCATGTCTTCCCGCAGGGACGGCATGGGCTGGGGCTTGCCGCGGACCACCCCGGACCACGGCAGTGGACCGCACTGTGCGCAGCCTGGCTGCAGCGTGCCGGATGGACGGACTCCGTCCACCAAGCCGCCACGGCCGGCCCCGCCGAGGCCGGACCGGCCTAGCCCAGAGCGCGGATGGTCCAGCCCGCCGAGTGGGCCTGGCCGGGCTGCAGGTGCACCAGGTCCGTGCCTGAATGCATGGCATCAGGCGGACACGTCATGGGTTCAACAGCCAGGCCCAGCCGGTCCGGGCGGGCGGGCTTGTCGCCGGTGTGCACCTGGACCCAGGGCCATTCGGCGCCCCATTCGAGTTCCACACCTGTACCCAATGGGTCCAGTACCCGCACCCGGGCCAGGCCCGCACCGTCCCGGGCGATGTCCGTGAAGGCATGGTCGATCTTCACCGGCCCCAGACGCCGCGGCGAACGGAAGTCGAAGGCATCCCCGTCCACCTGCCGCATGCCCACCGGCAGCAGCCGGTCAGGGGTCACCTCCAGGTAGGCAGCGGCCGGCAGATCCAGCGTCCAGTCATCCAGCGGGGACGGACCGGCCACCAGATAGGGATGGGGGCACACCCCGTACGGGGCGGCAGCGGCACCGGTGTTGACCGCCCGTACCATGCCATGGAGCCCGTCGTCGGAGAGCGTATAGGTCACCGACAACTCCAGGTCACCCGGGTAATCCGGGCCGGCCGGAATGCGGCAACCCAGGACGGCGCGGTCCGCGGCCGCTTCCAGCACCTTCCATGGCCGGTGGATGGCAAGGCCATGCAGGGCAGCGCCGCGTTCCGGTTCGTTGACGGCAGCGGCATAGGACTTGCCCCCATAGGAGTAGGTGCCGTCCGCCAGGCGGTTGGGCCAGGGCGCGCAGATCACGCCGCGGTAGTCGGGTACGGGTCCGTCGGGACCAAAGCCCACCACCAAGTCCCTGTCCCCGTGGCGGAGTTCCCTAACCGCCCCGCCGCGGAGGGTGACGACGGCGGAGTAGGGTCCGTGGGCGAGGTGGACTTCAGTTCCGGGCATGGTTACCTCTGCGTCGTAGTGTGTTAGCGCTCACCAGCCTACCGCACCACCGGCGCTGTCCACTGGCTACAGTTGCCCCATGGATACGGCCGCCGACCAGGACCTCATCGCCACCGTCAGGGGTGCACTCCACGGGCTGGCCGAGCCTACCCGGGCCGCGGGAGCGCAGGCCTACATGAAGTCCGAGCTCCCCTCGCTCGGCGTACGGGTTCCCGAGGTGCGGCGCATCGCGAAGCGGGCTGCCCGGGAGCATCCGCCGGTTTCCGCCGGGCAGCTGCGCGCCACCGTGCTTGACCTGTGGCGCACCTCCACGTTCCGGGAGGAGAAGTACGCGGCCATCGACCTGACAGCACACCGGCTGGTGGCCTCCGACCTGGACATGCTTCCTGTGTACGCAGAAATGATCCGGACAGGTGCATGGTGGGATTTTGCCGATGGCGTGTCCGGCCGGATCTGCACCCTGCTGCAGTCGCACCCCCGGGAGATGTCCGGTCTCCTGCTGCAGTGGAGCAGGGACCCCGACCTTTGGATCCGCAGGGCCGCCATCACGTCGCAGTTGCGCGCCGGGAAGGCCACCGACACGCGACTGCTCGCCGCCATCATCGAGCCGAACCTGGCGGACCGGGAGTTCTTCATCCGCAAGGCCATCGGCTGGGCGCTGCGCGAGTACGCCAAGACCGCACCGGAGTGGGTGGAGGCGTTCGTTTCCCGCAACAAGGACGCCATGAGTCCGTTGTCGCGGCGGGAGGCCCTGCGCAGGATCAGCGCCGGGGCCGCACAGCAATAGCGGCCGCTAGATCACGGGACGTTCGACGACGGGCTGGTGCGATTTGCGGAACAGCCTGCGGGTGCCGGGGTCCCAGAAGATCAGGTACAGGGCAAAGAGCAGGGCGGTCAGCGCCGCGGCAACGCGGGCCAGGGCGAGGGCGAAGCCGAGGTCCTGGGTCTGGAGGTACGGGAAAACGTCCAACTGGTCCGAAATGGCGTAGATCATGAAGAAGGACACCACGAAGTACAGGGCCTTGACCTGCCAGTCGTTCCTGATGCCGGTCACGGCAAAGAGCGGTATGAGCCAGACGACGTACCAGGCCTGGATGATCGGGGCCAGCAGGACCACGGCCGCCAAGGCGAGCGTGAGGCGGCGCATCAGGCGGTCGTAGTCACCCTTGAAGATCTGCCAGGCGACGATGCCCACGGCCAGCAGCTTGCCGGCGTCGAATACCCAGCCCGCGGGGACCGAACCGTCAAAGCCGAAAGCGGTGGCCAGGGATCCGACCACCATGCCAATCAAGCCCACCGGGGCGTACCAGATCGAAATGCTGCCCGGCGCGGACAGGCCGTTGATCCAGCCGAAGCCGAACCCGTTGACCATGCTCAAGGCGGTCAACAGCGCCAGGCTCAGGCCGGCCGTCAGGGCCCAAAACGCCACTTTCCGGAGCCAGCCCGCGTTCCGGCCTGCCCACAGGAGGCCGATGAAGGGCAGGAAGACAATGGTGATGGGCTTCACCGCGATGGAGAGGGTCACCAGGGCGATGCCACGGACCTGGCGCCGGGTCGCGGAGTAGTACAAGCCTGCCAGGGCGAGCCCGATCATCAGGGAGTCGTTGTGGACACTGGCAATGAAATTGGTCAGGAAGAGCGGGTTGGCCACGGTCAGCCAGAGAGCGCGGTGCGGGTTCACGCCGTGCAGTTCGGCGAGCCGGGGCACGTAGACGACGCAGAGCACCACACCGGCCAGCGCCACCAGCCGGAAGAGCATGACGCACGCCTCCGGCTGGACGTTGGTCACCCAGACGACGAACTGCTCGATCCACAGGAACAGCTGGCCATAGGGAACCGGCGCCTCGGTCCACATTTTGTCGGCGCCGAGCTGGAAGTAGTTGGACAGCGCGGAAATGCCGTTTTCGTACGGATTGAAGCCCTCCACCATCAGGCGCCCCTGCCCGATGTACGCATACACGTCGCGGCTGAACAGCGGCACGCTGAACATCATGGGAAGTCCCCAAGCCACCACCGCGGACAGGGTTGCCCGCCGTGCCTGTTCACCCCACACCCGGACTTTCTGGCCCAGCCGCAGCCAGGCACGCACCAGCAGCATGCCGCCGATGGCCACCAGGACGATGGACAGCGCCACGCCGGGAGCCTCCGTCCGCATCCAGATGAACACGGGCATCCGCCGCAGTTCCGAGACCGGGGCCAGCCAGCCGACGCCAATGGAGCCAATCATCATGAACATGGAGCCCAGGAAACCGGCAAGCAGGGGTGAGCGCGGATTGTCCACCTCGGCACTGCCCGTTCCGGCAATACCGGCCGCCGCCATCTCCCCCGTTGCGGGCACAGGCGCCGTCATCTCAGGATCGTCCAATCTTCTTGCGTTTTCCGCTGTTGAGCCGGCGGGCCGCGCGGGCCGGCCGGGACACGATTAAGGGGCGGAAGGGCGACCCGCCGCGTACCGAAATCCTAGCATCGGCAGGGTGCCCGGAAGTGTAACGGTAGGCTGGTCCGGTGCCTATATCTAACGAACGAATCGTCTGGATCGACTGCGAAATGACCGGCCTGGACATCAAGAACGACGCCCTGATCGAGGTGGCAGCACTGGTCACCGACTCGGAGCTCAACATCCTTGGTGACGGGGTCGACGTCGTCATCAAACCCGACGATGCCGCAGTGGCCCAGATGTCCGACTTCGTCCGGGACATGCACACCAAGTCCGGGCTGCTGGCGGAACTGCCGCACGGCAAGACGATGGCAGAAGCAGAGGCCGCGGTCATGGAGTACATCTCCACATGGGTCCCGGATCCGCGCAAAGCACCTCTGGGCGGCAACTCCGTGGGAACCGACCGGGTGTTCCTGTCCCGCGACATGCCTGCCGTGGTGGAGCACCTGCATTACCGGGTCATTGACGTCAGCACCATCAAAGAGCTCTCGCGCCGTTGGTACGCCCGGGCGTACTTCCAGTCGCCGGCGAAGAAGGGTGGCCACCGCGCGCTGGGAGACATCAAGGACTCCATCGACGAGCTCCGCTACTACCGCGAGGCAGTGTTCGTCCCCGCCCCCGGGCCGGACAGCGCCACCGCCCAGAAGATTGCCAGGGGAATCACCAACGGGGACGCCGGGAACCAGTCCGCGGAGTAATCTGCGCCACGTTTTGAGGAAATTTCGCTCAAATCGCTGAAAGTGGACAAAGCACCCTCTTCGAGCAGGTAAGCTATTTGAGTTGCGTTTCCAGGGAGCCGCTCCGGTGGAATTCCCTTGAGGCACATGGTGGGCGTAGCTCAGTTGGCAGAGCGCCTGGTTGTGGTCCAGGAGGTCGCGGGTTCAACCCCCGTCGCTCACCCTCACGGGGCGGCACATGCAGCCGTCAACAAAGGAGGCCGCACCGGATATCCGGTGCGGCCTCCTTTGTCGTGCCCCACCGGGCACACGCATTGCAGCCGGGGACACCGCGAAGCCGAAGGACTACTGATATGACCGTTCTGCCGATCACCATCTGGGGCGAGCCTGTCCTGCACCGCCGCGCCGCCGAGGTGGAGGTCTTCGACGACGAACTGCGCACCCTGATTGCCGACATGTTCGAAACCAACGACGCCGCCAACGGGGTGGGCCTGGCCGCCCCGCAGATCGGCGTCGGCAAGCGGATCTTCGTTTACAAGTACGCCAATGACGACGGCGCTCCCCCAACCGGCGTCCTGGTGAATCCCGTCCTGACCCTGTCGAAGGTCTCAGGTGCTGCTCCCGATCCTGATGAAGAGGAAGAGGGCTGCCTGTCCTTCCCGGGCGAACAGTATCCGCTCAAGCGGGCCGAATGGGCCCGGGT
Organism: Pseudarthrobacter sp. LMD1-1-1.1; assembly: GCF_040676255.1. Taxonomy (NCBI): domain Bacteria; kingdom Bacillati; phylum Actinomycetota; class Actinomycetes; order Micrococcales; family Micrococcaceae; genus Pseudarthrobacter; species Pseudarthrobacter sp. LMD1-1-1.1. The sequence goes on along the minus strand of NZ_JBEGHP010000025.1, from coordinate 60,667 downwards.
GGAGGGCTTTGACGGGTTCGGGGAACCGGTCCGCTTCGAGGCCACAGGCTGGTTTGCCAGGGTCATCCAGCACGAGTATGACCACCTGGACGGCAAGCTGTACGTCAACCGGCTGTTGGACCGGTATTCCCGCAAGGCCATGAAGCAGGCCAAGAAGAACGGCTGGGGCGTGCCGGGGCTGACCTGGATGCCCGGCGTTGACCCGGATCCCTTCGGACACTGACCGGTCCAGCCACTGGGCCGCCGGCCACCGAGCCGGCCCTGCGGATGCCGGTCAGCCTGCCGTAATGGTCTGCTGCTGGGGGCAGGAGGCCAGGACCCGCTTCATGGCGTCCTTTTCCGCTGCCGTTACCCACAGCCCGTACGCGGCCTTCACGGAAATCTGCCTGGCCACGTAATGGCAGCGGATTGCCGTATTTTTGGGCAGCCAGGTAGCGGCGTCCCCCGCGCTTTTTTGCTGATTGGCGGCGCCGTCCGCCGCGATGAGGTTCAGGGGATCGTTTGCCAGGCTCTGGCGTTCCTTCGGCGCCAAACGCTGGGCGCCCTTTTGCCAGGCATCACCCAGGGCGACGACGTGGTCGATCTGGACCGCGCGACTGCTGTCCGAACCGCGCCGGAAATCAATATCCTGCCCCGTGTAGGGTTCCCGGAAGTGCCCGGCCGTCACCTTGCAGGAGGAACCCTCCGAGAACACAACATCGGCGAGGTCCCGGCGAAGAATGTCATTGCGGGTGTCGCAGCCGTTGCGGTCCACATCGAGCCAGGCCTGGCCAAAGGCCTCCCGGCTGTAATCGGTGCTGGGCGCCCGCCCTTTGACAGCCAGGCCGTCAAGGGCTGCGAGGGCGCTGCCGGCCGGCACCGGGTTGGGTTCCTGGACCGGCTTCATCCATGCGGAGTCGAAGACCGGCGCCTCCGTGGGCCCCTCCGTGGCGGGCCCGGCTGCCGCGAACTGTCCGGCGGTGAAGAACCAGAACAGTGCGGCAAGGACGGAGACCGCGGCCGTCACCAGAAGCGCCCAGGCCTGCCGGGAACGGCGGCGTGCGCGGCGGTAGGCGGACCAGCTGACGGTCACGGGGTTGACGCCGGGAGGGGAAAGTCGGGCACCCCAAGAGCCTAGGACAATGGGGCCGGCCGTCCGCTGATATCCACACTGTTGAGGACGAGTGATGGGTCACAGCGCCCGGTGGTGGCCGCCGGGTTATTGTTCCCTGGTGACCCTACGCAGGTCTTCTTCCGCGATGGACAGCAGGTCCTCGAGCTGGCGCACCCGCTCGTCGGTGACGTCGCCGGTCCTTTGGGCGGCACGGGCGCGTTCCAGGAGCCGCACGGCTTCCTTATGGTTGGCTTTGGCCACGTCCAGTGCGTGCTCGAGGGTGGTTTCGTGCTGAAGTGTCGATTCGTTGTCCATGCCACCAGTGTGGTCCCGTTTCCCGGCTGATTCCAGAGAATCAGCCGGGAATTCGCAGGACGCGGGCGGATGTGGCTAGACGGCGATCGCGGCCAGGGCGGCAGCGCTTTCCTTGGCAGGGAAGGACGGCGGGTTCACGCCTGCCATCTCTTCCATGACGCGGACCACCTGGCAGCTGTAACCGAACTCGTTGTCGTACCAGACGTAGAGGACCAGGTTCTTGTCCGTGGACACGGTCGCCAGGCCGTCCACGATCCCGGCGCGGCGGGATCCGACGAAGTCGGTGGAGACAACCTCGGGCGAGTCGATGTAGTCGATCTGCTTGCGCAGGTCCGAGTGGAGCGACATTTCACGCAGGTAGTTGTTGACCTCGTCCTTGGTGGTGCCGTTTTCAAGGGTGAGGTTCAGGATGGCCAGCGAAACGTCCGGGGTGGGGACCCGGATGGAGCTGCCGGTGAGCTTGCCCAGGAGTTCGGGCAGGGCCTTCGCCACTGCCTTGGCCGCACCGGTTTCGGTGATGACCATGTTCAGCGCAGCGGAACGGCCGCGGCGGTCGCCCTTGTGGAAGTTGTCGATCAGGTTCTGGTCGTTGGTGAAGGAGTGGACGGTTTCCACGTGGCCGTGGACCACGCCGAACTTGTCGTTGATGGCCTTCAGGACCGGGGTAATGGCGTTGGTGGTGCAGGACGCCGCGGAAACGATCTTGTCCGAGTCGGTGATGTCCCGGTGGTTGATGCCGTGGACGATGTTCTTCAGTTCACCCTTGCCCGGCGCGGTCAGCAGGACCCGCGCGACGCCCTTGCTCTGCAGGTGCTGGGACAGGCCTTCGGCGTCGCGCCAGCGGCCGGTGTTGTCCACCACCAGGGCGTTGTTGATGCCGTAGGCGGTGTAGTCGATGGTGGCGGGGTCGTTCGAGTAGATGACCTGGATCTGGACACCGTTGGCAGTGATGGTGTTGGCCGCCTCGTCGATCCGGATGGTGCCTTCGAAGGACCCGTGGACGGAGTCGCGCCGCAGCAGGCTGGCCCGCTTGGAGAGGTCGTTGTCGGATCCGCGGCGTACCACGATGGCGCGCAGGCGCAGGCCGTGGCCACCGCCGGCCTTTTCGATGAGGAGGCGGGCCAGGAGGCGGCCGATGCGGCCAAAGCCATAGAGCACGACGTCGGTGCTGGTGCGGTCATCGCCGCCCCGCTTGCCCACGATTTCGGCGAGCTCTTCGCGGAGGAATTCCTCCAGCGTGGCGCCGTTGCCTTCTTCCTTGAACTTCTGGTTCAGGCGGGCGATGTCGATCGCGGCGGCACCCAGTTCGAGTCCGGCCAGCGTGTTCAGCAGGGGCGCCGTGTCCTCCAGGAGCAGTTCGTCCTTGCTCATCCGGCGCGCGAAGCGGTGCGCCTTGAGGATGTTCATGGTGGACTTGTTGATCAGGCTCCGGCCATGGATGCTGGTCACCACGTTGTTTTCGCGGTATAGCCTGCCGATCACCGGGATCATGGCCTCGGCGAGGGCCTCCCGGCCCATCCACGTATCAAGACAAGAATCAGACGTCTGGCTCACAGAAATACCTTCCTCGGTTCAGCCGTGTACGTCGTCGTACACAGATGTAGGCCACCTGATGATGTCCAGGGGCACCGGCGCCCGCAGGGGATGGTCCCCAGGCGCCTGGATCGCGTGCAAAGAAAAACCGCCGGTTGCGGACGCAACTTTCGGCGGTAGAACTCCTGCGTCCGGAATCCATTCTAATTTGGCACAGTCCACGGAACACGCTCGGGCTGCGTGAAATCACTCACACGCCCGGGCGGACCGCACCACGCAAACTGCCTGCCTTCAGTTGTGGATGGCAGAGTACAGGTTCAGGCTGGCGGAGAACACGAGCCAGGAAAAGTACGGCAGCACCAGGTACCCGGCGGTGGCGTCCACCGGTCCGAAGCGCAGGATCAGGAACGCCAGGGTTGCGGTCAGCGCGCAGATGACAGCAAAGGCTGCCCACAGGGCCACCACTCCAAGCATGGGATACATCGCGAAGAACGTCACCGGCCACGCAGTGTTGAGCAGCAGTTGCCCCACATAGCCGGCAAGGGTGCCCCCGGACAGGCGCCCTTTGCGCCAGACCAGCCAGGCCGCTGCCGCCACGCCGGCATAGAGCACCATCCAGGTGGTGCGGAACATCCACGACGGCGGCATCCACGGAGCTTTCAGCGAGCCCGCGTACCAGCCGTTGGAGTTAAGGATGATGGGAACTGAGGCGAGTACCCAGGCCAGCGCGGAAAGGGCCAGGAAACCGGCGAGGGCAACACCCTGTGAACGGACGCCGGGAATGCCCGCTGCGGGTGCGGGACGGGTTTCAGGAATTACGGGCACGGTTCAGGATCCCCGACGCATAGCCCGTGGTCAAACGCGGTTTAAGGATGGGACAGCCGATACGCCGGGTTCTGTACAAATCCGCGCCAGCACTAGGCAACTTCCCCACCTGTGGGCAATTCATGGGCAAATGCCTCCAAATCCATCGTCACTCCCCCGTCCGTGATGGCCGCCGCCTTAGTGTCATCATCGGGCCACAGGTGGGCATAAGTGCGGAGCGTTTCGGTCGCGTCCTTGTGCCCCAGCCTGTGGGCCACGGCCACCGGTGACATGCCCCCGGCGATCAGCTGGGACGCGTGGTAGTGCCGGAGCTGGTGCCAGCCGGTGCCCACTCCGCCCAGGCCCGGGACGCGCTCCCGGGCTGAGCGCCACACCTGGCTGGCGGACTTCCTGATGATGATGAGCCCCTCCGCGTGGAACACCAGGCCGCCGGGTCCGGCTGGCTGCTCTCGCAGCGTCTTCAGCAGCTGCAGTGAGTGGCTGCCGACGTGGATGTTCCGGCGGCTCGACGGCGTCTTGAGCGGACCCCACAGAGGGTCTGTCGAGTTCACGGAAGTGAGTTGCCTGTCGATGGTGATCATGGAGGTGTCGAAGTCCACACGGTCCCAGGTCAGGCCGCGCAGCTCGGAGGAGCGCAGCCCGGTCGCGGCGCAGAAGACCACCATGGGCCGGAACGGCTTGTAGATCCGCTCGGCCAGCAGCTGCACCACCTCGGTGCGGAGCGGGACGACGGGAACGTCCTCCACGGGTGGGAGCTTGATCCCGATGCAGGGGCTCTTGGCAATGACGCCGTCGAGGACCGCGGCTTTGAAGATCGCGGAGACGTAACCGTACGTAACCTTCACCGATGATGGTGCCAGGGAGTCGCACCACTCCCCCACTGCTTCCTGGATGTCGGCACGGTTTATCGAGTCCAGCGCCCGGCCACCGAGCGTTGGGATGATGTACAGCCGGAGCTTGCCCTCCACCTGCTCCTTGGAGGACGGGCGGTGCTGCAGCTGGTTCCGGCGCCACTTATCCGCATAGTCGGCGAACAGGACCTTCTGCCGGCTGGCGACGTAGGTGCCGCGATTCATCCCGGAGACCTGCTCTGCGAGGAACGCCATGGCCGCGGCCTTGGTGGCGAAGCTCTTGCGCTGCTTGTTCTGACCGAGGGGTGTCCACTCTGCCCGGTACCGCATGCCCTTCCCGTAGACGGGGGTGCGGGTCTTGTCCTTCCGGACCCAGAGGTCTTCGACGCGGGCCATCAGAGGATCCTGGAGGCGAGGCGCGGCCGGTCCCGGTGGATCCGGCGGCGGAAGAGGAGGTTCACGGTTTGCGGGTCCCACCGGTACGCGGCGGGATGGTCGGTCAGGCGGTTGACTTCCTGCCAGAAGTTCACGGGCGAGAGGCCGAACTCTTCGGTGGCTTGGCGTTCACGGGCGGCCGGGTACTTGTAGGGCGCGACGGCAAGTTTGAGGATGCCCTTGTCGCGGTCAGTCAGGGTGTCCATTGATTTCCTTCCTTATGTGGATGAGCTCGTCGAGGGTCAGGGATCTCTCCCACGCCCGGACGTCGTCGGGCATGACTTGGAGACGGTGCGCGATGCTGATGAGGTCGTCCGTGATCCGGGCAGCGTCGATGAACGCTTGCGTGCGGATTAGGTGACGGGCCGCCCACTGGCGGGCCTGTAGCTCCTGCTTCGGGTTACACCCTACGTGCTCGTAATGGGCGTGGCCGAGTTCGTGCCAGGCGGTGGAGCGGCGCTGTATGTGCCCCAGATCGGGGTGGAGGAGGATACGTCGGCGGTCAGGATCCCATGCACCCCACCAGCCGTTAGGCGGGCGTTTGTAGATAATCCTTACGCCCATTTCTTCGGCCATCCGTTCGTACCCCATAGGGCAAGAACTTAGTGGCCGGCACTGACAACGGGGTTTAGTCGCCCTTGCCGGTGGTTGTGGCGGTATCGTGGAGGCGCTGCATTTCGCGGGAGAGGCTGACCAGGATCTGCTGGGAGGTCTCGGGGAGGTAGCGGGCGCCGCCGAGGACGAGCGCCGAGTCGTCCGGTGCTCCCATGGGGAGGTTGAGGTCGGACGCGCAGGCGCTGATGACTTGCTCGATGGTGACGTTCAGGCCGCGTGCGAGGCCGCGGATGGTGTCGGGATCCGGGAAGACCTTGATGGGGTTGTTGGCGAGCTGCTGCAGGCGGGACTGGGTGGGGATGCCGCCGCAGTCTCGGGAGAGTTCGGCGTTGTTACGGTCGCCGCGGCGGGAGGCGATGAGGCCGCGGACTGCTTTGCCTTCGGACATTAGTGGGTTTCCTTTGGATGAGTAGTTGAGGGGTCTAGCTAGAGAGGAGTTCGCCGCCAAGCGACTTCTGCGCTTTCTCGGCTTGGAATTGGTCCGCTTCGACGAGCCAGTTCTTGCCCTGGATCCAGCGGCGCCCGGATTCGAGCGGGTTCTTCTGCTTGATCTCTTCGCGCTTCGCGTCAGAGGTGAACATCATGATGATCCCGGTCGGGCCGCAGGTGGTCTGCACCCATCCGTAGTCATCGATCTTGTTCTTGTTCTCGGAGCACTTCATCCCGTCCCCGACTGCCTGTTCGTAGGCTTTGCCGAGGTCGTTGATGTTCTTGTACTCGGCGTCCTTGGCTGGCCCTGAGCAGCCGGCCAGGAGCACGCCGGATAAGACCGTGAGCGTGATCGCTTTCTTCATGAGTCCCCCTAGTTTTCTTCGGGCAGCTGGTCGAGCCCGATGTGTTGGTCTGCTTCGCGGGCGGCGAGACGGTAGTCGTCTTGCGCGTCCTCGGTGGTGGTCTTGGATTCGAGTTCTTGGTATTGGCGGTTCTGCTTGACGAAGAGCCGTGCGAGATCGATCACTATCTTTCGTTGTTCCGGGGTGAGTGAGTCGACGTCGGGCGGCAGTTGATCAGCGAGCCTTGCTTGTGGGAGTTCCATTTGGGCTGCCTCGTAAACAACTGCTAGTGGTAAGCCGGAGAGCTGGGCGAGTGCTTCAAGGGTTTTCTTTCCTGGTCGCGATGTGTAGGTGCCGGCGAGGATTTTGTCGATCGTTGTGTAGGCGATCGTTAGTCCTGCCTTCTCTGCGATTCGGCCCAGTTGGCGCCCCCCAGCGCCGCCGTTGTTGTCGGATGCAGCCTGGGCTACGTCCTTCAACGTCTTGGGTCTTTTGTGCATGGCTCAATCCTTGCCCTAGTTGTACTACTTGTACGAGCGTCCTCAACTTTCTCAAATACAAGTAAAACGTCTGAAGCCCAGTAATGGCGGGAGAAACGAGCAGGACTGTTGACAAGTAAAAGATGATTGGTGCAAACTTCACTTGTCAGGGAAACGAGAAAGGTAGTTAGATGTACACGTACCAACGAGGCAGCACCACCGCCAAGACAGATAACAAGCGCCGCGCAGTCAGGCGGCCAAGAACACGACTCCGGGGGGAGGTCTTTATGAAGCCCATCAGCACGGCCGTCTTGAAAAAGCGCCGTGAGCGCGAAGGTTACTCACAACGCCAGTTGGCCCAGCTCTGCAAATGCACCCAGGCGGCAATCTCAGCTCTCGAAACCGGGACCATGACTCGCTGCTCAGAGGATCTGGCAACGCAGATCAGTAAGTGGCTCAAGCGCGACGTAGACGAACTCTTCATCAAGCACGAGGACACACGCGTGCCGCGAATGACAAACGCAGCAGGCTCCAAGCGTCACCCCGTCGCAGCAGCGGCATAACAACAGAAGGAAACCCAGCCCATGGTCTCAGCCACTCAAACCCACACCGCCGCCCCCGCCCGCACGCAGAAGCTCCGCGACCTGATCGAGGACAACGGCGCCGGCATGGCCACCGCGGACGAACTTCACAATGCACTACTCGAGTTGGAAACCCTCATGGGCTGGACCCTCACCACACCCACAGAAACGGAAAACGAATGACCACCACGATCTATTTGGACGTCGACGGTGTGATCAACGCGGTCACAAAGCACGTCCCCACCACGACTGGCTGGGGCGAGTACGCCCGCCGCAAGGTCAACAGCTTCCCCATCATGTACGCGCCGGCCCTGGTCGATGCACTCAACGAACTGGCCAACCGTGACGACGTCACCATCAAGTGGCTCACCACCTGGGAGCGAGACGCAGCCGAAGACCTCAGCCCCGCACTCGGCATCAATGGCAAGGAATGGCCAGTGCTCACCGGTGACCAGGACGCGTGGCACGGAGAAGGCTGGTGGAAGCTCGAAGCCATCCGCGCCGACGTCGAAGCCACCGCGCCGGACAAGTTCTTCTGGATCGACGACGACCTCGCTGCCGAGCTACCGGCACTTGAGTGGTTGGCTACCCGGCCCGAAGGTACTGGCATCACCCCGAAGATGCGGGAGGGCCTGACCACTGAGCATGTAGACCAGATCAAGGCCGCCGTAGTCCCCGTGGAGGTGGCAGCGTGAGCGAGGAGAACCGCCGGACAAAGCGCTGCTACGCCCATGAGCTCTACCCGCACGGCAACGAGTGGGAGGTCCGCCCGTTGGAAGTCGAACTCCCCTACCTGTTCGCACGCGCTATTGGGTTCGATGTCCAAGGCACGGGCTGGTTCGACACTGATATCCAGCTCCGTGGGGCCCGCACCGCTCAAGTGCTGGACGCCCGCCAGATCGCCCTAATGGCAGACGCGATGCAGCAGGGGCTCACGGGGCAGGAAGCGTGGGACTGGGCCGAGCAGCGCATGGACGAATCCGGCGAGTGGATCTATGAACGCGCCGTGCACTATGGCGTGAAGCCCGAACTCATCAAGCCCTACCCTTGCGGGCCTGAGCCGGACCACCACGACCACGACGAAGAGATCCCTGGGCAGAAGTGGCTGCGGGTCCACCGCATCGAGGGCAAGGAAAGTGAGTGCCTTGAATGCACAGAACCAGTGGAGGCGAAGGCTGATGTTTGAGATATTCACGGGCCCGGCCGCCGTGCTGGAGCCGGAGGTGCCTTGGAAGGAGCAGGCGCTGGAGAAGATTGAGGACCTGGCCAAGTCGGGCATGACGTTCACGGCGGATACTTTGCGTGAGCGCGGGCTGCCCGAGCCCCGCCATCACAACCAGTGGGGTGGCCTGTTCCAGACGGCGAAGAAGCGGGGCCTGATCAAGAAGGCCGACTACGCGTCGAGCCCGCGGAAGTCCCGGCATGGCGGCCACCTGTATGCGTGGAGGGGTGTGCCGAATGCCCGCCCCTAGGACGGCCGAGCTGCCCCGTATGGCTTACACGGTCCCGGAGGTCGCGGTGATGCTCGCGGAGCCGCAGCAGACCGTGAAGAAGCACTGCCAGACTCAGGCGCTCCGGGGAGCGTACAAGACCGGGGGCAAGACCAGCCCGTGGCGGATCCCGCCCAAAGCGATCGACTACTACCAGAAGACGAGGAGTAACCAGTGAAGAAGGACCAGGCATTGCAGGAGCTCACCGAAGCCCATGAGGCAGCGGTACTGGCGGAGACGGCCGCGGCTGCGGCGCAGGACCGGAAGCGTGAAGCGGTGCGGGCTGCGTTTGATGCCGGCGCCCGGGGCCCGGAGGTCGCTGAGGTGTTGGGTTCGTCCGTGCAGTGGGCGTATCAGCTGAAGGACAAGCCGCCTCTTCGAGTTGCATAAAAAACAAGTTGTACTTGTTTCTGTCGCTAGTAGCAGTTAGAGTTAGGGCATCAACAAAAGAGGCCCGCAGGCTGCAACCCACGGACCTCAGCCCACCGAAACCCACGAAAAGGAATCGCTTCGATGAACGCCACCAATGTTATCAGCACCCCGTACTGGTTCACCAAGGATCAGGCCACCAAAGTCGCCAGGGACCTCATCGTCACCCACCACGAAGGCAACGGCCCCGACACCCAGGATGAGGAACGACTCGCCGTCCGCATCGCACACCTGCTCGGCATCATGCCAAACACTGCTGCCGTCAACTACGCTTTAGATTCGCTGGACGAACTAGCAACAGTTGAACGCGGCTACCACAACATGATCGAGCAGCCCGGCGACCAGGAATCAGCCATGGCGTACTTCGAAGGCCAACTCAGCGAAGCGATCGACGACGTCGTCGCCCGCTTCAAGGACCACATGGAGCTGGCAGCATGAGCCGCCGGCAACCGATCCGCCTCACGGCACGCGGCGAAATCGTCTTCGGCTCCCTCGCCGGGATCGCATTCCTCTTCTCCCTGGTCCTCTTCTTCGCCGTCCTCGGCGACTTCTTCGGGATCTAACCCCATGAACTGCTACTGCCGCGGCCACGCCGTCTGCCCCAACTGCGGCCAGCACTCCTGCACCAACTGCCAGTGCGACGACATCGACCAAACCAAGGAGCCACGATGAGCAGCACAACTACCTTGAGGGCCTACCAGAAGCCAGGCCGTGAATGCTGCTCCGTCGTCCAGTGCTCGCGTCCCAAGTACGCCCGGGGAATCTGCGTTATGCACTACACCCGGCTGCGCAGGGACGGCCATGTCGGTTCCACCCTCTCCCAGAAGCGGGACTACGGGTCCGGCCACATCAACGAGTACGGATACCTCGTAGTCCGCGGTGGCGGACACCCCCTGGCAACGAGCCAGGACAAGCTCCTGGCACACCGAGGCGTCCTATTTGATGCCATCGGGCCCGGGCCGCACCCGTGCCACTGGTGCTCTCGATTGCTCCCGTGGCAGGCGGACACGGCAGCCAATTGCATCAACGTCGATCACCTCGACTTCAACAAGCTGAACAACTCAAGGGAGAACCTCGTGCCCTCCTGTCTCGACTGCAACACGAAAAGGAATCCATCATGACGAGCAAGACGAAGCCAGCGCAGAAGGGCCTCACCTTTACTCATAATGGGCACCGCTATCGCCTCGACGGGCTCCCCGTCACCGGCGTGACCACCATCCTCAACGGAGGCATCCCCAAGCCGGCGCTTATCTACTGGTCCGGGAAGACCGTGGCCGAGTATGTCGAAGCGAACCCGGCCGAGATCGAATCCCTCCGCAACCGTGATGACGTCGACATGGTCCGCGAACTCGCCGCCATCCCCGCCAAGGTCCGCGACGAAGCAGGAGTCACCGGAACCGCCGTGCACGACTTCGCCGAGATCCTGGCCACCACCGGCACCGTGGAGGACGTCCCGGAGGAACTCGCCGGGTACGTCGAGGGCTACGCGGACTTCCTCGACCGCTTCCAGATCACTCCCCTGCTCATGGAGCGGCCGTGCGCCAGCCGCAAGGACTGGTACGCCGGCAAGTTCGACATGATCGGCACCTCTCCCCTCCTCAACGGCGGGCAGCCCATCATGATCGACCTCAAGACCTCCAAGTACGTCTACGGCGAAACCGGCCTCCAGTGCGCGGCCTACTCCCTGGCCGAGTTCTACATCGACGAGGACGGCACAGAACATCCCCTCCCGGGGATCGTCGCCACCTACGTCGCCCACGTAACCCCGATGGACCGGGACGGCGACCACGCCCGCTACGGGGACGCGCCCCTCGGCACCACCCTCTACCCGCTCGCCAGGAACCGCGACGAGATGAAGGGCCACTACGCCATGTTCTTGGCCGCCGCCTACACCCACAAGACCACCAAACTCCGGGAAGCCATTGTCGGTTCCCCGGTCACCACCGCACAGAAAGCAGCCTGACCATGACTGAAGTAGCAATCCCCCAAGCGCCCGGATCCGTGGCCGCGTTCAGCGCCGCCGGGCTCCCGCCCACCGCCGCGACCGTGTCCCTCATGGAATGGGCGCAGGAACTCTCCGCCGCGCACCAGCTCGGCACCGCCCTCTGCAGCACAGAGTTCGTCCCCGCGTCATTCCGGGGCAAGCCCGAAGCCGCGGCCGCCGCGATCCTCGCCGGGAAGTCCCTCGGTCTGGACCCCATGAACGCGCTCGCGAACATCTTTGTGGTCTCCGGCCGCCCGTCCATGTACGCCCGGACCATGGCCGCCCTCGTCATGCAGGCAGGCCACACCATCCGTCGTATCGAAGCGACCGAGCAGCGGGTCATCTACGAAGGCCGCCGCAAGGGCGAGACCGCCTTTACCCGGGTGGAGTGGACCATCGCCCGCGCCCAGAAGGCCGGGTACACGTCGAACAAGAAGTACCAGACGGACCCCATCGGCATGCTCACCGCCAAGTGCCAGGCGGAGATCTGCCGCGTCATCGCCCCCGACGTGCTCACCGGTATCGCCGCCACCTCGGTGGAAGAGGTGGAGCTGGACGACCTCGGCGAGCAGACCCCCGGGGCCTCCCCGGCTGCCGAGCCGAAGGCGAAGCGCACCGTCACCCGCGCCAATGCGCCCGCACCCGACCTCCCAGAGGTCGTGCACGAAGCACCCCAGGACGAGGTCACCCCCGAACCGGAGGCAACGCCGGGTGAGCCCGTCGCGACGTCGGCGCAGCTCACCAAGATTCACGTCATCCTCGGCAAGCTCGGCGCCAACGACCGCGAATCCGGACTCGCCGAACTCTCCCAGTTCACCGGCCGCACCCTCAACTCCTCCAAGGAACTCACCAAGGCGGAGGCTTCCCGGTTCATCGAGGAGGCCGAGACGCCCCCAGTTGACGCTGACGGCGTCCTGCCCGACGTCGACGCCCAGTGGCTCGCCGGCTCAACCAACTAAACGGAAAGTACGCAATGTCGAAAATCATCAGCCTCAAGTCCACCAACTACAAGCGCCTCAGAGCCGTAGAGATCCGCCCCGACCAGGACGGCAACCTGGTCATCGTGGCCGGGAAGAACGGGCAGGGCAAGTCCTCCGTCCTCGACTCCATCACCGCGGCCCTCGGAGGCGTGAACGCCAAGACCACGCCGAAGCCCATCCGTGACGGCGAGGACCGCGCCGAGATCGTCCTCGAAACCGAAGACCTGATTGTGACCCGGAAGTTCACCGCATCCGGCTCGACACTCAAGGTCACGTCTCCGGACGGCGCCGCCTTCCCCAAGGGGCAGGCGCGACTCGATGACCTGCTGGGCAAGCTGTCCCTTGACCCGCTGGCGTTCACTCAGCAGTCAGACCGGGACCAGCTGGCAACCCTCCTGGATCTCGTGGAGCTTCCGTTCGACCCTGACCAGCTGGCGGCCGAAAGGAAGGACGTCTTTGACCAGCGCACGGACGCCAACCGCCGAGTCAAGGAACTCACGGCCCGCGCTGCAGAGTACGGACCCCGGCCGGCTGGACTGCCCACGGAGGAAGTCAGCGTGTCGGCCCTGGTGGGCCAGTACCGCACCGGCGAAGCCCTCAACATCAAGATCGCCGAAGCGCAGCAGGCTGTGGCCTCGTGGGAGGCCAAGGTCGCCCGACTGAAGGAGGAGCTTGCCGAAGCGGAGAAGTCACTCGTCGCCGCCAAGAAGCGTTGGGACACCGCCCCGACGCCGGTTGACCTCGACGCAATCCAGGCGCAGATCGACGGTGCGGAGGAGAGGAACGCCGCCATCCGCAAGCAGAACGCGGGCGATGAAGTCCGGGCTGCCCTGCAGCTCGCCGAGCAGGATGCCGCCGAACTTACGGAAGCAATTCAGCAGATCGACATCCAGAAGGCCGAAGGGCTCGCCGCCGCGAAGTTCCCGATCGCCGATCTCGGATTCGACGAGGGTGGAGTCACCTACCAGGGCGTGCCGTTCAAGCAGGCATCATCCGCTGAGCAGCTCCGCGTCTCCCTCGCCATGGCCATCGCCCTCAACCCCACACTCCGCGTCATCCGCATCGCTGACGGGTCACTGCTGGACGCTGACAACCTGTCCCTCATCGAGTCCATGGCCAAGGAGCACGACTTCCAAGTCTGGATTGAGATGGTCGACGATTCCGGGGAACGCGGCATCGTTATCGAAGACGGGCTGGTGGCGTAACCATGGCCGGCGAAACCACCATCACAGTCATCGGGAACCTGGTCCAGGATCCTGAGCTCCGTTTCACTCCGTCGGGCGCAGCGGTGGCCAACTTCACCATCGCGAGCACCCCGCGCACGTTCGACCGCCAGGCGAATGAATGGAAGGACGGCGAGACTCTGTTCCTCCGCGCCGGGGTGTGGCGGGAAGCTGCTGAGAACGTGGCCGAGTCCCTCACCAAGGGCATGCGCGTCATCGTCACCGGGCGGCTGAAGTCCCGCAGCTATGAAACGAAGGAGGGTGAGAAGCGCACCATCATCGAGCTCGAAGTCGACGAAATCGGCCCCTCCCTCAAGTCAGCCACCGCCAAGGTCAACCGCACCCAGCGCGGCCAAGGCAACGGACAGGCGACCGGCAGCGGCTGGGGCGGTGGCCAGACAGCCGACACAAGCACTGCATGGGGCGGCCAGGCCCCCGACCAAGAGCCGCCCTTCTAGGGCCCTCAACGCACCCAGCGAACGCCTGCCCTGCAAAACCAGTGGCAGGCGTTCGCAACCATTACCAGTAGGAGAACCACCTTGACCATCACCGACATCCAGCCCCGCATCGAAGCCCGCGACGGGGCCGCCGTCGTCCTTTACAGCAAGCCCGCCTGCGTCCAGTGTGACGCGACCAAGCGGAAGTTCAAGAAGAAAGGCCTCATCGAAGGGGCCGACTACACCGTCGTCGACGTCAGCCACGACGAAGCGGCCCTCGAGTTCATCAAGTCCCTCGGCTACATGCAGGCGCCCGTCGTCTACGTCTCCACGCCGGAAGGTGACCACCACTGGTCCGGCTTCGACGTCTACGAGATCGACGAGCACATCCACGGTAAGACCAAGGACGTTCCCGCGGCAGAGCTGGAGGCTGCCTCGTGAACACCATCGCCCTGAAGCCGCCGAAGCCCACACTCACCGCGCCCCGCAAAGCCACCACAGTCCCGACCTGCTCATCCTGCGAGGGGCCCCTGAACTCCACGGGCGAGTGCCGGGGATGCACCAAATGAAACGCACCAGCCGGAACGCACTGCCCTCACAGGAACTCCTCAACCAGGCAGCGGACCTCTTCAACGACGGCGCTTCGCAGACCGAAGTCTGCCGGACCACCGGTATCGCCCGCGAAACCCTCCGGAAGTACTTCCCGGGGCGCGGCTGGACCTACCGTCAGGCCGGAGAGTTCCGGCAGATCACAAGAAAGTACCCTCTACCGAAAGGACTGGCAGCATGAGCCTGACTATGACGGACATGTTCTGCGGCGCCGGCGGATCCAGCACCGGGGCAACGTCGCTCCCGGGCATCAGGGTGAAGACCGCCCTCAACCACTGGGACAAGGCTCTGGAGTCCCACAACGCCAACCACCCGGACACCATCCACGTGCAGGCTGACATCAAGGAAACTGACCCCCGGTACATCGGCAACTCTGACATTCTTTGGGCCTCACCGGAATGCACGAACCACTCGGTGGCCAAGGGCCGGAAGCGCGTCACGAACCAGGCTGACCTGTTCGGCGACACCCTGCCCGACGAGGCGGCCGACCGGTCCCGCGCCACCATGTGGGACGTGCCCCGCTTCGCCGAGGTCCATCACTACCGGGCCATCATCACCGAGAATGTCGTGGACGCGGCCAAATGGGTCATGTTCGACGCCTGGTTGATGGCCATGAAGTCCCTCGGCTACGAGCACAAGGTCCAGTACCTCAACAGCATGCACGCCCAGCACGGCGGCCTGCCCGCACCACAGTCCCGCGACCGCATGTACGTCCTGTTCTGGAAGAAGGGCAACAAGGCGCCCGACGTCGAGAAGTACTTCCGGCCCAAGGCCTACTGCAGCTCCTGCGATGAGGTAGTGGACGCCATGCAGGTCTTCAAGAAGGCTGAGCAGTGGGGCCGCTACCGCGCCCAGTACGTCTACCGCTGCCCCAAGGCTGCCTGCAAGAACGCCATTGTGGAGCCTGGATGGCTGCCGGCGTCAGCCGCCATCGACTGGTCCCTCCGCGGGGAACGAATCGGCGACCGGAAGAAGCCGTTGGCGCCGAAGACCCTCGCCAGGATCGTCGCAGGCCTCGCCAAGTACGGACAGGAACCGGTCAGCATCGACTCCGTGCGCGGCTCGCAGATCCTCTCCGCCGTCAACAAGGAACCGTTCCAGACCCAGACCACCGCCTACACCCGGTCCCTGCTCGTCCCAGTTGAGGGACGGGAGGGCAAGCAGGCGCAGCTGGCCGAAACCGGGCTGCTGACCGCACCGCGGGACCACATGCTCATGGAGTACTACGGCAACGGCCAGGTCCACCACGTTTCCAAGGCCATCCCGACCATCACCACGGTGGACCGGTTCGCGATGATCACTACCCTCCGTGGGCAGAACGCGCCCAAGGACGTCGGCCAGCCGCTCGACACCTTCGCCGCGAACGGGCTGCACCACGGCCTCGCCGAGTGGAAGGTTCCATCCGTTGAGGACTGCGAGTTCCGGATGTTGGAGCCCCACGAGATCAAGGCGGGCATGGCTTTCCCGAAGGAATACATCATGCTCGGCAACAAGCGGGAGCAGGTGAAGATGGCCGGGAACGCCGTCACTCCCCCGGCTGCCCGGGACCTGGTGGCGTGCATGGCCGAGACACTGCAGGCGTTCTGATGACCACCCTCGATAACTCTGTGGCGATCCTCCACGGGTCCCAGGACAACAGTCTGCGGTGGATGTGGCTGTCCAAGGCGAACGGCACCGTCTGCGTGGGCAGGCTGGACCGGTCGGGGTTTTTCATCCGCGACTACGACGGGGCGCCAGGCGTCCGGGAGATCGCGGAGCAGATGTCACGGCTCTGGACGTACCAGCTCGCCGACGTGGACCTCTCTGGGCACGCAACGCACCACCTCGCCCCGCCGTCCATGCAGTCGATAGAACCGCTCCCAGCGCCCTGTGAGCCGGTCTACGACACCCACCCGATGTTCTAGGCCCCGGGGTCTTTGTTATGCCCTCAGAAACCAGCAGTGCTCGCCCCAGTGCGAGTGCTGTTGGTTCTGGCACCACCAGAAAGGAAAGAGCCGTGGCCAAGGACACGAGGCCGTACTTCACGCTCACCAACGAATACCCCCGCCACCGCAAAATCCGGGCGCTGTCCGATAAAGCCTTCCGGCTGCATGTGGAACTCATCGCGGACTGCAACGAGTCGAAGTCAGACGGGAAATTCACCAAGCTCGAACTAAACTCCCGCGGACCCAAAGCCGGGAAGGAACTCATCGAAGCAGGTCTAGTGACGGCGCTGGAGGACGGCACATACGAACTGCACGACTACCTCTCACACCAGCACTCGAAAGTGCAGATCGAGGCGTACCAGGCGAACAAAGCCGAAGCCGGGCAGCGGGGCGCCCACGTACGTCACCACGTCAAGAAAGGGGTGGTCGATCCTGGCTGCGAACTCTGCCAAAGCGGTTAGCAAACGCTTAGCAGCTGCCATGGCACCTGCTATAGCAAACGGTTAGCAAACCATTAGCACCATAAACATAACCACTTAACTACTCACCTAAGTGCCTATCTCACCTTTTGTTTATCAACAGCTTTTAAAACAGCTGTGGAAAAGAAATCAGTCAATCGTCACTTAGGTAACGCGTGAGGAGCAGAACACTTGACTGACCATCAGCCCATCACAAAACCCCAAGCAGAAGCGCTGGCCCGCATCCTGCACGAGCTCCGCCCCGAGTGGGGCATCCCGGCGCTCATGACCCTCATCGGCCGGAACATCAACCACCCGGCATCGTTCGCCCACCTCACCCTGGCCGCCGTCACGGCAGCCAACCGCAAAGGCCCAGACGGGCAGCACGTAGCCCGGACCCCCGCAGTGATCTACCAGCCCGGGAAGCACTGGGAACACCCGATAGGCGAAACGCCAGCCGTAGCGCCGGCAGGGCCGCCCTGCGAAGACCACCCCGAACAGCAAGCCCACAACTGCCGCTGCTGCTGGGGAGACATCAAAGCCGGACTCAGACCAGAAACTGCACTCGGCAAACACCACGAACAGGAGAAAGCATCATGACCACCAAGGCCCCGCACAACAAGATCGACCGCACCGAGTTCGCCAGGATGGCCGCCGAAGGACTCACCCCCGCGCAGCTCGCCGAACACTTCGGGACCAGGCTCGACACCGTCTCGAAGATCCGCAACGAACTCGGCATGTCCACCCGCCGCCCGAAAGCCACCATCGACCGCGACGAACTCCTCCGCCTCCACCACCAGGGCTGGACCACAAACCAGCTCGCGGCCCACTTCGGGTGCAACCCGGACAGCGTCAGCCGCGTCAAGAAAACCCTCGGCATCAGCATCAACCACGTCCTCACCCCCGAACGCCTCGCCCTCGCCGCACAGAGGATCGAAGACGGCTGGTCATTCGAAGAAATCCACCGCACCGAAGGCATCAGCCGCGACAGCCTCCAAAAATACTTCCCCGGCAAATCCTGGACCCCAGAACAAGCCGCCGAGTACCGCGCCCTCCGCCGCCAAGAGACCGGCCGCCACTTCAACGAACGCAACAACCGCTACCGCCAAGAACACCGGGTACGAAACCTTCCCCCTTTGGGGGCAACCAAACAGGCCACATCGAGGACCCTCGAAGCAGTGCCAACCCACAGCCGCCACACAGCCGCTCAGGACGTCCAGCAGGGCAGGGGTAGGGTGATTGGCCGTGCCGCCTAAAACTAGACGCTCAGAAACGATTCTGGCGCGTAACAGCCGCCATCAGCATTTGAAGAGCAGCAGGAGGAACCCATGACCAGGACTAGGGCAAGTGCGAAGAAGGCCGGCACGTCATTTGAGCGGATGGTCGCGGACTATCTCGCCGAGCATGTGGATGACCGGATTGACCGGAGGGTGAAGACGGGGGCGAAGGACCGGGGCGACATCGCGGGACTCAGGCATCATGGGCATCGGCTGGTGATCGAGTGTAAGAACGCGGCGAAGACGTTGCTGGGGCCGTGGGCTGGGGAGGCTGAGGTGGAGCGCGGGAACGATGACGCGCTGGCCGGCATGGTGGTGCACAAGCGGCACGGGAAGGGCCGCCCGGAGGATCAGTGGGTGACCCTGACGATGGGCGACCTGGTGGCATTGCTGACTCTTTCCCGTGACCACTTGAACAACTCCTAGTCGTTGCCGAAACAAGTAGCAGTTGCTAAGCTGGGGGGACCAGCCACTCCCCCGGCCCAGCGGACTGCAATCCCGGCCCGGACCACGAAAAGGAAAACCCGATGAGTGCTCAGACTCAAACCCACAGCAAGGCCAAGCAGGCCGCCCGTAACGCTTTGTTCGCCGCCGGCCTCCGGGCACCGCAGCCCAACGCGTACCCAACACACGCCGCCTACGCGCAGGCTTTCGAGGCGTACCAGGCGGGCACCATGCAGCCCCTCCGCGACAAGCTGGCAGCAGCATGAGGGGCGTGTCGTGGTTCCGGCGCCGCCGGCCAGCCGTGCATGTCCAGCAGATCACCCACGAAGACATCCGGACCGCCCACGCATGGGACATGAACCTGACCCAGTGGTTCAGCCTGACGGACTTTGAACGGGCCGAGTGCCGCCGCAACATCATCGCAGCGCCGAGATTCGAGGTGGCAGCGTGACTCCGGACCAGCGGGACAAGCTCCTCGACCTCCACCGGGCAGCGATGATCGCCAATGTAAACCACGTATCCGGCGACATCACGACCCGCGAGTTGATTGCCGCCGACGACGCGTTCCGCGCCTACCTCTTCAGCCTGGACGTGACGGCATGAACCCGCCAGTCCAAACCGCCGGCACGGAAACCTTTGGTCTCCCACCCTGTGACACGCACCTGATTGGGAAGCTCCGCCGCCTTGACCCGGCACTCCTCGCCACCATCCTCGGAAAGACAAAACCATGAGCGACCGCACCGAAATTGAAGCGCAGGAACTTAGGCCAACCGACATCGGCCAGAAGATCCTGATCGAGTTCGAGGACGACGGCGAGATCAACGGCTACCTGACCCGCATCGACTTCCAATCCCTGCACCGGGCCACTCTCACCAAGGAGTACCAAGTGATTGACCTAGAGATCACCCGCCGCCATGTGCAGCTGGAGATCGACGGCGACTCAGAGGTGGAACTCGAACTGGACGACTACGTCTGGATCTCGGGGAGGGAATCATGACGGCCCGTGTGGAGTGGTTCGGCACCCTCCAAGTCCACCAGCCCGTCCGCCCCCGCCCGGCCACCAAACCCCAGGAGGCCACCAAATGAGCGAGCATGTGCAGTGCGAGGACTGCGGCAAGTGCCGCGTCATCGAAAACGAGGACTTCTGCTGGGACTGCGAGTACCGGAGCTGTGAACGCGGGCCGGACTGTGCCGACGAGAAACCGATCAACTCAGTCCGCGACCTGCTGGGCATAGCGCATGACTGGACCGATGGAATGAGTTCCGTTGACTGGGTTCGAGCGCAGAGGGACAGGACGTGACCGCCACGGAACTGGACGCGATCAGGGATGATGCAGCCACCCGGACGGCCCGGTTCGAGGCGCTAACGAACCAAGCCGAAACGTCGGGGCGGGTGTTCGACCACAACCAGCCCCTCCCGCCACTCCGCGACCACCGCACCCACCGCGAATGGGAAACCAACAAGGAGACAACATGAGCGAGAACCTGGAAGCGATCCGCGAACGACTGAACGAATCAACGCCCGGCCCATGGGTATTTGATGGGGACGTGGTGCAGGACCTGTCTCTTGCAGTTTCAACAGGCCCCAACAAGTCCGAGCGCGTAGGCATCGTACCCGGCGAGTACGTCCGGGAAAACGACGCCGAGCTCATCGCGCACGCCCCCACTGACCTCGCCCACATGCTCGCCATCATCGACCGGGTGGAGCGCCTGGCGGACTATTGGGAACGGACGCCGGCACTACGTAGGGGAACGTCAGCCGCTGACCTTCGCGCCGCACTCAGGGCCACCTCGTGAGCCGGTCTGTGCGTGACCCTGATTACCGAACCAGCACGGCGGCGAAGGAGCCCCAATGTGTGAAGCCCAAGAAGCACTCATGAAACTCGCGTTCGAACTCGAACTCCAATGGGGCGCCGGCCACATCGACTTCGGCAAACTCAAAGGCCTCGCCACCGGGGCGACCTGCACCCACAAGGAGGAAGCAGCAGCATGACCTACGACAGCCCACGAATGTTGGCAGCCATGGAGGCGCTTCGCAAAGACCAGCACCATCCCTTCCGCGCAGCCCCACGCCGCGCCGCTACCCTTGCTCTAGCCGCCGCCGATGAGGTGATGTTCTCGGATGGCGCCGCAGAGCTGGTATCCGAGACGCTGCGCCAGCACCGAGAAGGTGCGCTCCGCTGCTACATCCATGACACCGGCTGGTGCTGCGAATGTGGAACACACGAGATCCTGGTCCCTTGGCGCGAACACGCCTCCCGGGCAGTGGTCAAGGCCATGAAGGGAGCTGCTGATGTGCGGGCTCATTGAGCATATCGAGCGGGAGATCCGCGCCCGAGAACGGGAAACGGTTGATGCTGAAGAAACAACCAAGGAAGGGTGAGAGCGTGCGCATCACATCCGAAGGGACCGTGAAGCTCACCTACGTCCCGAACATCCGGACCATCAGCCGGCACTCCGAGTGCTGGAAGCAGGAGAACCCATGGTTGCGTGTGCACCGCACCGGGGACGTCCGCTACTGCCCCCACGGACGCATCCAAGTCCTCACCCAAGTACCCATCACAGCCCGGACCCAAGGCCCCGGCACCGACTACTGGCGCACCCTCTCCCCCATCTGGGACCCCATCAAATACCGACGCGCACGCAAAGCTCTGGGAAGAGGGTGAGAGCTTGGAAGACGCCAGCTACATCAAACCCCGCGTGGTCCAGCCAGTTCTCACCACTGACTACTTCCCATCCCCTGACAGCATCGCCGATATGTGCATGCTGCCCTGCCTCAAGTGCGGGGCCATGGTGCAGATGACCCTCCGGAGCCAGCACGTCGGCTGGCATGAGCAACAAGCGCGGGCAATCGCCGGATGGACGGAAGCCAAGAAAGAACCCCGCGGCAGGCATCACCTGACGGAAGACCACAACGCCGACCCGATCTGTAATTGCGGCTGGGACCCTTCCACATACGGGATCCGAGTTGGCAGCCGGGAAGATGCCAGGCAGCTGGTCCGAATGCACATTGCGGAGGCGAAGAATGGCGGCTGACTGGATCGTGAACCGGTGCCAGCACTGCGCGGCCGACTTCGCTGACGAGTGCGGTGAATGGTGCGTGTACTACCGCTACTCGCCGTCCTGCGACCAGGGCATATCGGCCCACCCGAATCAGCCCGAAGCGTTCGCCTATGCCGAGCAGCGAGCCAAGCACAAACCAACCTGGGCGGTAGGGGACGAAGCCATCTGCGTCGACCTCGGCGATGGGAAGTACGTGTACGCCGAGTTGGACATGGCTCGAAAGATGGGACTCAAAGGCCAGAGAGTGAAGGTGGTGGAAGGATGAGCGGCATGACCATCATCGAGTTCCTCGAGGCCCGCATCGCCGAAGACGAAGCAGAGGCTCGGGAGAACCAGCAGTACGAGGATCAGGTGTACGAAACAGCCGGCTGGTGGGACTGCACTCGCGCCCTGGCCGAGTGCGCGGCGAAACGGGCGGTGATCTACGAGCACGGCCGAGACGATAGCTCGACCAGGGACTACTGCGAGACCTGCGCTGATTGGTGGAAATCGGAACTTGGTGAAGGCCCGCCAGGTGTTGCTTGGCCGTGCCCAACCCTTCGCGCAGTCGCCGCCGTCTACTCCGACCACTCGGACTACCAGAAGGAGTGGGCACGTGGCGAGTGATCCGCGTTTCGCTCCGGGTCAGGTCCGGGATGGACGGCTGATCTGTGGGGCGAAGAACAAAAAAGCGGAGCCGTGCGGCCTCGGCCCGGTCCCCGGGGCCACCCGGTGTGGCCGACATGGCGGGAAGGCACCCCAGGTGCAGAAGAAAGCCGCCGAGAGGCTGGCGGAGCAGGAAGCAAGGGAGACCATGACCAAAGCCGTGCGCACCCTCGGCCTGCCCGTGGACGTCGACCCCGGCAAAGCCTTGCTGGATGAGATCCACTGGACCGCGGGGCACGTTGCCTGGCTGCGGGAGAAAGTCCAGGAGCTTGAGACAGTGGACCGCCTCACTCGCGGGACCGACGACAAGACGACCTGGAACAAGGACGGCGACTCCGAATACCACGAAGGATCCGACGAGTCCGGTAACCCGAACGCCCACTCCCTCGTCTGGGGGCAGACCGAATACCGGGACAAGACCGGAGGCGACGACGCAGGGCAGACCGTCGTGGAGCAGGCAGGCATCAACATCTGGTACCAGCTCTATCTCAAGGAGCGGGAGCACTTGGCGAAGGTGTGCGCCCTCGCCCTGCGTGCCGGCATCGAGGAGCGGAAGGTCAAGCTCGCCGAATCCCAAGGCGCTCTGGTCGCGGACGTCATCCGCCGAATCCTCAACGCCCTCGGACTCACCCCGGAGCAGCAGGCCCTGGTGCCGCAGATCGTGCCCGAACAGTTGCGGCTGCTTGCGGCGGGAAACAACTGAAACTTGCTACAATAACATGTGACAATTGTTGCTGAAGTGGCGGGGGATGGCGTGGCAGAACAGGTGAAGTGCACCGGCGGGGAACACCCAACCAACGCACAAGGGGTGACCCTCTGCCACAAGTGCGCCACCATACTCTCGGAGGATCTGAAGCACGCCGCTTTCCTCTGGGGTGACATCCAAACCAGCTGCGCACGCCTCGACGTCGGCGCCGCCAGTGTTGGCTCCTCCGGGTACAAGGAAGCGCAGCTCGCCGTGAACCTCGATGCCCTAGACAAAGCCCAAACCCTCCGGGTTGTCCTGGGCGGCTGGGCGGCGCACCTCCCCCAACTCCACCCCACCGGTGACCCGATGCGCCTCGCTTTGTGGCTCATCACCCAGATGAACGACATCCGCCGGCAAGACTGGGCCGGGGACTTCAAGCAGGAACTCCGGGACGCCATCAACGGCTGCCGCCGCGCAACTGACCGGGCCGGGGAACTCGTGTTCGCCGGCATGTGCCCCACCGACGTGGACGGCGTCGAGTGTGGGCGTGCCGTGTTCACCCGCCCCGGCCGCGTCACCGCGCACTGTCCAGCCTGCAAGAGCGCATGGGACGTGTCCGAGTGGCGTGGCCGGGCACTGGACTACGCCGGAGTCCACGAAGGCACCCCTGCCGAGTTGTCGCGGATGCTCTCGGACCCAGTTACGGGCGAGGCGTTGCCGCAGGCCAGGATTCGGCAGTGGGTGCGCCGTGGGAAGCTCACACCCATCGGGGAGAACGCGGACGGGAAGCCCGTCTACCAGGTCCGGAAGGTCCGGAACCTCTGGGGCCGGATGAAGGCTTCCCCCTTCGGCAACCCGGCAGCAAAGAAACGAGTCTTACTGGCTGCATGAACGCTTGACACTGGCAGACTTGTCACGTAGTTTCGTTCCATGATGCGATTCGTGTCCGCTGGGGGCGCGGGTTGTATCCACTAGGACCCGCCCACCCCCCATTGTGGCGGGTCCTTCTGTTTGCGGGGCCAGGGTCAACACATGGTTTACCACGGGACACCCAGTGAAGGCCGGCCGGGGTGCTTACACCTTTCCACCCTGCCAAGGACGGACCTGCCCGACCGCCCCGCAAACACAAGGGTCTCTAGTCCAACGGCAGAGACGGCAGTTTCAAAAGCTGCACAGTCCCGGTTCGAATCCGGGGAGACCCACTGAGCAGACCGGCCGCTGGTCAAATCACTTCACAGATACAGCAGCGTGAGCCGGGAAGCTCTCCCACCACAAACCCAGGAGGCCGCCGTGACCGTGGACATGTGGGAGCACGCGGCCCGCATGTTCGAGCCGCCACCGCCCCGCCGGCAGATACCCAGGTGGGAGTCCCCCGGCGAACTCGCCAAAGCAGTCGACCCCTCCACCATCCAAACCCCTGCCCTCAACCACATCGATCAGGCACTCATGGATGTGGAGAACGGCCTCTGCGACCGCCTCATCATTTCCATGCCTCCGCAGGAGGGGAAGAGCACCAGGGTCACCAAAATCGGCCCGCTCTGGTTCCTCACCCGCAACCCCGACCGGCGCATCGCCGTCGTGTCCTACTCCGCCGGGCTCGCCCTCACCTTCGGCCGTGACATCCGCAAATTCATCACGGACAACCAAGGCCAACAAGGAACCCTCGACCTCGGTCTCCGGATCAGCCCCGACAACGGCGCCGCATCGGAATGGCAGCTCGACGGGCACAAGGGCGGAGTCAAGGCTGTGGGCCTCACCGGCGGCCTGACAGGTAAGCCGGCCGACATCCTGTTCATCGACGACCCCGTGTCGAACCGTGAACAGGCCGAGTCCCCGACATTCCGGGAACGGGCCAAGAACTTCTGGCGCTCCGTTGGTTCCACCCGCCTCGCCCCCGGCGCACCAGTGATTCTGATCCTTACCCGCTGGCACGTCGACGACATGGCCGGGTTCCTGCTCTCCCAGCCGGACAAGGCACGCTGGAGGGTCATCAACATCCCCGCCCAGGCGAACCACGACCCCGACGCCGGGGAAGTCGATCCCCTTGGCCGCCAGCCTGGCGAGTGGATGAAGTCCGCGAGGACCAACGAGAAGACCGGGCAGTCCCGCACACCCGAAGAGTGGGAACAGATCCGGGTGCAGGCCGGGCCCCGTGACTTCTCCGCCCTCTACCAAGGCTCACCGAACCCGGAGACGGGCAACGTGTTCCCCAAGGAATGGGCACGCTACGAGCAGCCCCTCTGGATAGAGCAGCCGGACGGTTCCCGCCGCGTCCCCGGCATCGGCCGGGACGACCACGAGCTTGTGCAGTCCTGGGACCTCACGTTCAAGGACAAGCCGACGTCCGACTTTGTTGTCGGGCAGGTCTGGCTGCGGGTGGGCAATACGGCCTACCTGCTCGACCAGGTCCGCCGGCGGATGAACTTCAACGAGTCGCTGCAGGCCATCAAGGCCCTGTCAGCGAAGTGGCCTGAAGCGGTGGCGAAGTTCTTGGAGGACAAAGCCAACGGGCCAGCGGCGATCAACTCGCTGCAATCCCAGCTCGTCGGGCTCATCCCCATCGAACCGGAGGGGTCCAAGTTCGCCAGGGCATCGGCGATCTCCCCCATGGCGCACTCACGGAACGTGGTCCTCCCAACAGAGGCGCTGCTCCCGAACGTGGAGGAGCTCGTCGAAGAGGGCAAAGCGTTCCCGAACGGCGCCCACGACGACACCATCGACGCCATGTCACAAGCCATCAACCGGCTCCTGCTCATGCCGATCCTGAACCAGGGCAACGTCATCGAACCCGACATCTACGACGAGTACAACGCGCAGGGCTGGTCCATCAGCCCGGTCTAGGAGGCCACTGTGGGGAAGTTCCTGCAAATGCTCGGCCTTCAAGAGGCAGCAACCCAGTCAGAACTCCGCGTCCACGAAGGCACGGTGGACACGCTGACCTACCGGCTGGAGGAATCCCTCGCCCAGCTCGAACTGGCCCGGGAGAACAACGGCTGGCAGCGGCTCATCGACATGGCCTCGCAGGACTTCACCCGCGAAGGGCTCCGAACCGCAGCCACCCAAGGCCGCGTCTTCGGGATCGCCAACCCACTCATCAAGAGGGGCCGGGAAGTCCGGCACGCCTACGTGTGGGGCCAAGGCGTGGCCATCTCCGCCCGGGATGAGGCCGTGAACGAGCTGGTGCAGGCGTTCATCGACGACGAGGGCAACAGGGAAGCGTTCTACGGCGCCCAAGCCCGGCAGAAGTACGAAGGCTGCCTGTACGACGAGGGCAACTTCTTCCTCGCCCACTTCACCAACCCCCTCACCGGTGCTGTGAAGGTCCGGTCCATCCCGTTCGATGAGATCAGCGACGTGGTCACCGCCCCCGGCGACAAGGCCACACCCTGGTTCTACCTGCGGGAATGGACCGAGTCCGAGCAGCAGCAGGATGGTGCGTTCAAGGATGTCACCCGGAAGGCGTACTACCCGGCGCTAAAGTACCAGCCGGCCGCCAAGTACCGAGCCATCAACGGTGTTGAGATCGTGTGGGACGCCCCCGTCCGGCACGTGAAGGTCAACGCCGGGGACGGGTGGAAGTTCGGCATCGGCGACTCCTACGCCGCGATCCCCTGGGCCCTCTCCCACAAAGGGTTCCTGGAGGACTGGGCGCTGCTGATGAAGGCGCTGGCGAAGATCGCTTTCGTCACGTCGTCGAAGCGATCCAGTGACGCGCAGTCGAAGCGTGCCGCTTTGCAGGGCATGGCGAACGTGCCGGCCGGATCCAGCGTGTCCATGACGGATGATCAGAAGATCGAGGCGCTGCCCAAGTCGGGCGCCACCCTGGATTCCGAGTCGTCCCGGCCGCTGGCGACCATGGCCGCATCCGCGATCGGCCTCCCGGTCACGATCCTGCTGGCCGACCCGGGACAGACCGGGGCCCGCGCCACCGCCGAAACACTCGACCTCCCAACGAGGCTCACGTTCCAAGCCCGGCAGGAGCTGCACGCCGAGGTCATCGCCGACAGCGTTGGCTACGCCCTCGAACAGGCTGTCATCGCGCCCCGCGGCCCACTCCGAACCCTCGGCACAGCCGTCCGCGATGGGGACAGGCTCACCGTCCGCTGGAAAGACCCCAACACCACCACAGTTGAGGTCGTCTTCCCCGGCCTCGACGAGGTCCCCCTCGCCACGCTCATGGCGGCCATCGTGGGCGCGGACTCCATGTCCGTGAAGCCCCCACCCCTGGTCCTCCTCAAGCTCGTGCTGCAGGCGCTCAAGGTTCGGGACGTCGACGAGATCCTTGCCGAGGTCACGGACGAGAACGGCGACTACGTCCACCCGGACGTGACCGCCGGCGATCAGGCCGCGAAGGCATTCAGGGACGGGCAAGACCCCGGCCAAGCGTTGCAATAGGAGGTTGGGCATGGCGGTGACTGGTGAGACGCTGCGCATCGTCGCCCAACTCCGCCGGCAACTGGACACCATGACCGCCGCACAAACCCTCGCACTGACGAAGGCTTGGGTGGAGGCATGGGACGTGCTCATGCCGGAGTTTCAGACCGCCCTGGTGGAACTGATCAGCGCCGGGGATAGTGTCGTGCCGTACAAGACGGTCGCGGCGAACATCCGGTTACGGGACGCGCTCCGGCACACCCGTGAGGTGCTCGACGAGCTGGCCGGGCAGACCAACAGTGTCGTCACGAACGACCTGTCCCAGGCTGTTCTTGACGCTGTGGACGGTCACGCCGCCCTGATCGGTTCGCAGCTGCCGCCGGCCACAGCCAACGCAGGCGTGTCCTTCACCCGGATCTCGCAGGATGCCCTGGCGGCCATCGTCGAACGCGCCACCGAGCAGATCCACGCAAGCACCCTGCCCCTCCCGGGCGACGTCGAACGGATCATGAAGCGGGAACTGGTCCGCGGCATAGCCGTGGGCGCTAACCCACAGGTAACGGCGCGGCGGATCCTCCAGCAAACGGAGCAGCGGTTCAACGGCGGCCTCACCCGGGCACTGACCATCGCCCGGACAGAGACTCTGGACGCGCACCGGGCAGCCACACAAGCTTCCGAGAAGGCCAACACGGAGATCCTGCAGGAATGGGAGTGGCACGCCGCGCTCACAGCCCGCACCTGCCCGTCCTGCTGGGCGAAGCACGGCACCCGCCACCCCTTGGACGAGGACGGGCCCAACGACCACCAGAACGGCCGCTGCACCCGAGTCAGCATCACCAAGTCATGGGCCGAACTCGGATTCAAGAACATCCCCGAACCGGCGCCGGTCACGCAGGACGCGGAGGCGGTGTTCAACTCCCTCACCCCGGACACGCAGAAAGCGATCATGGGCCCCGAACGGCTCAAGCTGCTGCAGGACGGGGACATCAAGTGGGCGGAACTGTCCACGGTGAAGCAGACCCCAGGCTGGCGCGACTCGCACACCGTCACCCCACTGCGTGACCTAAAAGCCGCCGCTTAGGTCCCATCACTGAGGGACGGCTCGTACTGCACCGCACCGCAAAACCGGCACGACACCTCAAGACTCCCCCCAGTCGCCCGCAGGTGAATGACCGCCGGAGACCACTCATGCCCCGGGCACTCCCCAGGCACACCAACAGAGTCGTTCCGGTCATCAAGGCCCACACACCCATTCTAGGAGGCTGTCAATGCCACAGATCGTCCAGGAAGCCGGCACAGCCACCACAGGAACCGGTGCCCGCCTAATGATCCAGATCATCAACGAAGGACAGGGCTCATCCGGGTTCTACTCCGCCGACGTCCTCGAGCAGGCCGCGACCGACAAGGTCTTCAACGCGGGCACGCTCATGTTCGCCGACCACCCCACCGAGTCCGAGGACTGGCAACGCCCTGAGCGGTCCATCAAGGACCTCGTCGGAGTGCTCGCGACCGACGCGGTGTTCGAGAACGGCGCCCTCATTGCTGAGGCCAACATCTTCAGTTCCTGGCGTGAGCAGATCAACGACATGAAGGACACCATCGGCGTGTCCATCCGCGCAGGGGCCGAAGTCGCCATCGAGGACAACGGCGGCGGTCCCGTGCAGGTCATCAAGCGGCTCACACATGCCGCATCCGTCGACTTTGTGACGATGGCCGGACGCGGCGGGGCAATCCTCGAAGTCCTCGAATCCGCCCGCGACGTCGACCTCGTCACCGCACCCAAAGATTCCGCTCCGAACCCGGCAGCGGTTACCGAAAATCAGGAGGAAGCCACCATGGCAACCATTGATGACAAGGAACTCGCCGCCCTGCGCGAGTCCGCCAGCCGGGCCACCACGGCCGAAGCTGACATCACCACCGCCACCGAACGCGCCACACGCGCCGAGACGGCACTCACCCGGGCCAACGACACGGCCGCGGCCGCCGTCGTGGAGGCGGCGTTCACCGCAGCCGGCATCACCGCCCCCAAGACTGCCGCACGGCTGTCCAAGGGCTACCCGGTCGATGAATCCGGCGCCCTCAACACCGAGGCGCTGGCCGCCGAGATCGCCGAGTCCATCGCCGAACTCCAGGTAGCCAACGGCGCGGGCACCGTCCGCGGTGTGGGCCACACGTCCGGCGTCAAAGAAGCAGTGGACGTGGCAGACGCTGACGTCCTCACCGCCCTGAAGGGAGCCTAACCATGGCTAAGAACCAGCGTTACACCAACGCCCTGCACATCAGCATCCCTGTCCCTGACGGCACGGTCTCCGGCCAGCCGATCAAGGTCGGCCTGATCTGCGGCGTGGCCATCACGTCCAAGGACGCCACCACCGGGGAGGCAACCGTTCGGCTCGACGGTTCCTGGAACCTCGACGTCGTCGGCGCCGTCGCAGCCGTGGGCGCCCCGGTCTACATCAAGGCGGACAACACCCTGACCGCCACCTCCACCGGCAACTACGTCTTCGGTGTCTCCCTCGGCACCAAGGGCGCAGGCACTGGCCCCCTCGAAGTAGCCCCCATTGGCTACACCACCCAGACCGCGGCAAGCGCGTAAGGAGCACTCACATGACCATCCTGAACACCGGCGACATCATCGCCCAGGAGGGCTTCCGTATCGCGCCCTCCGTCAAGGCCCGCATCCTCGAAGCAGCGAAGCTGTTCAACGAGGGCGCCCGCGGAGTGACCGCCGCCGCGGAGTACCGCCTGAAGGAAGCCTTCTCCACCTCGGACTTCCCCGTCCTGCTGGGCAAGGCATTCGACATCGAAGTGCAGTCCACGTACAAGGAGATCACTCCGGAGTGGAAGCGCTTCGCACGGGAGACCAAGCTGAAGGACTTCCGTCCGAAGACCATCATCGACCTCAACGGCGGCCAGGACACGTTCGAGGACGTCGCCGAGGGCGAAGAGTACAAGTCGACCTCGCTGTCCGAGTTCCAGTACGAGATCGGCATTGGCAAGACCGGCCGCGTCTTCGACCTGACGTTCGAGCTGCGCAAGAACAACGACTACTCGGACCTGATGGACTTCCCCGGCCGCCTGGCCACGGCAGCCCGGAACACCGAGGACGCCAAGGTCTTCGGCTCGTTCGTGACGGCTGCCGGCCCGAACACCGCGTTCTTCAAGGCCGGCAACGGCAACGCCCCGACCGCGCTGCCGCTGAACCGCGACAACGTGCAGGCCGCCGTGAAGGCGATCTGGAAGCGGAAGAACCGCGAAGGCGTCCCCTTCCGTGCCCTCGGCACCAAGCTGCTGCTGGTCACCTCCCAGGCCCTGGCGTTTGAGGCGGAGATGGCGGTTGCGCCGACCATCGCTGACCCGAACGGCGGCCCCAACCCGATCGCCAACCCGCTGTACGGCAAGGTCACCGCCGTTGTGTCGGACCGGATCGGCATCATCGATCAGTCCGCGAAGGCTGACACCACCTGGTACATCCTGCCCGACCCGGCCTCGGCCAACCCGGCGCTGTACAAGTCCACGATGTTGGGCGAGGAACAGCCGGACATCCGCGTGAAGCGCGACCAGGGCGAACGCGTCGGCGGCGGCGCGGTGGGCATCGACGAAGGCAGCTTCGGCGACGACACCATCAAGTACCGCGGCCGGCACATCACCGGTGGCGTGGCCACGGACCCGATCGGCACCTACGTGTCCCTCGGCTCCTAGCCGAACACTTCCGGAGTGACCGGGCCATAACGGGGCGGCTGATCATCATCCCTCCCGGGCTGCCCTGCTGGGCGAATCAATCCAGCAGGGCAGCGCACTCCGGACCCCCACAACTTCACAGGAGGAACCGTGACGGAACCGATCTACGACGGCGGAACGCCGACAACGGATTTCTCCACCACCGAGACCGGGGCGATCGACTACGCCTCCCCGGCCGGCATGGTGAGGCTGAACATCACGGACGTGGCCGACAACCCGGCCGACCGGTTGTTCACCGATGACCAGCTGACAGCGTTCCTGACGATGTCCGGCGAGAACGTGAACCGTGCCAGCGCACGGGCGCTCCGCGTCATCGCAGCGTCTGAGGTGTTGGTCGGCAAGGTCATCCGCACCCAGGCGGGGACGAGCACAGACGGCGCGAAAGTGTCCGCAGAGCTGCGGGCCCTCGCCGCCACGTACGACGCCGCCGCAGATAGTGTCGACGCAGCCGCTGACACCAGCGTCTTTGAGATCGTCTCCCCCGGCTACCCAAAGCCTGAAGGCGCCGAAATGCGGTGGTACTGATGCCACTGCCCAACACAAGGGTGATCCACAAGGACTGGGCCAGGCACCATCAGCCGACCGCGGAGGGCACTGAGACGGCACCGGGCAAGGTGTGGCGGATCAGTGACGGCCCCGCCCCGTACCCCAAGCCCGCGGGGTGGACCGGGGAGACCCTGATCCATCAGGCGATGTTTAACGTGCAGCCGCTGCAGCGTGAAGGCGGCGGCACCCCCGGCGAGCAGCCCACCATCGAGCGGCAGTACACCGTGACCACCAGCGTGATCGACGCCCCCGCGTTCCGGGCTGGTGAGCGCGGCGACATCATCGACGTCCTCGGCCGCCGGCTCCGGATCTCCTCCATCATGTTCGGTTCCGAGCTGTGGGAGATCGCGTTCATCTGCACCGACAACGTCACGCAGCAGAACCCCGCATAGGAGGTCCGTGGTGGGCATAGACGCATCAGACTTCCGCAAGCTCTCCGCAGACCTGTCCAGGGCGCAGACGAAGACCGGGCCCCGCGCCCAGGTCGTGGTCCGCAAGTCCTTGGTGGACGGGGTGGCCGCGGCGAAGAACCGCGTCCCAGTGGACACCGGGAACCTGAAGGGCTCCATCAGCCACTCCGACCTGCGCACCGTGGGTAGCACGGGAACCATCGGTGGCGAGTTCGGGCCCACCGCGAACTACGGCGAGTACGTCGAACTCGGCACCTCGAGGATGGCGCCGCAACCGTACATGGGCCCGGCCGCTGACCTGATCACCCCGGCTTTCGAGGCGGCCATGGCGCAACTGGCGGAGGAGGTCCTGGGTGATTGATCCCGATACCCTCACCGGCCCCGTGCTCGCGGCCCTCCGTGCCATCCCCGGGATCACGGTGTACGACGGCGCGGTCCCCAAGAGCGTCCCGGAAACGGGCGGCTACATCGACCCGTACGTGGTCCTCTGGGCCGGTGTCGATGACGAACCGGACGAGCTGCCCGCTGACGGCAGGCAGGACGGGGACAGCGCCATCTGGGACTTCCAGACCACCACCGTGGGAGCGGACGCCGGCATCTGCCGGACCGTGACCGCCGCCGTGAGTACCGCGCTGACCAACCTGCCCGTCCGCACCGGCCGGGTCCGCACCAACCCGGACGGCTTCAACCAGCAGTACCCCATCCTCGACACCCAAACCAGCCCGGCCCGCTTCATGCTCCCCCGGCAATGGCGGCTCATCACCAACTAGGAGAACGCAATGGCTGAACCCAAGTTCGTCACCGCAGTACCCCCGAACGGCGGCGAGAAACGCCGCGTCCCCGTCCACTACCTGGACGAGCCGTTCAACTTCAAACTCCCGCCCTCCAAACGGCAGGCCCGGGAACCGGCCACTCCGGCCACAGCCAAAGTAACCGAACCGGCCACGCCGGAGAATGAGAAGGAGGCAAGCGCATGAAAGTCGCTGCTGACGGTAAGAAGAAGTTCACCCTGCTCACCCAGGCGCCCGCCGCGGCGTCCCGGATCCCCACCGTGACCGAGCTCAACGCAGGGATCGACATCTCCTGCGCCGTGCTCGACTCGGACGCGAACTGGACGTCCACCGCGTCCGACCGGTTCAACGAGAAGCCCGCCTGCGTGAAGGGCAACTCCCAGGCGCTGGGCGCGTCGAACTACGACCTCGCCCTGACGTTCCTGCGGGAATACCTCGAGGCCGGCGGCGCCGACGTCATTGGCGATGACAAGGGCTACGCAGCGGTCCGGGTCAAGGGCACCACGTCCTGGATCTACCTCCGCGAATCCGATAAGGATTCCATCGAGCCGTGGGCTTCCGGTGACGTGATCGACCTCGGCGGCGAAGTCGTCTCCGATGCCCCGATGCGGGTGAACAACGACGGCAACCTCAAGCGACGGATCGAGTTCCTGCCTCAGAACATGATCATCGAAGAGCCGGTCCTCGCAGGGGCCTAACAAAGCCGGGTGGCTGGGCGTATTTCAGGCTCCGCCCAGCCACCCCCCACTCCCACAAGAGCCTGTTACCCACAACTTTGGAGCCTGAAACCCCATGACTGAACTGAACCCCGCCACCTTTGACCTCGACGCCTGGGCCACCGACGCGAACCTCCCCGAAGAATCCGCCGACGTCTACAAGCGTGCCGACGTGATCGGCGAGCTCTCCGCCCTGCAGCGCAAGATCGCCATCCGCCGTGACGCCGCCCGGGGTGAGAAGACCGCCACCGGCGACAAGGAACTCACCGCGATGGAGCGCCGCCACACCGAACTGGTGCAGACGTTCACCGGGTCCAAGCTCACGGTGTTCGTGCGGGCCCTGACGTCGGATGAACTCGCCGACCTCCGCGAAGCTCACGAGGAGCGCACCAAGAACTGGGAGCCCAAGAAGGCGAACGCCGAGTTCGGATTCGACCTGCTGGCCGCTGCCATCATCGCGGTGCAGCCGGTCGGTGAGGACCGTCACGAGGTCCGCTGGGACGTCCACACCGTCAAGCGGCTGGAGAAGGCCATCGGCCCGGCACAAATGACCGAGATCCTCAACGCACGCCAGTACGCACAGAACGCCATCCCCACCGTGGACGCCGATTTTTTGCACAAGTCCTATGGCACGGAGCATGGGGCCGAGTAGTCCAGATCCTCCGCACCGCCCGCACCCACGGCAAGCCGCCGTCCCACTGGATCAACGGCAACCGCGGCGGGTGGACGGAACGCGACTACCTCTGGTCCCTGGCGCTAACCATCTACGAGGACGGACTCTGCTCCTGCGGCGCCCCCGTAGCGATCGCCCATCACCCGGATAACGACGGCTGGTACGACGCGCACAAGACACAGTGCCACCGATGCGCCGCCCAGGAACGGGCAGTCAGGGGCAACGGCAAGGACCCCTACGAGCCAGCTCCGGGCGAGAAGGTCTACGCCACTTACACCCGGCCGGAGAACAAGCCGCTACCGCCACACCCCTAATCGAATACTGCACCTTCTGAGGAGGCACCATGTCCACGCGCTCCGTGAAGGTAGTACTCGAGGCTGAGGTCAACAAGTACCTCGACAACGTCAAGAAGGCGGAGAAGGCCGCCTCCGACGCGGGTGCGGCTGCGGAGGCGGCCGGCAAGAAGATCGACCAGGCGCAGCAACAGGCAGCCGGGGCGACGGACAAGTCCACCGAGGCGAACAAGAAGCACGGCGCCTCCGGCGAGGAGTCGGCGAAGGGCTCGGAGAAGTCCGCCGAGGCCAGCAAGAAGGACGCCGAGTACAAGAAGAAGCAGGCAGAATCTGCCGAGACCGCCGGGAAGATCCTGGTCGGCTTCGGCGCGTCCACTGTCGCTGCCCTCGGCGCCTCGGCCAAGGCGGCCATGGACTGGGAGTCCGCGTGGGCCGGTGTCACCAAGACCGTCGACGGCTCCCCGCAGCAGATGGCAGAGCTCGAGTCCGGCCTCCGCGGCCTGGCCAAGACCCTGCCCACCAGCCACGAGGACATCGCCGCCGTGGCCGAAGCCGCCGGGCAGTTGGGTGTGAAGCGGCAGGACATCCTTGCCTTCACGAAGACCATGATCGACCTCGGCGAAACCACGAACCTGACCGCGGACGAAGCGGCCACGAACATCGCCCAGATCGCGAACGTCATGGGCACCAAGGGCGACGACATCGACAACTTCGGCGCCACCCTGGTGGCCCTTGGTAACGCGGGTGCGTCCACGGAGAAGGAAATCCTCTCCATGGCCCAGCGCATCGCTGGCGCTGGCAAGCTCGTCGGGGCGTCTGAGTCCGACGTCCTCGCCCTGTCCAACACGCTGGCGTCCATGGGCGTCAACGCGGAACTCGGCGGCGGTGTGACCACCCGTGTGCTGCTGAAGATGTACTCCGCAGTGCAGGGCGGCGGGAAGCAGCTGGACGCCTTCGCAAAGGCGGCCGGCACCAGCGCCGAGGACTTCGCCAAAGCCTTCCGGGGCAGCCCGGTCGCGGCCATGGAAATGGTCACCAAGGGCATGGCCCGCACCAAGGAAGAAGGCGGCAACGTCGTCGCCCTCATGACCGAGATGGGCATGAAGGGCACCGAGGAAATGCAGGTAATGCTGTCCCTCGCCGGGGCCGGTAACCTGCTCTCCGACTCGCTGAAGCTCGGCTCCCAGGCGTGGGAAGAAAACACCGCCCTGATCAACGAGGCCACCAAGCGGTACGAGACGACCGAGTCCAAGGTCAAGGTGGCCTGGAACAACATCAAGGACGCCGCGATCGACGCCGGCGCCGTGATGCTCCCGGCGATCCAGGGCATCGCTGAGAATGTCTCCGGGCTCGCGCAGGGCTTCGGGAACCTCCCCGCACCATTGCAGGGCGCGATAACCGGCCTCGGCGGTGTCGTGGGTGCCGCGGCCCTGGCTGGCGGCGGGCTCATGCTGCTGTTGCCTAAGGTCAAGGACGGCATCGAAGCGTTCCAGACGCTGGACACCAAGGCGGACGGCAGCAGCCGCGGCCTCGGTAAGTTCGGTGCAGCGGCTGGCCTGGCTGCTGGCGCGTTCATCGGCTTCGAGATCATCAAGTCGGTCCACAACAGCATGCAGGAAGCTGACCGCTCAACGGAGCAGTGGACGCAGGACCTCATCAAGCTCGCCAAGCAGAGCGATTCCATGGACGGCGCGTTCAAGGACATCGGCGTCAAGGAGTTCGAGGGACAGTTCACCAGCGCAGGCGGTGCCCTGAAGAAGCTGGTGCAGCAGGACTTCAACTCGGCCATTGAATCCTTCGGCGCCACAGTCCTCGGCGTGGACAACGGCATGGCCAAGATCAGCAAGGCGTTCGAGAATGCCGACAAGGCTATTGCCGGTGCTGCCACGTCCGGGAACCTGGACATCGCAGCACGTGGGTTCAAGGCCATCGCACAGTCGGCCAAGGACCAGGGCATCGAGGTGGAGGAGACCGCCAAGCGGTTCCCAAACTACCTCAATGCCCTCCGTGACCAGGCGAACCAGGCGAAGGTCACCGTCAGCGAAACAGACCTGCTGAAGTGGGCCATGGGCGAGATCCCACCGGCCATGCAGAAGGCTGCCGAGGGGTCCGGCAAGGTCGCTGAGCAGTTGGTCAACGTCCAGGGCGCGAGCGGGCAGACAATCCCGATCACCAAGGAGGTCGCCAAGGCCCTCGAGGAGATCGGCCTCAGCGCGGACGGGTCCATCGTCAACCTGGACAAGTTCACGCAGGCGCTGCTCAACACAGGCCTGTTGCAGCTGTCAGCACGTGATGCTGCCCGTGGCTGGTCCCAGGCGCTGCTGGATCTCGGCTTGCAGGCTGACGGAACCGGCGGGCAGGTTGGCAAGCTCGGCACCGCGTTCGACAACACCACCGCGCAGGGCATCAAGAACCAGGCCATGTTCGACGGTGTCGCGCAGGCGGGTATCCGCAACGTTGAGGCGATGGCGAAGAACCGGGCCTCGAACGAGGAAGTCCAGGGCGCACTGGCCAATACCTACAACGGCCTGCTGGCCGCTGCGGGGCAGTTCGGCATCACCGGTGGCGCCGCGGAGGATCTGGCCCGGAAGGTACTCGGTGTACCGGATGGTGTGTCGATCGATTCGTGGATGTCGGATGAAGCCAAGCGGATGGCGCAGGCGACGACCGGCGAGCTCGACAAGATCGACGGGCGCGTGGTCCGGACCTACACGGTGAACGAAGAGAAGACCATCAAGATCGAGCAGCGTGCCACGCTGCCGGATCTGAACGGGGACGCTTCGGGCAGCGGCAGGCCGGGGCTTGCCAGCGGCGGTGCTGTGTCCGGGCCGGGAACGAACACCAGCGATCAGGCTGGCCTGTACGCGCTTTCCAACGGTGAGCACGTCCTCGACTCCGGGGACGTGCAGAAGCTGGGCGGCCAGCAGGGCGTCTACAAGTTCCGCGCCAGCCTCCGGGCTGGCCAGTTCGCTGGCATGGCGGACGGCGGCGCGGTCGGCACGACGGTGGCGTCACGCACCATCATGACGCACACGGTGGCGGCACCGACGCCAAGCCTTGACGGGCTGCAGCTCGTGGGCCAGTTGCAGTTGAACGCCGATGCGACGTGGGCGACGTTCCGCGGCGTGGCCCGGCAGGAAGCCGCCGGTGCCATATCGGCCGCCGATGGCCAGTCACGATTCATGAGGAAGGGCGCCTGATGCCAGCAGTAACAGTGGAAGCCCTGATGGATGCCCCCACGGACCGGTCCGGGATCACGATCACGGGGCTGGGTGTGGGGGACTCCACCGCCACGATCTGGCGGCTGGCCGACGACACACGGTCGGCGCTGCCAGGGTACCGGCGGGTGCTGATGAACGATGCCGCGTATGTGGTGGACCATCACTGCCCAGTTGGGCGGGACGTCCGGTACGAGCTGGAAGTCCTCACCGGCCCTGCCGGCGCCTCCCGCACCACCAGTGCACCGGTGTTCCTGCCTTCGGTGACCGGGTGGATCAGTGACGCCCTGGTCCCCCAGTCCTCCATCCCAGTGGTTGGGGAGCGCCGGAATGACGGGGACATCTACCTCCGCAGCCCGGCCCTGTCAGTGTTGGAGCACGCGGCGGACGTGTCCCTGTTCAAGGTCATGGGCTCACGTAAACCCATGGCACTGTTCGGGCAGCGGATGGCGGAGCAGGGGCTGGATACCAGCCTCGGCATCCGGTCAGCGGAGCAGAACACCCGCCTCAAAGCGTTGCTGGACTCCACCGCGCAGCTCGTCTTCCGACCGCTCCCCGCATGGGGGGACCTCGGCCTCGAAGGAACCATGTACCTGGCGAACGCCACGTACAAGCGCACCCCCGTGAACGTGATGATGGGCGGCCGGCTGACGTGGTGGGACCTGCAATCCGATGTCGTGGACGCACCGGCGATCAAGGTCCTCACCGGGACCTTCACGTACGGGGATGTGGCGATGCTGATGTCCACCTACCAGCAGAAACAGGACCTCATGGCCGGTAAGACGTACCTGGATGACCTGAAGAACCCGATCGGAGGCTGAGCGTGCGGAACATCGACCCGGACACCTCCACGGCGTTGGGAGGCTCCCGCCCCGCTGACACCCTCACCGTGTGGGCGTGGCGTGGCGGGAAGCTCGTCCTTGGTGAACCCTTGCAGATCATCAGCTGGTCCGAGACGGACACCGCGGCCGACTCGGCGAAGGTCAAGCAGCAGATGAACTTCACGATCGCGGACCCGGACGGGACCCTCGGCGCGTGGCGGTTCGATGACCCTCTGGGTGTGGGCGGCACGGAGCTGCAGGTCATCTACCGGGTGGGCGGCGCCGGCGCGGTGAACTTCGCACGGCTCCGGATCATCAGCAACGAACCCGACGAGGTCGTGGAGTGGCGGACCCTGCCGGAGTACGGGCTGGAGGAACCGGACAGCGACACCGCACCGCACGAACGCATTGTCCCCGTGGTGAAGGGTGTTGTGCAGCTCCAGGCCGTGGACCGCACCTACAACGCGGACCGCGACAAGCTGGAGGGCCCGGAATCCCCGGGGCCGCTGGCGACCGTGCTGGGCGAGTTCGCACGCCTCACCCGCGACTACTTCCCCGTGGTCCTCGACCCGGGCGTCACGGACGTCGGGATCTCCCGGCTGACGGTGTTTGACCGGGAACGGATGGACGCCTGCCAGGACCTCGCCTCCCGGGTCGGTGCACGGTACCGGATGGGCGGCGACGGGGAATGCCACATCTACCCGCGGATCACCCCGCCGGTGTGGCGGGTGGAACCCCGGAACGGGCTCGTCAAAGTCTCCCGGAAACAGGCCATTGATGGGCTGTACAACCGGTGGGTGGTGGAGGGGAAGGAGGCGACGTCCGGCGCCCCGGTCCGGGTGACCGTGTCCATCGACACGGGCCCGCTGCGGTTTGGCGGGGACCACGGCCGCGCCCAGACTTTCTACACCTCGGAGATGATCACCAGCGCCGACCAGGCAGCCGCCTACGGCGTATCCCAGCGGGAAGAGTTCCTCGCCTCCCTGGCCGTGGAACTCACCGTCACCACCGTGCCCCGCCCGGAACTGCAGGCCGGTGACCGCATCGAAGTCGGATACCCGGTACCCGCCGGGCACGTCGCCTACTTCCTCGGCACCATCACCGGGATCCGCCGGGAAGGGACCAACGTCCCCGGCTACACCACCCTCACCGTGTCCTGCAGCTACAACGACGTGATCCAAGCCCTCGGCCGTACCGAATGGGCCGACCACATCACCGGGAACCTGCCCGACCTCACCTGG
The DNA here is from genome assembly GCF_040676255.1 of Pseudarthrobacter sp. LMD1-1-1.1. Classification (NCBI taxonomy): domain Bacteria; kingdom Bacillati; phylum Actinomycetota; class Actinomycetes; order Micrococcales; family Micrococcaceae; genus Pseudarthrobacter; species Pseudarthrobacter sp. LMD1-1-1.1. The sequence continues at coordinate 20,691 of NZ_JBEGHP010000025.1, read as the reverse complement.
GACCGGATGCCCGCTAACTGGGGCACCCTGCCGGACCTGACCTGGAACGACCTGCCCTAGGAGGCCCGCCTGTGGATGGATTCAAACACACCCTGGAGTCCATCCCAGACGGCGGCACCCGCCGCACCTACGGGACCGCGTACTTCGACGGCACGGCGTGGTGGGCGAACATCAACGGCAAGCTCGTGGGCTGCCGCTGGCTGGACCCCATGCAGCCTTTGCAGGGCGGCAACATCGTTGTGGACATCTCCAACGAGGGCCGCGGCCAATACAGCGCCCTCGTCATCGGCGGGTACACGGACCAGCCACGCCCGTCCACGGGGACGGTGGATACCATCATCCCCGCCGGGGTCGCCACCCAGATCGTCCTCACCGGCGCTGATGGGATCGAGTACACCACTGATCGGTTCATCGGCTCCTACTCCCCTGGGGACCCCGTGTACATCACGTGGGACGCGGCCACCCCCACGGTGATCGGCAAGATCCCCTCCATCGCCACCCCACCCCCGGCCATCGCCCCGCCGCCTGCGGCTGTCGTGGGCAGCGGCACGACGACGCTCACGGCCATCGGCACGGACACGTTCGGTGTCGGCGGCTGGGGCCGGTGGGCGCTCTCCACCCAGGGCCGGGAACATATCTACTCCGGGACGTGGGCCGGGACCGTCCTCACCGGTGCCTGGTTCTACGGGGCACCCCGCCCGGAACTCGCCGGGAAGACCGTTACCGCGGTCCGGTTCAGGCTTCCGAGACGGCTGAAGGCGGGCAACTACAACACCCCCGCGACGGTCAACATCTACGCGCACAACTCCAGCTACAAACCCCGGGACGACGTCGCCCGGGTCGCTGGCCCCTTCACCGTCACCGTCCAGCCCAACGCTGAGGCCCAGATCATCAACCTCCCCACCAGCTTCGGGCCCATCATCGCGGCCGGCGGCGGGATCAGCATCGCCGGCGGCGACTACGTCTGGTTCCAGTCCCGGCTGGAAGACCCCGAATCCGGCAAGATCGACATGGATTGGACCGCATAATGCAGACCCTGCAAAACGGCATCAAATCAATCACCAACGGCGACAACTACGACCTCGCCGAACACCTCAAGCAGTTCGGCACCTCCGCTAACGTCATCATCCCCGTCAGCAGCCAGGACCAGCGGGACGCCCTGACGGACAAGTTCGTCGGCATGACCGTCCGCCGTCTGGACTTCCGCGGCACCCTCGAATGGTGGAACGGCTCCTCCTGGACCTCCCAGCGCGGCGTCTCCTACACGCCCCTGTGGTCTGGTGTCGCTGACTTCGGCGCCGGCGGCTCCCTGACCGGCACGTACTGGGTGAGCGGTGACCGTGTCACCGTCCGGGCGAAGGCCAAGTTCGGGGACGCGGCGAAAACCCCGGCGGAGAAGATGGGCACGGCCGCCGTGTACTGCCCTCTCCCGGCCGGGTACCCGATCGCAGGCAGCGAGAACGCCTACCTCGGCGGCGGCTCCCACGTCACCTCCACGGGCATCATCCGGCCCCTGTTCATCTTCGCTGGGTCCTCGACCACGGCGTCCGTGTGGGCGCCCACGATCCCCGTGAAAACCCCCGGCGAGGCCGGATACCCCGGCGGGCTGGGCGACTACATGGAGTTCGAAATCGAGTACCAGACGAGCGCCGTCTGATGCCGCACCGGTTCGTTGGCCACCGCCTGGCCACTGTCTACGCGCAACCGTTCGAGTCAGCCATCGCCTTGGTGCTGCTCGCATCGGGCCTTGCCATGGCCATAGACGAGAAGTACACACCATCGTCCATCGCCGCCTTGGAGTGGCCATGGAACATCCTGTTCCGGGTCCTTGTCCTACTGGCCGGGACCCTCATGCTGGCCGGGCTCCTACGCGGCCGCCACCGCTGGTCCTTCGGCCTCGAAATGACAGGCATGGTCTGTGCCGCCATCGTGTTCTTCACCTACGCCGGCGGCCTCGCCGAGAGCATCACCCAAAGCGGAACCAGGGCGATCATGGGCTGCCTCACCTACTTCATCGTTGCTGGCGCATGCGTGGTGAAAACCCGGGCCCTGTGGATCGAAGCGCACAACCGGCTCCAACTCATCAAGGAACTCCCGTTGCCCGACAACGAGGAAGGCAACGAGCAGTGAACGAAATCCTTCCCACGATCATGAGCGCCGGCGTCCTGACCGCTTTGGTCACGCTCGCCGGGGTGCTGGTGAACCGCCGCAACGTGAAGTCCGAGGCGAACGCCCGGAACCTCAAAACACCGGCCGAGGTCGACAACCTTGTCGCCACCACCCACCGCGCCAACCTCGACGCCGTCCTCGCAGTGAACGCGACCCTGCTGGCCAACAACGGCAAGCTGCAGGAGCGGCTGACCGCCGTCGAGGAAAAGCAGAAGGAGCAGGGCAAAGCACAAGCGGAATTGAGCGCCCTGGTCGACATGCTGCAGCGAGGGCTCGCATCCGCGTACGCCTACATCACCACTCTGCTGAAGATCATCGAGGACCACCTCCCGCACGTGGAGATCCCCGCCCCGCCGCACGGCTACAAACCCACGACCGAGGAGGACATGGCATGACACTCACCCTCCAAGCCGTGCAAGACACACTCGGCGTCTGGATCCCCAAGGTCCAGGGCCAGTACATCAACGAGGACTGGAACCCGGAGAACGAGGGCTTCGGCGCCCAGTGCTGGGACCTCGCCGCGAACTGGTCCAAGACCCTGGGCCTGCCCGTGATCAACACCGGCTACCCGGGCAATTGGGTTGGCTGGGCCGGGAACATGGTCTCCGCCTACCCCCAGACGCCGGCAATCGAGGCCGCGTATGAGCTAATCCAGCCCGACCAGCCGGGCATGGCCGGAGACATCGCGGTCTGGGGTGACTCTTACAAGGAGTACTACCCAGCCACCCATGTCGCCGTCCTGATCCGGGACGCCAACCTGCAGCTGCTGTGCGCCTCGCAGAACAGCACCTCATCCCGCGCCGATAACCCCTACCCCAAGTGGTCCTCCGGCCCGGCCACCATCCAGTACCTCCCCCGCCGCGGCCTCATCGGCTTCCTGCGGCCCCGCACATCAAGCTCCATCAACTACCAAGGCAGCATCACCACATCCCAGGAGGACGACGTGACCACCCCAGAACAGATCGACAAGATCGTCACGGCAAGCGCCGAAGCGACCCAGGCAGCCATCAACCACCTGTACGACCGGATCACTTCCGAGGTCGTCGGCAAGCTCGATGAACTCAACGGCGCCCACCACGTGGCCACCCGGGAGCACGTCAACGGGAAGGTCCCGGACATCGCCGCGGCGTCGGCCGCTGCGACCCTGACCAAGCAGGTCCCTTACAAGGACCCGGTGACGGGGCAGGACACGGGCCAGACCACGAGCTTGGCCACCCTGGCCGGGTTCGCGGACTTCCAGGCGGTGGCAACTCGCGCACTGGTGGCACAGGGCCCCGCAGGGGTGGCCGCTCAGATCAACGCCGCAGGGCTGGCTGAGGCCGTCCGCGACGAGCTCGTCAAGCTGATCGGAGGCAAGTGATGGCAGACCACCGCGCAAACGTGGCCACGCAGGCCCTGTTCCCGTGGCAGGCCGTGATCCGGACAGTCGTGCAGGTCGGCATCCCGGCGTTCCTTGCCTTCGCCGCGCTGCTCCCGGAAATCGTCCAAGCCATCCTTGACCAGTTCAGCGAGCATCTGCCGGCAGGCTTCCGCTTGTGGATGCTTGCTGTGGCCGCCGGCGTGACTGGAGTAGCTGCGGTCATCACCCGCATCATGGCGCTGCCACGGGCCATCGACTTCGCCCGCCGCTACCTTCCCTGGCTGGCACCCGACAAGCAGTAGGAGGCCCGGCATGGCCGTGGAGGTCACCCCGAACGGGTTCAAGAAACCCGACAGCGCCACCGAGCTCGTGAAGCGCGGAGCGCAGATGATCGCGGACAACGCCCAAACGGCTGAGGACCTGATCGCCGCCTTGCAGGAGCGTCTTCCTGCTCATTACGACGGCGGGACGCCATCCACGGTGTACGCCACAGAACAAATCATGGATGGAGGCGGTGTCTGATGGCACAGCGAATTCAGTTGCGCCGGGGTACGGCGGCCGAGTGGGCCGCGGCGAACCCGGTCCTGGCTGTTGGTGAGCCCGGTGTTGAGACGGACACCGGCAAGCAGAAGTTCGGCAACGGCACCTCTACGTGGACGGCCCTGCCGTACGCGTCCAAGGGCGACCCGGGCCCAGCCGGCATCGCGGACGACGCGTCGGTTGCGGCCCTCTTCAGCAACCCAAACAGCCAGACGCGTGCGGCAGGAAATGCCACTTATGTGGACAAGGCATCGGCGGCGTCCACATACTCTCTTCAGGGAGTGGATTCGACTCAGCGGTTCATGGCGCTGCTGAACAACGAGCAGCGGGACACCTCACTGCTCTACGTGGGCGACTCGACGGGCAACGAAGCAGGCGAGTGGATCAGGCTGCACGCCAGCAAGCTCGCCGCTGACTGGCCCCGCTGGAAGGTCCTCTACCGGCTCTGGGACGACACCGCGCAGACTTATGGTGCAGCCGAGACGGTACAGGCGGGCACCGGCACCCGGACGCTGACGATCTACAACGCCTCGGTGCCCGGCTTCTCCACCTACTCCTGGCAGGCCGCACGCGCCGACGCCGCGCTCTACTCGCTCACCCCGGACCTCATCGTCCTGTCCTTGATGCACAACGAGCAGGTGGGCATCGCTGAGCCGCAGTGGTTCGGGCAGTACGTCGGCCTCACTGAGTCCCTGACGGAACGGCTGCCGGGTGCGGACCTGGTCTGTGTCGCGCAGAACCCGGAGACGGCGAACAACTACCAGCAGCAGCGCCGCGAAGTGGTCCGCGAAGTCGCGTCCCGCAAGGGGTACGGCTTCATCGACGTTACCCAGGCGTTCCTCGATTACGGTGCGGACCTGACAGTGGACGGCATCCATCCGGGCGCTGTCGGCTCCCAGCTCTGGGCGGACACCGTGCACGCCGCGTTCAAGCTGTCCAAGAAGGCGTCCCCGCGCCCGCAGCAGCCCTCCACGCTGACGCAGGCCGGGGAACAGTTGCTGAAGAACGGCGACTTCTCCACCTTTACCGGCTCGACCCCGGACCAGTGGACCCTGACCAACGCCACCGCCGCGAAGGACACCACCAATTACGAGTCAGGCGCCGGCTACTCGGTGAAGATCACCGGCACGGCGGCGGGCGCCACCCTGACCCAGTACGTGCCGATCAACCGGGTCAAGGGCCGCTGGGTCAACATCGCCGTCCGCATGTTCGTCCCAGCAGGGGCCGCGCTCACGGTCGGGCGTATCGGGATCAGCGACTCCACCGGCTCCACCCTGCTGCCGTCCGGACCCTCCGGCACTGGCGGTTTCCGCTGGCTGTCGGTGACCCGGTTCATCCCGGCCACGGCCACGAACTGCCGCGCCATCATCTATGCGGACTCGTCCGCCGGCCTCGGTAACGTCAGCATCGACCGCGTTGTAATGACCGTCGGCAAGTACCCGCACTCGGCAGCTAACGCCCAGGCCGGGGTGGCGGGACCGGCAGGGACCAACATTACGCAGATGGACCACCTGTCCACCCTCGGCACGTCCCCGACCCTCTCGCTGGCCGGGAACACCCAGTTCACCGTGGGCGCCGCTAACCAGGGCATCTGTGTGCCGGTCATCCCGCACCGGGACTGCACCATCAACACGCTCCGCTGGATGCCCGGTGTCGCCTCGGGCAACTACGACATCGCCATCCTGGACGCGACCGGCACCCGGCTGTGGTCCAAAGGCTCAACGGCACTGACATCGGGCGCGAAAGTGGAGACTGTCAGCCCCGGCGTGGCACTGACAGCGGGCACGAAGTACTGGATCGCCATCGCGTTCGACAACACCACGGCGCAGGCTTACGGTCTGTCCGCCGTCGTCGCAGCACAGGGAACCATGATGGATGGCACAGCGTTCGCCCGCACCGTTTCATCGATGTTCCCGATCCCCGCCACGGTCACCCTCGGCACCACCGGGTCGGCGAAAATCCCGAACGTGGTACTGGCAGAGGCTTAGCGGATGAGCTTCGGTGCGACGGCGTCCGCCCAGACCTTGCTGCCGGCAGGGTTTGGGTGGATGTTGTCCACCAGCAGCGGGGCGATGTCACCCTTGGCTTTGAACGCTGCGTAAACGTCCACGGCCTCGTAACCGGAATCCTTGGTCAGGTTCCGGAACAGGTTCACGACGGCGGCAGAGTTATCAGCCTCGGGGTTCTCCGGGTTCTGAAGCATGTACAGCATGGCCTTCGCACCCAGTTTGTCGTCCACCGCCTGGGCGAGCTTCAGCGTGGTTTGCTCGGCGTTCCAGACGCCCTTGTAGTTGTGCCCGTAGTTCATCATCACCAAGTCCACGGCGAGACCGTCCGGGGCCATCTTCGCCAAGTTCGTCAGGGCATAGTCACCTGTCTGGCCCGGCACGGAACCGTTCCAGATGTTGATTGGCGCGTTACCGCCCGCGCCGATAGTCAGAGGCGCCGTGTAGGCGGAGTTGATCCAGCGGTGCATCAGCACGGGCCGGTTGTAGTGGTCACTCATCTGCTTCGCCAGGAGGAACACGAACTCGTCCGAGTCGTTCCCGGTGGAGTCACCAAAGACCACCATCGACCACTCCCTATTGGGATCATGCAGCAGATCAGCGGCCTCGGCAACGGGCGGGCGGGCAGTCTGAGGGAGCAGAACCTTCGCCGCTGACGGCTGCGGAGGGTGGGAATAGTACTCGGCCACCTTGTCCGACACCGGCGGCGGAGTGTGAGCGCAGCCCGTGAGAGCGAGCAAAGCGACAGCAGAGACCAGGGCAAAGCGTTTCAAGAATCCCCCAAGAGAAGTGTGATAGGCCCGATTCTACCCGGCCCCGGTTACGGCCAATAAGACCGGAATAGTTCCCTAACTAAGATCGCCCCATGCTGCGCCCAAACTGTCGGCGCGGCATGGGACAATTAGGGGACCAGAAACCCCCGCGATTGCGTCAACAATCCGGGGGCGTGACCAACACTTTCTAGGAGTGCTGATATGTCCATTGTCTCCCGCACCTGCCACCGCTGCAAAGTGGCACAGCCCATCGACCAGTTCTACGTGGACGCTGAGATTCGCGCCGCCGCACGCAGAGGAAAGAAGACCACTCTGCCCTGCAGGTCCTGCAACCAGGCATACCAGCAGCAGAAGCGCGCACCCCGCCAAGACTACGTCGACCAGATCAAACGCGAGACCGGTTGTATGGACTGTGGGCTCCACCCCGAGTACACGCAGGTCCTTGAGTTCGACCACCGGCCGGACGAAGTGAAGCTCTTCCACATCTCGGACCGCATGACCTCCGGAACCTTCGAAGCTTTCAAGGCGGAAGTCGCCAAATGCGACGTCGTGTGCGCCAACTGCCACCGCGTGCGCACCGTCCTGAAGAACCAATTCGCCCAGGACCTCGGGGCAACCCGGATACGCATGGGCCAGGTCTACAAAGACCGGGCCGCCGGACTCGGGCACATCTGGGAAGACTCCGCAGTAGCAGCAGCAACCGCATCATCCCCCGACCAGCTCCAACTGGATCTCTTTTCAGCCTGAGGTTTTGAATAGCGCCCCACCTCCGAAGAGATGGGGCGCTATTTGCTGTGTCAGGATCTAGGCCGAGGTGATGCTCAGACCGACAAGTCGCGCTGCCGCCTTGCCACGGCATCCGCCAGGTTAGCTGGCTTGACGTCACCTTCGAGTTTGGCGACGCGTTCCTCCAGCTCCCGCACCTTAGCCCGCAGTTCTTCCACCGATTCTTCAGCCATTCGATATCCCCTTACTCTCGCTGTCGTAGCCCGCATTCTGCTGACCTCTTAAAGCCTATCGAGCGCCCCAGGAACACCTGCACTTTCCCGGCAACCTGTGCACTCAGGTGGGGCTGGCCTTTTGAATGTGTACGGCTGCAGACCATGCCTGCAAAAACGCATGTTGCCGACCCTCGTTCCAGCCAGTAATTTAGTCGAGGCGGTTCGGGGCTTTCCCCCAAGGATCCGAACCGCCGAGCGAAGGCCCCGCACCCATTTCCCCCGAAGTGGTGCGGGGCCTTCTTGGTGGTTAAGTGGGTGTCGTGGGACTTTTCGAGGATCAGACCAAGTTCGTGCAGGACGGCGCCGAGTACGAGCACGCGGATCTGCGCCCGGAGCTGGCCCCTGGGATCGTCAGGAGGTTCGTCTACGGCGGAGAGCCCAAGGTCATCGCGCAAGTCCCCCTGAAGGCCGGTGGCGGGGTCGAGGTCCACGGCTACGCGACCCACTACACCCAAGACTGGGTCAGCTTGGAATGGACCGATGACGTCTTCGCTCACTGCACCTGCTGGGTCCCAGCGACTGACGTGCGCCGCCCTGCCGAGGGTGAGTGGCACGGTCGGTACGTACAGTTTTGAGGGATGAACCTATGGGCAAATTATGGGCAAGACATCCCATCTAAGCAGGATCGAACCGCGATTTACCGCGACAAGCACCGCTTGCATAATCCCCGGGAAACAGGGCCAAAATCCCCGTCTGCATGAGGATTCTGGCCTGTTGAAAGGATGGGACAGCCGATACGCCGGGTTCTGTTCTCCCCTGCCGTTACCGGAAAGGGAGCGACGGCCATCCATCTACGAGTACCGTTGCCGGCACCCTCCAGCGGCCTACCCGGACACTCGGGCGGGCAGCCCTCGAACGTGTCCTGTCTGGCCTTGCTCCGGGTGGGGTTTACCTAGCCTTCCCGGTCACCCGGGAAGCTGGTGGTCTCTTACACCACCGTTTCACCCTTACCTGCCCTCCCCGGCCGGAGCCGGAAATGCAGGCGGTCTGTTTTCTGTGGCACTGGCCTGCGGGTTACCCCGAGTGGGCGTTACCCACCACCCTGCCCTGCGGAGCCCGGACGTTCCTCGAGCCACTTGCGTGGCGCGCGGCCGTCTGGCTGTCCCATCCGGGTCCCAGTCTACCGGCGCCGCCGGCCGCCTTTTGCCGCCGGTAGGATCGGACGGTGCTGATTCTGCTTCCCCCTTCCGAAGGCAAGACACCCGCGCTCCGCGGCCCCGCCGTCGACTGGACCGCCCTGGGCTTCCCGGAGCTCAACCCGTACCGCGCCAAGGTCCTTGAGGCGCTGGGAACAGTCAGCGCCCATCAGGATGCCCTCGCCCTGCTGGGCGTCGGAGCATCCCTGCGGGACGACGTCGAACGCAATACGCGACTGCATGCCGAACCGGCGGCGCCGGCGCACAGCATTTATTCGGGCGTCCTGTATGACGCCCTGGGCTACCGGACGCTGACGCCGGTTCAGCGCCGGAAGGCCGATGAGTCCGTCCTGGTGATCTCGGCGCTGTGGGGGGCCCTGCGCTTTGGCGACAGCGTTCCTGCCTACCGGTTGTCCATGGGCACGTCCTTGCCCGACGTCGGCCGGCTGGCTCCCTTCTGGAAGGCGCAGCTTGCCGACACCCTGGGCGCAGCAGCCCAGGGACACCTTGTGGTGGACTGCCGGTCCAGCACGTACGCAGCGGCGTGGGCGCCCCCGGCGGAACAGACCGTCTCCGTGAATGTCTTCACCGAGAGTGCAGGAGTCCGCAAGGTAGTGAGCCACTTCGCCAAGCACACGCGCGGCGAACTTGCGCGGCACCTGCTGGTGCGCCGCGGCAAAGCCCCGGCCACGCCGTCGGACCTCCTGAGAGCTGCCCGCGAACAGTGGGACGCCGAACTGGTGCCCGGGACCGCACGCAAGCCGCACGCCCTGAACATCATCCTGCCGGGCTGACCGCCCGGCAGGGTGCCTGTGGGCTGCTTAGGACCACTCGTCCGAACGGACCAGGATGGCGCCGGAGTCCGGGCAGAAAACGATGTCGTCGGCAGCAGCTGCCTTGATCTCGGCGAGGTCGCCGGGGCTGAGCTTCATGCCCGAGGCTTCCGACGTTCCGTGGAAGAGCCTGGCCGCACCCACTCCCCGCTTGGCCAGCGTCTTCTCGTAGACCGCCACCAGGCCCGCGTCCAGGCCTTGGGCAAATTCGCCGCGCTGGGCACGCAGGCCCGCCGCTTCCGTTTCCACTTCGGCCAGGGCCGCATCGAGCTCGGCCCTGATGGTTCCAAAGGACCCCTGGATGTCATCGACGATCTGCTGCTGGGCTGCCTGCCGCTCCCGCAGCGAGTCGAGCCGCTCCATGACTTCCAGTTCCACGTCTTCAAGGTCCGAGCGCCGCTTGTTCAGCGACGCGATGTCCTTTTGAAGTGCCACCAGGTCCTTGGACAGGCCGGTGCCGCTGTTGAGCCTGGCTTCGTCGCGTTCGATGCGCGAGGCAACCTGTTCGACGTCGGCCTCTGCCCGCTTCAGCGCGGCCTCGGCGTCGTGCACGGCCACCTTGGCTGCGCCCAGTTCACCGTTGGCGACGGACAGGGCGGCCTCGAGGTCCTTAATCCGGGGATCGTTTTCCAGCGTGCGGCGGCGGTTGGCGAGGCCCTTCAGCCGGGCATCAAGCCCCTGCAGTTCGAGCAACTTCAACTGTTCCGCCGGTGCTGCCTTGGCCACGTTTACCTCCGCTAGATCCCTTCCGGCCGGGGCCGGGCACCGAACCGGCGCTTCCTAGACTCTAGCCGGGAGTGAGGATGAAGTCCCACGGATCGCTGTTGGTGGTGCTGACCAGGATCTCAACGTCATGGCCCTGGTCGGACAGGACGTTGCCCAGGGCCGCGGCGGCGGCAGGCAGCCACAGCCATTCGCTGGCAAAGTGCGACACGTCCACCAGGTACGGCCGTCCATTGAGGGCGGCCTCGCGCGCCTCCGACGCCGGGTGGTGGCGAAGGTCGGCGGTGACGTAGACGTCGGCATTGCTGGCCCGCACTTCGTTGAACAACGAATCGCCGGCACCGCCGCACACCGCGATGCGCCGAACCAGCCCGTCCTTATCGCCGGAAACACGCACTCCCCCGGCCACGGAGGGAAGGATCCCGAATACGCGGGCGGCGAAGTCGCCCAGGCTCATGGCATCCGCGAGGTCGCCCACGCGCCCGATGCCTTCCTCCGGCAGCCCGTTGGCCGCCACGGTCAACGGGGCGACGTCCTGGAGTCCCAGGGCGTCAGCCAGGACATCGGAGACACCTCCGACGGCGGAGTCGCCGTTGGTGTGCACGGTCAGCAGTGCCGTCCCCGACTCAATAAGCCGGTGCACCGCCCGCCCCTTTGCCGACGTGGCTGCCACGGACGTGACGCCCTTCAACAGCAGGGGGTGGTGGGTGATGAGCAGCTCCGCTCCCCACTCAACCGCTTCCTCAATGACTTCCAGGGTGGGATCGACCGCGAACATCACCTTTTTGACGGGGGCGGACGGGTGGCCCGCGACGAGCCCTACCTCATCCCAGGTCTCCGCCAGGGATTCCGGCCACAGCTCCTCAACCGCAAGCAGCAGCTCAGCCAAAGTCGGGGCGTCCGCGGAACCGGCCGCGGGCGGCGTGTCGGAGGAGGCCTCGCCGTCGTAATCTGCCTGGCCGGTAACGTCGGTGTCCACAGGTTCCATAGTCTTAGTTTTACCCCATGGGCTTCCCGCCGCCGCAGTTTGCGGCGCTGTGCCGGGGTGCCCGGGGAATCTTCCGGCGCTGTCAACCATTGAAGAGGTCATGAAAACTTTTGTTCTTGGCGGAGGGTGCTTCTGGTGCCTTGACGCCGTCTACCAGAAGACCAGGGGCGTCACCTCCGTTGTATCCGGCTACACCGGCGGGCACGACCCCCACCCGGACTACTACTCGGTCTGCAGCGGGACCACCGGGCACGCCGAAGTTGTGGCGGTGACCTTCGATGAGGACATCATCCCGGCGGAGGTGGTCCTGGACATGTTCTTCGCCCTGCATGATCCCACCACGCTGAACCGCCAGGGATACGACGTGGGCACGCAGTACCGCTCCTCGATGTTCTACGAAACCGACGAGGAAAAGATCCTGTTCGAGGAAGCCATCGACCGCAACCAGGCCCTGTGGTCCCACCCCATCGTTACCGAGGTCAGCCGGCTGCCGCGGTTCCATGTGGCGGAGGAATTCCACCAGGATTACTACGCAAAGCACCCGGAACAGGGGTACTGCCAGGTGATCATCAACCCCAAGCTGGCCAAGGCCAGGAAATATTACTCTGCATGGCTTAACGCTTAGCCCGGCGTTACGCGGCCTCGTTAGGCTGACCTCAGTATCCACCCCTTAGAGATAGGCGTATGTACATGGCACGGATCTATGACGATGTAACGCAGCTGGTCGGCGGGACCCCGCTGGTTCGGTTGAACCGGCTCAGCGAAGGGCTGGACGCCACCGTTGCCGTGAAGCTGGAGTTCTACAACCCGGCCAACAGCGTCAAGGACCGCATCGGTGTCGCCATCATCGACGCCGCGGAAAAGTCGGGCGCCCTGAAGCCCGGCGGCACCATCGTTGAAGGCACCTCCGGCAACACGGGCATTGCCCTGGCCATGGTGGGTGCCGCACGCGGGTACAAGGTCATCCTCACCATGCCCGAGACCATGTCCACAGAGCGCCGGGTCATGCTGCGTGCCTTCGGCGCCGAGATTGTGCTGACTCCGGGATCAGAGGGTATGCGCGGCGCCGTGGAGAAGGCCCAGGAAATCGTGGCCAACACCGAGAACTCCATCTGGGCACAGCAGTTCGCCAACGAAGCCAACCCGGAGATCCACCGCAAGACCACGGCAGAAGAGGTCTGGGCCGACACCGACGGCGCCGTTGACATCTTCGTGGCAGGCATCGGCACCGGCGGAACCATCACCGGCGTCGGACAGGTCCTGAAGGAGCGCAAGCCCGGCGTGCAGATCGTGGCCGTGGAACCCAAGGACTCCCCCATCCTGAACGGCGGCGCCCCCGGCCCGCACAAGATCCAGGGCCTGGGCGCCAACTTCATCCCGGAACTGCTGGACACCAATGTCTACGATGAGGTCATCGACGCCACCCTCGAAGATTCGGTCCGCGTCGCCCGCGACCTGGGCATCAAGGAGGGCATCCTTGGCGGCATCTCCTCCGGAGCCATCGTCTGGGCTGCCCTGGAACTGGCCAAGCGGCCGGAAAACGCCGGCAAGCTGATCGTGGCCGTGGTGTGCGACTTCGGTGAGCGTTACATCTCCACCGTGCTCTATGACGACATCCGCGGCTGATCAGTCCGCTCTCCGCCCGATTCCTGTAGAAAGAACTTTGTGGGCTTTTTCGCAAGACTAAAGGAAGACCTCGACGCCGCCCGGTCCCACGACCCGGCGGCTCGAGGTTCTTTTGAGAACTTTTTCGCCTATTCCGGGCTGCATGCCATCTGGATCCACCGGCTGACCCACCGCATGTGGCAGAAGCCGGAGCTGCGTTTCCCGGCCCGGCTCCTGTCGCAGCTGGGCAGGTCCTGGACCGGGATCGAGATCCATCCAGGCGCCACCATTGGCCGCCGCTTCTTCATCGACCACGGCATGGGGGTGGTGATCGGCGAGACTGCCGAGATCGGCGAGGACGTGATGATCTATCACGGTGTGACGCTGGGCGGCCGTTCGCTGGCCAGGATCAAGCGGCACCCCACGATTGGCGACCGCGTGACCATCGGTGCGGGCGCCAAGATCCTGGGGCCCATCACCATTGGCCGGGACAGTGCCGTGGGAGCCAACGCCGTGGTGGTCAAGGACGCGCCGCCGGAGTCCATCATCACCGGAGTTCCCGCCAAGTGGCGGCACCGGGATGCCCAGCGGGAGACCAAGCCCGCGGTGGATCCGGCCGAATACGACATCGAGTACCGGATCTAGCGGACGCAGTTCGGGGCCGGCCCGCTGCGTTGCTAACCGGGGAAACGCCTGTAGATGGCCCACAGAACGGCATCGAAGGCACGGTCCGGGAGCAGCCGGCGCAGCAGCAGGATGGCCCGCGCGCCCTTACCCACCGGATACCGGGTCTTGGGCCGCGGCGAGGTGGCGGCATGGACAATCGCCTCCGCAATAACCTCCGGGCGCGAGGACATTGCCGAGCCGTCGGTGGAGGCCAGCGCGGCTGCCACGACCTTGGCCTGCACCGCATAAGGTCCCGTGCCTGAATTGGCCAACAGGCCCTCGGAGGAGATGGCCCCCCATTCAGACTGGGTACCGCCCGGTTCGATAATGGCCACGTCGATTCCGTGCGGCTTGAGCTCCACCTGGAGCGAATCGCTGAGGCCCTCCACCGCGAACTTCGTGGCGTGGTACCAGGCGCCCAGCGGCTCGTACATCTTTCCGCCGATCGATGAGATATTGATGATCCGGCCCCTGCCGGCGGCGCGCATGGCCGGCAGGACGAGCTGCGTCATCCGGGCCAGCCCGAAAAGGTTGACCTCAAACTGCCGCCGGCCTTCGGCCAGCTCCACTTCCTCCAGCGACCCGTAGGACCCGTACCCGGCGTTGTTGACCAGCACGTCGATCCTGCCGTGGGCTGCGAGAACCTCCCCCACGGCCGCACCCATGGACTCCTCGTCTGTCACATCCAGCGGCAGGATCCGAACGCCGTCAGCCCTGAGCGGTTCCATTTTCTCCACCCGGCGGGCGCCGGCGTAGACGGTGAAACCGTGGGCCGCGAGCTTTTTTGCGGCTTCAAAGCCGATTCCCGTGGACGCGCCGGTGACAAAAACGACAGGCTGGCTCATGGGCGGGACTCCTTGGGACGGTGCGGCGGGACGGGCAGGCAGCGCGGATCGACGGTCGTTCCGGCAGGAAACACCAGCGGCCGGCGCCCCCAGAGTATCGGGTAGCGCCGGCCGCCGGGCCGGAAACGGTGCGGACTAGTGCGTGTCCACCGCTTCGACCTCGGACTTGTCTTCGCCCCAGAGGGTGTGGAAGGTCCCCTCGGCGTCGACGCGGCCGTAAGTGTGGGCGCCGAACAGGTCGCGCTGGCCCTGGATCAGGGCGGCAGCCACGCGCTTGCGCCGCAGGCCGTCGTAGTACGCCAGGGACGACGAGAACACCGGCACCGGAATGCCGAGCTGGACGGCGGTGGCAACAACGCGGCGCCAGGCCGGCAGGGCGTCTGCGATGGCCTTGGTGAACGCCGGCGCGAAGAGCAGGTTGGCCGGCTTCTCGTCGGCGGCGTACGCCTTGGTGATGTCCTTGAGGAGCTCGGCGCGGATGATGCAACCAGCGCGCCACAGGGACGCGATTTCGTCCAGCTTCAGGTCCCAGCCGTATTCCTTGGCCGCGGAGGTGAGCATGTCCAGGCCCTGGGCGTAGGAGACCAGCTTGGAGGCGTAGAGCGCCTGGCGGACGTCCTCGACGAACGTCTCCGGGATCTCCACTGTGGCCTCGTTGCCGGCCAGCAGTTCCTGGCCCAGCTTGCGCTGCGCGGCCTGGGAGGACAGTGCACGGGCAAAGACCGACTCAGCGATCCCCGACACCGGCGAGCCCAGTTCCAGGGCGGAGATGACAGTCCAGCGGCCGGTGCCCTTTTGGCCTGCGGCGTCGACGACGACGTCCACGAACGGCTTGCCGGTCTTGGCGTCAACGTGGCCCAGCACTTCGGCCGAGATCTCGATCAGGAAGGAGGACAGCTCGCCCTGGTTCCACTCGGAGAAGATCTTTGCCTGCTCGGCCGGCTCGATGCCCGCGCCGGAGCGCAGCAGGTCGAAAGCCTCGCCGATGACCTGCATGTCGGCGTATTCGATGCCGTTGTGGACCATTTTGACGAAGTGACCGGCGCCGTCGGTGCCGATCCAGGCGCAGCAGGGCTCGCCGTCGACCTTTGCGGAGATCTTTTCCAGCAGCGGGCCAAGTGCCTTGTAGGACTCTTTGGAACCGCCGGGCATGATGGACGGCCCGTTCAGCGCACCTTCCTCGCCGCCGGACACGCCGACGCCCACGAAGTGCAGGTCCTTCTTGGCCAAGGCCGCTTCCCGGCGGCGGGTGTCCTCGTAGTGGGAGTTGCCGGCGTCGATAATGATGTCGCCCGGCTCCAGCAGCGGCTCCAGCTGTTCGATGACCGAGTCGACAGGCTTGCCGGCCTTGACCATGATGAGGACGCGGCGGGGCTTCTCCAGGGAGTCCACCAGTTCCTGCAGGGTCTCGGTGCGGACGAAGTCACCCTCCGAGCCGTGCTTTTCCAGCAGCGCATCCGTCTTCTCCACGGACCTGTTGTGCAGCGCAACGGTGAAGCCGTTGCGGGCCAGGTTCCGGGCGAGGTTGGCGCCCATGACGGCGAGTCCGGTGACACCGATGTGTGCAGACATCAATAACTCCAATTCATTGGTGGCCTCGGCTGCCGGCTTCCGCGGGCGGGAAGTCACCGGGCCAGATCAGGGGGTCGGAATAAAGCATATATATTCTGGCGGTGACGCGAAAGTAACGTCCGCGTCATGGAACCCTTTGTGTCGGTGCCAGTCTAGGGCTGCTGCCTTGCAGTGTCCTGGGCCGTTGGCTTGCCTGATCTCCGGACGCCTGCCAACAACTAGGCTTAGCTTCATGACCAGCAGCCTCCACCACCGTGCCATCGACAATCTGGGCACGCGGATCATCTCGGGGGATCTTCCTGCCGGCCATGTCATGCTCGCGGAGCAGCTTGAGGTTGAACTGAAGGTTTCCCGGTCCGTGATCCGGGAAGCGGTACGGGTCCTGCAGTCCCTGGGCCTGGTGGAAACCACCAAGCGGGTGGGTATCCGGGTGCTGCCGGCCAGCCGGTGGAATCCCTTTGATCCGCAGGTCATCCGGTGGCGTCTGGCCAGCGATGCACGCGGCGCCCAGCTGCGCTCCCTTGCCGAACTGCGGGCAGCAGTGGAGCCTGCGGCTGCCGAACTGGCCGCGCAGAACGCTCCGGCAGCGCTGCGGATGGAACTCGTGGACGTGGCCCGGGCCATGCGGGAGGCCGGCAACAACGGCGAGGTGGCCCGGTTCCTGGAACTGGACATCCGCTTCCATTCGCTCCTGCTCTCAGGCTCCGGAAACGAGATGTTCGCCAACCTTATGGGCCAGGTGGCGGAAACCCTGACAGGCCGCACCGTCCACGGACTGATGCCCGACCACCCGCACCAGGCCGCCCTGCAGTGGCATGAGGATGTGGCGGAAGCGATCGCCCGTGGCGACGCTGTGTCCGCGCGTGAGGCCTCGGACCGGATCATGCGGCGCACGATGTCCCAAATGGCCGATACTTGGACGGAACAGCCGCGGGTCTTTATTCCTGTTCGGCAGTAAGCATCAGCGGGAACCGGGAAGAAACGTGTAATACCCGCGACATGTGACTTTTTGTTTCCGGGAGTTCACGGTATATTCATCCCAGGCCCTCCACCGCGGCATCCCCCAATAGTCGCGGTGGAGGGTTTTCCAATGCCCGGACAAAGGCGCGGAGCCTGATCTCCTACGCTGCGCCGGCCACCGGTTCCCTCAGCCGCCAGCCGCCGCCCGGCCCGTCCCGCTGAAGATACATAGTGGTCAGGGCCGACCTGGAGTTGTTTCCCAGCCTGACCTGTACCTGCAGGACTTCGACGTCCACACCGCTGCTGCCTTTGGGCATCCGGCGGCTGGTTTCCCACCAGTTGACGCGCTCGAACCACCTCACCGGCTCGGCACCCACAGCCCATTCCCTGCCCCGGCTCAGCACCGCCGTCGGCATTCCATCGCTGTCTGTGTGCACTATGACGTGTTCCATTCCTGCAAGCTATGGCAAGGCACTGACAATGGCGCCGGGAGGGCGGCACAACAAAAAAACCCCCGCTGCCTCCGCCATCAGGCGGGGGCAACGGGGTTTTGCTGGTGGGTCCTACCGGGATCGAACCGATGACATCCACGGTGTAAACGTGGCGCTCTACCAGCTGAGCTAAAGACCCAAATCGCGTGGTTTCCGGCCGTTCCGCCGTAACCAACGAACATAGACTCTACCCGACTGTGGGCCGGAAACGCGAATCCATGGAAGAAGTGTCCCGCCTACAGCGAAGGAAGTTCTGCGGCGAGGTAATCCAGTGCCTGGCTGACACCGGTTTCCAGCTTGATGGTTGCCTTGTCATCGCCACGGGTGGCGCCCCGGTTGATGATGACGACGGGCTTGGATTCCTTGGCGGCGTGCCTGACGAACCGCAGGCCGCTCATGACAGTCAGCGACGACCCGGCAACCACCAGCGCCGCAGCCTGGTCCACCATTGCGTACGAGCGCTCCACGCGGTCCTTGGGCACGTTCTCGCCGAAGTAGACGAAATCCGGCTTCAGAGTACCGCCGCAGGCGGGACACACCGCCACCACAAAGCTGCTGATGAGGGCCTGGTCCTCCACGGTGGCGTCAGCGTCGGGGGCCATTTCCACGAGTCCGCCGGCCGCTGCCCGCTCCAGGAAGCCGGGGTTGAGTTCCTCAAACACACCGGCCAGCAGGCGACGGGAGTATGTGCGCCGGCAGTCCAGGCAAACCACCTGGTCATACCTTCCGTGGAGATCCACCACGTTGGCGCTGCCGGCGTCCTGGTGCAGGCGGTCGACGTTCTGGGTTATCAGCCCGGTGAGGTATCCGCGCCGCTCCAGCGCCGCGGCGGAATAGTGGCCCTGGTTCGGGTCTGCATGCCGCATGTGGGACCAGCCGATGTGGTTCCTGGCCCAGTACCGCTGCCGGTTGGCCGCGTCCCGGACGAATTCCTGATACGTCATGGGCGAACGGGGCGGCGAATCCGGACCGCGGTAATCCGGAATGCCGGAGTCGGTACTGAGGCCGGCACCCGTCAGCAGGGCGAAGGGGGCGCCCGCGAGAAGGTCCCGGATCCGTGCCAGAACGTCGAGGTCATTGCCGGAAGGCGGGGCCGGGGCTACCGGCGGCATGCTGGCGAAGCCGGTAAGGCCCGTCCCCCGCCGTTCCCCAGCCATGCTGCCTCAGGCCTGCTTAAGATCCGCCAGCGCGGCGCGGTATTCGCTGAAGTCGCGGGCCTGGCCGCGGGGGTTCACCACGCTGTAGCGGACCCTCCTGTCACCATCAATGATGAAGGTGGCCCGCTTCGCCATGCCGCTGCCGGCGTCGAACACGCCGTAGGCATTCGCCACGGCGCCGTGGGGCCAGAAATCAGCCAGAAGGTCGAAGGTGTAGCCCTCCTGCGCCGCGTAGGCCCGGAGGCTGAACTTGCTGTCCACGGACACGGCCAGGACAACCGCATTCGAATACTCGAACATGCCCAGGTTGTCCCGGATTTCGCAAAGTTCACCGGTACAGATACCCGAAAACGCAAAGGGGTAAAAGACCAGCGCCACGTTTTGCCCCCGGAAAGAGGAGAGCTTCACCGGCTCGCCGTATTGGTTGGCCAGCTCAAAATCGGGAGCTGCGGCGCCCAGCGAAGGAACAGCTGCAGACGCGGCCTCAACCGCTGCCGTCACTTGTTCTTCCTGCTGACCAGGCGGACGGCGCTCCAGTCCTTTGAGACCCCGGCTGAGGTGGTGACATGCAGGCCCGCCGTGGGAGCAGCCTCCTGGATTTCCGCCGGCGAAACGTAGCCGTCCCGGCCCGACTTGGGGGTGAGCACCCAGACAACGCCGTTTTCGCTCAGGGTGGTGAGGGAATCCATCAGGCTGTCCACCAGGTCCCCGTCGCCGTCGCGCCACCAAAGGATGACGGCGTCCGCCACCTCATGGTCGTCCTCGTCAAGCATTTCGGACCCGGTGAGGTCCTCAATATCGTCACGCAAGTCGAAATCGACATCGTCGTCGTAACCGAACTCCTGAATCAGATCCCCATTTTTGAAACCCAATTTTTCCGCCACATTTACCGAAGTGGCGGCGTCGGCCTCGCTCACGTGTTCCTCCAATACCTCATATATGCGGTGTGCATAGTGATTTCCATTACTCCCAAGCCAACACCCTTTGTGCCCGCGCTTCAAGCTGCCGCCCCCTGGACTGCGCATATTCTGCGTCACATCGGGCCACAGCGGCCCCGGCACAGGGGCTTTTCGTCACACAACCAGTATGACGAACGAAATACAACTGCAGCACCCGGACCGCAGCTACGCATCGTCTTGCCGTGACGGCTAGAGTGGCTGATGACAACTATGCCTGCGGACGACGACCTTGTGACTCCGTGCAGACATAGGAGCGCTAGGAAGCTGCCCGGCACACATGACCGGGCTGTTGTAACCGATACGTCGCACACGGCGTATATACGCCGGGCAGTCACCCTGCCTGGCCTGAGTGCGCCGATTCATGCGCGCAAAGAGAGGTTGGACGTGGCTGCAGGAGAAGATACCTCCCATATCCTCAGCGGGTTGACTAACCAGCTGCCTGATCGTGATCCGGAAGAGACTGCCGAGTGGGTTGAGTCCCTGGACGCGTTGATCAGGGAACAGGGCACCGAGCGTGCCCAATACATCATGCGGAGCCTGCTGCAGCGCGCCGGCGCGCAGAGCGTGGGTGTGCCGATGGTGACCACCACCGATTACGTGAACACGATCCCGGTGGACCAGGAAGCTGCGTTCCCGGGCAACGAGGAGTTCGAGCGCCGGTACCGGGCGTACATGCGGTGGAACGCCGCGGTCATGGTGCACCGGGCGCAGCGGCCCGATATCGGGGTCGGCGGACACATCTCCACCTACGCCGGGGCCGCGACCCTGTACGAGGTCGGGTTCAACCACTTCTTCCGCGGCAAGGACCACCCCGGCGGCGGGGACCAGGTCTTCTTCCAGGGCCACGCCTCCCCCGGCATGTACGCCCGGGCGTTCATGGAAGGACGCCTGTCCGAGGAAGACCTGG
>NZ_JBEGHP010000024.1:0-460558 GCF_040676255.1 Pseudarthrobacter sp. LMD1-1-1.1 | reverse complement strand
GCGCGTGGAGTACCGCGAAGGGCCACTGCACCTGGCTTTGCGCTGCGGCACGAGCGCCCGGACGGTCTCCCGGATTTTGGCCAGGGCGGGCATGCCCAGGTTGTGGGATCTGGACCCGGTGACCGGGGAACGGATCCGCGCTTCCCGGGCTAGCAACCGCCGCTACGAACGAGACGCCCCAGGGGACATGATCCATATCGATGTCAAGAAACTTGGCCGGATCCCTGACGGCGGCGGTTGGCGGGCCGACCCTTCCCAGAGCGCGGCAAACCACCGCAAGTCGCATCAGAGGATGGGCTTTGACTACGTCCACGTCGCCGTGGACGACTACACCCGCTTCGCCTACGCCGAGGTTCTGCCCGACGAGAAAGGCCCGACCTGCGCCGGGTTCCTCACCAGGGCCGCAGCCGCCATGGCAGCGAACGGCGGCGCGCCTGTCAAACGCGTCATGACCGACAACGCCTTCGCCTACCGGCTCTCTCGCGACTTCCAGGACGCACTCGCTGCCCTGGGCGCTAAACACATCCTGATCAAACCCCGCCACCCTTGGCAGAACGGCAAAGCAGAACGCTTCAACCGCACGCTCCAGGAAGGCTGGGCCTACCGCCAACCCTTCACATCCAACCAAGCCCGCGTCGACGCCCTGCAGCCCTGGCTAAACTTCTACAACAACCACCGGCCCCACGGCAGCCTCGGAGGCAAGCCACCCATCAGCAGGTGCAACCAACCTACTGGCTGAGTACAACTAGGGGCCTTCTGGCCGTGCATCCTGGCGAGCGGTGGCTGGGAGGTGCCGGCCGCCGTCGTACTTACCTGCCAGCCGAGCGTGGACCGCGGTGCTGCTGGTGCCCGTGATGCGTTGACGAGGGTGAAAACGGCCGAAGAATCGGTGATTAACCTCAAAAAATGGCGGAAACACGCGGAATTTGCGGCCCGGAACCGCCCAAGCTGGTAAGTTTTCGAACAGTGGCCTGCGCGCATGCCGTGTGCAGGCTCCAGAATCAGAACCGTCCAGGAGGACATCAATGGCTAAGAACCGTAGTGAACTTGTTGCAGAGGTAGCTGGCAAGGCCGGCACCAGCCAGGCTGCCGTCAACTCCGTCCTCGACGCACTGTTCGAGGTTTTCGAGACTTCTGTCGCCGCCGGCGAGAAGATCACCATCCCGGGCTGGCTCGCCGTCGAGCGCACCGACCGTGCAGCCCGCACCGGCCGCAACCCGCAGACCGGCGAAACCATCCAGATCGCAGCAGGCCACAGCGTCAAGCTGACCGCCGGCTCCAAGCTGAAGGCTGCAGTCTCCAAGAAGTAGAGCTTATTCCCGGCCGGCATGCAGCTGGCTGGAACAGGAGCGGCAACCCCACAGGTTGCCGCTCCTTGGCGTTTAACCCGGATTCGCCGCCCGGGCAGGCGTAGCGGACAATGGAATGGTGTCTTCTGCCGCAAAACCACGTTCCACCCCGCCCCAGACCAATCCTGGCAAGGGAACTGCGGTCCGGGACGCCGGAAACCGCGGGATCCCGCTGCCCTGGCAGCTGGCAGGCCTGGCAGCGCTCTTCCTGGGCCTCGCAGCAGCACTGATCTTCTCCGGTGCAGCAGCGGCCCGCAGCGTCGCCGATCCGGGAGCCCTGGTCCGCTGGGGGCTGCCCATCAGCAAGGCCATCCACAACGTGTCCCTGGCGACCGTCGTCGGCGGCCTGATCTTCGCCGTCGGCATCCTCCCGAAGAACCTCAAGAACCCGAACCCACGTGGCCGGGACCGGGAGACTCCCGCCGGCAGCGGGGCGCCCGAACATCCCGCGTTCACCCGCGCGCTGGCTGTGGCTGCCACTGCGGGCGCGGTGTGGACCTTGTCCGCCATCGCCGTCCTGGTGCTCACCTACGCCGACGTCGCCGGTCAGGGGCTGTCCGGCGATCCCGCCTTTACGCAGGCACTGGTCTACTTCATGACGGACATCGATACGGGCCGGGCCTGGCTCGCCGTCACCATCATTGCCGCAGTGGTGACAACCGCCCTGTTCGGCGTCCGGTCCCTCGGCGGCCTGGCCCTGACCCTCATCCTGGCTCTCATCGGCCTGGTACCCACGGCCCTGATCGGCCACTCCTCCAGCTCGTCGGACCATGAAGGCGCCATCAACTCCCTCGGCCTGCACCTGGTGGGTGTCAGCACCTGGGTGGGCGGCATCATCATCCTGGCCCTGCTGTCCGGCATCCTCACAGGCAGCAAGGCCGGGGCCGCAGCAGACATCACCGAGCCCACCCTGCGCCGCTTCTCCACTTTGGCCGGCTTCGCTTTTGTCCTGGTCTTCGCTTCCGGAATCATCAACGCCAGCATCCGCGTGACCAGCTGGCCGGATCTCTTCGGCTCCGCCTACGGGCAGCTGATCCTGGCCAAGACGGCAGCGGCAGTGGTCCTCGGCGGCATCGGCTTCATGCACCGGCAGTGGGTCATCCCGCAGCTGGGCCGCAAGGGAGCCACCATGTCCTCACGGCGGGTGCTGTGGCAACTGGTCCTCGCGGAGCTGCTGATCATGGGCGCCACGTCCGGCATCGCCGTGGCCCTGGGCCGTTCAGCCCCGCCACAGCCAACGGAACTGGCGCCCAACGCCTCACCGGCCTTCATCCTCAGCGGCTACGAGCTGCCGCCTGAGCTCACCCCGGAACGCTGGCTCACTGAGTGGCGCCTGGACTGGATCTGGGTGGGCGTGGCCCTCTTCGGCCTGGTCACCTACTTCCTGGGCGTTGCCAAGGTCCGCCGGCGCGGAGACTCCTGGCAGTGGTTCCGGTCCGTGAACTGGGTCATCGGCCTGGTGGTGCTGACCTACATCACGTCCGGGCCGCCGTCGGTCTATGGCCGCATCCTGTTCTCCGCGCACATGGTGGACCATATGGCGCTGACCATGGTGGCCCCGATCTTCCTGGTGCTGGGCGCGCCGGTGACCCTGGCCCTGCGTGCCCTGCCCGCCCGCGGCGACGGCTCCCGCGGCTCCCGCGAGTGGCTGCTGGTCTTCGTCCACTCGAAGTTCTCGCAGCTGGTCACCCACCCGCTGTTCGCGGCTGCCAACTTTGCCGGCTCCATCATCCTGTTCTACTACTCGGACCTTTTCGGCTTCGCCATGCGCGAGCACGTCGGCCACGAACTGATGAACCTGCACTTCCTGCTCACCGGATACATCTTCGTGCTGAGCATGATCGGTACGGACCCGCTGCCGCGCCGGGCCCCGTACCCCATGCGGCTGCTGCTCCTCCTGGCCACCATGGGCTTCCACGCCTTCTTCGGTGTGTCCATCATGGGCGGCACCGGCCTGATGGCAGCGGACTACTTCGGCAACCTGGGCCGTACCTGGGGGCCGTCGGCCCTGTTGGACCAGCAGGCCGGCGGCGCGGTTGCCTGGGGCATCGGCGAGGTGCCCACGCTGCTGGTGGCGATCGGCGTCGCCGTCATGTGGTCCAGGTCGGACCAGCGGGAGACCAAACGGGTGGACCGCGCGGCGGACAGGAATAACGACGCCGATCTGACCGCTTACAACGATATGTTTGCCAAATTGGCCGAACGCGACGCCAAGCTGGCTGAACGCAACAAGCTGGAAGGACGCTGATGAGCGAAACCGTACGCACCCATGCCCGGGTCCGGGCCTCCGAACTGGTGGGCCGCAACTGGTTGAACACCGGTGGCAAGTCCCTGGACCTCGAAGCCCTGCGCGGCAAGATCGTGCTGCTCGACTTCTGGACCTTCTGCTGCATCAACTGCCTGCACGTCCTTGATGAGCTGCGGCCACTCGAGCAGCAGTACTCGGACGTGCTGGTCACCGTGGGAGTCCACTCGCCCAAGTTCGAGCACGAGGCGGACCCGGTGGCGCTGGCGGCAGCCGTGGAGCGCTACGAGATCCACCACCCGGTCCTGGACGACCCCGAGCTGGACACCTGGAAGGCCTACACCGCCCGTGCCTGGCCCACCCTGGTGGTCATCGACCCTGAGGGCTACATCGTGGCGCACCTTTCCGGCGAAGGCCACGCGGACGGACTCGCGGTGCTGATCCCCGAACTGATCGCCGAGCACGAGGCCAAGGGCACCCTGCACCGCGGCTCCGGCCCGTACGTGGCACCCGAGGCAACGTCCGGCACCCTGCGCTTCCCCGGCAAGGCACTCTTCCTCCCTCCGGGACGCGGGTCCACGGCTGGAACGGCCGACGGCGGCACGCCCGCAGGTGCAGCGGCTTCCGTTGCTGCGGAGAAGGGTTCCTGGCTGGTCACCGACACCGGCCACCACCGCCTGGTGGAACTCGGCACGGACTTCGAAACAGTCCTGGCCACCTTCGGCTCGGGCACCAAGGGCTACGCTGACGGACCCGCCGCCGGGGACACCGCCAGCGCACAGTTCAACGAGCCCCAGGGCTTGGTCCTTCTCCCGGAAGACGTGGCAGCCAAGGCGGGCTACGACGTCGTGATTGCCGACTCGGTCAACCACCGCCTGCGTGGACTGTCCCTCACGGACGGCAAGGCCTCCACCCTGGCCGGCAACGGTATCCAGCGACTGCTGGAAACCGGCCCGGCGCGTGTGGACGAGGACGGCGCAGGCTTTAGCGGCTCCCTGGGCACTGACCCGCTGGATGTGGCGCTGAGCTCGCCGTGGGATGTTGTGTGGTCGCGCAAGCTCAATGCGGTGGTGGTGGCCATGGCCGGCACGCACCAGATCTTCAGCTTCGACCCCGTCACCGGCGCCGTCTCGATCATCGCCGGCAACGGCCTGGAAGGGCTCCTCGACGGTCCCGCCCACGAGTCCTGGTTCGCCCAGTCCTCCGGCCTGGCCGAGGATGCGGACGGCAACATCTGGGTGGCGGATTCCGAAACCTCGGCGCTCCGCAAGCTGGTCATTGCCGACGACACGTCCATCACCGTGGAGTCCGCCGTGGGCAAGGGCCTGTTCGACTTCGGCTTCCGCGACGGCCCCGCCGCTGAAGCCCGCCTGCAGCACCCCCTCGGTGTGACCGTCCTGCCCGACGGCTCGGTGGCGATCGCGGACACCTACAACGGAGCCGTACGCCGCTACGACCCCGCGACCGGCACCGTGTCCACGCTGGCCCGCGGGCTTGCCGAGCCGTCCGACGTGATTGTGGACCACACCCAGTCCGCCGGCTCCGAGCCCCTCCTGGTGGTGGTCGAGGCCAACAAGCACCAGCTGGTGTACGTGCCCATCCCCAAGGAAGCGCAGCAGGTGGATGAGGGTGCGTCCCAGACCCACCGGCCCAAGAGTCCCGTTGCGCCCGGTACGCTGGACCTGACCGTCCGCTTCACGGCTCCCACCGGGCAGAAGCTCGACGACCGTTGGGGCGATCCCACGCAGCTGAAGATCTCCTCCACGCCGCCGGAGCTGCTGGTGTCCGGTGGCGGGACCTCCGTGGGCCTCCTCCGCACCCTGGAGCTGTCCCCGGACGTTCCCGAGGGCGTGCTGCACATTACCGCGCGCGCCGCGGCCTGCGACGGCCCCGAAACAGAGGACGGCGAGATCCCGGACCACGCCGCGTGCCACCTGTACCAGCAGGACTGGGGCATCCCCGTGGTCCTGCAGGCCGACGGCGACACCGAACTGGTCCTGGACCTGCGCGGGATGGACTGACCCGGCGAAGGTCCTGCCTAACTGGCTGCTTCCCATGGCCTCGCGTCACGGGAAGCAGCCTTTTGCCTCTGCTGGCTACCGGCAACCCCGGAAAACCGGGCGTCGGATCCCGTGGCGTCCCCGAAAGCGTGCTCTGCGTGACGCCCCCAATACCGCCGATATCCACATGCCGCCGGAGCACGCTGTCAGCACGGGCACCGTAGCGGCCAGCATTGCCGCATGGATGTCCTCAAAGCCCTGGAAGTTTGCGGCGGAGCGGCGCGGAGGCCTGCCCTTGCCCGGCTGGGTGTGGATGACGCCGCCCTCCGTCGGGCAATGCGGGCAGGAGTGCTGCAGCCCGACCGGGGGCTTTACGCGCTTCCGACGGCGCCTCCGGACCTGGTTGCCGTGCTGCGAAACCGCGAGTTGCTGACCTGTTCAAGCGCTGCGGCTGCCTACGATCTGTGGTCCCTGCCCTCCGACGGACGCCGCCACGTCCATCACCGCCGGCAGGAGGCAGTGCTTAGTGGCTCGGTCCACCACGCCGGGCTCCTGCTTCCGCCCTCCCGATTCCAGCCGGTGGCCGCCCTCGCAGATGTCCTGATCCATGCCCTGCGGTGCCTGTCCTTCGCGGAGTCCTTGGTCATGGTGGAATCCGCGGTTTCGCGCGGGGAGATGACAGTTGATTTCCTGCGCCAGCGGCTGCCTGGAAAGCGGAACGGGAGAGCCAGGGCTGTCCTCGACTGGGTGGATACCGGGGCGGACTCCCTCCTGGAGACGCTGGCCCGGACATATTTCCGGCAGGCCGGAATCTCCGTGGAGGCGCAGGTGTACCTGGAAAGGGTTGGTTATGTTGATCTGCTGCTGGACGGATGGCTCGTGGTGGAACTGGATGGACGGCATCATGCCGAGTGGAAGCAGGTCCAGAAGGATCACCGCCGGAACAATGAATCGGCCATCCAGGGGTACACGGCCCTGCGGTATTACTACGCAGACGTGGTGCACCGGCCCCACGAGATGGTCCAGCAGGTGCTTGCCGTTCTCAGGCGGCGACGGTAGTCCAAGGGTGGCGTCACGCGAAGCACGCTTTCGGACAGCCGGAAGCGGCCGGGCCCCGCGAAATCAAGGATTGTGGCACCAGACTCTGCTGAAAGCGTGCCCTGCGTGACGCGCACGGCACAGGCCGCAGGCTAGAAGCTCAGCTGCGGGGTGACCTTGACCGTGTCACCGGAGACGTCCAGGCGGGTGGTGAAGCTGAAGTCCACCTCGGCGTCCAGCGGGTACCAGGCGCCGGTGAAGGCGTTCTGCTGGAGCGCCTCAACCTTGGCTTTGCCGTCCAGCGGCGACACTACCCACCGGCCGTCGAACGGCTCCACCGATACCCCCGGGTACTCGGTGACGGTCCAGCGGATAGTGCCGTCCTGGACCCGGTTGTTGCTGGCGTAATAGAAGGGGCAGTCCGGCTGGAGCTTCTGTTCCTTCACGGCCTCGGCCGCGCAGCCGTCCAGGAATTCCCTGACCTTGGCGGCAACATCGTTCTTCAGCTTGTCCGTGGCCTGGGTCAGCAGGTTCAGCGGCGCCACCGGGGCGTCCTTTGCGGTGACCGTGGCACGCGTGGCGGGAGCCGAGAAGTACTGCCCATCCAGGGAGGCCTCATACTCGCCGGGGTAAAACACGGCGAAGGAATTGCGGCCGTTGGGCATGTTCACCGGAACACCGTTCACCACGGCCTCGTTGCCGTTGACAACGGTGATATCAACGGTGGGCAGCCGCGACGGGACGAATGCCCACGTGTTGAAGAACAGCCACTCGGTACCGGTCTTCTGCAGCAGGAATTCAGTGTGCAGCCGGCTGCCGTCAATGGTGTATTCCATGGGCACCATGACCTGGTTCCCCGGGCGTTCCTGCGGGTCCCCGATGGACACATTGGTGACTCGGGAGGCCGCGGTCTGCAACCCACTGCCATCCAGCATGGCGGCGTTGCTGGGCGGAACTGCGGCCCGCAGGATCCCCAACGCACGCCCGCCGTCCCCGCTCTTGAGCGCGTCCAGGTATTCCCTGACCGGCTGCTGCGGACTGGCCACGGTATTGTTCACCACGTTGATGGCCACAATGGCTGCGGCGACGGCAAGCATGAGGCCCAGCAGCCATCCGGCCGCGATCCTCACCAACGCTTGACTCATCTGCACGTTCTACACAGTAACGTCAGTGCGGACGCACTCTAAAGTTGGTGTCCCCCTAATCCGGCGGACACCACCTACGTAACGCCCGACGGCGGCGCCCAGGATCCGGGCCAACAGGAGCCTCGGCTGAGGCCCGGGACACCAAGGGCAGGGTCAGCGGCGGCGGCGCCGGGACGAGGTTCCGAACACTCCGCGGAGCAGTTCGCGTCCCAGCTGCGTCCCCATGGACCGCGCCATGCTCTTCAGCCCGCCGCCCAGGGCGCCGCCGAGGACTCCGCCAAGGTCACCCATCATGCCGCCCGGCTGCGGCTGCGGCTGCGGCTCCGGCTGGCGGGGCTGGGACTGGCGTGTCCGGGGCGCCTTCGCACGCGGCTTGGACTCGGAGGTCCGCGGTTCGTCGTATTGGGGCTCGGTGTATTGGGGTTCGGGTGCCTGCGCGGGCCTGCTGCTGGGCCTGCCCAGGATCTCCTCCTCGATCCGGCGGGCCTCGGCGTCAACGTCGTACGCGCCAGGCGCACCCGAGGTACCGGCGGAAGCTGCCCCGGTGTCAGGCGCGTCGGCAGGAGGTGCTGATGCCGCCGGTCCTGTGGGCGCCGCGGCCTTGCCGTTGAGTTTTTCGTAGGCGGACGGGTTGTCCACCGCGGTTCCGTACTTGCCCAGCAGCGCCGAACCCGCCACCGTGCTGCGCACCAGGGCGTCCTCGCTGGGGCCCATGACGGATTCCGGGGCGCGCAGCCGGGTGAGCGCCACCGGAGTGGGTGCGCCCTTTTCGTTCATGACGGTGATGACGGCCTCCCCGATGCCCGCCGAGGTCAGCGTCTCTTCGAGGTCATAGTCGCTGAGGGGGAAGGTGGACACCGTGGCCTTGAGGGCCTTGGCGTCCTCGGGGGTGAAGGCACGCAGGGCGTGCTGGACCCGGTTGGCGAGCTGGCCCAGGACATCGGCGGGGACGTCCTTGGGTGTCTGGGTGACGAAGAAGATGCCCACGCCCTTGGACCGGATCAGCCGGACCGTGGTGGTGATGGCGTCCAGGAAGGCTTTGCTGGCGCCGTTGAACAGCAGGTGGGCTTCGTCGAGGAAGAACACCAGCTTGGGCTTGTCCAGGTCGCCGGCCTCGGGGAGGTCCTCGAACAGGTCCGCCAGCAGCCACATCAGGAAGGTGGAGAACAGCATGGGCTTGGTCTGCAGGGTGGGCAGTTCCAGGCAGGTGACCACGCCGCGGCCGTCGGGGGCGGTCCGCAGGAGTTCGGCGGTGTCGAACTCCGGTTCACCGAAGAACTTCTCCAGCCCCTGGGCTTCCAGGTTCACGATTTCGCGCAGGATCACGCCGGCGGTGGCCTTGGACAGGCCGCCGAGTTCCTCGAGCTTGTCCTTGCCCTCGTCCGAGGTGAGGAACTGGATGACGGCGCGGAGGTCCTTGAGGTCGATCAGCTCCAGGCCGTTCTTGTCCGCGAAGTAGAACACCAGCTGAAGGCTGGACTCCTGGGTGTCATTCAGCTCCATGATCCGGGAGAGCAGGATGGGCCCGAACGAGGTGATCGTGGCGCGGACCGGGACGCCGTTGCCGTCGCCGCCCAAGGCAAGGAACTCCACGGGGAACGTCTTGTCTGACCATGCCTGGCCGATGCTGTCCGTGCGGGCCCTGAGTTTGTCGCTGCCGACGGCGGCCGTCGCCAGGCCGGAAAGGTCACCTTTGATGTCGGCCAGGAACACGGGCACGCCTGCCGTGGACAGCTGCTCGGCCATCATGTGCAGCGTGACGGTCTTGCCGGTACCGGTAGCCCCGGCCACCAGCCCGTGCCGGTTCATCATGGCCAGCGGCAGCCGCACCGGCGCGTCCTTGTGGAGTTCGCCGTCGATGATGGCGGCTCCCAGTTCGATGGTGGCGCCTTCCAGCGTGTAGCCCTGCTGGATGGTGGCAAGCTTCTCTGCTGTGGTTTTGGTGGCCATGGCGCTAGCTTAGCGGCGGGTGTCCCTCCTGGGGCGGCATCCGGCCGGTCAGTTCGCCCATGCGTCCCGTGGGACGGTGGGCAGCTCCTTGGTGAACGCCAGGGATCCGATGGTTTCCGGGTCTGCTTCCAGGTCGAACTGTGCCTGGTATCCCGTGGTGAGGTACAGGTGCTTGGCCTCCGGCTGACGCGGCCCGGTGGTCAGGTACAGCCCGGTGTAGCCGCGGGCACCGGCGAGGGCTTCGAGCTCGGCCAGGACCAGCCGGGCCAAACCACGACGACGGTGGGCTGAGTGTGTCCAGATCCGCTTCAGTTCCGCGGTGGCGTCGTCATAGCGGCGGAACGCGCCGCCGGCGATCGACTCGCCGTCCTCCTGCACCACCAGCAGCGCGCCATGCGGCTCCTCGAATTCCGCCGCGGGGTAGCGGTTCAGCTCGTCCGCGGCAGCGGTGCGCCCAAACAGGTCCCCGTAGCGGGTGTCATATTCGACGGCGAGCTCGTCCAGGAGCGGCCGGACCCGCGGATCGTGCATGGGCAGGCTGAGGACCGAAAGCCTGGCGGGATCGAGGGGGCGGGGCTTGAGCCCGGGTTCTGCGGTCATGGTGCTAGCCCTTTCCGATGGCGGCTGGTTCTGGAGTTATTTTGTCCTGCGCGGTGGCTGCATGGGCCGCCGGGCCCTGGGCGGCGATGTCCCGGGCAACGCCGAGGAGGCTCCGGGCCAGGGCGTCGTTTTCCCGGAAGGGTGCCGCGTTGGTGTTGGGCCTGGCAAAGGCGCCGGCACCCCAGCCGGAGGTTCCGGGCCCAACGCCGAAGAGGGTCGCCTGGGCCCGGCCTTCCGCGTCCACCAGGTGGTGTCCGGACGAGACCAGCAGCTTACCGGTGGAGTGGATGCCGTCCGAGGTCAGCAGTTGCTGCTCGCTGCCCAGCCCGCCGTCATACAGCGAAGAAAGCACTGGGTTGAGGGAGCCGGCCACCGACGTGGACGGCAGCCGCGCCTCAATTAGCGCGGTGGCGGAAACCGAAACACCGGACTGCGGGGACGTGGCGCGGAAGGTGCCGCTGGCGTCGTCGGTGGATATCTCCAGGCCCGGGCCGAGGAACTGCAGCAGACCGGCCCGGTGCAGCGCCAGCATCTGGCGGAGGCGGTGCGGCGGCGGACCGGAGTCCACGAAGCTGAAGAAGCCATGCCACCAGCCGTGAATGACCTGCTGGGACTTCGCGTTGAGGCGCTCCGCCGGAACCACGCGCCCCACCTCCATGTACACGTGCAGCAGGGCAAGGAACAGGGCCAGGGTTTCCGGATGGTCCGGGCTGTCCCGCAGGGCCAGGTCGTCGTCGATGTACCGGGCCACCGCGTCCTGCAGTTCCTGGTGGCCGGCAAAGTGGACACCATCGAAAGGCCGGTCCAGCCGTTCCAGGTCCAGGTGCAGGCCCGGGTCCGGCACGGCAGCCGCCACGAGGTCCGCGCGTTCGCCGCTGTACCAGTCCACCTCCGCATAACGGGCGGCAAACACTTCCCATTCCATGGCCCCGCGCTCCGGGCTGCCGGTGAGGAGTTCGCGGTAGTAGTAATACCCGGCTTCCTTGGCGATGAGCGGCCAGAGGTGCTGCCGGAAGTCCAGCTCGCCGTGCTGCTGCAGCAACTCCTGGACGACATCCGCGGTGAAGAAGCGCAGCGGCCCCGGAGCCTGGCCCCGCAGGGAGGCGGAAATCTTGGAGTGGTACGGCACCCCGCGGCGGGACCCTGCCCACAGCCGTGGTTCCCGTCCTGACGGAAGGTAGCGCAGCCCGCCGTCGTCCGTTTCCTGGAACCTGCCGCCGCGCCCCTCCATGAGGAGGACCAGCAGGTCAACGAACGCCAGGCCCATCCCGGCGACGATCACGTCCTGCCCGGGGGCGATGGGGGAGTAGTCGACGTCGGTGGTGTAGCTGGGTGCAGCGTGGTAGCCGCCGTGCCGGGCGGCGAAGTCCGAGAACCCGGCGGAAACGGCGTCAGGCCGGGAGTCCGTATGCCCCAGGGCGGTGACGACGATGTCCGCGTGCAGCGTCCGGCCGTTGGCCAGCTCCACCTCGTGGCCGCCATCCACACTGGCAATGCCGAGGGCGGTGGTCCGGTGGACCGTCACACTGCGGCCCAGCGATTTGGCGGTCCGGCGGAAGAACCACTCCAGGTACTGGCTCTGCAGTTGGCGCGTGGGAAACGTGGTGCCGGTCAGCGCGCGGAGCTGGTCCCACAGCTGCTGCGGGAAGTCCGGCACGTCGATGATGGAAGCATCCAGGACGCCGGCGGCCCATTCGGCGAGGCCGGGCCCCGGTGCCGCCGGGCCGGCGCAGTCCACGGACGCGTCCGTGAACATGGTGATGTCCGCCGCCATCGAGTTCAGCAGGAGGCCGGGGTCCTGGTCGTACCGCCAGATTCGGCCCGAGCCCGGGACGTGCGGTTCCACCACATGGATCTGCAGCGGGCCCGCGAAGACCTCTGGCCGGTTGGCCGCGATCCGTTCCAGTACGCCGGCCGTGCGCGGTCCGCCGCCAATGAAGACGATGGCCGGGATGGTGGCTGGCATGGGTGCTCCTGACGGCGGGGGGGCTGGATTGAGTGCCCATGCTAGGCAGCCGTGACGACGGCGGTCGAGCGCCTGGTCACGGCCGTTCACTCCGCGTCACGGCACGTTACGGGACGCAAAAAACCGACTCATGACGCCGTACGAAGCCCTGTGAACTATTGCAACCTGCCGCCTTGCTGGCCCGTCCGGCCGGTCCTAGATTTGCAGCCAGCAAGGGGCCGCCCGGTCCCACCCGGGGCAACGGCCCAACCGGATCCCACGACCAGAAGCGAGGTGGCACATGAGTTCAGCAGCAACGACGGTGGCGCAGTCACAACAGCCGCAGCCGGCACCGCCGGCGGAAACGCCACCGAAAACCGGACGGCCGGAAGACGGGGCGGCGCCCCGGCAGGCCCCGGACTACTCGTCCTACCGCGTGGTGGCAGCAAAGCATCCATGGCGCTGGGTGGGGACCGCCGTCGTCGCGCTCGGTGTCCTGGCGGTGGCCTGGTCCCTGGCCACCAACCCGCGCTGGGAGTGGGGCGTGGTGGCGCAGTGGTTCACCGCGCAGTCCGTGGTCAACGGCCTGGTGGAAACGCTCAAGCTGACCGCCATCTCCGGCATCCTGGGGTTCGTGCTCGGCTTCATCCTGGCCCTCATGCGGCTCTCCGCGTCGCCGCTGCTGGTCTCGGTGTCCTGGACGTTCTCCTGGATCTTCCGATCCACGCCGCTGCTGGTGCAGATGCTCCTCTGGTACAACCTGGGCTACCTGTACGAAAAGATCAGCCTGGGAATCCCGTTCACCGATGTCCGCTTCTTCGAGGTCCAGACCACCACACTGATCAGCCAGTTCGCGGCAGCAGTGCTGGGGCTGACCCTGAACCAGGCAGCGTACTCGGCGGAGATCATCCGCGGCGGCATCCTTTCCGTGGACCAGGGGCAGCTGGAAGCCGCGGCCGCCCTGGGCATCCCGGCCTGGCGCCGCTCCACCCGGATCGTCCTGCCGCAGGCCATGCGCGCCATCCTGCCCACCGCATTCAACGAGATCATTGGCCTGGTCAAGGGCACTTCGATCGTCTACGTCCTGGCCTACTCCGAACTGTTCTACACGGTGCAGGTCATCTACAACCGCACCCAGCAGGTCCTGCCGCTGCTGCTGGTGGCCACCCTCTGGTACATCGTGATCACCTCCGTGCTGAGCGTCTTCCAGTACTACATCGAACGTCACTACTCCAAGGGCGCGGTGCGGAACCTGCCGCTGACGCCCCTGCAGAAGGCCCGCAAACTTTTCGCCACCCACGCGGCAGTCCCCACCCGGAGGAACTCCTGATGACTGAGACCCTTACCGCCCCCGCCGCCACGCGCGGCCTGGTGGAGATCACCGGCGTCCGCAAATCGTTCGGCGCCACCGAAGTCCTCAAAGGCGTCAGCCTCACGGTGGAACCCGGGGGAGTGGCCGTGATCGTGGGCCCCTCCGGATCCGGCAAGTCCACCCTGCTGCGCACCATCAACCATCTGGAAAAGGTGGACGGCGGCCACATCACCATCGACGGGCAGCTGGTGGGCTACGAGGTCCGCGGCGACCGGCTGCACGAGCTCCGCGAAAAGGACATCCTGAAACAGCGCACCGAAATCGGCATGGTGTTCCAGAACTTCAACCTGTTCCCGCACCTCACCGCGCTGGAGAACGTGGCGGAAGCGCCCGTCGTCGCGCACCAACCCGGCAAGGCGCGCCGCTCCAAGGCCGAAGCCCGCCGCCGCGGCCTGGAACTGCTGGACCGGGTGGGCCTCAAGGACCGGGCTGACGCCTACCCGCGCCAGCTCTCCGGCGGCCAGCAGCAGCGTGTGGCGATTGCCCGCGCCCTGGCGCTGGACCCCAAGATCCTGCTGTTCGACGAGCCCACCTCCGCCCTCGACCCGGAGCTGGTCAACGAGGTCCTGGACGTCATCCGCGAGCTCGCCACGTCCGGCACCACGCTGATCATCGTCACCCACGAGATGGGCTTCGCCCGCGACGTGGCGGACACCGTGGTGTTCATGGACCAGGGCCAGATCGTGGAACAGGGCACCCCGCAGGACATCTTCAGCAACCCCCAGGAACCGCGCACCCGGAGCTTCTTCTCCAAGGTGCTCGAACCGGCCTTCAACATCTAAGGAACTCCCATGGCTTTCCCCACCAGCGGCCGCCGCCGCGCACCCGCGGTGCGTCCCGCCGTCGTCCTTCTTGGCACCGCGCTCCTTGGCGCAGCCGCGCTCGCCGGCTGCGCTGACCCCGGCGCCTCCGCCGCCGGCAACCCCAGCGGAGGGGCGCAGACGACGGCGGCCCGCAACGGCGTCGTGTACAACACCTCGCCGGACCAGCAGCGGATCCGGGCGGAGAAGGATGCGGCGCTCGCCGCCAAAGTCCCGGAACTGATCGGCAGGGACGGCAAGCTGACCGTCGCCACCACCGCCGGCTCCATCCCGTTGTCCTTCCACGCCACGGACGACAAGACGCCGATCGGCTCCGAGCTGGATATCGCCCAGCTGGTGGCGGACAAGCTGGGCCTGGAGCTGGATGTGCAGGTCACGTCCTGGGAGAACTGGCCGCTGAAGACCCAGTCCGGCGACTTCGAGGCCGTGTTCTCCAACGTGGGCGTGAACAAGGACCGGGTGAAGTTGTTCGACTTCGCCAGCTACCGGGCCGCGTACATGGGGTTCGAAGCGAAGAAGTCCTCCACCTACGACATCAAGGGCGCGGACGATATTTCCGGACTGAAGATTTCCGTGGGCTCCGGTACCAACCAGGAAAAGATCCTGCTGGCCTGGAACAAGGAGCTGGAAGCCAAGGGCAAGGCGCCGGCCACGCTGCAGTACTACTCGTCCGACGCCGACACCATCCTCGCGCTGTCCTCCGGCCGCACGGACCTGAACATCGCCCCGTACCCGTCCACCGTGTACCGGGAAAACACCCGGGACGACCTGAAAGTGGTGGGCAAGGTCAACGCCGGCTGGCCGTCCGAAACCCTGGTGGCCGCCACCACGCTGCGCGGCAATGGGCTGGCACCGGTGATCTCCGAGGCGCTGAACGAAGTCATCCAGGACGGCTCCTACGGGAAGGTCCTGGAACGCTGGGGCCTGTCCGAGGAAGCCCTGCCGGAATCCAAAACCATCACAGCGGAAAACTTCGCGGCCACGCCGGCAACCGCCACGGCCGCTCCCTCACAGGCAGGAAAGGCATCATGAACGCAGTACACACTGACACCGCCCTTGAGGCCTTCGACGCCGACTGGCAGGAATGGCACGCGGACCACGAGCGGCAGCGGGCCCATCCCCACGGGTTCCTGGCGGTGACGCACCTGCACTGGCTGGGCAGCGAACCCGCGCGGCTGGACGGCGCC
The DNA here is from genome assembly GCF_040676255.1 of Pseudarthrobacter sp. LMD1-1-1.1. Taxonomy (NCBI): domain Bacteria; kingdom Bacillati; phylum Actinomycetota; class Actinomycetes; order Micrococcales; family Micrococcaceae; genus Pseudarthrobacter; species Pseudarthrobacter sp. LMD1-1-1.1. The sequence goes on along the minus strand of NZ_JBEGHP010000024.1, from coordinate 444,906 downwards.
CCGGGCACCTGGAGCGTGGAAGCCGACGTCGTCCGCGTGGTTTTGGAACCGGGTGACAGCGTGCAGCAGGACGGCAGGGAGTTGAATACCGCCGCCGGAACCTCGCTGGAGTTTGGCCCCATCGAGGAGCGCAGCGGGATCAACCTGGCGTCCGGCGAGACGGTGATTGAGCTGGCCAAGCGTGGCGGCGAGTACATCGTCCGGCCGCGGAACCCTTCCCATCCGCTGCTGCGGGACTACCAGGGCACGCCCGCCTACTCGCCCGATGCGGCCTACGCGGTGCGGGGGACGTTCGTTCCGTTCGAGGCGCCGCGGCCCACCACGGTGGGCGCCGCCGTCGAAGGCATCCAGCACGTGTACCAGGCCCCGGGCGAGATCCGCTTCAAACTGGCCGGGCAGGAATTGGCGCTGACCGCGTTCAACGGCCATGCCCCGGGCTCGCTGTCGGTGCTGTTCACGGACCAGACCTCCGGCAAGACCACGTACGCGGCCAACCGCTCGCTCTCCGTGGTGCCGGCAGCGGACGGGTCCGTCCTGCTGGACTTCAACAGGGCCGTGAACCTGCCGTGCGCCTACACGGACCTGGCCACCTGCCCGCTCCCGCCGGCGGAAAACCGGCTGCCCGTGGCCATCGAGGCCGGCGAAAAGATTCCCTACGAACGTCAGGACCAGCAGTGAGTACCTTTGAAAACCCGGGCTTCCTGGCCATTGAGCTCGACGGCGCCGGCTGGGACGGTGCGGACCTCACCCGGGCCGTGCTGGCAGCCGAGTCCGCGGGCTTCCACGCCGCCACCTTCACCGACGCGCCCGCACCGGGGCGTGCCAATGCCCTGCAGCGGGCCGCGTTCGCAGGGCCCATTTCCCGGACCATCGTCCTGGTCCCCGAAATTGACACTGTATATACGGAGCCGTTCCACGTTTCCACGCAGCTGGCCAGCCTGGACTACGTCTCCGGGGCACGGGCCGGGTGGATCGTGACGGCGGCGGAATCGCCGGAGGCTGCCGCCGCCGTCGGCCGTCCTTCCGTCACCGGTGCCGCGCTGGGCCAGGAAGCCGCGGCGTCCATCGAGGTATCCCGGCGCCTCTGGGATTCCTGGGAGGACGACGCCGTGATCCGGGACGTTGCCACCGGCCGGTACATCGACGTGGACAAGCTGCACTATGCGGACTTCCAAACGCCTGCCGGCTTTCCCGGCGCCGGCTACTCCGTCAAGGGGCCATCCATCATCCCGCGGCCGCTCCAGGGGCAACTGCCCGTGCTGGCCCCTGCTTCGCTGATTGGCGGGATTCCGGTGGAGGCCGTGGACGCCGTGCTGGTGTCCGCCCCGACGCCGGAACTGCTGGCTGCCGAGGTCCGTGATGTGCGGGCCAGGGTGGGAGCCGGCGTTGCGGTGGTTGCCGAGCTCGACGTCGTGCTGGACGCTCGTGGGCAGGCTGCGGCTGCGCGGGGTGCATCATTCGACGGCGGCCGGGCGGCTTTCGCAGGTTCCGCAGCCGGCCTCACCGACTTCCTGGCCGACCTATTAAAGGAGGCCGACGGCGTGCGGCTGAACCCGGCGTCGCTCTTTGTTGACCTGGAGGAACTGGGCCGGCGGGTATTGCCGGAACTGCGCCGCCGTGGGGCACTCCGCCCGGTGGTGCAGGACGGCACCTTCCGCGACCTGCTGGGCCTGGAGCGTCCGGCCAGCCGCTACGCAACCGCCGCCGCTGCGCCTGCCGGTGCCGGAAAGTAAGGGGAAAATCATGACACAGCACGCCCGTGCTAAATCCGAGGTCGCCACGCCGGACCAATTCACGCCGAGCGGCCAGATCCAGTTCGGCGTCTTCTTCCAGGGCGTCAACTCCGGCACCATCTGGAAGGCCCCCGAATCAGGGTCGCAGACGGACTTCGAATCCTTCCGCCGCATCGCCCAGACCGCCGAGCGCGGACTCTTCGCCGCGTTCTTCCTGGGGGAAGGGCTGCGCCTGCGGGAACACCTGGGACGCCCGCACACGCTGGACGTAGTGGGCCGCCCGGATGCGCAGACCATGCTGGCCGCCCTGGCGTCCGTCACAAAGAACATTGGCCTGGTGGCCACCCAGAACACCACGTACAACGATCCTGCGGACCTGGCCCACCGGCTCGCGTCGCTGGACCTGGTCTCCGGCGGCCGCGCGGCGTGGAACATCGTGACCACGGACAACGCCTGGACCGGGGCGAACTTCCGCCGCGGAGGCTACCTGGACCACGCGGACCGGTACAAGCATGCCGAGGCGTTCGTGGAGACGGCCAAGCGGATCTGGGACTCGTGGGAAACGCCGGACGGTCCCGCCCGCCGGGTGCTCCATGAGGGCCGGCACTACACGGTGGATGTGACGCCGCGGCTGCCGCGCAGTGCGCAGTACCGGCCGGTGCTGTTCCAGGCCGGCGACTCGCCGGAGGGCCGTAACTTCGCCGCCCGGCAGGCGGACGTGATCTTCTCCGCCCACCCCAAGTTCGAGGACGCCGTGGAGTTCCGCAAGGACCTGGTGGAGCGGTCCCTGGCCGCCGGGCGCGGGGCCAATGCCGTGCAGATCATGCCGGCCAGTGAGTTCATCCTGGCGCCGACCGCTGCCGAAGCGGCGGAAAAGAAGGAGTGGGTGCGGAGCCTGCAGATCGGCCCGCAGCAGGCCATCGCCTACCTGGAGCAGTTCTGGGGCCGCGAGCTGTCGGCGTACGATCCGGACGGCCCGCTGCCGGAGATCGATCCCGTGGTGGAGGAAACGTCCGAGACCCGCGGCAGCGGTTTCCACGGCGCCAAGGCCCGGCAGCTGGCGGACCAGTGGCGGGCCGAGGCCAAGGACAAGGGGCTGTCCATCCGGCAGTTCGTCACCTCGAAGACCGCGCGGATCGATGCCACCTTCACCGGCTCCTACACCGCGGTGGCGGACCAGCTGGCCGAGTATGCGCGGGTGGGTGCGGTGGACGGGTTCAACATTTCGCCGTGGCTGGTCCCGACCGGGCTGGATGACATCGTGAACCACCTGGTGCCGGAGCTGCAGGAACGTGGCGTGTACCCCACGGAGTACCGGGGCACCACGCTCCGCGGGCACTTGGGGCTGGAGACGCCGGTGCGTTCCGCTGATGAGGCTGTTGCGGCGGTCCGCGCCTGATGCGCTGGGCTGAGCTTGCTGGAACGGACGACGACGGCGGCACGGCGGGTGCCGCCGTCGACCCTTCCGCGGGGGCTGGTGCTGTTGTGGCTGGCTCGTCCGGGACCGTCAACCTGCAGCTGACGGTGTGGGAGCAGTGGGTGTAGGGCTCGTTGCCTCGCAGCCCCGGCCCGAGGGCTCGGCCCTAGTCGGTTTCCGGGCTTTGGCAGTAGAAGCACGTGCCGGCGTCGCAGTCTTCCGCTGTTTCCTGTTCCGTTTGGCGCTCACTCATTCCGGGTCCTTTCCGTGGGGATTGTGAAGTAGTACCCCTTGCAAGGGTTTGCCCGGGACCCCTGCTGGGATCCCGGGCAAACACGGGGGGTGGTGGCCTGCAGGCCGGTTAGTGGGCCAGGGCCGGTTCGGCCAGCTGGATCTTTTCCGCCTCGGTGGGCACGAAGCCCGCCTGGAGCTCGGAACGGAGCTTGCCCATGTCCAGCTCACCCTGCCACTTGGCGATGGCCACGCAGGAGACGATGTTGCAGACCGTGCTGGTCAGGGCGCGGGCCTCGCTCATGAAGCGGTCGATGCCAACGATGAGGGCCACGCCGGCCACGGGGAGGGTGGGCATGACCGTCAGGGTCGCCACCAGGGCCACGAAACCACTGCCGGTGACGCCCGCCGCGCCCTTGGAGGTCAGCAGCATCATGCCGAGCATCAGCAGGATCTGGCCCCAGCTGAGGTGGATGTCGCAGGCCTGGGCGATGAACATGGAGGCCAGGGTCAGGTAGATGGCCGTGCCAGTCAGGTTGAAGGAGTAGCCGGTGGGGACCACGAGGCCCACAACGCTCCGGTCGCAGCCGATCCGCTCGAGCTTGGACAGCAGCCGCGGCAGGACCGGTTCGCTGGAGGACGTGGCCAGGACGATCAGGAATTCGTCCTTGAAGTAGCGCAGGATCTGCCACAGGCTGAAGCCGGTCACCTTGGCCAGGATGCCCAGGCCCACCACCACGAAGACGATGCAGGCTGCGTAGAAGGCAAGGATCAGCATGCCGAGGTTACCGATGGAGTGGGCGCCGTACTTGCCCACGGTGAAGGCCATGGCCCCGAAGGCTCCCAGCGGAGCTACCTTCATGATGTAGCCGAACATGATGAAGAGCAGCTTGTTGAAGCTGTTGACCACGTCCAGTGCCAGCTTGCCCGGTGCGCCGAGCTTGCTGAAGGCGAAGCCGCAGAGCAGGGCAATGACCAGCACGGGCAGGACCTCACCGTCGGCGAAGGCGCCAACAAAGGTGGTGGGGATGATGCTCAGGATGAAGTCCACGGGGTTGCTGCTGGGCAGCTGGGTGGTGTACTTCTGCGCCACCGAGGAGTCCAGGTGCGTGGGATCGATGTGCATGCCGGCGCCCGGCTGGAACAGCGTCACCGCGGCCAGGCCCAGGGCCAGGGCGAGTGCGGTCAGTGCGTAGAAGAGGCCCAGCGAACGGATCAGGGTGGGGCCCACCTTCTTGGTGTCCCGCAGGGAGGTGATGCCTCCCACGATGGTGCAGAACACGATGGGGGCGATCATGAACTTCACGAGTTTCACGAAGCCGTCGCCGATGGGCTTCAGGGACGAACCGAGGTCCGGCCACAGTGCGCCGACAACGACGCCGAGGGCGACTCCGATGAGTACCTGGACATACAGGTGTCCGAGGATGGATTTGATCTTCATTGAACAACTTCCTGCTTGGTGCGGCCCCTTAATGATGGGGCAAAGAGATGGGGGTTTAGGCGGACAGTTCGGCGGCGGGGGCCACGTCGATATCTGCGGTGGCGATGTGGCGGGCTGCCCGGTGGAGGGCCACTTCGCTGACGGCGCCCGTGTCATCGGTGATGATTTCGGCGGTGATCACGCCGGCGGGCGTTCCGACCCGCAGCAAGCGGGGGGTTCCGGTGCCGGTGGAGGGCGATTGGCCCGCTGCGGTGGCTACGACCGATGACTGCAGCGAGGATGCCAGGGCCACTGCCACGGCTGAGGTCAGGCCGATGGCCGGGTGGGGTGCGAGCATGGACAGCATCCGCACCCGCACGTCGTGGCTGCCGGCAGTAATGGTTGTTCCGTCCGCGGCGATGTAGTCGCCGGCAGGCGCCACAACCCCGACTTTCGGGACGGCGTTCTGCGGCGGATCCTCAGGCTTCCGGAGCCCCATGATGAGGCCGGCCGATGCCCGTGCCGCGATGAGGTCCGGCAGCTGGGCGGTCAGGTTGTCAGTCATTGAGGAAAGGTCGACGCCGGCCTGGTCGGCTGCGAGGAGCACGGCAGGGGCGCCGGCGTCCACCATCGTTGCGGCCAGGGTCCGGCCGTTGACCTGGAGCTGGTCCACCGTGTTGCCGGTAGGCAGCAGTGCGCCGGTGTTCTGGCCCCAGGGGCCGTGGAACGAGAGGCTGACGGGAACACCGGCGGCGCTGCTGCCGGGAACCCGGGCCAGGCCAGACTTGGGAATGTGGCCGCCGGGAGTGGGAACCGCTCCGCTGAGCACCGCGCCGGAGGTGACGTGGCGCATGCGGACCTTGGTCATGCCGTCCCGGGCGGGAACGATGCCCGTCTGGACAGCGAACAGGGCAATGGCGGTGGCGCAGTTGCCGCAGTTGGAACCGAGCTCAACGGTGGGGTCACCGATTCCCACCTGGGCGAAAAGGTAGTCGAGGTCTGCCTCGGCGCCCGGGGTTGCCCAGATGACTGCAGCCTTGGACGTGGTGGACGTTCCGCCGCCGACGCCGTCCAGCTGCCGCGCATCCGCTGCGCCGAAAGCGGCTGACAGCAGTGCGGGGATTTCCTCGCGGGTGGGGGCGTGGAGGGCCACGTCCCTGGCATCGAAGAGCCAGCACTTGCTGGTGCCGCCCCGGTACCAATGTCCTTTGAGTCCCACTGTATTTCTCCCTCGTAACTTGCAGGTGCTCTACTTCACAGCACCTTGTACTTCTACGATCCGGGATCCGAGCCTTCAGCACAATCGCAAATAAATGGACGACTATCTACTTTTGCTAAACTCAGTACATGGCAATCCTCGATCTCCACCGGCTCCACGTGCTCCGCGAGGTGGGCCGTTCCGGCTCCCTGACGTCCGCCGCGGCCGCCCTTTCCTTCACCACCTCGGCGGTCTCGCAGCAGATCGCGAAACTCGAGCAGGAGATGGGCGTGGTCCTCATCGAGCGCCATCCCCGGGGCGTGGTCCTGACCGAAGCGGGGCACGCCCTGCTGCACTACGCGGACGACATCGACAGGACCGTGGAGGCCGCCCGCGCCGAGATGGGGGAGTTCGCGGGCCTTCGGCGGGGCCAGCTCCGGCTTGGAACTTTCCCCACCGGCGGGGCCTCCCTGATGCCGGACGTGGTGCTGGCGTTCCGTGCCCGCCACCCCGAGGTGGCAGTGACGGTGGTCAGCGCCCGCCGGGACGGCCTGCTGGAACGGCTGCGGCGGCGGGAAATCGAGCTCACGCTGCTGTGGGACTATCCCTGGCAGCAGATCGAGGACCCCGACCTTGCCCTGGTCAGGCTGACGAACGATCCCACCGTGCTGCTGGTACCGCGGGAGCACCCCATAGCGAAACTCGGCTCGGTCCGCATCGGCGCCTTGAGCGACCAGGAATGGGTGGTGCGCGACGAGCACCCCGTGGCCGACGTCCTGAGCCGGGTATGCCGTGACGCCGGGTTCGAGCCGCGGATCGCGTTCGCCGCCAACGATTACCAGGAGACACAGGGCATGGTGGCCGCCGGTATCGGGATCGCCCTGGCGCCGAGGCTGGCCCTGACAGCCCTGCGTCCCGACGTCGTGGCGGTCCCGCTTGCCGGGTCCCCGAAGCGCCGCATCCTCCTGGCCCACCTGGAAAACCGGCGGCTCAGCCCCGCGGCGCAGCAGGCAACCAAGGTGTTCCGGTCCATCGCCAAGGGCGCGGCTTCCTGACACAGGAGGGTGCCGCCGTCGTGCACTGTCTTTCCTGACGCCTACCGGGCCAGTGGGCCGGCAACCAGCGCGCGGGCAAGGTCCATGAATTCGGCGTGGGTCACCGGAGCCGGGGACGCCGTCGACCCCGCCGGACGGGTATTCCGGGCGATGGCGAAGCTGTCGCTGACGAAGCGCCGGTGCACAATGACGCTGCGGATTGCCGGCAGGACCAGCAGGAACTGGCCGTAGTTGCCCGCAGCCAGGAACGATCCCTCCCACTGCGGGCCGGGTTCCCGGGGCAGCCACCACAGGTAGCCGTAGTCGCAGGTGCCAAAACCGGTGGCCGGCGCCATGTCTGCGCGCCTGACCTGGGTGGCCACGCTGTCCCTGGCCCACTCCCGGGGGACAAGCTGCCGGCCCTCCCACTGCCCGCCGGCTGCCATCAGCAGCCCGATCTTTGCCAGGTCCCGGGCGGAGAGGAAGAAGTGGTAGGCCGGGAAAACGGACTTCTGGGCGTTCCCGAGCATGCGCTGGCGTGTGGGGTCGTAGTCGTCGAATCCCAGCGGACCGGCCAGGTACTTCTCGAACGCGTCAAAGACCGTCAGGCCGCTGGCCTTTTCAAAAATCGCGCCGGCGGCGTTGAAATCCCAGTTGTTGTAGACGAAGAACTGACCCGGCGCTTTGGTGCCGCGGGGAGGGAAGGCATCCTCGTCACTGCCCGGGCTGGAGGGTGGATGGTAGACCCCCGACCGGGAGGTCAGGAGGTCGCGGAGCCGCGCCGTCTTCTCGAGGGGCAGCAGGCCGCCGGTGTCATCGATCCCCAGCGCGCCCAACGTGTCATCCAAGCTGACCGTGCCGGCGTCCACCTGGATTCCGTACAGGATCGAGAGCAGGCTTTTGCGGACCGAGGCGACGTAGCTGGCGCGGGTGGTGTCGCCATGTTCGACGACGGTCCTGCCGTCCTGGAGGACCAGCAGGGATGAGGTGTTCCGGGGCAGCGGAAGTTCCGGGGCGGCGGTCACGGGGCCTCCTGGTGGTGGGTGAAACCAGAAAGCCTGGGGACCCGGCGGAGGCCGGGTCCCCAGGCATGGGATTTCGGGGTTACTTGGTGTAGCCGAACACCTGGTTCCACTTGGCAAGATCATCCTTGCCGTAGGTCACGGCGTCGGTGTTCTGCATGCGGAAGACCTTGCCGGAGTCGACGGCGGGGAGGGTCACGCCCATGATGGTGGGCGGTGCCACGTCCGTGCGGACCGGGTATTCACCGATCTGCGCGAAGACCTGCTGGCCCTGCTTGGAAAGGTTGTAGTTCATGAAGACCTTCGCGGCTTCCACGTTGGTGGCGGTGCCCGTCATGCCCAGGTAGTAGTCGTAGGAGACCAGCCCTTCCTCGGGGACGATGAACTTGACCGGAGCCTTGTCCTGGACGGCCGAGATGTTGGTGCCGCTGATGGTGACCGTGCCGACGGCGACTTCACCGCGGGCCAAGGCCGTGGCTTCAGCACCCAGGGAGTCGTAGATCTTGGGCTTCTGCGCCGCGTACTTGGCGAAGTAGTCGCCGCCCATCTTGGTTTCCATGAAGCGGTTCAGCGCAGCGGTGCTGCCGCCCGAACCGCCCTGGACGATGCCCAGTTTGCCCTGCCACTTGCCGCCGACGGCATCCGCCCAGGACTTGGGGGCATCGGCTTCCTTTACGAGCTGGGTGTTGTAGCCCAGGGTGTACACGGAGTTGAACATGCGGGTGAACTGGCCGCCGTCCACGGAAACGTCCTTGAGTGCCGAGGCGCCGGGGACGTCGTAGGCCTTCCAGACCTTGGCATCCTCCATGGACTTGGCAATCCGGTAGTCGGACGTGCGGATGACGTCGGCGCTGAGCTTGCCGGCACCCTGTTCGGACAGTACTCGTTCGGAGAGCTTGTTCGGGGTGAGCCGGACAACGTTGACCTTGATGCCGGTGTCCTTGGTGAAGGCGTCCACCAGGGCGCTTTCAGAGGAATCGGTGTAGCCGGAGTAGAGGGACAGGGTCTGGGTCTTGGCCTTCTCGTAGGTGGCCTTGTCCGCGATGGACTCGCCGTTGATGACCAGCCCGTCGTCGGTCTTCACAGCCGCACTGGCCGTGACGACGCCGGCGCTCTGGGCGGCGCTTCCGCAGCCGGTCAGGCTGAGGGCCAGGAGCACTCCGGCGGCGGTGAGAGCGGGGAGTTTGGACGCTAACTTCATTGTGGGTGTCCCTTTCAAAGGTGGGTGGAAGGTCAGTTCTTGGTCTTGCGTTCGCCGCCGACTTTTTGGGCGATGACGGCGAGGATTCCGATGACGAGGCAGTACAGGACGCTGACGGCCGCAGCTGCCTGGCTCTGGCCGTTGTCGAAGTTGTCGAACACGAGGATGGACAGGATCCGGGTGTTCGAGGTGAAGAGGAAGATGGAGGCGCTGAGCTCACGCATGGAGAGCATGAGGAACAGCAGGAACGAGGACATGATGCCCACGCGCATCAGGGGCAGGGTGACGTCCAGGACGGACCTGGTCCGGCCGGCGCCGAGCATCACCGCGCTGTCCTCGAGGTCCTGGTCCATCTGGAGCATGGAGGCGGAGACGCCGCGGTAGCCCTGGGGCATGAACACTGCAACGCAGGCGACGGCGAGGATCGCCAGGGTGCCATAGATGGGCAGGGGCAGCAGCAGCCAGGTCCAGAGCAGTCCGATGCCCATGACGATGGCGGGGACGGCCAGGGGGGTCATGGCGACAAGTTCGATCAGGCGCCCCACCTTGGACTTGGTGCGGTACCGGATGTAGGAGGCGATGAAGCTGAGCGTGGTGCCGGCGAAGGCTGCGATCAGGGCCACCAGGACGCTGTTCTTGAGGGCGAGCTGGAAGTCGTTGGATCCGAGGACTTCGATCAGCTTGGCGAAGCTGAGGGAATTCGCTTCCAGCAGCTGCGACATCGAGGACACGAACGGGGTGGCCTGCATGGACGCGGCGAGCAGGGCGAGCATGGGCAGGACGACGGAGACTGCGAAGTAGGCCAGGGCGATGATGGTGAAGGGCCAGCGCATCTTGCGCAGCGGCACCTGCCGGGGACGGTTGCCCTTGCCGGTCATGGTGGTGAATTTGCGCTTGTTGATGATGCGCTGCTGGATGAGGGTCACGGCCATCAGCGCAACGGTGAGGATGAGGGCGACGCTGGCCGCCTGGTTGCTCTTGGCCGGGGTGGCGCTCATGAGGCGGTAGATGTAGGTGGGCAGCGTGTCCACGCCGGCGGGGTTGCCGATGACCTGGGCCACCGGGAAGTTCTCCATCGTCAGTGCGAAGACCAGGACGGCGGAGCCCAGGATGGCCGGCAGGGCCAGGGGCAGGGTAACGGTCCGCAGCATGGTGCGCAGCGGAGCCCCGTGGACGGTGGCAGCCTCTTCGAGGTCGGCGTTCATCATCGACAGCGAGCTGTGCAGCAGCAGGAAGGCGTACGGGGCGTAGAAGATTCCCAGCACGAACACCAGGCCCGGCAGGCTGTAGATGTTGATGGCGGCATCAATGCCCAGGTCGCGGAGGAAGATGTTGATGTAGCCGGCGCTCGGCGAGCACAGCAGCGACCACGCCAGGGCGCCCACCAGGGCCGGGATGAACATCGGCGCCATGCCGATGAAGAAGATGAACTTCCGCCACGGCGCATCGGAGCGGGCGCAGACGAAAGCCAGGAAGGCGCCGATCAGCAGGGCGATGAGCGCCGAGCCGGCGCCGACCATGAGCGAATTGACCAACGCGCCGAGTGCTTCCGGGGTGGCCAGCAGCGCCAGGTTGGACAGCGTCAGGCCGCCCAGGGAGATGCTGCCCGGCCGGGGAACGCTGTCCGAGAACGCGGCGAGCAGCACCAGGGCAAGCGGAAGGACGATGAGGACGCCAAGGATGACCAGGACGATCAGGCCCGGTGTGTTCTTCCGGAGGCCCGAGAGGGTCCGGGCAGCCCGGTAGTCCCGGGGTTCGGGCTTCGGTGCCAGGCGTGCCTCGGCGCGGGTGGCCGCTTCGGTGGTCTTGAGGCTCATGCGAGGACCTCAGCCGGCAGGATCTGGACTTCGCGGGGGTTGACGGTGACCCACACGCGGTCCCCCACTTTGTGCTGTTCGCCGCGGCGCAGGCCGCCCAGGGCGTCCAGTTCGGGCCCGGATTCCAGCTGGATGGCGTACCGGATGTCGTTGCCCTGGAAACCCGCCACGCGGACCGTTCCCGGCCATGAGTTGGGGTGTTCGGTGGGCATGGCGGTGATCTGCAGGTCCTCGGCCCGGATGCAGACCTTGGGGGCTGTGCCGGCGTCGCTGGCCTGCTGCGCCGACTGGATGGTGAGCTCGCTGTTGGTGATGCGTGCGGTGGTGGACCCGGTGGCGGTGCCCTCCGGGGTGCAGTCCATGATGTTGGAAACGCCCAGGAAGTGGGCGATTGAAGCGCTGGCGGGTGCCTCGTACATGTGCTGCGGGGCGCCCATCTGCACAATCCGGCCGCCCTGGAGCAGGGCGATGCGGTCTGCCAGGGCGAAGGCTTCGTGCTGGTCGTGGGTGACGTACACACAGGTGAGCCCCAGCTGGAGCTGGATTTCACGCAGTTCAACCCGGAGCCGGTCACGCAGGCGGGCGTCAAGGTTGGAGAGCGGTTCGTCGAGCATGAGCACGCTGGGCCGCATGACCAGGCTGCGCGCCAGGGCGACGCGCTGCATCTGGCCGCCGCTGAGCAGGCTGGCGCCGCGGTCGGCGTAAGGCTCCAGGCCCACCAGCGTGAGGGCCTCCATGACGCGCTCATCGATTTCGCTCTTGGAAAGCTTCTTCTGCTTGAGGGAGTAGGCAACGTTCTGGGCCACCGTCATGTGCGGCCACACCGCGTAGGACTGGAAGACCATGCCGACGTTGCGCTTGTTCGGGGGCAGGTTGATGCCTTTTTCGGAGTCGAAGACCACAACGTCGTCAATGATGATCCGCCCCGAGGTGGGCTCCTCCAGGCCGGCGATGCAGCGCATGGTGCTGGTCTTGCCGCAACCGGACTGGCCCAGGAGGACCAGGGCCTCGCCGTCTTCGATGTCGAGGTTGAGGTTTTCGATGGCAGTGAAGCTTCCGTACTTCAGCTGCAGGTTTTGAATGCTGATTTTCATGGCTGATTCCTTGGCTGGGTTTTTCCGGTAGGGGTTTCTTCAGTCACTGGGCACCAGGATGGTGCTTTCGCTGATGACGCGGGCCGAGCGTTGAAAGGAGACTTCAGCGGGATCGGCTGCATCCAATGCCAGCGCCGTCTTGCCTTTCAGTAAGTGGATAAAGAGTCCGGCCTCCGCCGCCGGAACCACGCTGCGCTGCACCACGCTGCCTGGTGTGCCCGAGGCGGCAGCGACGGCGACCGCGCTGGTGAGGCCGATGGCGGGGTGCAGTGCGGTCATCGAGATCATCCGGGCCGAGACGCCGGTTGCGCCCGCGGGCGGAGGCCCCACGATGCCAACCTTCGGAATGGATGTGAGGTCCTGCGGCAGGCCCATCCTGCGGGCAGCCGCTGCGCGCAGCTGCGGGGCAAGCCGGACCAGCGCCTCCAAGGCTTCCTCGCTGCCGGTTGCGTCCAGACCCAGGTCCTGTGCGTCGAAGAGCGCAGCCGGGGCGCCGGCGTCGATCAGTGTCGCCTGGTACCGCTTCCCGTCGACCTCAAGCTCATCCGTGGCGCTGCCTGTAGGGAACTGTGCACCGTAGCTGGACCAGGAGGCTTTTTGGAAGATGACGTCGATGGGGACGCCGGGGTAGTGCTGGCCGTCGAGGCGCCGCCCGCCGTAGGCCGGCACCTGCGCCCCCGGCGTGGGGATCTCGCAGACCAGGCGCAGCCCGGTCACCGTGTTCAGGATGGGGACCCGGGTGACTTCCCCGGTGGGAGCGACCAGTCCGGCGTGGAGCGCGTACAGACCCAGCGCTGTTGCACAGTTGCCGCAGTTGCTGGCCCACTCGACGGCCGGCTTGTCGATGGCCACCTGGGCGAACCGGTAGCGGACCGTTCCGGCAGGGTCGGTGCCGGCCACGGTGATGGCTTTGCTGGTGGTGGAGGAGGCGCCGCCTACGCCGTCGATCTGGCGGAGGTCCGGCGAACCGAAGGTGCGGATGAGGAGACGGTCCGTCTCCAGGGCGTCGGCCGGAAGGTCCTCATCCTGGAATATCCAGCACTTGCTGGTGCCGCCACGGACGAGGGTGGCCGGTACCGGGGTGACCGGGAGGGTGCCGGCCTGCGGCTCTTCCCTGAATAGAAGCGTCATTGGTTCTCCTGAAATACCCCGTCCTGCCGTGTGCAGTCACCGGGTAAATGTTCAAAGCGGGACCAACCGGAATCCGGCATTTGGCCTGCTGTATGGCGTTGGTCACAAACGGTATACCGTTGATATGACTTAAGCAACAGTCCTTTAAATATGAATACCGACAAGGCCGTTTGGGCGCGTGCCTGCTTCGGTGGGTGTGCGGAAAATCGGCACGGTGTCCACAGCGCGCCCAAACGGTATGCAGTGCGTTAGAATTGCGGCTAAAGGTATGGCGCCGGCGCGCCCTGCCGCTTGTTTCCATGAAGACCGGAGGCCGCCCGTGGCGTCGCAACCAGAGACAAGCCCCTACCTGATGATCAGGAACGCCATCATCTCGCAGGAGCTGCCTCCCCGTGCCCAGCTCGTCGAAAGCGCCCTGGCCAAGAAATACAACGTCTCCCGGACGCCCATCAGGGAAGCATTGCGGCGCCTTGAAACCGAAGGGCTCGTGGAGCGCTACGGTTCACGCATGCAGGTGCGGGAGTACCGCCCGGAAGAGATGCTGGACCTCTATGAGGTGCGGACCTTCCTGGAGGAGGCGGCCGCAAAAACAGCTGCTCTCCGGCATACGGACATGGACCTGATGCTGATCGACCGCGCGCACCAGGCCATGGTCACCCTTGATTTTGATGCTGCCACTCCGGCTGAACTGGCCGCCGCCAACCGCACCTTCCATGAGCGCATCTGGGCCGCCAGCCACAGCGCCGCCCTCCTCGACCTGCTCGACCGGATCCTGGTCCACTTCATCCGCTACCCCGGCACCACGCTCTCCACCAAGGAGCGCTGGGACCGCGTACTGAAGGAGCACGAGGAGCTGCTGGTGGCCATCCGCGCGCGGAACGCGGAGGAGGCCGGCCGCATCGCCAGCGCCCACATGGACGAGGCCAAGAACATCCGCATCCAGATGTACATCGACGCCCAGGAAATCAGCAGCCCGCGCCTGGGATAGCCGCACGCTCCGGCATTAAACCTCTCCCGCCGAACCCCTAAAGCCTGCACCAAGACGCTATTGCATGCGACGGCATACCTATGTATACAATCGTGTACAGCGATGGAGCTGAGGAGATTGATGATGATCGAGAGCGACGTTTTGGTAGTGGGCGGCGGCAACGCCGGATTTGCGGCAGCACTTGCAGCCGCCGAGCGTGGACGCAAAGTGGTCCTGCTCGAAAAGGCCCGGGAAGCCGCATCGGGCGGCAACAGCTTCTACACCGCCGGTGCCACGCGCATCTCCCATGACGGGCTCCAGGAGCTGATCGAATTCGTGGAACCTGATGAGCGGCACGCCGCCAGCGAAGTCCCCGCCTACACCGCCGCCGAATACCTCGCCGATCTGTCCAAGGTCTCTGAAGGGCGCAACGACCCCGAACTGTCCGCGGTCCTGGTCAGTGAAAGCAACCCGACCCTGCGGTGGCTCCAGGGGATGGGACTCAAATACCGCCTGATGTATGAGCGCCAGGCGTACCGGACCGAGGACGGCGGCTATCTGTTCTGGGGCGGCCTGCACGTGGGCAACGTGGGCGGCGGCAAGGGGCTCATGGCCGACCACCGCGCCGCCGCGGAGCGCATGGGCGTTGAGGTCATCTACGACTGCGCAGCCACCGGGCTCATCCAGGAGGACGGCCGCGTGCGCGGCGTCCGGTACCGCACCTCAACCGGAGAAGGTGAGCTCCGGGCCGAGTCGGTCATCCTCGCCTCGGGAGGTTTTGAAGCCTCCCCAGAACTGCGCCGCCAGCACCTGGGGGAGGGCTGGCAGAACGCGAAAGTACGCGGCACGCCGGGCAACACGGGGGAGATGATCCTCGCCGCCCTCGACGCCGGGGCGGCCAGGGGCGGCGACTGGTCCACCTGCCACAGCGTGGCCTGGGACGCCTGGCACCCGGAGAACGAAAGCAACCTGGAGCTCACCAACCAGCTCACCCGCGGCGGGTACCCGCTGGGCATTGTGGTGAACAGCGAGGGCAAGCGGTTCGTGGACGAGGGCGCCGACTACCGCAACTACACCTACGCGAAGTACGGCCGGGACATCCTTGCCCAGCCGGGATCGGTTGCCTTCCAGATCTTCGACGCCTCCTCCCGCGCCATGCTGCGGGCCGAGGAGTACGACATGCCGGGCGTCTCGGTGGTCACCGCGCCGACCCTCGCCGAGCTGGCCCAGAAGGCCGGCATCAGTCCCGAGGGCCTGGAGGAAACGGTGCAGGGCTTCAATGCTTCGATCACGGAGGACGCCCCGTTTGACCCCAACGTCAAGGATGGACGCCGTGCCGATACCCGGCCGCCGAAGAGCAACTGGGCCCGCAGCATCTCCACCGGCCCGTTCTACGCTTTCCCGGTGACCTGCGGCATCACCTTCACCTTTGGTGGCCTCAAGACGGACACCTGGGGACGCGTGCTCACCGAAGACGCGGAGCCGCTCGAAGGGCTGTATGCCTGCGGGGAAGCGCTGGGCGGACTGTTCAGCGGAAACTACCCCGGCGGCTCCGGGCTTGCGGCGGGCGCCGTCTTCGGCCGCCGCGCCGGCTCCATCGCCTAAGCAACCCAGCAGCCCCACCAGCAACGGAAAAGAGGAAAAAGTGGCCAGTCCCATCCATCAGCGGCTCCGCGAGGACGTTCTCGCGAGCGTCTTTGCCCCTGACGAGCCGCTCACGGAGGCCAAACTCACGGAGCGCTACGGGGCTTCCCGGACGCCCGTGCGGGAGGCGCTGCAGCGGCTGGAGCAGGACGGGCTGGTGGAACGGCGCGGCAAGGCGGTGGTGGTCCGAACGCATTCGGCCGAAGAGATCATCGACATCTACGAGTCGAGGATCATCCTGGAGCAGGCCGCGGCTGCCAAGGCCGCCGTCAAGGCAACCGCCCTGGACCGCCAGTTGCTCACGGGGCTGCTGACGCAGATGCAGCAGCTGGATCCCAGTGACGGCCGGGCGCTCGCCGAAACCAACCGCGCCTTCCACGCCCAGCTGTGGCACGCCACGCACAGCCCGTCGCTGATCGGACTGCTGGAACGCCTGGACCAGCAGGTGCGCCGGTACACCCTCACCACGCTGACCTACCCGGGACGGTGGCCGGTGGTCCTGGCGGAATACGCCAGCCTGTTGGCCGCCATCGGGGACGGGGACTCCAAACGGGCGGGGGAGATCGCCGCCCGCCACATGTCGGACGCCTTGGACATCAGGCTGAAGATGTACGCCGAAGATCCCAGGACCCTCTAGGCCGCTGACGGCCGGAGGCGTTCCTTTACAAGCCCGCCGGCAGATGTTCCTGCATACTCCATCGCAACAGGAAACCCGAAAGTCGGGCGCAGGGCATCAGCCGGTGCAAAGAGGAGGGGCAGGCTCCAATGGGCCTGCCCCTCCTCGCTTTTCCGGCGCCTTATGCGCCGGGCCGCCTTCGCTGGAACGGACGACGACGGCGGCGGGCGCGTGCCGCCGTCGTACGTTCTGCGGGGGCTGGCTTCCTATGGGGAAGCGCCCGTCCGGACACACAGCTACGGCACAGCAGCAACCGGCCCAGGGCATAGCCCCGTGAGGTTTCCTTGCATCATGACCACTTCACGCACACCCCGCCAACCCGACCTTGACCAGCCGCACCCCGACCACGACCGGGGGCTGGAGTTCGACCTGAACACCCTGGTGAGCCGCAGGTCCCTGGGACTGTTCCTCGGCGCGGGCGGTGCGGTGGCCGCGCTCGCCGCCTGCACACCCGCCGCAACCACGGGCTCCACCGCGACGGCAACAACCACGGCGACGGCCGCCACGTCCTCCGCGTCGGCCACGGCCACGGACGCCGGCACCGCCACCCCCACGCTGACCCGGGCCATCGCCGAGTGCGGCGTGGAAATCCCGCAGGAAACCGCCGGTCCCTATCCGGGGGATGGCTCCAACGGTCCGAACGTCCTGGAAGCCTCCGGGGTGGTGCGGAAGGACATCACGTCGAGCTTCGGGTCTGCCTCCGCAAAGGCCGAGGGCGTACCCCTGACCTTCACCCTGACCCTCCTGGACAACGCCAACGGCTGCGCCCCGATGGCCGGTGCCGCAGTGTACGCCTGGCACTGCGACCGGGACGGAAAATACTCGATGTACGACTCGAGCCTGAAGAACGAGAACTACCTGCGCGGCGTGCAGGAAGCCGACGCCAACGGGCAGGTCACGTTCACGTCGATCTTCCCCGCCGCGTACTCCGGGCGCTGGCCGCACATCCACTTCGAGGTGTTCGAGTCCATGAACAATGCCACCGCTGCCGGGCAGGTATTGGCCGTCTCCCAGATCGCGCTGCCGCAGGCCGCCTGCGACGACGTCTACGCCACCCCCGGGTACGAGCGCAGCGTCACGAACATGACCCGCACCACGCTCAAATCGGACAACGTGTTCGGGAATGACGGCGGCATCTACCAGCTGGCGACGATGACAGGGTCCGCGGCTGCCGGCTACACGGCCGGGCTCAACGTGACCATCTAGGACGAAACGATCAACAGCCTCCCGGCTCTGGCGGTGCATAGCCGGGCGAACTATGCTCTCACGCATCACCCCGCACATCGTGAAGGGAACAATGATGAAACTGAGCCACATTCCCCTCCGCCTGGCCACCGGAGCCTTCATATTGAACGCCGGCTACAGCAAGCGGAACCTGGACAAGGACAGCGCAGCCCGTATGCAGGGCATGGGAGCCAAGGTGTACCCGCAGGTGGCCCGGATGGAGCCGGAAACGTTTGGAAAGCTGCTCAGCTACGCCGAGATGACCTTGGGCGCGGCACTCCTGGCACCGTTCGTGCCGAGCCGGCTGGCGGGGCTGGGCCTTGGCCTCTTCTCCGGATCGCTTCTGACCATGTACCGCAGGATTCCGGAGATGACCCTTGAGGACGGGATCCGGCCCAGCCAGCAAGGCACAGTATTGGCCAAGGACGTCTGGATGTTCGGGATCGCCCTCGCGCTGATCCTGGACCGGAACCGTACTAAGGGCTCCTCCGTAAGTCGGCCCTCAGTGGGCGCTTGACAGGATGAGGGGTGCGCAGCTGTTTCGGGGCAGATAGTCGGCTTTGACCTCGATGCGGCGGGCTCCGTCCGGGAGCTTCCCGTGCATCCGCCCAAGCACCAGCTCGATGGCATGGACGGCAAGCATGTCGAGCGGCTGGCGGATGACGCTCAGCGGGGGAGTGGTCAGTTCCGTCCAGGGATTGTCGTCAAAGACGATGAGGGAAAGCTCGTCGGGAATTTCGATGCCCGTCTGGACGATTCTGCGGACTGAACTTTGCACCTGCGCCGTGTTGGCAACGATCAGCGCTGTGGGTCGCTGACGCAGCGCAAGCAGGGATCCCACTGCGTCTCCGCCCGCGTCGCCACGGAAGGGCACGTCGCGGATCAGCGTGGGGTCCACGGGCAGGGAAGCGTTCTGATGCGCGGCCTTATAGCCATTCAACCTGGCACTTCCGGTGGAGGTGGTGAGCGGCCCCGTAATCAGGCCGATGCGGGTGTGGCCGAGGCCAATGAGGTGCTCTGTTGAGCGTTGGGCCGAGTCAAAGTTCTCAATGCTGACGACGTCGACGTCCTCGAGTTCCTCGATGGCGCGGTCGATGAAGACCACGTTGACGCCAAGGTCCCGCAGGCGCCTCCATTTTTCGATGTTGCCCCCGGTGGGAGTGGCAATCACGCCGCTCACGGACCGGTCGTACAAGGTGTCCAGGGAGTCTGCCTCCAGGTGCGGATCCTCCTGCGTGGTCATCAACACCACCTGGACGCCATGGCTGCGCGCCTCCCACACGATCCTGTCCGCCAAGCGGGCGAAAAACGGGTTGGACAGATCCGTCACCACCAAACCGATGGTGAGTGCGTGGCCGGCGCTCAGTTCCCGCGCGGCCGCCCGGGGCCGGTACCCGAGTTCCTCAATGATCCGAAGGACTTCCTGCCTTTTCGCAGGTGCGACCGGTCCCGATTCAGGGTTCAGCACCCGCGAGACTACGGAGACGGACACTCCTGCAGCCGCCGCCACGTCGCGAATAGTAGGCGCTTTGCGCACCGCTCCTCCTTGAGGGATAAGACCTTCGTCGTCAATAACCACGCCATCCTTCCTTGCCCTGTCGCTTCATTACGAAGGGCCGGAGGGTGATCGTTGACACAGCTTATCAGTGGCTGGTACAAAAGTGGAACCGGTTCCACTCCGGACAGTTTTCCACCAAAAATGCGACAAAGAAGTTGTGCCATCCGGCCCGCCGGAGGTGCTTTCTATCGCCAAGCACCCCTTAGAGAGATTCCCGTGAACCTTCATAAACTCCTCAGCGAGCGCGAGCAGCAGTCCCGCCCCATCCGCGTTGGACTGATTGGCGCCGGCCGCTACGGAACCATGTACCTGGCCCAGGCGAACAACATCCCCGGTATCCACGTCGTTGCCATCGCAGACATCAACGTCAAGCGGGCCCAGGGCGCCTTCGAACTGGTGGACTGGCCAGCCGGCCAGGTGGCTCCTGACATCGCCACAGCCTTGGAGGACCGATCCACGGCCATCGTCGCCAACGCTGACGAGCTGTTCGACGTCGACATCGATGTCATCGTCGAAGCGACCGGCAACCCGATTGTCGGCATCAAGCACGCCTTGAAGGCAATCGAAACCAAGAAGCACATCATCATGGTCACGGTCGAAGCTGATGCCCTGGCCGGACCCGCGCTCGCCAAGCGGGCTGAGGAAGCAGGCGTTGTCTACTCCATGGCTTACGGGGACCAGCCGGCCCTGATCATGGAACTGGTGGACTGGGCACGCACCAGCGGTTTCGACGTGGTCTGTGCAGGCAAGGGCGCCAAGTACCTGGAGCACTACCACGAGATGAATCCGGACAATGTCTGGGAAAACTGGGAATTCTCCAAGGAACTGACGGACTCCGGCCAGCTCAACCCCTATATGCACACCTCATTCCGCGACGGAACCAAGGCTGCCATCGAAATGGCGGCCGTCGCCAACGGCGCAGGGCTGGCTCCTTCCGATGCCGGCCTCAGCTTCACGCCCGGCAACGTTGAAGAAATCGCGACGATCTGCCGCCCGGCCGCCGTTGGTGGCTCGCTGGCCCACGAAGGAAGCGTCGACGTCATGTCCAGCGTCAACCGCGACGGCAGCTGGATCAGCCACAACACCCAAGAAGGCGTCTTCGTCGTCGTCAAGGCAACCAACAACTACGTCTCCGGCTGCTTCAACGAATACCCGTGGCACCCGGACCCCACCGGCCAGTACGCCGCCCTGTACCGCCCCTACCACTACGTCGGGCTCGAACTGAACATGTCCATTGCCAATGCAGCCCTCCGCGGTATCCCCACCGGGGGCCCGGTCGGCTTCTACGGGGACGTGGTCGCCACCGCCAAGAAAGACCTTAAGGCTGGCGAGTTCCTTGACGGCGAAGGCGGCTTCACGGTCTGGGGCAAGCTTGTCTCCGCCAAGCACTCGGTTGCCACCGGCGCACTGCCCGTCGCCCTGGCCCACCACGTGGAGCTGCGTAACGATGTGCCCAAGGGAGCGATCGTCGGTTGGGACGACGTCATCATTGATGACTCCCTTTCCCAGGCGCTGGAACTCCGCCGCGAAACCGAGGCGCTCATCGCCACCCCCGTCAGCGTCTCCTGAGCCAGGGCCCCTGTCGTCAAGCTGGACCGCTGCCGTCGGCCGCCCGCCGCATCTGCCGCAGCACCGCATCCTTCCAATGAAGAAAGGCATCGAATGAACCTCAAGACCCGCGCCATCACCGGGGTACTGGCAACCAGCCTGGCTGCCGCCCTGCTGTCCGGCTGTGCAGGCGGAACCCAAGCCGGCCAGACCGGCCCGGTGGCCAAGATCCAGCTCTCCATCCCGGATCCGCTGACCTCCTCCGTCGGTGTGACCGCCCAGCACTTTGCCGACCAGGTCAAGAAGACCTCGAATGGTTCGGTCCAGGTCACCGTCGTGCCCAACGGCACGAGCTTCAGCGGAGACCAGAATGCGGCCGTCACCCGGCTTCAAGGCGGGTCGCTCGACGGGCTCATCCTGTCCACTTCCGTCTACGCCTCGGTGGTCCCCGAAATGAACGGCATCAGCATTCCCTACCTCTTCGCGGACACGAAGGAAGAGGCGAAGTTCCTCGCCGGAGACCCGGGAAAGGTCCTCAAGGACAAGCTGGCCGCCAAGGACACTGTGGCCCTCTCCTTCCTGACCCGGACCGGCCGCGAGATCACCAACTCGGTGCGACCGATTGAACAGCCGGCCGACCTGAAAGGGCTGAAGATTCGCGTACCGGGCAACACCCTCTGGACCGACTTCTTCGGAAAGCTGGGCGCGAGCCCCACCACCATGGCCTTCTCGGAAGTCTTCACCGGCCTGCAGACCGGAACCATCGACGGCCAGGAAAACCCGATTGAGGTTCCTTGGACGAACAAGTTCTCCGAGGTGCAGAAGTACGTCTCCATGACCAACCACATCAACGACGCATGGGTGCTGGCCCTGTCATCGAAGAAGTGGGATTCACTGACGGATGATCAGAAGAAGGCGCTCAACGCGGCCTCCGAGGAGACGGCAACCTTCAAGACCGGCTATGACGACGAACAGTCCAAGAAGCAGCTGGATGAACTGACAGCCAAGGGCATGAAGGCCAACGAGCTCAGTGCATCCGGACTCGCCGAGTTCAAGGCCGCCTCCGAAAGCCTTTACCCGGAGTTTTCCAAGCTGATTGGCAAGGAATTCTTCGACCAGGCCATCGCCTTCGCCGGCAAGAAGTAGCCAGGACGGGTGGGAGCCCGCCTAGGCTCCCACCCGTGCCAACACTCCACTCCCCACCGAACTCCCGCTCTCAATGTCGACAGTCTGGAAAACTATGAAACCCACCGTTGCTCCCCAGGACTACGAGGAAGTCCTTCCCCTCGAAGCGGAGGAAATCCTTCACCACGACCACGTGCCAGAGCGCTGGAGCGGCGCAGCATGGCTCGACAAGACGCTCGAATGGATAGTGGGAGCGGCGATTCTCGCGGAGCTCGTGGTGATCCTCCTGAACATCACCGTCCGCGTCATCACCGGGGACTCAGTGCTGTGGACACAGGAAGTGTCCGAGATTGCCCTGCTGACCATTGCCTTTATCGGTGGGGCCATTGCTTACCCGAAGGGCGCGCACATGTCCGTCCAGGCCCTTATCATGCGGCTGCCCGCAACCTGGAAGCCATACCTGGCGGCCCTCGTGGACTGGCTCGTCTTTGTGATGAGCGCCGGTGCGCTGGCGCTGTTCGTTCCGACCCTCGTCCAGCAGCTCGAGGAGAAGACGCCCATCCTTCAGCTGCCGGTGTTCTGGGTCAACATGCCCTTCTCGGTGGGCATGGTCCTCATCGCCTGGTTTGCCTTGGTCAAACTGCGGCGGCAGCCCTGGCGCCCGGCCCTCGTCGGTGCCGGGATCGCGGCCGCCCTGGTCGCCGTCGTCCTGGTCTCGCCGCCCCTGTTCTACTACGCCTCCCCGAACGTCCTGCTCGTCGTGGTCCTCGTAGCGCTGTTCGCCCTGTTGTTCCTGGGACTGCCCATTGCGTTTGTGCTGGCCCTCGCCTCCGGGATCTACCTGTACCTCGGCGGTATTTCCGACGTGAGCGCCATCCCGATCGGCATGGCATCCGGAGCCAAGGGCTTCGTCCTGCTGGCCATCCCGTTCTTCATCCTGGCCGGCACGGTCATGAACTCGGCGGGCCTGACCCTGCCGCTGGCCAAGCTCGTCGACGCACTGATCGGCCATCTCCGCGGCGGCCTGCTGCAGGTGGTGGTGGTCACCATGTACATCTTCTCCGGCATCTCCGGCTCCAAAGTGGCGGACGTGGCAGCGGTTGGCACCACCATGCGCGGCATGCTCGAAGAACGTAAATACCCCAGGGGCGAGGTAGTTGCCGTCCTATCGGCGTCGGCCATCATGGGCGAAACCATCCCGCCCAGCATCGTCCTGCTCATCCTGGGCTCCATCACCACCATCTCAACCACCACGCTGTTCCTTGCAGGCTTCGTGCCGGCAGCTTTCCTTGCCCTGGTGGTCATGGCGCTGGTGTTCCTGAGGGCGCGCAAGCAGGGAGGGGTGCCAAGCGCCAAGGCCACGTGGCGGGCCCGGGGCTCCGCTACCTTCTTCGCCCTGCCGACGCTTTTGCTCCCCGTGGGCATGGTGGTGGGCATCCTCAGCGGGTTCGCTACCCCCACCGAAGTTTCCTCCGTCGCCGTCGCCTACGCCTTCGTGCTCGCGGCAGCCTACCGCCGCGGCAGCAGGCGCCTTCTGGGTGACACCCTGCGTGAAACAACCACGACGGCGGGCATGGTGCTGTTCATCATCGCGGCAGCATCGCCCCTCGCCCAGACCCTCGCCCTGGCCGGAGTCTCGCAGCAGATCCACGACCTGATGTCCGGACTGGGCGATTCACCGATCCTGTTCATGCTCTTCACCGTGCTGCTGCTGGTCATCATGGGCCAGTTGCTCGAAGGCCTGCCCGCAGTGCTGATCTTCGCCCCGCTGCTGCTCCCGATCGCCACCGAGTTCGGCGTCAACCCCGTTCAGTACGCCATGGTCCTCATCATCTCCATGGGCATCGGCTCCTTCGCCCCGCCGGCCGGGGTTGGCTTCTACGTCGCCTGCGCCACCGCCCGGGAAACCGTGGAAAACAGCCTCAAGCATTTCTGGCCGTACCTGCTGGCAGTGTTCGCCGGCCTCCTGGTCCTCGCCGCCGTGCCATGGTTCAGCACCTTCCTGCCCGCCCTCGCCGGCCTGATCCCGTTCTAATCCATGACAGACAGCAAACCCGTGTCTCCCCTTGACCCTGGTGTCTCAGTTTCACTGCTGGGTACCGGCCCCATGGGCGCCCCAATCGCCAGAAACATCATCGGTGCCGGCGTGCCCCTGACCGTCTGGAACCGGACCCTCCACAAAGCCCAAGCCATCCAAGGCGGGACGGTAGCCCCGCGGCCGGCCGATGCAGCGGCAGACGTTGTCCTCACTGTCCTGCCTGACCTGCCCCAGGTCGAAGCACTCCTGGAAGGGGACAACGGCCTGCTCACAGGGTGGGCCCAGGCAGGTGTGCTTGAACCGATCCTGGTCGTCCACGGCACCGTGTCACCCACGGAGGTCGCCGCTTTCGCCGCCCACTGCAAGTCCCATTTCGGTGTAACGGTCATCGATGCCCCGCTCAGCGGCGGGACCATCGGGGCAGAACAGGGCCGCCTGAGCATCATGGCGGGCGGGCCGGCCGGCGTCGTCCAACGGCTTACCCCGCTTTTCGAGCTCTACAGCTCCACCGTCCTGTGGTTCGGGGAGGCTGGGGCAGGGGCAACAGTGAAGGCCTGCAACCAGATCGTGGTGGCGGCAACGGTCACCGCCCTGTCGGAGTCGATGGCGTTGGCGAAGGCGTCGGGTCTGGACCTGGAAAAGGTCCAGGCAATCCTTAAAGGCGGCCTGGCCAATTCCGAAGTCCTCCAACAAAAAGGTGCCCGCTGGATCACAGGGGACTTCCATGGCGGCGGTTCGGCAAAGAACCAGCTCAAAGACCTGCGTTTCATCACGGAGGCCGCGGCGGACGCCGGGCTCTCACTGCCCCTCGCCACCACTCTTAAAACGGAATTCCAAACTATGGTCACCGAGGGCCTCGGGGATCTTGACCACACCGGCATCTACCTCAGCATCACCAGCAATCGAGTAAAGGAACCATCATGACCATCGTCGTCACCGCAGTATTCACACCCAACGACGGCGCCCGGGACCAGGTTGTCGCAGCCCTTGAGCCCGCCATCGCCGAGGTCCACAAAGAACCCGGATGCATCCTGTACGCCATCCATGACGCGCCCAACGGCCAGATTGTGATGATCGAGAA
Organism: Pseudarthrobacter sp. LMD1-1-1.1; assembly: GCF_040676255.1. NCBI lineage: Bacteria > Bacillati > Actinomycetota > Actinomycetes > Micrococcales > Micrococcaceae > Pseudarthrobacter > Pseudarthrobacter sp. LMD1-1-1.1. The sequence goes on along the minus strand of NZ_JBEGHP010000024.1, from coordinate 419,747 downwards.
GTGGGAGACGGCAGAGCTGCTCGACGCACACGGCGATGGTGACGCCGTGAAGCGGCTCAACGCTTCACTCGAAGGACTCCTTGCAGAACCCGTGCAGGTCACCCGCCTGGCCCCCATCCACGCCGGAACTGCCCAACAAGGCGCCCTGTAATGCCCCAAGGCATCGTGGTGATGGGCGTCTCCGGTGCAGGGAAATCATCCGTGAGCCAGGCGCTCGCAACCCAGCTCGGGGCCAGCTTCATTGACGGCGACACCCTGCACCCCGAAGCAAACGTCAGGAAGATGGCCTCAGGTGTTCCCCTCACCGATGACGACCGCTGGCCCTGGCTGCACCTCGTCGGGACAAAGCTGTCTACCAGCCCCCACGGCGGAACCATTGTTGCCTGCTCAGCCTTGAAGCGGAGCTACCGGGACGCCATCCGAACGGCCGCGCCGGACACCACATTCATCCTGCTCCAAGCCGACCGGGCAGCCCTGCAGGACCGCCTCACCCAACGCCCCGGACACTTCATGCCGGCCTCGCTGCTCGACTCCCAGCTGGAAACCCTGGAGGAGCTGCAGAACGATGAATCCGGCCTGATGATCGAGTCGGCGGGAGGCATTGACGCAACCGTCGACCGGATCCGGAAACTGCTGGAGCTGTCGGCAGTGCACTGAGTTCGACCTGCTGAAGGTACGACGACGGCGGCGGGCGTGTGCCGGCGTCGTACCTTCAGCGGGAGGTGCTTCGGGGACCGTCAGCTGCGGGCTACCCGCTGTACGAACTCGACCGTTTCGCGCTCCGTCTCGGCCCGGGTAGTGGGTTCGTTGTGCACCTCGTGCCGGACGCCGGGGAAGACGCGGGTGCGGACGTCCGCGTGGCCCGAATCAGCCAGGCGGTTGGCCACGTGGTAGGCGCCTTCGCCGTAGTTGGTCACGGGGTCCTGGTCGCCGGCGAGGATCAGGACGGGGAGTTCGGCGGGGAGTTGTTTGTACCAGTCGTCGGAGGTGACCTGGTCGTAGAGGTCCACGAAGCCTTGCAGGAAGCGGGCGCTGAGCGGTGCGCCGAAGTTGTTGAAGGGGTCCCTGCCGTGGTCGGCAACCACGTCGGCGTCCAGTGCCACCCAGGCCGTGGGTCCGGCGCCTTCGCCGAAGCGGCCCAGGAAACCGTCGAACAGCTGGGCCACCAGTTCCTGGGGTGCGGGTTCCGCGGCGCGCTCGCCGGAAGCAAGCCGCGCCAGTTCGGGCCGGTCAACCAATTTCTCGATGCCGCGCATCTGCGCGGCGATGCCGCAGAGGATCAGGCCGGAGAGCTCGGTCCGCGGGTCCACGGCCATCCCGCGGGCAATCATGGAGCCCCAGCTGTGGCCGAACACCACGTAGGGAAGCTGGGGGAGCGCCTCCCTGGCCTTGGCCTGGAGAGTGACCTCGTCCGCGACCACCACGCTGGCGGCGTCGTCGCCCGCGTCGCCCCAGGTGCCCTGCTGCATCGCGGTGCGCCCGTGGCCGGAGTGGTCGCCCGCCACCACGGTGAAGCCTGCGTCCACCAGGGTGGAGATGAGGTGGAGGTAGCGGCGGGAGTGCTCGCCGAGCCCGTGGATCAGCTGCACGATGGCCGTGGGCTGCCCGATGGGCTCATAGACCCAGGCCTGGATGATGTCCCGGCCGTTGGCGGACGTGAACTCGATTTCCTGCAGTGACATGTGTTCCTCCCGTGCCTGCGCCGTCGCTGGCTCGTGGTGAGCCTAACGTCTTGGTGGACGGCGCCGTCAAGGCTTTGCCATGGTCTGGGACGATCGGGACATGTTGGTTCATGCTCTGTCCTAGCGCCTAGTGTGAACACCAGCCACGTCCCCGGATCCTGGAGGAAGCCATGCCGCAGCCCGACCGTCCTTTACGCAAGCTGGGCTTCCTCACCATTGGGCTTTTCGATCCGCTTGATCCAGCTGCGGGGCATGAGTCGACGCTGCAGATCATTGAACTGGGGGAGCGGCTGGGGTTCGACAGCGCCTGGCTGCGGCACCGGCACCTGCAGTTTGGCATCTCTTCCCCTGTGGCGGTGATGGCTGCCGCGAGCCAGCGCACCTCGCGGATTGAGCTGGGCACAGCGGTGACGCCGCTGGGCTGGGAGAACCCGCTGCGCCTGGCCGAGGACCTGGCCACGGTGGACCTGCTGGCTGGCGGACGCATTAACCCTGGCGTGAGCGTGGGGGAGCCGATGCAGTACGACACCGTGAAGCACGAGTTGTATCCCGATACCGCGGACATGGAGGACTTCAGCTACGCCCGGGTGGAGCGGTTCGCGCGCCTGGTGGCGGGGGAGCCGGTCCGGGAGTTCTCCGGCAAGCAGGGCGTGGTGGAGGAGTTCTCCAACCGGGTGGAGCCGCACTCGCCGGGGCTGCGGGACCGCCTCTGGTACGGGGCTGGCAGCAGGAAGTCGGCTGTTTGGGCCGGTGCGAACGGCTTCAACCTGCTCTCCAGCAGCGTGATCTTTCCGGACAAGGACCAGGAGCCGGACTTTGCCCTGGTCCAGCAGTCGCAGATCCGGGCGTTTCGCGAGGCGGCAGCTTTGGCGGGGCATGCTGGCGCGCGGGTGTCGCAGGGCCTGGTGGTGATTCCCACTGACTCGGCGACTCCTGCCCAACGGGAGAAGTACCAGCGGTATGTGGACGAACGCACTCCGCGCACAGCTGCTCCGCAGGGACCGAGGGGCATGATGTTCGCGGCTGATCTCATTGGTACCAGTGAGGAGATCGCCGAGCAGTTGTACGCGCATGCCGGCTTCCAGGAGGTGGATGAGGTGGCGTTCGCTCTGCCCTTCAGCTTCGACCACGAGGACTATGTGCAGATCCTGACCGACATCGCGGGGAGGCTGGGTCCGGCGTTGGGGTGGGCGCCAGAGGAGGGGTTTGGCGCTGCCGAAAAAGCGCAGCTGAGCTAAATAAGTCGAGCCGTTAGTATCTCCGCTTGGGCTGATCATGCCGCCCATGACGTTCATCGGGAACCTGGTGGCACGTGGGGATCGCCGGGGGCAGCCTGCAGGTGGCGTCCGGGGCGACAAAGCGGGGCGACGTGCAGGCGTTCACCCAGTACTCGCGGCAGTTCACGCAGCCGCTGGCGCAGCTGGGATCCATGGCCAACCTGCTGGAGTCCGGGGTTGCCTCTGCCGAGCGCGGGTTCCAGCTGCTGGTACGGAGGAGCAGTCGGCGGATCCTTCTGCTTTGGATAGGGCGTCCGACGGCGGCCGTGCGGTCCGTGGGCGGCTAGCCTTTGAGGGGTTGTCCTTTGCGTATTCGCCGGACAAGCCGCCGATTTCCGGTCTTTCCCGGGCGGTGGAGCTTGGGCAGCCGGTGGCAATTAGGTGCTGGTGCAAACGGCTATGGCGCACTGCGGTCCGACCGGACGCCATTTCTAATTGCCCACCGCCTTTTCACGATCCGCGATGCGACGGAGGCCGGGCAGGTCGTCGAACAGGGAATGCGCGCATCACTGCTCCCCCGCGGTCGGGGCTTTGCGCGGCTGTAAGAGGGCAAGTTAGCAGCCGATGTTTGAGGGGGACATATGTGCGGTCTCTCCCTGGCTGAAGAGGCCGAAATCCACCGTCAGGGTTGCAACAACTTAAGCAACGGGTGTACGGGCTATTGGCAATTCATTTCAGATACATAGCAAAGGGCGGTGGTTAACTCATCATCCATGATCGGAGTTCCCATATGTGCATACTGGATCATTGTCACAAGAACACTCCCATGCGGCAATTTATAGGCTGCATTTAGCAATTCTGCTTCACTCTTCCGGCCTTTTTGGTGCGCCATCCAAACTTCTTTAGCTAACGCGGCAAACCCGGACCATGCCACTCTCCTGGCGCTTACAAGCTGTGGCCGGTTCAGCCCGAACAACTCGACTGATGCTATCCCTTGGACTGTGCGACAAACATATTCACCAGAGGGAAGCAGAGCCAAGTGTTCCAGCGGGTCATCCAAAGATGGATTGATTGCCAAGGGCTCCTGCGCTTCATCGAGAGGCAAATCCTCGCGTTTTTCATTTGAGTTGCAATGGCTGCAGGCTAAAAGGTAGTTTTCCCAAGAAAAGGCATGATGTGGATATTTGCTTTTCGGCCAAAAGTGCTCGATATCAGTGCCGAGGCTGTCTTCGCAGTACATGCATCGTTCAATACCGCTGCACATCTTTCGAAGTGCATCTTTGACCACGCTAAACTCTTTTGAACTCTTTGTGTCCCATCGGCTGGCCGCCGTAGCCTTTGGGTCGTCTGACGAAGTGACCACCTGTGTGAGTTTGGCTAGATACTTAAGAGAACCTGCAGCCAAGTCGGTTCGATCGATCTTAAGCAAGTCCGGACTCCATGGAAAGGCGCAGTGCGGCTAGCGTGTTGAGAGCCTCCGATTTCGCGGATGGACTTATTGTGTCCCTGAGTTGCCGCATCTCTTCTATGTCTTTTTCGGTAGCTTCATTTAATACTATTCGCCTTTCGAATTCGACAAGCTGGGCATTTAATGCCATCGTTTCCGAGCTGCGCGCACTGTCCAAACCAAATAAGTCGCTTTCGACGGCGACGTCAGATCCGCCATGAACGATGGCTTTGTAAAGTTCATCTTCCACAAAACGAGGACGTCGGTCCGCTTCTCCGGGAGCTGGTAGTCGAATCAGGCCATTTGGGCTGGCGGCCTGACATATAAAGGGGCTGTGTGAAGAGACGATAAACTGAATCTTTGGAAAGTGAGATTTTAGCCAAGGGCCCAGCGCTTGTTGCCAAGACACATGAAGATGCACATCAACCTCGTCGATCAGCACAATGCCTTCGTAATCGCACTGAACTGAGCCATCATCGTTTACCGTGACGCTAAACTCACGGTTTGCCGCATGCAGCCTCCGGCAAATGTCCAGAACCAACGCTGCAATAGTCCGATAGCCGTCGCTCAAATCCTCGAGCAGAAACTTTTTGCCGGCCCGCTCGACCCAGAGCCCCTGGGAGTCGTAGCGTGCAACATGATGCTCGTCAGGCAGAAGGCCGTCCCCGATCATGGCCATGAGGCCGTCCATGAGTTCCTTGGAGGACGAATCACCTTCGAGAACTTTTGGATAGAGATCCTGGAGCCACCACATGGCTTCGGCCAACGACGCTGACTCGTCAAACAACGTGACGAGCGACGCAACGCGCTGAGGACCCAGCATTAACCGTTGGGCATCGCTTGCTGCGCCCGAGAGACGGCGAAATGGCCCATATCCTGCCACAAACCATCCCACCGGGTTCTCATACCAAGGGCCTCGGCGAGGCGTTAGTACAGGAGCATTGTGAGGCATCTTCTCTTTGAGGGTTGGCTCTGGCCCAAATTCTGCGTTTTCCCAGCCCAACCCGGCCCAAGCTTGTTTTTTGGGGAGTCGCCCTCCCGAGGCGAAGTTATCATTAGGGCCGGTCGAAAAAGCCGCCTGCACGCTGGCCTCGTTAAAGCCCTCCGAGATCCATCCCCTGAAGCTGGGGGACAGGGATTTTGCGGTGCTAGGGCCAGCCAGTGCCAGTGCGATAGCTCGGAGGAGGGTGGTCTTTCCGCTCCCATTTCTTCCAGCAATCACAGTCCAACCTGCATAACTACCGTCAGGCCGTGCAAAGTCTAGGCGAGCCGCGTCTGTGCCCGTTCCGTATCCTCTTATATTCGAAAAAACCAACTGCTGAAGGTACACGTTATTAATCCTTCGGGCTGCTAATGGGCAGTGAAAAGCAACCCTGGCCCATCCAGCCAGCAGTTGTTATAGCCATAATAAGCGTTTGGTGGGGAAACATTCGCACCCGCCAATTCTCGGTGTGAGAGCGGGTTTGGATGAGCTGCGATCTGAAGGAGCTGGTACCTCAATTCGGCACCCCAAGACCTTGCTTTGGTTTCCGCGGCATCGCTGATTGCAGGCCGCTGAGGCGTCGTTCTTGCAATTCTGTCGTCGACACTCAGTGTGCCGGCGGCAAGTCGTTCGATTTCCTCTGGCGGTTTCGAAGAGCCGTAACCTCGTATGCGCCTGTCTTCGCTGTCAATGTGACAATGGCATCGATCCCCGGAAGGAAGATGCTTGGCGCTAGCGGCCCAATGGAGGCGAGATATAGTCCCGATGGTCTACTAGTAGTCGCGGCAACGCTGACTATGCTTCGTAACGATGCTGACAAACTGAGCTAAATTCTCTCTGAGTTGTCGGAGGCGATGGGGTGTCGGACTGTGGGACGAAGATACGGCCTGCGGTGCCCGCAGCAGCTGAGAAGTATCAAAGGATGGTGCTGCCGGGCGGGTCGGTACCCGAACGCGCCGGCCCCCGTAGCATCCGGACACACAGCGCAACGCAGGCGGCCCCGCCCGTAACCTGTTTAAATGCCTCGTTTCGCACTGGACATCGAGTCCGTCCCCCGCCCCGCCCGTTCCCAGGAACTCCTGGACGCCGTGAACCACCGGGTGGTCATCGCCGACGGCGCTATGGGCACCATGCTGCAGGGCCGGGACCTGCAGCTGGACGCGGACTTCCAGAACCTGGAGGGCTGCAACGAGATCCTCAACGACACCCGCCCGGACGTCATCGCCGACATCCACGACGCGTACTTCGCCACCGGCATCGACGCCGTGGAAACCAACACCTTCGGCGCCAACTGGTCCAACCTCTCCGACTACGGCATCGACGACCGGATCGAGGAACTCGCCCTCAAGGGTGCCAAAATCGCCCGGGAACGCGCCGAAGCGGCAGAGGAAACGGACGGCCGCATGCGCTGGGTCCTCGGCTCCATGGGCCCCGGCACCAAGCTTCCCAGCCTGGGCCACACCAGCTACGACTGGCTCAAGCAGACCTTCGCCCTGCAGGCTGAGGGCCTGATCGATGGCGGCGCGGACGCGTTCCTCATCGAAACCAGCCAGGACCTCCTGCAGACCAAGGCCGCCGTCAACGGCTGCAAGCAGGCCATCGTCGCCAAGGGCGTCCGCCTCCCCATCTTCGTGGAGGTGACGGTCGAGACCACCGGCACCATGCTCATGGGCTCCGAAATCGGCGCCGCGCTCACCGCCCTTGAACCGCTCGGCGTCGACGCCATCGGCCTGAACTGCGCCACCGGCCCGGACGAGATGAGCGAGCACCTCCGCCACCTCTCCAAGCAGTCCTCCGTCGCCATCGCCTGCATGCCCAACGCCGGCCTGCCCGTCCTCGGCGCCAACGGCGCGCACTACCCGCTCTCACCCGCCGAACTCGCCACGGCGCACGAACAGTTCGTGCGCGAATTCGGCCTGGGCCTGGTGGGCGGCTGCTGCGGTACGACGCCGGAACACATGGCCGCCGTCGTCGAACGTCTGGCGCCCTTCCGCGCCAAAGCCGTGGCCACCGAGGACAAAACAGCGCCGGGACGCATCCCCGAAGAGCGTGAAGCCGGCGTCGCCTCCCTCTACCAGCACGTGAACTTCGACCAGGAGTCCGCCTACCTGGCCATCGGTGAACGCACCAACGCCAACGGTTCCAAGGCCTTCCGCCAGGCCATGCTCGAAGAACGCTGGGACGACTGCGTGGACATCGCCCGCGAACAGATCCGCGTCGGCGCCCACCTGCTGGACGTCTGCGTGGACTACGTGGGCCGCGACGGCGTGGCAGACGTGAAGGAGATCGTCTCCCGGTTCGCGTCCGCCTCCACCCTCCCGCTCGTCATCGACTCCACCGAACCTCCCGTCCTCAAGGCCGGCCTGGAACTCATCGGCGGCCGCCCCGTGGTCAACTCGGTCAACTACGAGGACGGCGACGGCCCCAATAGCCGCTTCGCCCGCATCATGCCGCTGGTCAAGGAACACGGCACCGCCGTCATCGCCCTGACCATCAACGAGGAAGGCCAGGCCCGCACTACCGAGGGCAAGGTGGCCATCGCCTCCCGCCTGGTCGACTCCCTGGTGGGCGAATGGGGCATGCGCGTCGAGGACATCATCGTCGACTGCCTCACCTTCCCCGTCGCCACCGGCCAGGAGGAAACCCGCCGCGACGGCATCGAAACCATCGAAGCCATCCGCCAGATCACCACGAAGTACCCGGGCATCAACACCACCCTCGGCGTCTCCAACGTCTCCTTCGGCCTCAACCCGGCCGCGCGCATCGTCCTGAACTCCGTGTTCCTGCACGAAGCCGTCCAGGCCGGCCTGACCAGCGGCATCATCGACGCCGCCAAGATCGTCCCGCTCGCTTCCCTCCCGGAGGAACAGCGCAAGGTGGCCCTGGACCTGGTCTGGGACCGCCGCGAATACGACGCCGACGGCAACACCACCTACGACCCCCTGGCCCGCATGCTCGACATGTTCGCCGGCGTCGACACCGCAGCGCTGAAGGACCAGCGCGCCGCCGAACTCGCCGCCCTCCCCACGGGCGGCCGCCTGGAACGGCGCATCATCGACGGCGAAGGCAAGGGCCTCGAAGCGGACCTGGACCTGGCCCGCAGCGAAGGGATGACCCCGCTGGGCATCATCAACGACCACCTGCTTGAGGGCATGAAGGTGGTGGGTGAACGCTTCGGCGCCGGCGAAATGCAGCTGCCGTTCGTGCTCCAGTCCGCCGAGGTCATGAAGAACGCCGTGGCCCTGCTGGAGCCGCACATGGAGAAGTCTGACTCCTCCGGCAAGGGCACCATGGTGATCGCCACCGTGCGCGGCGACGTGCACGACATCGGCAAGAACCTGGTGGACATCATCCTCACCAACAACGGCTACAAGGTCATCAACATCGGCATCAAGCAGGGCATCGCCGAGATCATCGCCGCCGCGGAGGAACACAACGCCGACGTGATCGGCATGTCCGGGCTGCTGGTGAAGTCCACCGTGGTGATGAAGGAAAACCTCGCCGAGATGCAGTCCCGCGGCCTGGCCAAGAAGTGGCCGGTCATTCTGGGCGGCGCCGCCCTCACCCGCGCCTACGTGGAGCAGGACCTCGCCGAGCAGTTCGACGGCGTGGTCCGCTACGCCAAGGACGCCTTCGAGGGCCTGTCCCTCATGGAACCGCTGGTGCGCGTGGCCCGCGGCGAATCACCGGACGACGTCGGCCTGCCGCCCTTGAAGAAGCGGATCCACAAGGGCGGGGCGAAGTTCACTATCACCGAGCCGGAGGCCATGCCGGGCCGGTCCGACGTCGCCAGCGACAACCCCGTGCCCGTGCCCCCGTTCTGGGGCACCCGGATTGTCCGCGGCGTCTCGCTGCACGACTACTCCGCGTTCCTCGACGAGCGCGCCACCTTCATGGGCCAGTGGGGCCTCAAGCCCGGCCGCGGCGAGGACGGCGCCTCCTACGAGGAACTCGTGGAACGCGAAGGCCGCCCGCGCCTGCGCTACTGGCTGGACCGCATCCTCGGCGAAGGCATGCTGGACGCCTCCGTGGCGTACGGCTACTTCCCCGTGGTCTCCGAGGGCGAACAGGTGGTGGTGCTGCACCACGGCGAGGATCCCGACGGCGTCCTGGGCCAGGCGGGTCTGCTCGCCCCGGACGGTGGTTCAGGCGGCCCGATCGGCACCGACCGGCTGCGGTTCGATTTCCCGCGCCAGCGCCGCGACCGGCACCTGTGCCTGGCAGACTTCGTGAAGTCCCGCGAGTCCGGCCAGATCGACGTGCTGCCCGTGCAGCTGGTCACCGCCGGCTCCAGGATCGAAGAGTTCACTTCCAAGATGTTCGCGGCCAACCAGTACCGCGACTACTACGAGCTCAACGGCCTGGTCATGCAGCTCACCGAGGCGCTGGCCGAGTTCTGGCACGCCCGGATCCGCAAGGAGCTCGGCTTCGCGTCCGAGGAGCCGAAGGATACCGCAGGGTACTTCAAGCTGGACTACCGCGGCGCCCGGTTCTCGCTGGGCTACCCCGCCTGCCCGGACATGGAGGACCGCCGCAAGGTCACCGAGCTGCTGAAGCCCGAGCGCATGGGCGTGATTTTGAGCGACGAGCTCATGCTGCACCCGGAACAGTCCACCGACGCGTTCGTCTTCCACCACCCGGAAGCCAAGTACTTCAAGGTGTGAGCTGGCGCCGTTTCCTGGAGTGGGCGGCTGCGGCGTGAGCGGATCCGCCGTCCCCGGCGGGCCCCTGTGAGCCCTGTCCGTCGGGGCCCCGAACACCGCCCGTCACCGGCTTCACCCGCCGCAGCGAGGCCAGCACTGCCCGGCCCACCACGGCGATGCCGACCACCGTGGTGACGGCGCGCAGGGTGTCCCAGCCAGCCGTCGACGTCAACAGCGAATACAGCAGGAAGCTGCTGAGGTTGGTGCCCAGCGGCGCGCCCGGAACGTAGGAAATCCCAGTGCCGCCGCCCACCGCGAAGGGCCAGAACCACAGGTTCAGCAGCAGCCCGAACACGTACGACGACACCACGCCGTAAGCCGCCAGCATCCACAGTTCGGCCCTTCCCCGCACCCGGCGGGGAAGCAGCCCAGCCCCGGCGCCCACCCACGCGCAGGCGAAGACCTGGAATGGCGTCCACGGCCCGATCCCGCCCCACAGTGCGCTGGAGACGGCAATCGTGGCGGCCCCGAGCAGCAGCCCGAACCGGGCGCCGAACGCCCGGCCCGCCAGGATCAGCAGGATAAACACCGCTTCCACGCCGCCGACGCCGGTGCTCGCCACCCGCACGGCGGAACCGACGGCAGTGAGCACCCCGAGCAGCGCCACCGTGTGGGCGGAGCGGACGGACCCGTCCAGCGAAAGCACGACGGCGACCGCGGCCACGGGTGCGATGGCCAGGGCAATGTAGGGGGTTGCCGCGGCAGCGTCCTGCGGGAGGGCCGCGGCCAGCAGCGGCCAGCAGAACGCCGCGAGGGCAGCCAGGTTGGCCAGAGCCAGGACAGCAAGCTCGGCGCTCCGCGGCATCCGGACCCGGTGGGGTTTATGGGTGGCGGGTACGTATGCCTGTTCAGCGGGTGACGTCCCCGCCTGCGCTCCGGCAAGAGTAGGACGGGGTGCCGGGACGTACGGGTCCGGAGCAGCGACAGGTTCCAGGGATGGTGCCACGCCATCGCGCATCGGGAGGATCCGGGCGCCCAGGCTCTGGGCGAAGTCGAGGTCGTGCGTGGCGATCAGGACCGCCGCGCCGTCCTCTGCCGCGGTGCGCAGGGCTGCCGCAACCGCTGCGCGTGCGGCCGGATCGAGTCCGCGGGTGGGCTCATCAATCAGCAGCACGTCGGGGTCATCCACGGTCTGCAGGGCGATGGCCAGGATCCTGCGCTCGCCGGCGGAGAGGTCCCGCGGATGCCCGTTCCCGATGGGAATATGGACGCCTCCCCGCAGCCGGGTAAGGCGGGCCGTCGCGGTCCCGGCAGCAACCGCCGTGCCGTTCTTCCGGCGCGCCAGCCGCCGCTCCGCCGACCGCAGCTCGCCCGTGACCGTGTCCCTGGTGAAGAGGTCGTCCGACGCGTCCGGCACCAGGGCGACCCGGCCCCCGTCGGACGTTGTCCCCGTGCCCTCACCCAGGGCCAGCGCCACCAGGAGGGACGACTTCCCGGCCCCGTTGGGCCCCACCAGCGCCACGATCTCGCCGCGGTGCAGGGCGAGCGAGGCGTCGCGGACCGTCGTCGCGCCTTTCCGGTGTACCTCGAGGTGGGTCGCCGTCAACACGGGGGCGCGGCCGTGATCCGGACCGGCCGCCGGCAAGACAACGGCCGGAGCCGAGGGGGAGGGTGCGGTGCCGGGGACAAGTACGCCGCCCTCGATGGTCCACCAGGAGTCAGCCACTGGAACCAGCGCCGCCGCCCGGTGTTCGGCCACGATGACGCATACACCGTGTTCGCGGGCCAGGGCGTCGAGGACGGCGATGACGCGGCTGCGTGCCGTGGCGTCGAGGTCGGCCAGGGGCTCGTCCACCAGCAATAGCCGGGGCTGGTCCACGACGGCGGCGGCAATGGCCACCAGCGTTGCCTCACCTGCCGAGAGGGTGCTGACGTCCCGGTCCAGCAGCGCGGACACTCCGACCCGATCCGCCACCTCCAGCACCCGGGCCTTTGCGGCGGCGGAGGGCACGCCACGAAGTTCGAGGGCCAGGGCAATGTCGTCCCGTACGCGTGTGGTGGCAAACGCGGCGCGCGGATTCTGCAGGACGACGCCCATCAACCCCGCAGTATCACGCGGGGGAGCGCTGGCGCGGTCCGTCCCGGCTATCTGCACCGTGCCGGACAGCGCGCCACCGTCCACGTGCGAAAGGAGGCCCGCGAGGCCCCGCAGGATGGTGGACTTGCCGGAGCCGGTGGGCCCGGTGATCACCGCGACGGACCCGGCCGGCGGTGCAAACGAATCAACCCTGATGCCCGTGTCAGCGATGCGGAACTGCGCGTCGCGCACCAGGAGCGGCGCGCCGTCGTCGTGATGTCCTTGGCGGGATGCCCGGCTGCCGAAGCCGCGCAGCTCCAGGGCCGCGGCGATGCGGCCGGCGTGCTCCAGGGTGCGCTCGAGGACGGGCACCAGGGCCCGGGGGCCGAAGCGTTCGCCGCGGAGCCGGAAGGCCAGGCGGACGGAGGCCACGGCGGCGGCCAGCGCGGGGAGCGCGGCCCAGGCCACCACCAGCATCCGGGCCACGCCCTGCATGGGGCCACCGCGGGCCAGGCGGACGAAGCCACGGGACACATCCACCCAGGCATTGAGCAGGCCGAAGCCGAGGATCGTTGCGGCGATCGGCATCGCGGACAGCGCCGCCGCCCACAGCCCCGGGGCCGTGATCGGGCCCAGGAACACCACGTGGGCGTACGGGGCGGGGAGCCTCAGCGGCGGAAGGTCCAGCAGGACCGGGGTACCCGTGGCCGCCCCGTTGAAAAGGGCCCGGTAGGCGACCCGCGCCGCGATGAACACAGCAGCGAGAACCGCCGCTGCGCGCAACGGCGCGGGCCGGAAGGTCATGACGCGGGTGCTGCCGGTTCGTTGTCCACCGTGTAGAGCAGTTCAAGGCTCTCGCCGGGGTTGAGCTTCAGGCTGTCCAGGCCTTCCTGCGCGTAAGCCCACGCGCCGGCGGCGGGCTTCACCCAGAGCGCCCAATACGAGACCGTGTTTTTGTCATCGCACGCTTCACGGGTGGTGCCACCCTTGTGCTTGATGTCGAAGTCCGCGGCGGGCACTCCGTTGACGCGGCACGCGAAGCTCGTGGGGTACTTGGCGGTGCCCTCGGTCTTGATCTTGGCCTGTTCGAGGACCTTGGCGGCCACGGTGGGGCCATCCACAGACACGCAGGCGGAGGTGTCGGCGGCGGACTGCTTCAGGGCGCCCGAATCGACGATGACCTTCACGCCCGCGCAGGGGCCGGCAGAGGTTGAAGCGGCGCTGGCATTCGACGAAGCCGCTGCAGATGAGGCAGGGGCCGGGGAGCTTGGCTGGGTGGAGGCCGGCGTGGAACAGGCGGCGAGGGTAAGCAGGAGGCCGGCGGCGGCGAGGGAGCCCGCGGACGCGGTGCGGAGTTTAGTCAATGTCACCAGTCAAGGGTAGGGCGTTGGCGCTCCGGAGCGGATGGGCGTTCCGTTGTGTGACGCGGCCCTCGCCGCCCGCCGTCCCCGCCAACGCAAAAGGGCCGACACCGGCACTCAAGTGAGTGCCGACGTCGGCCCCTTCTGCTGTGGTGTTGCTAGCCCTCGGTTGCCATCGCCGCGTTGGCCGGCACCGCGTCCTCCGCGGGATCGAACCTGGGGTCGTTCGATGACGGGTGGGCGGCGACTGCCGCGGCGTGCTCGGCCAGCACCCCGGTCTGATGGCGGATCTTCAGGCGGTAGAGCAGTGCCCCGCCAATCACCACGGCGGCCACGAAGAAGACGCCGCCCCACTGCAGGTACCACTCGAACGGCGGCACCGAGTTGTAGATTTCCGGGCGGGGCCAGACCAGGTTCACCGTCATCGCGGCGCCCCACAGGACGGCGAGGATGTTCACCGGAAGGCCCCACCTGCCCATGGTGAACCCGGGCTCGGATCCGTCTGCGACGAGCGGCCACTTCTTCTGCAACCGCTTGCGGAGCAGGGGGACCGTGACCAGGAGGTAGGACAGGTAGATCAGCACGATGCTGATGCTGGACAGGATGGTGAAGATGGCCGGCTGCATCACGTTGACCAGCAGCGGGATGACGGCGATGACGCCGATGACGATGGCCGCGACCGTGGGCGTCCTGCGGACCGGATCCACCTTGCTGAGCTGCCGGCTGAAGGGCAGGTTGTTGTCGCGGGCCATGGCGAACATCATCCGGATGGCGGCGGCGTGGACGGCCAGGGTGCAGACCACCACAGCCACCACGATGCAGGCCAGGAAGGCCTTGCCGAACGGGCCGCCCAGGACGGAAAGGACGATGTGCTGCAGGCCGCCGTCGGGGGAGCCGATCTGCGGGTCACTGAGGTCCGGTGCGGCCAGGATGCCGAACAGCAGGATTCCCCCGCCCAGCAGGAAGGACGCCGTGACGGCGCGCAGGATGGCCTTGGGAGCGGTCTTCTTGGGGTCCTTGGTTTCCTCGCCCAGCGAGCTGGCGGTGTCGAAGCCGTACATGACGTACCCGGAGGCCATGGCACCGATCAGGAAGACGCCGAAGAAGCCCAGGTCCTTGCCTTCCCCGAAACCGGCCGTATCAAAGAAGACCTCCGGGCCGCGGACCACATGCCAGGCCAGTGCCAGGATCAGCAGGACGGCGGCGATGAGCTCCACGAAAACGCCGACGCTGTTGATCCGAGTCATCAGCTTCACGCCGAACGCGTTGATGAGCGTGGAGATGGTGATCATGATGGTGGCCAGCACCACGCCGTTCATGGCGAAGTCGTAAGGGCCGGTACCGTCACCAACGAACTGGAAGCCGGACCACAGCTGGGGGAGGGTGATCTGCAGGGCCAGTGCCACCGAGCCCAGCGCCATGATGGAGGACAGCAGCAGCAGCCAGCCGGCCAGCCAGGACGAGGTCCCGGAGGACAGCCGCTTGGCCCAGTTGTAGACCGAGCCCGCAACGGGGTAGCGGCCGGCCAGCTCGGCGAAACAGAGGGCCACCATCAGCTGGCCAACGAACACAATGGGCCACGACCAGGCGTACGCCGGGCCGGCCATGGAAAAGCCGAAGTAGAACAGTTGGAAGACACCGGTGAGGATGGAGATGTAGCTGACACCGGCGGCGAAGCTGGCGAACTTGCCGATGCTCCGGTCGAGGGTCTGGGTGTAGCCAAATTCATCCATGCCACTTGAATCAATACTCTTGCTGGGTTCCAATATGGACTCCTAGATCAGAAAAGCACGATGGGACCGGCCGCCCTGGGGTGCGGCGAGATAACGTTCTGCGGGGGCCGCCATTGTTGGGAATGCGGCCCCCTTGATGACCCGCCGCTCAGGCGAGGGACGTGGTGAGCTCCTTTTCTTCCAGGGCGTCGGCGCCGGCATAGTCCGCCTTGATGAGATCGGCACAGCGCTCGCCGATCATCATGACGGTGATGTTGGGGTTGACGGTGACGTGCTCGGGCATGACGGACGCATCGGCCACGCGGAGGCCGGTGACGCCCTTGACCCGCAGCTGGGGATCCAGCGGCGACATGTCGTCGTCGGCCGGGCCCAGGCGGACGGTGCCCACGGGGTGGTAGACGGTGTTGTGGGTCTTGCGGATGTAGTCCTGCAGTTCCTCATCGGTCTGCGCTCCGATGCCCGGCGAGAGCTCCCGGCCGGTCCACTCCGCCAGGGCGGGCTGGGCGGCGATCTCGCGGGCCTTGCGGATCCCGGCCATCATGACGCGCATGTCGTGGCCGTCCGGGTCCGTGAAGTAGCGGGGGTCCACCATGGGCTTGTCGCGGAAGTCGCGGCTGCGCAGCCGAACGGTGCCGCGGGAGCGGGCATGGGTGACGTTCGGGGTGAGGCTGAACCCGTTCTCCGTGGTGGGGTAGCCGTGACGCAGCGTGTTCATGTCGAACGGGACCGAGCCGTAGTGCATCATCAGGTCAGGGCGGTCCAGGCCGTCCTCCGTGGGGGTGAAGATGCCGATCTCCCACCACTGGGTGGAGGTCTGCACCATGGGCTGTTTGGCCTCGAACTGCACCACGCCTTCCGGGTGGTCCTGCAGGTTCTCACCGACGCCGGGCGAGTCCACCAGCACCTCGATGCCGTGCTGGGCCAGGTGTTCCGCCGGGCCGATGCCGGAGAGCATGAGCAGCTTGGGGGAGTCGATGGCGCCGGTGGACACGATGACCTCACGGCGGGCGGTAAGCCGGTGGGTCCGGCCGAACGCCCCGTCCACCACGTCCACGCCGGTGCAGCGCTTGTCCGCGTCGATCACCAGCTGGCGGGCCCGCAGGCCGGTCAGCAGGGTGAAGTTGGGGCGGTCCACGATGGGGTGGATGTAGGACACGGAACTGGAGGAACGGGTACCGTCTGCGCGGCGGTTGATCTGGAAGAAGTTCGCGCCGTTCACCACGGTGGTGCCGGTGTTGAACTTCGCGCGGGGGATGCCCGCCTGTTCACAGGCGTCCAAAAGGGCGACGCCGGCAGGGTCCGCCGGGGGCACGTTCATCAGGTGCACGGGGCCGGAGTCCCCGTGGTGCGGAGCGTCGGGGCCGGCGTCCTGGTTGGTTTCCAGCCGCTTGTACAGCGGCCAGGCGGCATCGGCGTTCCAGCCGGTGGCGCCGTACTTGGACTCCCATTCGTCCAGGTCCTCGCGCGGGGCCCAGAAGGCGATGCAGGAGTTGTGGCTGGAGCAGCCGCCCATGACTTTGGCACGGGCGTGGCGCATGAAGGAGTTGCCGTTTTCCTGCGGCTCGATGGGGTAATCCCAGTCGTACCCGGATTCCAGCAGTTCCATCCAGCGGTCCAGCTGCAGGATCTCGGGGATGTTCCGGTCGTCCGGGCCCGCCTCGACGAGGGCCACGGTGACGTCCGGATCCTCGCTCAGCCGTGCGGCCACCGCCGCCCCCGCGGACCCGCCGCCGATGACGACGTAGTCGAACCCGCGTTCGGTCACGTCCTCGATGTTGTCGTAGTGCATCTAGTTCTCCTTGCCGTGGTCAGCAAACCAGCCGGTGACCTGGGGGCTGGTGTTCTGGTAGATGTGCTTGGCTTCCTGGTACTCGGCCAGGCCCGTAGGGCCCAGCTCGCGGCCGACGCCGGACTGGCCGAAGCCGCCCCACTCGGCCTGGGGGAGGTAAGGGTGGTAGTCGTTGATCCAGATGGTGCCGTGCCGCAGCCGGGACGCGACGCGCTGCGCCTTGCCGGCGTCCTGGGTCCACACCGCGCCGGCCAGGCCGTAGATGGTGTCGTTCGCAGTGGCCACGGCCTCGTCCTCGGTGCGGAAGGTTTCCACCGTGACCACCGGGCCGAACGCCTCGTCGGTGACCACGGACATGCCGCGGGAGACGCGGTCCAGAATGGTGGGCTGGTAGTAGAACCCGGCGTCGTACTTCTCCCCGGACGGTGCCGCGCCGCCCGTGCGGAGCCGCGCGCCCTCCTGAATGCCGCGCTGGACGTAGGCATGGACCTTGTCCCGGTGGGCGGCGGAGATCAGCGGGCCGGTCTCGGCCTCGTCGTCGAAGGGGCCACCCAGCCGGATGCCCTCTGCGCGGCGGACCAGTTCGTCCACGAAGCGGTCCGCGATGGATTCCTCCACCAGCAGCCGGGCGCCTGCGGAGCAAACCTGGCCGGAGTGGACGAACGCGCCGTTCAGGGCGTTGTCCACGGCGGCGTCGAAGTCCGCGTCGGCGAACACCACGTTGGGGTTCTTGCCGCCGAGCTCCAGCGCCACCTTCTTGACGGTGGCCGCAGCGGAAGCGGCGATGCGCTTGCCGGTTTCCAGGCCGCCGGTGAAGGAGACAAGGTCGACGTCGGGGTGTTCCGAGAGCGGGGCGCCAGCCTGGGCGCCGGCACCGGTGACGAGGTTGGCCACGCCGTCCGGGAGGCCGAGGTCCTGCAGCAGCTGCATGGCCAGGATGCTGGTGGACGGGGTCAGCTCGGAGGGCTTGAGGACGAACGTGCAGCCGGCGGCCAGTGCGGGGGCGATCTTCCACGCCGCCTGGAGCAGGGGATAGTTCCACGGCGTGATGAGTCCGCAGACGCCCACGGGTTCGTAGACGATCCTGCTGACGACGGCGGCGTCCCCGGCGTCCACCACCCGGCCCGCCTGCTGCCCGGCGAGCCTGCCGAAGTACTCGAAGCAGGCGGCGATGTCGTCCATGTCGATGCGGCTTTCCACCATCCGCTTGCCGGTGTCCAGCGATTCCGCGCGGGCAAACTTTTCCCGGCGTTCCCGCAGTCCGGCGGCGACTTTCAGGAGGAAGGCGCCACGCTCCGGTGCCGGGACGCTGGACCAGGCGCCGGAGTCGAAGGCGGCGCGGGCCGCCGCGATGGCACGTTCGGCATCTTCCCGGCCTGCCTCGGACACGGTGGCCACCAGCTCCCCGTCTGCGGGGTTGCGGATTTCACGCACCGCGCCGGACGCCGCCGGCTCCCACCTGCCGTTGATGAACAGGGAGGAGGCGGGCTTGGTTTCAGTGCTGGGGGCGGCTTCCTGGGCCGGTGTGGCGTAAGTCATAGGAAGGACAGTAATGCACGTTGAACAAGTGTTCAATACTTTTCTTGAACACTTGTTCAATGCTCATCGCGCGGCTACTGTTGCCCCTGGAGTGGGTGTTTCAGGGCTGTGAGGGGCCCTGGGCGTCGCGGTTGTCGTCCGGGACCGGTGCGAGCGCGATCTGCTCCGTGCGCGCAATGCTCCGCTGGATGGAGGCCTTGTCCACCCCGAGCAGCGCCGTCAGCCACACGCCGTTCTGGATGACCACGATGTCCGACGCCCGCTCCCTGCACGCTTCCCAGGACAGTCCGGGCCTGGCGCTGGACACCAGCGCCGCGAGCCCGTCGATGTACCGGTCGAAGGCGGCGGCGTTGATCTGTGCGTAGTCCTCGTCCGCCTGGGCCAGGGCCCACAGGTGCAGGCGCAGGGACAGGTAGCGGGTGGTCAGCAGGTCAGCGCCGGCAACGCGCCGGAGCGCGCGGCGCAGCTGTTCATCGGGGGTAACCGACGGGTCTGGGGCGACCAGTAAAAGGTCATGCTCATCCACGCGGCGTAGGGCAGCGCGGATCAGGGTGGTCTTGTCGTCGTAGTAGTAGTTGACCAGGCCCAGCGCCACGCCGGCTTCCCGCGCCACGGCGCGCATGCTCACGCCCGAAATCCCGTGGCGGGACAGCAGGTCCATTGCCGCTTCGAGGATGCGGGTCTGCCTGTCCACTTGTTCGCCGGAAGTCACGGCACTGGTCCCCATCTGGCCAGACTATTGCCTAACACTGCACGTGCATAACGCGGTACCGCCACGCCCTCCCCGCAGCCCGATGGGGCTGATGATGTTTGAAGCCTTCTTCCGCAGGGCACGGTGGTTGTACACCGGGATTGACCAGTACAGCTTGGAGAACGATGGAAAGCGCAAGCCTTATTGCCCTCTTGTTTGCCGGCGCCGTCCGCGCGGGCGAAAGTGCGCAGCCCCACGCGCCGCAACTCAGCGCGAAGCCCGGGTGGAAGCGGGCCGCGTGGCTGGCGTTCAGGAGCAGGACGGCGACTTTCCTGCACCGGCTGGCCTGGGCGCTGGAACCGGACCCGCGCTGACGCAGAAGAAGCCCTGCCGGGCGCCGTAACATGGCCGGCCCGGCTCAGGGCTGGGCGTGGTCGGCGCGCTCCAGCAGGCGGGACACCCCGTAGCCGATGACCAAGCCCCAGAACGCTGCGTGGATGTTGAAGAGGTTCATGCCGGAAATGGTCACCACGAACGTCACCAGCGAACCCATGGTGAAGCTGGTGGCAAAGGCCGTGACGAAGGCCTGCTGTAGGGCCCGCAGCATTGCGATGCCGCCCAGTGCCAGGACGAACTCCTTGGGCGCGGCCAGCATCAGCCGGGTCAGGGTGGGGGCAAACGCTGCGAACACCAGGGCCAGGAGACCGTACGCCACGGCAGCCGTGTATTGGCGCTCCCTCTTCCCGGACGAGGTCAGCAGGGCGTTGGTGGGGCCTGTGACGCAGGCCGAAACGGCGCCGAAACCGGCATTGAGCACTGAAAAAGCGCCGGAGGCAATGGCGAAGGCGTTCACGGGCGGACGGTGCCCGGCGGCGCGGAGGACGGCGATGCCCTGGCCGTTTTGGACAAACAGCACGGTGAGGGCCAGGGGAACCACCAGTTCCAGCTGGGCAGCCCACGTGAATTCAGGGGCGGTGAACACCGGGGTGGCCAGGAGCTGCCCGCCGGGGGACAGCCTGAACTGCCCGCTGGCCGCCACGGCGATGCAGCCTGCCACCAGGGTGCCCAGGACCGGCGGCAGGAACCTGCCAAGCCCGGGAACTGCGGTGAGGACCAGGAACGCGG
The DNA here is from genome assembly GCF_040676255.1 of Pseudarthrobacter sp. LMD1-1-1.1. Taxonomy (NCBI): domain Bacteria; kingdom Bacillati; phylum Actinomycetota; class Actinomycetes; order Micrococcales; family Micrococcaceae; genus Pseudarthrobacter; species Pseudarthrobacter sp. LMD1-1-1.1. Next base: position 399,461 of record NZ_JBEGHP010000024.1, on the reverse strand, counting down.
CCACCATCGGAGCAGCCACGGCCGGGTTGTCCTGGGTGGAGGCAACGATGTCTGTGCCGAACTTCAGGAACACCGCGGCCACCATGGCCATCACCAGCGGCATGGGCACCAGTGCCATGGCTTTACGCACCACCCCGGTGGCACCCAGGGCGAGGATCAGCACGCCCGAGGTGAAGAAGGCCCCGACGACTTCGGGGAAGGCCAGGTGCTGAAGGGACGGTCCCAGGAGCACCGTGCCGGGGATGGACCAGGCGAAGCCCAGGGGCTGCCGGTAAATGAGCGACATCAGCAGCGTGGCCGCCCCGCCGGAAAAGAGGATGCCAAAAACCCAGGACGACAGCTGGCCCTGGGTCAGGCCGCCGGCCGTCCCCACGGCCAGGGTGACGGCGATGGGTCCGGACGCCGCGAAAATGAGCCCGATGGCCCCGTTGGAGACATAGGACAGTTCCAGGTCGCGAAGAATCCGGCGGGGACCCGCGGGCCGGACCCCCGGGCGTTCCAGCAGGGGTTCCGGCGCCGGCGCCGGCGGGGCTGACCCGACGGATGTGGCGGCCGGGTCGGGGCGGGGATGGCTCATCGGAACTCCTGGCTGGCGCGGAAAAACCGGAGGCGCTCCGAAGCATCAGCTCCGGAGCGCCTCCGTGCGGGGGTGTCTCCCAGTTTGCGTGCTACTTCTTCTGGCCCTGCTTTGCCAGGACGTAGTCATAAACTACTTCCTCGCCCTTGCCGTCGGTACGGGGGCGCGGGTCCAGCATCAGTTCAGGCTTCACTGCCGAGGCGATGTCGTCCGAGTTGTGGGGATCGCCGGGGAAGTACAGCTGCTGCGTGACCGGCTCGTAGCCCGGCGCGGACACCTTGATGTGGATGTGCGCGGGACGCCAGGCGTGCCAGCCCGCGGCGTTGATCAGCTGCCCGCAGGCGCCGTCCGTAGGGATCTGGTAGGGCGCCGGACGCATGGTGTTGATCTCGAACCGGCCGGCGTCTGAGGCCTTGACGGTTGCCCGGAAGAGCCACTCGGGCATGCCCGGGGCGTACTGGGAGTAGAAGCCGGCGGCGTCCGCGTGCCAGATCTCCACCTGGGCACCCTGGATGGGGTTGCCGTCGGTGTCGGTGAACTGGCCGGTGCACCGCAGCGGGGTGCCCTCTTCGTCGTCGCGCATTTCCACGGTGGCGGGCGTCTGGAGTTCCGGAGAGCCGGGAACGTAGTAGGGACCCTCGATGGTGCCGACGGTGCCGGGACGGTCCTGGGAGTTCACGTCCTCAACGGTGTGTTCCAGCCAGACGTCGAGGAACAGCGGCCATTCACCGTCCGTGCCCACCTTGATCAGCCAGGCTTTGAGGGCGTTGTATTCCTCGTAGGTGACCTGGTGCTCGACGACGATGTCGTTGGCGGCCTTGATCAGTGCGCCGGCCAGCAGGCTCACCCGTTCCTTGGATACATCCACCCGCGAGAGCTTGCCTGACGCGGCGAACCGTTCGGTTGCCTTGGAGCCTGCTTCGACGGCGGTGCCTTCGTTTTCCGTGCGGCTGTCCGTTGGGGTTTGGGTCATGACGATGTCCACCTTCTTCATTGAATGGGACAGGAAGGGCTCCTGCTCCCCACGCGTCCTGCGGGGCGGGACGTTCCACCTGCCCTGCTCGGCATCGCGTGATCTTGGTCTCAAGCGTAGGCCCGGAGATAAGGACGTTACAAATATCAACTAGGCGTCTTTTGAGTCATTATCAGTACATAAAGACACCCTTGGTAGAACCTAGGTATTTACCTGATGTGAGGCCAATCACGAGCGGCAAGAATTGCTGGACAACGTCCGCCGCCGAAGCCTCTTCCCGAGTGGACCTCCGCCCATCCGTCCAGCAATCTCCAATGAAGGAGCACGCCATGACCGAGAACCTGATCCATGCCCGCGAGGTCCTTGCCGACGCCGTGATCGACGACCGCGAGAACGGCGTCATTCGGGCCAAGCGCGAGATCTTCACCGACCAGGAGATCTTCGAACTCGAGATGAAGCACATCTTCGAAGGCAACTGGGTGTACCTCGCCCACGAGTCGCAGATCCCAAACGTGGGGGACTACTTCACCACCTATATCGGCCGCACCCCCGTGATGATCACCCGGGACAAGGACGGGAAGCTGAACTGCCTGGTCAACGCCTGTTCGCACCGCGGCGCCATGCTGTGCCGCCGCAAGACGGACAACCGCACCACCTTCACCTGCCCGTTCCACGGCTGGACCTTCAAGAACTCCGGCGAGCTGCTGAAGGTCAAGGACTCCCGGAACGCCGGCTACCCCGAGACCTTCAACAAGGAAGGCTCACACGACCTCACCAAGGTGGCCCGCTTTGAGTCCTACCGCGGCTTCCTGTTCGGCTCGCTGAAGGCCGACGTGCTCCCGCTCGAGGAACACCTCGGGGACGCCACCAAGGTCATCGACTCCATCGTTGACCAGTCACCCGAAGGCCTGGAAGTGCTGCGCGGCTCCTCCACCTACACCTATGACGGCAACTGGAAGGTCCAGGCCGAGAACGGCGCCGACGGCTACCACGTCACGGCCGTGCACTGGAACTACGCGGCCACCACCGCCCGCCGCAGCGCCGGAGACTCCGCCAACAAGACCAAGGCCATGGACGCCGGCAAGTGGGGCAAGGTCAAGGGCGGCTTCTACTCCTACGACCACGGCCACCTGCTGCTGTGGCAGGAATGGACCAACCCGCAGGACCGTCCGCTCTGGGACCGCCGCGACGAGCTCGTGGCCAAGTACGGCGAGGAGATGGCCAACTTCATGATCAACATCTCCCGCAACCTCTGCCTGTACCCGAACGTCTACATCATGGACCAGTTCTCCTCGCAGATCCGCCACTTCCGGCCGATCTCCGCGGACCAGACCGAGGTGACCATCTACTGCATCGCCCCCAAGGGCGAGTCCCAGGAGAACCGTTCAAAGCGCATCCGCCAGTACGAGGACTTCTTCAACGCCACGGGCATGGCCACGCCGGACGACCTGGAGGAATTCCGCTCCTGCAACAAGACCTACTGGGCCACCAGCGCACCGTGGAACGACATGACCCGCGGCTCCACCCACGAGATCGCCGGACCGGATGAGCAGGCGCAGGCCCTGGGCATGAACCGGGTGATCGCCTCCGGCGTGCGCACCGAAGATGAGGGGCTCTACCCCATCCAGCACGGGTACTGGAAGGAAGTCATGGACCGGGCGCTGGCGGAGGAAGAGGAGCGTTCCGCCCTGGAATCCGTTCCCGTCACCGCCTGAGAGAGCCCGCCGGAACCACAGAGAGCGCAGAACCCATGACCAACCTGACCCACACCGCCCCGGTCCTGAAGACCGCGGAGGAAATCGCAACCCTCGAAACCGTCCGGGCGTTCCTCTACCGGGAAGCCCGCCTGCTGGATGACCGCCAGTTCGACGAATGGCTGGAGTGCTACCACCCGGACTCCGAATTCTGGATGCCGGCCTGGGACGTGGACGACCAGCTGACGCAGGACCCCCAGAACGAGATCTCCCTGATCTACTACGACAACCGCGGCGGCATCGAGGACCGGGTGTTCCGGATCAAGACCGACAGGTCATCGGCCACCTCCCTCCCGGAGCCGCGCACCGGCCACAACATCACGGACGTCGAGGTGCTGTCGAACGACGGCGGCACGGTGGAGGTGCGCTTCAACTGGTTCACCCTCTACTTCCGCTACAACACCACGGACACCTACTTCGGCACCAGCTACTACACCCTGGACCTCTCCGGCCCGCAGCCGGTGATCCTGAAGAAGAAAGTGGTCCTGAAGAACGACTACATCCACCACGTGGTGGACGTCTACATGATCTGACCTGCCCCAAGCCGGCGCCCGGTATGTACGGGCGCCGCACGGCAGGTCCCACCCCTGTGCCCGCCGGGCACGCCCCAACTTTTCCCCGGACGCGACGACGCGCCCGCCCAGTCAGGAGGACCCCATGGGCCACAAAGTAGCCCTCAGCTTCGAAGACGGCGTCACCAAAGTCATCAAGGTCGGCGACTATGAGACCGTCATGGACGCGGCCTACAAGGCGCGCATCAACATTCCCTCGGACTGCCGCGACGGCGCCTGCGGCACCTGCAAGGCGTTCTGCGATTCCGGCTCCTTCGACCCGGGCGACTTCATCGACGACGCCATGACCGAGGAGGAGCTCGAAAAGGGCTACCTGCTCACCTGCCAGGCCGTCCCGGAGTCCGACCTGGCCATCCAGATCCCGGCTACGTCCGAGTCGGCCAAGACGGCGGCCGCCACCTTCAGCTCCACCATCAAGGAGCTCAACCGGCACACGGACACCACGGTCTCTTTCACCCTTGATGTGGACAACCGCGACGCGCTCGCCTTCCTCCCCGGGCAGTACGTCAACCTCAAGGTTCCCGGCACCGACGCCGAGCGCTCCTACTCCTTCAGCAGCGGCCCCGAGGTCCAGGACGCGTCCTTCATGGTCCGCGTGACCCCGCAGGGCGCCATGTCCGAGTACCTGCGCGACCGCGCCGCGGTAGGCGACGCCATCGACTTCACCGGCCCCTACGGATCCTTCTTCCTGCGCGAGCCGAAGCGGCCCCTGCTGCTCCTGGCCGGCGGCACCGGCCTGGCCCCGCTGCTGTCCATCCTGGAGAAGCTTTCCGAGAACCCACCGTCCACCCCGGTCCACCTCATCTACGGGCTCACCCGCGAGGCGGACATCGTGGGCCTGGACTGGCTCCGCGCCTACGAGGCGAAGCTGCCCGGCTTCACCTGGGACTACATCGCCTCCGAGCCCGGCACCTCCGCCCCGCACACCGGCTACGTCACCCAGATCATCGAACCGAAGCACCTCAACGACGGCGACGTGGACATCTACCTCTGCGGGCCGCCGCCCATGGTCAACGCCGTCTCCAAGTGGCTGGACATCGAAGGCATCAAGCCCGCCAACTTCTACTTCGAACGTTTCGCGCCGAAGGAGACCACCGGGGGCGACGCCGAAACCGGCGCCCCCGCACCGGCCAAGAAGATCCAGGACGAAGGCGACACCATGAGCCGCGGCGAGGCCGTGTCCTCACTGGAGACGGGCCGGCTGGATTTCCGCAAGGAGGACAGCTTCGCCCAGCTGGACGCCCGCATGGGCCTGGAGCTTGCGGTTAGCGAACTGCTGCTGGGAAGGCTCAGCGAACAGCAGCTGCGCCAGTTCCGCCGGCTCGCGGAAGCCACCGCCGGCTCGGTGCAGGGCGGGAACATCACCGACCCCGAGGAGTTCGCGCGCACCAACGAGGAATTCCACGAGTACCTCTTCATGGTCTGCGACAACCCGATGCTCCTGGAGTCCTACCGGCGCCTGGACGTCCACGCCCAGATGGCCGCGGCCTTCGAGGCCGGCACGCCGATCTTCGAACGCGTCACCCAGGACCACCTTGAGATCGTGAATGCCTTCGAACGCGGCGACAAGGACCACCTGCGCGCCGTCATCACCGCCCATGCCCAGGACGCGAAGGACACCATGGCCGGGGCCATCGACGCCAAGGCCGCCCGCTGATGGCTGCGCCGTACGCCGGGCAATACGTGACCACTGGCCGGTTCGGCGGCAAGGTCGCCGTCGTCACCGGCGCAGCCCAGGGGATCGGCCAGAAAGTGGCCGAACGCATCGGCGCCGAAGGCGGCGCCGTGGTCCTGGTGGACCGCGCGGACCTGGTCCACGACGTTGCCCGCGGCATCGGCGAGGCCGCCAGGGCGTCTGGTTCGGGGGGCTCGGCCACGGCCGTCACCGCAGACCTGGAGACCTTCGCCGGCGCCACCCAGGCCATCAAGGCCGCGCTCGCGGCCCACGGGCGGGTGGACGTCCTGGTCAACAACGTGGGCGGGACCATCTGGGCCCGCCCCTACGAGGAGTACGACGAGGACAAGATCGAGAAGGAAATCCGCCGCTCGCTCTTCCCCACGCTCTGGACCTGCCGGGCAGTCCTGCCGGCCATGATCGAGCAGGGCTCCGGCACGATCGTGAACGTCTCCTCGGTAGCCACCCGCGGAATGCACCGGGTGCCCTATGCCGCGGCGAAAGGTGGCGTGAACGCCCTGACCCAGTCGCTTGCGATGGAGGTGGCCGGGCGTGGCATCCGCGTGGTGGCCACCGCCCCGGGCGGCACGGAAGCCCCGCCGCGGAAGGTCAAGCGCGGGCCGGACGCCGAATCCGCCACCGAGAAGGACTGGTACCAGACCATCGTTGACCAGACGGTGGAGTCCTCGTTCATGAAGCGCTACGGCACCCTGGACGAGCAGGCCGCGCCCATCGTGTTCCTTGCCTCGGACGAGGCGTCCTACCTGACCGGCAGCATCCTCCCGGTGGCCGGCGGCGACCTGGGGTAGGGGCCGGTGCTGGACGCGCGGCACCAGGGGCGCCCGGGCCGCTCCGGTAGGATTGCGGCCATGACAGCGGGCTCCACCCAGGGCGAGATGGCGGAGGACTTCCCGCTGGCGGGACGGGCCGCGGCGTTCGAGCAGCTGCTGGAAATCCTCCGCACCGTCCGCAAGGGCAAGGTGGGAACCGTGGTCCTCTCCGGTCCGTCCGGGTCCGGCAAAACCGCGCTCCTGGAACTCTTCCTTGACCACTGCCGGACGGCCGCCCGCGGCGTCCGCGTGCTGTCCGCCATGGGGGACGACTGGGAGGCCCAGTTCGCCCTGGCCGGTTACTCCCAGCTGATGCGGACCCTGCCGCTCCGGACGGCAAAGGATTACGACGGCGGCCCGGCCCTGGCGCCGGGGCCCGTTACCTCCCTGACCCCCGACCAGGTGGTCAACTACGCCTCCACCCTCAGCACCCATCTCGAAGGCCTGCAGACGCACGGCAGCGTGGTGGTCGCCGTCGACGACGTCCACAAGCTCGATGAGGAGAGCCTGCGCATCCTCACCTTCGTCATGCGCAGGCTGCACGACAAGCGGGTCCTGTTCCTGCTGACCCTCAATCCTGTAGACGCGCCCCGTGTCCCCGCCGGCGTGCTCGACTTCCTCACCGGCCACCAGGTGGTCCGCATTCCGCTGGAGCCCCTCTCGCCGCAGCAGGTCCAGGACGTGGCCCGGAGCCTGTTCGGCCTGGACCTCAGTGCGACGGCGGCCCACGGCCTGGTGACGCACACCGGCGGGATAGCCCAGTCCATCGTGGAACTGCTCCGTGAACTGCCCCCGGAGACCTGGCAGTCGTGGTTCCCTTCCCTGCCGCCTACTTCCCGGGTGCGTGCCAGGGTCCGCAGTGTCCTGGCTGCCGCGTCCCCCGCCCTGGTGGCCGCCGCGGAAGCCGCAGCGGTGCTCGGCCCCGGCGCGGGACTGGCTGAGGTGGCCAGGGTGGGTGGCCTGGAATCCGTCATGCCGGCCCTCGATGAGGGGCACCGCGTGGGGCTGCTGGGACTGTCCGTGGACCAGTCCCGCTCCGCCGTCGCCTTCCTCGAACCCGGCACCGCGGAGGCCGTTTACGAACAGATCGTCCCGAGCCGGCGCATTGCCCTGCATTGGAAGGCCGCCGAGGTTGTCCAGTCCGAGGGCGAACAGCTGGGCCACCGCGTTGCGGCCACCCCGGCAGCCGACGAAACCCTGGCCGCCGAACTGGAGGAATTCGCGCGGCGGCAGGCCACGGTCGGGGCGTGGCAGGATGCCTCCACCGCGCTGTTCTCCGCCTCGCGGCTGTCCCCCGATATCCGCGCCCGGAACCTCCGGCTCCTGAAAGCCGTCGACGCCCTGGTGGGCTCCGGCAACGTGGCCCAGGCGCAGGCCTGGGCCGGGGCAGTGGATGCCCTGCCGCCGTCGCCCCTGCGCTCCTCGGTTCTGGGGTACCTGTCCACGGTGTCCGGCCAGAATGACAGCGCCCAAAGCCAGCTGGAGATGGCCTGGCGCACCAGCAATCCGCAGCATGAACCCGCCGCGGCCGCGCAGGTGGCCCAGCGGTTCGTCCTCCACGGGGTGGCCTCCTGGGACGGTCCGATGATTACCGGCTGGGCTGAACGCGCCATGGCGCTTACGGAGCCCGGAACTCCGGCGCACATCGAGTCGGAGGCCATCTATGGCCTGGGCCTGTACGCCCAGGGCCGGATAGCGGACGCCGAGGCCTCCTACCAGCGGGCCTCCGCCCAGGCCGCCGAGAATGCCCAGAAGCAGCGGGTGCAGATGGGCGCCGGCTGGCTGGCCCTGCGCCTGGACAACGCCGAGTCCGCGCTGGTGAATTTTGAGTCGGCCGCCCCTACCGAGTACCGCGGGGGATCGCTGCGGATCTCCCTGTGGGCCGAGGCCTGGCTGGCCCGCACCCACCTTGTGCTGGGCAACTGGGACGCGGCCGCCGCCACCATCTCCCGGGCAAGCGTCCGGCTGGAGACCTCGCGGATGCCGCTGATCCGGCCGCTGCTGTACTGGACGGCCGCCGAGCTGTGGTCCATGCGGGGCGACTGGGACCGGGCACGCTACTACGTGTCACAGGCCGCGGTGCAGCCGGGAACCTACCGGGCCATGCAGGTCCCGGCCAGCCTGGCGCGCGCCCGCTTCCACGAGGCGCGGGCCGACTACGAAAGTGCCCTGGCCGCCCTGCAGCCGCTGGCCGAACTGGACCCCTGGACCGATCAGCGGGTGTCCTTCTGGCCGTGGCAGGACACCTACGTCAATGCGCTGGTCATGACCGACAAGCTCGACGCCGCAGAGACGTTCCTCACCGCATTCGAAGGAGTGCACCGCGAGCGGGAAGTCCCCTCCGACCTGGCCCGCGTGGCGTGGGCCAGGGGCCGGCTGCTGGCCGCGCAGGGGGACCCGGACACGGCAAGGGAGTACTTCGAGGCGGCGCTGGGACACCTCCGCGGGCTCAACCGCCCCTACCTGCGGGCACGGATCAGTTTCGCGTTCGGGCAAAGCATGCGCCGGGCCGGAAAGCGGCGCCTGGCCTCATCGGTGCTGCGGGCGGCCCGGGACCTGTATGACACCCTCGGCGCGGCAACGTACGTGGAACGGTGCGACCGTGAGCTGAAGGCCACCGGCCTGGACGTGGGGAACCTGCCGGACCCGGCGGACCCGGTGCTTTCTTCGGTGGGCGCCCACCATCAACAGCTCACCGCCCAGGAACAGGCCGTGGCCGAGCTGGTGGCTGCGGGGGCAACCAACAAGGAGGCAGCCCGGGCCCTGTTCCTGGCTGAAAAGACGGTGCAGTACCACTTGACGCGGCTGTACCGGAAGATGGGAATCCGGTCACGCAGCGAACTCGCGGCGGCGTTCCGGGCCAAGGACTGACCCGGCAACGCCCCGGTGCTAACCCGTGGTTACTTGACGTCCGACGGGTGCTTGGCCAGCGGAACCACCGTGATGTCCATGTACGGGAACAGGGGAAGGCCCTGCAGGATGCCGTGCAGTTCGTCGTTGGACTCGACGTCGAAGATGGAGTAGTTGGCGTATTCGCCCACCACACGCCAGATCTCGGGCCATTTGCCGGAGCGCTGCAGTTCCTGGGAGTAGGCCTTCTCCGTGGCCTTGATTGCGGCGGCTTCTTCGGCGGGCATGCCGGCGGGCAGGTTGACGTCCATATGGACCAGGTACTTCATGGTGACCTTTCGGTGGAAGGGGTGGGTGTCAGTCGGTGCGGTAGTGGGCGAGCTTGTCGTCATCCACGTCAGTGCCCGCGCCGGCACCTTCAGGAACGCGGATCCGGCCGCCGGTGATCGCCAGCGGCCGGGCCAGCAGGTCATCGGTCATGTCGAGGTAGTTGGACAGCTCCGCCGCGCGCTTGGCCGTGTGGGCGAAGGCTGCGCCGAACACCACCGAGGCAACCGTGCCCACCTGGGTGTCGATCTGGTTGCCGATGTAGACGTCGATGCCCATGCCCTCGGCCATGCCAACGATCTTGGCGGCTTCGGTGAAGCCGGACCGGGCGGTCTTGACGGACAGGAGGTTGGCCCCGCCGGTGAGTATTTCGCGGGCAGCCTCGCCGAGGTTGGCGGCGGATTCGTCGGCGGCAATGGGGATGGGTGAGTTGGTGACCAGGCGCCGGCGGCCCAGGACTTCGCGGGCGTCGTCCGGCTCCTCAAGGAACTGCAGGCCGAGGTCGGCGGTGCGGCGCAGCACCTCGGCGGCCTCGTTGGCTGTCCAGCCGCGGTTGGCGTCCATGTACAGCTCGGCGTCCTCGCCCAGGCCGTCCCGCAGCACCCTGGCGGCCTCGATGTCCAGGTTCAGCGGACGGCGGCCGGTCTTCAGCTTGAAGGTGGTGATGCCGTAGGTTTCCCGGAACTCCAGTGCCAAGGCCAGGAGTTCCTGGGCGGGCTTGAAGCCGAGCATGTGGGAGACGCGCAGCGAATCGGTGTAGCCGCCCAGCAGTTTGGTCACGGGCTGCCCCAGGGTCTTGCCGATGACGTCCCACACGGCAATGTCCACCGCGCCCTTGGCGGTCTGGTTGTGGATGGTGCGGGCCAGGACGGCCTGGATCTTTTCCCGGTCAAAGACGTCGATGCCTACCAGTTGCGGGGCGAAGACATCCTGCACCACCGCGACGATGGACTTCTGCGTCTCACCGTAGGTATACGGGCGGGGCGGAGTGTCTGCGGTCCCCACTACGCCGTCATCGGTGTGGACACGGACCAGGACATGGTCGGCCTCGTGCACGGAGCCGGAGGCGAAGTGGAGCGGGTGGCGGTACGGGATCGAGTAGGGGATCGCCTCGATGGCTGCGATCTTCATGATGGGAGGTGCCTTTCATCAGCGGGAGCGGGGGTGGCGGCGTCAGCGGTTGCCGTGGCCACGATGTCCAGGAAGTTTTGCAACAGCGCGGAGCGGTGGCCGCGTAGCCAGGCGACGGCGAGTTCCACCGGGGGAGCATTGTCGATTTCCCTGTACGCGACGCCTTCAAGCTGGAAAGCACGCACGCTGGACGGCATGACGGCGATGCCGCCGCCCGCTGCCACGAACGCCAGCATTGTGGAGGTCTCACCCACAACTTGCGTGATTCGCGGCTGGAAGCCTGCCTGGCGGCAAAGGTCCGAGGTAATGCGGTTCAGCACGGACTCCGGAGCGTAGGCGATGAAGTCCTGGTCCTGCAGTTCGTGCATGGCCACGGGACGGTCCACCGCCAGGGCGCTGAAGGAGGGAAGCGCGACGACGAGTGGCTCCTGGGTGACCACGCGGTAGTCGATCTCCTCGGACGTAACGGGGGGACGCAGCAGCGCCGCGTCCAGGGTCCCGTTCCGCAGCCCCGCCTCCATTGACGGCGTCAGCATCTCCCCGTTCAGCGCCAGCGACAGGCCGGGAAGGACCTGTTTGGTGAGCCGCGCGATCCGCGGCATGACGCCGTAGGTTGCCGAGCCGGAGAACCCCACCCGGAGGACGCCCGTGGCGCCCTTGCCCACCTGGTAGACATCCGCGCGGAGCGTTTCGACGTCGTTGACGATCTGGCGGCCGCGGTCCAGCAGGAGCTGGCCCGCCGCCGTCAGGTCCACCCGCCGGGTGGTGCGGTTGAGGAGCTGGACGCCCAGCTGGTCTTCCAGCTGGCGGATCTGCTGGGACAGCGGCGGCTGCGCCATGTGCAGGCGCTTGGCCGCCCTGCCGAAGTGCCGCTCCTCCGCGACCGCGATGAAGTAGTTCAGCTGGCGGATTTCCATCCGGTGCCACCTTTCCAACGGGCCGGGAGAGGCGCGGCGCAGCCTCATTGATTCATAGAATAACCATAAAAAGCCTTACTTAGATACTTTTTCGACGTAATCTTGCGGCTCTTCAACCGTGGGCAGTGCTTCCTCGAGCCGGTGCTGGCGCGGCACCAGGATGGTGACGGCGCCGCCGAGCAGGGCCACCGCGCCGTAGATGTAGAAGGCTGTTGCCCCGCCGATGCCCGCCGCTGCCAGCCAGCCGCCGATGATCGGCCCCAGGACCCCGCCCAGCCGGCCCACGCTGGCGCACCAGGCGACGCCGGCGGCCCGGGCGTTGGTGGTGAAGTAGTTGGACTGGAAACCGTAGACCAGCACCTGGGTGCCCAGGGTTCCCACCCCAGCGGTGGCGATGAAGGTGAAGAGCAGCGGCAGCGGGAAGCTGAACGTCATCAATCCCAGGGAAATGGTGGCGAGGGCAAACGTGGCAGCGATGACCCGCTGCGGTCCCTTCCGGTCGGCCATCCGGGAGGCAACCAGGCCGCCCACCACGGCGCCGAGGTTCAGGGCCAGCGGGAAGAACAGGGCGTAGGTGCGGCCGTAGCCGTAGCCCTCCATGATCTTGGGCAGCCAGGTGTTGAGCCCGTAGGTCAGGAGGAGGCCGCAGAAGGACATCAGGCCCAGCAGGATGGATGCCGCGGCAAACTGGCGGGAGAAGACGGCGGCAAACCCGGACTTGCGTGGGGCGGCGCCGGCCTCCCGGATCACCTGCTCTTCGGCGAGCGGCACCCCGGTGCGCCAGGCAGCGGCCAGGGCTTCCTCTTCCCGGCCCCGGGCCAGCAGCCACCGCGGGGATTCCGGAAGCTTCCGCCAGGCAATGGGCAGGATGACCAGGAGGGGCAGGGATCCAATGATGAAGAGGCCGCGCCAGCCAATGCTGTCCAGGAAGGCGATGCCAAGGATGGATGCCAGCACGCCGCCCGCGGGGACCCCGGAGTAGACGATCGCATTGTAGAACTGCCGCCGGCCCGCGGGTGCGAACTCGGCCATCGTGGCGCCGGCGCTGGCGATAACGACGCCCAGGCCCAGCCCGGTGGCAAACCGGAGGGCGCCGAAGGCGGTGACATCCGTGGCCAGGGCAGTGGCGAACATGCCCAGGGAGAACCACGCGATGCCCGCGAGCATCAGCCGGCGGCGGCCGAAGAAGTCCCCGACGGCCCCGCATGCCAGCGACCCCACCAGCACGCCGATAAGGGCCCAGGATCCCAGGAGCCCGGCGGTGGCCGCATCAAAATGACCGATCTGGCCCGCGTCTGCGAGCAGGCCCGGAAGGACGGTGCCGTAGACCACCAGGTCGTAGCCATCAAAAAGGAGAGCGGCGCAGATGACGAAAGCCACCCAGTTGGCTGTCCGGGTCTCCTTTCCCGGGTTTCCGGAGATCGTGGATGGGGGGTGCGGCAGCGTCATGGCGCATGTCCTTTCAGGGGGCGGGTGGGGAGGCGTCGCGGCATTCGGATGAATCCGTACCGGGGCCTTGGCAACCCAGCCTGACAGGCAATGTGACGCACGGCATATGGGGGAATACCCGGTTTCCCGCCGGGGGTGCATTGTGCCGTTTCCGCATATCAAAGAGGCGGCTTTTGCGATGGATCCGGCAGGAACAGGCCAAACGCGCGCGGCAGCACGGGCATCACGGCGCCGATGGGAGGACAGGTCTTAGTCCATACGCGGCCGGTATGAACCAGGCGGCCCGTAACCATGGCCGGGGTCATGGCGCCGCGGTTAGGCTGGCGGAATGATCAATCCAGCACGGCTGCACTCAGACCTGTCCCGCCTGGGCCGGGAGACGGACATGTTCCTTGCCACGGTCTCCTCCTTGTCCGATGAAGAGCTGGCCGCTCCTTCGCTGTGTGAAGGGTGGACCCGCGCCCACGTCATCGCGCACGTCGCATCCAGCGGGCGCGCACTGGTTGGGCTGATCGACTGGGCGACGTCCGGGGAGGAACGCCAGCTGTACGCGTCCCCTGAAGCGCGCTCGCAGGCCATTGCCGCCCTTGCGGCCCTGCCGCGGGAGGAACTCCTGGCTGAAGTGCGGGACTCGGCCGCCGCTTTCGCCGATGAAGCCCAGCGGTTGACCGGGGAGCTTGTGGCGCCGGAAGTAAAGGTGGGTGGCCGGGAGCTGCCGGCAACCTCCATTGTGGCGCTGCGGATTGCCGAGGTGGTGGTGCATCACCATGACTTGGACACCTCCTGGACCATCGAGGAGGCCGACCCCGATTCGCTGCTGAACGCCATCGAGGCCGTGGTGCGTGCCATGCGTGCCAAGGGTGCGCCCGGGATGACGCTGGTGACCGAGGAACGCGACGAATGGGTCATTGGTGACGGCGGCCTGCGCGTCGAGTCGGACCGGGAGGGCCTCCTGAAATGGCTGGCACGCGGCGACGCCGAAGATGTTGAGGCGGCAGGCCCGGTCCCCGTGCTGCCGGCCTGGTAAAGCCAAAGAAGAATCCCCGCCGGGCACCAGCGAATCGCTGGCGTCCCCGGCGGGGATTCCTTCGTCGGCGGGACGCCTACTTCTTCGGCAGGCCCGCCGGGTTCAGTTCGGACTTCTGGATGGCCTCGGAGGAGAGGCCCCAGCGGTCCAGGATCCTGGCGTAGGTGCCGTCGTCAATCAGGTGGTTCAGCGCAGCCTGCGCGGCGGCCGCCAGTCCGTTGCCCTTCTTGGTGGTAAACGCGATCTCGGCCTTCAACGGCCAGCCGCCCTCCAGCGTGCCCACCTGCTTCGTCTTGCCGTCCTGCGCCGCCTTGTACGCGGCGGCCGCGTTGGGCCCGAACGTCAGGTCCGCACGGCCTGACTGAAGGGCCAGGCTTGAGGCCGAGTCGTCGTCGTAATACTGGAACTGGACAGGCGCCAGGCCGTTCTTCCGGTTCTCCTCGTCCCAGCGCACCAGGATGGCTTCCTGGTTGGTGCCGGATCCCACGATGATCCTCTTGCCGGCCACGTCCTTGGCTTCCGTGATCTCCCCGATGCCCGAATCACTCTTGGCGTAGAAGCCCAGGAGGTCGTTGCGGTAGGTGGCGAAGTCGAACTTTTCCTTGCGCGCCTCGGTGACGGTGACGTTGGAGAGCACGGCCTCGTACTTGGACGATTCGATGCCCAGCGGCCAGTCAGCCCACGCCACGGGCAGGACCTCCACCTGCAGGCCGAGCGACTCGCCCACGGCGTACGCGATGTCCACTTCGCTGCCGATCAGGGTCTTGTTGTCCGTGGCGAACATGCTGAGCGGCGCCGCCCCGCCCGTGGTCACCACGGTGAGCTTGCCATCGGCCTTGATGGCCTCCGGCACCAGTGCAGCCGCGGCGGGGTCGGCCGCGACGTTGAAGCGGTCCTGTTCCGGGGACAGGTTGAAGGTCTTGCCGGCGGAGTTGGTGGCGGACGACGACGGTGCTGTCGCCGCCGAAGCGCCGGGATCGGAGCAGGCAGCCAGTCCCAGCAGCGCTGAGACGGTAAGGGCCACGACGGCGGCCGGCTTGGTGGTGATGGCCATGGTTCCTCCTTGGAACGGGGTGGAAGATGCAACGGTGTGAGCGCGTTGCAGCCACTATCCGGCAGCTGCGGAGGCGGAATCAAAGGACATGAAACCCGGGGATACAAGGAGTAACGGCAGTTCACCGGAGGACCGCGGCGGTCATATTCCCCGGCCACAATTCCGCCGGCCACATACCTGTCACGCATCCAGCAGAAAGCGAGTACTCGGGCAAGAAAGACAAGTGGTGATTACGCGTGCTCTCCAGCCACGCCGGAACCTACCGTTGGCTCTGAGGCGGCCAACGTGGGCCGCCTGAATGGTCTTATCAGGAGCTCGCATGCGCACTTCCCCATCCAAATCCCCTCTTTCGCGCCGCCTTGCGGCGGCAGTTGTCCTTCCCGGGCTGCTCACTACCAGCATGGTGCTGGTCCAGCCCGCCGTTGCCGCTACAACCTCCACCACCGGCATGTGCAACGGCGTAGTCAATCAGCTGGCGCACCGCGGTGCCGTCCAGGAGAACCTCCTGAAGGCCGCGGCCAAGAAGAACGCTGACGCCATTGCTGCCCTGCAGGCCGACAAGGCAAAGCTCCAGGCCCAGGCGGATGCGTTGGCCGCGCAAAAGGCCGAGGCTGATAAGGCGCTGGCAGACCTCGTTGCGCAGGAGACGCAGCTGAACACCGAGGAAGAATCAGCACAGGCATCGCTCGACAAGCTGACCGCCGAGCAGACGAGCCTGGCATCCCAGGTGGCGGAAGCGGAAGCCGCCCTCACTGATCTTCAGGGCCAGCAGGCAGGCGTGGAGGCCCGGCTGGCGCCGCTACAGGAGGAACTGGCAACTGCAAAGGCCGCCTCCGCGGACCTCCAGGCACAGGCCGACCAGCTGGCAGCAGATCTTGTAGCCAACAGTGCAGCGATTGCGGCCGCCCAGACACAGCTTTCGGCGCTGCAAGGGGCTACCGAACAGGCGGCGTCCGAGCTTACTGCCAAGGAAGGCGAGATCCAGCAGGCCCAGGACCAGCTCACAGCTCTGACCGCCCAAGCACAGCAGGCAGCTGACGCCGTCAATGCTGCTCAGCAGGAGGTTACGGATGCCGAGGCCCAGCTGAAGGTGCTTGAGGCGGCAGGTGCCACCGCGACTTCAGAGCTTCAGGCCCAGCAGG
The DNA here is from genome assembly GCF_040676255.1 of Pseudarthrobacter sp. LMD1-1-1.1. Lineage (NCBI taxonomy): Bacteria > Bacillati > Actinomycetota > Actinomycetes > Micrococcales > Micrococcaceae > Pseudarthrobacter > Pseudarthrobacter sp. LMD1-1-1.1. The sequence goes on along the minus strand of NZ_JBEGHP010000024.1, from coordinate 383,183 downwards.
CCAAGGTGGACGCGGCCAAAGCGACCTTGGCCGGGCTTCAGGAAACCGCTGCAGCCGCGGACGCTGCTGTCAGCACCAAGAAGGCCCAGATCGCCACTGCACAGGCTGAGCTCGGCACCCTGCAGTCCTTGGCCGCAGCTGCCAAGGCGGCGCTGGACGCCAAAAACGCCGAGATCGCCACAGCCCAAGCGGACCTAAGGACGCTCCAGACCAACGCGGCGGCCGCAGCAAATGCTGTCAGCGACAACAACGCCAAGATTGCAGCCGTGAACGCCGACATCACCAGTCTCCAGACCCAGATCACAACGGTGAACAGCCAGATTGCCTCGAAGCAGGCCGCGCTGACCCAGGCCCAGAGCGACCTTGCAGCACTGAACGCCCAGAAGGACGCGTTGACTGCGCAGATCGCCGACCTGACCAAACAAATTGATGCAATCAACGGCAACTCGAAAGCGAAGCGCGACCTGATCGCCCAGCGCGACGGCCTCCAAACCCAGTTGAATGGCGTGAACAGCCAGATCGCCGATAAGAGCGCCACCATCTCCGGCCTTCAGGGCGACCTGGCTACCCTCCAGAAACAGGTGGATGGCCTAAACTCCCAGCTGCTGGCCAAACAGCAGGAAAGCAGCACCCTGCAGCAGAACGCTGCGCCGCTGCAGGCAGCACTGGACGCAGCCAATGCAGCGGTGGCCGCAAAACAGAACGACATTGCCACCCTTAAGGCTCAGGTGCCGGCACTCCAGGATGCCGTGAACCAGGCCAATGCGGCTGTCACCACCAAACAGGGGGAGCTCACCACCCTGCAGGGCCAACTTCCGGCCCTGGAGCAGGCAGCGAGGGATGCTGCTGACGCGGTGACGGCCCAGCAGCAGGTGGTGGCGGGCCTCGAAGCGGCCCTGCCCGCACTCACCGAAAACGTTGCGCAGGCCCAGCAGGCCATTACCGACCAGCGGGCAGTCCTCGACGGTTTAAATGGCGCCCTGGCCCAAGCAAAGGATGCGCTGGCGGCGGCCAACAGCGCGGTGGACGGCAAGAACGCCGAGATTTCCGCGCTGCAGGCCCAGCTTCCGGCTCTGCAGGCCACCCTGGATGCGGCCAACACTGCCGTCATATCGAAGACGGCGGAGATCGATTCGCTCAACAAGCTGGGCGACGGCCTCGTCGCCCGGATTTCGTTGCTCAATGCCCAGATCGCCATCGCTGAAGCCAACGTCCTTGACCTGCAGGGACGGGTAACGCCGCTGCTGGCTCAGCTCAACCAACTCACCGACGACATCAGCGCCACGGAAGCAAAATTGGCGGATCTGCAGTTGCAGCTGAACGCTGTCGACTCGCAGGTGACGGCTGCGCAGCAGAAGCTGGCAGGGCTTCAGGCGCAAAAGAAGCCCAACACCGACGCAATCAAGACGCAGAAGCTGCTGCTGGCCAGCCTGCAAACCCAGCTGGCGGACATCCAGAAGCAGATCGCGGCAATCGATCCCAGCATCGCGAATGGAGGCTGCGCCGCCTGATGCACGGGGAATGAAGGCCGGCGCCCAGCGACGTGCGCCGCAAAGAGGGGACCAGTTCAGCGCGAACTGGTCCCCTCCTCTGATTCGTAGCGGTCAGAGCCGGCTGATTACGACAGCGCCGCGAGGACTTCCTTGGCCACGTCCTCGCTGGACTGCGGGTTCTGCCCGGTGATGAGATTGCCGTCGCGCACCACGTTGGAGGACCAGGCCGCACCGTTTTCGACGACGGCACCCTTCTCCTTGAGCGCGTCCTCCACCAGCCACGGCGTATTCTCCCCGGTTCCGCCGCCCAGTTCTTCCTCGTTGGTGAAGACCGTCAGGCGGCGGCCCTTGAAAGTGAACCCGCCGTCGTCGTCCGTTGCGCTCAGCAGCCCCGCGGGACCGTGGCAGAACGGTGCAATGATCTTGCCGTCCTTGTTCGCTGCGACCAGCAGCCGGCCCAGGTCGGCGTCCTTGTGCATGTCTGCCATGGGACCGTGACCGCCGGGCATCACCACGGCGTCGTAGCCGGCAATGTCGACGTCGGCGAGGACCAGCGGGTGCGCCAGCTCGCCGTCGATCTTCGCGATGTAGTCCCGGAAGCCCTGGGCGCGTTCCTCGCCGCCGGCCGACTCGGGAGCCAGGCTTACCTGGTCCACGGTGGGCTTCCTGCCGCCGGGGGTGGCGATGTGGACCGTGTTGCCGGCGTCGGTCAGGGTCTGGTGTGACACCACCAGTTCCTCTGCCCAGTAGCCGGTGGGGTGTTCGCTGCCGTCCTTCATGGTGAGGGAATCTGCGGCCGATACAACCATCAAAATGTTTGCCATGGTGTTTCTCCTGTCTTAGCTGACGTGAGTGGCTGGAAGCCGCTTGCTACTTGCCTGCTGCTTCCAGCTCAGCGTACGTGGCGTCGTCGAGCGTTATGCCGGCGGCGGCCATGTTCTCTTCGAGGTGCTGCACCGAGCCCGTGCCGGGGATCGGCATCATCACGGGGGAGCGGCGCAGCAGCCAGGCCAGGGCCACCTGGGATGTGGTGGCGCCCAGGCGCTTGGCCGCCTCATCCAGCGGGCCGCCCGGCTGGGCGAGTTCGCCGGCGGAAATCGGAGCCCAGGGGATGAAGCCGATGCCGTTATCTTCGGAGTAGCGGAGTACGTCCTCGGAGCTGCGGTCGGTCAGGTTGTAGCGGTTCTGGACCGTGGACACCGTGAAGTGCTTTCCGGCCGCCTCCAGCTCCTCGACGCTGACCTGGGACAGGCCCAGGGCGCGGACCTTTCCTTCGTCCTGGAGTTCGCGCAGCACGCCGAACTGCTCCTCGGCGTCCACCTTCGGATCGATCCTGTGCAGCTGCAGCAGGTCCAGGGTGTCCACCTTCAGCTTGCGCAGGCTCAGCTCGGTCTGCTGGCGCAGGTATTCGGGCCGGCCGACGGGGATCCACTTGTTGGGCCCGGTCCGGGTGAAGCCCACCTTGGTGGCGATCTTCAGCCCCTCCTTGTACGGGTGCAGGGCCTCGGCGATGATTTCTTCGCTGATGTTGGGTCCGTAGGAATCGGCGGTATCGATGAAGTCGACGCCGAGTTCGACGGCGCGGCGCACCACGGCCACGGCCGCCTGGCGGTCTGCGGGCTCGCCCCAGACACCGTCGCCAACGATGCGCATGGCACCGAAACCGAGGCGGTGCACGGTTCCCAGGTCCTTGAGGTCGATCATTTCGGACAGTTCAAGCTGGTTCGTTGAATCATGGCTCATAGGGGCGGCAACATCATCAGTGTGCTGAGTATTCCGGGAAAGACGAAATAACCCGGGCCCCGCCGTGGTTATGCCTCAAGTGCCCGCCGCGATCCGGCCGGCGACTCTTACGAAACGTTCCTGAAAGGCCGCACCTGACGTGACTCTTCCCCTCTCCATCCTTGACCTGGCAACCATCGGCAAAGGCCAGACGGCGGCGGAGAGCCTGGCGGGCAGCGTGGCCATGGCGCAAAGCGCCGAGAAGCTGGGCTACCGGCGCGTCTGGTACGCCGAGCACCACAACATGTCCTCCATTGCCTCCTCCGCCACCAGCGTGCTGATCGCCCATGTGGCCGCGCACACCGAAAGCATCCGGCTGGGCGCCGGCGGCATCATGCTGCCCAACCACTCACCGCTGACCATCGCCGAACAGTTCGGCACCCTGGAAACCCTCCACCCGGGCCGGATCGACCTGGGCCTGGGCCGTGCCCCGGGCAGCGACCAGAACACCATGCGCGCCCTGCGCCGGGACCCCATGTCCGCGGACAGCTTCCCGCAGGACGTCCTGGAACTGCAGGGCTACCTCACCGGACCGACCCGCATCCAGGGCGTGGAGGCCACCCCCGGCAAGGGCACCAACGTTCCGCTGTACATCCTGGGCTCGTCCCTGTTCGGCGCGCGCCTGGCCGCCCAGCTTGGCCTGCCGTATGCCTTCGCCTCGCACTTCGCCCCGGCTGCCCTGCAGGAGGCGGTGGCCATTTACCGGAGCGAGTTCAAGCCGTCCGCCCAGCTGGATGCGCCGCACGTGATTGCCGGCGTCAACGTGATCGCCGCTGACTCCGCGTCCGAAGCGCAGGCCATGTTCCAGGCCACCAAGCGGGCGCGCGTCTCCCTGTTCTTCGGCGGCGGCACCCGCGAATTCACCGACGACGAGGCGGACATGATCCTGGACTCGCCGCAGGGACGGCACATGGCACAGATGATGACGTACTCCGCCGTGGGGACACCCGACGTCGTCATCGACTACCTGGACAGCTTCGGCAAGCACGCCGATGCCGACGAACTCATCGTGGCCCACCAAAGCCCCGGCACCCGGGACCGGCTGCGGTCCATCGAACTGCTGGCGGAGGCCGCCGGGCTGGTGCGGGTCTAGCCTTCGGAAAGCCCGGACCGCGTCCCGGCAGCGGACTTTTACACATACGCAATGCAGGGGACTTTCGCGGGAAACCGGTGAGGCTGAACATGGGAACTGCCCCCTCGGGAAACGCTGGGATTCACGAGCGGGGCACCAACCGGTAGCCCGCAGGCAATCCAGCGGCTGCAGTCCCGGACTGGTCCAGCCTCAAAGGGGTTATCTGGATGCCGACGCCGTTGAACCAAAGCGTGGCGGATTCCGCTCTGCTCACCCGGTCCCTTCCGCTGGACATGCTGCGCGCCTTCATCCAGTCGGACGCCGCGGACAGCGGGCTGACCCCAGCGCTGCTGGCCGAGCTCAAAGTGTTGGCGCGTGTCCCGGGGTTGCTGGTTGCCTGCAACTACGGGGGTACGCTGTGCGACGCCGAGGGCATCTCCACCGAGACCCTCCCGCTGGGCAATGCAGCCATAGCCCTACGTGCTTTGGCGGCCCTGCCCAATACGCACGCCGCCATCATTTCGGGACGCTCGCTCCGTGACCTGGCGGCGGTTTCGCGGCTGCCGGCCGAGGTGCACCTGATCGGGTCCCACGGGGCCGAAGCGGACATGGGCTTTGCCCACGGCCAGACCCTGGCCACCGAATCGGTCCTGCAAAAGGTGAACGCCGAGCTCAACGAGTCCGTGGGCTTCCAGGAAGGCATCTGGATCGAACGCAAACCAGTCGCCGTTTCCGTGCATACCCGGCACGCGCCGGCGCACGTCGTGGATGCGGTGACCGAAACTGCGCGGGAGATCGCAAGGATCCACGGGCTGTTCTTCATCGTGGACGGTTCCGTGCTTGACCTGTCCGTCCTGGAGCCGGCCAAAGCCGAGGCGCTGGAAATCCTCCGGTCCCGGCTCGGCGCCAGCGCAGCCCTGTTCGCAGGGGACGCTTACAGCGACGAACTGGCCATCGCCACCCTGCGCGGACCTGACCTGGGGCTCCGGGTAGGGCCAGGGGAGACCTCGGCCGCGCATCGACTCCGCGACCCGGAAGCCTTCGCCAGGGTACTTGCCCTCCTCTTCGAACTGCGGCGCGCCTGGCTGTTCGGTGAGGATGCTGTGGGGCTCGAACGGCACACCATGATTGGCAACGGCTCGTCCACCGCCCTGCTGACCCCGGACGCGAAGATCTGCTGGATGAGCCACCCACTCCCGGACTCGGGTTCACTGTTCGCACATATCCTGGGCGGGGATGCCGCCGGCCACTTCTCCGTGGAGCCGGTCAAGGTCTCCCAGGTGCTGGGCCAGCGGTACGTGGACAGCACCATGATTGTTGAAACCCGCTGGGCTGACGTCACGGTCACCGACTACCTGGAACCCGCGCCGGACGGAATTACCAGCCTGGTCCGGGTGCTGACAGGCCACGGCGCTGCCAGGATCACTTTCGCTCCGCGGCCGGATTACGCCAATGCCCCGTTCAGCATGGAGGCCCGCGGCGGCGAACTGCATGTGGTGGGCACGTCCGAACCCATCATCCTGTTCGCGCCGGGCGTCGCGTTCAGCATCACGTCCGACGGACGCCACGCGACGGCCACGGCGTCGGTCAACCTGCAGGACGGCCCGGTGGTGCTCAACCTCCGCTGCGGCGACACGGAACCCCAGCCTGCGGATCCTGAAGGGGAGAGGGACCGGCGGGCCGAAGTGGCCCTGCACGCGCGCCAGTGGGTCCAGCAACTCGTCCTGCCCTCCGTGAAACCTTCCCTGGTGAGGCGCTCGGCCTTGGTGCTCCGCGCCCTCGTGCATGAACCAACCGGCGCCGTCCTCGCCGCCCCCACCACCTCCCTGCCCGAGGGAATCGGCGGCACCAGGAACTGGGACTACCGGTACTGCTGGCTTCGCGACGGCTCCATGACGGTCAACGCACTGGTGGACCTTGGCTCCACCTCGGAGGCGGCTGGCTTCCTTGCCTGGTTGAGCCGGATCCTCGAACACGCTCCCGGTCCCGAATGGCTGCACCCCCTGTATTCGGTGACTGGCGCCCCGCTCTCTACGGAAGCCGTCGTCGACAGCCTTCCCGGATATGCGGGTTCCCGTCCCGTGAGGATCGGGAACGCAGCCGACCACCAGGTCCAGCTTGACGTTTTTGGGCCCGTTGCCGAACTGATCCATAACCTGAGCGAACGGGAAGGCGCCCTCGCCGATGACAGCTGGGAGTTGATGGTCCAGATGGCCTCCGCAGTCCTGGCCCGCTGGCACGAACCGGACCACGGCATTTGGGAGGCCCGGCGGGCGGCGCGCCATCACGTCTATTCGAAGGTGATGTGCTGGGTGACCCTTGACCGGGCACTGCGCACCGCGGCACGGCATGGCCGCGAACCTGATCCTTCCTGGGCGCCGACGGCGGAAACCATTCGGGAGGAGGTGCTGCGCGAGGGCTGGGACGATACCGCAAAGTCCTACACCGTGGCCTACGACAGCCCGGACCTGGATGCCGCCGTCCTGCACATCGGGCTCTCGGGCCTGCTGGATGTCTCGGACCGGCGCTTCCTGGACACCGTCACCGCCGTTGAACGCGAGCTGCGGGTAGGTCCCACCGTCTTCCGGTACCGGTACGACGACGGCCTGCCGGGCCTGGAGGGCGGGTTCCATATCTGCACCACGTGGCTGATCGAGGCCTACGTGGCCGTGGGCCGCATTGATGAAGCTTGGGACCTGTTCGACCAGCTGGTGAACCTTTTCGGCCCCACAGGGCTGCTCCCGGAGGAATACGACCCCGGCACGGAGACCCATTTGGGAAACCACCCGCAGGCCTACTCACACTTGGGATTCATCCGCTGCGCGCGGCTCCTGGACCGGCACCAGGACAGGCGGTAGGCGGTGTCCGTCGTGGGTACCTAGAGTGGAGGTAACAGGGACCCGAAAAAGACTGAAACGAGACTGATGATGACCGCGCGCGCCCAGGGAGTGGGGTTCCGTTCCGAGCGGGGCCCAATTCTCATCGCTTTAATGCTTTCCACTGGACTTGTGGCCATCGATTCCACCATCGTGGCCACCGCGGTTCCGTCGATCGTCCGCGACGTGGGCGGCTTCGCTTCCTTCCCCTGGCTCTTCTCCGCGTACCTGCTGGCGCAGGCGGTGTCTGTTCCCATCTACGGCAAGCTCTCCGACATGGCAGGGCGCAAGCCGATCATCCTCGCCGGCATCGGCCTGTTCCTGCTGGGCTCGGTCCTCTGCGGGGTGGCATGGAGCATGCCCTCGCTGATCGCGTTCCGGGCCCTGCAGGGACTCGGCGCCGGCGCGGTGCTGCCGGTGTCCGTCACCATTGCCGGGGACATCTATACCCTGCAGGAGCGCGCCAAGGTCCAGGGCTACCTGGCCAGCGTCTGGGCCGTCTCCTCCGTGGTGGGCCCCAGCCTGGGCGGCGTCTTTTCAGCCCTCGGCATCTGGCGCGGCATCTTCCTGGTGAACGTGCCGCTCTGCCTGCTGGCCGGCTGGATGCTGATCCGCACCCTGCACGAAAACGTCGAACGGGCCACCCACAAGGTGGACTACGCCGGCGCCGTCCTCCTGGCCGGATCGCTGGGCCTGCTCATCCTCGGTGCGCTCCAGGGCGGCCAGGCGTGGGCATGGAACTCCTCCATCAGCATCGGCGTCTTCGTTGTCGGGGCGGTGCTGCTGGTGGCCTTCCTGCTGGTGGAGCGGCGGGCGGCGGAGCCCATCCTCCCGGCGTGGGTGGTGTCCCGGCGCCTGTTGGCCACCACGGCGCTGGTGTCCTTCGGCGTTGGCGCGATGATGATCGGACTGACCCCCTACGTGCCCACCTTCCTTGAAGGCGCCCTGTCCTCCTCGCCGCTGGTGGCCGGCCTGGCCCTTGCGGCGCTGACCCTCGGCTGGCCGCTCAGTGCGTCGCAGGCCGGGAAGTTCTACCTGCGGATCGGGTTCAAGTCCACCGCCCTGATTGGCATTGCCATCGCCGTGGCGGGGCTGCTGATCCTGTCGCTGACGGCCTCAACGCCCAACGTGGCGCTGATCGCGGTCAGCTGCTTCGTCGTCGGGCTTGGCCTGGGCCTGCTGGCCACCCCCACGCTGATCTCCGCCCAGTCCAGCGTTCCCTGGCATGAGCGCGGCGTGGTGACCAGCACCAACATGTTCGCCCGGTCCATCGGCAGTGCCCTGGGCGTGGCCGTGTTTGGTGCCGTGGCCAACTCCATCTACGGCGGCAGCAGCGGCGGCGACTCCGATCAGGCCACAGTAATCAGCGCTTCGGGGGCCGTGTTCCTAGCTGCGCTCGTGGCCGGCCTGCTCACGGTGGCAGCGGTGCTGTCCATGCCTGCGGTCAAGGCCGAAGACAGCGGCAACTCCGATGCGGAGCCCGTGCCCACCCAGGCGGAAGGCAGCTCCAGCCAGGCTGCCGCCGGCGGAGATGTTCCTACAGGCAAGTCCTGAGGGCGAATGTGTTTTCTTCCCCGCTATTTGTTCTTTCCGCGTGCGGCTACGCGCCAACGGTCCACGATCTTGCCGCTGGCGACGACAGTGACGTCGTCAACGAGGTTCACGGCCACGCATACGTGGTTCGGTATGACCCGTAACCGCTCTCCGAGAGGCGGGAGCCCTGCATCTGCTGGCCAGACCACGGTCGCGTGATGTTCCGAGAGCGCGGTGATGCGTGCTTCGGGATAGTCGAGCAGCCGTCCAAAGCCGGTGGCCCACGCAGGTCGGTCGCCGCCCAGGATTTTGCTGCCGGAGTCCAGGACGATCCTTCGCGGTATGACGTCGTCGCCCTCATGCCGGCTTACCACTGTTGCGACGACGGTCAGGGCGATGTCTTCAGGGGCGCATCGTTCCAGTTCCAGTTGCTGGGCGTCATTGAAGACATAAACTCCAGGCCGGACCTCGGTGGCTGCGGAATCACCGGTGAGAGTGGCAGTGGGAGTTGAACCGCCGCTGCGATGCAGGATTTCAAATCCTGCCTGTGTGAGCAGGTCCGAGGCCTGCCTGAGGGCCGACCGTTCTTCTTCGGCTGCTTTCAGGGGCATCCCGGGGGCGTAGCTGTGGCCCGGGAAGGTGAAGACGCCGCTGACCCTCAGGCCGGCGCGTGCCGCGGCGTGGGCCACGTCAACGACCGCACCCGGGGCGATTCCGCTTCGGTGATGGCCGCTGTCGATTTCCAGCAGCACGTCAAAGTCGCTGGATGCGTCACCCAAGGACGCTCCCATGGCTTGGGCGGCCTCCCGTGAATCCAGTCCTACTGAGATCTTTGTGGTGACAGCAAGCCGGCGCAGGCGTTCGGCTTGACGGGGACCGACCCAGAGGGGGTAAGCGATGAAGATGTCGGTCGCTCCGTGTCCTGCAAAGAATTCAGCCTCGCCGAGGGTCGCTACGGTGATGCCGACTGCACCGGCTGCCAGCTGCAGTTGCGCGATTTCGGGCACCTTGTGGGTTTTCACGTGGGGTCGGAGGGTCAAGCCTTTCGCATGGACGGCAGCGGCCATGCGGTCGATGTTCCGCTGGAGCACATCCCGGTCGACCAGGATCTCTGGAGTGTCGACTTCTTCTGGGATTGTCATCACTGGTTCTCTTTCTCTAGGTCAGGTAGCTAGCGGGACGCCCGGAAGATCGACGGCGCGGGCCGGTTTCCGGTGGCAAGGTCGGCAAGGATGCGCCCGATCACCGGCGTGAACTTGAAGCCGTGGCCGGAGAAGCCCGCGCCGATCACCACCGGCCCTATCCGGTCCAGGACAAAGTCCTCGTCCGGGGTGGTGGTGTACGTGCAGCTGATGGCCTCGAACGAATCAGGGTCCACGCCGGGCAGCCACTGCCGTGCGTAGTCCTGCAGGGCGGCGAGCTGTTTCGGTTCCGGCAGGAAATCCCGCTGGTCCGGGTCCACCACCGGGCCAACCCCGTGCCAGCCGGCCTTGATGCCTTCGCCGGGGGTCTGCATCCCGTACACGGGGGAGTACCAGCCCTGGTAATCCGGGCCGGGATAGTGGTTGAAGCCGGGCCACACCGCGCCGGGGTCCGCCACGCGGAAATGCGCCGGCTGCTCCTGGGTCACCCTGAGCTTCGGGATCCGCAACGCTGCGCCAGCCGTGCCCGCCACCTTGGCCAGCAGCTTCTCCGTCCAGCCGCCCGCCGTCACCACGGCCTGGGCTGCGGTGACCACCTCCGTGCCCGCAGCCGATTCCAGCACCAGCCGCACGCCGTCGTCGAACACCTCGAAGTCCACCACCTTGGTGTGGTGCCTGATCTCGGCGCCGCGGGCGGAGGCCAGCCGCTGGAAGGCGGGCAGCGCCGCCTCCGGGTTGAGCTGGCCGCCGTCGGGCATGTGCAGGACCTGCTGGTCGAACCGGATGCCGCGCCAGCGTTCGCCGGCCACGCCGGGGGACAGGAATTCGGCGCTGATGCCGGCCTCGGTGAGGGCTGCGGCAACTTTCGGGAGGTCGCCGCCAGGACCGTGGGTTACGACGCCGGTGCGCGCCAGCAGCTGCACGCCGCTGTCCTGCTCCAGCTCGTCCCACAGGGCCAGCCCCTCTGCCAGCATGGCCACGTAGTCGGGCTGGTGGTAGCCCGGGTTGAGGTTCCGGGTGGCGCCGTGGGACGCGCCGATCCTGTGCCCGGGGCCGAACTGCTCCACCAGCGTCACCTGCCGGCCGCGGCGGGACAGTGCCCACGCGGCGGCCGAGCCCATGGCGCCACCGCCGATCACGACGGTATCCAGCACAGTATTCATCAGCCCTCCAAGCTGCAGTTACGACTCGTGGCCAGTGCTCACGCCAGGAGCAGTGCCACACCGATCATGGCGGGCACTGCCACCACGGTGGTGATCAGCACGGTGTCCTTGGCGACGGTCAGCCCCGTCTGGTAGCGGCTGGCAGCCACAAACACATTCTGCGCGGTGGGCAGCGAGGACGTCACCACCACCGCGAACAGGGCATGCCCCTCCATCCCGAGCGCGAAGCGGGCAAAAACATAAGCCAGGGCCGGCTGGACAACGAGCTTGAAGCCACTTGCCAACAGGGTGTCCACCCGGCGGCCGGACGAGGCCTGCAGGGGCCGGGTGCCGTTCAGGCTCATCCCGAACGCGATCAGCATGGCCGGGATCGCGGCCCCGCCAATCAGGTGGATCGGCTCCATGACCAGCGCCGGAACCTGGAAGCCGGTGCCGGCCACCAGCAGCCCCAGGCCGGAGCCCACGATCATGGGGTTGCGCAGGATCATCAGGAAAAAGCCCAGGGGCGTGGTGCGGTGCGTGCTGGTGCTCGAGTCCAAAATCATCAAGAACATCGGGGTGAAGAAGGCCAGCTGGAAAATCAGCAGCGGCGCCACATAGCTGGCATCACCCAGGACATATACGGCGATGGGAATACCCAGGTTCGCCGAGTTGGCAAGGGACGCGGACATCGCGGACATCAGCGATTCCGGGAGGGCCCGCTTGAGCCAGAACCTGGCCAGGGCGAAGAAGATGGCGGCGGTGGTGATCGCAGCCACCGCCGTGACCAGCAGCGGTTCGGCGAAGACTTCCTGCAGCCGGGCCTTGCTGAGGGTTTCAAAGAGGAGTGCCGGGCTGGCGACGAAGAACGTCAGGCCGCTCAGTACGGGGCGGGCGTTATCGCCGAGGATCCGCTGCCGGCCCACGAACCACCCCACCAGGATGATGCACCAGACCACGAAGAACCCTGCCAGCACCCCTAGCAAGGATCAGCCGTTCGGGCACGGCGGAGGCAGGGACCGGGACGCACGCTCCGGTTACAGGGTGGCGTTGTTAAGCGCGAAAGGGGGGCGCATCATGCCGGGGGTGAGGCCCTCGGCGGGATCGTTGCCCAGCTGGATGATCCGGTTGTCCCGGTCCACGTGGACCACCTTGGGCTCGTAGGCCCCGGCCTCTTCCGTGGTCATTTCCGCGTAGGTAATGAGGATGACGATATCGTTCTCGTGCATGAGGTGCGCCGCTGCACCGTTGATCCCGATAACGCCGGAACCGCGCTCGCCGGCGATCGTATAGGTTTCAAGCCGCGCGCCGTTGGTGACGTCCACGATGGACACCAGCTCGCCCGGCAGGATGTCGGCGGCCTCGAGCAGGTCGAGGTCAACGGTGACGGAGCCGACGTAGTGCAGGTCGGCGTGCGTGACGGTGGCCCGGTGGATTTTGGACTTGAACATTGTTCGATTCATAACGGCTCCAGTCTAGACCTGCGGCCCTTTACCCGCAGTGACGCACGAAACATACGGACCTGCACGGACCTGCGCGGTGACGCGGGTGCTCACTGCGCAGGGGACGCACCTGCGCAGCGACGGACGGCCTGGCTGCGCACGTAAGGACACGGACGACGGCGGCCGGTCACCCGGCGTCGTCCGTTGCCACCGCCGCGGCAGCCGCAGCCAGGGTCTCCCTCGCTGCCAGGATGGCCGGGCGCTGCGTGCTGGAGCGGCGCACCGAGGTGAAGATGGTGCGGTGGGGCTTGCCCGGCAGCTCCAGCAGCTGGGCGGTGGTGCCGCGGCCGGTCCACACCAGGTCCGGCATCAGGGCCACGGCATTTCCGGACTCGATCAGGCGGGCCTGCGCCTGCAGGTCGGCGGTTTCAAACCGGACGTCGGGCTCGAAGCCCGCGCTGCGGCACGCCTGTTCTGCCCAGTGCCGCGAGGCGGCCCCGCGCGGTTCCATGACCCAAGCCAGGTCTGCCGTGTCCTCCAGGGTACGGATCGCGGGTCCGCCGCCGGATGCCGGGGGAACGGCCAGCCGAATGGCGTCGGTGGTCAGCTTCACCTTGTCCAGTTCGGGGTAGCGCGGGGCCGCATGTCCCGGATACTGCTCGGCGATCACCAGGTCGAAGTCCCGGGCCCAGGTTTCGTGCAGTGCCGTCTCCGGCTCCCGCTGGATCATCTCGATCCGGACCTCGGGGTACTTTGCGGCCATGCGCGTCAGGGTGTCCGGCATCAGGGCGAGCGCCGCGGACTGGAACACCGCGATCCTTACGGTGCCGGTCACGGTAGTCAGGGATGCGGCCAGGTCCGCCTCAGCCTGCTCCATGGTTTCCAGCAGCTGCGCGGTGTGCGCCACCAGCACTTCCGCCTGGGGCGTCAGCTGTACGCGCCGGCCCGTTTTTCGGAGCAGCTCGACGCCCACTTCCTTCTCCAGGAGGGCCAGCTGCTGCGATACCGACGACGGGCTGTACTGAAGCGCCTCGGCTACCTCCGCCAGCGTCCCACGGATGCTTAATTCGCGAAGCAGCCGCAGCCTGCGCACGTCAAGCATGATGGATTCCTAACTGAAACTAACGAATATAGGTTAGAAGTAGCCACTTTATCTAACGCAATTGCGCACGCATACTGTTGAAACCGAGTTACCCCCGTCACAGCCAGGTTTCTTGGCGTGCCGCGGCGGGGTCGCACCCCAACCAGGAGTTCCTGATGAGCAGCAAAGATTTGAGCCAATCGATCATGCGGCGGAAGCCCATCGATGACATCGAAGAAGAGAGCAAGCACAGCGGACTGTTCAAGTCCCTCGGGCTGTGGCAGCTCACCGCCATTGGCGTTGGCGGGATTATCGGCGTCGGCATCTTCTCCCTCGCGGGACTGGTGGCCGCCGGCAGTGAAGGCAACCCGGGAGTGGGGCCCGCGGTGCTGATCTCCTTCCTGATTGCAGGCCTCGCCTCCGCGGCCGCTGCCCTCTCCTACGCGGAGTTCGCCGGGATGATCCCGCGGGCAGGCTCCGCCTACACCTACGGCTACGTGGCCCTTGGCGAGGTGATCGGCTGGTTCATCGGCTGGGACCTGCTGCTGGAATACATCGCCATCGTGGCAGTGGTGGCCATCGGCATCTCCGGCTACCTGGACGCCTTCCTGGCCGGCATCGGCATCCATCTGCCGGCCTGGATGACCTCCACCTTCGACGAAGGCAAGGGTGGCATCATCAATGTCCCCGCCATCCTGGTCTGCCTCCTGGTGACCTGGATCCTGTCCCGCGGCACCAAGGCCTTCGGCAGGTTCGAACTCGTCGCTGTGGCCATCAAGGTGGTCCTGATCCTGTTCATCATCGGGCTGGGCGTCTTCTACATCGACACCAACAACTACAACCCGTTCATGCCCAGCGGCTTCGGGCCCGTTGTGGCCGGCTCCGCCACGGTGTTCTTCGCAGTGTTCGGCTACGACGCCATGAGTACCGCGGCCGAGGAAGCCAAGGACGGCAAGAAGCACATGCCCAAGGCCATCGTCCTCTCGCTCATTATCGCCATGCTCCTCTATGTTGCCGCCACCCTGGTCCTCACCGGCATGCAGAACTACAAGGACATCGACCCCAAGGCCGGGTTCGCCTCCGCCTTCACGTCGGTGGGCCTGCCCGTCATCGCTACCATCATTTCGGTGTTCGCGGTCCTCTCCATCCTTACCGTGATGCTCACCTTCCTGCTCGGCGTCACCCGCGTCTGGTTCTCCATGAGCCGTGACGGCCTGCTCCCGGGCTGGTTCGCCAAGACCGACCGGCACGGCACCCCGCAGCGCGTCACCTGGATCGGCGGCATCGCCTCCGCCTTCCTGGCCGGCGTCTTCCCCATCAAGGCAGTCGCGGACCTCACCAACATCGGCATCCTGGCCGCGTTCGTCGTCGTGTGCCTGTCCGTGATCATCTTCCGTTACAAGCGCCCTGATGCTCCCCGTACGTTCCGCCTGCCCCTGATGCCCGTGATCCCGGCCTTCGGTGTCCTGGCCTCCGCCTTCCTGATGCTGCAGCTGCACTGGGAAACCTGGCTGCGGTTCGTGGTGTGGCTGATCATCGGTCTGGTCATCTACTTCGGCTACGGCCGCAAGCACTCGCTGATGAACCCCAACAGCCCCCGCCACGAGGAACTCGCAGAGCTGCACCGCCCGCTTTCCTGACCTCTCCCCGGACGCGCCATCACCTTCTGACCGCTTTCTCCCAACGCCCCATCAGATAATGCGGCGTCCAGCCGAACCCTCTCCCACATTCCGTGGGGGAGGGTTCGTTGGTTTCGGTGGAAGGTGATGGGGCGTTGGTGGTTTGGGGGCGGGAGGTGATGGGGCGTTGGTCATTCCGGGGCGGAAGATGATGGGGCGTTGGGAGGGGGATAAAACATTGGTTTTCCTAACCTGTACTGGTTGGAAAAGATCGCTTTATCTTATGTGAGTTGAAGCTCATACTGGTGGAAAGACCTCCCAGAACACCAGAAAGATCGGGAAAAACAATGACCCACGTTGCAATGGAACCGGCAGTCGCCAAGGCGGCCACCCCGCAGACCGTCGACGTCGACGTCCCCCAGGCCAAGGCCCTCGCCAATGAAGCGGTCGCCCTGGTCCGGCGCTGGCTCACCGAGGCCGCCAAGGTTCCGGTGGACGCCTCCGCCGAGCAGTTGGCCGGCGTCCTCAAGGACCCCAACGGCCTGGACTTCACGGTGGGCTTCGTGGACGGCGTGGTCCGTCCCGAGGACCTCAACGTCGCCGCCCGCAACCTCGCGAAACTGGCCCCCAAGGTTCCCGCCTTCCTGCCCTGGTACATGCGCAGTGCCGTGGCACTGGGCGGCACCGTGGCCCCCGTCCTGCCGCAGGTGGTCATCCCCGTGGCCCGCAAGGTCCTGCGCGAAATGGTGGGCCACCTGATCGTTGATGCCACCGACGCCAAGCTGGGCCCGGCCATCGCCAAGATCAAGAAGGACGGCATCAAGCTCAACGTCAACCTCCTGGGCGAGGCAGTCCTCGGCGAGCACGAAGCCTCCCGCCGCCTCGAAGGCACGCATACGCTGCTGGCCCGCCCCGACGTCGACTACGTCTCCATCAAGGTCTCCTCCACCGTGGCCCCGCACTCCGCCTGGGCCTTCGATGAAGCCGTGGAACACGTCGTCGAAAAGCTCACGCCGCTCTTCCAGCGTGCCGCTTCCTATTCCGCCAGCGGGCAGAAGAACAAGTTCATCAACCTGGACATGGAGGAATACAAGGACCTGGACATGACCATCGCGGTCTTCACCCGGATCCTGGACAAGCCTGAGTTCCAGGACCTCGAGGCCGGCATCGTGCTCCAGGCCTACCTTCCGGATGCGCTGTCTGCCATGATCCGGCTGCAGGACTGGGCCGCAGAGCGCCGCGCCAACGGCGGCGCCGGCATCAAGGTCCGCGTGGTCAAGGGGGCCAACCTGCCCATGGAGCAGGTGGAAGCCTCGCTGCACGACTGGCCGCTGGCCACCTGGGGTTCCAAGCAGGACTCGGACACCAGCTACAAGAGCGTTATCAACTACGCGCTGCACCCCGAACGGATCAAGAACATCCGCATCGGCGTCGCAGGGCACAACCTGTTCGACATTGCCTTCGCCTGGCTCCTGGCCAAGCAGCGCGGTGTGGAGTCCGGCATCGAATTCGAGATGCTGCTGGGCATGGCGCAGGGCCAGGCCGAGGCCGTCAAGAAGGACGTCGGCTCCCTGCTGCTCTACACGCCGGTGGTGCACCCGTCCGAGTTCGACGTCGCCATCGCCTACCTGATCCGCCGCCTGGAAGAGGGCGCCAGCCAGGAAAACTTCATGTCGGCGGTCTTCGAGCTCAGTGAAAACGAAGGACTGTTCGAGCGCGAGAAGCAGCGTTTCCTCTCCTCGCTGGAGGCACTGGACAACACCGTTCCCCTGCCCAACCGGCGGCAGGACCGGAACCTACCCCCGGAGGCCATGCCGCACACCGGGTTCCGGAACACCCCGGACACCGATCCCGCACTGCCGGCCAACCGCACCTGGGGCCGGGCCATCCTTGAACGCGTCCCGTCCTCCACGCTGGGCGACGCATCGGTGAAGGCTGCCTTCATCAATGACGAGGACACCCTCAACTCGGCCATTGCCAACGCCGTGGAGAAGGGCAAGGCCTGGGGCGAGCTGTCCGGCAACGAGCGCGCAGACATCCTGCACCGCGCCGGGGAGATCCTGGAAGCCCGCCGCGCCGATCTGCTCGAGGTCATGGCCAGCGAGACCGGCAAGACCATCGACCAGGGCGACCCCGAGGTCAGCGAGGCCGTGGACTTCGCCCACTACTACGCCGAATCGGCGCGCAAGCTGGACACGGTCGACGGCGCCACATTCGTCCCAGCCAAGCTCACCGTTGTCACGCCGCCCTGGAACTTCCCGGTCGCCATCCCGGCAGGGTCCACCCTTGCGGCACTCGCCGCCGGCTCCGCCGTCGTCATCAAGCCCGCCAAACAGGCCGCCCGCAGCGGCGCCGTCATGGTCGAGGCGCTGTGGGAGGCCGGCGTGCCCAAGGGCGTACTGACCATGGTCCAGCTGGGGGAGCGGGAGCTCGGCACCCAGCTCATCAGCCACCCTGCCGTGGACCGCGTGATCCTCACCGGCGGCTACGAAACCGCCGAGCTCTTCCGGTCCTTCCGCAAGGACCTGCCGCTGCTGGCCGAAACCAGCGGCAAGAACGCCATCATCGTCACCCCCAGCGCCGACCTGGACCTCGCCGCCAAGGACGTGGCCTACTCCGCGTTCGGCCACGCCGGCCAGAAGTGCTCCGCTGCCTCGCTGGTGATCCTGGTGGGCTCCGTGGCCACGTCCAAGCGGTTCCACAACCAGCTGATCGACGCCGTCACCTCCCTGAAGGTGGGCTACCCGCAGGATCCCACCAGCCAGATGGGTCCCATCATCGAACCCGCCAACGGCAAGCTCCTCAACGCCCTCACCACTCTGGGCGAGGGCGAGAGCTGGGCCGTCGAGCCCGCGAAGCTGGACGAGACCGGCCGGCTGTGGAGCCCGGGCGTGCGCTACGGCGTCAAGCGCGGATCCTACTTCCACCTGACTGAGTTCTTCGGCCCGGTCCTGGGCGTGATGACCGCGGACACCCTGGAAGAAGCCATCGCCATCCAGAACCAGATTGAATACGGCCTCACGGCAGGCCTGCACTCCCTCAACTCCGAGGAACTGGGCATCTGGCTGGACACCATCCAGGCCGGCAACCTCTACATCAACCGCGGCATCACAGGCGCCATCGTCCAGCGCCAGCCGTTCGGCGGCTGGAAGAAGTCGGCGGTCGGCGCCGGCACCAAGGCCGGCGGCCCCAACTACCTGGCTGGCCTGGGCGACTGGTTCCCCGCGGAGGCATCCGCCACGGCTCCGGTAGCCAACGCGGCCGTCCGCCGCATCCTCAACGCAGCCGGCCCCGCCCTGGAACCGGCGGGCTTTGAGTCCGTCCAGCGGGCCCTGGCATCCGACGCCGAAGCCTGGGCTGACGAGTTCGGCGCCGCCAAGGACGTCTCCGGGCTGGGCGCGGAGCGGAACATCTTCCGCTACCGCAGCCTGCCGGTCACCATCCGCCTCTCCGAAGGTGCGCCGCTGGCGCACCTGGTCCGGACTGTGGCGGCCGGTGTGCTGGCGGGTTCGGCCGTCACGGTGTCCACCGCCGTCGAACTTCCCGCCCAGCTGCGCTCCGTGCTCACCGCACAGGACATCGACGTGACGGTGGAGTCCGACGCCGGCTGGCTGGCTTCCGCCGGACACCTCGCCGCAGCGGGCAAGCTCTCCGGCGCCCGCATCCGCCTGATCGGGGGCGACGCCTCGGCACTGGCCGAAGCCACCGGCGGCCGTCCCGACCTGGCCATCTACGCCCACCCCGTCACGGAGGCCGGCCGCGTGGAGCTGCTGCCCTTCCTGCACGAGCAGGCCGTCAGCATCACCGCCCACCGGTTCGGAACCCCGAACCATCTGTCGGATGCCCTGATCTAGCGCCTGCGGGCACAAAAAAGTCCGGCGGTTGGGTTTGTTCTCACAAGCCCAACCGCCGGACCTTTTTGTATGCCCGCTAGCCCAGGTACCAGCCCGGCGGCGTCCAGGTGGCCGGGACGCTGTGGGCGGAGAAATCCTCGCAACGGGTGCAGGTGTAAGCCACCTCGCCAAGGGTGGCCACCGTTCCGTCACGCCGGTAGGTGGGCGGAATGTACGACTCGAGATAGACGAACTCGTCCGTACGGCATTTGTCGCAGGTGGGTTTCCCCACGTATCCGGAGTCAACGGAGGCGTGTCCGGTTCCGAGGGTGTTCTGGCGGGTGGACGGCCGTGCGTTGGAGTACGGGCGTGCGTGCGCAGAACCTGGGTGGATGTTCCTAGCTGTCGTCATTGGCTGCCTGTCCCAAGCGGTGGTTTCCGGCATGCGGATACGCGCTTGTTTCGGTGAACTGGCCTGCTGCTTGACCTTGGAAAACCAGCATAGGGGAAGCCACTTCCCCTATCAATGGACACGGTCCCCCTAACTCGCCGAAATGCTGGAAATTGGGCCGCAGGAGAGTTAAGTTTGGCGGTTAATGGTCCTGCCGACAATCGACTGGGTAAGGGCGTCGATCACCTCAGCATTGGCCAGCGGATTGCGGATCAGGGTGAAGTCCACGTCCCCCACGGCGGGAAGGTCGAAGCGCCGGGTGATGATCTTCAGGTCTTCGGGCACCAGCGACGTGGGCATGACGGCCACCCCGATGCCCGCCCTGACCGCCGCCAGGACCCCGCTGATCTGCCGGGTGGTGCAGGTGATCCGCCACGTCCTGCCGTTGGCCTCCAGCGCATCGATGGCCAATTTTCGGCTGAGGCTGGGGGCCGGATAGGCGATCAGGGGCACGGGGGTTCCCGGTTCCATCACCGTCTGTTCCAGGCCCACCCAGGAAAACGAATCGTGCTGGACCACGGTGCCGTCTTTGGCGCCGGCCACCCATTTCACGAAGACCAGGTCCAGTTGGCCGGCGTTGAGCTTTCGGTACAGCTGGTCGCTTTGGCCCACCGTGAGTTCGAGGTTGATCTGCGGATAGATCTGCCGGAACTCGCGCAGGATCCGGGGGAGCCCGGTGATGGCGAGATCGTCAGCGGTGCCGAACCGCAGCCGTCCGCGCATGGCCGACCCCGAGAAATAGCGGGCAGCGGCGTCGTGCGCGGACAGGATGCTCCGTGCGAAACCGGCCATCGCATCGCCGTTGTCCGTGAGCCTGACGTCGCGGGTGTCCCTGGTGATCAGGGTGCGCTTGGCGGCTGCCTCCAGTTTGCGGATGTGCTGGCTGATGGTGGGCTGGGCCAGCCCCAGGCGTTCAGCGGCCTTGGTGAAGCTCAGGGTGTCCGCCACCGCCAGGAAGGAGCGCAACTGTGCTGGTTCGAACATGAGGGACTCCGGTGTCCTTCCGGCTGGGTTGCTTATTGCGTTTTGCAATACGAGTTATAGGGACCATACCCCTCCATAATCTGCTCGGCCAGCCTAGCGTTAAGGACATCCCAGACCGCCCGCAATTTTGAGGACACTCCTGTGGCACCGCCTCCGCCTTCGTCGGCTTCCGTCTCCCAACCAGTCATCGACGCGGCGGGTTCAGCGCCGCCTAACAACCAGACCCAGCCGCTGCCCGTCGTGGCGGAGCGGCTCCCCTGGAAGCACACCTTCATCTCGCTGAAGGTACCCAATTTCCGGATCTTCGCGGCCGGCCACTTCATCGCGGTCATTGCCATCTGGATGCAGCGGATTGCGCAGGACTGGCTGGTGCTCCAGCTCTCCGGCTCCGTGACGGCCGTCGGCGTGACCGTGGCACTGCAGTTCCTGCCGTCCCTGCTGCTGGGTCCCTGGGGCGGCATGATCGCCGACAGGTTCGCCAAGCGGAAGATCCTCATCCTGTGCCAAAGCATGGCTGCGGTCCTGGCTGCAACGCTGGCCACGCTTGCCCTCACCGGCGTCATCATGGTGTGGCACGTCTACGCCATCGCCCTGGTCCTGGGCCTGGTGACGGTCCTTGACCAGCCCGCACGCCAGGTGTTCGTCAATGAGCTGGTTGGTCCCCGGTACCTGCGGAACGCCATCAGCGTGAACTCCACGACGTTCCAGTTGGGCGGCCTGATCGGTCCCGCCATTGCCGGCCTGCTCCTGACGGCGGTCGGTGCCGGCTGGGCTTTCGCGGCCAACGCCGTTGCCTGCTGCTCCACGGTGGTGATGCTGCTGATCCTGCGGAAAGACCAGCTGTACGTCAACGCTCCCACCCCCAAGGCCAAGGGAATGCTCCGGGAGGGGCTCCGCTATGCCTTGAGCAAGCCCACCATCTATTGGCCGTGGCTGATGGCCGGTTTCATCTCTGTTTTTGCCATGAGCCTGCCGGTGCTCCTGGCCGCGTTCGCGGACCACGTATTCAAGGTAGGCGCCGGCGGCTACGGGCTCCTGAACGCGCTGGTGGCACTGGGCGCGTTGTCCGGCGCCGTGGCGTCCACCCGCCGCCGGCAACTGCGGCTGCGGTCAGTGGTGTTCTGCGCCGGAATGTATGGCCTGATGCTCTGTCTGGCCGTCCTCGCCCCCTCCATGGTCTGGTTTGGGGTGGTCATGGTGCTGTCCGGCTTCTGGTGCCTCATGTTCCTCACCGGGTCCAACCAGCTGGTGCAGGTCAGCTCCAACATGGGGATCCGCGGCCGGGTGATGAGCCTGTACATCATGGTGCTCATCGGCGGCCAGGCACTGGGCGGGCCCATGCTGGGGTGGATCGCCGAACACGCCGATCCGCGTGCGGCCCTCCTGGTATCCGGGGGAGTCCCGGCACTGGCGGCACTGAGCGTGGCCGCCATCCTGGCACGGAAAGGTGGCCTGACGGTCAGGATGGACATGAAGGACCGCCTGCCATTGAGAATCGTCAGCAGGCAGGCAAGAGCCTAGGAGGCGTGCCCGCTGGGATCCTCCCGGGCGCAAAACAAGACCCCGCCATCTGTGTCGATGACGGGGTCTTGTGCTTTGGCCCAGCAGGTTGGTGCTGGTTTACTTCTTCTTCGCCGCTTTGGTGGGCGTGACGTCCAGGGAGCCGGCAGGGGCGGATGCGGCCCTCTTGTCTGCGCGCTTTTCCTTGATGGACTTTCCGGACTTCTTTGATGCCGTTTGACGCGGTGACTTATCAGCCATGATTGCTCCTGTAGCGGAACCGCAAAAGGTTCCTTACTGCAGACCATACACCTTGGGGGATGCTTCGGAGCGCGCGTAGCCGGCGGGGAAATTGGAGCGGCTGACGGGAATCGAACCCGCGTATCAAGCTTGGGAAGCTAGCGCTCTACCATTGAGCTACAGCCGCAGTGCCGCCGCTCGCGCGGGGCAAAACTTAGCTTAGCGCAGATCGGCCGACTCCCCGCCCACCCGGGCCGGCGGCCGCTGCGTGTCCTGCAACCGTGGACGTCATCCAGTAACTCTTCAATAACGTCGGCGGTGCCGGCTAGGTCAGGGTGCCGGGCGGTGGCTAACCTGATCCGGGTAGCGGCCGCTTTGGGGGAGGCAGTTATTGCGGCAGCCGACGTCAACCACAGGAATTTCTTCATGGCAATCGCAGAGCACGAGGTCCTCATCGAACGCGACGCCATGGCCGTGTACCAGTACCTCCTTGATGCCACCAATCTTCCCGCCTGGCGCAGCGACGTCCGCAGCGTGAAGCTCGTGCAGGGCCCGGCCGAAGCCAAGGGCGCCGTATACCGGAAGATGGTCGCCGGACGCTCCGGACTGAGCATCCCCGCGGAGCTGGAGATCACCAATGTGCGGCCCGGAGCCGAAATCCAGTTCCACGTGGTGTCCGGCCCTGCCACCCGCTGGGGCGGCTATTACCTCAGCAGCGAAGACGCCGGCACCAGGGTCCGGTTTGCCGTGGAAGCCAAACGCGAGGGACGGTTCGGGTTCCTCAGCAGGTGGACCTTCTTTAACGGGATGCTCCAGCGCCGGGTCAGTTCCGATGTGGCCCAGCTGGACCGGCTGAAGAACGTGCTGGAGCTCCAGCCGGCCCTCTGAATCAGTTCCGGATCACTGCGCCAGCCGCTGCCCGGTCCATGGTCCGGCAATGGTCGACGGCGACGCGAGGCTTCCGGAGCCCAGGTCCCAGTACTGCACGGTGTCGTTGGCCCGTCGGATCGCAACACCCCTGGAGTTCAGTCCGGTGGCGTTCAGCAGCGCCCGGATTCCCGTGACGTCCGTCCAGCCGGTGGCGATGGTGGCCCGCGTTTCTGCGCGGAGCGCGGTGCTGCCCAGTCCGCGGTAGAGCTGGACGGTGCCGTCGGCCCTCAGCCCCAGGATGTCCTGGAAGCCGTCGCCGTCGTAGTCCACCATGGACAGCCTGGATGCGTAGACACCCGTGGCAACCGTGACGCGCTCAGCAATATCACCGGTGCCCTTGTTGCCGTATAGGTACAGGTTTCCGGCACCATCCAAGGCCAGGATCTGCGGCATCCGGTTGTGGACGCACCAGCCTCCCACCGCCAGGGTCAAGGTGTCCCAACCGCCCACGCCGAGGGTGATGGGCGCCTGGAACCCGCCGCTGGCGATGCCCCGGTGCAGGGTCAGGTTGCCACTGGCCCACTGGGTCAGGACGTCGAAAGTGCCATCGCGGTCCCAGTCGGTGACGAAGACTTCCTTGGCTCCGCTGAAGCCTGCGCCGATTACCCTGGCCGCGGCGTAGGTGCGGGGCCCGGTGGAGGCGCGGTCCAGCAGCTGTCCCGCGGAGTCGACGGACACGAGGTCGGCCGGACCGGTGATTGCCGCAGCGGCGAGGTTGAGGGTGGGCGGCATGTGCTTGACGGGTGCGTCGCACAGGCTTGGCGGCGGTGCCGGGAGCGATCCTCCCGATGAGGCACCGCCGGGTGAATCGAGGGTGCCCGCCGGCAGTGTGGTGTAGCCGAAGAAGTTCACCACACCCCAGATCTGGTAGGTGGAGTTGGTGTAGGAGACCCCCGCGCCCATCACGTTGAAGCGCGGGTCCAGGAGCATGGCGTTGTGGCCGGGTGATCCCTTCCACCATTCCACGAGCTGGGCTGCGTCCCGGTCGGTGCGGATGGCGATGATCTCACCGGCGCCGTTGTTGGGGCTCATTGCGCGGGGGTCAGTCCAGAAACTGGCCCGGTGCTCGATCACCTCACGGGTGGCAATGTTGTCCGACCATTCCTGCGACAACCCGGCCACGGTGGGGTGGTACTTCACCTTGTTCAGGCCGTTGGCCACGCGGTACTCGTTGATCTTGGTGAAGAGGGTAAGGATGGCGGAGGAGTTGCTGTCCGGGACCAGGGCTTGTGTGGACGTACGTGTGGCGGCAGGGTCGGCCGCCGCGGGTGGGGTGGACGGCGATGCCAGTTCCTGGTCCGGTGCCCAGAGCGGCGGGATGGAAACGGTCTGGGGTGCGGCTTCAGGGGATGGTGAAGCCGGGGCCGGTGGTGGCGCCGTTTCCGTTGCGGGTTGGACAGTCACTGTGGAAGGAGCTGCCGCGGGTGTGGGCGTGGAGGCGAGTGCAGGGGTGGCCTCCGGCACGGGCGAGGCAGCCCGGATATCCGGGTCGACGGCAGGGGTGAGGCTGCCGGCGGAGCCGTCGTCCTTACTGGTCATGCCGGCGCCGCGCACCAGGGGCGCTGCCAGTGAGATGCTCGCTGCTCCCGCCTGGTGAAGGGGCACGGGCGCAGGAGGTGCGGACGCGGACGACGAGACCAGCGCCAACGCACAGAGCACGCCAAGAAAAGACGGTGCCACTAATTTATTCACAACATCCCCAGCTCTGTTATGCCATCCGGGAGACCATTCCGGCGGCTTTCATTCGCAACATTAGCCCCACGAGGCCACAGCAACAACGGGAAAGTGCTGGTGTGGATAACCGATACGGTAATTTGGGACGGTGCTGATCTCTGACCGCGACATTCGTGCCGAAATTGATTCCCAGCGGATCGTGCTGGAACCGTTCGATCCGGCGATGGTCCAGCCGTCGTCCGTGGATGTCCGGATCGACAAGTTCTTCCGGTTGTTCGACAACCACAAGTACGCGCACATCGATCCCGCGCAGGAGCAGCCCGAGCTGACCCGGCTGGTGGAAGTGGAGCAGGACGAGGCCTTTATCCTGCACCCGGGTGAGTTCGTCCTGGGGTCGACCTACGAGACCGTGACCCTGCCCGATGACATTGCGGCCCGGCTGGAAGGCAAGTCATCCCTGGGCCGGCTTGGCCTGCTGACGCACTCCACCGCAGGCTTCATCGACCCCGGTTTTTCCGGCCACGTCACCCTCGAACTGTCCAACATGGCCACCCTGCCCATCAAGCTGTGGCCGGGCATGAAGATCGGCCAGCTCTGCTTCTTCCGGCTGAGCTCGGCCGCGGAGTTCCCGTACGGCCAGGGGGAGTACGGCAACCGGTACCAGGGCCAGCGCGGTCCCACCGCCAGCCGCAGCCACCTGAATTTCCACCGCACCAGTATCTAGCAGCACCTGTGGCCGGCCGCCGGCCACCAGCCCGGCCGCAGGAACGCTAGAGCTGTGGTGCGACCGCCGGCCTCCGGATGAACGGCTTGGCCAGCGGTTCCACGTAGCGTGCGGCCAGCGGCCCCAACACCGCCATCAGCAGCACGTAGGCGGTGGCGAGGGCAGCGAGCTGATGCGGGACCGCTCCCGACGCGACAGCCAGCCCCGCAATCACGATGGAAAATTCGCCGCGGGCCACCAGGGCAGCTCCGGCGCGGAAGCGCCCGGGCCGGGCAATCCCGGCCTGCTTGGCCGCCCAGATCCCGGTCAGCATCTTGGTTGCCGCGGTGGCGACAGCCAGGACCAGGGCCCACCCCAGGACCGGCGGGATGGATGAGGGGTCCGTGTTGAGCCCGAACGCCACAAAAAAGATGGCGGCGAACAGGTCCCGGAGCGGTTCGAGGATGCGGGTGGCGTTGTGGGCGGTGGAACCCGAGATGGCAATCCCCAGCATGAAGGCACCCACCGCGGCGGAAACCTGCATGGCGGACGCTGCGCCCGCCACCAGCAGGGCTGCCCCGAGGACATTCAGCAGGAAGACCTCGGAGTTCTCGCTGTGCACTGCCTTGGAGACATGGTGCCCGTGCCGCAGGGCCACCATGAGGACCACGCTGACCACGGCCAGGGCGATCCCCACCGTGGTGAGGCCGCCGAGGAAACTCACGCCCGCCAGCGTGGCCGTGAGGATGGGCAGGTACACGGCCATGGCCAGGTCCTCGAAGACCAGGATGGACAGCACCACGGGGGTTTCCCGGTTGCCCAGCCGGCCGAGATCCGTGATGACCTTGGCGGCGATGCCCGATGAGGAAATATAGGTGACGCCGCCCATGACCATGGCCCCCACGCCACCCCACCCCAGGAGCAGGGTAAGCGCGGCGCCGGGCAGGAAGTTCAGGACGAGGTCGAGGACGCCGGCCTGCCAGGAGCGGCGCAGGCCGGTGAAGAGCTCTGCGGCCGTATATTCCAGCCCGAGCATAAGCAGCAGGAGGATGACGCCGATCTCCCCGGAGAGATGTGCGAACTCGTGCATGCCTTCAAGCTTGATGATGCCGCCGGCACCAAACGCCAGCCCGCCCAGCAGGTAAAAGGGTATAGGGGACATGCCGATCCGTCCGGCCAGCCTGGCCAGGAGGCCGAGGCAGAACACAACGGCCCCCAGTTCAACGAGGGTCTGGGCCAACGGGTCCATGGGAACTAGCCGTGGCGCAGGATGTCGGCCGCTGAGTCGAGGCCTTCCTGGGTGCCCACTGCCACCAGCAGGTCGCCGGGGTGGAGGACGACGTCGGGTCCGGGCGAAGGCAGCACCTCACCCTCGCGCATGATGGCCACGATCGACACCCCGCACCGGGTGCGGATGGACGCCTTGCCCATGGGCTGGTTCTGGAACGGGGAGTCCGCTGCAATGGAGAACTGCCGGGTGACGATCCCCGGAACGTCCTTGTGCTCCTCCGCGAGCTTCATGGCCAGGTGCATGCCGCCCAGGAGGTTGCCCAGGGTGGCTGCTTCATCGCTGGTAAGCGGAATCGAGGCCTGGCAGGTATCGGGGTCGTCCCAGGTGGAAACGATGAGTTCCGTCTGGCCTTCCCGGAGTTCCACCACGCCGATGCGGCGTCCGGAGGCGGTCATGAAATCCTTCCGGCGGCCCAGTCCGGGGAGGTTCGTTTCATCCACGTTCATGACTCCAGCCTAGTCTGCCTGGCAACATCCCGCCGGGGTCCGGAACAGGGCCGGACGGTGGTTTCAGCTGGCGGGGACCACGGCGATGGGTGCCCGTTCCGGCGCCTTTACCGGCAGCAGGACCAGCAGTCCGGCGAGCAGGACCACCATGATGCCCAGGATGCCCCACCGCTGCGCCTGCCCCGCGGGCACCAGCGGGGTGGCCACGGTGATGCAGAGCGTGAAGAGAGCGGGCGCCAGGAAGCTGACGGCCCGTCCGGTGGTGGCGTAGAGGCCGAACAGCTCACCGGATTCGCCATGCGGTGCCAGCCGTGCCAGGTAGGCGCGGGAGGAGGACTGGGCGGGACCGACGAACAGGCCGAGGAAGAGCCCGAAGACCCAGAACGTGGTGCTGCCCGCCCACTCCATGCCGAAGACGGAATAGCTGCCGTTTCCCAGGACCAGGATTGCGCTCCCGGCAACCAGGAGGCCCACCAAGGAACCGGTGATGACCGTCTTGGGTCCTACCTTGTCGTCCAGGAACCCGCCGATCACCGCGCCAATGGCTGCCACGACGTTCCCGAAGATGGCGAAGAAGATGACCTGGGAGAGGGCAAAGCCGAAAGTGCCGGCAGCGATGATGCCGCCGAAAGTGAAGACGGCGGCGAGGCCGTCCCGGAACACGGCGCTGGCCAGGAGGAAGTAGATGGTATGCGGGCTGGTGGCGTAGATGGCCTTGATCCGCCGGAACAGCAGCCCATAGCTGGCCAGGAACCCCAGGCGCGCCGCCTGCCCGGAGCGGGGCAGTTCAGGGACGGCAAACAGGACGGGGAGCGCGAAGACGAAGAACCACAGGGCGGAGAAAACCGCCACCAGCCTGATGTTGAGGCTGTCCTGCGTGGAGGCGCCGAACCATGCGAAAGCAGGCTGGACGAACAGCTGCAGGACGATCAGGAGTGCCACGATGCCGCCCAGGTAGCCGGCGCCCCAGCCGAAACCGCTGACCTTTCCGATGTTCCGCGGGGTGGACACCTGCGCGAGCATGGCGTTGTAGTTGACGCCGGCGAATTCGAAGAAGACATTGCCCAGCGCGATCAGGGATACGCCGAGGAACAGGAATTCCGGGTGCGGGAACACGAAGAAGCACAGAGCGGTGAGGACGGCGACGACGGCCGAGTTGACTCCCAGCCACAGCTTGCGCCGGCCCCCTGCGTCCGAGCGCTGGCCGGTGACCGGTGCCAGCAGCGCGATGGCGAACCCGGCAACCGCCAATGCGCCGCCCAGCACTGCGGAGGCACTGTCCTCGCCACCGAAGGCGTTGGACGTCAGGTAGACGGTGAAGACGAAGGTGGTCATGACGGCGTTGAAGGCCGCCGAGCCCCAGTCCCAGGAGGCCCAGGCCAGGACCTGCCCTTTGGTGGAGGACCCGGTTCCGGCAACAAGATCCGAGGCGGGCTGCATCGCCCCTGGAGCGCTGGCGCTGTTCATAGGATGCATCGTATCCGCCCGTGGCGAACACCCACGGGAGCGCGGGCCCTTGTCGCCGGGGATTCCGGCTTTGGGTGCAGGTAAAACCGCCAAGGTTACCGGACCGGCCTTGGTAAACTGAACCCTCCCGAACCTTACTTTTTGCCGCCTGCTCCAACTTTTGACAATCGAATCCCTGACGTTGCGGAGAATACAGTGATCACAGTCCTTGCCGTGCACTTTTCGGTGGCTGTCCTCGCGCCCTTCCTCTTCAGGGTCTGGGGCCGCAACGCCTTCTACGCGTTGGCTGCCGTCCCGGCGGTTTCCTTTGGCTGGCTGATGTTCCAGCACAACCCCGTCTACTCCGGACCCGGTGCCGTCACTGAGGTCCTCGAATGGATCCCCAGCCTCCACCTTTCGCTGTCGTTCCGCATGGACGCGCTGGCCTGGGTGATGTCCCTGCTGGTGCTCGGCGTCGGGTCCCTGGTGCTGGTCTACTGCGCGCGCTACTTCAAGCGGAAGGACCAGGACCTGGGCGCCTTTGGTGCCCAGCTGCTGGCGTTCGCCGGTGCCATGTTCGGCCTGGTCACCGCGGACGACCTCCTGCTGCTGTTCATCTTCTGGGAACTGACCACCATCCTGTCCTACCTGCTGATCGGCTTTGCCCGGACCCGGCTTGCGGCCCGCCGCTCCGCACTGCAGGCGCTGATGGTCACCACCGCCGGCGGCCTTGCCATGCTGGTGGGCCTGATCATGCTGGGCAATGCCGCCGGAACCTACAGCATCTCCGCCATCCTGGAGCAGGCCCCGGCGCTGGCCGGCGGGACGGCCGGCACCATGGTGAGCGCCGCCGTCGTCCTCATCCTGGTGGGTGCCATCACCAAATCCGCACTGGTTCCGTTCCACTTCTGGCTGCCGGGCGCGATGGCGGCCCCCACCCCCGTGAGCGCCTACCTGCACGCCGCGGCGATGGTGAAGGCGGGCATCTACCTGGTGGCGCGGCTTGCCCCGGGATTCTCGGAGACGGCGTTCTGGCAGCCCGTGGTCCTGGGGCTGGGCCTGGCCACCATGCTGGTGGGCGGCTACCGGGCGCTGCGGCAGACCGACAT
Source organism: Pseudarthrobacter sp. LMD1-1-1.1 (assembly GCF_040676255.1). Taxonomy (NCBI): domain Bacteria; kingdom Bacillati; phylum Actinomycetota; class Actinomycetes; order Micrococcales; family Micrococcaceae; genus Pseudarthrobacter; species Pseudarthrobacter sp. LMD1-1-1.1. The sequence continues at coordinate 353,394 of NZ_JBEGHP010000024.1, read as the reverse complement.
TAAGCTGATTCTGGCCTACGGCACCGTCAGCCAGCTGGGCTTCCTCACCATGGTGGTGGGCCTGGGAACGCCGGACGCCGCCCTGGCGGGCCTGGCCATGCTGCTGGCGCACGGCCTGTTCAAGGCCACGCTGTTCCTGGTGGTGGGCATCATCGACCACCAGTCCGGGACCCGCGACGTCCGTAAACTGTCCGGCGTCTTCCGCTCCTCCCGGGCCCTTGGCATCGTGGCCGGCATCGGGGCCGCGTCCATGGCGGGCGTTCCGCTGCTGGCCGGCTTTGTGGCCAAGGAATCGGTGCTGGAAGCATTCGTGCACCACGCCACAAACCCGCACGCCGGGCCGTGGGGCATGGTGGTGCTGGTGGGAATAGTGGTGGGCTCGATCCTCACTTTCGCCTACAGCGCCCGCTTTATGTGGGGCGCATTCGCCGTCAAGCCCGGCGTGGACCCCACCCCGTTCAAGGCCATCAGGCCCTCCTTCCTGGCCGCCCCCGCGGTCCTCAGCCTCCTGACGATCGCCTACGGGCTTTGGCCGGTGCCGGTGGACGCCTGGATCCAGCCGTACGCCGCGCTGTTCGCTTCCACAGCGCCCGACGCCGGCACCGCGGCAGCGCAGGCGGGCCACCTTGCGCTGTGGCATGGCGTCACACCGGCACTGGGGCTGACGGCCGTCACCTTCGCACTGGGCCTGGCCATGTATTTTGGCCGCAGTGCAGTGGCCCGGGCCCAGTCCCTGGTCCCGGCCTGGGTGGACGCCGACCGCGCCTACCAACTGACCATCGGCGCGCTGGACGACGCGGCCGTCTGGATCACCGGCCGGACCCAGCGCGGCTCACTGTACTTCTACCTCGCGGTCATCCTGAGCGTGGCGTTCGTCCTGCCGCTGGCCGCGATCCTGCTTGGCGGCAACGCCCTGCCGCAGGACATCTACCTTGTGGACCCCAACTCGCCGCTGCAGCTGGTGGCCGGGGTGGGCATCGTCATCGGCGCCCTGGCTGCCGTCAAGGCCAACAAACGTTTCCTTGCCGTGCTCATGGTGTCCGTCACCGGGTACGGCATCGCGCTGGTGTTCGCCCTGCAGGGTGCCCCGGATCTGGCCCTGACCCAGATGCTGGTGGAAACCATCATCCTGGTGGCCTTTGTCCTGGCCATGCGCAGGCTGCCGCCCGAACTGCGGGACCGCACCGGCGGGAAATACCGGGTCCTGCGGGTGATCATCGGGTTGGGCTTCGGCGTGACCATGGTGTTCGCCGCGATTTTCGCCATGGGCGCCCGGACCGCCATCCCCGTGTCCCTGCAGTTTCCGCAGCTCGCCTATGAAGGCGGCGGGGGCCTGAACGTGGTCAACGTGACCCTGGTGGACATCCGCGCCTGGGACACGTTCGGCGAGATCAGCGTCCTGGCGCTGGCCGCCACCGGCGTGGCAAGCCTGATCTTCGTCCGGGGCCGGGGCGACAGGCTGCAGGCGTCCGCCACCGTGGCAGCGGGCACGGTGGGACGCCATCCCGGTGCCGACCCCGGCTCCCGCGACGCTGCGGCCCTGGCCATCAGCCGGAAGTTCGCGGCCTCCACCCGGGACGTTTGGATTGTGGCAGGGCGGACCCTGGCTCCGGAACGCCGCTCCATCATCTTCGAGGTGGTCACCCGGCTGATCTTCCACTCCATGATCATCTTCTCGCTGTACCTGTTGCTGGCCGGCCACAACCTGCCCGGCGGAGGATTCGCCGGCGGTCTCACCGCGGGACTGGCCCTGACCATCCGCTACCTGGCGGGTGGCCGGTTCGAGCTGCGGGAGGCGGCGCCCCTGAGTGCCGGCGCGCTGCTGGGCATTGGCCTGGCCCTGGCGGCCGCCTCCGGAGTGATGCCCCTGCTGCTGGGCGGCCAGGTCTTCCAGTCCGCCATCATCGAGGTGTGGCTGCCCGTTTTCGGGGACATCAAGTTCGTCACCTCCACCATCTTCGATATCGGCGTCTACATCGTGGTGGTGGGCCTGGTGCTTGACGTGCTGCGCAGCCTCGGAGCCGAGATCGATGAACACCTGGAGGACCAGTCCGCGCCCGGGAGCGAGGAACAGGACCAGGAGCAGGAGCAGGAGCCGGACCAGGACCAGGACCAGGAACCGGACCACGGCCAGGGCCGGGAGCCGGACCGGGCCGGGGAAGAGCAAGGATCCGGCCGCCTGGACCAGGAACGGGACGGGGTTCCTGCCGAAACCACTGCGAAGGGCCACGCATGAGCGTCAACCTGACACTGCTGATCGTCATGGGAGCGCTGTACGCCTGCGGCATCTACCTGATCCTGGAACGCAGCTTGACGCGGGTACTGCTGGGGCTGATGCTGCTGGCCAACGCCACCAACCTCCTGATCCTCGCCACCGGGGGATATGCAGGCCTGGCGCCGCTGTTCTCCAAGGACACACCTGCCCAGGACTACAACGATCCACTGCCGCAGGCCCTGATCCTGACGTCTATCGTGATTTCCTTCGCCGTCACGGCATTCATGCTGGGCATCATCTACCGCACGTGGGTGCTGGCCCGCCAGGACGACATCCAGGATGACGTGGAGGACCTCAGGGTGGCGGAGACCCCCAGCTTCGATGCGGAGGACGACGCCGAGGTGCCCGCGGAAACGTCCGAATTCCCGCTCACCATGCTCGGTTCCGACGGCCGGAATGTGTCAGACCACGGACCGTCCGGAGCGGATGCCGGCCAGGAAACGGACCAGCCGGTGGCCACGCTGGTGGCCGGCGGCCGGGAGATGCCCGCAGAACACGCTGCCGCGGAGGAAAAGCCCGGCTCACTCAACGTTGACCCCAGCCCGGAAGGAGGCGGAAAGTGAACATCGCAAGCTTTGCCCCGCTCGCCGTCGTACTTCCCATCCTGGGCGCCGCCCTGACCTTCCTGCTGATCCGGCATTCCAGGGCCCAGCGCGCGGTGAGCATCGCCTTGCTGTCGCTGACCCTGGCGCTCGAATGCCTCCTGCTGGCCTCGGCGTGGAATGACGGCACCGCCGCGGTGACCATCGGAGGCTGGATCCCTCCGTTTGGCATCGTCATGGTGGTGGACCAGTTCTCCTCCCTGATGCTGGTGGTGTCCTCCGCCGTGAGCTTGGCCGTGCTGGTCTACGCCACAGGGCAGGGCATGGCCGACGGCGACCGCGACGCACCGGTCTCGATCTTCCACCCCACGTACCTGATCCTGGTGGCAGGGGTGTCCAACGCGTTCCTGTCCGGTGACTTGTTCAACCTCTACGTGGGCTTCGAGATCCTGCTGACTGCAAGCTACGTGCTGATGACCCTGGGCGGGACCGGGCCGCGCATCCGCGCCGGCGTCACCTACGTGGTGGTGTCCGTGGTGTCCTCGGTGTTGTTCCTGATTGCCATCGCCATGGTCTACGGAGCCACGGGAACGGTGAACATGGCGGACCTGGCCATCAAGCTGGGCGAACTGGACCAGGGCACCAAAACCCTGCTGCATGTGATGCTCCTGGTGGCCTTCGGCATCAAGGCCGCCGTTTTCCCCCTCTCCTTCTGGCTCCCCGACTCCTACCCCACGGCGCCCGCGCCGGTCACCGCCGTGTTCGCCGGCCTGCTGACCAAGGTGGGCGTCTACGCGATGGTCCGGACCGAGACGCTGCTGTTCCCCGGCGACACGTTGAACACGCCCCTGATGGTGGTGGCGCTGCTGACGATGGTGGTGGGGATCCTGGGTGCGCTGGCCCAAAGCGACATCAAGAGGCTCCTCTCGTTCACCCTGGTCAGCCACATCGGCTACATGGTGTTCGGGCTGGCCATGTCCTCCGCAGTGGGACTGGCAGCGGCGGTCTTCTACGTGGCGCACCACATCACCATCCAAACCAGCCTTTTCATGGTGACCGGCCTGATCGAGCGCCGCGGCGGCAGCTCGTCCGTGGACCGGCTGGGCGGCCTCGCAAAGCTCTCGCCCATGCTGGCCCTGCTGTTCTTCATTCCCGGAATGAACCTGGCCGGCATCCCGCCGTTCTCCGGGTTCCTGGGCAAGGTGGGGCTGCTGCAGGCCGGTGTCCAGCTGGGCACACCACTGGCCTATGCGCTGGTGATCGGCGGTGTGGTGACCAGCCTCCTGACGCTGCTGGCCATCGCCAGGGTTTGGAACCGCGCGTTCTGGCGCCGCCCCACCGATGCCGAACATCCGGACCCGGTGCTCCTGGCCCCTCCCGTGGCGAGGCTCTCCGGTCCAGGCGCCAAGGTCAACAACACCGTGACGCTCCTGCCGCGCACCATGGTGGGTTCGACAGCGGGCCTGGTGGTGCTCGGCATTGCCCTGACCGTCTTTGCCGGACCGCTGTTCGCTCTCTCGGACCGGGCCGCCCGGGACATGCTTGACCGGACGCCGTACATCGAGGCGGTGCTGGGCGACGGTACTTCCGTCCCGGGCACAACCGCCGGGGGAGGAGGGCGATGAGCCGCAAACGTATTTCGCTGCGCCAGGAGCTGCCGCTGCTGGTCTGGCTGGTGATCGTCTGGGGCGCCCTGTGGCAGGATTTCAGCCCCGGAAACCTGTTGTTCGGTGCCCTCCTGGCCGTGGGCGTGGCCCGGCTCTTCTACCTTCCGCCGGTGGAGCTCAGCGGCCGCTTCAATATCCTCTACGCCGTGCCCTTTGCGCTGGCCTTCGTCGGCAAGGTGGTGGTGGCCAGCGCCCAGGTACTGTACCTGGCAACGGCCCGCGGACCCAAGGTGACCAACGCCGTCGTCGCGGTGAAGCTGAGGAGCCACCAGGACCTGATCGTCACCGCCACCGGCCATGTGATCTCCCTGATCCCGGGCTCGCTGGTGGTGGAGGTGGACCGTTCCACGTCCACCCTCTACCTGCACGCCCTTAACATCACCTCAAAACAGGACGTGGAGGGCCTGCGGAACGAAGTCCGTTCCATTGAAGCCGGCCTGATCCGCATCATGGGCAGCCGCGAGGAACTCGAAGAAGTGCGAATGGAGGCCACCGCATGATGAACGTTGTCCTGGCCGTTACGGCCGTCATTTTCTCGCTGGCCGCGGCGGGTGCCATCCTTCGGATCGCCCGAGGCCCGTCGCTGCTGGACCGGGTCCTGGCCGCCGACGTCCTGCTCGCCATCCTGGGCGGGGCGCTGTGCATCGATATGGCAGTGAACCGGCACTTGAACAACCTGATGCTGGTGGTGGCCATCTCCATCATCGGGTTCATCGGGTCCGTGACGGTGGCCCGGTTCGTGGCGGACCGGAGGGTGAAGCCCAATGAATCCTGACTTTTCCGGGCCGGATGCCTGGATCGACGCTGTCTCGGCAGTGTTCATGGTGGTGGGCGCGCTCATGTCCCTGGGCGCGGCGATTGGCCTGCTGCGCTTCCCGGACCTGCTGAGCCGCATGCATGCCGCCACCAAGCCCCAGGTCCTGGGCCTGTTCCTGCTGCTGGCCGCCATTGGGCTGCAGATGCGGACCTGGTGGGTGTGGCCGGTCCTGGCTGTGGCATGGATCTTCCAGCTGCTCACGGTGCCCGTATCCGCCCACATGGTGGGCCGGGCCGGCTACCGCACCAAGCACCTGCACCGGGAGCTGCTCACAGCCGACGAGCTGGAAGCCGTGGTGCAAAAAGCCGCCGCCGAGACCGCCCTGGAGGACAGTTCCGACGACGGCCGGTAACGCTAAGCGAAGCTTTGGGCAGCTAGACGATGTCCTGCGTCTTGGCGAACCGGGTGATGGCGCGCTGGGTGCCGCGGTTGGCCAGGACCTGGATGATGGCACTGACAGACGCCGAGATCAGCGCGAAGGTCAAAGCAGACCGGAGGCTGGTGGGGACGTCCTCGTTCTTGCCGGTGGGGGCTTTCTGCCCCGTGGTCTTTTCCCAGATGGTGTTGACCAGCTTGGTGCCGGCCAGGCCTGCGCCTAGGCTCACGGCGGTCCCGAGCAGTTTGATGAGAAGGTTCATTGCTGGTACTCCTTGCGGGCGGAAAACGGACTGGTCCCAGCCTAGCCTCACACCCGGGCTGGTCCGGGCAGGGCGTGGCCGGCGGGCGGCTCTGTGGTCAGGCCGGGGGCTGGCCGCCCTTGGGTTCGGTGCGGAACTTGATCATCTTGTGGGTGCCGTCGCAATAGGGCTTGATGGCGGACGCCCCGCACCGGCACAGGGCGACGGTCCTCCGCTCCCTGGGCACGGCGTCGCCGGAAGGGGTAACGATCTCGAAGTCACCCCTGACAATGAGGGGACCATCGGGGCACACCACGATCGAGCCGGGGGCGGGTTCCTGCTCCACGTCCGGCCGTGTTCCATGCTGTTCGAAGTTCATGCCTGCACCACATTCATTGTTGTTTCCGGTTTCCTCGGCGCCCAGCCGCTGCGGCTTCGCAGAATCGTCGTAGGCCTGCCGCGAGCTTGTCACGCTGCCGCCGGCACGGCCGCCCGGAGCGATGTTTCCCCGGCTTCCCAGGAGGACAGGAGGTGGGCGGAGACGCGGCCGTCGATCGCCATGACGGCGGTGGCGCCGAACAGGACGTCCGCAAGGAGCTTTGGCTCTGCTTCAACCAGGCCGCCGGCGAGGTCCCGCCCGGCAATCTGTTCATGCACGGCGTCCGCCTCCACATGCTCATCGAAGTAGTGGGTGACGTCCGCGGCGAAACCGTGCCGGCGGAATCCGTTGCCGTAGAAGCGGTTGGGCTGGGATGAGGTCATTTCGTAGATGGCCAGGTGGCCGGTGATGGCCCCGCGGAGCCGCCGGTTCAGGCCGCACAGCGACATGAGGTTCACGGATGCGAGGGAGACGGCCGGGATGGTGTCGACGTAGGCGCCGTACCTGTCATCCAGGCCCAGCCCGCGCATGGTCCGGGCAAACAGCGCGCTGTGCATCCGTTCCGGCCTGCCGCCGCCGTATTCGTCGGCCTGGATTTCCACGAGGGCAGCCTTGGCCCGGCCGGTGAGCCGCGGAATGGCCCAGGTGTGTGGATCGGCTTCCTTCAACTGGTACACGGACTTGTGGATCAGGAACTCTTTGAGCTGCTCCAGGCTTGCCTTCCGTGCGACAAAGCGGGAAACGCTGGGACCGGTGTCCATAGAGGCGAGGCCAAAAAGGACGTCGGCAACGGCATCGCTGGTCATGGCAATCCCGGCGGCCAGGTCGGCGTCACCGGCGGCCTGGCGTGCGGCGGCACGAAGGGCGGCTTCGAAGGGTTCCTCGATCAGGCGCCGGACCCTGATCAGGGCCGGTTCCCACTCCCAGGCGTCGCTGACCCCGTCCAGGCCCGAATAATGCAGTTCGTAGAGGCAAAAGAGGGACAGCTGGATGTCTTCGTCGGCGATGATGTCACCGGTTCCGGCCACCTGCCCCGCTACCAGCCGGTACAGCCCGTCCAGCTCGGGCGTGGCTGCATCAGGGGCCTTGGACAGGGCCGCAAAGAGGGCGCTGCTGATGGGGCCTCTGGTGTCCGGGATTCTCATGGTGCTCCTTGATTGCCGCGCCGGTTCCGGGAAGGGGCGCCGATGGTGCCCCCATTCCCTTTGGTGTCGTACCCCGGGGACAACATAGTAAGCATGATTACTAATGAAAGCTAAGCAGCCTGCTGCCGCCTGGCATGTACGGGTGCTTGTCCCGCTGCGCCTGGTCAGCCAGGGCTGGTTGGCCGGCGCTACTCGTCCAGCGCCGACCCCAGGATGTCGCGCAGTGCCTCAACCACCAGTTCGTGGTCCTGCAGCTGCGGCAGTCCGGACACCGCCACGGAAGCCACCACCCCAACGCCCGTGACGTGGATCGGAAACGCGCCCCCGTGTGCCGCGTAGCGGGACTGGTCGAACCAGGCGTTGTCCTCGATCCGGCCGCCGCCCAGCCGGCCACGCAGTCCCACCAGGAGGGAGGGCGCCTCGTACCGGAGGGCAGTGCGCTGCTTGGCCCGGATCCAGTGGCCGTTGTCAGGCGTGGCGCCCGGAAGCGCGACATGGAACAGCACCTGCTCACCCTTGGCGATGTCGATGGCGATGGGCAACGACCGCTCCTTGCCCAGTTCAACGAGGAGCAGGCCAAGGTTCAACGCATCGTCCAGCGAGAAGCCGGGAAACTGGAGCTCCCGGACCTCCGCCTCAATCCGGGCAATCTGAGCCTCCAGTGAGCCCTCCGGCTGGGCGTCGCCAGAATCAGGATCGAACCCGGTCACATCCGGTGGATTGGCGGTCATGGCCCTCAATCTACTCCTGCCAGGTGTAAACTTGACCACGCCCAACTGGGCGAAATAAACAGCGTTACCCAACCACAAAGCAACACTAAAAACGACAGGGGAGCGCCGCCGTCGGGCATCCTGGCACAGGCCGGGCACCGCAGGTGGGCGCTGAGAGTGCGGACAGCCGCAGACCCTCGAACCTGATCCGGTTAGTACCGGCGCAAGGGAGTCGAGTTCTCAAAGTGTCGCGGATGCACGGCCACAGGCCGGCAGCCGGGTCCACTTTCCCCTCCTGTTTCCCAGGAGGATCACATGAGTACTGCAGCAATCAAGAAGACCACCAGTAAGTCCTGGCGCGTCGTGGACATCGTCGTCGCCGCCCTGGTGGCCATCGCGGGCGGCGTCATCTTCTGGGCATGGGATCAGGGGGCCGCCGCACTGTCCGCCCCCATGAACGCCGCCTACCCGCCCCTGACCGGACTGCTGGCGGGCGGCTGGATGATTCCCGGGGTGCTGGGCATGCTCATCATCCGCAAGCCCGGAGCCGCCCTGTTCTGCGAGACCGTAGCCGCCACCGGCGAACTGCTGATGGGTTCCCAGTACGGCGCCTCGGTCCTGTTCTCGGGTTTCATCCAGGGCCTGGGCGCGGAAATCATTTTCGCGATCTTCGTCTACCGCAAGTTCAACCTGCCTGTATCGCTGCTGGCCGGCGCCGCGGCAGGGTTCTTCTGCGGCCTGAATGACTCGTTTGCCCCGTGGGGCTGGAACATTGCCTACTCCGGCGCGGACAAGCTCGCCTACATCGTGCTGACCACCCTTTCCGGGGCCATCCTTGCGGGCGCTTTGTCCTGGCTTGCCACCCGCGGCCTGGCCCGCACCGGCGTGCTGAGCTCCTTCGCGTCCCGCAAGGCTGCCACGGAGCCCGTCTTCTCCTGATGGCACCCTCCCAGGACGCCTCCGGCACGGTCCGGCCTGCCGCCATCGCCGCCCGCGGCTGGGGATGGCGGCACGCCGGAAGGGCCAAGCCCGCCGTCCACGGCCTTGACCTGGACATCGCCCCCGGGGAGCGGGTGCTCCTGCTGGGGCCTTCCGGCGCCGGGAAGTCCACGCTGCTGCACGCCCTGGCCGGCGTCCTGGGAGACATCAACGACGACGGCGAGGCAGGCGACGCCGACGAGTCCGGTTCGCTGCTGGTGGACGGAGCCCCGCCACGGGCACGGCGCGGCCGCGCCGGTCTCATGCAGCAGGACCCGGAGACCCAGGTGGTCCTGTCGCGGGTGGGGGACGACGTCGCCTTCGGCGCCGAAAACCTTGCGGTGCCCCGCGACGCCATCTGGCCGCGCGTTCACGAGGCCCTTGCCGACGTCGGGCTCGCCCACCTCCCGCTGGACCACCCGACGTCGGCCCTCTCCGGCGGCCAAAAGCAGCGCCTGGCGCTGGCGGGCATCCTGGCAATGCGTCCCGGACTGATCCTGCTGGACGAGCCCACCGCCAACCTGGACCCGGACGGCGTGCTGGAGGTCCGCGACGCCGTGGCCCGCTCCCTGGACAAAACCGGGGCGACGCTGGTGGTGGTGGAGCACCGGGTGTCCGTCTGGAAGGACCTCGTGGACCGGATCGTGGTCCTGCAGCCCGGCTCCGCCGCGGATCCTGCAGTGCTCCTGGACGGGCCGCCGGACCGCGTCCTTACGGAGGCGCGGACCATGCTGGCCGCTGCCGGCGTGTGGGTGCCCGGGTATGTGCCGGCCACACGCGCCCGCGCCGCCGTCCCGGCTCCCGGTGCAGGCAGCCTCCTGCTGGCCGCAGAGCAGCTGGGCGTCTCCCGCGAACGCCCCCGCCGCAAAGGCTTCCGGAAGATCCCGCCGGTCCCGGTTCAGGAGGGCGTGGCCGCGCAGGTCCGTGCCGGGCAGGCCCTTGCCATCACCGGCGCCAACGGTGCCGGCAAGTCCACGTTCGCGCTGACCCTCGCAGGGCTGCTTGAGCCGGTGGCCGGAAAGGTGTCCGCCACGCTGGACCTCAGCCGCGGCGCCGGCATCGATCCGTACAAGTGGAAGGCCGAGCAGCTGATTTCGCGGGTGGGCACGGTGTTCCAGGAGCCGGAGCACCAGTTCGTCACCGGAAAGGTCCTTGACGAGCTGCTCTTCGGCCCGCGGCACCTGGGGCACGGCGAGGACCGGGTTGAGGAACTGCTGGAGCGGCTGCGCCTTACCCAGCTGGTGGACGCCAACCCCTATACGCTCTCCGGCGGTGAGAAGCGCCGGTTGTCCGTGGCCACCGTCCTGGCCGCCAGCCCCCAGGTGCTGATCCTGGACGAGCCCACGTTCGGCCAGGATGCCAATACCTGGGCCGAGCTGGCATCGTTCCTGTCCGAGCTCCTTGATGGCGGCACCGCGGTCGTAGCCGTGACCCATGATGCCGAATTCACGGAGGCGCTGGGCGGGGCGGAACTGCGGATGGCCGTGGCGGAAGCGGTGGCGCCATGAGGCAGCAACTCACCTTGAGCGGCAACCACGCCCTTCTTGCCCGCGCCAACCCTTTGAGCAAGTTCGCGGCCGTCCTGCTCATCACGGCCGTCCTGGCGCTGTCCATCGACTGGGTGTCCGCGTCCGTGGCCCTGGTGTTCGAACTTCTGTTGTTTCCCCTGGCCGGCCTCACTTTGTCCCTGCTGTGGCAGCGTGGCTGGCCGCTGATCCTCGCCGCTGCCGTCGGGGGCTGGAGCACCGCCATCCTGGCACCGGACAGCGGCAGGATCCTGCTCGACGCCGGCATCTGGACCATGAGCGAGGGTTCCCTCCAGCTCGGCATCGGATTCCTGCTGCGCGGTTTTGCGATCGCCCTCCCGGCGGTGCTCCTGATGAGCTGCACCGATCCCACCGACCTCGCCGATGCGCTCGCGCAGAAGGCGCGCCTGCCGCACCGGTTCGTCCTGGGAACCCTGGCTGCGATGCGTTTGGTGGGGCTCATGGCCGAGGAATGGCAGACCATCGGGATGGCGCGGCGTGCCCGCGGCGTAGGGGCCCGGGGCAGCCTGGGGCAGCGGGTGACGGCGACGCTGGGGCAAAGTTTCGGGCTGCTGGTCCAGGCCATCCGCCGTGCATCGAGGCTCGCCGTCACCATGGAGGCGAGGGGTTTCGGCGGCGGCCGGCGGACCTGGGCCCGGGTGTCCACCTTCAGCCCGCTGGACCTCTGGGTGGTGGCAGGCGGCGTCCTGGTGGCCGGACTCGCCCTTTTCGCAGCTGTTACGGCCGGTACCTGGAATATGGTGTGGCTGGGGAGTTAAGCCACCCGCTCGGGGGACAGGCGGGGCTCCCTATCGCACCGAATGGGTACCGCCCTCCTGGAGCCCCCTTCTGCGCCCGTGGGTAGCTACCGCAAAGGCTAGATAACTCATTTATGATATATTCGCGGTATGACCCAGGAGACCGCTGAACACGTTGCCGCCATGCTGAGGGACGCCCGGAGCGAGAAAGGGTGGACCCAGGGGCAGCTGGCCGCCGAACTTGGCACCAGCCAGAGCGCCGTGGCCCGGATGGAACAGGGCAAGCAGAACCTGAGCCTGAAAATGATCCAGCGGCTGGAAAACATCTTTGACCGCAGCATCGTGAACGTGGCCAAGCCGCAGATGACCCACCTGCGGGTGGAAGGCGGCCGCACCCTCTCCGGAGCCGTCGACGTCAACAGCAGCAAGAACGCCGGCGTCGCCCTGCTGTGCGCCAGCCTGATCAACAGGGGCACCACCGTGCTCCGGCGCCTGGCCCGGATCGAGGAAGTCAACCGCATCGTCGAGGTCCTTAGCAGCATCGGTGTCGAGTGCACCTGGCTCAATGACACGGATCTCCGCCTGCGCCGGCCTGCCGTCCTGGACCTGGATGCCATGGACGTGGACGCGGCACGCCGGACCCGCAGTGTCATCATGCTGCTGGGCCCCCTGCTGGATGAGTCCCGTGAGTACCGGCTTCCCTACGCCGGCGGCTGCGACCTGGGCACCCGGACCGTGGAGCCCCACATGCAGGCACTGCGCGAGTTCGACCTGTCAGTGGAGGCCACCGCAGGTTTCTACACCGTGCAGGCGCCGCCCGCCGATACCAGGGACCGCTCCTTCGTCCTCACCGAACGCGGGGACACCGTCACCGAAAATGCGATCATGGCCGCGGCGCACCGCGCCGGAACAACCGTGATCCGCAACGCCAGCCCCAACTACATGGTGCAGGACCTGTGCTTCTACCTGCAGATGCTCGGCGTCACCATTGAAGGCGTGGGCACCACCACGTTGAAGATCACCGGGCAGCCGGAAATCGACGCCGAGATCGAGTACTTCCCCTCCGAGGATCCCATCGAGGCGATGAGCCTCATCACGGCCGGCATCGTCACCAACTCCGAGGTCACGGTGCGCCGGGTGCCCATCGAATTCATGGAGATCGAACTGGCCACCCTGGGACAGATGGGGCAGAAGCTGGAAATTTCGGGCGAGTACATGGCCCGCAACGGCCGCACCCGCCTGGTGGACGTGACCACCAAACCCTCCGAGCTGCGTGCCCCCGAGGACAAGATCCACCCCATGCCGTTCCCCGGGCTGAATATCGACAACCTGCCTTTTTTCGCCGTCATTGCTGCGAACGCCCACGGCCAGACCATGATCCACGACTGGGTGTACGAGAACCGCGCCATCTACCTGACGGAGCTGAACCGGCTCGGCGCGCAGGTGCAGCTCCTGGACCCGCACCGGATCTACGTCAACGGACCCACCAAGTGGCGTGCCGCCGAGGTGGGCTGCCCGCCCGCGCTCCGGCCTGCCGCCTGCCTCCTGCTGGCCATGCTCGCAGCGCGGGGTGTGTCCGAGCTGCGGAACATCTATGTGATCGAGCGTGGTTACGAGGACCTCGCGGAGCGGCTGAACACCATCGGCGCCAAGGTGGAGTACTTCCAGGACTGACCCATTCACGCTTCGTCATGAACGGCGGGCCACGGTTCCAATGCCCGCCCGCTGCCGCAGAATATTCGTATGCGTACATTTGGCGTAGAGGAAGAACTCCTGATCGTTGATCCGGAGTCCGGGGAGCCGCTTGCCCTGGCCGACGCCCTCCTCGCCAGCCACCGCGTGGCAGCAGACGATCTTCCCGTGGACCTGGATGGCCGCCATGCCGGCAGCCAGGCGGATTACGACGACGAGATGGGCCTGAGTGCCGAGCTCAAGCTTGAGCAGATCGAGACGCAGACCCGGCCGTGCCGGGAGTACGGCGGCCTGCTGGAGCAGATCCGGGCAGGCCGGGCGCTGGCCGACCAGGCAGCCCGGAAGCACGGAGCCAGGGTGGCGGCGCTGGCCACCTCACCCGTGGCATCGCCCAGCCACACCACACCTGACCCGCGCTATGCCAGGATGCTGGAGCGCTTCGGCCTCACCGCCCAGGAACAGCTCACCTGCGGTTTCCACGTCCACACCTTCATCGAATCGCCGGAGGAAGGGGTGGCGGTTCTGGACCGCATCCGCGACAAGCTGGCTGTCCTCACGGCGCTGAGCGCGAACTCGCCGTTCTGGAACGGCGTCCCCACCGGCTTCGAAAGCTACCGCACCCAGGCCTGGAACCGCTGGCCCACAGCCGGCCCGGCCGGCATCTACGGAACGTACCCTGCCTACCGCCGGGTGGTGACCCGGCTGCTGGACAGCGGTGTCATGCTCGACGAGGGCATGCTCTATTTCGACGCGCGGCTCTCCCGCAACCACCCCACGGTGGAGGTGCGGGTGGCGGACGTATGCCTCCGTGCCGGGGACGCCGCACTCATCGCCGTGCTGGTCCGGGCACTGGTGGAATCCGCCAGCCGGGAGTGGCGGGACGACGTGGACCCTGCGCCCGTTCCCACCGTCCTGCTGCGGATGGCGTCCTGGCAGGCCAGCAGCGCCGGGTTGAGCGGCGAACTGCTGGACTTTGGCAACTTCCGGCCGGCGCCGGCTGCGGATGTGGTGCGTTCCCTGGTGGATTACCTGGCCCCCGTCCTTGACGAACAGGGCGAGCTCGCATTGGCCCGCCAGGGTGTGGAGGACATCATCGCCCGCGGGACAGGGTCCGCTGAACAGCGCCGCGCCCGTGACAAGGCCCTGGCGGGGCAGCCGCCGGAGGACATGGGGTTCGGCGCGGTGGTCCGGCAGGCCGTCCACCTGACCATGCGTGATGCGCTGGACCTTGCGGACGTGGCGGCCACGCCCGAGCTGCTGCGCGTCCGGCAGGCCTGACGGGGCAAGAGCCGCCAGGAGCAGACTTGTAGAACCTCAGGTGTCTTGTAGAACGGCAGGTGTAGAGACCCGCAGCGAAGCAGGTGCTAGGTAGCGAGGCGCTGTAGAAGGACCTGTTCCAGCGGGCTTCGTTGTGTTGGCAGGATGCCCTCGGGCCAGTGGGTTGGTTCTGAGTCCTGGTGTTCTGGGTTGTAGTGCCTGCCTGTTGGTGAGGTCCAGCCGGGTGGTTCATTCTTGTTGGCCGGGTCCGGTGTCCATTGGCTGTGGTGTTTGAGCCGGTGGTGTTTGGGGCAGAGTTGGGCCAAGTTACTGGTTCCGGTGGTACCGCCGTGTTGCCAGGCTTGTAGGTGGTCGGTTTCGTTGTCGGGGGTGCGGTTGGTGCAGCCCCGGAAGGTGCACTTGGTATCGCGCATCCTGATCCAGCGTTTGATGGTTTCGGTGAGCCGGTAGTTTTTCCGGCCGATCTCCAGTGGTGCGCCGTCGCGGGGGTCGATCAGGATCCGGTAGAACGATTCCGCCCCGTCGGCGACAAGTTTCCGCGCCATGGACGCCGGGATTGGTCCGAAGCCGTCCAGCATTGCCGGTTCGTCGGTCGCTCCGAGGAGGGAGAACACCGGCACAGTGACCAGGACGTCGGCCCGCGGGGTGGGCACCTTCCCGGCCTCGGAGGGTTTCCCGGTCTGTGTGGTGTTCCCGGCGCCGAGAAGCAGGGATGCGGCGATGTCGGGGCGGAGTTGGGTGAGGGTGCGCTCTTCGTCGGGGACGTGGAGTCCGCGGGCGGTGGCGGTGGTCCGGTTCCAGATGGCGCAGGCGGTGTCCGCGGGGAGGTAGAGGGAGATCCAGGCCATGCCGTCCTTGTCGGGGGTGTATTCCATCCGCCGGTCAGCTACCCCTTTTACATGGCGCTTCTCGATTGATTCCGGATGGTGGCGTTCCCGCCAGCCACGGACCTTGGCTCGGAACCGTGACGGTGCGAGCTCGCCGGGGGCGGCGCCGCGGGCGGGCTGGGGTGCGGCCGGGTCGAAGAAATGCGCCACCAGCTTCAGCGCGCCCTCAGTGGTGAGGCCTTCGGTTTCGTCGGCAATGATGCGGGCGTGCTGCCAGGACATGTCCCCGGCGGACAGTGCATCGAACACCGGCGGCAGGGAACAGATGCGCCGTGACTGCTCCACAAGGGCGCCCGCGGCTGTGGAGCTGATGGTCAGGACTCCGGCGATTTCCTCCACCACCGACATGTCAGCGTAAGTGCGGTCCTGGACGGAGGCGTCCGGCGGCGTCATCGCTTGCTGGAACTCCACTGCCTCAGCAGCGTCGCGTGCTTTCGTCGCAGCGAGCTGCGCCTCCAGCCGAGCCATAAGCTCTAGCCGTTCCAGCCGGATCTCATAACGCCGCTGCAAAACATCCGTACCGGCACCAATATCCATACCGGCACCAGCACCCGCCCCGGCAGCAAGGAAAGAGTCCTCACGGTTCAGCGAATCAAGGGCGGCAACAGAGGCATCGATTGACGCCAGCACCACCCCGACACCACCGCTGGTTCCCATACCGACATCATCCAAGGAGGCACTGACATCTGTATTTGGCCAGGCGGACCTGGTCCCGTCCCCGCTAGATCTGCTTCAGCGCCTGTTCCAGGTCGCGGAGGAGGTCCTCCGGGTCCTCAAGCCCCACCGAGAGCCGGACCACGCCGTCACTCAGGCCGATGGCGGCCCGCCCCTCCGGGCCCATGGCGCGGTGGGTAGTGGTGGCGGGGTGCGTGATCAGTGACTTTGCATCACCGAGGTTATTGGAGATATCGATGATCCGCAGCCCGTCCAGCAGTGCGAACGCCGCTTCCTTGCCCGTGCGTCCGCCGGAAGGAGCGAGCTCGAAGGTAAGGACAGTGCCGCCTGCACTCATCTGCTTTGCCGCCAGCCCGTACTGCGGGTGCGACTTCAGGAGCGGGTACTTCACCCAGCTCACCGCCGGCTGTTCCTCCAGCCATTCTGCGAGCCGGAGTGCGGTCGCCGAGGAGTGGTTGACGCGCAGGCCCATGGTCTCCAGGCCCTTGGTCAGGACCCAGGCGTTGAAAGCGGAAAGCGCGGGGCCGGTGTGCCGCATCAGCTGCTTCACCGGTCCGTCGATGAATTCCTTGGTGCCCAGGATGGCGCCGCCCATCACCCGGCCCTGCCCGTCGATGTGCTTGGTGCCGGAGTAGACGATCACGTCGGCGCCAAGGTCCCCGCAGCGCTGCAGCAGGGGAGTGGCGAACACGTTGTCCGCCACCACGGTGGCCCCGGCCGCGTGCGCCAGTTCGCTGACGGCCGCGATGTCCACGATCTCCTGCATGGGGTTCGACGGGGACTCGAAGAAGACGGCGGTGGTGGGCTTGGACAGGGCTTCGCGCCACTGGTCCAGGTCTGGGCCGTCCACGAAGACCGTCTCCACACCCCAACGTGGCAGGATCTCGTTCAGGATCACAAAGCACGAACCGAACAGTGACCGGGCGGCCACAACCCGGTCGCCCGCAGCCAGCAGGGCACCCAGCGCGGTGAACACGGCGGACATGCCCGACGCCGTCGCGAAGCATGCTTCGGTGCCTTCGAGGAGCCTGAGCCGTTCCTGGAAGGTGGCCACGGACGGGTTGCCGTAGCGGGAGTAGACAAAGCGCTCGTCCTCGCCGGTGAAGGCCCGTTCAGCTGCCGCGGCGGATTCGTAGACGAACCCTGAGTTCAGGAAGATGGCCTCAGATGTTTCCTGGAAGTTGGAGCGGTCCAGGCCTCCGCGGACTGCCTGGGTGTCGGGGTTCCAGCCGGGGGCGTCTGGGTTGAAGGTCACTTAGTTCTTTCCGAGGTTGGTGGGGAGGCCGCGGTTCTTCCAGCCATTGATGGTCCGCTCGCCGTAGCGGTCGGGCTCGCCTTCGAAGCCCTCCAGCACGCTGTAGGCGGTGAAGCCGGCCTGGGTGGCGGCAGTTGCGGCCGCGATGGACCGTTGGCCGGACCGGCACAGGAACAGCAGTTCCGCGTGGGGATCCTCCGGCGCCTGCTCCTGGAGGTCCTTGACGAAGTCCGGGTTGGGGATGCCGCCGGGGAAGGTCCACTGGATGAACAGGGGATCGTTGTCCGTGGCCTTGGTGTCCGGGATGCCGATGTGGGCCCATTCGCCCTCGGTGCGGACGTCCACCAGGATGGCGCCCTGCTCCAGCTTGGCCCAGGCTTCCTGCGGCGTCAGGTCTCCCGCGTAGCTCATGCGTGGCCCTCGCCGTCGAACTCGCCCTCAAATTCGGCATCGAGCTGGTCCACGGCGGTGGCCACGGCGGCGTCGGCGGAAGCGATCGCGGCCGGAAGGACGATTGCCTGCGCCACGATGACGGTGGTGCCGTTGAAGGTTGCCGCCGGGCTGCCGTGCAGGACGTAGCCATCGGCGAGTGCAGCGGAGATCCGCTCACAGAATTCACGGTTGTCCGCGCCCGTAATCAGGCGGTAGGACAGTCTTTCGTCAGGGGCGGGTGCGTCGGACACGACGGATCTCCTTCTCTCACGCTTGCAGCTCGAATCGGTCGATATGCCGAGTATTCACCTGAGGCACCCCGCCGCGAAAGGGAGGGTTGCCGACCGGCAAGTCAGGGCTTGGCGCCGGTACTCATTACTCCCCAAAAACGTAACACCTGCCGCGCCCGGCCGCATCGCCGCCGTCGTCATGTTCCGTAATTGAGCCGTCCGCGTCACGGCACGGGTTATGCCCATGGGCCGATAAAGTTCTTACCGGGGGCGCCGCCCCGTATCCAGAGCAATGAGTACCGGGGGGTCCTTGTCAGCATGCGGGCACACGTATCGCACCACCACGCCGCCATCCCGCGGAACCGTCCGCGTTCCAGCGCAGCCTTTTTCGCCGCGGTGTTCATCGTCCTACTGGCCCTGGTGGTCCCGGCAGGCCCGGCACACGCGGCGCCTGCTGCACCGGACAAGGGCAAGCCGTGGCTGGGGGCGGTCCTCGAGTGGGGTGAGGATACGGCCGCGGGCTTCAGCGACAGGCTGGGCGCCGGCCCCGCCGTCTTCGGCCACGACATCACCATTCCGTACCGCGAATCGGAGCGGAATGACATCGACGGCTTCCTGCAGCAAACTGCAGCCAAAGGCGCCCACGCCCTGCTCACGGTGAAGCCGTCGGTGCCCCTGGACCAGCTCGGCCCCGCGGAGGCGGAAGCGTTCGCAGCCCAGGTCCGCGACCTGACATCGGGGTTCAAGGGCCAACTGCTGGTCCGGTTCGCCCCCGATATGAATGCCAGCTGGGTGGCCTGGGGCCAGCAGCCGGCCACGTACCGGCAGGCTTTCCAGGCCGTGGCGGCAGCCTTCAAGAAGGACGACGGCGGCCGGGCCGCCATGGTGTGGGCGCCTTACCTGGGCAAGGACTACCCCTTTGAACGGAACCGGAATGCCCCGGAGCCGGGAAGCGACGGGTTTTCCCTCCTGGATACGAACGGGGACGGGACCTGGAACGGAAGCGACAGCGCCTATGCCCCCTACTACCCGGGCGATGACGCCGTGGACTGGGTGGGCCTGACCGCCTATCACGACGACACTGCCGGCGGGGCCGCCGTCAACACGACGCCGCGTCCGGGCGAACTCCAGGAGATGCTGACGGCCTCCGGCGGCGAAAACTTCTACGGCACCTACGTGGAGGGACGCAAAAAGCCTTTCCTCCTCCAGACTTCGGCCTTCTACAGCCCTGCGTCCGGTGGGGCGCCCGAGGCGGACATCAAGACGGGCTGGTGGGACCAGGTGGTGGCCACTGCCACGTCACCCGCTTTCGCCGGGACGGCCGCCGTGGTGTGGGACGAACGGACCAGCACGCGGGATACCGGCGTGGCAAGCATCAGCTGGCTGCTCACGGGAAGCCCGGATATTGCCAAGGCCGCCCTGGACAGGCTGAAGGCATCGCCGATGGTCACCGGCCCTGTCACGGATGTGGCGTCCACAGGCACCTACGTGCGGGCCAACACGCTTTCCGGCGCCGCCCCCTGGACCGTTGGTGCCGCCATGGTCATCCTCCTGGTGGCCCTGTGGCAGGTTCCCCGCCGGATCAGCACCGCCACGTCCTGGAGCTACCAGGACCCTTCCACCAGGGATTCGCGGGTGGACCTGCTGCGCGGACTGGCCATTGTCTTTGTGGTGGTCAACCACCTGGGCATGGCCTCACTGTTCCAGCTGCTCACCCAGGAGGCGGTGGGCTTCGTGTCAGGCGCGGAGCTGTTCGTCCTGTTCTCCGGCCTGGTGGTGGGCATGGTGTACGGGCCCAAGGCCAAGGAGGACTTCGGCCGGGTGGTGGACCTGACCTCCCGCCGGGCCGGGAAGCTCTACGTGACCGCCCTGGCCGTGCTGATCGGCGTCTTCCTTCTTTCCCTGCTCCCGTTCTTCCACACTGAGGCCCTGACCACGTTCGTGGACCAGGGGACCGGCGGCGCAGGACACGGCGGTGCCGGCCGGACCTACGACCTCTACGCCGGCATGTCGTCGCTGTTCCAGTTCCCCGTGCCGCCGCAGGTGCTGCCGGCCATCGTGCTGCTGCAGTTCGGTCCCTGGCAGTTCAACGTCATGGGCCTGTACGTGGTGCTCCTGCTGGCCAGCCCGCTGATCCTTGCGGCGCTGAACCGCGGCAAGGCCGTCTGGGTATTGCTGGCGACGCTCGCCGTGTACGCGGTAGGCGCCGTGACCCGGTTCAGGATCCTGCCATCCCAGTTTGAGGACTCGTTTCCCCTACTGGTGTGGCAGGTGCTTTTCGTCCTCGGCCTGGTTGTTGGCTACTACCGCCGCAGCATCGTTGCGTGGTTGTCGGCGCACACGTGGGTGGTGGCGGCCTGCACTGCGGCAGCGTTTGCGCTGGCCTTCCTGTCCTGGGGGAATCCGTACCTGGCCAACAACTACGACGTCCGCCTGGCGCTCATGCCGGACGCCTCCTACCGCGCCATGTATGACGCACTCTTCGGCCGGACCTACCTGGCGCCCGGCCGGCTGTTCAACGTCCTGGTCCTGGTGGTAGCCGCCTACGCGTTCCTCAGCGCTTACTGGAAACCGGTGGAGCGTGCCCTGGGCTGGTTCCTGATTCCGCTGGGCCGCGCCACGCTGTATGTCTTCATCATGCATGTGGTGCTGATCGCCGTCGTCACAAACATCCCGGCGCTCCAGCAGCAGAGCATCTTCCTCAACACCGCGGCCTACGCCGTGGTCCTGGGCCTGTTGTGGGTGATGGTCCGCACCAGGTTCCTTTTCCGGATCATTCCCACCTAGGGATTCCCGCCTGGGGGACGGCCCCTTTGCCTGGTTCCAGGGTGCATCCGGGCATGAAAATGCTGCGGCACAAAAGTGCCACAGCATTTCATCGTGCGCTGCTGGTTACCCTGCGGCCTGTTGGCAGCCCGGTGGGGCCTTAAACAAGCCGCGGGTAGCTGCTGAGGATGTAGTCCGCAGCGGCCGGCCCCTTCATGCGCAGTCCGTTGCGGCGAACCGAGACTTTGTGTTTCATGGCAGCCCAGAAACTGGACTCGGTGCCGGTGGGCTGCTCGTTGACGAAGCACCAGCTGGTGTACAGCCCGTAGAGGCGGTCGCGGTCCAGGCTGGATTCCGAGGCATTGTCTGCGTAGGTGGCTTCGTGGAGGAAAAGATCAAACTGCGAATTGGCCATGAGGCGTCCCTTCGCTCGGTGCGTGGTGCCGCCGGTAGGCTCCAGCGGCGAACCTCGATGCCCTGCACAAGGTGGCAAAGGATTGTGTAGCCGCTTTCCTTGAGAGGTCCCGAAAAGCTCAAGAGTTCATCTTGTCTACGATGTAGACTTTACCTGTAGACCAGATATGAGGCAACCGTCCCAGTTACTTCGGGACGAGGGCCGCCAGTGAGGACCTTTGTGATGACTTCCGCCAACACTTCCCAGCCCGGGCAGGCCAAAACGAGGCTGAGCAGGGACATTGTGCTGGCCAAGGCCCTGGAGTTGGTGGACGCCGAAAGCCTGGAGGCCCTGACCATGCGCCGGCTGGGGCAGGAACTCGGCCGGGATCCGATGAGCCTCTACCGCTACGCCGAGAACCGCGCCGCACTGCTGGACGGGGTTACCGAGCTGGTACTCAACCAGCTAAGCATCCATCCATCGGACCCGGACTGGAAAGCCCAGCTGCGGAAGATCGCCCACAGCTTGCGGGCGCTCGCCCTGCAGCATCCCAATGTGGTTCCCCTGTTGGTCACGCGGCCCCTTTCCACGCCCCTGGGCCTTCGCCCCCTGGGCACGCTGCGGCCGCTGGAACAGATCCTGTCCCTGCTGGGCTCGGCAGGATTCGCGCCGGCCGATGCCCTCCACGTCTACCGCGCCTACTACGGCTTCCTCTACGGGCACATCCTGAACGAGCTGCAGGAGTACGTGGTGGATCCGGAAGAGAACGAGGTGCTGTTGCGCCTGGGGCTCCACCGTTTGCCGGCGAAGGAATTCCCCAAGCTGCGTGCCCTTGCTCCCGCCCTGGCAGAGTACGACGGCGAGGCGGAACTTGACCAGGGACTTGGCATCCTGCTGTCGGGGCTGGAAGCACAGCTGTCACGGCAGGCGGCAGGCCCCGCCGCCTGACCCCGGGGCCCGCTGACGGCGGATTGCCCGGGCGGCGCTATTCGAAGGACGCGCGGCGCCGGTCCTGCAGGCGGGTGTTCCAGATGTCCGGCCGGTTCACGCGGAACCGGCGCCCCGTCAGTGCTTTGGCGTTCAGCCGGATGTAGTGGGCTTTTTCGCCCGGCTGCCACGGTTCCAGGCCGAGTGCGTCCACGGCATCCTTCACGCCCTGGTCCTCGATGATTTCCGTTTCGCCGCGAACCACTACGCTCCAGGCCTGTTCCGAGGCGGGGTGGTAGCCATCTATTTCCAGTGCTGCCGGCCGTTCCATCCTGGCGCCCCAGAGCTTTGACCCGGGTGCGGTGCGGAAGACGATGCTGCGCAGGTGGACGGCGTAGTTCACGGGGAAGATCTCGGGATGCTCGTCCACCACGATGGCCAGCCTGCCCACCGCGTCATTGTCGAGGAGTTCCCAGCAGTCGTCGAAGGACAGGTTTTCAATCGGCAGGTTTCGCGAGTCCATGGTCCACACCTTACGGGTGATGCGGGAGTGGGAAAAGGGATTGCGCCGCTTGTTGCGGCCTAGTGGATGCCGGCGAAAAGTTCGCTCAACTCGGCGGTCAGTTCCTTCTGGACGGACGGGGTGCCGATTTCCTTGCCGTCGATCCGGTTTACGGGCGCCAGCAGGCGGACGCTGGAGATCAGCCAGACCGCATCCGCGTCCATGAGGTCCCGGGGCTCCAGGGGACCGTAGCCCAGTTCCCACCCCGCCGCCTTGGCGGCCGCGAAGAGGGCGCCCTGGGAGGTGCCGGCCAGGATGCCGCTGTCCAGCTGGGGCGTGATGAGGCGCTTCACTGTTGTGCCGTCGTCGGACTTCTCCACATGCGCAAGCAGCACCGTGGACGTGGGGCCTTCCAGCACGCGGCCATCGGAGGACAGGAAGATGACGTCGTCGGCGCCCTGTTTGTGGGCATGGCGCAGCGCTGCCATGTTGACGGCGTAGGAAAGGGTTTTGGCGCCGAGGAGCAGCCAGGGCGCCCGTTCGGCCACATCACTGTCGTAGCCCCGGTCAAGGAGGATGACGTCGATGCCCGTTTCGCGCTGCCTGCGGCCGGCAGCCCCGGCCGGCGACGCCTGCACCCAGGCCGTGGGCGCCTCGCCTTCGACGCCGCGGGTGACCACCAGTTTGACCACCAGTTCATCGGCGGCGGGGTCTGCCGGCGGGTTCTCGGACCGGTGCCGGGCCACCGCAGCCGCAATAACGCGCCGCCATGCCTCCTGGCCCGGGATGGCCAGGTCCAGTGCCGCGGCGGAGCCCCCAAGCCGGTCCAGGTGCGCCTGCATCTTCCGCACCGTTCCACCCACGGCCAGCATGGTTTCGAAGACGCCGTCGCCGCGCGTGACCCCCAAATCCGTGACCAGCAGCTGGGGTTTGGTGGCATCGGCCACCCTGCCGTCGGGGAAAGCAGGATCGAGGAAGGCAAGAACCACGGGGGCTGGAGAGGTCATGGCACCAGCTTAGTGCTGTACCGCGGATAAGCTGGGCAGAGTGCACCGGCCGGAAGCCGTCCTCCGGGGCCCAATCTCCCCGGGGGTTTTAGACGTGTTGTGGCCTTTTTCGCTTGCCGGCACCGCGCCCACATGGGTGGTGGTGCTCCTGGGCTTCGCCGACCTGGCCATCAGGATCCTGGCGCTGGGCATCATTCCCGGCAACCGGCGCCCTACCACCGCCATGGCCTGGCTGCTGGGTATCTTCTTCATTCCGTTCGTGGGCATCGTCCTGTTCCTGCTGTTCGGCAATTTCCGCTTGTCCAGCCGCCGGCGGGCACAGCAGCAGCTGGTCAACGAACGCGTGCAGGCGGGCATCACCGCACTTTCGGATGCGGAAAGCGACTACCCCGGCCCGGAGTGGGTGAAGTCCGCTGCTGAGCTCAACCGCACCCTGGGCTCGCTGCCCATGGTGGACGGAAACTCCGTGGACCTGATCCCCGGCTATCCGGATTCCATCCTGGAAATGACCAAGGCTGTGCGGAAGGCGAAAAAGTTCGTCAACGCCGAGTTCTACATCATGAGTTCGGACCACGTCACCAACGACCTGCTCACCGCCATGGAGGAAGCCGCCGAACGGGGCGTGGAGGTGCGGCTCCTGTTCGACCACATCGGGACGCTGCGCATCAAGGGGTACCGGAAGCTGCTCAACCGCCTCCGCGCGGGCAAGATCCAGTGGAAGCGGATGCTGCCGCTCCTGCCCATCCACGGACAGTGGCGCCGCCCTGACCTGCGGAACCACCGCAAGATCATGGTGATCGACGGCGAGATCGCCTTCACGGGTTCGCAGAACCTGATCGAGCCCTCCTACAACAACCCGCGGCACCGCAAGGCCGGCCGTGAATGGGTGGAACTGATGGCGTGCCTGCGCGGCCCCATCGTGACCACCCTGAACGTCGTCTTCGCCACCGACTGGCTGAGCGAGACTGACGAGTCGCTGGAACACCAGCTGCAGCTCCCGGCGAACCCGGAACCCGGCACCGTCACGGCCCAGGTGGTTCCCAGCGGTCCGGGGTTCATTACGGAGAACAACCTCCGGCTCTTCAACACCCTCATCTATTCGGCCCAGCACCGGATCTCCATCTGCAGCCCCTACTTCGTGCCGGACGACTCGCTGCTCTACGCCATCACCACCGCGGCCCAGCGCGGCGTGGATGTTGAACTGTTCGTCTCGGAGAAGGGGGACCAGTTCCTGGTCCACCACGCCCAGCGGTCCTATTACGAGGCACTCCTCGAAGCCGGGGTACGGATCTACCTCTATAAAGCCCCGTTCGTGCTGCATGCCAAGCACTTCACCATCGATGACGAGGTAGCGGTCCTGGGGTCCAGCAACATGGACATGCGGTCCTTCTCGCTGAACCTGGAGGTGTCAGTGATGCTGCTGGGTGAGGACATCGTGAACAAGATGCGGGCAGTGGAGGATACCTACCGGGACATCTCCCACGAGCTCAAGCTCGCGGACTGGCTCAACCGGCCGCTCGCCGCCCGGTACGTGGACAACGTGGCCCGGCTGACGGCCACTGTCCAGTAAGCGCCGTCCCGTAGGCAGTTAGTCGGCACTGACCCGCTGCCCGTCGTCGTGCCCGGCGTGCTCGGGCCAGCCGCCGTTGCGGTAGGCGGGGGTTCCCAGGGCAAGCACCAGCACCGCCACGGTGCAGCTGCCGATCATGACGCTGGCCATCGACAGGGAATTCCCGCCCAGGAGCCCAACCAGGGGGCTCACCAGTCCGGCGACCCCGGACTGCAGGGCCCCGATGACAGCCGCCGCCGTTCCCGCCATGTGGCCGTAGTTGTGCAGCGCGAGCACGGAGGCGTTCGCCGGGATCATGCCCTGGGCTGACAGGACCAGCCACAGGCCGGCCACCAGGCCGGCCGCGCCGCCGGCACCCGTGGCCACCACACCGAGCAGCACCAGGGCCAGGCTCAACTGGACCAGGAGGGCGGTGCGCAGGATGCGGACGGGCGGGAACTTCCGGACCAGGGCGGCGTTGAGCTGGGCCGAGAGGACAAGTGCGGCGCCGTTGAGGGCGAAGACGAGGGCGAACTGCTGGGCGGTGAGGCCGTATTCGTTCTGGAAGACGAAGGGCGAACCCACCACGTAACTCATGATCAGGGCCAGCCCCAGTCCGGGGATGACGGCCAGCGCCATGAAGTGCCTGTCCCGCAGCAGCACCCAGTAGGCGCCCGCCACGTGCCGGGGGTGGCCCGGGCTCCGGCTGTCCCCCGGCAGCGTTTCCGGCATGAACTTCCAGACAATTGCCACCAGGACCAGCCCGATGAGTGCCAGTGCATAGAAGACGGCGCGCCAGTTCCAGAGCCCGGCGATGCCCTGGCCAACGGTGGGGGCCAGGAGCGGAGCCACGCCGATGACCAGCATCAGCCGCGACAGCAGCTGGGCGGCGTCGGAGCCGACGAAGCGGTCGCGGATCACCGCGAGTGCCACCACGGCAGCGGCGGCGTTGAAGAAGCCCTGCAGGACGCGCAGCCCTGTCAGCGTTTCGATGTTGGGCGTCAGGGAACACAGCAGCGAGATGGCTACGTGCAGCGAGATGCCGATGAGCAGCGGAAGCCGCCGGCCGAACCGGTCCGAGAACGGACCGATCACCAGTTGCCCGATTCCGCCGCCCACCAGGGTTCCGGACAACGTCAGCTGGACAGCGGTCTGGGTGGTGTGGAGGTCGGCCTCGACGGCGGGCAGTGAGGGCAGGTACATGTCCGTGGTGAGGGCGGGGAGCGCGGCCAGGGCGCCAAGCATGAGAACGTACTTGACGCTGCGCGGTGCCTTGCTGGTCTGGGGAGGGGACGGTTCCGTCACGCGGCATACCTAACTTGTGTGGAAGCACCCAGGGATGGGTCCGCCGCCTGGCTTGGGCGGTTCAGCTAGGTCAGGGGCGTACCCCCGGGGGCGTCTTCCTAAACGGGCGTCCGCGGAGTGGATGCCCCAGGGAGCCGATGGCGTCAGTCGCCGGGGAATGCGGCGCCAAGGGTGGAGAGGACCCCGTAGGCCTTGGTGCGTATTTCGTCGTATTCGTCGTCCGGGACGGAGTCCGAGGTGATGGCACCGCCGACGCCGAGCGAGAGTTCAGCCGTCCCGTCGCCGGCCGTGCTGATCACCAGTGTCCTGATGGCGACGGCGAGGTCGGCCGCCGCGTTGAGTGAGAAGTAGCCGATGGCCCCCGAGTACAGTCCGCGCGGACCTGCCTCCAGGTGGTCCAGGATGGCCATGGTGCTGATCTTGGGGGCGCCGGTCATGGAGCCCGCAGGGAAGCACGCAGCGACTGCCTCGGCCCGCGGTGCGCCCGGGAGGAGGCGGGCGTCAATGGTGCTGACCATCTGGTGGACCGTGGCATAGCTCTCGATCGCGCAGAGCCGGCTGACCGTCACGGAACCGGGCTCCGCGAAATGGCTGAGGTCGTTGCGCAGCAGGTCCACGATCATGATGTTCTCGGCCCTGTCCTTCAGGGATGTGGCCAGGTCCGCGCGCAGCCGGCTGTCCTCCTGCGGGTCCGCAGCCCGGCGCCGGGTGCCCTTGATCGGTTCGGCGCGCATGCCGCCGTCGGACGCGATCCTCAGGAACCGCTCGGGCGAGGTACTGGCCACGGCAAGGTTTCCCAGCCGGAGGTAGCTGGCGAACGGGGCCGGGTTCCTCCGGCGCAGCGCCAGGTAGGTGGTCCACGCATCCAGCGACGCTGCCTGCACCCTGGCTTCGAGCGTGGTGGTCAGGCAAACCTCATACGTGTTTCCCTGGGCGATCTGGTGCTGGGCGGCGGTGATCTTCTCCCGGTACCGCGCACCCGTGTCCCGGCTGCGGAAGGCCGGCGCTGTGGAAGGCGCGACGCCGGTGCTGCCGCCGGCCTGCGCTGCCGGGCCATCCGCCGGCGGCCGTGCGCCGCCGCCGGCGGCTTCCACTGCTGCCCTGGCCTGCGCCAGCCACTCGCCGGCGTCGGGGGCGTCAAGGGCCAGGAGCCAGGCGGCGCCTTCGGCATGGTCCAGGACCACGGCCCGGCCGGCGAAGATCAGGGCAGCGTCCGGGGTGGGCGCGGACAGGTCACTGCCGCCCGTTTCGCGCTTCAGCTCGTAGCCCAGGCAGCCGAGCCAGCCCAGGGTGAAATCGCAGGGATAGCCGTCCGGGGTGCGTACGGCCCGGCGGCCCCAGACGGTGTCCAGCCAGCGGAAGAAGGGGCCGGGGACCCTGGCAGTGGAGGAGCCCGTGCTGATCAGGCTCACTCCCGAACGGTGCGTCACGAACTGTCCGAAGGTGCCGGCGTCGTCCGCCATGATGCTGAACCTGCTGCGCTCCGCAGCAGTCCGGGCCGCCGGGTCTGCGCTGTCTTCTCCGGCGCTGCCCGGGACGGCGTCAGCGTTGGAGGAATCGAGCCAGACGGCATTGGCCGACCGTCCGTACAGCGACTGGAACAGTGCCGGTGCGTCCGGGAGGGCGTCCAGGCGCTCGGCATGGAGCCGAAGTCCGCGTCGTGCGGACAGTTCCGGGGCCAGGACAGGCGCCAGGGCCGGCAGGCAGGGGAGGAGCTTCAGGAGGTCCGCCGGGGCTGATCCGTCAGCGAGGTTCTGGACGCGAAGGTCTGCGTGGGCGGGGACGTTGTCGCGGCCCAGCCACTCTTCTTCCTGGGCGGCCCACTGGTCCCAGTACGGCTCAAAGGTTTCGCCGTCGCGGCCCAGAGCCCGCGTCCGGCGGACGTCGTCCGGAGACTCGGCCCAGATGACGGCGCCAAGCATGGGCCGGGCTGCCTCGGCGGCGGCCCCCACTCCCTCCACGATGACGATCTCCGCGGGCAGCGTGACCCGGGACTCGCCGTCGTAATGGTTCTCCCAGTCCCAGCTGGTCCAGGTGGCCGCCTCGCCACGGCTCAGCGGCGCGAGGACCGTGCTGACATAGCGCTCCACGCCTGCCGCCAGCCCATCCCACCCCGGGTAGATGTCCTCAAGATGGAACAGGGACACCTTGTGGTGGACGCGGAGCCGGGCCGCGAGTTCGACGGCGAGCGTTGTCTTTCCTGCGCCGGAGCGCCCGTCGACGGCGACGATGACGGGGGCTGGGATCATGGACTAGAGCGTACCGTTTTCCGTTGGCCGCTTTCATCCATGTATGACACCGTGCCGTGAGGCATGGCGGCCGCTGCTGAGGTGGGCGCCCAGGAACCCGCTTACCAGCAGCAGGACGGCCCCCGCCCGCGCCAGCCGCACGCCCAGCCGGTGGTTTCCGCGGGACCGGGCCCGCCAGGAGGCGAGGTACACCAGGGTGGCTGCGGCGTTGGCGGCGGCGTGCACAATCCCCACGCGCTTCAGGCCGCGGTCCTTGCCGGACCAGGTTGCCCAGCCGGACAGCGCGGTGGGAACGGCGGTGATGACGCCGAGGGCCACCAGCCGCTGGGCGGAGCGGCGGGAAGCCTGGTCGTCAAAGAAATCCAGGAAAACCGCCGACCACCAGGCGCCAAAGGGTGCGTCGGTAAGGATGGTGTGCAGCGGAATGCCCGTGGTGTCGCCACGGACCAGGCTGCGGACGTTGGGCTGCGCCATGAGGCGCGACGCCAGCGGTTCTGCGGCCTTGACCGCAGCGTCCAGGGGTTTCGCCTCCTCAAGGCTGCCAAGGAGACGGGTGTACCTGCCGGTGCTGGGTGCGGCGTGCATGCAGCACAAAATACTCCAGCTGCTGCCGGATTGCACCATGTTTTCCTGCCCCGCTATCGCGCCCGGACACTGCTGTCGCGCCCGGACACTGCTAGTGCGGCTGGAGCTGCGTGTTCTGCAGGACCGCTGCCCTGATGTGCTGGACCAGGCCCGGCAGCGCCGTGTGGATCTGGTGCCAGACGGCGTCGAAATCCGCATGCCCGCCGTACCAGGGGTCCTCGATGCCCTGCTCCAGCCGGTCCCGCCCGGCCATGGCGGGATCGAAGCTGCGGAGCATCCGGATCTTGTCCAGGGACTCCTGGTCCGGGGCGGCTTCGCTAAGCCACGCGTAGTGGTCAATGTCCAGGGCCAGGATCAGGTCGCGCTCGCGGAACCACTCCGGCTCCCACTCCCGGGCCACGTGGTGTTCCGATGCCAGTTGCGTCACTGCGAGGCGGCGTGCGGCGCGGGGATCGATGGGCCGGCCGGCCTCGTACCCGGTGGTGCCCGCGGAATCCACTTCCACCAGCCCGTCCAGGCCCTCGCGTTCGAGCGCTGCCTGGAGCATGAGCTCGGCCATGGGGGACCGGCAAATGTTGCCCGTGCAGACAGTGATGACGCGGTATGCGCTCGACGTTGAGGTCATGGAACTAAGCATGCGCGCTTCCCATCACCTTTGGCTAGCCGCCTGTTCACAAAGTTTTACGGGCTTGTAAAGAAGCATTACTCCGCGTGAAAAGGGTACCTGCACCTGTGGCGGAAAGCCCTGTCATGAACCAGTCCCGTCAGTGGATCAGGGCCAGCAGGATACCCACCCCCACGAACAGGGCGCCGAACACCCTGCTGAGGACCAGTTGGCCCCGTTCCGTGCTGGTTAAGCGCTGGAATGACCTGGCGGCGGCGGCAAAGAAGAACCACATCACCAAAATATCGATGACCACAATGGTGGCCGTCAGCACGGCGTACTGGGTGAACAAGGGCTGTTCCGGGCGGATGAACTGGGGGGTGAAGGCAAGGAAGAACACGATGGCCTTCGGGTTCAGCAGGTTGACCCAGAAGCCGCGCCTGAAGATGGACCAGGCGGGTTCGTTCCGGAGGGTGGCGGCCTGCTCCTGGGCCACCGCTGGCTTGCTGAGGAACTGGCGGATGCCCAGGTACACCAGGTAGGCCGCGCCCGCGTAGCGGATGACGTTGAAGGCAACGGGTGAGCTGGCCACCAGCACGCCTACGCCGAGGGCGACAATCAGGACGTGCACCACCAGCGCCGCCTGCTGGCCCAAAATTCCCCACATTGACCGACGGAACCCTGCATTCAGCGAGTTGCTCATGGTGTTGATGGCCCCGGCGCCCGGGGTGAAGCTGATCAGGGCGCCGGCACCCGCAAGGGCCAGCCACAGGGAAAATTGCACTACACAATCTTACGGGGCCAAAAGCCCGTCTTTCCGTCAGCCGCCGGGGACAGTGGGCCAGGGCTGGGCGGACACCGCAACCTAGGCCCGCGCGATGACCTCACCGTTGGGGATCAGGAACCAGCCGTCGTCCGTGGAGCCCCAGCGGTGCCAGCCCGCCGAGATCCGGGCGAGGTCGGCCGCGTTGGCGAATCCGTACTCCAGTGCCTGCTCGGCGAAGGCGGAATGCAGCACCCGCTCACCCCAGACACGTGCCTGCCAGCGGCGCTGCTGCGCCGTGGCGTAAAGCCAGTTGCTGCTGGTGGGGGCGACGTCGGTGAATCCCGCAGACTGGGCCCAGCTGACCAGCCGCCGCCCGGCGTCGGGCTCTGCTCCGTTGCGCCGGGCAATCTGCTGGTAAAGGTCCATCCACTCGTCCAACTCCGGGATCTCCGGGTACCAGCTCATGCCGTGGAAGTCTGCGTCCCGGACGGCCACGATGCCGCCGGGCTTGGCGACGCGGCGCATCTCGCGCAGTGCCTCGACGGGGTCGGTCAGGTGCTGGAGCACCTGGTGGGCGTGGACGACGTCGAACGTTTCGTCGGCGAAGTCCAGGTCGTAGATGTTGCCTGCCACGAATTCGATGTTGGGCACTTCCCGCTCGACGGCGAGTGCCTGGGCCTGTGCCACGATGTCCGGCGAGCGGTCCAGGCCGGTGACCTTGCCGGGGTTGACCAGGGCTGCGAAGTCGCAGGTGATGGTGCCCGGCCCGCACCCGACGTCGAGCAGGGTGGATCCCGGTGTGAGGTAGGGGAGGACGAACGCGGCCGAATTTTCGGCAGTCCTGGCGGCGTGGGCGCGGACTACGGACTCGTGGTGGCCATGCGTGTAGACGTCGTCTTCAGGCTGCTGGTCGCTCATAACCAAACGCTACCCCTTGGGAGCGGGAGCTACCCGGATTCTGTCCTTGCCGCCACGGTGGCGTCGATCATCGCCGTCATGAAGCGGGTGACGGTATCCAGTTCCTCTTCCGTGAACCCGGCCATGGCACTGCCCATGTGCTGCGCCAGCGGGGCGAAGATGGCGCCGCCCTCCTGGAAGGCCTTGGGGGTCATCTTCAGCTGGACCTGCCGCCGGTCAGTGCTGTGCCGCTCCCTGACCACGTGCCCGGAGTTGTCCAGCCTGTCGATCAGTGCCGTGGTGGCGGGGGAGCTAAGGTTCAGTTCTTTCCGCAGCAGCCCGGGCGTCACCACGTTGCCCCTGGCGGTGTGGCGCATGATCACGGCGAGTGCGTTCATGTCCGTGCGGTGCATGTCCTTGCGGTCCCCGGCGGCATCCACGTACCGGTTCGCCTCGATGGTGAACTCCTGGAGGATCCGGAGCAGCGGATGGCCGAACTGCGGCCCCGCCTGCTCGAAGGGGGATGGCTGGGGAGTGTTCGTCTCTGCCATCTCCACCTCCCTTGTCTTTGTTCACGGCCCATTTCCTGCGCCGGCGTCCTGACGGATATTACTCCAGCGCCGGGCATCCCCGGCTGTCGCAGCTGTCGGGCAGGGGGCCGATCCCGAAAAAGCTTGACTGGCACTTATCTCTGTTATGGAGATAATCTATGCTGGAACAAATACTACTCCCCACGCTCACCATGGAAGGCATCATGAAACGCTCAAAAGTTGGCAGGGAACGCGTTCCGTTCTGGCTGCGCTGGCTGGTCCCCGTTGTCCTGGTGCTGACCTGGCTGGGGCTGGCCGGGGTAGGCGGTCCCACCTTTGGCCGCCTGGAAGAGGTCTCCTCCAATGACCAGGCATCCTTCCTTCCTGCCAACGCCGAGGCCACCGAGGCCCAGGACTGGCAGGCGAAGTTCCGGGACTCCGATGAGGTTCCCGGCATCGTCGTCATCGAGCAGGACCAGGCCTTCACGCCGCAGCAGCTGGGCGGACTGGCCACCCTGAAGTCCGGCCTGGAGAGCCTCAAGCTGGGCAGCACGGTGATTGGCCCGATTCCGTCCAAGGACGCCAAGGCCGTCCAGTTCGTGGTCCCCATCGGATCCTCTGCGGAACTGAAGGACGCGGTCAAGGAACTCCGGGCCGCGGTGGAAGAGGCGGCGCCGGACGGTGCCCGGACCTTCGTGACCGGCCCGGCCGGCCTCGCGGCGGACCTCACCGCAGCGTTCGGCGGCATTGACGGCATCCTCCTGCTTGTGGCTTTGTCCGCCGTGTTCGTGATCCTCCTGGTCGTCTATCGGTCCCTGCTGCTGCCCGTCATGGTCCTGCTCACCTCGGTGTTCGCGCTCTGCGCGGCCATCCTGCTGGTGTTCGGCATGGCCAAGGCCGGCTGGATCCAGCTCAACGGGCAGAGCCAGGGCATCCTTTCCATCCTGGTGATCGGTGCCGCCACGGACTACGCCCTGCTCTTCGTGGCCCGCTTCCGCGAGGCCCTTACCCACACCACCAACCGCACGGCCGCCGTCCTGACCGCCTGGAAAGCGTCCTTTGAGCCCATCCTGGCTTCCGGCGCCACCGTGATCATCGCGCTCCTGTGCCTGCTCTTCTCCGACCTGAACTCCAACAAGGCCCTGGGCCCGGTGGCCGCCGCGGGCATCCTTTGTGCCCTGTTCGCTGCGCTGACCCTGCTGCCTGCCCTGATGGCTCTGCTGGGCCGGGCCGCGTTCTGGCCTTTCCGTCCCAAGCTCCTCCCCGCTGACGAACGCGAACCTGAACTGGTCACCGGCCTGGAGGGCCAGAAGGGCCTGTGGCGGGCGACCGGCTCGCTCGTCTCGCGGCGGCCAAGGACCGTCTGGGTCGCCTCGGTCCTCCTGCTCCTCGTGGCCGCGGGCGGCCTGTTCCAGCTGAAAGCCAACGGCGTGCCGCAGACGGACGTCATCCTCACCGCATCCAACGCCGTGGACGGCCAGGATGCGCTGGCCCGCCACTTCGACGCCGGCAGCGGCAGCCCCGCCGTCGTGGTTGCCGACCAGGGCAAAGCCGCGGAGGTGCTGGACAAAGTGAAAGCCGACGACGGCGTGGGCGAGGCGTACCTGCTGGGCCGCGGCAGCGTGCCCGTCACCGGAGCCCCGGGCGCTCCCACCGGACCGGACGTCCGGGACGGGAAGGTGCTCATCAACGCCACGCTGAAGAACGCCGCGGACTCGCTGGAAGCGGAGGAGACCATCAAGGCCCTGCGCACCGGGGTGAAGGCCGTTGATCCCGGCGCCCTGGTGGGTGGCGTGACTGCCACCGCCCTGGATACCAACACCACCGCCCAGCGCGACCTGCTGGTCATCATCCCGGTGGTCCTGGTGGTCATCCTCTTCATCCTGATGCTGCTGCTGCGCTCCATCGTGGCCCCGGTCCTGCTGGTGCTCTCCGTGGTGCTCTCCTACGCGGCCGCACTGGGAGTCTCGGCCTTCGTGTTCAACAACCTCTTTGGTTTCCCGGGAGCCGACGCCACCGTTCCGCTGTTCGGCTTCGTCTTCCTGGTGGCCCTGGGCGTGGACTACAACATCTTCCTGATGAGCCGGGTCCGCGAGGAATCGCTTAAGCACGGCACCCGGCCCGGCATCCTGCGTGGCCTGGTGGTGACCGGCGGCGTCATTACCTCGGCCGGCGTGGTGCTGGCCGCGACCTTCGCCGCCCTCGGCGTCATCCCCATCATGTTCCTGGTGCAGCTGGCCTTCATCGTGGCATTCGGCGTCCTGCTCGATACCGTGCTGGTGCGCTCGCTGCTGGTGCCGGCCCTGGCCTACGACATCGGGCCGAAGATCTGGTGGCCCAGCAAGCTTGGACGGACGGATGGCCGGGATGCCGTGCAGCCGCGGGAGCCCGGCGTCGAGCCCCGGGAAGAGGTTCCCGCCCGTTAGCCCCTGCGTTCCGCCGGACTACCGCTGCTGCCGCCACCATTCCACGGTGGCGGCAGCAGCCGTTTCCAGCGGCGTGTGGCTGACTCCAAGCGCTGCCTCGGAAGCTGCGGAGTCCATGACGAAGGGCCGCTCAAACTGGTACAGCATCTCCGCCAGCTCGCGGGCGCCGGCTGAAACCAGTGCCGCCGTCCGGATGGTCCAGCCGGGAAGGACGCGCACCTTCGGGGTGGGCCGTCCCGCCGCCGTAGCGAAGGCCGCTGCAAGTTCCTTCTGCGTGCGCGCCGGCCCCGTCGGGGCATGCCACACGGCATTCCAGGCGGACGGCTGGTCCGCGGCCGCGATCATGGCGCCGGCCAGGTCGGGTACGTAGGTGAACGAGTGCGGCTGGCGGGCGCTTCCCATCACGCTGACGTTCTTTCCCGCAAGGACCGGGGCCACCATGCGCTCGCCGGCGTGCGCCATCCGGACGCGCGGTCCAAAGAAGTCGCCGGCCACCACGCTTACCGTGGGCGTGGCCGAGGCCTCGCGCGCCTGCAGCAGGTCCGTCCGCAC
Organism: Pseudarthrobacter sp. LMD1-1-1.1; assembly: GCF_040676255.1. NCBI lineage: Bacteria > Bacillati > Actinomycetota > Actinomycetes > Micrococcales > Micrococcaceae > Pseudarthrobacter > Pseudarthrobacter sp. LMD1-1-1.1. The sequence goes on along the minus strand of NZ_JBEGHP010000024.1, from coordinate 318,472 downwards.
ACCGCGCTTGCCTCCGGTGGCCCTGCGCGGGCCGGCCTCAGTGATCACGCGGTCCGCCTCGCTGTAGGAATAGAGGCTTTCAGGGAAGACGACGACGGCGCCCACCTCCTGCGCGGCGCTGAGGACTGCCTGTTCGGCGGCAGGCAGCTCTGCCCGCCACGCGGCCGCGGTGTATGCCGAGCCGTGGATGCAGTGGAAGACGGCTTTGGCGCCGGCAAGGGCAGTGCGAAGAACCGCCGGGTCCTTCGCGTCCCCGCTGATGCGCTCGATGAGCGGGTGGTCCGGTCCGCTGCCCGACCGGGTCAGGATGCGCACCTGCCGTCCCCGGTCCGCCAATTGTTCCGCTACCGTCCACCCCACCGGTCCCGCCCCGGTCACCACATATATGTCAGGCACTTTGTCTCCCTTTCAGTAGTTGAGAGCAGTGCTCTCGAAAACAAGGATGCGCATACAGGGTGGCAAAGTCAAGAGCAGTGCTCTCTTTAGCTTCCCACGCTCTCGTTTATGGCATGCTGGGGTCATGGATGACGCCCGCGGATCAACCGCTGACCAGCCCCGGCTCCTGACGCCCCGGCAGCGCGCGCGGTCGCAGACGGTGGCGGACATTGTCCGGCTGGGTCGGCAGCACCTGGCCACCGACGGTGCGGCCGCCCTCTCCCTGAGGGCCGTGGCAAGGGATCTGGGAGTGGTGTCCTCCGCCGTCTACCGCTACGTTGAGAGCCGGGACGAGCTGCTCACCTTGCTGCTTATCGACGCCTTCGGTGAACTGGGGGACGAGGTGGACGCGGCCGTTGCGGCGGCCCCGGAGGGTGACCATCTTGGCCGGTTCCTGGCCCTGGGCGGAGCCGTCAGGACGTGGGCCCTGCGCGAGCCTGCCAGCTATGCGCTCCTGTTCGGCAGTCCGGTTCCCGGCTACAACGCCCCGGCCGAACGCACCACGGGTCCCGGCACGCGCGTCATCATCAGCCTCATCGGCATCCTGGACGCCGCCTCCCGGGCGGGGCAATTGGCGGTTGTGGGACCATCCCCGCAGCTTCCGCCCACGCTGGCCGCCGACCTGGAGGCCATCCGCCGGGAATTCGGGCTGGCTATCCCGGACGAGCTGGTGGCGCGGGGCGTTTTGGTGTGGAGCTCCCTTTTCGGTGCCGTCAGCTTCGAAGTGTTCAACCAGTACGGGCCGGACACCTTCCGGGCGCCGCATGAACTCTTCGACCATCACCTCGCCGTCCTGGCGGGGACCGCGGGCCTGCCGGCGCAGTCCTCCTGACGGGGCGGTTCAAGGCCTGTTGGTGCGCCCGCCCCGTCGATAGACTGCCAGTGCGCCCGGACGGACGCGGAGCCTCAAAGGAGAGATGCACCATGACTGAGAATCCTGAAGTTGCAGCCGAGGAGCCCCGCAAGGGCAGCAGCGCACCCGGCCTGGAGGGGGAAGGCGGCCAGTATGTCGACGGGGATTACGGCGACGCCGGGACCCTCAACGAGCCCGACCGGGACGTTTCGGATGGCGAATACGAGGAAGGCGACTACGGCGACGCCGGCACCACCGGAGGCGCCCGGACGGAGCGTGCCGTCCGCGAGGGCCTCACCGACGGCCAGGTCCAGGCGACCGATGAGGAGCGCGGACCGCTCCATGGGCGCCCCGACTCCGGCCGGTAGGCACCCGCGGGGGTCCCCTTACGCGACGGCGTCCGCCGCTACCAGGCCGTCCTCCTTGGCGGGTTGGGCGTCCTTGCTGCGGGCGCGGCTGATAGCTGCCACCGCAGCCAGGACGGTCACCAGGCCGCCATAGGCGTAGGTGGTGACCGGGAGGGACAGGATGGGGGCCAGCAGGCCTGCCAGTACCGCCGGAACGCCGAAGGCTGTGTAGGCCACGACGAAGAGCGAGGCAAAAGTCCCGGCGCGTTCATGATCCTCCACCAGGGGGCTGATGGACCGGATGACGCCCATGAAGGCAGTGCCGAAACCGGCGCCTGCCACCACCACAGCGGCCAGGAACAGGCCAAACGAATCCAGGCCGAGGGCCAGCAGCGACAGTGCGGTCCCCACGGCCAGCGCCGTGGTGCCGAAAATGGTGATGGTGCGGGCTCCAAAGCGGTGCAGGAAGGCCGCCGACGCGGCTCCTGTCCCCGCCAGGATGGTGATTACCATGCCCTGCCACAGATGCTCCCGGATGCCGAAGGTGGTGTGCACGATCGCGGCGCCAAGGGAGAGGTACAGCCCGCCCGTGGCCCAGCCGGCAAAAACGGCCGGGGCGCCGGTGAGGAATGCGCGGCGTGCGGCCGGCGGCAGGGTCAGGTGCGGCTTGAGTGAAGCCGCCGCCCCGGGCGTGCGGGGTGAGGTTTCCGGGCAGGCCCACACCAGTGCGGCGAACACCACGTACAGGACCGAGAGCGAGACGAACACCAGCACGCGGGGCTCCGCGAGGAGGTCCAGCAGCAGGCCCGATGCCAGCGCGCCCAGGGCCAGGCCGCCCAGGGGTGCCACCGTGTTCCAGGCGGCGCTGGAGCCCGGGTCATCCTCCGGTTCCAGATCGGCGATGGCCGCGGAGAGCGTGGTGAGGAGGATGCCGCTGGCCACCCCCTGGAGGACGCGGGCCGCCAGCAGCATCGCCAGCGAATCGGCTGCCAGGAAGGTCACGACGCTGCCGGCCAGCAGGAGGAATGCCACGCTGATGACCGGCCGGCGGCCGAGGTGGTCGGAGATGGAACCGAAGACCAGCAGGGCCGCCAGGAGGGCCACGGCGTAGACGGCGAAGATCCCGGTGGTGGCCACCGGCAGCAGGTGCAACTGCTCCTGCAGGGTGGGGTAGAACGGGGACGGCGCGCTGGCTCCGGCCATCATCGCTGCCGTGGCAGCCGCGATGAGGACGAAACCCAGCCGCCGGTGCGACTCTCTGGGCCGGACTGCGGGTGGGTACGTCACAACATGCCGCCTTCTGCATTGGGGGTGTGGTTGGTTCGAAAATAATCGAAATCTCAGACTACTGGCATGTCCGCGATGGTTCAACTAAAGTCGAACCGTGGCTACACCGGCGAACCTCACCCATCCCGAACGCGCGGACCTCAACTTGCCCAGTGTGCTCTTCGCCCTGAGCGATCCCGACCGGCTGGAAATCGCACGCCAGCTCCGCGCCGGCCCCCTCGATATGGCCGAATGCACCCTCGGCAATCCGGAGATGCCCAAGTCCACCAAGTCCCACCTGATGAAGGTGCTCCGCGAGGCAGGCATCATCCGGAACGAGGCCAACGGGCGCGGCCGCAGGCTGACCCTGCGCGCCGAGGACCTTGATGCCCGGTTCCCCGGATTGCTCGCCGCAGTCCTGGACGCGCCCGGCGCGGACTGACGCCTCCGCCCCGCCGGCGCGTGCCGCCGTCGTGCGCTGTTGTACGCCCTGAGCAAAGTTGAGCGTAGTTCACTCAACTTGTGTTGACATCCTTTGGTGGCTGAGTAGAGTTGAGTGCAGAACGCTCAATGCTTAGGGCGCCAACCAGTTTCCAAGGAAAGAAGGAAGCAACACATGTCACGTGCAGTAGGTATCGACCTCGGAACCACCAACTCCGTCGTCTCCGTTCTCGAAGGTGGCGAGCCCACCGTTATTGCCAACGCCGAGGGTGGCCGCACCACGCCGTCGGTCGTTGCATTCTCCAAGTCCGGAGAGGTCCTGGTTGGCGAGATCGCCAAGCGCCAGGCCGTCAACAACATCGAGCGCACCATCGCTTCGGTCAAGCGCCACATGGGCACCGACTGGAAGGTGGACATCGACGGCAAGAAGTACACCCCGCAGGAAATCTCCGCCCGTATCCTCATGAAGCTGAAGAACGACGCCGAGTCCTACCTGGGTGAAAAGGTCACCGACGCCGTCATCACCGTCCCGGCCTACTTCAACGACGCCGAGCGCCAGGCCACCAAGGAAGCCGGCGAGATCGCAGGCCTGAACGTCCTGCGCATCGTCAACGAGCCCACCGCCGCAGCACTGGCCTACGGCCTGGACAAGGGCAAGGAAGACGAACTCATCCTGGTCTTCGACCTCGGTGGCGGTACCTTCGACGTCTCCCTGCTGGAAGTCGGCAAGGACGAAGACAACTTCTCCACCATCCAGGTCCGCGCCACCGCCGGTGACAACCGCCTGGGCGGCGACGACTGGGACCAGCGCGTCGTTGACTACCTGCTGAACCAGCTCAAGGTCAAGGGTATCGACCTGTCCAAGGACAAGATCGCCCTGCAGCGCCTCCGTGAAGCAGCCGAGCAGGCCAAGAAGGAACTCTCCTCCTCGTCCAGCACCAACGTCTCCCTCCAGTACCTGTCCGTCACCCCCGACGGCCCGGTCCACCTGGACGAGCAGCTGACCCGCGCCAAGTTCCAGGACCTCACCAAGGACCTGCTGGAGCGCACCAAGAAGCCGTTCCACGACGTCATCAAGGAAGCCGGCATCAAGCTTTCCGACATCAACCACATCGTGCTGGTGGGCGGTTCAACCCGTATGCCCGCCGTGTCCGAGCTGGTGAAGGAACTGGCCGGCGGCAAGGAGCCCAACAAGGGCGTCAACCCGGACGAGGTCGTGGCAGTCGGCGCAGCCCTGCAGGCCGGTGTGCTGAAGGGTGAGCGCAAGGACGTCCTCCTGATCGACGTCACCCCGCTGTCCCTCGGCATCGAGACCAAGGGTGGCGTGATGACGCACCTGATCGAGCGCAACACCGCCATCCCCACCAAGCGGTCCGAGACCTTCACCACGGCCGACGACAACCAGCCGTCCGTGGCCATCCAGGTCTTCCAGGGCGAGCGCGAGTTCACCCGGGACAACAAACCGCTGGGCACGTTCGAGCTGACCGGCATCGCGCCAGCGCCGCGCGGCGTTCCCCAGGTTGAGGTCACCTTCGACATCGACGCCAACGGCATCGTCCACGTCTCCGCGAAGGACAAGGGCACCGGCAAGGAACAGTCCATGACCATCACCGGCGGCTCCAGCCTCTCCAAGGAAGACATCGACCGCATGGTCCGTGACGCCGAGGAGCACGCAGCCGAGGACAAGGCCCGCCGCGAGGCGACCGACACCCGCAACACCGCCGAGCAGCTGGCCTACTCCGTGGACAAGCTGATCGCCGACAACGCGGACAAGCTGCCCGAAGAGGTCAAGACCGAGGTCCAGGCCGACGTCGACAGCCTCAAGAAGGCCCTCGAAGGCACCGACGATGCCGCCGTGAAGACCGCGTTCGAGAAGCTGCAGGCTTCCCAGACCAAGCTCGGCGAGGCCATCTACTCCCAGGCAGGTTCCCCGGACGGCGCAGGCGCTCCCGGCGCTGAGGGTGCCGCCGGAGCTTCGGCAGGTTCCTCCGACGAAGACATCGTCGACGCCGAGATCATCGACGAAGACGAAGCGAAGAAGTAAACCATGCCGCACCACGGTAACGAGGAAGAGCACAACGCATCCGCCGGCCAGCAGAACACGCAGGGCAACGGCCAGGAGCCGGTCATCCGGGACCACCGCAAGGTGGACCCGGTGACCGGGCAGGCCCGGCACCCCGAGGGCGGCCAGTCCGCCCCCGGGGCCGGGGCCCAGGCCGGAGTAGCGGATTCCGACGGCGACGCGCTGGCCCAGGCCGAGGAGATTCTCAACGGCGTGGACGTGCCGGCCGAGGAATCCGTGGCCCAGGGGGCTCCGGCAGGGTCCACCGGCAACGCCGAGGCAGCCGAACTGCGCAACGACCTGCTCCGCCTCCAGGCTGAGTACGTCAACTACCGCAAGCGGGTTGAACGCGACCGCGCCGTGGCAGGGGAAATGGCCGTCATCGGCGTCCTGAACTCCCTGCTTCCGGTCCTGGACGACGTCGACGCCGCCCGGCAGCACGGTGACCTGACCGATGGTCCCTTCGCCGCGATCGCCAACAAACTGGAGAACGCGCTGAAGACCTACGGCCTGGTCCGCATCAACGAGACCGGCGTGGAGTTCGATCCCACGATCCACGAGGCCCTGATCCAGCAGCCTGGCGAGGACATCGAGGTTGACACCGTCAGCCAGGTCCTCCGCTCAGGCTACAAATCAGGAGAACGCGTCCTCCGCGCAGCCCAGGTCATCGTCGCGGTCCCTGCGTAGTTCACCCCAACGCCTCCGCGGATGAGGGGGCCCCGCCCCTACGCGTGGCGGCTTGGTCCTGCGGACCTAAGCCGCCACGCTTCGGCAGGCCCGATGCCACTCCCGGGCCCCCTCATCCGCTCCGGCTTAGCGGTAATCTCGCCTTACGCTTTTGTACTTTGAAAGGAAACGCCATTGGCTAGCCAGGATTGGGTGGACAAGGACTTTTACAAGATCCTTGGTGTTGCCAAGGACGCTTCCGAAGCCGATATCAAGAAGGCCTACCGGAAGCTTGCGCGGCAGCACCACCCTGATACGAATGCGGGGAACGCTGCTTCCGAGAAGAAGTTCAAGGACATCTCCGAGGCTTATTCGGTGCTCTCGGATCCCGACGAACGCCAGCAGTACGACGCCATCCGGGCCATGGGCAGCGGTGCCCGCTTTGCTCCGGGCGGTGCCGCGGGCGGCAACGGCGGGTTCGAGGACATGTTCGGCGGCCTGTTCACCGGCAACACCGGACGCCATGCGGGCGGATTCAACCCCGCAGGCGGCGGGATCCCGCCCGAGTTCGCTGACCTCTTCGGCGGCTTCGGCGGCGCACCCGGCTTCCAGCGCACCCCGCAAAAGGGTGCCGACCGTACGGCCTCCACCAGCATTTCCTTCGCCGGGTCCATCCGCGGCACCACCATTGGCCTGCGCGAGCCCAGCGGGGAGGTCATCGACGTCCGTGTCCCGGCAGGCATCAAGGACGGGCAGAAGGTCCGTGTCCGCGGCAAGGGCCAGCCCGGTGCGGCCGGCAACGGCGATCTGGTGGTGTCCGTTTCCGTCCAGCCCCACGCCTTTTACACGCGCGACGGCGACAACCTCCGCATCCACGTACCCGTCACCTTCCCGGAGGCTGCGTTGGGAGCGGACATCGAGGTTCCCACCATCGACGGCGAGAAGGTCAAGGTGCGCGTTCCGGCGGGCACGCCGTCGGGCCGTACCCTGCGGGTCAAGGGCAAAGGCGTGAAGACGTCCAAGGCCACGGGCGACCTCCTGGTGACCATCGACGTCGCGGTTCCCAAGAATCTCAACAAGGATGCCGAAGCTGCGGTCAAGGCGTTCGCCGAGGCCACGTCGTCGGCGGATGTCCGTGAGGGCCTGGCAGCCAAGGCCCGGCTCTAGGAGCGGAGGTGAGCCGTGGACATCAGTGCTGACCAGCCGATCTTCGTGATCTCCGTGGCTGCCGAACTGGCGGACATGCACCCGCAGACCCTGCGGCAGTACGACAGGCTCGGCATCGTCAAGCCCAGCCGTGCCCCTGGCAAGTCCCGGCGCTACTCGCAGCGTGACGTGAACATGCTGCGCGAAGTGCAGCGGCTGTCCCACGAGGGTGTGTCGCTGGAGGGGATCAAGCGCATCCTGGAACTCGAAAACCAGGTGGCCGCGCTGCAAAGCCGGATCTCGGAACTCACCGAGGAACTGGGCCGCCGTCCGCGGGCGGTGGATTCACGGATCTTCGCCGCCGGCGCCGCCGGTGACGTGGTGAGCCTGGCGCGGGGGCAGCGGCCCCGGCCGAGGTCCCAGGCCATGGTGGTCTGGCGGCCGCGGGCCATCGGGCAGTAGAAGCCGGCCAGCAGGGCCCGGCAGGTACCGCCTTCCGGCGTTCCGCGAAATTAGAGTACCCACTACTCGTGACGGAAAAGCCCCCTGAAACTTGAATGGAACCATCGCCGGATCAGCGGCGATGGTTCCGCAAGTTCTGGGGGTTTTCCGTGTTTGAAGTTCTCAGCAAAGCTCTTAACAGCAAGGCCCGGCCGTGAGCCCGGGAATGGAAGCCGTGGCTGCCTTCAGCGGCTCCATGCCGGGCCAGGTCCTGCTGGCCATCGGCCAAACCATCGTGGTGGTCTGCGTCTGCTTCGACATGGTCCGCGAGTTGTCCGTCCCGAGGTCACACCGGCGCTTCGTGGCCAGCACCGTCTTCCGGACCTTGGCCATTCCCTCGGTCATGGCCAACGCCCTGACCGTCTTCATCGCCCTGGTGAGGTCGTCCTGGGTCGATGTGGTGATGGGCATGTTCGTGCTGGTGGCCATCGTCTTCCGCTTCCACCACAACAAGGACGAGGACAACTGGTGGAAGGGCAAGGGCAAGAAGCTCGCCCGCTGGGCCCGCCGGCAGTTCGCCGGCCGGACGTCCACCGCACCGGCCATGGGCTAGCAACACCGGCAAACAGTACAGCGGGGTCCTGCATGCGGGTTGCATGCGGGACCCCCGCCGTTGAAGTCTCGATCAGCCGTTGATGACCTGGGGGACGCCGAGCGCTTTGAGGCCTTCGACGCCGAACTCCACGCCGTAACCGGACTGCTTGGCTCCGCCGAACGGGATGCGGGGGTCAACGGCGCCGTGCCGGTTGATCCACACCGTTCCAGCCTGGATCCGGGCTGCGACCTCGCGGGCGGCCTTCAGGTCCGGGGACCAGACGGAGGCGCCGAGTCCGACATCGAGGCCGTTTGCCTTCTCCACTGCTTCATCGATGGTGCTGTAGCGGATGATCGGCAGGGCCGGGCCGAACTGTTCCTCTGCCACCAGCGGGTTGTCGTTGTCGATGTCCGCCACGAGGGTGGTGGGGTAAAAGTAGCCGGGCTGGTCAGTGTCCGGGTTACCGCCGAGCAGGACGCGTGCGCCCGAAGCCTTCGCTGCCTCGACCAGGTTCGCCACGACGTCGTACTGGGCCTTGTTCTGCAGCGGGCCCAGCACGTTGTTCTCGTCCAGACCGTTGCCCATTGGCATCGCCTTCGCAACCGCTACAAGTTCTTCGCACACGGCGTTGTAGATGCTGTCGTGGACGTAGAGGCGCTTGAGCGCGGCGCAGGTCTGGCCAGTGTTGAGGAACGCACCCCAGAAAACGTCCTGGGCGATGGCCTTGGGGTCGGCGTCCGGCAGGACGATGCCGGCGTCGTTGCCGCCCAGTTCCAGGGTGAGCCGCTTGACGGTGTCCGCGGAGGACTTGATGATGGCGCGGCCGCCGGCGGTGGAACCGGTGAACATGATCTTGCCGATCGCCGGGTGGTCGGTGAGGCGGGCGCCGACCTCGCGGCCGCAGGACACCACTGACAAGATGCCCTCCGGGAGCTCCTCGTTGAGGACCCTGACCAGGGCCAGGACGGAGAGCGGGGTGTTGCCGGAGGGCTTGACCACCACGGCGTTGCCCATCCGCAGGGCGGGGGCGAGCTGCCAGACGGCGATCATCATGGGCCAGTTCCAGGGGCCGATCGCGCCGACGACGCCGATGGGCCGGTAGTGCAGCTCGGCTCGGGTCTCGCCGTCGTCCACGATGGTTTCCGGCTCCAGCGGCAGGCCGGCGGTGGCGCGGAGCCACGCGACGCAGGCGCCGACTTCGAAGCGGGCGTTGGGGCCGTTGAGGGGTTTGCCCTGCTCGCGGGAGAGCAGTTGGGCGAGTTCCTCGGCGGAGCGCTCGACGGCGTCGGCTGCTTTGAGGAGCGCGGCGGACCTTGCGTCGTGGCCCAGGGCAGCCCAGGTGGGCTGGGCGGCGACGGCGGCGGACACGGCGCCTTCAAGGTAGTCGAGATCGTGGATGGGGGCTTCGCCCACGGCTTCACCGGTGGCAGGGTCAAAGATGGTCCGGCCGGTGCCGGCGGCGGGGGCAATGGACGCGAGAAGCGCATCATAGGTTTCCAAGGGATACTCCACTTCGAGTAGGCAAGGACGCCAGCCGGTCGGCGTAGCGGGTTACTCCCAGTGTGGGCTGGACCCTGCTCCAGGCTCTTGTCTTTGTGCGCAGGACTGTTGTGCTGGAGCGAACGCCGGCGGGTGTGTGTCACGCTGGCCCACTTTTGAACGGTTAACGATGGCGGGACCCCGGGTTTCCGGAGTCCCGCAATCGTTAACTGGGCCAGTTTGGGCAGTCCTATTGGGCCGCGTAGGGGTCGGCGATGCCGATGTATTGGGTGGTGGTGTATTCGGCGATGCCTTCGGAGCCGCCTTCGCGGCCGAGGCCTGATTGTTTGACGCCGCCGAAGGGTGCTGCGGCGTTGGAGATGACGCCGGCGTTGAACCCGACCATGCCGAACTCGATCTGTTCGGCGACGTGGAGGAGCCGGTTGAAGTCCTTGCTGTAGAGGTAGGAAGCCAGGCCGTACTCGGTGTTATTGGCGAGTTCGATGGCTTCTTGCTCGGTTTTAAAGGTGGTGATGGGGGCGACGGGTCCGAAGATTTCCTGGCCCAGGATCGCGGCGTTGTTGGGCACGTTGGCCAGGACGGTGGGCTGGTAGAAGTAGCCGGGCCCGTCCACGGGCGCGCCGCCGGTGACGGCCACCGCCCCGGCCTCCACGGCCGCTGATACCAGGGTGTGGACGTCGTCGCGGGCGCCGGCGTCGATCAGCGGACCGACTTTACTGTCCGGGTCGGTGCCGCGGCCGGTGGTCAGGGCGCCCATGGCGGCGGCGAACTTGCGGGTGAATTCCTGCGCCACGGTTTCGTGGACGAGGAAGCGGTTGGCGGCGGTGCAGGCCTCGCCCATGTTCCGCATCTTCGCCGCCATCGCCCCGTCGACCGCGGCGTCGAGGTCGGCGTCCTCGAAGACGATGAAGGGGGCGTTCCCGCCGAGTTCCATGGAGGTGCGGAGGACGTTCTGGGCGGCGTCGGCCATGAGGCGTTTGCCGACCGGGGTGGAGCCGGTGAAGGAGACCTTCCGGAGCCGGGAGTCTTTGAGCAGCGGCCCGGAAATCCCGGACGCAGAGGAGGACGAAACCACATTTAGCACTCCGGCGGGGAGGCTGGCGTCGAGCATGGTCTGCGCGAAGTACTGCGCCGTGAGCGGGGTGAGTTTGGCGGGTTTGAGGACCATGGTGCAGCCGGCGGCGACGGCCGGGGCGACCTTGCGGGTGGCCATCGCGAGCGGGAAGTTCCAGGGGGTGATGAGCAGGCAGGGTCCGACGGGCTTGTGCTGGACCAGGATCTTGTTCTTGCCCTCGGGCGTGGTGAGGTAGCGGCCGTAGTCGCGGACGGTTTCCTCGGCGAACCAGCGCAGGAACTCCGCCCCGTAGGTCACTTCCCCGCGGGCCTCGGCCAGGGGTTTACCCATCTCCAGGGTCATCAGCAGGGCGAAGTCCTCCGACCGTTCGGTGACCAGGTCGAAGGCGCGGCGCAGGATCTCCGACCGCACCCGCGGCGCAGTCCGTGCCCACGACGCCTGGGCCGCGTCGGCCGCGTCCAAAGCCGCGACTGCATCGGCGCTGGTGGCGGAGGCGAGGGTGGCGAGCACCTCCCCGGTGGCCGGATCGTGCACGTCGAACGTGCCGCCGTCGGACGCGTCCACCCACTCACCATCGATCAAAAGACCAGTGGGCACGGAGGCAAGGAGCGTGGCTTCGCGCTCCGGTGTGAGGGCAGGGGGCAGCTCGGAAGTAACTGTCATGGGAAGTCCTTAGGAAGGGAAGGTCAGTAGCTGGCGGGGGTGCCGCCGCCAGCGGGTTTGATGTACTTTGCGGCGAGGGCTTCGGAGCCGCGGGCCAGGATGGCGACGTCGGCGCCCACCAGGATGAAGCCGGCGCCGTTCGCGAGGTAGTGCTTGGCGGTGTCCGGGTGGAAGGCGTTCACCCCGGCGGGCTTCCCGGCCGCTGCGGCAGCTGACAGGCAATGGTCGACGGCGGCGCGCACCTCGGGGTGTTCCTGCTGTCCCAGCAGGCCCATGGAGGCGGCGAGGTCTGACGGGCCGATGAAGACAGCATCCACGCCGTCCACCTTGAGGATGTCCTTCACCGCCGCCACGGCGGCGGTGGATTCGATCTGGACGGTGACGCTGATGGTCTCGTTGGCGCGGGCGAGGTAGTCGGGGACCCGGTTCCAGCGGGCGGCACGGGCCAGGGCCGAACCCACGCCGCGGACGCCCTGGGGCGGGTAGCGGGTGGCGGCCACCGCGGCCGCGGCTTCAGCCACGGAGTTGACCATGGGGATCAGCAGGTTCTGCACGCCGAGGTCCAGGTACTGCTTGATCACCACGGTGTCATTGACCGGCGGCCGGACCATGGTGTGGACCGGGTAGCCGTGGATTGCCTGGAGCTGGGCGAGGATGGACTCGAGCCCGTTGGGGCTGTGTTCGGCGTCCACCAGCAGCCAGTCCAGGCCCGATCCCGCGCACAGTTCGGCGACCAGCGGGCTGCCGGAGCAGACCCACATCCCGGCGAGAGGGCGGTCCGCCTGGGCCAAGGCGTCCCGGAAGGTGTCCTCTACTCGAAACGGCATGTCACGCTCCCCAGGGGGCCATAGTCGGCGTGGACGGTATCGCCCTTGTAGACCCACATGGGCCGGGTAAAGGACCCGGCCAGGATGATGTCGCCGGCCTTCAGGGCGTCGCCGTGGGCGGCGATCTTGTTGGCCAGCCAGTGGACCCCGTTGGCAGGGTGGTCCAGGACCCCGGCGGCCACACCGGTTTCCTCCACAGTCTGGTTCTTGTACAGGATGGCGGAGACCCAACGGAGGTCCACGGCGTCCGGCTTGACCGGGTTGCCGCCGATCACCATGGCGCCCATCGCGGCGTTGTCGGAGATGGTGTCCACGATGGTCCGGCCCTCCATCTCGATCCTGGAGTCCAGGATTTCGAGGGCCGGAACCACGTAGTCGGTGGCCTTCAGGACATCGAAGATGGTGACGCCCGGGCCCTTCAGCCCGTCCTTCAGGACGAACGCCAGCTCCACCTCCACCCGCGGGTGCGTGTACTTGTCCCACGCCACGGAGCAGCCGGTGTCCAGCACCATGTCGTCGAAGATGGCGCCGTAGTCCGGCTCGGTGATGCCCGTGGCGGCCTGCATGGCCTTTGACGTGAGGCCGATCTTGCGCCCCACCAGGGTCCGGCCGGCGTCCTCGTTGCGGCGGCGCCACAGCTGCTGCACGGCGTAGGAGTCCTCCACCGTCATTTCCGGGTAGCGGGCCGTCAAACGGGGAACAGGGGTGCGGGTCCGGCCGGCTTCCACCAGCTCGTCCGCGATGGCCTCAATCGTCTTTGGCTCCAGCATGGTTAGACCTGGACTCCCAGCTTGAAGCCCTCAGCGGCTTCACCTTCCGGCTTGCGGGTGTAGGAGAAGCCGTCGGCGCCCACGGTCACGGCCATCTCCGACTTTTCCTCGCGGACGATGACCGGCTGCGGGTTGCCGTCCAAGTCCAGGACCAGGGAGGCTTCGGTGTACCAGGACGGGACCACGGGGTTGCCCCACCAGTCGCGGCGCTGGTTGTCGTGGACGTCCCAGGTGATGGTGGGGTTGTCCGGGTCGCCGGTGTAGTAGTCCTGGGTGTAGATCTCAATGCGGTGCCCGTCCGGGTCCAGGATGTAGAGGTAGAAAGCGTTGGAGACGCCGTGCCGGCCGGGGCCGCGTTCGATCCGGTCGCTGATGCGCAGGGCGCCCATCTTGTCGCAGATCTGGATGATGTTGTGCTTCTCGTGCGTGGCGAACGCGACGTGGTGCATGCGCGGGCCGTTGCCGCCGGTGAGGGCGGTGTCGTGCACGGTCTGCTTGCGGTGCATCCACGCGGCGTACGTGACGCCGTCGGAATCCTTGATGTCCTCGGAGACGCGGAAGCCCAGATCCTCCAGGTACTTGCGGCCCTTGGGGACGTCCGGGGTGACCTGGTTGAAGTGGTCAAGGCGGACCAGCTCGCCGGCGGAGTAGAGGTCGTAGCGCTGGGTGAGGCGTTCCACGTGCTCCACCTCGTAGAAGAACTCGTAAGGGAAGCCCAACGGGTCCTCCACGCGGACCGAGTCGCCGACGCCCTTGGTGAAGCCTTCCTTGCGGCGTTCCACCCGGCAGCCGAGTTCCTTGTAGTAGGCCTCTGCGGCGTCCACCTCGGCGGGGGACTTCACCCGGTAGGCGAAAGCGGCGACGGCGGCCACCGGTCCCTTGCGCAGCACCAGGTTGTGGTGGATGAACTCCTCCAGGGAGCGCAGGTAGATGTTGTTTTCGTCTTCTTCGGTGACGTGCAGGCCCAGGACGTCCACGTAGAACTCGCGGGACTTGGCGAGGTCCGTGACCACGATTTCCATGTAGGCGCAGCGGACGATGTCCGGTGCCGGGACGGTGGGGGTGGGGACGAAGTTGGTCATTGGATTCTCTCTTCTTTGAAAGGGGGCGTGGAAAGTACGACGGCGGCCGGCTGGCTTAGGCGCCGAATTTGGGGGTGTGGACGGTGCCGAGCGTGATGTGCACGGCCTGCTGGTCGGTGTAGAAGTCGATGGAGCGGTAGCCGCCCTCGTGGCCCAGGCCCGAGGCCTTGACGCCGCCGAACGGGGTGCGCAGGTCGCGGACGTTGTGGCTGTTCAGCCACACCATGCCGGCCTCGACGTTCTGGGAGAAGTTGTGGGCCCGGGTGAGGTTCTGGGTCCAGATGTAGGCGGCCAGGCCGTACTTGGTGTTGTTCGCCAGGGCGAGGGCCTCGTCGTCGTTCTCGAACGGGGTGATGGCCACGACCGGTCCGAAGATCTCCTCCTGGAAGATCCGGGCGTCGGGTGCGACGTCGGCAAACACCGTGGGGGCGATGTAGTTGCCTTCGGGCAGGTGGCCGGGGCGGCCGCCGCCGGCCAGGAGCCGGCCCTCGGACTTGCCGATCTCCACGTAGGAGGCAACCTTCTCGTAGTGCTCGGGGTGGACCAGGGCGCCCACCTGGGTCTTGGGATCGTGGGGATCGCCGACCACGATGTTCTTGGCCCGGGCGGCGTACTTTTCGCAGAATTCGTCGTAGATGGCGCGCTCAACAAGGATGCGGGAGCCGGCGGTGCACCGTTCGCCGTTGAGGGAGAAGACGCCGAACAGGGCGGAATCGATGGCGGCGTCCAGGTCCGCGTCGGCAAATACGACGCAGGGGGACTTGCCGCCGAGTTCCATGGAGAGGCCCTTGAGGTTGGCGGCGGCGTTGCGGAAGATCGTCTGGCCGGTGGTGGTCTCGCCGGTGAAGGAGATCAGCGGGACGTCCGGGTGCTTGACCAGGGCGTCGCCGGCTTCCTCGCCCAGGCCGTTGACCAGGTTGAAGACGCCATCGGGCAGGCCGGCGTCCTTGAAGATGGTGGCCCACAGGGAAGCGGAGAGCGGGGTGAACTCGGCCGGCTTGAGGACCACGGTGTTGCCGGTGGCCAGGGCCGGGGCCAGCTTCCAGGATTCGAGCATGAACGGGGTGTTCCACGGGGTGATCAGGCCGGCCACGCCGATCGGCTTGCGGTTCACGTAGTTGATCTGCGAGCCGGGGACCTTCATGGCGTCGTCGAACTGGGCAACGATGAGGTCCGCGAAGAAGCGGAAGTTCTCGGCGGCGCGGAGGGCTTGGCCCTTGGCCTGGGTGATCGGCAGGCCGGTATCGAAGGTTTCCAGTTCTGCCAGGCGTGCTTCCTGGGCTTCGACGGCGTCGGCGATCTTGTTCAGGACGCGGGCACGCTCCCGCGGTTTCATCTTCGGCCAGGGGCCATTCACGAACGCTTCGCGGGCTGCGGCGACGGCGAGGTCGATGTCTTCCTTCTGGCCGGCGGCTGCGGTGGCGTAGTTCCGGTTGGAGACCGGGTCCAGGACGTCGAAGGTCTTTCCGCCCACGGAATCAACGAATTGGCCGTTGATGTAGTGCTGGATGTGGGTGGGCAGGTCCTCAGGGACGTAGTGCTTGGCGGTTTCTACTGAGGTCGTCATCGTTGAAGTCCTTACTGGTGCTTTGCTTGGGCGAGATATGCGTCAAGGGTTGCCGAGCGGTGGAGCCGGGCGGCTTTTTCGATCTGCTCTGCGTCGGCTCCGTTTTCGATGAGCTTCAGCAGGTTTTCGTGCTCGTCCACGGAATCGCGGGCGCGGCCCGGGACGAAGCGGAACGTGGAGGACCGGATGGCTGCGAGCCGATTCCAGCCGCGGTGCACCAGGTCCAGGATGTGCGGATTGGGGCAGTGCTCGAACAGGACGCTGTGGAAGTCCTGGTTGAGCTGCGTGAACCGGACGGGGTCGAAGTGGTCCAGGCACGTGCGCATCTCTTCGTTCACGGCGCGGGCCCGGGCCACGGCCGCGGGGTCGATCAGCGGGGCGGACAGCGCGGTGGCTGCGCCTTCCACGATGCTGAGGGTCTGCATGGTGTAGAGGTACTCGGTGGGGTCGATGCCGGCCACGGTGGCGCCCACGTTGCGTTCGAAGGTCACCAGGCCTTCGGCTTCGAGCCGGCGGATGGCTTCGCGGACGGGGACCACGCTGAACCCGAGGTCCTTGGCGATAGAGCCGAGGACCAGCCGGTAGCCGGGGGTGTAGGTGCCTTCGACGATCCGGGCCTTGACGGCCTGGTAGGCCTGCTCGGACTTGCTGCCGGTAACCATGGTGGCCTCAGTCATTGTGGTTTCCTGCTTCCCACTCCTGGAACCGGGCCTGCCATTCGGAGTTCATGGGGTAGAGGCCGTCCACGCTGTTGCCCTGCTTGACCATCTCGAAGATGAAGGTTTCTTCCTTCTCCTGCTGGATGCAGTCCGCCACCAGTTCTTCGGCGATGGCCGGCGGGATCACCAGGATGCCGTCGGAATCGGCCACGATGATGTCGCCGGGCTGGACGGTGGCGCCGCCGCAGGCGATGGTGATGTCCGTGTCCCACGGGATGTGGCGGCGGCCCAGCACAGCCGGATGCGGATTGGCGAAGTAGGTGGGCATTTCCAGGTCCGCCACGGCGGAGTAGTCGCGGACGCCGCCGTCGGTGATGATGGCAGCGGCGCCGCGGACCTGGGCGCGGAGGGCCAGGATGTCGCCCACGGTGCCGGTTCCCTTTTCGCCGCGGGCTTCCATGACCAGGATTTCGCCTTCGTTCACGGAGTCGATGGCCTTCTTTTGGGCGTTGAAGCCGCCGCCGTGGGTCTTGAACAGGTCCTCGCGGTTGGGGACGTAGCGCAGGGTGCGGGCCAGTCCCACCACGCGGCGGTCCGGGCGGGTGGCCTGCAGTCCGTCGATGCTGACGTTGTTAAGGCCGCGCTTGCGCATCTGGGAGGACAGGGTGGCGGTGGCGACGGACTCCAGCTTGGCTTTCAGCTCCGGAGTGAGGGCAGGCGCGACGGCGGCAAGCCCCGCGGCTTCACGGGAACCGTAGGCTTCCTCCCGCTGCAGGTCATCGACCTTGGGCCGGGCACCAAAGTCCGCGAACGCCGTCGTGCCTTCCTCAACGGTGGTGACCAGCCGGCCGGTGGACAGGCGGCCGTCCACCGTCTCCACTTCCACTTCCAGCACGTCGCCCGGCTTCGCGACCGAGGCGCCGGCCGGCGTGCCGGTGAGGATGATGTCGCCTTCCTCGAGCGTGAGGAGCTGGGAGAGGTCCGCGACGAGCCGGGCGAACGGGAAGAGCAGGTCCCCGGTGGTGTCGTCCTGGACCAGGACCCCGTTGTGCCAGGTGCGGATCCGCAGTTTGGCGGGGTCGACGGCGTCTGCCGGGAGCAGTGCCGGTCCCATGGGGGTGAACCCGTCGCCGCCCTTGGACCGGAGGTTGGAGCCCTTGTCCGCGTAGCGGAGGTCGTACACGCCGAGGTCGTTGCTGGCGGTGACGGCCGCGACGTGGTTCCAGGCGTCCTCGATGGAAACACGGCGGGCGGCCTTGCCGATCACCAGGGCGATCTCGCCCTCGTAGCCGAGCAGTTCGCAGCCGGCGGGCCGCTCAACGGGGCTTCCGCCCAGGGCCAGAGAGCTGGAAGGCTTGAGGAAGTAGGACGGCTGGGCCGGGGTACGGCCGCGCTGGGCGGCCCGGCTGGGGTAGTTGATGTGCACTGCGATCACCTTGCGTGCTGCCGCCAGGGTGTCGCCGTTGACCTGCTCCAAAGCCTTCTCCTCATCAGGTACGAAATCGTATACGATCACTATCACCCATCCGGTGCGGGTCGTCAACCCCTTGGTTTTCCGGGCTTTTGACGAGTTGCCCGATGGCACTTGTAGCCCGGATCACATGGGGCGTACAGTGGAAGTCAGATTTAGAGTTTCGATTATCGAATCATGTGTTCTGATATAGAACACCGCACCCGATAGTCATCCACAACGAAGTGAGGAAAGCCCGTGCAGTTCCACCACCACGGATACGTATCCGGTGACCCGCGAATCCAGCCGGCGGCCGGCGTCGGCCTTAACCGCCCCGAGGAACTTCCTGACGAAGTGGACGTCCTCATCGTGGGCACCGGACCTGCCGGCATGCTCGCCGCGGCCCAGCTGTCCATGTTCCCCAACGTGACCACCCGGATCATCGAACGCCGCCCCGGCAGGCTCGCTATCGGGCAGGCCGACGGCATCCAGGCGCGCAGCGTGGAGACGTTCCAGGCCTTCGGTTTCGCGGAGCGGATCATCGCCGAGGCGTACCGCATCACCGAAATGGCGTTCTGGAAGCCGGATCCCGCCAACCATGCGAACATCATCCGGACTGCCCGGGCCGTGGATGACGAGATGGGCATCAGCGAGTTCCCCCACCTGATCGTCAACCAGGCCCGCGTGCTGGACTACTTCGCGGAATTTGCCGCGAACTCGCCCACCCGCCTTAAGCCTGATTACGGCTACGACTTCGAGGGCCTGACGGTGGCCGGCGAGGGCGACTACCCCGTCACCGTGACCCTCCGCCACACCGCCGGACCCAACGAAGGCCAGGAGCGGATTGTCCGCGCCAAGTATGTGGTGGGCGCGGATGGTGCGCGCAGCAAGGTGCGCCAGGCCATCGGCTGCACCCTTGCCGGCGACCAGGCCAACCACGCCTGGGGCGTCATGGACACGCTGGCCGTCACCGACTTCCCGGACATCCGGACCAAGTGCGCCATCCAGGGTGCCGAGGGCAGCATCCTGCTGATCCCGCGCGAGGGCGGCCACCTGTTCCGCATGTACGTAGACCTGGGCGAAGTGGATCCGAACAGCCAGCACTCGGTCCGCAACACCACCATCGAGGAGATCATCGCCAAGGCCAACGCGATCCTGCACCCCTACACGCTGGACGTCCGGAACGTCGCGTGGCATAGCGTCTACGAGGTGGGCCACCGGCTCACGGACAGGTTCGACGACGTCCTGCCGGCCGAGCGCGGCACCCGCACCCCGCGGGTGTTCATCACCGGGGACGCCTGCCACACCCACAGCGCCAAGGCCGGCCAGGGGATGAACGTCTCCATGCAGGACGGCTTCAACATCGCCTGGAAGCTGGGGCATGTCCTGGAGGGCCGCAGCCCGGAGAGCCTGCTCACCACGTACTCCGAGGAACGCCAGGTGGTGGCGAAGAACCTCATCGACTTCGACAAGGAATGGTCCACCATGATGGCCAAGAAGCCGGAGGAGTTCGAACACCCTTCCGACCTTGAGGACTTCTACGTGCAGACCGCCGAATTCCCTGCCGGCTTCATGACGCAGTACACGCCGTCCCTGATCGTTGGGAGCACCGACCACCAGGACCTGGCCACCGGATTCCCCGTTGGCAAACGATTCAAGTCGGCACCCGTGGTCCGGGTGGGGGACACCAACCCCCTCCATCTGGGCCACCACGCCACCGCCGACGGCCGCTGGCGCATCTACGTCTTCGCGGACCCCGCCCTGCCGGGCACCAACTCGGCAACGGACATGCTCGCAGAGTGGTTCGCGACCTCGCCGGAGTCCCCGCTGGCCGCCACCCCTGCCGGCGCCGACCCGGACGCGTGGTTCGACCTGAAGGTCATCTACCAGCAGCCGCACACCGCCGTCGACATCAATGCCGTGCCCGCCGTCTTCAAGCCGCTGGTAGGCCCGTTCAAGCTGACCGACTACGAGAAGGTGTACGCCACGGATCCCAAGGCGGACATTTTCGACCTCCGCGGCCTGGACCGCAGCGGCGTTGTGGTGGTGGTCCGCCCGGACCAGTACGTGGCCAATGTCCTGCCGCTGACGGCAACCGCGGAGCTGGGCGCGTTCTTCACGCCGCTGCTGAAGGCCGCCCCCGCGGCACCGCGTCAGGCGGTTGCGGCCGCGGCCCGGTAGTCGGCCGCGGCGTACACGCCGAGGATCCGCACCTCGGTGGTGAAGAAGTCCAGTTCCTCGAGGGCCAGCTTCAGCGGCAGGTCCTCGGGGTGGCCTTCGACGTCAGCCATGAACATGGTGGCGGCGAACTCGTTGCCCACCATGTAGCTTTCCAGCCGGGTCATGTTCACGCCGTTGGTGGCGAAGCCGCCCAGTGCCTTGTACAGGGCGGACGGGACGTTGCGCACGCGGAACACAAAGCTGGTGACTGCCGGTCCGGGAAGTTCATCCCGGGCCGGCAGTGCCTTTTCGCGGGCCAGGACCACGAAGCGGGTGGTGTTGGAGGGGTCGTCCTCCACCCGGGAGGCCAGGACCTTCAGGCCGTAGATGTCGGCGGCCAGCGGGGGAGCGAGGGAGAGCTTGCGGGGATCGTTCCATTCCGCCACCTCCCTGGCCGAACCGGCAGTGTCGCCGGCGATGACGGGCTTGAGGCCGTGCTCGCGGATCAGCTTCCGGCACTGGCCCAGTGCGTGGATGTGGCTGTGGACCTCCGTGGCGCCTTCAATGGTGCTGCCCGGGATGCCCAGCAGGTCGAAATGGATGGGCAGGAAGTACTCGCCCACGATCTGCAGGTTGGACTGCGGCAGCAGGATGTGGATGTCTGCCACCCGGCCGGCGATCGAGTTCTCGATGGGGATCATGGCCAGCTCCGCCTCGCCGCTGGTCACCAGCTCAAAGGCATCCTCAAAACTGGCGCACGGCACGCTTTCCATGTCCGGGAACATCTGCTGACACGCGATATTGGAGTTGGCGCCGGGCTCACCCTGGTACGCAATCTTGGAGGCCATGATCCGTATGGTTTCACGCGGCGCCCCCGCCCGCCCAACTGAGTAGCGCCAAGTGTCACTTTGGGGCGCGAAAACGACACTTCGCGCTACCCAGTTGGGGCTAGAGGGGCGTGACGCGCAGCCAGAGGTATTGCCGGGGGAGGAGGGTGACGCCGTCGTCCAGCTGCATGGCTGCTTCGGAGAGAAGGTCGACGGCGGCAGGGGAGAAGCCGCCGAACGTTTCAGCCGGGAGGGTCTGGGCGGAGTCGCTGAAGTTGGCCAGGGCCAGGATGGTGGCATCGTCCTCCGTCGCGCCCGGCCGCTGGTAGCCGAGCACTGCGCGGTTGTTGGTGCCGAAATCGATCAGCGTGGTCCCCGCCAGTTCGGGGGTGCTGGTCCGGACCTCGATCATCCGCTTCAGCCCGGCGTACACGGCTCCTTCCGACGTGGCCGGGTCCAGGCGGCGGGCGTACTGCTCCGCGGGGAAATGCGGGCGGTGCACCCAGCGGCTGTCCTCCTCGTGGCCGGGCTCGGACGCGTACCCATAGTCGTTGACCTGCCCCACCTCGTCGCCCAGGTACAGCAGCGGGACGCCGCCGGTGCTGAAGGGCACCGAATGGGCCAGGAGGATCCGTTCCACCGCCTCAGCCGGGTGCACCTCCATGCCGCACAGGGACGCCGTCGTGCCTGAAATCCGGCAGTCGCCGGTCTTGGGGTTGTCCTGGAACGGGACGCCCCGGGCAAAGCTGCCCGGGAAACGGTTGACGTAGAAGGAGTTCAGGAAGCGGCGGTGGTCGAAGCCGTTGATGCCCAGTTCGGCGGCGTCCTCATCGGCGAAGGTCCAGCCGATGTCGTCATGGCTGCGGACGTAGTTCACCCACGCCGTGCCCTGCGGGATGTTGTGCCGCCGGTGCAGTGCCTGGGCCAGGAGCGAGACATCCCTGGTGGCCAGCGATTCCCAGATGAGGGCCATCTGCAGCGGGTTGTAGGAGAGCTGGCATTCCCTGCGGTCGATGTAGAGCGCCACCTCGTCCGGGTGCACGATGGCCTCGGACTTGAACAGCAGGGCCGGCGCCGCCAGCCGGCACACCGCGTTGAACGCCCGCAGCAGCGTGTGCGCCTGCGGCAGGTTCTCGCAGGGGGTGCCCAGCTGCTTCCAGATGAACGCCACCGCGTCCATGCGCAGGATGTCCACGCCCTGGTTGGCCAGGAACAGCATCTCGCCCGCCATGGCCCGGAAGACGTCGGGATTGGAGTAGTTCAGGTCCCATTGGTAGGTGTGGAACGTGGCCCAGACCCACCGGCCGTCCGCCATCTGGATGAAGGACCCGGGGTGGTTCTCGGGAAAGATCTCCCGCACGTCCGCCTCGAAGGCGTCCGGGAGCGTCCGGTCCGGGAAGATCCAGTAGTAGCCGCTGTATTCCGGGTCCCCGGCGGCTGCCTTCCGGGCCCAGTCGTGCTCGTCCGAGGTGTGGTTGAAGATGAAGTCCACCACCAGGCTGATGCCGTTGTCCCTCAGTTCCGCTGCCAGGGAGCGCAGCTGCTCCATGGTGCCCAGCCTTGGGTTGACCTCACGGTAGCTTGAGACCGCATACCCGCCATCCGAATGTGGTTCCGGCGCCAGGAACAAAGGCATGAGGTGCAGGTAGGTGAGGCCCAGTTCCTTGAAGTACGGAATGCGGGCGCGGACCCCTTCGAGGCTTTCGGCGTAGCGGTCCACGTAGCAGACGCCGCCCAGCATCCGGTTGGACTGGAACCAGTCCGGGTCCGCTTCCCGTTCGGCGTCCAGGGTTTTCAGCTCCTGCGGGCGTTCCTGCCAGGAGGCTGCGCTCTGCACCACCAGCGCGGAGAGCTGCTCCAGCCAGTCCGTCCGGTCGCCGTACAGGGAATGGAAGAGGCTGCGGAGGGTGGGAAAGTGCCGGGCCATCCTCCGGTCGAAGTCCGGGTCCGCTGCGAGGCCGAGGCCACGTTCCCGTGCCAACGCGGACAGCACATGCTGGCGCGCTTCTTCGTCCTCGTTAACGGTTCCCTGCATGCCACTGCCCCTTCCGGCCGACGCCGGGACGTCCGGCGGCATTTGTACTGAAGTATTCCACGTCACACTTCAGGTATTTTGGATGATCTCTTTGCCGGCAGCTGTTGCCTGCAGGGCAGCGCCCACCACGCCCGCCGAGTTTTCCAGCCTTGCCGGGATGACCGGGGTGCGCAGTGACAGGCGGGGCAGGTATTCGTGGCTGCACGCCGAGATTCCCCCGCCGATGATGATGAGGTCCGGCGAGAACAGGAACTCAACATGGGCCAGGTACCGCTGCAGCCGGCCGGCGTACTCCACCCAGTCGAGGCCTTCGTTTTCGCGGACGACGGCGGAGGCCCGGGATTCTGCCTTGAAGCCGCCGATTTCCAGGTGGCCCAATTCGAAGTTTGGCACCAGCCTGCCGTCCACGATGAGTGCCGATCCGATGCCTGTTCCCAGGGTCAGGACCAGGACGACGCCCTGGGTGGCTGCGCCGGCACCGTAGCGGGCTTCCGCTTCCCCGGCGGCATCGGCGTCATTCACGACCCCTACAGGCCGGCCCAGGTGGGATTCCAGGTAGGACTGGACATCAAGCCCGACCCAGCTGCTGTCCATGTTGGCCGCCGACCTGGCAACCCCTCGATGGACTATCGAGGGGACAGCCACCCCGACTGCCCGGGTACCAGTCCCCGGGCTTTCCAGCTCAAGATCCGCGATGAGCCGGGCAACGGTGTCCGCGACGTCATGCACCCTGCCGCCGGACGGCGTCGGGAGCCGGTGGACGCCGCTGCCCATCCTCCCGTTGGCCACGTTGACCACGGCACCCTTGATCCAGGTCCCGCCGACGTCGATTCCGATGCGAAAATCCGCGGTTGTGCTGGATTCCACGGCTGCGCCGGGCGCCGGGTGTGAGGTCGCCGTGATGGGCACGATGCATTCCTTCAGGTTGTTCAGTGGGTGTCATGCCGGGGGGGGGCAGGTGGCGCGAGGGGCCTTACTTAACGGCGCCCTGGGTGAGGCCGGACATGACCCACCGCTGGGTAAAGAGGTAGACGATGATGGCCGGCGCCATTGCCATCAGGTAGGAAGCGAAGGCCACGTTGTAGCTATTGCTGAACTGCGTCTGGAAGATCTTTTGCAGCACGGGGATGGTCTGCAGTTCGGGGTCGGAAATGATGAGTGAGGGCATCATGAAGTCATTCCAGGACGCGATAAAGGCGAAGATCCCCACTGTTGCGCTCATTGGTCCGAGCAGCGGGAAAATGAGCCGCCAAAACACCTGCCACGTCCCGGCGCCATCCATCCGCATGCTTTCCTCCAGTTCCAGGGGGATGGAGCGCAGGAACGCGGTGAACAGCATCGTGTTGAAGGCCAGGGCAAAAACGATGTGCAGGATCGCAACGCCGAGTGGATTGTCCAGCCCCACCATGCCCGTCAGTTGGATTTGCGGCAGTGCCACGACGGGGAACGGGATGAACATGGCTGCGAGCAGGTAAAAGAATGACCAGCGGAAGATCCGGCGGTCCCAGTTGCGGACTATGGCATAGGCGGCCAGCGCTGATACGACCATCTCGCCAACGACTGCCGTGGCGGATACGAAAACGGATATCGCGAAGCCCCGGGGAAAGTTCGTCAGCGTCCATGCCTGGCTGAAGCCTTCGAGGCTCAGGGGCGCCGGCAGTGAGAAGGCGTTGCCGTCGACGGCCTGCCCGGTGGTTTTGAACGCCATGCTGACCGTTACGTACAGCGGGACGAGCACACCGAGCGTGCACACGATGAGGATGACGGTGGCGGTCCAGTTGGTGCGTTCGTGGCCGCTGCGGATCCGTCCCTTCCCGGCGCTTGCTGGTCCTGCGTTGATTGTTCCGGCGTTGGCTGGTCCTGCATTGGCCGGTCCTGCGGGGGTGGTGCGGGTCGCGTTGGTCATGCGATCCCTCCTTTGCCACGTGTGAAGCGAAGCTGTATGAGTGCGATGGTGATGCTGATGAGGAAGAAGATCACCGCGTTGGCCATCTGGTAGGCGTAGTCGCCGCCTTCAAAGCCCCGGAAGATGGCCATGGCAACGCTGCGGGTGGACACCCCGGGGCCGCCGTCGGTGAGGCCCACGATGATGTCGTAGGCGTTGAGGTAGTTCTTGAAACCAAGCACCGTGTTGATCACCGCGTACCCGGCAACCAGCGGCAACGTGATGTGCCGCAGGTTGTGCCAGGGGGTCGCGCCGTCGATGGAACTGGCTTCATAGACCTCCGGCGGGACCGTGAGGAGCCCCGCGATGTAGATCAGCATGGCGCTTGGAATCGACTGCCAGGCAGTGACGAAAACGATCCCCAGCCAGGCAAGGTCCGGGTTGGCGAGGATGCTCGTGGCCAGCGGCTCAATTCCCAGGTTCCTGCCCGCCAGTGGAAGCGAATTGGAGAAGAGGTACTGGAAGACAAAGGCGATGACGATGCCGGAGATCACCATGGGGATCACGAACACCGTGCGCAGCGCCGTCCGGAAACGGACCCGGGATGTCAGTCCCAGGGCCAGGAGGAACGCCAGGATGTTGACGACGATGACGGTCAGGAGCGAAAAGGCGAGGGTGAATCCGTAAGCACCCAGGACTCCTTCATCGCGGAAAACCGCGATGAAATTCCGAATGCCGATGAACTCGAAGTCCCCGAAGCCGACCGAATTGGTGAAGCTGTAGACGAAGCCGAGCACGGCGGGGAGCGTGACAGCGAGCGTGAAGATTGCGAGCGAGGGGAAGAGAAAGAAGTAATAAAGCGGGTCAACCCGGCTCTTCCGGGCACTTTTCACCTTCGGCGCCGCCGCGGGAGCCGGAGCCGCCCTGGTGGAAGTTCTGGTCATTGATGACATGGGGGGAATCCTCGTTTCATGCGTCGGGGCGGAAGTGCGGCTAGGCCCGGAAAGCCAGGCGCGCCCAGTCGGCGTCCATCCGGCGCAGGGTGGCTTCGGGATCGGCGCCACCAATGATCGACTGGAGGTAGTTGGCCGCGGGAATCGTGTTCGGGATGAATTGCGATGCGCCCATGTAGAAGCGGCCTTCGTCGTAGTACTTCTGCATTTCGACGATGCGCGGATCGGTGACAGGGGGAGCGTCCTTGGCCGTGCCGAATCCCAGGAACTTGGCGTTGTAGGGGTTCTGGATTTCCGGCTGCAGAAGGTATTGGAGGAAGGCGCGCGCGCCTTCTTTTCCGTTCGCGACCTCGGGGACCCATAGTGAGAGGTCGATGTTCACCCGGACTTTGAGGTCGGCGGGGTCGGCGGTCATTGGCAGGGGAAAGGTGCCAAGGTCCAGGCCGGTGGCCGCCTTTTCGATTTCTCCGAAGGCCCACGGGCCCTGGAAGTACATTGCCGCCTGGCCCTGCGCCATGGCGGTGTTGCCGTCACCGTAGCCCCGGCTTGCCGCATCGGGATTGACGTACTTGGTCAGCTGGACCATTCGCTGCACCGGCTCCAGCAAGGTCTTTTGGAATGACACCTCGGAGTCCGGCCCCACATCCTCGCCGATCCCGTGCATCTTGGCGTAGAAAGCGCGCACGTCCACCATGCCGCCCACCGTGTAATCGAAGAGGCCCTGCGCCACGGTCCACGGATCCCGGAAAGTGCCGTAGATGGGAGTGACCCCGGCTGACTTCAGCCGTTCGCACACGTCGATCAACTCGTCCCAGGTGGTGGGAACGGCCAGGCCGTGCTCCTGGAAGATCCGGCGGTTGTAGATGACGGACGCGGCCATGACCGAGTAGGGGATCACGCTGGTGCGGCCGGGGTAGCTGGGGTACCAGTTGGTAAGGTCCAGCACGTCATTCCGGATGGATGCCGCCTCGGGGAGATCGGAAAGATCGGAGAGCGCACCGCGCTCCATGAACCGCGCCATCTCCAGGTTGTAGTTCAGGCAGCCAAGATCCGGGGGACTGCTGCGGACAAAGCTGGCAGACAGATTCGTGGCCATGTCATGCAGCACCCGGAACTGGTCCTGCGATCCGGTGAACTTCGCAGCCAGGTCACGGAAGTACGGAACGGCTTCGGGCTTGGACTGGTGGAATGTGATGGTGGGCCGCGTACCCGCCGGGGCGCAGCCGGCCAGGCCAAAGGCAGCCAGCGCACCTCCCGCAGCGGCAAGGAAAGTACGTCGGGAAACGTGCGTCCCTGCGGACGACAAAGGTGGCAACATCGGCTCCTGGGGGCGGTTGAGACAGTTTATTTGGATATTATATTTAGGTCCTATACGAGGATGGGGGACGCAGGGGATATCGTCAAGGGGTGGACGGAACTACGGCGAGCTCGACCCAACTGTTACGGCAGATCAACTCGGAAGCACTGCTGCGCTTTGCCCTTCAGGAGCAGGTGTTCACGGCGGGTGAAGCAATGGCGGCCACCGGCCTGACCCGGGCCACGGTGCTCGGCGTATGCGACGGGCTTGTCCACGCGGGCTGGCTGGAAGAAGTGGGCGACGAAAGCGATGCCGGCCGCTCGAACAAGGGCCGGCCGGCCCGCCGGTACCGGCTGCGGGAAGCTGCCGGCGTAGTGGTGGGGCTGGACGCCGGCGAGAGCCGCCTGACAACCCTCGTTGCTGACCTGCGTGGACGTGAGCTCGGCAAGCGGTGCCAGCGCATTGATTCACACATGCTGGGACGGGCCGGACGCCTTGCCGCTGCGGCCGAATTGATTGGCCGGACGCTGGAGGACGCAGGGTGCGATGCCGGAGACGTCCTGCTGACGGTCGTCGGGGTTCCCGCGCCGGTTGACGCCGCCGGCATGTCTCCCGCGGGCGGCGAGTTCTGGCAGTTGATGAATTCCGGATTCACCGCCGGGCTTCCCGGTGAGGTGATGGTGGAGAATGACGCCAACCTCGCTGCCCTTGCGGAACAGGCACACGAGCCGTCAGCCAATGTGGCCACCTTGCTGTCGGGGGAGCGCTTTGGAGCCGGCCTCATCGTCGATGGACGCCTTCTGCGGGGGCGGCAGGGCGGTGCCGGCGAGATGCGGTTCCTGGACGTCTTCGACAATAAGCTCGTGTCCGACGAGGGAGGCTCCGACGGGCTCGGAGCGCTGGCCCGGACGTGGGCGCGTGCGGGAGTGCATGCCTACGGCGGCGCTACCTCTCTGCGGCAGATAACCGAGGGGGACATCAGTGCGGAGGATGTGTTCCGGGCGGCCCGTGAGGGGGATCCGTTTGCGCGGGACATTATCGGGCGGCTGGGTGAACGGCTGGCCCGCATCACGGTGGCGCTCGCCAGCCTTCTCGATATTGAGCGGGTCGTCATTGCCGGCGGCATCTCCGGTGCCATAGAGCCCGTCCTGGAACGCGCGCGCGGCTTGCTGCCCACAGACTCCGGACTGCCGCTCCCGCGCATCGTTGCGAGTACCCTCGGGGCCGAAGCAGTAGTCCAGGGTGCCGTCGAATCTGCGCTCATCAGGATCAAAAGCGAACCGGCGGGATTTCTGCCGCGTGCCGCCCGTACTGGAGCCTCGGCGTCGCCGACCCCGGCTTAGGCTTTACCCACACCCACGAACGCCGGAAAGACAGGAAAAACATGACCCGCACCTACACCATCGATTCGATTCCCGGTGATGGCATCGGCGTGGACGTCACCGAGGTAGCCATGGGGTGCGTGGATGCTGTGGCCGGGCTGCATGGCTTCACCGTCAACTGGCGTGTCCGTGACTGGAACAGCGACCTCTACGTCAAAACCGGCCGGATGATGCCCGTTGACGGCATCGAGCAGCTCGGCAGCGGTGACGGGATCTACCTGGGAGCGGTGGGCACCCCCGACGTCCCCGACGACGTGACGTTGTGGGGACTGCTGATTCCCATCCGCCGGGAGTTCGACCAGTACGTCAACCTTCGCCCCATGAAGCTGCTGCCTGGGGTCAAGGGAGCGATGCCGGGCCTCGAGGACCTGGACATCGTGGTGGTCCGGGAAAACGTTGAAGGCGAGTACTCGCAGATCGGCGGCCGCTTCGGTGCGGGGACGGACGCTGAATTCGCCGTCCAGGAGAGCGTCTTCACCAAAGCCGGCATCAGCAGGGTGGCCCGCTACGCGGCAGAGGCCGCAACGAAACGCGGCGGCATCC
Organism: Pseudarthrobacter sp. LMD1-1-1.1; assembly: GCF_040676255.1. Taxonomy (NCBI): domain Bacteria; kingdom Bacillati; phylum Actinomycetota; class Actinomycetes; order Micrococcales; family Micrococcaceae; genus Pseudarthrobacter; species Pseudarthrobacter sp. LMD1-1-1.1. The sequence goes on along the minus strand of NZ_JBEGHP010000024.1, from coordinate 289,545 downwards.
TGGTCTCGGCCACCAAATCCAACGGCATCATCCACACCATGCCGTTCTGGGACGAAGTGGTGGCCCGGACGGTGGAACAGTTCCCCGGCGTCACGGTGGACAAGGTGCTCATCGATGCGCTCGCGGCCCGGCTGGTCATGAAGCCCACCAGCGTCCGCACCATCGTCGCATCCAACCTGTTCGGGGATATCCTGTCCGACCTCGTGGCCGGAGTGGCCGGTTCCATCGGCATCGCCCCGAGTGCCAACCTGAACCCCGAGCGCCGGCACCCGTCGATGTTCGAGCCAGTCCACGGTTCCGCCCCGGACATCGCCGGCAAGGGCATCGCCAACCCCGTCGGCGCCCTCTGGGCTGCCGCCATGATGCTGGACCATCTGGGCGAGGCGGCGGCCGCGCAGTCCCTTACCGGCGCTTTCGAGTCGGCGCTGGCAGACGGCATCGCCACACCGGACCTGGGAGGCTCGGCCACCACGCTGGAATTCGCGCAGGAGGTACGGGCCCGGCTGGGCTAGCCGCGGTTGGACGCGACGGCTAGAGCACGTTCCGGATGGCCTGCTCGAAACTGGTGACGTGCTCCAGGGCGAGCTTGCCCGCCCGGTCCGCGTCGCCGTCGGCCACTGCCTCCAGCAGCTCAACGTGCTCGGCAATGTGGGACGCGACGGACGGTACCTTTTCCAGCACCATGCACCAGATGCGCGTGGCCAGGTTGTCGTAACGGATCAGGACGTCCTCGAGGTGCGCGTTCGCGGCGGCCCGGTAGATCAGCCGGTGGACCTTGATGTCGTACCGCATGAGGTCGTAGGGATCGTCGTCGTCGCCCATGGTGGAGATCGCGGCCGCGGTTTCCCGGATTTCCGCCCGCAGCGCCGGCGTTGCCAGCTTCGCGGCCCGGCGTGCGGCCAAAGGTTCCAAGGATTCGCGCAGCTCCGAAACGTCAGCGAGTTCGGTGATGTCGACGATGGTGGCGAACGTTCCGCGGCGGGGATAGGACACCACGAGGTGGTCACTTTCCAGCCGCTTGAGGGCTTCCCGGACCGGCGTCCGGCCGATCCCGAGCTCGGCGGCCAGTTTGCCGTCGTTGATTGCCTCGCCCGGCCGGATGTCCAGCATGATGAGCCGGTCGCGGAGGTGCCGGTAGGCCTGTTCGGAGAGTGAGAGGTCCCCGTCGCCGGCCAGGTGGTTCTCTAATGTGACGCTCATTTCGAGCCTTCCCAGGAGTGCTATTGACGTCCAAGTGATCTGGAACATACTATTACGACAGTTCTAATATATCAGTTACAGATCAGTTATAGGTCAGTAACTCCGAAGGGCTCAGAAGGAGAACAATGCAGGACGTACTGAACGCCTCGCTCGCCACGGTCGACGCCGACGTCGCCGCCGCTGTGGCACAGGAACTGCACCGCCAGCAGTCCACCCTGGAAATGATTGCGTCGGAGAATTTCGCTCCGTCCTCCGTCATGGAGGCCCAGGGCTCGGTGCTCACCAACAAGTACGCCGAGGGATACCCGGGCAAGCGCTACTACGGCGGCTGCGAGCACGTGGACGTCATCGAGCAGCTGGCCATCGACCGCGTGAAGGCACTCTTCGGCGCCGAGTTCGCCAACGTGCAGCCGCACTCCGGTGCGCAGGCCAACGCCGCCGCTATGTTCGCCCTGCTGAACCCGGGCGACACCATCCTGGGGCTCTCCCTGGCGCACGGCGGACACCTCACGCACGGCATGAAGATCAACTTCTCCGGCAAGCTCTACAACGTGGTTCCCTACCACGTCCGCGAGGAAGACCTCCGGATCGATATGGCCGAGGTGGAAGCCCTGGCCCTGGAACACAAGCCCAAGCTGATCGTGGCCGGCTGGTCCGCCTACTCCCGCCAGCTGGACTTCGCCGAATTCCGCCGCATCGCCGACCTCGTGGGCGCCTACCTCATGGTGGACATGGCGCACTTCGCCGGACTCGTCGCCGCCGGCCTGCACCCCAACCCCGTCCCGTACGCGGACGTGGTCACCACCACCACGCACAAGACCCTGGGCGGTCCGCGAGGCGGCGTCATCCTGGCCAAGGAGGAATACGCCAAGAAGATCAACAGCGCTGTGTTCCCGGGCCAGCAGGGTGGTCCGCTGGAGCACGTTGTGGCAGCCAAGGCCGTGGCGTTCAAGCTCGCTGCCGCCCCCGAATTCAAGGAGCGCCAGGAGCGGGTGCTGCAGGGCGCCAAGCTGCTGGCCGAGCGACTCCTCCAGGACGACGTCGCAGCCGCAGGCATTTCCGTGGTCAACGGCGGCACCGACGTCCACCTGGTCCTGGTGGACCTCCGCAACTCCGAACTGGACGGCCAGCAGGGTGAGGACGCACTCCACCAGATCGGCATCACGGTCAACCGCAACGCCGTCCCCTTCGACCCCCGCCCGCCGATGGTCTCCTCCGGCCTCCGGATCGGCACCCCCGCCCTGGCCGCCCGTGGCTTCGGCGCCGCCGAGTTCACCGAGGTTGCCGACATCATCGCGACGGCGCTGATTGCCTCCGCCGGCACGGGCACCCTCCCCGGGGACACCGCCGTCGAACTCCGGGAACGCGTGACGGCCCTGGCCGGCAAGTTCCCCCTCTACCCGCACCTTTCCGCCGACGCCAACCTGGCCGGCATCGAGGCAGACCTGATTGGAGCCGCCAAGTGAGCACCCAGCACCTTCCGGAGCACCCGGACTTCCTCTGGCGGAACCCGGAACCCAAGTCCTCCTACGACGCCGTGATCGTCGGCGGCGGCGGGCACGGCCTGGCCACCGCATACTTCCTGGCCAAGAACCACGGGATGACCAACATCGCCGTCCTCGAAAAGGGCTGGCTCGCCGGTGGCAACATGGCCCGCAACACCACCATCATCCGCTCCAACTACCTCTGGGACGAGAGCGCGGCCATCTATGAGCAGGCCCTCAAGCTCTGGGAAATCCTGCCCGAGGAACTGGAGTACGACTTCCTCTTCAGCCAGCGCGGAGTCATGAACCTCGCCCACACGCTGGGCGATGTGCGCGAAAGCATGCGCCGCGTCGGTGCCAACAAGCTCAACGGCGTGGACGCCGAATGGCTGGACCCGCAGCAGGTCAAGGAACTCTGCCCCATCCTGAACATCCGCGACAACATCCGCTACCCCGTCATGGGCGCCACCTACCAGCCCCGCGCCGGCATCGCCAAGCACGACCACGTGGCCTGGGCCTTCGCCCGCAAGTGCGACGAAATGGGCGTTGACATCATCCAGAACTGCGAGGTGACCGGCTTCCTCAAGGACGGTGACCGCGTGGTGGGCGTCAAGACCAACCGCGGCACCATCAACACCGAAAAGGTGGGCCTCTGCGCCGCAGGCCACAGCTCGGTCCTGGCCGAAATGGCCGGATTCCAGCTTCCCATCCAGTCCCACCCCCTGCAGGCCCTGGTCTCCGAACTGCACGAGCCCGTCCACCCCACAGTAGTTATGTCCAACCACGTGCACGTCTACGTCTCCCAGGCGCACAAGGGCGAACTGGTCATGGGCGCCGGCGTGGACTCCTACAACGGCTACGGCCAGCGCGGCTCCTTCCACGTGATCGAGCAGCAGATGGCGGCCGCCGTCGAACTCTTCCCCATCTTCGCCAGGGCCCACGTGCTCCGGACCTGGGGCGGCATCGTCGACACCACCCTGGACGCCTCGCCGATCGTGGGCACCACTCCCGTGGAGAACATGTTCGTGAACTGCGGCTGGGGAACCGGCGGATTCAAGGGCACCCCTGCTGCCGGCATGACCTTCGCGCACACCATCGCCACCGGCGCCCCGCACAAGCTGAATGCGCCGTTCTCGCTGGAACGCTTCGAAACCGGCGCCCTCATCGACGAACACGGCGCCGCCGCCGTGGCCCACTAGCCGCCGCCACCAGAAAAGGACTAACGCACATGCTGCTGATCCCATGCCCCAACTGCGGCCCGCGGGACGAAACCGAATTCCACTACGGGGGACAGGCCCACGTCCCGTACCCCGAGAACCCCAACGAGCTGAGCGACACGGAGTGGTCCCGCTACCTCTTCTACCGCGAGAACCCCAAAGGCATCTTCGCCGAGCGCTGGGTCCACAGCACCGGCTGCCGCCAGTGGTTCAACATGCTCCGCGACACCGTGAGCTACGACATCAAGGCCATCTACCCGATGGGGGCGAAGCGGCCTGACCGCTCCCCGGACGGCGCGCCCGAAACCGGGACCGCCAGCACCGGCCCTGACAGCACCACCACGGGAAGTGCCGCACCCAGCACCTCCACCACGAGCATCCTCAGCACCACCGCCCCGGAAGGAGCGACCAAGTGACTTCCCAGAACGCCCGCCTGGCTACCGGCGGCCGCATCGACCGCACCATCTCCTGGCGCTTCACCGTGGACGGCGAGGAGTTCACCGGCCACCCCGGTGACACCCTGGCCTCCGCGCTGCTGGCCAACGGCCGCATCGCCGCCGGCAACTCCCTCTACGAGGACCGCCCCCGCGGCATCATGTCCGCCGGGGTGGAGGAGGCCAACGCCCTGGTCCGCGTGGAAGCCCGCTTCCCCGGCCACGTGGCCGAATCCATGCTCCCCGCCACCACCGTTTCCCTGGTGGACGGACTCCAGGCCACCCTGCTCAACGGCCTGGGCAAGCTGGACCCGGAGGACGACCGCGCCGAATACGACAAGAAGTACGTCCACACCGACGTCCTGGTCATCGGTGGCGGCCCCGCCGGGCTCGCCGCAGCCCGCGAGGCTGTCCGCACCGGCGCCAGGGTCATGCTCCTCGATGACCAGCCCGAACTCGGCGGCTCGCTGCTCTCCGGTTCCACCGCTCCCGGCCTTGCCGAGACCATCGAAGGAAAGCCCGCCCTGGAATGGGTGGCCGACGTCGAAGCCGAGCTGGTATCCGGTGCTGAGTCCACTGTCCTGAACCGCACCACCGCGTTCGGCGCCTACGACGCCAACTACGTCATCGCCGTCCAGAACCGCACCGACCACCTCACCAGCCCCGCAGCCGCAGGGGTGTCCCGCCAGCGGATTTGGCACATCCGTGCCAGCCAGGTGGTCGTCGCCCCGGGCGCCCACGAACGCCCCCTGGTGTTCGAGAACAACGACCGCCCCGGCATCATGCTCGCCTCCGCCGTGCGAAGCTACCTGAACCGCTACGGCGTGGCCGCCGGCAAGCGCGTGGTCATCAGCACCACCAATGACAGCGCCTACGCCGTCGCCGCCGACCTCGCCGCCGCAGGCGTCAAGGTCGCCGCCGTGGTGGACGCCCGCCCGGCCCTGACCGCAGCGGCGACTGCCGCCGTCGAATCCGGGCTCCGGGTGCTGATCGGCAGCGCGGTGGCCAACACCTCCGCCGGTGCCGACGGCCGGCTGGACGGCGTGACCGTCCGCAGCATTAACGACGACGGCGAGCTCACCTCCGGCGTCGAGCAGATCGCGGCAGACCTGCTGGCTGTGTCCGGCGGCTGGAGCCCGCTGGTCCACCTGCACTCCCAGCGCCAGGGCAAGCTGCGCTGGGACGAGGAGCTGGCAGCCTTCGTGCCCAGCACCGAGGTCCCCGCCCAGCAGACCATTGGCGCCGGCCGCGGCTCCTTCGCCACCGAAGACTGCGTCGCGGAGGGCATCTCCGCCGGCGCCAGGGCGGCCATCGCCACGGGCTTCGAATCCGCCGTCGAACCCTCCGTGTTCGGCGACCCGAAGGCCTCCGCCCCCACCCGCCAGCTGTGGCTGGTACCGGGCGAGAACGGCACCCCGGATGACTGGCACCACCACTTCGTGGACTTCCAGCGCGACCAGTCCGTGGCGGACGTCCTCCGCTCCACCGGTGCCGGCATGCGCTCGGTGGAACACATCAAGCGGTACACCTCCATCAGCACGGCCAACGACCAGGGCAAGACCTCCGGCGTCAACGCCATCGGCGTCATCGCCGCGGCCCTGCGCACCGCCGGCGAAGCCTCCCGCGGCATCGGAGACATCGGCACCACCACCTACCGCGCCCCCTTCACCCCGGTGGCCTTCGCGGCACTGGCCGGACGCCAGCGCGGCGAACTGTTCGACCCCGCCCGCGTCACGTCCATCCACCCCTGGCACGTGGCCAAGGGCGCGCTGTTCGAGGACGTTGGACAGTGGAAGCGGCCCTGGTATTACCCGCAGGCCGGGGAGGACATGGACGCTGCCGTGCTGCGCGAATGCGCCGCCGTCCGCGAATCCGTGGGCTTCATGGACGCCACCACGCTGGGCAAGATCGAAATCCGCGGCAAGGACGCGGGGGAGTTCCTGAACTGGATGTACACCAACGCGTTCAAGAAGCTCGCCCCGGGCTCGGCACGCTACGGCGTCATGTGCACCCCGGACGGCATGATCTTCGACGACGGCGTGACCCTCCGCGTGGACGACGACACCTACTTCATGACCACCACCACCGGCGGTGCCGCCAAGGTACTGGACTGGCTGGAGGAATGGCTGCAGACCGAGTGGCCGGAACTGGACGTGCAGTGCACCTCCGTCACCGAACAGTGGAGCACCATCGCCGTCGTCGGGCCCAAGTCCCGTGAGGTCATCGCCAAGGTGGCGCCCGAACTGGCTGCCAACGGCGGCCTGGACGCGGAAGCCTTCCCGTTCATGACCTTCCGCGAAACCACCCTCGCCTCCGGCGTACGCGCCCGGATCTGCCGGATTTCGTTCTCCGGTGAACTTGCCTACGAGATCAACGTCCCGGCCTGGTACGGGCTGAACACCTGGGAATCCGTGGCCGCCGCCGGGGCCGAGTTCAACATCACCCCCTACGGCACCGAAACCATGCACGTGCTGCGCGCCGAAAAGGGCTACCCGATCGTCGGGCAGGACACCGACGGCACCGTCACCCCGCAGGACGCGGGCATGGAGTGGATCGTTTCCAAGGCCAAGGACTTCATCGGCAAGCGCTCCTACACCCGGTCGGACGCGCAGCGTGAGGACCGCAAGCACCTGGTCAGCGTCCTTCCCGTGGACGGCACGCTGCGCCTGCCGGAAGGCACCCAGCTGGTGGAGAAGGGACGCTCCACCAACCCCGCCTACGGCCCCGTGCCGATGGAAGGGTTCGTCACCTCCAGCTACCACAGCGCAGCGCTGGGCCGGTCGTTCGGCCTGGCCCTGATCAAGAACGGACGCAACCGCATCGGCGAAACGCTGGTGGCAGCCGCCGGCGACCAGCTGGTGGACGTGGTTGTCGCAGAAACAGTGCTTTTTGACTCTGAAGGGACCCGTAAAGATGGCTGAAACAGCAGCATCCCCGACCTCCGCCAAGACCAACGCCGAGAAGAACCTCGCCGCCCGCGTCAGCCCGGCGCGCCAGCTGGCGGACGAGTTCGCGGCCGGCTCCCTGGCCGGCACCGTTGAAATCTCCGAGGTGCCCTTCCTGACCATGGTGGGCCTCCGGGCCCTCGCAGGATCCGCCGCGGCGGAGCGCCTGGCCGGTGTCACCGGCGGCCTCCCCGCCGGCTCCGGTGCCGTGGCGGGAAACGGCGACGTGTCCGTCCTGTGGCTCGGCCCCGCCGAGTACCTGGTGGTTGCACCCACCGAGGCGCACGAATCCCTGGGCGGGGACCTCATCCCCGCGCTCCGGGACGCGCTGGGTGGCGACGCGGGCCAGGTGGTGGACCTGTCCGCCAACCGGACCACGTTCGAACTGACGGGCCCCCGGGCCCGCGCCGTCCTGGAAAAGGGCTGCTCGCTGGACCTGCACCCGCGGGTCTTCAAGGCCGGCACCGCCTTCTCCACGGAAATCGCGAACATCCCTGCCATCCTGTGGAAGACCGGTGACGAGTCCTTCCGGATCTTCCCCCGCGCTTCCTTCGCCGAGTTCCTGGGCCGGTGGCTGCTGGACGCCATGCGGGAGTACGCCTCGCCAGAGGTCCCCTGATGGCGCTCAGCGTCCTTGACCTCTTTTCCGTCGGCATCGGGCCCTCGTCGTCACACACGGTGGGCCCGATGCGGGCGGCCAAGCTGTTCGCCGACGGACTCAAGGGTGACGGCCAGCTGGCCGCCACCGCCCGGGTCCAGACCGAACTGTTCGGCTCCCTCGGCGCCACCGGCCGCGGCCACGGCTCGGACAAGGCAGTGGTCCTGGGGCTCAAGGGCCTGGACCCGGAAACCGTGGACACCACCACCGCCGACGACCAGGTGGCAGCCGCCGCGCTGGACGCCGAACTCCACATCGCCGGGGCGCACCGGGTGGACTTCAACTGGGAAGAGGACGTGGTGCTCCACCGGCGCAAGTCCCTTCCCGCGCACCCCAACGGCATGACCTTCCGGGCCCTGGACCACACGGGTGCCGTCCTGAGCGAGCGGAGCTTCTACTCGATCGGCGGCGGCTTCGTAGTGGACGGCGATGCCGAAGGCGGGGACAAGGTGGTGCCGGATGACACCGTGCTGCCCTACCCGTTCTCCACGGCCGACGAACTCCTGCAGATCTGCAGCCGCGAAGGCATGTCCATCTCCGACGTCATGCTGGCCAACGAGCTCACCTGGCGCAGCGAAGCGGAACTCCGCGAGCAGCTGCTGGGGCTGTGGGCCGTCATGCGCGAATGCGTGGAGAACGGCTGCAACGCCGAAGGCATCCTGCCCGGCGGCCTGAACGTCACCCGGCGGGCGCCCGCCCTGTTCCGGACCCTGACGGCCTCGGCCGCCACCGCCGAAGCCGCGGCAGCGTCGCCGTCGCCCGTCCAGGCACCGGCGGACCCGCTGCTCGCGATGGAATGGGTGAACCTCTTCGCGCTGGCCGTGAATGAGGAGAACGCCGCCGGCGGCCGGATCGTCACCGCCCCCACCAACGGGGCCGCGGGCATCGTGCCGGCCGTCCTGCACTACTACGTGAAGTTTGTTCCGGGAGCCGACGACGACGGTGTGGTCCGCTTCCTGCTGGCGGCGGCCGCCGTCGGAATCCTGTTCAAAACCAACGCCTCCATCTCCGGCGCCGAAGTGGGCTGCCAGGGCGAGGTGGGCTCCGCCTGCTCGATGGCTGCGGCCGGGCTCTGCGAAGTGCTTGGCGGAACGCCGGCGCAGGTGGAAAACGCCGCCGAGGTAGGGATCGAGCACAACCTGGGCCTGACCTGCGATCCCGTGGGCGGGCTGGTGCAGATCCCTTGCATCGAGCGGAATGCGATCGCCAGCGTGAAGGCGATCAACGCGGCCCGGCTGGCCCTGCACGGGGACGGCAGCCACAAGGTCTCGCTGGACAAGGCGATCAAGACCATGCGTGACACCGGAGCCGACATGAAAACCAAGTACAAGGAAACCTCCCGAGGAGGCCTCGCCGTGAATGTGATCGAGTGCTGAGCCATGACTGTTACTGAAACCCATATCCCCGCATCAAAAGCGCCCACCACCGTGGAACACGTCCTGACCCTGGACTGCCCCGAGGGGCCCGGCATTGTGCACGCCGTCTCCGGGTTCCTGCTGGAGCACGGCTGCGACATCATCGATAACAAGCAGTTCGGTGAGCGCTCCGAAGGCCACTTCTTCATGCGCGTGCACTTCGTCTCCGAAGGTGACGATTCCACGCTGGAGGAGATGCGGACCTCCTTCGCCCCGGTGGCCGAAAAATTCGGCATGCGCTGGCAGCTGGAACGCCACGGGTCCAAGCGCAAGGTGCTGATCATGGTGTCCAAGTTCGGGCACTGCCTCAACGACCTGCTGTTCCGGGCCCGCATCGGAGAACTGCCGGTGGAAATCGTTGCGGTGGTATCCAACCACCGGGACCACGAGGCACTGGTGCAGTGGCACGGCATCCCGTTCCACCACATCCCGGTCACTGCCGACACCAAACCCGCAGCGGAAGCCGCGCTGATGGCACTCGTGGACGGGCTCGACGTCGAACTGGTGGTGCTGGCCCGCTACATGCAGGTGCTCAGCGACGACCTGACCCGCAAGCTGGACGGCCGGGCCATCAACATCCACCACTCGTTCCTGCCCAGCTTCAAGGGTGCCAAGCCGTACCACCAGGCCTACGCCCGCGGCGTCAAGACGGTCGGTGCGACCGCGCACTACGTCAACGCCGAGCTGGACGAAGGGCCCATCATCTCCCAGCAAGTGGTGGACGTGGACCACACCTACGGGCCCGAGGACCTGGTGGCCGCCGGCCGCGACACCGAATGCAAGGCCCTGTCCAACGCCGTGAAGTGGCACTGCGAAGGCCGGGTCATCCTGCAGGGCAACCGCACCGTGGTGCTCCGGTAAGCCGACCCAACTGAATACTGTCAGCGCGGCCGACTGCCCCCAGGGTGGCCGGCCGCGCTTTGTTGTTCCCGGAGGTTTCTAGCCGCTCTGTGCTCCCCTCCGCAGGAGAACCGCCTGGTGCACCTCCTCCAGGGCGGCAGCGATCTCCTCCCGCCCCACGCCCGCCAGGTACTGCAGCACCAGTCCATCCAGCGCGGCGAACAGCGAGCGGGCCACCACGCGGACGTCACCCTGGAAGCCGAAAGCCTCAAGCCCCTCCGACAGCGCACCAACATAGCTTTCATACAGCGCGGCCACCGGTCCCGCCAGCTCCGGGCGGCGCCGGGCCTCGAGGATCATCTCGTACTGGAACACCTGCAGCCCCGGATCTTCAAGCAGCAGCTCCAGCAGCGCCTCCGTGAAAGTCCCGCCGTTTTCGGCTGCTTCCCGCAGCCGTGACGCGCCGATGGACTGCTCCGAGGACCACAGGAGCGCTGCCTCGATCAGGGCGTCCCGGGTCCCGAAATGGTGGGCGACCAGGCTGTTGTTGACGCCCGCCGCCTCGGCCACCGCACGGTACGTGAGTCCGCGCAGGCCCTTCTGCGCCACCACATCCACCGCCGCCCGAAGCAGGGCTTCGCGGCCCTTGCCATATTTGGGCGTGGCGGTGCGGGCGGCGGAAGCGGTCATAGCCCGATTCTAGCCATCCGCCGCCAGGCAAAAAGCAGCCCTTGACTTAAAACTAAGCAATTGCTTAGATTGCTTCCACGCGGTGATGCCCGTCACAGGACCGCCGCCATTTCACACATCCCGCGGCGTGACCGTTCCCCTGCCGCGCCTTCCCCTCTGGAGTACCCATGACCACCACCCCGTCCTTCACCGCGTCCGCTTCCCTTGACCCCGGCAGGAATGAGCCCTTCGAACTCGGCAAAGTACAGTGGGTGCGCCGCTTCGGCGAAGGTGACAGGCCTGCGCTGGCCTGCGGCTACTGGCACGTCAATCCCACAGAAGCCCCCGAACCCTTCAATCTCGTCATGGAAGCCGATGAGACCATCCACATCATCGAAGGCCACCTCCGGATCGAGGTGGAGGGCGGCGTCAGCTATGACCTCACCGCCGGCGGCGCCGCCTCCTTCAATAAGGGCGCCCGCACCAGGTGGGCTGTGCTGGCCCCCACCGTCGAATTCTTCGTCTACTCCTAGGGGTCCGGGGATGGCACAGCACAACAGCGCCGTGGAGCAGGACCTGGACGTCGTCATCGTGGGTGCCGGGTTTGCCGGCCTCACCGCCGCCCGCGAACTCACCCGTCGTGGGCTGGCGGTCCGCCTCGTTGAAGCGCGGGACCGCATCGGCGGCCGGACCTGGCTGGACCACCGGCTGGGCCGCGACCTGGAGATCGGCGGCACGTGGGTCCACTGGACCCAGCCGTACATTTGGGCGGAGTTGAAGCGGTACGGCATCGGAACCGTCGCCAGCCCTGAGCCGCAGCGGGCTTTCTGGTGGGCCGACGGCGGCCGCCGGGAAGGCGACCCCGGAGCCTTGCTTGACGTGATCGGCCGGCACAACGGCGAATTCACCAAAGAGTCCCGGACCTACTTCCCCGAACCGTTCAGGCCGTTGGCGACGGATGCCTTCAAGGGCATCGACCAGATCTCCGTGCAGGACCGGATCCGGGAACAGTTTCCCGCCGGCGACGCCCGGGCCATCCTCGAATCCTTCTGGACCTTGAACTTCAACGGCCCCCTGGAGGACGCGGCACTGACCCAGGCCCTCCGCTGGGTGGCCCTGACCAACGGTGACTGGGCCGTCAACTTCGAAGCCTGCGCCACGTACAAGATCCAGGGCGGAACCGCCGCGCTCGCCGAGGCCATCCTTGAGGACTCCCGTGCCGCCGTCGACTACGGCTTAACTGTCGCAGGCATGACGGACGACGGCGGGAGCGTCACCCTGCGGAGCGCGGACGGCCGGACCATCAGCGCCAGGGCCGCCATTGTCACGGTCCCCCTTCCCGTCCTGGGAACCATCGACTTCCAGCCGCCGCTGCCGCCGGCCAAGACGGAAGCCGCGAAGCGCGGACAGGTGTCCAAGGGCGTCAAGGTGTGGATCCGGCTGCGGGGTGAGCACGCGCCGTTCGTGGCGTTGGGCAAGGCGGACTGGCCGTTGAACTTCTTCCAGGTGGAGTACACGCTCGACGGCGACACGATCGTCGTCGGCTTCGGCCCCGACGCAAGACGAATCGATGCGTCAGACGCAGCGGCAGTCCAGGAGCAGCTGGCCCGGCTGGTGCCCGGCGTTGACGTGCTGGACGTGGCCACCCATGACTGGGTGGCGGACCCGCTGGCGGGAGAGACCTGGCCGATGCACCGGACGGGTTTCCTGGGCGACCACCTGGCCGCGATGCAGTCCGGGCACGGCAACGTCCTTTTTGCCGGCTCCGATATTGCCAACGGCTGGGGCGGCTTCATCGACGGTGCCATTGAGAGCGGCATGGAAGCGGCGCAGGCCGCCGCGTCGCTGCTTGGCCCCCGCTCCGCCGCCCGCCCGGCCGCCCAGGAACCAGTGCCGCAAAATCCTGCACTGCGCTGACAAACAACAACTCGTCGCTGGTGGACAAAGGGGTTCGGTGCCCCGCTGCCAAGCTGGATTCCACAGCAATTTTCCCGAACTCATGACCGTTAAGAAGGATCAAATGAGTATTTCGAATTCCGAGCCCCGGACCACTGACGCTCCGGCCAAGGAGCATTCAACGGCACTGCGCGCCGGCAGCGTCGGCGTCCTGGGCATCCTCTTCTTCGTCCTGTCGGCACAGGCACCCCTCACCGGGATCGTGGGCGCCTCGCCGCTGGCCGCAGCGCTCGGCAACGGTGCCGGCGCACCCGGCGCCTACCTGATCGTGGGCATCGTCATCGTGATCTTCGCCGTCGGATTTGTGGCGATGAGCCGCAAAATCCAGGCCAACGGCGCTTTCTACGCCTACGTCACTGCAGCGTTCGGCAGGAAAACCGGCGCCGGCGCCGCCTGGCTGGCCCTCCTGGCCTACAACACCGTCCAGGCCGCAATGTACGGGCTCTATGGTGCGGCGTTCTCGGGCCTGCTCGCCTCGATTGGGCTGGAGGTTCCGTGGTGGCTGCTCGCCCTGGCCACCATGGCCGGCGTCCAGGTGCTGGGCTCCCTGAACATCGAACTCGGTGCGCGCGTGCTGGCCCTGCTGGTGGGCCTCGAGGTGGCCATCCTGCTGCTGTTCGGCTTCACCGTCCTGCTCCACGGCGGCGGCCCGGAAGGCATCAGCGTGGCCGCGTCCTTCTCGCCCGAGGCCATTGGGGCCGGAGCGCCGGGCGTAGCCATCATGTTCGCCGTGGCTTCCATGTTCGGTTTCGAATCCACGGCCATCTATTCGGCCGAGGCCAAGGACCCGCACCGCACGGTGGCCCGGGCCACCTACCTGTCCGTGGGCGTCATCTCAGTCTTCTTCTCCTTCATCTCCTGGATGCTGGTCAGCTACTACGGCCCGTCCCAGGTCATGGACGCCGCCGGGGCAGCCCTCGAATCAGGCGACGCCACGTCCTTCGTGCTCGGTCCCATGGTGGAGCTGTTCGGACCATGGGCGGGCGTGGTGGCAGGCATCCTGCTGGTCACCTCGCTGCTCGCCGGCATCATCGCCTTCCATAACGGCATCAACCGCTACCTGCACTCGCTGGCCCTGCGTGGTTCCATGCCCGCCGTGCTGGCCCGGACCAACCGGCACCGTGCCCCTGCCTTTGCCGCCTGGATCCAGACCGCCACCGCCGTCGTCCTGGTGCTTCCCTTCGCCATCCTGGCCCTGGACCCGGTCCTGACCCTCTTCTCCTGGTTCAGCGGCCTGGCCGTGGCGGCACTGCTGGTGCTCTACATGCTGTGCTCGGTGGCGGTGGTCAGCTTCTTCCGCCGCGAACGTGCGGGGGCGCAGCTGTGGCAGACCCGGATCGCCCCCGTCCTGGCAACGGTGCTGCTCGCCTGGGTCCTGTTCCTGGTGGTCAGCAATTTCACGGCCCTGATCGGCGGCAGCGCGGAAACAGCCATCGCCCTTCTCGCCGCGGTCCCCGTGGTCTTCGTGGCAGGGGTGCTGGTGGAAACCGCCATCGAGCGCCGGCACCACGCCGCCACCCTGGGACACGCGCTTACCTAGCGCTCACGGCTTCCCCTTCACTGGCCCGGCGCGGACTGGCAGGTCCGCGCCGGGCCAGCACGCGTGCCGCAATAAACAGTCCGGCCAGGAAGGCGGCTGCCAGCCATGCCGCCCAGTCGCTGCGGGGCCACGCGCCGGACAGGCCCAGGAACGCCGGAAAGGTTGCCGTGACCTGGCTGGCCAGGACCAGGGCCCAGCCGGTGAACGGCTCCAACCGCACCGCGCCGAATGCGGCCGAGGCGAACAACAGCCCCCACAGCACTGACCAGCACACCCAGAGCACCGCGAGCAGCGGATCCGTCCCGATCCACGCGCCCGCCAGCAGCAAGCCGAAAAACGCCACCATGCCGCAGAACCAGCCCAGGCCCTTCGAACCCAGGGCCAACAAAACATCCAGCCCGGCATAGGCGTACGTCAGCCCGAACAGGAACATGCCGGCGGCCGTCAGGAGGTGTTCAGTGCCGGTACTGCCGGTGGAAAGATGGACGACGCCGAGCACCAGCTGGGTGCCGCCGAGCAGCAGGCTGAAGGTGGCGGCGTCGCGGCGGGGGAGACGCCCCAGCGTCGCCAGCCCATTGACCAGCAGCGCGGCACCGGAGAGAAGCAGGCAAATGAAGGGCATCAGCGCGTCTCCGGTGTGCAGGAGGGATGCGCCAAAACTATCGCAATGTGGAATATCTGTGTCACATTACGGAGATTAGCCGAACCTGACCCACCCGCCTACTGCTCCCCGGTCGTAATCCGATAAGTTGAAGAGTAAACCTATGGGGCGACGTTGCTTTTGCGCTGTCCCTCGTTTCGGCTCAGAGGTAAGGAACAGTTCATGGACGCACGGCTCGAAGCCATCAAGGACACCGTCCTCGCGCGGAATCCCGGTGAAGCGGAGTTCCACCAGGCAGTGGTGGAGGTTTTCGAAAGCCTGGGCCCGGTCCACGACAGGCACCCGGAATTCCTCGAGGCTGCCATCCTGGAACGCCTTTGCGAGCCCGAACGCCAGATCATCTTCCGTGTGCCGTGGACGGACGACTCCGGACGCGTCCAAATCAACCGCGGCTTCCGGGTGGAGTTCAACTCCGCGCTGGGCCCGTACAAGGGCGGACTGCGCTTCCACCCGTCCGTCTACCTGGGCATCGTCAAATTCCTCGGCTTCGAGCAGATCTTCAAGAATGCCCTGACCGGCATGCCCATCGGCGGCGGCAAGGGCGGTTCCGACTTCGATCCCCGCGGCCGCAGCGATGCCGAAGTCATGCGGTTCTGCCAGTCCTTCATGACCGAGCTCTACCGCCACATCGGCGAATACACGGACGTCCCGGCCGGCGACATCGGCGTGGGCGGCCGCGAGATCGGCTACCTCTTCGGCCAGTACAAGCGCATCACCAACCGCTACGAATCCGGCGTGCTCACCGGCAAGGGCATCTCCTGGGGCGGCTCCCTCGTCCGGCCCGAGGCCACCGGACTCGGCACCGTCATCTTCACCCAGGAAATGCTGAAAACCAGGGGCACGTCCTTTGACTGCCAGCGCGTGGTGGTGTCGGGCTCCGGCAACGTGGCCATCAACGCCATCGCCAAAGCCCAGTCCCTCGGTGCAGCGGTGGTGGCCTGCTCCGATTCGTCAGGCTACGTGGTGGACGAGGCAGGCATCGACGTCGCGCTCCTCCGTGAGGTGAAGGAAGTGCAGCGCGGCCGCCTGAAGGATTACGCCGAACGCCGGGGCGGCGTTACCTACGTGGACGGCGGTTCGGTGTGGGACGTCGACGCCACGGTGGCACTTCCCTGCGCCACGCAGAACGAGCTCGACGGCGCCGCTGCCGCCCGCCTGATCCGAGACGGCCTGGTTGCCGTCGGAGAGGGCGCCAACATGCCCTCCACGCGTGACGCTGTTGCGGTGTTCCAGGAGGCGGGCGTCCTCTTCGGGCCGGGCAAGGCCGCCAACGCCGGCGGCGTGGCAACCTCGGCCCTGGAAATGCAGCAGAACGCCAGTCGTGATTCGTGGTCCTTCGAGCACACGGAGGAGCGGCTCACGGAGATCATGGTTGGCATCCACGACCGCTGCGCCGCCACCGCCGAGGAGTACGGCGAACCCGGCAACTACGTGCTCGGCGCCAACATCGGCGGGTTCGTCAAGGTGGCCGATGCCATGCTGGCGCAGGGGCTGATTTAGCCGGGGCGTGAATTCAGGAGCTCCGCCGCCACTGGCTGGGCGAGACCCCGAAGGCATCCCGGAACGTGCGGCTGAAATGGGCGGCATCCAGGAACCCCCAGCGGGCAGCCACCGTGCCAACGGACTGCCCGGCGTGCAGCGGGTCGCGGAGGTCGCGGCGTGCGCCTTCGAGCCGCTGCGTCCGGATCCAGCTGGCTACGGTGGTCCCCGACTCGTGGAAGACGTTGTGCAGGTGCCGCGTGGAGATGAAGTGCGCGGCGGCGATGCTTGCCGGTGACAGCAGGGGATCGGCCAGGTTGGCCTCGATGTACTCGCGGACCGAGACCGCCAGCAGTGCCTGCGGCTTCATGCGGTCCGGCGTGATGTCCATTTCCGCGTGCAGCATGGTGGACACCAGGTCCAGGGCGTTGGTGGCGAGCCGCGATCCGCTGGGGCCGTTCAGGACGTCCAGGTTCGCCGACAGTTCGCGAATGAACTGGCCCACGATTCCGCTGAGGCCACCGCTGCCCATGCGCACCGCGGCGAGCTGCCCTACGTAGTCCACGGGCAGGGAGAGGGCGTCGCAGGGAAACATCAGGACCATGATCCTGGTGCTGTCCTCGAAGGCAAGGGTGTAGGGCCGGTTGGTGTCATAGATTGCCAGGTCGCCGGGCTGCAGGACGGCTTCGCGGTTGTCCTGGATCAGCAGGCCCGTGCCTTCCAGCTGCAGGTTCAGCTTGAAATAGCGCTCATGGGCCTGGGCGATCAGCGCGGGGGTGCGGTGGACCTCGTGGGAGGTGGCGGTCACTTCCACGATGGACATCCGGTCCAGCACCCGGGAGCGCATGCGGCCCTGGAAGCCCTCCACATCGGCCGTCCGTGCGGTGAGGGGCACGAAGGATTCGGCCACCAGGTGTTTCCAGTGGTCGAACGACGTGGCAACGCTGGAGCTGAGGTCCTGGCGTGGGGTCCGGGCTGTTGCCCCGGTTGCTGCAGCTGCTGGCATGATGTTCCTCGCGACGGATGGCCACTTCACGTTCCCCCGGGTTGTGTCCTGCGACACAGTCCCTTCAGGTTAGCGCCGCACCGGTCTTTTTTCAACGGTTGGCGAAAATAAGAAGAACTGCCTTTCCAGCCGCAGCCCAGCCTCGCGTGCCATGATCGGGCCATGAAGTCCATGACGGCTACCGGCGACCATCACCGGAACTTCAACTCCCGCGCCCACCATTCCCGGCTCCGCCTGCTGGTGATGATCGCCGTCGGCCTGGTGGCGGCGCTGGCGGTTGGCACGTTTGGCACCTGGACGTATGCCCCGGCCCTCGGCTGGGCCGCCGCCTCGGCCACCTACCTCATCTGGGTCTGGAGCGTGATCGGACGCCTGGGCCCTGCAGCCACCGCTGCGCATGCGCGGCGGGAGGATCCGGGCCGGGTCTTCTCGGACGCGCTGGTCCTGGGCGCCACCGTGGCCAGCTTTGCGGGCGTCGCCCTGATTTTGCTCGATGCCTCCAGTGAGCAGGGCGGAGCCAAGGACGCCACCGTGGCCATGGCGCTGGGCAGCATTGCCCTGTCATGGTTCCTGGTCCACACCCTGTTCACCCTCCGCTATGCAGCCACCTACTACCGCGACGGCACGGGAGTGGATTTCAATGAGGAAAGCCAGCCCCGGTACTCGGATTTTGCCTACCTGGCCTTCACCGTGGGCATGACATTCCAGGTATCGGACACCGACCTGAAGACCACTGCCATCCGTTCCACGGTCCTGCGCCAGGCGCTGCTGTCCTACCTGCTGGGTGCCATCGTCCTGGCCACCACCATCAACCTGGTGTCAGGGCTGATCCACTAAGCGGGCCTATTCTGGGCCCATGGCTGAGATAAGAGTTAACTGGCACCGGCGGCACAAAGAAGGCCTCAGTACGGGCGACAAGGCTGCTGACGTCCTTCGGAACGGCATGGGCAGCTGGCCTTTTGTGGGGATGTTCCTGGGTTTCATGGGGCTGTGGGCCCTGGTGAATTCCTATGTCCTCGCCACCAATGCTTAGGACCCTTACCCCTACATCCTGCTGAACCTCTTCCTGTCCATGCTGGCCGGACTGCAGGGCGCCATCCTGCTCATTGCAGCCAAGCGCCAGGGCGCCATTGCCTCGGCCATGGCGCAGCATGATTACGAAACTGATGTCCGGGCCGCGGCGCAGATCGAGATGCTCATGAACATGAACGCCGAACAGCTGAAGCTGCTGCAGGAACTGCGGGACATGCGGGACCGGCCCTGAAAACGCCAATGGGTGCAACTCCGGCTGGAGTTGCACCCATTATGCGAGCGTTGTCTAGTCCTTCTTGAAGGCATCCTTGACGTGCTCGCCGGCCTGCTTGAGGTCCGACTTTGCCTGGTCCGTCTGGCCTTCAGCCTTCAGGCTCTCGTCGCCCGTGGCGTTTCCGGCAGCTTCCTTGCCCTTGCCGCCGAGCTTCTCTGCAGCGTTGCCGATCTTGTCATCCAAACCCATGGAGATGCTCCTTACAGTTCGTGCTCGCTCCGGCATCCGCCAGAACCTGACCCCTCAATAGTAAGCATACTTTCGAGTTTGGCGCTCATTTCCGGCCGGGAATTTTGCCCAGGAGGGAAAGATAGCCCTCCAGCTGGGCCGCGTGCCCAAAGTCCGTCTGGCCAGCAGGTGCAAGGGCCGCCTCGATCTGGGCCCCCAGCAGCATGTTCAGCAGCTGCCCGGCAAGGACGGAATCGTCGACGGCGGCACGCACGTCGCCGCTATCCCTCGCCTCTGCCAGGAAACGGCGGATTGCCACCAGCCATTCATTCATCGACTGCTGGTGGATCGCCGCCTTCCGGGGGTCATTGATGGCCCTTTGCCAGAACGGGACCACGATGCGTGCCTCGTTGACGCGCTCGTCGTCGAGGGGGAGGACCTCGAGGCAAAAGGCCCGCAATGCGTCCAGGCCTGTCCGCCCGGCCGTGACCTCTGCGATGCGCTGGTTGGTCCTGTTGAACACGTGGCTGAAGGCGAATTCGAGCAGGGTGTCCTTGGTGGGGAAGTAGGGTTTCAGGGCGCCGTTGGCGAAGCCTGCCTCCGTGGCGATCTCGCGCATGGTGGCGCCCTCAAGGCCCTGCCGGGCGATGATCCGCCAGGTGGCATCCACGAGTTCCAGGCGGCGCTCGTCATGGTCAACTATCTTCGGCACCGCGGCCACTCCCCGGAAATATTTCGCTCAGACTCTTGTGAGCCATGTTACGGACGTTTATTCTCTACAACTATAGAAAATAAACCAGTGGCCGGCGACGGCCCGGACAAAGGCTCTTCCCATGACTCTTGCACCAACCGAAACCGCATCGGCCTTCCGCCTGGCAGCGGCGGAGGAAATCCTTGACGTCCGCGCCATCCTGCAGTCTGAAGGCCACCTGGAACCGCAGTACCGCATCGCCTACCTTGGCCTGCTGGATCCGGCCCGGGGAACGGAACCACAGGCGGACCGGCGCTTCCGGGTCTTCATCCACGACGTCTCAGGGGCTGCGCCGCGGGACGTCGTGGTCTCCATTACCCAGCAAAAGGTGCTCTCCGCCGTCGAACTCGACACCGCGGTGACCGGCGAACTGCCGGTCCTGGAGGAGGAATTCGACGTGGTGGAATCCCTCCTGGCCGCCGATGACCGCTGGCTGAAGGCGCTCGCCGACAGGGGCCTCAAGGTCGAGAAGGTCCGCGTTGCGCCGCTCTCGGCCGGAGTTTTCGAATACGGTGAGGAGAAAGGCCGCCGCATCCTCCGCGGCCTGGCGTTCGTGCAGGAATTCCCGGAGGACAGTGCCTGGGCGCACCCGGTGGACGGGCTGGTGGCCTATGTGGACGTGGTCAGCAAGGAAGTCACCCAGGTCATCGACCTCGGCGTGATGCCCATCCCGGCAGAGCACGGCAACTACACCGATCCGGAACTGACCGGGCCTGTCCGCGACACCCAGAAGCCCATCAGCATCACCCAGCCGGAAGGGCCCAGCTTCACCGTCACCGGCGGCAACCATGTGGAATGGGAGAAGTGGAGCGTGGACGTCGGCTTCGATGTCCGGGAAGGGGTGGTCCTGCACAACCTCGCCTTCCAGGACGGCGGCCGGAAGCGGCAGATCATCAACCGTGCGTCCATTGCCGAAATGGTGGTGCCCTACGGCGACCCCTCGCCCATCCGGTCCTGGCAGAACTACTTCGACACCGGCGAATACCTGGTGGGCCAGTACGCCAACTCGCTGGAGCTGGGCTGCGACTGCCTGGGCGAGATCACCTACCTCAGCCCGGTCATCAGCGACGCGTTCGGCAACCCGCGGGAAATCCGCAACGGCATCTGCATGCACGAGGAGGACTGGAGCATCCTTTCCAAGCACTCCGACCTCTGGAGCGGCGTCACCTACACCCGCCGCAACCGCCGCCTGGTCATCTCCTTCTTCACCACGATCGGCAACTACGACTACGGCTTCTACTGGTACCTCTACCTGGACGGCACCATCGAATTCGAGGCCAAAGCCACCGGCATCGTTTTCACCTCGGCCTTCCCCGAGGGCGGCTCGGACAACATCTCCCAGCTCGCGCCCGGCCTGGGCGCACCCTTCCACCAGCACCTCTTCAGCGCCCGGCTGGACATGGCCATCGACGGGTTCACCAACCGGGTGGAGGAAGAGGACGTGGTCCGCCAGGCGATGGGGCCGGGCAACGAACGCGGCAACGCCTTCTCCCGCAAGCGCACCCTCCTGGCCCGCGAATCCGACGGCGTCCGGGAGGCCGACGCCCGCGCCGGCCGGACCTGGATCATCTCCAACCCGGAATCCCGCAACCGGCTGGGGGAGTCCGTGGGCTATAAACTGCACTCCCACAACCAGCCCACGCTGCTCGCGGACCCGGACTCCTCCATCGCCCGCCGCGCCGCCTTTGCCACCAAGGACCTGTGGGTCACCCGGTACGCCGAGGACGAGAAGTACCCCACGGGCGACTTCGTGAACCAGCACGCCGGCGGCGCGGGCCTGCCGGCCTACGTGGCGCAGGACCGGGACATCGACGGCCAGGACATCGTCGTCTGGCACACCTTCGGCCTGACCCACTTCCCCCGGGTGGAGGACTGGCCCATCATGCCCGTGGACACCGTGGGCTTCAAGCTCCGTCCCGAGGGCTTTTTCGACCGCAGCCCCGTTCTGGACGTTCCCGCCAACCCGAACCAGCAGGCGTCCTCCTGCCACACCGAGGGCGGCAGCGGTGGCTGCCACTAGCCTCGTCCCCGCCACGGCAGGGCGTCCGACGGCGGCGGGGCGGCTGCGTGCCAACGGTCCCGTCCTGCATCCCCGCGTCGTCGCCGTGGCCACCGCCGGTTCCTGCGTTGCCCACGTGGGACTGGCGGCGTCGGGACACCACGGCGCATGGCTCAGCGTCCTGATGCTGGCACTCGCCGCCGTCTGCGTTCCCTGCACGGTCCATATCTGGCGGCACAGCCGGGTGGCCGCACTGCACCAGGTCACCGCTGCGGCCGTGGCGATGGCCGCCCTGCACGCCGTCCTGCTGCTGGCCGCCGGTGGTGCCGGGCACGCCCATGGCGGCCAGCCGTCGTCGTCCGCTGTTGGTGGTTCGGGCAGCACGGACCTGCTGCTGGTTGTTGCCCTGGAACTGGGGACGGCGCTCCTCGCTGCAACCCTGGTGGCCCGGCTGCGGCGCCTGCGCCGGTAGGGTTTCGGGGCTCAGCCGGCCGGGACGCCGAGCGGGCGGGCGACGTGCAGCTGTTCGTGGTCAACGAGCCACTGGATGGATTCGAAGATGGCCTGCTCCGGTTCGTACCGCGGCGCGTAGCCGAGCACGGAGGCCGCTTTTTCGATGCTGAAGCACTGGCTGCGGTAAAGGTGGTTCCAGCTCGCATCCGCGTGCTCGCGGGAGGTGTTCTCCCGGAAGCGGTCCCAGGGAACCGTCTCCAGTACAGCCGCGTGCCCGAACCAGGCGGCGGCGATGTCCGCATAACCGCGGACCGTCAGCGCCGTGGGGGCAACGATATTGAAGTCCTCACCGGTGGCTGCCTCCCGCCGGGCAATCGCCTTCTCGAACGCCTGAGCCACGTCATCGGCGTGCACATGGTGCATCAGCTCCGTGCCACTGCCGGGAATCCGGAGGGGCTGGCCTGCAGAGATCGTCTGCCAGACGGCGGGATCAAGGTTTCCCAGCGGACCAACCGGCTGCCAGCCCGGCCCGACAATGTGGCCGGGGTGCAGTGACGTGGTGGCCAGCCCGCCGCTGGCGGTTTCCTCCTGCAGCATCAGGGCAATCCTGTTTTTCTGGACGCCGTATTCGCCAAAAGGCGGTGCGGCTGAATCCGATCCCTCCCTGATGGGCAGCTTCAGGCTCTGCCCGTACCGCCAGACGGAGCCGCAGTGCAGCAGGTGCCCCACCTCGCCCCGCAGCCGCTGCACCAGCGCAGCCGCCGATTCGAGGGTGAAGCAGACCAGGTCCACCACGACGTCCGGCTTGAGGGCGGCCACCCGGTCAGGGAAGGTTCCGTCCTGGTCCTCTGCCTGCCGGTCCGCGGTGACGTGCTGCACCTGCTGCCACTCCGGTGCCTCTGTGTACGGCTTGCTGGTGCCGCGGCTGATGTTGGTGACCTCGTGGCCGGCTTGGACCAGCCGGGGGACCAGGAACGAACCGATGTGGCCGCTGCCGCCGATGACGGTGACTTTCATTGCTCTCCGATCGTTGCGTTCCCTCCACGGTAGGGCCGCGGCAGCAGGAAAGGGAGGCCCTGCCGGACCTCCCTTTCCTGGCGATAGGGGTGGAACCCAAGGGTCAGGCAGGCTTGGCGTACTCTGCCGCGCTCATGACCTCGTAGCCAACAAACGTCTCATCGCCCTCCACCCAGGCGTCGTGGCCGGCCGGGATGGAGTAGGCGTCACCGGACTGGATGGTCATGCCGGTTCCGTTGTCCAGCTGGACGGTCAGGGTGCCGGAGGTGCAAAAACCAAGGTGATTGTTCTGGCAGCTGTCCGTATGGACAACCGTCTTGACGGTTTCTGACCAGCGCCAGCCGGGCTCAAACGTGAACCGGCCCAGGGTGGCGCCACCAATGTTCACCACGTCTACTTGCGTCTTGGGCGGACGGCGCTTTTCGTCCGGTTGGTCAAATGATTTGGACTCCAGGTCCTTCACCGTTACTGCGGGCATTGCTGGCTCCTTCGTAAGGAGTGGTTATTGAGTTCGTCCGGGGCTGTGCGCGGCCGGGATCGGGGCCGGCAGGGCGGGATGTGCCCCGTCCAGAGCCTGCCGGTCCCATGGATCAACGCTCTCAATCTGCTCCTGCGCGCAGCCCGTGTCAATGACGGTTTTCCGCCTGGAACCACTCCCGCCCGGGGTTGGTCACCGAGGGGGCGGAACGGTCAATCCCGGGCTGTGCAGCCCACCGCACCCCGTTGGCCAGGACCCGCTGGACCTGCGGATGGTGGTACACCGGGTACTCCTGGTCGCCGGGGCTGAAGTAGAAGATGCGGCCCTTGCCGCGGGTGAAGGTCACGCCGGAGCGGAACACCTCGCCGCCGGCAAAGGAGCTGATGAAGATCAGGTCGTCCGGGTCCGGGATGTCGAACAATTCGCCGTACATCTCCTGCTCCGGAATGACGATGGGGCTCTCCACGCCCTCCGCGATGGGATGGGAGGGCTTGACGGTCCACACCAGCTCCCGCTGGCCGTCATTCCGCCAGGCCAGCGAACAGCTGGTGCCGAGCAGTTTGGTGAAGATCTTCGCGAAGTGCCCCGAGTGGAGCACGATCAGCCCCATACCGCCCAGCACATGCCGGTGGACGCGTTCGACGACGGCGTCCCCCACCCCGGCGTGCGCGATGTGGCCCCACCACAACAGGACGTCCGTCTCCGCGAGCACCTCCTCGGCAAGGCCGTGGTCGGGATCCGTGGCCAGGACCGCCGTCGTGATGTCCGCCTCCGGAAGGTGGGAGCGCAGGCCCGCGGCGATGGCTCCGTGGATGCCGTCCGGGTAGATCTCTCCGATGTGGGACGGCTCGTTGTTGGCTTCGTGGACGCCTTCGTTCCACACCAGGATCCGGAGTTTGCCGTCCATCAGAGACGAACGTCCCTCTGCTCGCGTGCGGACTGGTAGCACGCGTCGATGACCTGGGCGCGGTACAGCGCCAGGGATCCGTCATGGTTGGCCCATACGTGCCCGCCGCCCCGCACGGCGGTGACGAAATCCTCCACCACAGCATCGTGCGCGCGGCCCGGCAGGACCGGGGGCAGGTAGTCCGCGGACCCGCCGTCCTTGTCCGTGAACACCCGCAGCCGGCCCACCGGCGGGAACGGCGCCCCGTGCACCCTGAGCTCGGCGCCGCCGTCGGTCCCGTACACCGTGAAGTCCAGCTGGTCATCGGTTTCCCGGTAGGCTGCCCAGCTGGCCTCGACCAGCAGGGTCGCGCCGCCCTCCAGCCGGAGGAACGCCGTCGCGAAGTCCTCCACTTCGAAGGCGTGGCTGGTGGCGTGGGCGGAGAACCGGCTGCCGCCGCCCCGGCCCTGCGGCCCCAGTTCGGCATGGGTGGCCGCGGAGACCGCCACCACCTTGGGCTCGCCGAGGAGGTACAGGGCGAAGTCGAGCACATGGACGCCGATGTCCGCCAAGGGCCCGCCGCCGGCGAGCTCCGGGTTGGTGAACCAGCTGCCCAGCGTGGGAATGCCCGCGCGCCGCAGCCATGACGCCTTCGCGTAGTAGGGCCTGCCCAGGCCGCCGTGGTCGATGACCTCCTTGAGCGCCTTGATGTCGCCGCGCCGGCGGTGGTTGAAGGCGACGTCCAGGACGCGGCCGGCCTTGCGGGCGGCGTCCACCATGGCCTGGCCTTCCGCGGCGTTGCGGGCGATGGGCTTTTCGCTCAGGACGTGGATACCCCGTTCCAGGGCGGCGATGGAGATCGGGGCGTGCAGGAAGGTGGGTACTGCCACGCTGACTGCGTCCAGGCCGCCGTGGTCCAGCATGTCCTGCCAGTCGGCGAAGGCGTTCGGAATGGCGTATTCGGCCTGCAGGGAGTCCCGGAGGTCCTGCTCCATCCCTGCCACCGAGACGATCCTTACTCCGTCCAGCGCCGAGTAGGCCTTGAGGTGCTGCTGGCCGGCCCAGCCGATGCCCACCACACCCACCTGTAAATCCGTCGGCGGCATGGGGGAGGGATGCGTGCTGTTCAAGGGCTGGCTCCTTCGGGGGTGGCTTGCTGCCCGGTTCCCCTCAGCCTAGTACCGCAGCTTGCCCCGGAGCTGGTGCCGGGGCCCCGTCTGGCCCCGGCCGCTTTCGCCCCGGAGGTGTACGACGGCGTCACGCAGCGCCCGCTTTTGGCGCGCCCGGGTGCCGTGTTCCCCGCAAACCCGGGCCGCCGCCGTCGTGCCCTGGCCAAAAGCGTGCCCTGCGTGACGGGCGCCGACGGGCTGGCCCGTCGAAACATGCATTTAACCTTCCGGTCCGACGCGCGAAATACGGGTTTGGATACTCTGGTGCAACAAGGTTTACTGATAGCTAACGCCAACCCTGACAGGAATGTTTCGATGACCAGTGTCGCAACCCCTGCTGTAACCCCCGCTGCCGGCCTCCCCGGCCAGGTTCCGCCAGCCCTGGCGGAACGCATTTCCCTGGCGGACATTGCCCGCGCCCATGACGTCCGCTTCCTCCTGGCCACGTTCGTGGACATGACCGGCAAGCCCTGCGCCAAGCTCGTCCCGGTGGAAGCCGCTGACGAACTCGAAGCGGGTGCTATGGGCTTCGCCGGCTACGCGGCCGGCCTCATCGGCCAGAAACCCCAGGACGGGGACCTCATCGCCGTCCCGGACCTTGCCTCCTTCACCCCCGTCCCCTTCATCAAGGAAGGGCTGGCCATCATCCACTGCGACCCGCATGTCGACGGCAAGCCCTGGCCCTACGCCCCGCGCGTCATCCTCAAGAACGCCCTGGCCCGCCTGGCGGACCGGGGCATGCAGGCCAAGGTGGGCGCCGAGGTGGAGTACTTCCTGGTGAACAGGAACGACGACGGGACGCTGAGCACCGCCGACGCCCGCGACGATTCGCCCCGCCCCTGCTACGACGCCCGCGGCGTGACCCGGATGTACGAGCACCTCACGTCCATCAGCGACGCGATGAACTCGCTCGGCTGGGGTAACTACGCCAACGACCACGAGGACGCCGCCGGGCAGTTCGAGCAGAACTTCACCTACGCCGATGCCCTCACCACCGCCGACCGGGTGGTCTCCCTCCGCTACATCCTGAACATCCTGGCCGAGCAGCGCGGCATGACCGCCACGTTCATGCCCAAGCCGTTCACGGACCGCACCGGCACCGGCCTGCACTTCCACCTCTCGCTGTGGTCGGGTGCGGAGGCGCTGTTCCCGGGGGACGACGGAAACGCGGACGACGGCGGACGCGGCCTGGGACTGTCCGGCCTCGCGTATTCCTTCATTGCCGGCATCCTGGACCACGCCCCCGCGCTGCAGGCCTTCCTCGCCCCCACGGTCAACTCCTACAATCGCACCGGCGCCACCACCAGTTCCTCCGGCGCCACCTGGTCCCCGCGGAAGGCCTCCTACGGCGGCAACGACCGGACCCACATGATCCGCGTGCCGGACAACAAAAGGATCGAACTCCGCTCCGGGGACGGTTCCGCCAACCCGTACCTCGCCGTCGCCACCGCCATCGCCGCAGGGCTGGACGGTGTGGAGAAGTCCCTCGACCCGGGCACGCCATCCGGGCCGGGGGAGTCCAAGGCGGACGCCCATTTGCTGCCCGCCACCCTGCTCCACGCCGTGGAAGCGCTCCGGAGGGACCCCGTGATCCTGGCCGGCCTGAGCGGAGATCCGGAGATCGGAACTTACTACGCAAACGCCAAGGAAGAGGAGTTCCTCAGCTGGCACAACCAGGTCAGCGACTGGGAAATCCGGACCTACCTCACCTCGATCTAATCCCTACGAAGTAAAGGAATCCCACCATGTGCGGAATCGCCGCGCTGCAGCTGCGCAATCCCTCGCTGCACCCCCGGATGGGCAGCCTGCTGTCCTCGATGCTCTGCCAGATCGTGGACCGCGGACCCGACTCCGCCGGCCTCGCCGTCTACAACACCCCGGGCCTGGTGTCGCCGGGCACGTCCACCCTGAGCCTGCTCGGCAGGGACCAGGGAATGACGACGGCGGACATCACCTCAGGTGTCGCGGCGCTCCTGCCGTCTGACGCGGCAGCGGCCGTGCAGGTGGTGGGCGACACCACCCTGGTGAGCGCCGCCGTCGGGACGGACCTCCTGGTCAAGGCGGTCACCGAAACCCTGCCAGCCGCCACCGTCATTGGCCGCGGCGAACATGTGGCCGTGATGAAGAGCGTGGGCCACCCCATGGAGATCGCCGCCGACCACGGACTGGAAGCCATGGCCGGCAGCCAGGGCCTGTCCCACGCCCGGATGGCCACCGAATCCGCCGTTACCGCCGGCGGCTCGCACCCTTTCTCCGTGGCCGACGACCTGTGCCTGGTGCACAACGGGTCCTTCTCCAACCACGCCAGCGTCCGCCGCGAGCTCAAGCGCGAAGGCGTGGTGTTCGACTCCGAGAACGACACCGAGGTGGGGGCCCGCTACGTCGCCTCCCGGCTGCAGCAGGGCGACACCCTCGAGGAAGCCCTGGTGAACCTGGGCCAGGTCCTGGACGGCTTCTACACCCTGGTGGTCACCACCGCGGACAGCATGGCCGTGGTCCGCGACCCCATCGCCTGCAAGCCCGCCATCATCGCCGAAACCGACGACTACGTGGCCATGGCCTCCGAATACCGCGCCCTGGCAGCACTGCCCGGCATCGACAATGCCCGCATCTTTGAACCGGAACCCGGAAAGGTCTACACATGGTCACTCTGACAGCCCCCGAAACCCTGGAAACTGCAGCTCCTGCTGAGGCACACGCCGTCGTCGACCTGTCCGGCGCCCCGGTCCGCGACCTGAACCAGGCACTCCACAACGCGGCCGACGGCCAGTCCTGGACCGTCACCAACCCCGGCGGCAAGCACAGCCTCGCCGTCGGCATCAACGCCGACGTCACCGTAACCATCGAAGGCCACGCCGGCTACTACGCCGCCGGAATGCACCAAAAGGGAACCGTGACCGTCACCGGCAACGCCGGCGTCGGACTGGCCGAGAACATCATGTCCGGCACCGTCCACGTCAAGGGCGACGCCTCCCAGTCCGCGGCCGCCACCGGCCACGGCGGCCTGGTGGTCATCGACGGCAACGCCGGCGCCCGCTGCGGGATCTCCATGAAGGGCGTGGACATCGTGGTGGGCGGCAACATCGGCCACATGTCAGCGTTCATGGCCCAGGCCGGACGGCTGGTGGTCTGCGGCGACGCGGGGGATGCGCTGGGCGACTCCATCTACGAGGCTCGCATCTACGTGAAGGGCGGGGTGGCCTCCCTGGGCGCCGACTGCATCGAAAAGCCGCTGAAGGCCGAGCACCTGGCCGAACTCGCGGAACTCCTCTCCGCCGCCGGCCGCACCGACAACCCGGCCGACTTCAAGCGCTACGGCTCCGCCCGGAACCTCTACCACTTCCACGTCGACAACTCGACTGCCTACTAGGAGGCCACCATGACCATCACCTCCCTTCCGGTTCCCGCCCAGGCACCCGCCGCAGCACCAGCAAACATTGCCGAACTGGGCCTCCGCGAGTCCGCCACCTTCGACCGCGCCACCATCGCCGACATCCAGCGCGCCGCCGCCACCGGCGTCTACGACATCCGCGGCTGGGGAGCCAAGCGCAAGGTCCCGCACTTCGACGACCTGCTCTTCCTTGGCGCCTCCATGTCCCGCTACCCGCTGGAGGGCTACCGCGAAAAGTGCGATACCGACGTCGTCCTCGGAGACCGGTACGCCAGCCGCCCGCTGCACCTGGCCACCCCGGTGACCATCGCCGGCATGAGCTTCGGCGCCCTGTCCGCCAACGCCAAGGAAGCGCTGGGCCGCGGCGCGTCCGAGGTAGGCACCTCCACCACCACGGGCGACGGCGGCATGACCCCTGAGGAGCGCGGCCAGTCCAAGCACCTCGTCTACCAGTACCTGCCCTCCCGCTACGGCATGAACCCGGACGACCTCCGCAAGGCCGACGCCATCGAGATCGTCCTCGGCCAGGGCGCCAAGCCCGGCGGCGGCATGCTGCTGGGCCAGAAAATCACCGAACGCGTGGCCGGGATGCGCACCCTGCCGGTGGGCATCGACCAGCGCTCCGCCAGCCGCCACCCGGACTGGACCGGCCCGGACGACCTGGAGATCAAGATCGGCGAACTCCGCGAAATCACCGACTGGAAGACCCCCATCTATGTCAAGATCGGTGCCTCCCGGCCGTACTACGACACCGCGCTCGCCGTGAAGTCCGGTGCGGACGTGGTGGTGCTCGATGGCATGCAGGGCGGCACCGCGGCCACGCAGCAGGTGTTCATTGAAAACGTCGGCATCCCCACCCTCGCCGCCATCCCGCAGGCCGTCCAGGCACTGCAGGAACTCGGCATGCACCGCAAGGTCCAGCTCATCGTCTCCGGCGGCATCCGGACCGGTGCCGACGTCGCCAAGGCCATGGCCCTGGGCGCGGACGCCGTCGCCATCGGCACCGCGGCGCTGATCGCACTGGGCGACAACGACCCCCGCTACGCCGCCGAATACTCCGCCCTGGGCTCGGCCGCCGGGTTCTACGACGACTTCCAGGACGGCCGCGACCCCGCCGGCATCACCACCCAGGACCCGGAGCTCTCCTCCCGCCTGGACCCGGTGGCCGCCGGACGCCGGCTGGCCAACTACCTCCGCGTCCTCACCATGGAAGCCCAGACCATCGCCCGGGCCTGCGGAAAATCGCACCTGCACAACCTGGAACCTGAGGACCTCGTGGCGCTGACTATCGAGGCCTCCGCCATGGCCCGCGTGCCGCTGGCCGGCACCAGCTGGATCCCCGGCGTCCAGGGAAGCTTCTGATGGCTGGACCTTCTTCCGACGCGTCGGATTATGTGGTGGTGGGCGCCGGCCTGGCCGGCGCCGCCACCGCGTGGCAGCTTGCAACCCGCGGCCACCAGATCACCCTCTTGGAGCGCGACGTACCCGCCGCCCACGACGGCAGCTCCCACGGCTCCGCCCGGATCTTCCGCTACGCCTACCCGGACGCGTTCTACACCCGGGCCGTGCTCGACTCCAAAGCGCTCTGGGACGGGCTCGCAACGGACGCCGGCGCTGAGCTGATCACGCCGTTCGGCGCGGTGGACTACGGTCCAAAGCGTCAACCCGCCCTCCTCGCTGAGGTGCTGGCCGGCGCCGGAATCGACCACGAGCTGCTGTCCGCCGCCGAAGCCCGGGGCCGCTGGCCGCAGATCGCGTTCGATACCGAGGTCCTCTGGCACCCCGGTGCCGGCGTGATCGACGCTGAAACGTCAGTCAACGCCATGGTGGCCCTCGCGGTCCGGCACGGTGCGAAGGTCCTGACCGGCTGGAGCGTGGACCGGGTGGAACGGCTGGGCGGTGGCTACCGGCTGCACTCCTCCACAGGGAAAACGCTCGACGCCGGCAACGTGGTGATCAGCGCGGGCGGCTGGCTGCCACGGCTGCTGGAGTCCCTCCCGCTGCCGGCGGGCTTTCTGGCCGGCCTGCCCGAGTTCACCGTCCGGCAGGAACAGGCCTTCCACTTCCGGTACCGGGAAGACTCCGGCTCTTCCGCCACCAACTGGCCCACCTTCATCCACAAGGCCGGCGACATCCAAACCTACGGCCTCCCCGGCGGCCGGGACGCCGGCTTCGCGGGCCAGAAGGTGGCCGAATACAACGGCGGCCCGCGGATCCGGTCCGCGGCAGCCCAAACCGGTGTGGTGGACCCGGCCAACCGCGCCCGCGTGGTGGACTATGTCCGCCGCTGCCTGCCGGGACTGGATCCCGAGCCGTACGCCGAAACCACCTGCCTCTTCACGAACACGCCTACCGAGGACTTCCTGATCGACCGGGCGGACAACCTCACCGTCGTCTCGCCCTGCTCAGGCCATGGGGCCAAATTCGCGCCGCTGATCGGACAGTGGGCCGCGGACCTGGCAACCGGAACCGGTGCCGTGCCTGACAGGTTCCGCAGCACCGCCTCATCGGCACTGACCACGTAGAACGGATTACCGTGACCCTTCCCCAGACAGCACCCGCGCCGCACGCGGTACCCGCCGAAACTGCCGGCGCACCTACTGTCGCAGGCCTCCTCAAGGAAATCTCCGACGTCGGACGTGACAGTGCCCGCGGCGGCTACTCACGCCCGGTGTTCTCCACCGCCGAATCGGACCTCCGCGCCTGGTTCATTGAGCAGGCCGGCCGGCGCGGACTGGATGTCCATACCGACGCCAACGGGATCATGTGGGCCTGGTGGGACACTGCGACGGGCCTGCGGAAGGACGCCGTGGCCACCGGCAGCCACCTCGATTCCGTCCCCGGCGGCGGCGAGTACGACGGCCCTCTGGGCGTCGCCTCGGCGCTGGTCGCCGTCGACCTCCTCAAAGCCCGGAACTTCCGGCCGCGCCGCCCCCTGGCGCTCGCCGTCTTTCCGGAGGAGGAAGGCTCCCGGTTCGGCGTGGCCTGCCTTGGCTCGCGGCTCCTCACCGGCGGCCTGGACCCTGACAAGGCCCGAAACCTCCGCGACCCGGAGGGCAACACCTACGCCGACGTCGCCGCCGCGAACGGACAGGACCCGCGGTTCATCGGCCCCGACTACAAGGCCCTGCAGCAGCTGGGGATGTTCGTGGAGCTGCACGTGGAGCAGGGGAGGGGGCTCATCGACCTGGACCGGCCGGTGGCGGTCGGCTCGTCGATCCTGGGCCACGGCCGCTGGAAGCTCAGCATCATGGGCGAGGGAAACCACGCCGGCACCACGCTCATGAAGGATCGGCGTGACCCCATGATCGCGGCGGCCAAGGTGGTGGTGTCCATCCGGGACACGGCGCGCAAGTACAAGGATGCCCGCGCCACGGTGGGCCGGGTCCAGCCCGTCCCCGGCGGTACCAACGTGATCGCCTCGCGGGTGGACCTGTGGATCGACGTCCGCCACCCCGAAGACTCAGTGACTGCGGCGCTGGTGGAGGCCATCGGGCTGAACGCCCAGGTCATCGCCGCGGAGGAAGGCTGCGAGGCGACCCTCACCACGGAATCGCTCAGTCCCACCGTGCATTTCGACGGCGGCCTGCGGGACCGGCTGCAGGAACTGCTGCCCGGTGCGCCGGTACTGGACACCGGGGCAGGCCACGACGCCGGCGTGCTGGCCGCACACCTGCCCACCGCCATGCTGTTCGTCCGGAACCCCACGGGCATCTCGCACTCGCCCGACGAACTCGTGGAGGACCGGGACGCCGAAGCCGGGGCGCAGGCCCTGGCGGACTCCCTTGCCGGGCTGCTGGGCGGGGCGCGCGTCATTGGCTAGCACCGGCGTCGTACACCGGCTGTCCCGCGGCCCGCCTAAGATGGCAACCATGACCGAACAGGCCGGGGACCGCGGAGCAGACCATGACGGCGACCGGGTGGCCGGCCGGCTGGAGCAGGTCATCGCGGCCCAGGTGCGGCACTACCGCACCACGCAGGGCCTGTCCTCCGCCGAACTGGCAGCCCGGACCGGCATGTCCAAGGCCATGATCTCGCGGGTGGAAACCGCCACCACGTCCTGCTCGCTCACCACCCTGCAGCGGCTGGCCGACGGACTGAAAGTCCCCGTCACCGCACTGTTCCGCGGCGCGGACACGGACCGGGACGCCACCTTCACCAAGAGCGGCCAGGGGAGCCTGACAGTCCGCAGCGGCACCCAGCACGGCCACGAATACCGCGTGCTGGGCACCCTCAAAGGCCGCACCGATGCGCTGGAACCCACCCTGGTGACCCTCACGGACGCCAGCGACGTTTTCCCGCTGTTCCAGCACCCGGGCACGGAGTTCATCTACATGCTCTCCGGGAAAATGGTGTACGGGCACGGCTCCTACGAGTACGCCATGGAGCCGGGGGACTCCCTGCTGCTCGACGGGGAAGGCCCGCACGGCCCCCTGGAACTGTTGGACCTGCCCATCCGGTTCCTGGCCATTTCCGCCAAGTAGTTGCCCCCGGTACTGCTGCGCGCCGCGTGACAGCTGAAACTCACGTGCAATTGGCTG
This sequence comes from Pseudarthrobacter sp. LMD1-1-1.1, assembly GCF_040676255.1. Lineage (NCBI taxonomy): Bacteria > Bacillati > Actinomycetota > Actinomycetes > Micrococcales > Micrococcaceae > Pseudarthrobacter > Pseudarthrobacter sp. LMD1-1-1.1. The sequence continues at coordinate 255,882 of NZ_JBEGHP010000024.1, read as the reverse complement.
AAACCACCATTTAACACAGCCGAAACCTACCCAAAAATAGCCGCCATACATTGGTATCAGACGGCAAAAGCCGCCCCTCCGCCGGCCGCGGTTTCTCCACCCGCGTCCCACTTGTCGGAACGGCTCTGACGGCAACTTACCGTTCTTTTCGCATCTTGAAAGGGGTTTCCCATGGACTCGGGAAATGTCGCTTGGATTTTGGCCAGCTCGGCGCTGGTATGCATGATGATTCCCGCCCTGGCCCTGTTTTACGGGGGCATGGTGGGGTCCCGCCGGATCCTGAACATGATGATGATGTGCTTCGGCGGCGCCAGCCTGGTGGCCGTGCTCTGGGCACTGTTCGGTTACTCGATGGCCTTCGGAAACTCCGTGGGCGGACTGGGACTCATCGGTGACGTCACCGAGTTCCCGGGCATGGGGCAGCTGCTGGCCAAGGACGATTCCGCGTCCATCCCGGTCATCCTGTTCGCAGCGTTCCAGCTGTTCTTCGCCTGCGTCACCACCGCACTCGTTGCCGGTGCCGCCGCAGGCCGGATGAAGTTTGGCGCCTGGATGCTGTTCGCCGGCATCTGGGCCACGGTGGTCTACTTCCCCATCGCGCACTGGGTGTTCGCGTTCGACTCCGCTGACGGCAGCACCGTTGGCGGCTGGATCGCCAACGGCATCAAGGCCATCGACTTCGCCGGCGGCACCGCGGTCCACATGAACGCCGGCGCCGCAGCACTGGCACTGGCACTGGTCCTGGGCAAGAGCTCCGGCTGGCCCAAGGTGGAACACGCCAAGCCGCACAGCCGGCCACTGGTGCTGGTGGGCGCGGGCCTGCTGTGGGTTGGCTGGTTCGGCTTCAACGCCGGCTCCGCCCTCTCCGCCGGCCAGTCGGCGTCGGTGGTTTTCCTGAACACCGCCGTGGCCGCCTCCACCGGGCTGCTTGCCTGGGCCCTCGTTGAGCGGGTCCGGCACGGTGCGGCCACCAGCATGGGCGCCGCCTCAGGCCTCATCGCCGCGCTGGTAGCCATCACTCCCGCCTGTGGCGCCGTCAGCCCGATCGGCGCACTGGCCATCGGCGCCATCGCCGGGGCCGTCTGCTCGCTGGCCATCGAATGGAAGTTCCGCCTGGGCTTCGACGATTCCCTCGACGTCGTCGGCGTCCACCTGGTGGGCGGCATCCTGGGCACGCTGCTGATCGGTCTCTTCGCCACGGACAAGGCCCCGAACGGCGTCAGCGGCCTCTTCTACGGCGGCGGCTTCGAACTGCTGGGCGTCCAGGCCCTCGCCACCGTCACGGTGCTGGCCTACTCCTTCGGCGTCACCTGGATCCTGGCGAAGATCCTGGACAAGACCATGGGCGGCCTGCGCATCAAGCCCGAGGACGAACTGCGCGGCATCGACCTCGCGGCCCACTCCGAGCTGGCTTACCTGATGGATGAGGATCCCGTGGAGCTGGGGTCGCCGCAGCGGGTCTAGCTCCGGCAGATCCACTTCCCGCGGCCCCGGCACACGCCGGGCCCGCCCCGAATGCACGAGTCAGGGCCAAACCTTGGACCGGTGCCGGCAGCCGCCGGCTTATAGTTCCAGGGTTTGGCCCTTCGTGGTGCCGCAGCTTCTGTACTCAGTGTTCCGTGCACACCAGGACGCCGTCCCGCACGTCCAGCACTGCCGCCCGGACGTGGCTGAGGCGGGTGCGCGGGTCCGGTGCCATCGTGTCGATGTCCTCGCCGCCCCAGTAAGGGTGCGTGAAGTACACCAGCAGCGCACGCTGCGCGCCGCCGTCGGACGTTTCCCCGGCTGCCCGTTCCGCCAGGGGCACCACGTCGGCATGGCGTCCGACGACGGGCCTTCCGTCCACCGATTCCGGCGCCGTGAGGATCAGGCCGCCACGGTGCTCCTGCCGGACCCAATGGCCCGTTGCGTCTTCGGAACGGTAGACCGCCTGGCCCCGCCACTCGTCCACGATCATCCAGTAGCTGCCGCCCAGCCGGAAGACCTTGGGTCCTTCGTGCGGGCGCCCGGGAATTGCCACACCTTCGCGCTTCCATGACGACGGGTCTGCCGGAGTGGCGCTCACCGCGCTGTAGGTGGTGGAGCCGCGGGCCTCGTCCTTGTACCAGAGGCGGTACCGGCCGTCACCGCACCGGGCCACAGCGGCGTCGATCACCCGGGGGGAGCCCAGGTCGATCCGGCCCAGGTACTCCCACTTTTCCAGGTCCGTGCTGGCAAACTGGACGATTTCCGCCGTCCCGGTCCAGTCCGTGCGCCTGCCGCCGTGGACAGTCACATACATAATCCAACGGTCGCCAATGCGGACGACGTCGGGCGCCCAGAGGGTTGCCGGGAGTTCCGTTCCGGGCGGGACAAGTCCCTCCACGGTGCCGCGGTAGCGCCAGGTGGTGCCGCCGTCGGACGATCTCGCGACGCCGATACCGGTCCCGTGCACCCATTCCACCCCCGTCAGCCCCGGAGCAGTGGCGCGGCGCTGGGTGTAGAAGAGCACCCACCCGCCTGTGAGGTGGTCAGCCACCAGAATGGGGTCGGTGGGCCCGTCCCATACGGGGTCCCGGTACGGGGTGGCGAGTGCGTCCGGACGCAGCGGCACCAGGGGCGGTGCTGCAGGGTTTTCCGTGGCAGGCAGCTGGTGCCGCATAGTTTCTCCAACGTTGTAGTTTTCCCGTTGGGCACCAGCTTAGACGTTGGAGTCCCGGGAGGGCCCTACTCCTTGAACAGCCCCGCCAGGTCCTCCGCCGTAATGGCCCCGCCGGCCAGGGCGTCGCCTTCCATGACGTCAGCGAACAGCTGCGACTTCCGGGTCTTCAGCGCCATGACCTTTTCCTCGATGGTGTCCTTGGCCACGAGCCGGTACACCATCACGTTCCGCGCCTGCCCAATGCGGTGTGTCCGGTCCACGGCTTGGGCTTCGGACGCCGGGTTCCACCAGGGATCCAGCAGGAAGACATAGTCGGCCTCGGTGAGGTTCAGGCCGAACCCGCCGGCCTTGAGTGAAATCAGGAATACGGGCGCGCTGCCGTTCTTGAACTCGCTGACAACGTCGGCGCGGTTCCTGGTGCCGCCGTCGAGGTAGCAGTACTCGATCTCTTCCTCGTCCAGCCGCTCCCGCACCTTGCCCAGGAATCCGGTGAACTGGCTGAAGATCAGTGCCCGGTGCCCCTCGGCCACCAGGTCTTCGAGCTGCTCGAACAGCACATCCAGCTTGGAGGACCGCACCGCGGACAGGGAAGGGTCCACCAGCGACACGTCCAGGCTGAGCTGCCGCAGCAGGGTCAGCGACTGGAAAATGGTGAACCGGTTCTTGTTGACGTCCTCGATCAGCCCGAGGATCTTCTGCCGTTCGCGCTGCAGGTGCGTCTGGTACACCTTCTGGTGCCGCGGATTCAGCACCACCTCCAGGATCTGCTCCTGTTTGGGCGGCAGGTCCTTGATCACCTGGTCCTTTGTGCGGCGCATCATCAGCGGCCGGACGCGGCGCCGGAGCTTCTCCAGCTGCCCCTTGTCGCCGTTCTTCTCCACAGGCTTCTGGTAATACTCGGCGAAGCGCTTGGGACTGGAGAACAGGCCCGGCGCCACAATGGACGTCAGCGCCCAGAACTCCATCAGGTTGTTCTCCAGCGGGGTGCCCGTGATGGCCAGCTTGAACGCGGCCGGCAGCTTGCGCGCGCACTGGTAGGCCTTGGACTGGTGGTTCTTCACGAACTGCGCCTCATCCAGCACCAGCCCGTTCCAGGTACGCGAGGCGTAGGCGTCGTAGTCGATCCGGAACAGGGCGTAGGACGTGATCACGATATCTGCCCCGCCCAGGGCCGCCGCCACGTCCTGGCCGCTCTTGGCAAAGGTCTCGCCGACCGTCCGCACGGTCAGCCCGGGCGCAAAGCGGGCGGCTTCGAGGGCCCAGTTGCCCACCACGCTGGTGGGGGCCACCACCAGGAAGGGTGCGACGGCGGCGGGCCTGTTTCCAGGGTCCGCGGCAGCATCGGCGTCGGGCGTCTCCAGGGACGCAGCAGCCGCGACGGCCAGCTCCTTCGCCGCGCACATCAGGGCCAGCGCCTGCACGGTCTTGCCCAGGCCCATGTCGTCGGCCAGGATGCCGCCCAGTCCGTGCTTGTACAGGAAGCTGAGCCAGTTGTAGCCCTCCAGCTGGTACGGGCGCAGCTCGGCGTTCAGGGACGACGGCAGCGGCAGCCCGTCCGTGCCGCCCTCCAGGAGCCCGCCCACCGCGGACCGCCAGGCCGCGGCCTGTTCGTCAACAATCCCCAGCTGCGCCAGTTCATCCCACAGCCCGGCCTGGAACCTGCTGATCTGGAGCGGCGCGTCCTTGTTGTCCTGCAGCGACCTGGCTTCCTCGATCAGAGCCCGCAGCTGGTGCAGCTCCGGCAGGTCCAGGGAGAAGTAGGCGCCGCTGGGCAGCAGCATCTTGGTCTGGCCGGCCGCCAGCGCCGAGAAGACAGCCGCGAAGGACACGGGCTGGCCTTCGAGCGATATCTGGATGCCCAGGTCGAACCAGTCACGCTGTTCGGTGGCCTTGGTGGAGATGGACACCACCGGCGCTTCCTCGGCCTCGCGGTAGTCGGCGATGTCGCCCACTGTTTCCACGTCCACGTCCGGGGCCTCCCGCAGCCGCGGCAGCACTTCCTCGGTGAAGGCCAGCGTGTCCAGGCCGGTCAGCTCGGCGGACGCCGCCAGCCGGGGAGTGCCCCAGCCGCCCGTCGCCGATTCGCCCAGGGCGGCCACCACATCCCAGGGGTGGCCGATCCCTTCCAGGATGCGGGCCTCGGCAGTGTCGTCGCGGTAGCCGTGGTCGCCGGGGTGCCGCCACAGGGGCTGTGCGGTGACCAGCGTGCCGGTTTTGTAGTGCCACTCCCAGTGCAGCCGCACCCGGTGGTCCGCGCCGTAGTTGGCCAGCAGAGAGAGTGTGGGGACGGCCAGTTCGGGCAGTTCAACGGACTCGTCGCGGGTTGTCACCCGGGCGCTCTGCTTGAGCTTGGGGTAGAAGCCGGTCAGGAACCGCGACTCGTCCCGGGCCGGGATGTGCAGCATGCTTCCCGCGGTGACGAACGCCAGCAGCTCCTCGCTCAGCCCGTTTTCCAGCGGCGCCAGCGTAATGACGCCGTCGGGGTCGGGGACGCCGGGCAGGGCGGCTTCCCCGGCCGTGAAGAAGAGGCCGTGCGCGGGCCTGCCGATGGTGCCCACCGCCGCCGGATCAACCTCGGCCCCGTCAACGGTGATGGTGGGCGAAAGCTCCAGGCCGCCGTCGGACGTGTCCGCTTTTGCCCCGCCAGCTTCCGCGGCCGGCTCAGCCACCGGAGCCCCGTACCGGCTGAGGGAAAGTCCGACGGCGGCAGGGGACTCGGCCACCCGTACCGGCTCGGAGCCGCGCGAGTGGACCAGCGCGAGCCCGATCTTCCGGGCATCGGACAGCAGGCTCCACAGGTTCTTGCCGGCGTAGGAGTTCAGGCCCAGCCACAGGCCGGCGGAGTTGTGCATCCGGCTGGCGGAGGAGGAATGGCCGGCCAGGAACTCCTGCAGCCATTCCACGTGCGCCTGGTTCGATTCGCGCCGGAAGTTCAGGTAGCTCAGGGTGTTCCAGGAAACGTCACCGCGGATCCACTTGCCTTTGGCGCCCATGATGACGGGGCGGACCTTGAGCTGCCGGACGCCGCGGACCGGGTCCCGGCGGCCCGTGTAGGAAAAGTGCGGCGGTGGTTCCTCCACCTCGAACTGCAGGGCCAGGGGAACCCCGGCTGTGGAGGGGGCGGAACCTGGCTGGGAGATCAGCGGACTGAGGGCCTGCTCCCAGTCCGGGAGGGCCGCTGACGGTGCGCGGGACACCTGCGTGGAGGTGGACGGCGCCAGCAGCTGCATCCGGATGGAGGGGTTGTCCTCGGCCGCGAACAGCAGGGCCGCGACGTGCTTGCAGTCCTTGCGGACGGGGCAGCTGCAGACGCCCACAGTGCAGCTCCAGCCGCCGGACTTCCGGACCAGCTTGGCCGTGGTGGAGTAGGGAACTTCCGCGCCGCCCCGGACCTTTCCCAGCATGAGCCCCGTGCCGCCGTCGAACGATATGCCGGAGACCCTGCTTGCCATGGCATACGCCAGCCCGGCCGCGAGCGAGCGGTCGTTGATGGCGGGTGTCTGTATTGCCAGGTCCGCACTTTCGTCCGGTTGGGATGGCATGGTGAGCGCTACTTTCGGCAGGCCACGGCGGAGCCGGGTCCGGTGGGTGGTTATCTGATCCATCTTAGTTCGCCGGGCGGCACCCCCATGCCCGACGGGTGCCTGCCCTGGTGGTCCCGAAAACTTCGCTTGACGTTCATTTCCTTCCCGATGCTGCCGTGAACCGGCCGTCGTAGCGTGAAAGCGTCCGGAGCACCACCACCGCCCAGCAAGGATTGCCATGACCATCACGCCCCAGCCCGTCGTCCTGACCAGCAGCAGTATCGGAGGCAGGGACGAGGAGGTGGTGGAGGCCAACGCGGCCATCATCGATGCGATGCGCAAGGCCACGCTGCGGCTGGAGGACATGTCTCCGGTGGCCGTCCGAAGCTGCCTGGTGGACTTCTACCTGTCGCAGGCGCTGGAGGGCGGCTTCGCGCAGTACGCCGTCATGGCGGGTGGCCGGATCGCCACGGACCCGCTGGTCCGCGAAGGCATGGCTGGGATGGGCGCCACCGCGCACCTGGACCTGTTCAACCGGGCCGCGGAGGCTTACCGCGTGCTGACCGCCGGAACCGAAGCGTCCTACCTGGCCGGCGGTGCCGGTGACAGCGGGGCCGTTGCCGGCGCCCTCCTCCGGGTCGGGGAGCTTGACGGCGAGTTCGAGGAACTGCTGGAGCGCGAGAACATCACTGCCTTGAATGCCCGGTGGCTGCGCGGCCAGCCGGACCTGCTGGTGCTGGACGACGAGGAAGTGGGACCGTACATCCAGCGGCTCGCTGCCATGGTTCCTGACTTGGCCGAACGTAAAGCAGTTGGTTCCTCAGCTCTGCGGATCGCCGGAGCGCCGTGAAACAGCCGGAGCGGACCGGCGCTCCGAAACGCTTCCAGGGATGGGGAGGCCGAAAAAGAAATTTCCAAACCCCGTAACCTTTCCGCAACCGCAGGCGATGTAGTCAGTGATGGGTCCGCCCGGCGGGCCCAATCCGATGTGTTGTCTAGGTTTTGGAGAAGTAAATGTCTGTATTCACCGTTCTCGCCACCAGCAAAGTCGCCGCCGGAGTCCTGGCCGCCGGAACCCTGGCAGTAGGAGGAACCGGCGCCGCCGCCGTCTCCGGTGCCCTCCCCACCCAGGCCCAGCAGACCGCCCACGAACTTTTCGGTGCGCCGGCCCCCAAGCTTGCAGCCGAAGCAGCAGCTGACGCCCAGGCCACCCCGGCCCCTACCGCCACCGCCGCCGTCTCCGACGCCCTGAAGAGCGCCGACGCCACCGCAGAGGCCACTGCCAAGGCTTCCGCGTCCGCTGAGGCATCTGACGAAAAGGCCGGCGCTGACGTAAGCGGTTCCGCCACGGCCAACACCGCCGTTGACGCGGCCGGCCCTGCAGCCCTGGGTCTCTGCACCGCCTTCACCCACGGCGGCCTGGACGCTTCCTCCAAGGCATTCTCCTCGCTGTCCATCGCTGCCAAGGGCGACGCCAACATCAAGAGCTACTGCACCGACGTCGTGGCCAAGGCCGACGCCGCAGCCAAGGCCGGTGCCGAGGGCAAGGGTTCCGCGTCCGTTGACGCCACCAAGCCTGAGGTCCCCGCCGTTCCGTCCGCTCCCGCAGTACCTGCCGTCCCGGCCGTTCCGGGTGTGGACGGCGCGGACACCGTTCCCGCTGTTCCTGCTGTTCCCGCCGTGGGCGGCAACACCGTCCACACCCCGTCAGTTTCGGCCCGCTAAGGCTCATTGGCTAGTCTGGACTGCGGCTGCGGCCGCAGTCCGGGCAGCCGGGCGGGGCGCGCACCTTTGGAAAAGCGCCCCTGGCAAACCCGCAAAAAGGCAGCCGGAATACCACGGGGACTGGCAGTCCGAACCGGAAACCGGGACCAGGCGCGAGCCCGGGCCCCGGGATGGAGGAGCCGCTGGTGCTGGACACTTTGGCCCAAGAAGAGATCGACATATTCGACAACGCAGCCGGAACTGATCCGGCCGTGTTGTTCGCTGCTGCCTATCGAACCTTCGCGGGCCCGGTCCACGGGTACCTCAAAGCGCGCGGACTCGATGACCCCGAGGCCGTTACCCAGGACGTCTTCCTGGCTTTCTACTCCAGGATCGGCACGCTCACGGGCGGCCTGCAGGGCGCAAAATCGCTGATCTTCTCAATTGCCCACGCGCGCATGGTGGACCACTACCGGCGGGTGGAGCGCAGGCCGCAGCTGACACCGTACGACCCCCAGCACGACGGCCGGACCACGCCGTCCGCGGAGGACCACGCCGTGGAACTGACGGCCGGAGCCGAAGCCATGCTGGACGGGCTCAGCGAAGAACACCAGGAGGTCCTGGCCCTTCGCGTCGTGGCGGACCTGTCCATCGACCAGGTGGCCGCCATCATGGGCAAGAGCGCCGGAGCCATCAAGCAGCTCCAGCGCCGGGCCCTGCAAAACCTCAAGGCACAAACGCTCAAGAGAAACCAGGCACATCATGAGTGACACCGCAGGATCCCGCAACCAGGGGGCTGTTGACCAGCTTCTGCTGGAGGCAGGCGTGGACGGCGACGGCCAGCTCCGTGACGCCCTGCTCAACCTGCGTGCCCTGGCGGCAGAGGCCCCGGCACCCTCCGCCGAAATCGCAGCGCTGATGGCAGGCACGCCAACTGCCGCCACCACCGTGCTTCCCGTTGGTGTGCCGGCCGCCACCACCATGCTTCCCACCACCGGGGCCACCGCTGAGGGCGGGGCAGCTCAACCCGGCACAGCCCAACCCAGCGCAGCTCAATTCAGGCCAGTGAAACCGGCTGATGAACTCGCGGCCCGCCGCAGGGCCAAGCGCCGCATCACCCTCACCACGCTCTCGGTGGCTGCCTCGCTCGCTGCCGGAGGTGCAGTGGCTGCGGCCTCCGACCAAGGCTTCCGCGACTCCATCTCCCAGCTGAACCAGGCCGTCACCTCGTTCGTGACTGGTTCCGCGGCGGCACCTGCCGGCAACGACACCAAACAGGCTCCGGTGCCCGTTCCGGCAGGACCCCGGCCGTCGGCAACCAGCAGCGCGGATGCCGTCCCACCGGCACCCGCGCCCGCCTCTGCCCCTGCCGCCGCGGCGCCGTCGGGCGTTCCGGCGCGGCAGGGAAACACCCCCACTCACGGGACGGCTACGCAGAAGCCTGCCCAGGTTCCCGCGGAGCCTGCCCTGCCCACCGACGTGTCAGGGGACGTCAGGAAGGGCCTGGAACAGGGCCCCAAGCTGCCCGTTCCGTTGCCCACTGAGATCCCGCTCCCGGACAAGACCCCGGACGTTTCCCTGAAGTAGGACAGGCGCCTGGCAGTTCCTGGCAGGCAGTTTTGCCTAGTAACCCTGGGCCGGCGCTGCCTTGACCATGGCTCCCGACGGGTCGGACAGGTACCAGACTCCGCCCACGCCCTGGCCCAGGACGTCGCCCGGCTTAGTGTCCTTTGCGAAGTAGTAGAGGGGCATGCCGTTCAAGGTCACCTGTTTCTTGCCGTCAGGCGTGGTGATGGTGCCCAGCTTCCCGGTCACTCCCTCTGCGGTGGGGGCTCCCGACGTGGTGGTCAGCGGCGGCCACTGGACCAGGCAGGAGCCGGTGCAGGCGCTGCTGCCGGAGTCCTTGGTGTCCTTGGTGAAGAAGTAGAGGCTCATGCCCTTCGCGTCCACCACGATGCTGCCTTCCGGAGAGGAGCCTGTTTTAAGCTCGACGGCGGCACTCGCCTTCGATGACTGCGCAGAGCCCGATGACGGTGCGGTGGATGCGGCACCGGAAGATGACGCGCCAGTGGTGGCCGGGGCCGTGGCCGACGGGGTGGTGCCGGCGTTGCTGCCGCAACCGGCGAGGGCTGCCGCCAGGGCCAGGATGGCAAGTCCTGCCCCGAGATGCTGTTTCATGGTGTGCTCCTTGGCTGTGTGCTTTCGTGGCTGGTGCCTCTTCGGCCGCGCCCGGCTCTGGATCATGGGGCGCTAACCCCTACGACGCCTCCGGGTAAAGAATGGTTCACAGGTACGCTGTGGCGCTGTCCGATTGAACCGATTCCTGCTCCCTGTCGTGGTAACAGCCGGGAGTGCAGATGCCGTGGCGTTCCCCGCGGGCAGTGATGTGTCCAGGACAGTGACGGGAGGAGCGGGATGCCGCTCGACGACAACGTGGTGGAGGCCATCTACCGTGAACATGGCAGCGCCCTGCGCCGGTTCGTGCTCAGCGCCACCCGGGATCCGCAGCTCGCGGAGGACGTGGTCCAGGAAACAGTGCTCCGCGTCTGGCAGCATGCCCCGGACATCAACGGCAGCTTCCGCAGTTACTTGTACCGCACAGCCAGGAACATCATGATCGACAACTACCGCCGGAGCCAGCGCCGCCCGCACGAGGCGCTGGAAAGCAGCCTTACCGACCCCGCCGAGGTGATGGGCCGCGTTGACGAGCTGCTCAACCGGGTCCTGATGGAGGAAGCGCTGCTGCGGCTGAGCAAGGAACACCGGGACGTCCTGGTGGCCCTGCATTACCGCCGGTTTACCGTCAACGAGGCGGCGGTCCAGCTCAACATCCCCAGCGGCACCGTCAAGTCCCGCGCCTATTACGCCCTGCGGGCCCTGCGCACCATCCTGGACGAGATGGGGGTGGACCGGTGAACACCAACCCGCACCACCTGCTGGGCGCCTACGTCCTGGGCGGCCTTGACGCCGCCGACCTCACCCTGTTCGAGGCGCATCTCCAGGACTGCGCCGCCTGCCGCAAGGAACTGGCCGTACTGGAAAAAGTGCCCATGCTCCTGGATTCCCTTCCCGTTCCTGACGCCGTGGCGCTCAGCGGCGTTCCGGGCAGCAGCGCCGTGCCCGGCGGCAGCGAGGGAACTGATGCCAACGCCCCGGCGCGCCTGTTCAACGAACTGGCGCGCCGGCGTCGGACCATACGACGGCGGTGGGTGGCTATAGCGGGGGCTGTTGCCGCCGCGTGCCTGGCTGTGGGCCTGGCCGTGGGGCCCCTGCTTGTCAGGCCGCCGCAGCCGGATGCCACTTATTCCGTGGCGTCCGGCGGAGGGCTCCAGGTGAACATCGACATGGCCCGGAAGACCTGGGGGACCGAACTTGCAGTCAGCGGCAGCAGCCTGCCGGCGGAAGGGACCCTTTCGCTGTGGGTGCGGGACCGGGCGGGCACGGAGGACCGGGCCTGCGCCTGGACCGCTACCCCCAGCGGAAAGGTCAAGGTCACCGGGGCGACGCCCATCCAGCTGGGCAGCATCTCGAGCGTCGAACTGCGCGACGGCGCCCAGCGGGCCGTGGCGGTCATCACCGTTCCCTAGGGGTGCGGGTTGCCGGCCTGGTCGGCGGCTTCACCGGCATGTCCCAGGGCCCGGAATTCCGCCACCAGGGCGGGGTCCTCGCAGGCGCGGGCGAAGGCCTCGATCCGGCGTTCGATCTCGTAGCCCAGCAGCCAGCTGCCAATCCCTTCCATAAGGGGCCGGAGCAAAGCCGGACGGCATGAAAAGGTGTACTTCCAGACGGCCCGGGTGCCGCCGTCGTCCGCCGTGAACCGCCAGCCTCCGCCAAAGTTCGTGAAGAACCACGGGCCGGCCACCATGGTCATGCCGACGTTCCGAGGCGGTGCGTAGGAGACGTACTGGCTCACCATCACCAGGCCCAGCCGGGATCTGGTCCGGGTGCGGACGCCCTTTCCCGCCGCACGTGCTCCGTCAAGGAAGCCCTGGGCGGAAATAAAGGGGTCCCACTTGAGCCGGAAGTCTCCCGTGGTCTGGGAGAGGGCGAACGCAGTCTCCGGATCGATACGGATAAAACGCTCAGCGCGTACTTGGGGCATGCCCCAACCTAACCACGGCGCGGGGTGTTACTTGGTCATTTTCGCCAGCCGGGCTCGCATGATCATGTACGCGCCGTAGCAGACCAGCCCGGCTCCCACCGCGGCCAAGAGATAGGGGCCCATGGGCTGGTCGCGGAGTGCACGCAGGCCGCCGTCCAGGCCGGTGGAGTCCTCCGGGTGCTCCTTGATGGTGGCGATGACGATGAGCAGCCCCGTCAGCAGCAGTACCAGACCCTTGGCCAGGTAGCCGGCAATGCCCAGGGACAGCACGGCGGTCCGGGCCGCGCCGGCGGCAGGCATCCGCAGCTGCTTCTCGAAGCTTCGCTTGGGCCCCCGCATGCCGTAGGCAACCCCCGTAACAGCGACTGCCAGGCCGATCACGACCAGCAGTGCCACGCCGCCGGGGGCAGACATCATGGAAACGGTGAAGTCGCTGGTGGCCTTGCGGTTGTCATCGCCGGTACCCGTCCCCGTGGCGAAATGCCACAGTGTTAACGCCAGCACCGCATACACGATTGCCTGCAGCGCGGCCTTGGCTTTGTTCTTGACCTTTTTCTTGGTGGCCTGGTGGTTGAAGTCGAAAATCGCGTCACCGGCCTGCCACAGTGACAAGGCTGCGCAGGCGGCAAAGCTTCCCCACAGCAGGAACGGACCCACAGGCATGGTGGCAAGCTCGGCCACGGCACCGCTGAAATCGGCGTGTCCGGTGCCGCCCATGGCCAGGCGGATGGCGATGGCACCCACCAGCAGGTGCAGGATGCCGCTGGCCGCGAACCCTGACCGGGCCAGGAACTCAAGGACCCGCGAATTGGTGACGTCCTCAGCCTTGTCAACGACCTGCTTCAGTTCTTCTTTGATCGTCTTTCCTTTGGACAGGCGCGGTAGCGCGCCGGTGTGCGTGCCCTTCTTACAAGGCCAATCGTCCCACGCCGCCGGGGCACCGAACAGTCGGGCGGGCACAGTCCGGGCGATGGGGAGGGATCCCCATCGCCCGGTTCCGGCACCTGTGCAACCATAAGGACCAGCGATTGACACGTACCGCACTCTTTCCCGGGGGAAACCATGACTTTTTACGGAGCAGACATCAGCCAGTTGCGGGCGCTGGCCAAGGCCGCGGACCAGGCAGCATCACTGTTGAGCAGCCGCGCAGGGTCCCTGCACAGCCAGATCCAGTCCGCGCCGTGGAAGGGCCGGGACGGTGAACGCTTCCGCCAGGAGTGGAGTGCCAGCCACCGTCCCAGCCTGGACAAAGTGGTGGCAAGCCTGCGGGAAAACTCAAAAATCCTGATGAAGCATGCCGACGAGCAGGAAAAAGCGTCCACGGCCGGCACCGGGGGTTCCGGCGGCAGCACCTGGGACCGGCTCACCTCAATGGCCGCGCAGGCGAAGGAGTGGTTCAAGGAAAGGGCCGAAGAGGCCAGGGCGGCTGCCGAACACCGGCGGGAGCTCGAAACGGGTCTGGACCGGATGCTCAACGCCAGCCCGGAAGAGCAGGCGAAGTGGTGGGCCGGCCTGTCCGATGCCGACCGGGCGTACCTGATCCAGGGCGAGGGCAGCGACGGCCCGTTCGCCGAGGACCTCATGCGCATGGACGGCGGCATTCCGGCGTCCGCGCAGGAGCTGGCAAAACAGCACCTGCAGGAACTGGCCAAAGCTGACATCCCGGTCTACACGGAAACGGGCAAGGCCTCCATCGAAGCCCGGGTTGCCTGGGTCCACGGCGGCGCCGAGGTGGGGACCGAAGTGGTGGAGAACGCCGACGGCTCCGCCACCATGAAGGTGTACGGAAACATGGGCCTGGGCGTTAACGACGCCAGCGGCACGGCGGGTGCGACGCTCACCGGAGAGGTCTCCCGCGAGTACACGTTCGGCAGCGTGGAGGAAGCCATGGCTGCCCGCGAGCAGATGTACCGCGACCTCCCGCCGGACAGCATCGGTGAAATCAAGGATGTGGCCGGCAACCCGCCCGGATACATCCTGGACACCATCAATGACGCGGCGAAGGACAACGGGTCCACCGGACAGACGGACAAGGCCAAGGGCACGTTCTCGCTCGACGCCAGCGGCGAGTCCGGAACGGCGTCCGGCGGGGCGAAGCTCGATCTTGCGTATGAGCGGAACCTGACGGACGGTACGTCCACAGCCAGCGGGGAGGTCTCCGCCCAGGGCCAGCTCAAGCTGGACGGCCGGGTCTTCGAGGCCTCCGGCAAGGGCGGCCTGCAGGTCAACATGGACAAGGACAACAACATCGATTCCGTGTCCGTCTCCATGGACGGGACCGTGGCCCAGGGCGTCACGTCCGGTGTGAAGACCGAGGCTGCGAAGTTCGATTCAACCGTGACGGCCGGTACCCAGGGCAGCGTCAAGATCGATGTCGATTACTCCCCGGAGAACCGCCCGGTCATCGACAGCTACCTGCGCAACGTGGCCCTGGGCAACGATGCCGGTGCCGCCCGCGATGCCGCCCGGCTCTACGAGGCCGGCTCCGCCACCGTGCAGGTGAACTCCGTGGTCACGGCCACCAACGAGGCCGGGTTCGACGTCAAGGTGGGTGAAGTGGACGTCAAGACCGAGAACCAGGCCACCACCAATGTGTCCACGTACTATAAAGTCCCCAACGACACCAAGCTCGAGAGGCTCTGAAACCAATGTCAGTGCACATCGAATCCCCGCTGGGCTTCACCGCAGATTTTCCCGAGCATACCCAGGTCCTGGAGGATTCCACGGCCGGGTCCAACAGCGAACAGTACGGCCTGCTCGGCGGCGTCCTGGTCACCCTGATCAAGGATGACACCTCCGTGCAGGATGCGCCGCAGGCCAACGGCTGGGCGCACCTGATGGCGGACTTCTACCTTGAAGACCGCGGCGGCACCCTCCTGGCGGAGGGCGAGCTGAACCTGCCCGGCAAGGCCGCTTACGCCGTGGTGGTGGGATATGACGACGACGGCGGGCCGGCCAAGGTGGCAGCCACCGTGGGCGTGTGGGAAAGCGGCCGGTTCATCGGTGTCGTGGTCGTCTGGCCCTATATGAACCCGGAGGCGGAACCGCGCCTGGACATGCTCAAGGAGATCGTGGCCGCCATCAACGTGGGCTAGGAGCGTTTCCCGGTCTGCCGCTCAGCGGCGCCGGTAGCAGAGATCGAAGATCAGCCGCCCGGCCTCGTGGGCCTTTGCCTCGAAGCTGGTCCGGATCCTGCCCTCGAAGCGGGGAGCCCAGCCGCCTGTTTCGTCCACGCCCTCGTTGGGTCCGGTGTGTTCCGTGCTGACCGGGGCGCGTCCCTCACGCACCGGCGCCCCGCCCACCACCGATTCGACGCCGGACTGCCACACCTGCGTCAGGGGGCTTTCGGGGCCGCGGCGCTCGCCGGTGTGCAGGTTTTCGAAGTCCCCTGAACCCGCCATGACGTCCCGGACATGGACGGCGTAGTTTGACCAGTCGGTGGCGATCCGGAACAGGCCTCCGGGCTTCAGCGCCCGTGCCGCAAGCCCGGCGAACTCGGGCTGGATGAGGCGGCGCTTGTGGTGCCGCGACTTGTGCCAGGGGTCCGGGAAGAAGACCCAGAGTTCGCTGACCGAGCCTTCGGGCAGCATGGTGGCCAGGACCTCGGGTGCGTTCGCTTCCACCACGCGGACGTTGTTCAAGCCCCTGCTGTTGATCTTGATGATCGTGTTGGCCAGCCCCGGCGTGTAGACCTCCACGGCCAGGAAGTTGGTGTCCGGGTTCTGTTCCGCCGCATGGCAGATGGCGTCGCCGAGTCCGGATCCGATCTCGACGATGAGCGGCGCTTCACGGCCGAATTCCGCGGCGGCGTCAAAGGTGTAATCGGGGTGGACCGAGGTGTTGGCTACATGCCGTGGCACGTCGACTGCCCACCGCTCGGCGTGCTCGGCCCAGGCAGCCTGCCGGCGGCCCTGCAGCCTGGTGCCGCGGCGCACAAAACTGACGGGGCGGCCGCCGTACGTGCCGAAGGAGGCCTGGGTGCCGGGCGTGACAGGCCGCGGGACATGCGGCTGCTGGGGGTTTTCAGGGGATTCGCTCATCCCTTCCAGAATAGCGCCGCGGGGACGGCGGACGATCGGAGCGCCGTGAAGACACCTGGGCCCGGAGCACTCCGATGCTCAGAACACGCCTATGAGGTCGAGGGCGGGACCGAGTGCCAGGGCGAAGACCACACCGCAGATGCAGAGGGCAACTGCCGCCGCGGACCGGCTTCCAGATCCCCGCGGCAACTGTTTCAGCGCTGGGAGTGAAAGCCGGAGACCGAGGAAGGCAAAGAGGAGAGGCAGGCTGAACAGCACGAAGGGAGCTGCCCAGGGAGTGCGCGAGTAGCCGTTGTCCGAATACGTCAGGAGCATGGCCAGCCCGGCGAACGGTCCGGTCAGGAGCATGCTGACCGGGGCAAGGATCGCCAGGACCAGGCTGTTCGTCGCTTTATGGCCGGGTGCTCCCGGCGGCTGGCCAGGGCCGCCATGGACGGGAGGCGGCCCCGTCCCGTCCGCCGGTGCGTTCTCCGGCACTGTGCTCTCCAACTTTGTGCCCTCCAGTGGTCCACCCTTCAGCGCCCGGCTCTCGGGCGGGGCGGGGCGTGATTCCGGCTGCGGTGTCGTTTCCATGGTGCTCCCGTTGTAAGGTGCGGCCAGGTGCGTGGCCGCGGCTGGTAACAACCTACGAATCTGCCTGGAGCGCCGGAAGGTGCGCGCGTCCGTATGTGGAAAACTCCGCGCTGGTGCCCGCCTGCAAGAATGGGCGGATGACCGACGCAACGAATGCCGAACCGGGGATGCAGCAGCGAAGGGCTGATTCCGGGGAAGCCCATGGCCGGACCAGGACGGGCAGCAGCCTGGTGGACCTCAGCACCCTGGTGGATGCAGAAATTGATGAGCTGCCGGCTGCGGAACCCACCCGCGTGGGCAGCCGGCGCGCCCTGGCCTACCTGGGTGTGTGCCTGGTCCTGATCGGCCTGAACCTGCGCAGCGTCTTTTCCAGCCTCTCCGCCGTCCTGCCGGAAGTGACATCGCAAGCCGGGCTGCCCGGTTGGTCCGTGGTGGTGCTGACCACGGTTCCCGTGACACTGCTGGGCGTCTTCGCGCCGGTCGCCCCGGTCCTGGCCCGGCGGTTCGGCGCGGAGCGTGTGCTGCTGGGCGCCATGGCACTGCTGACCGCTGGACTGCTGCTGCGGCCGGTGGACACCGGTGCAGCCGCCGCCGGTTCGGGCCACCTGCCGGCCCTCCTCGTTGGAACGGCGGCCTGCGGAGCGGCAATCGCCCTGTGCAACGTGCTCCTCCCCGGACTGGTGAAGCGCGACTTCCCGCACCGGCTGGGGCTCATGGGCGGCCTCTACACCACCGCGATCTGCGCATCAGCCGCCCTCGGGGCCGGCTTCACCTACCCGGTCTACACGGTGACGGGGGAGTGGACCAAGGCGCTGTGGGTCTGGGCGCTGCCCGCCGCCGTCGTCCTCCTGTTGTTCCTTCCCGTTGCCGTGCGGCAGGGAAGTGTCCGGCACCAGGCCGTCAAGGACGGCGTCAATGTGTGGCGCTCACCGGTCGCCTGGCAGGTCACCATCTTCATGGTGCTGCAGGCCATGATGTCCTTCAGCGGCTTCGCCTGGCTGGCGCCCATCCTCCGGGAACGGGGCGTGGACGGGGCCACCGCAGGGCTGATCGTTGCCGTGTGCATCGTGCTGCAAATGCTGGGATCCCTGTTCGCCCCCGCCCTGGCCGCGAGGTTCCGGGACCAGCGCGCCATCAACACGGTTGTAGCGTTGATGACCGGCGGGGGATTCGTACTGAGCATCCTCGGCCCCCTCAACCTCATCTGGGTGTGGGCCGGCCTGCTCGGACTGGGGCAGGGAAGCCTCACCGCCGCGGCCCTGACCCTGATCATGCTCCGCACCCGCGACGGGCACACCGCAGCCCACCTCTCCGGCATGATGCAGGGCGTGGGCTACGGAGTGGGCTCCACGGGCACCCTCATGGTGGGCCAGCTCCACCAGGCAACGGGATCCTTCGTTCCCGCCGGGATCCTGTTTATGGTGGTGGGCCTGCTCGCGGCGGTCTTTGGCTACCGGTCCGGCCGGAACCGGTTCGTGGAGTAGGAGCGTTCCCGCACTTTGGGATGTGACAGGAGAATGTCCGGGCTTCCGCCTACGTTGGTGCTGAACGCAGAAGCCAACGGGTATTGGGGAGACGGAATTGGAAACAATGAGGCCTGCCGGCCAGCAAAAGACGCGTGCTTTCGGGAGGGACCTAAGCTGCATCGAGGAGGTCTTGAGCGGAGTCAAAAATTCGCTCGGAACATCTCCCACATCGATCTCCGGTGAATGCAGGGAGCCAAAGAGGACCGGCACCGATTGGTACTTTGAACTGGCAGATATCCAAAACGGTAAGGTTCACGTCCTTCCTGCCCGCATTGAGGCCCGGAACGCGGCAACGATCAGCAGATACCTGCAGGGCAGGGGGACATCCATCACGCAGGCCCTCCAGACGGGCAATTTGCTGGAACTAGAGGCGACCCCAACCTTGGACCGTCGGAAGAAGCTAATCCTCGACGTCACAAAAATATCCCTGCGTTTCAGCCGCACCGGCCCTATCTACGTTCGTGACCAGAGGACGATGCAACAGCTTGCACACGCCGGTGTTCCTTTGTGCAGGCTGGATCGAGACCGAATACACGCCCCGATTGGTGGTGCGATGAAGCTTCTTCCTGCGACATTGCGCCGTGTACTGGTAATCGGATCGGAAAAAAGCCAAGGTCTGGCAGATTTCAAGGAAAGTGTGGACCGCGCACAGCAAAGCGGTGACCTCGATGTCCAGTATCAATCAGTGACATGGAGTCGTGATTCGGCGCCCACGGACCTTGCATCCATACTCGCCAATTGCGAAGCAGACGCTTTCGACCTCGCGGTACTCGTCCGCGGCGGTGGTCATTGGAGCGATTTGCACGTCTTCAACGATCCATCGGTTGCCCTTGCTGTCCGCAACTGTCCAGTTCCGATTGCAACGGCTGTTGGGCATACAACCGACGTTCTTATGGCTGACCGGGCAGCTGACTTTTCCTTTACGACGCCAACAGCAGCCGGAGAGGCCATCAGGCGGGAGGTGGTCCGGCGCTCAATGGCACGCGAGAAACCGCCAGCAGCGAACATTCAGAGTTCCGCTGCTCTATTCGAGGCCAAGCGCCGCCGCTACGAAGCCCAGCTCCAGGAGCGGGATGCCGCCTTGAAGGTGAGCCGGCTCAAGCTCAGCGAAAGCCAACAAGCAACCGGATACTTCGAAAACCAGTTGCGCGAGTGTGCCGCTTCCCATACCGGAGACCTCATCCTGCTTGCAGAGCGAAGGGTGCAGCTGCTGTCCATCCTGTGGTTTGCAGCGACTCTTGGTGCTCTGATGGCATACCTGATCGCCTTACCGGCGGTGTTGGAGAGTTTGGGGTACGGCTCCGCATTCGTACAGTCCTCACTATCCATGGCCGGACTGCTTGCTGCCGCTGCCTTGCTCCGAACCACTCACCGGAGCCGTAAAGCCATGCGGATGCCTGCCGAAAAGCCTATGAAGAACCCTCCGGCGAGCTTCAATGAGTGGCGGCACATGGCCAGAAATGTGGTTACCGTTCGAGGTCTTCGCAGGGCCATACGTCACCGACCATGGTGAGGCCGCGGCTGGCCCAGGAGGAAAGGACATTTATGGCTGTTGCATGCTTCCTACGAGGCTGGCTGAGTCATTAGGGTTGGGAGTCCGGGGCAGCCATGTGAGGAAGGGCAGCCGGGCCACCTCGGGTGCGCGATCACAACTTGGTTAGGAACCGCTGTGCAGGACTCCACGCTCCCGGGAACCCGCGACGCCGCCGGGATCTTCCGGCCCCCATACCTTTGGGTGACCGTGGGAACCTGCGCCCTGGTGTTCCTGGCCGCCTTCGAATCGCTTGCCGTGACCACCATCATGCCGCTGGTCAGCCGGGAGTTGAACGGTGGAAGCCTTTACGCGCTGGCCTTTGCGGGGCCCATGGCCACGGGCGTGATCGGCATGGTGGGGGCCGGAAACTGGTCAGACCGCCGCGGGCCCGCCGCGCCGCTGTACGCCTCCGTAGCGCTGTTCGTGCTGGGCCTGTTCATCGCGGGCACCTCGTTTACCATGCCCATGCTCGTCGCCGGCCGCCTGGTGCAGGGTCTTGGCGGCGGCGCCCTTACCGTCGCGCTCTACGTGCTCGTGGCGCGGTTCTTCCCAGGCCAGCTGCACGCGAGGATCTTCGCTGCCTTCTCGGCGGCCTGGGTGGTCCCGTCCCTGGTGGGACCCTTCGCGGCAGGGGTGGTGGCGCAGGTCTTCAGCTGGCACTGGGTGTTCCTGGGCGTGGTTGGCCTGGTCATTCCGGCGCTGGCGATGATCGTGCCGGTGCTGCGCGGGCTGGACGGGCCCGACGCGGAGGGCCGGCCGGCCGGGCCGGGCCAACCCGAAGAAGCCGCAGCGCCGTGGGCCCTGGGCCGGCTGGGTTGGGCGGCACTGGCCGCGCTTGCGGTGCTGGGGCTGAATCTTTCCGCGGACGCCAGCATCCCCGCCTTCCCGGGAGCCACGGCACTCCTGGCGCTCGCCGCCGTCGTTGTTGCCCTGGTGGCCGTGCGTCCGCTGGTGCCCTCCGGTACCCTCGCCGCCCGCCGCGGCCTGCCCAGCGTGATCCTGGCGCGTGGGCTTGCGTCTGCCTCGTTCTTCGGCGCCGAGGTCTACCTTCCATATCTCCTGATCGACCAGTATTCGTTCCCGCCCACACTGGCCGGGCTGACCCTCACCGGCGGCGCGCTCGCTTGGGCGGGGGCCGCCGCCGTACAGGGCCGTATGGGCACACGGCTGCCGCACCGCCGCGCCGTCCAGGCCGGATCGCTCATGGTCCTGGCCGCGATAACCCTGGCCCTGGCCACCACTGCCTTGCATTGGCCGCCCGCCACCGCCATCGCGGGCTGGGTGCTGGCAGGGGGCGGCATGGGCCTGCTCTACCCGCGCCTGAGCGTGATGACCCTGGCGCTGTCCACCAAGGAGAACGAGGGCTTCAACAGCTCCGCCATGTCCATCTCGGACTCCCTGGGCGGCGCGCTGTCGCTGGCCACCACGGGGATTGTCTTCGCGGCATTCACGACGCCGGTCCAGTCCTTCGCGGGGGTCTTCGCCTTCACTGCCGCCATCGGGGTCGCCGCGGTCCTGGTGGCGCCGCGCGTCACCACCGGGGGCGCGCCGGCGGCTAGGGAAGGCGGGTGGCGCGCACGATGACGTCGGCGATGGTGGCCTCCTGCCCTTCCGGCCCGGTCACTGGGCGCTCCCGGCTGGTGAGGACCTCCACCTGCCATCCGGGCTGATCCAGTCCCAGTTCCTGCACCAGCTGGTCCCCTGTGTAGAACATGCCTTCATGGTGGTGCCCCGGACCCCACGGCGGCAGCCGGTCCGGGTGGTGCCCAACCACCAGCAGCGTTCCACCCGGTTTGACGGCCGAGGCCGCGGTGCGCAGCGGGATCCGCCAGTCCAGCTCCTGGGAATGCAGGAACTGCGACGTCACCAGGTCGTAGGCATCTCCCGGCTGCCACTGCGTCAGGTCCGCCAGCTGCCAGGTAATCCGGCTTTCCATAGTGCCGTTCGAGGCGTGCACGCTTTCCCGCGCCAGTTCGGCCAGCTCATGGGAGCGGGCCCGTTCCAGGGCAACGGCGGAGACGTCGACGGCGGTCACGGACCAGCCTTGCTGCGCCAGCCAGATAGCGTCGGCGCCTTCGCCGCATCCCAGTTCCAGCGCCTTCCCGGGCCGCAGGCCACCGGCCTCCCGGACCAGCTGCGGGTTCGGCTTCCCGCTCCACAGCCTTGCTTTGCTGCGGTACCTCTCGTCCCAGGCGGAAGCCGTGTCAATGCCGCCGCCGCCCCCGTCCGGCGACCCGCCGTCGTCGTGCGCGTGCCCTTCGTGCTGCTGCGTTTCCTGGTGCTCGCTCATGCCTCAACATTGCCCGGCCGTGCCCCCGAAGGCAACGCCGACGATGGGTTCCGGGCGCAGGGATGCTAGACTGGAGGAACTTGATGTGCAGTGATGCCGCCTGCTCCGGATCTGGAGGTTCCTTTCCAGGGAGTGGGCTTTCTTCATGTGAGAGGCACATCCTGCGTCGATGAACGCGTTCCATTTGGTCCCGGCCGGCTGTCCTGATTTACAGCGCCCGGTTGATCACCTGACTTTTCTTCGGCGAAACCCCTGGTCCAACCGGCATCGGGGGCCGATATCCGCCTGGATACCGCCAGAAAGACCGTAAAAAACTACATGACTACTTTTGCTGCCCTCGGTACTCCCAAGGCCCTTGCAGACACCCTTACCGCCCAGGGAATCGTTGAACCGTTCCCCATCCAGGTGAAGACCCTTCCGGACACGCTGTCCGGCCGTGACGTCCTGGGCAGGGGCCGGACCGGATCCGGTAAAACCATTGCTTTCGCTATCCCGCTTGTAGCAAGACTCGCTGAGCGGGAAGCCAAGCACTTCCGCAAGCCCGGCCGCCCCATGGGCCTGGTCCTGGCACCCACCCGTGAACTGGCAACCCAGATCAACGCCACCATCGAGCCGCTGGCCAAGGCCGCCGGCCTGAACACCACCGTGATCTACGGCGGCATCTCCCAGGCCCGTCAGGAAAAGGCGCTGCGCGCCGGCGTCGACATCGTCATCGCCTGCCCCGGCCGCCTGGAGGACCTGATCCGCCAGCGCATCCTCACCCTTGAAGCGGTGGAGATCACCGTCCTGGACGAGGCCGACCACATGGCCGACCTCGGCTTCCTGCCGGTGGTCAAGAAGCTCATGGACATGACCCCCAGCGAGGGCCAGCGCCTGCTCTTCTCCGCCACCCTGGACAACGGCGTGGACAAGATCGTCCAGCGCTACCTGTCCAACCCGCTCACCCACTCCGTGGACGATCCGCAGGCAGCGGTAACCACCATGGAGCACCACGTGCTGGTGGTCAACGACCAGACCGTCAAGAAGCAACTGATCGTGGAGCTCGCCTCCGGCGCCGGCCGCCGCGTCCTGTTCATGCGGACAAAGCACCACGCCCGCAAGCTGGCCAAGACCCTGACCGACGCCGGGATCCCCGCCGTGGACCTGCACGGCAACCTCTCCCAGAATGCGCGTGACCGCAACCTGGCCGAGTTCTCCAACGGCGACGTCCGCGTCCTGGTGGCAACAGACGTCGCCGCCCGCGGTGTGCACGTCGACGACGTCGAACTGGTCATCCACGTGGACCCGCCCACCGAGCACAAGGCGTACCTGCACCGTTCAGGCCGCACCGCGCGTGCCGGTTCCGACGGCACCGTGGTCACGCTGACCCTGCCCGAACAGCAGGCCGACGTGAAGAAGCTCATGAAGGCCGCCGGCGTGGACGTCAGCTTCGAGCGCGTCACGGCCAGCTCACCCATCGTGGCTGAACTGGTTGGCGACATTGCGGAGAAGGTTGACCCCCGCACCCGTGCCGCGCTCCTGGCAGCCAAAGCCCCCAAGCAGGGCGGCGGCACCTCCACCGGAGCCAACGCGGAGCGCAAGCGTGCACGCCGCCAGGCTGCTCCCACCACCGGTGGGCGTGGCGGACGTAGTGGACGCGGCAAGGTTTCGGCCGAATCCGCCCGCAGCGACGCCACCCGCGCCGAGCGCCGGGCTGTCGCCTTCGAAGGCCGCACGGAAGCCCGTGCAGCATTCGACCGCAATGCCGAGCAGAACGAGGACCGCGCAGTGGCAGCAGCCGCTGCCCGCCGCAACGCCCGCGGCCGCGGCACGGCTTCCACGCACCGCAACGACGTTCCCGCAGCAGGTGGCCGCTCATCGGCCGGCCGCGGATCGAACGGACGTGCAGCCGAGGGCCGCACCGATTCCCGGATCACCCGCAGCGACGCTCCCCGCGGCGGCACCGGACGCCCCGCCACCGGCGGACGTCCTGCCTCGGGCGGTGGCCAGCGCAGCGGGCGCCCCGCAACCGGCCAGCGCGCCGCAGCGGGTACCTCCGGCCAGCGCTCCGGCGCAACCGGCGGAAGCAAGGCAGTCTGGTCCTCCAACACCGGCGGAACCTCGGGAGGCTCCTACGGTTCCGGCAGCGGCAGTTCAGGCAACGGCGGCTCGGGCCGTCCCGCCCGCAGCGGCCCCCGCCGCGCGTCCGCACCGGCGTCGAACGAGCGCCGCGGCCGCTAGAAGTGCCTCTTGAGCGGGCCCGCCTTTTAGGTGGGCCCGCTCAGCCGTTTAAGGGATCTACCAGCCGCGGGCGCGCCACTCGTCGAGGTGCGGCCGCTCGGCACCCAGCGTGGTGGGCTTGCCGTGCCCGGGATGGACGACGGCGGTGTCCGGGTAGGCGCCGAACAGCCGCTCTGCGACGTCGGACAGGAGCTGGTTGAACCGTTCAGGGTCCTTGTCCGTGTTGCCCACGCCGCCCGGGAACAGCGAGTCACCCGAGAAGATGTGGGCCGGGCCGTCCGGGTCCTGGTACACGAAGGCGATGGAGCCGGGCGTATGGCCGCGCAGGTGCACGGCCGTTATGTCGAAGCCATCGAAGTTGCCCACGTCGCCGTGGCTGAGCCGAACGTCCACCGGGACCGGCAGCGCATCGGCGTCGTCCGCCCCTGCTGCCGTCCGCGCCCCCGTGGCTTCCACCAGTTCCTTCAGGGCCCGCACGTGGTCCCAATGCTGGTGGGTGGTGGCCACCAGGGCAAGCCGCGGGGCTGCAGAGGTGTCCGCAGCCCCGTCCGCCAGCAGTTGGCGGATGGCCGGGAGGTCGTCAGCGGCATCAATCAGCACCTGCGCGCCGCTTTCCTTGGCGGTCAGCAGGTACACGTTGTTGTCCATCCCGCTGACGGAGATGCTGCGGATGGTCAGGGCCGGCAGGTCATATCGAAGTGAGTCCATGATCGTCAGCCCGCGGACGGCTGCAGGTCAAGCGGCATGGTGGTGGAGTAGACCTGCTTGGACGGCGGGCCGGCCAGGATCTCGTGCAGCGCGCTCTTGCCTTCCGGCGTGTTCCGCCAGGCGGCGTAGTCGTCGTGGTCCTGCGTGGTGGCCCACGTTTCCACCACCAGGATGTGGCACGGGTCCGCGTCGTCAACGAGAGCCTCGATCCCCTGGTTGCCGGGCCACGCCCGGGTGGCGGCCAAGGTCTCGGAGAGGAACTTGGCGGCGTCCTCCCGGCGGGCGGGATCGATCTGGACTTCAAAATGGACGATGGCAGTCATGGGGCTCCTAGGGGTATTGGTCAAAATACGGTGTGATGGCTTCGGCAAACGCGCCCTATTCCCGCCCCTCGGACACCCACGTGGGGTCCGCGGAACGGGAGCCGACGACGGCATCAGACGCTGCGTCCAGCGCCTGCAGGTGCGCCGGGGTGAGCTCCAGGGCAAGTGCGCCGAGGTTTTCGTCAATCCGGGCGGCCTTGCGGGTGCCGGGGATGGGAACGACCGGCAGGCCGAGCCGCTTGCCCTGTGCCAGCAGCCAGGCCAGGGCCACCTGCGCCGGCGTGGCGTTGAGCTGGTCGGCCACGGACCGGACGGCGTCCACCACGGCCTGGTTGGCGCCTGCGGCGTCCGGAGCGAAACGGGGGATGTTGCGCCGGAAATCCTTGGCGCCCAGGCTTGACGTGTCCACGGTTCCGGTGAGGAAGCCGCGGCCCAGCGGGGAGTACGGGACGAAGCCGACGCCCAGGCCGGCGGCGGCCGGAACCACGTTGCGTTCCACGTCCCGGCTCCAGATGGACCATTCGCTTTGGACCGCCGCGATCGGGTGGACCGCCGACGCATCCCGCAGTTCCTGTGCCGTCACTTCGGACAGGCCCAGGTGCTTGACCTTTCCCTGCTTGACCAGCTCGGCCATGGCCCCCACGGTCTCCTCGATGGGGACGCGGACATCGCGGCGGTGCATGTAATAGAGGTCGATCACCTCGGTGCCCAGCCGCTGCAGGCTCCGGTCCACGGCCTCGCGCACATACCCGGCGTCGCCGCGGATATCCGTGTAGCCGTCCGTGGGCGTTCCCACCAGCGCGAACTTGGTGGCCAGCTGGACTTCGTCCCGCCGGTCCTTGAGCAGCTGTGAAATGAGTTCCTCATTGCTGCCGCCGCCGTAGATGTCCGCGGTGTCGAGGAAGCTGACCCCGGCGTCGACGGCGTGGTGCAGGGTCTGCAGTGCCTCGGCAGGGTCCACCTCGCCGTAGACCGGCGTGAGGGCCATGCCGCCGAAGCCCAGGCGGCTGACGGTCAGTCCGTCGCCGAGCTGGACAGTTCCCGCGGCTTCAGGGGTGCCGGGTTCAGTGGGTGCGTTTGCCATGGTTCTCCTGTTCGTTTCCTGCTTTTGAAAATTACAGCCAAGGTAGGACGCGGTCCGCCGCCGGGCGCGTGGCCTGGATCAGCCGGGCATTGGCTTCATCGGGTCCATTGGCCCAGGCGACCGCTGCGTCCCGTTCCATGCCGAACGAGATGTGCCGGTCCACCAGCCGCTGCAGCCGGAGCGCGGGCGGGGTTTCGAGGAACCACACCTCGTCCAGCTGCGCCCGCACCTCCTTCCACGGCTCCTGGTCCGCCAGCAGGTAGTTGCCCTCCGTAATCACCAGTGGGACCTCGGCCGGGACGGCGATGGAGGCGGCCACCGGCTCGTCCAGGGTGCGCCGGAACTCCGGTGCGTACACCACTGCCTCGTCCCGCTGCGCCAGACGCCGCAGCAGCGAAAGGTAGCCGCCGGCGTCGAACGTATCAATGGCTCCCTTGCGCTGACGGAGCGGGGTCCCCTCGATGATCGCGTTGCCCAGGTGGAAGCCGTCCATCGGCACCACTACCGAGGTTCCGGGGCTGAACTGCTCCTGCAGCCAGGCGGCAAAGGTGGACTTGCCGGATCCCGGCGCCCCGGCGATGCCCAGGATGGTGCGCGTTCCGGGCAGCAGCCGGCGCCGCAGCGTATCCACGGCCATGGCGATCTCGGGGGAGTGCATGGCAAAAGCCTAGTCACCGCTGCGCACCCGCGGCGCATTTTTTTGGGCCGGCAACACCTTCAGGCCCGCGGCGCAGCCCACGATCCCCGCAATGAACAGCAGCTTCACCACGCTGAAGGGTTCGACGCCGGTGGCCATCGCCCAGCCCACCGTCAACGCGGCGCCGATGCCCACCCATACGGCGTAGGCGGTGCCCAGCGGGATGCTCCGGATGGCCATGCCGAGTCCCACCATGCTGAGCGTGGCGGTGACGGCGAAGACGATGGTGGGCACGGGCCGGGTGAAGCCGTCGGACAGGCCGAGCGCGGTGGCCCAGACCGCCTCCAGGACGGCCGAGGCCAGCAGCACCAGCCATGGAAGGCCGCGCTTCACCATCACGCCACCACCTTGAGGCCGACCACGCACGCGGCGATGCCGGACAGCAGCAGCAGGCGCGCCGCCGTCGGACGTTCAACCCTGCTGGCCATCGCGTAGGCGGAGGTGAGGACCACGCCCACGCCCACCCACACGGCGTAGGCCGTACCGGTGGGGATGGACTGCATGGCCACCGCAAGCCCGCCGGTGCTGGCGGCCACGGCCACCAGGAACAGGGCAGCGGGGGCAACCCGCCGGCGTCCGGAAGCCTGGGAAGCACGGTGCAGGGCGGCGGCCCAGACTGCCTCCAGCGCCCCGGAAATAATGAGGATTATCCACGACATGACAGTTCCTTTGGCCAGTCTTGTCGCGTGCCGGGTACTGAACCGTCGTCCGGAGGCCCCGGTGCGGAGCCTTGAATTCCAAGGTAGCAAGGCACGACGGCGGGTTCCACCGTTGGTGCCCAAGCCCACCACCTGGCGGCGGCAGTCAGCCCGTGGGGCCGTTCGGGTCGATGGACACCACGGCCAGGAAGCCGCGGCCGAGGATTTCCGGGGAATCGCTGCCTGAGCCCACTACTGCGTCGTAACGGCCCAGGTCCAGCGGTTCCCCAGCGCTGTCGCTGACCTTCGCCTGTCCCTGCAACAGCACCCCGAGCTGCCCCTCGAACACGGGGTGGGCGCGCTTTTTGGACAGCTCAATAATGGAGGTAAAGCCCTTGAACGCCCCGGTCCGGGTGATGACGTTGAGGTCGCGGATGTCGCCCGTGGGCAGTTTGGCCCCGGTGGCGGCGCCGCCGTCGAACCGGAACGGACGGTACTTCTCCAGGGGCTGCTCCGCGCCGTCCACGGTGAGGAGCAGCAGCTCGCCCTCTATGACGGTCAGGACGCGCTCCATGCCCGGAAAAGGCGAAAATTCGCCTGCCTTGGTGACGTCCGCGATGCTCAACCGCCAGTCCCAGCCGCCGTCGGCTGAAGCCTGGCGGGCAATTTCCCTGGTCACCCCGCCGCCGTTGCGCCATGGTTCGGCCTTAAGGTCAGCGAAGCGGATGATCTGCATCAGCCCAGCCTAGTTCCCCGCCATGGCCGCTCGTCGCAGTTGTGTCCGGTCCCTGCTAATCTCCTCCGGGGGGTCAACACGAAAACAGCCTGAAGGAGCCCGGGAATGTTCGTCAAAGTGTGTGGTCTCAGCACGCCCGAATCTGTCCGCGAAGCAGTGGACGCCGGCGCAGACGCCGTGGGGTTCGTCCTCACCGCCAGCCCCCGGGTCGTCTCGCCGTCGCAGGTGGCCTCCCTGCTGGCGGGGGTTCCGGACGGCGTCACCCCGATCGGAGTCTTCCGCGACGAGCCCGTCGCCGATGCCATCGCCATTGCCCGGGCCGCGGGCCTTGAGTGGATCCAGTTGCATGGTGACCGGTTACGCGCAGACGTGGCAACAGTGCACGACGCCGGCATGAAGCTGGTCAGGGCCATCACCATGGGTGCCGGCCAGGACGAGTTCGAAGACTGGGGTGAGGACCTGCTCCTGATCGATGCCGCCGTGCCGGGCTCCGGTGAGTCCTGGGATTACTCCTCCGTGGCATCCCTGCCCGTGCTTCAGGGACGGAACTGGCTGCTCGCCGGCGGCCTTGAAGCGGCGAACGTCGGCCAGGCAGCAGCCGCCGCGCATGCCTGGGGCGTGGATGTTTCCTCCGGCGTTGAAGCGACCCGCGGCGTGAAGGACCTGGCCAAGGTCCGGGCGTTCGTCCAGGCTGCAAAAGCGGCTGCCACAGTTTAGCGGCGGGCGGCTCCGTGGACCGGGCGGCTGCGGGTCAGGGCAGGATCAGGGATGTCCCCCATCTTTTAGCCGAAGGGCCTTTTTGTCAGGGGGTCGAGGGCACAATGGGTGCATGAAGACACTTCTGAACATCATCTGGCTGGTTTTCGGCGGCTTGTGGCTGGCCCTGGGCTACTTCCTCGCAGGTGTGGTCTGCTGCCTGCTGATCGTCACCATCCCGTGGGGCATTGCCTCATTCCGGATCGCTGCCTACACGCTGTGGCCGTTTGGCCGGATGGTGGTGGACAAGCCCGGCGGCACAGGTGTCTTCCCGCTGCTGGGCAACGTGATCTGGCTGCTGGTGGCCGGGATCTGGATTGCCATTGGACATGTGGTCACAGCGTTCGCCATGGCTGTGACCATCGTTGGCATCCCGCTGGCCATCGCCAACCTCAAGCTCATTCCGGTGTCCCTGATGCCGCTGGGGAAGCAGATCGTGCCCAGCACCACGCCGTTTGCGAGCACCTATCCCGTCAGGACCTACCGCTAGGCAGGACGTACAGCCTGGCAGGACGTACAGCCAGGCAGGACTGCCGTCCCGTCACAGCGGGCGGAACGCCCCGTCCCGCAGGATGGCTGCCGAGTCGCTGTCATCCAGTTCAGCGGCGATGTCCACGTCCTCCGCGTAGCCGGCCCCTGAAAGTTCCCGGCCACTGGCGCACTGCTGGAGCGTTTCGCGCAGGCGCGGCTCGGCCGCTTCGAAGACAGCCATGGCCGCCACGGCCTCCGGAGCATAGCCGTGCCTGCCGTCCCCGGCCTCATAGCCGCCCTTGCCGGCGGCCACCAGTCCTGCGATGAAAGCTCCGGCTCCGATCTGGTCCTCCACGGCAGGGCGGAGGGTGCCGTCCGGCCAGCGTTCGCCCGCGGCGACCACCGCCACCACGGCGTCGCCGGGAAGATTGGCGGCCACCCAGTCTGCCGTGGCCGCGGCATTCCGGAGGCATACTGCGGCCACCAGGGGCACTTCGGCCGCCAGGGCGTGGCAGAGTTCAGAACCGTTGGGGGAGGGCAGGACCAGCCGTTCCAGCGAGGCTGCCGCGCGGAGGCTGGCGGGGGACAGGCTCAGCCCGCCGCCGTTCCGGGGGCCTGCCAGCTGGGCCTGGTGGTGGGCGGCGAAGTCCTCTGCGGTGGTGTCCCGCCAGCGGTACGGGAAAACGTCGGCGGACCGGTCCAGTGCCACGCTGACGCAGGTGCCGAAGGACAGGACGTCCACCACCACGGCGATGTCGGCGCCGGCGGCCACCGTCCTGCCCCCTTCCAGACCCCAGTCCAGCCGCACGGTGAAGGGCAGCTGCCGGTGCGCCGCGTTGGCGGAGTATGTGTGCCGGGGGCTGCTGCCGGGCGCGTTCACTGCAATTCGCCGTTCAGGTTGCGGTGCGCGGCGTCCTGCCACAGTTCTTTGGCCCGCTGGTGGTGGAAGAGCGGGTCCAGTTCCAGCAGGTGCCGGACGACGGCGGCCCGGCCGGCTGCGAAGTCGGCGTCGCCGATGTGCGCGTAGTCCTTCCGCACGGCAGCTGCGTAGCGGGCGTATTCCTCGGGTTCGCCGCCGAGAATCGAGAGGTCGGCGTCGCAGAGGAGTGCGCCGTCGTCGTCACCCGGTTCCGGCCGGTGGTCCGAGGTCAGCCGGACCAGGCGCGCCACTTCCGCCACCTCTGCCTCCGGAAGGCAGGCGTCGGCAAGCCGTTCCTCCGCCAAGCGTGCCGACTCCTCCTCATCCATGCCGGCTGCCCCGCGGTACACGGCGTCGTGGAACCAGGCAGCCAGCAGTACTGTCCGGGGCGCTTCAGCCGGTTCGGTGAGCAGGTCCAGCGCCTCCAGTACGGACAGCAGGTGGGTGCAGCCGTGGTAGTGCCGGTGCGGTTCGCTCCAGCGGTCCAGCAGGTCCAGGAACAGGGCGTCGTGGCCTGGCATGATGGCTTCCCAGCGGTTCAGGAGGGGGACCTTTAGTGACTTGTTCCGCCGGCGTGCCGGGATCCGCAGCCCGCTGGCAATGAGCCTGCGGACCAGCACCCGGCCCTCCACCGGAACCGCTCCCGCCGCCACCAGGTCATCAAAGCGGCGTTCCGGCACATCGTAGTGGTCGCCGTCGAACGCCCGCTCCGGGATCCCCGCGGCGGCAGCGAACGCGTGCAGCTCGTCCAGGGATGCGTCCGAGACCAGGTGCGAAAAGTGTGTTCCGTGTGCAGGCCACAGCGGCGGGTCGATGTAGATGGCCATGCAAGGAGTCTAGTGCTGCCCTTCCGTCGAACGCCGTGCAGCCACGCGGCCCATTCACGACCGCTCCTGCGTCTTAAAACGTGCCACCAACCCTCATTTGCGGGCTAGAATCGCCGAATGGCACTTATCCGCGTTTCAGAGGCCGCCCGTTTCCTGGGGGTGAGCGACGATACCGTCCGCCGGTGGACGGAGCAGGGAACCCTCACCGCGCTGCGGGACCCCTCCGGCCGCCTGGCGGTGGACGGGTTGGAACTGGCAACGCACGCGCAGAAGCTCGCCCAGCTTCCCGATGACCCGAAGAGCGGCAGCAGTTCGGCGCGGAACCGGTTCGTGGGCCTGGTGACCAACGTCATCACGGACAAGGTCATGGCGCAGGTGGAACTGCAGTGCGGGCCCTTCCGGGTGGTCTCGCTGATGAGCAGCGAGGCCGTGCGTGAGCTGGGGCTGGAACCTGGTGCCGTGGCCACCGCCGTGGTCAAGGCAACGACCGTCATCATCGAGTCGCCGAAGGGCCGGGCCGCCGCATGAGCCGGCAACCCGTCCGGTCCGCGGCTTCCACCCTCCGGGCCGCCGTCCCCGCACTGGCCGTGCTGCTGCTTGCCGTCCTGTCAGGCTGTGCCCCGGCGGGCAGTCCGGACGCGGGAACAAGTGCCGGCACCGCCACCGGTTCCGGCACCAAACCGGCAGGCGCCATCACCGTTTTCGCGGCCGCCTCACTCAAGCAGACCTTTACCGAACTCGCGAGCACTTTTGAAACGGAACACCCGGGCGCCACGGTCACCTTGAGCTTCGCCGGGTCATCGGACCTTGCCAGCCAGATCAACCAGGGCGCGCCCGCTGACGTCTTCGCCTCCGCGGACACGGCCAACATGAAGAAGGTGCAGGACGCCGGCCTCACCGAGGGAGCGCCGGAGGACTTCGCCACCAACACCTTGGCCATCGCCGTGCCGCCGGGCAACCCGGCGAAGGTCGCATCCCTGCAGGACCTGGCCCGGCCGGGCATCAAGCTGGTGACCTGCGCCCGGCAGGTCCCCTGCGGGGCTGCCACAGCCAAAGTGGCGGAAGCGGCGGGCGTCGCGCTGAGCCCGGCCAGCGAGGAGAACGCGGTCACTGACGTCCTGGGCAAGGTCACCTCCGGTGAGGCGGATGCGGGGCTGGTCTACGGCACGGACATCAAGGCCGCCGGGACCAAAGTGGCAGGCATCCAGTTCCCGGAATCGGGGAGTGCGGTCAACACCTACCCGATTGCGGCCGTCGCCAACGGCCGGAACAAGGCCACCGCCCAGGCGTTCGTAGACCTGGTCACCAGTCCCGAGGGCCAGAAGGTCCTCGCCGCCGCGGGGTTCGGCCCGGCAGGATTCGGGCCGGACGGTTCCGGGTCAGCCACTTCCGGCCCGGGCAAATCCAGGCCAGCCAGTTCCGGGTCAGCCAGCTCCGGCCCGGGCAGCAAGTGATACAGCGGCCAGGGAGGCCACCCCAGGCGCGGCCGCGCACCCCAGCCGCCGCCTACTCCGGCATCCCCGCGTGGGTCCGTGCGCTGGCAGTCCTGGCGGCCGTCGTCGTCGTGCTTCCCCTGCTGGCGATGGTGCTGCGCGTTGACTGGGCGCAGTTCATCCCGCTGGTGACGTCGGAGCCGTCCCTGACGGCACTGGGGCTGAGCCTTCGGACCTCGGCGGCAAGCACCCTCCTGTGCATCCTGCTGGGGGTTCCCCTGGCCCTGGTCCTGGCCAGGGACTCCTTCCGGCTGCAGGGGCTGCTGCGCTCGCTGGTGCTCCTGCCCCTGGTGCTTCCCCCGGTGGTGGGCGGGATCGCCCTGCTCTACACGTTCGGCCGCCAAGGGCTGCTGGGGCACGCCCTGGAGGTGCTCGGGCTGCGCATCGCCTTCTCCACGACGGCGGTGGTCCTGGCGCAGACGTTCGTGGCGCTGCCTTTCCTGGTAGTGAGCCTGGAAGGGGCGCTTCGCACCTCCGGCTCCCGCTACGAGGCCGTGGCCGCAACGCTGGGCGCGCGCCCCGGCACCGTCTTCCGGCGCGTCACGCTCCCGCTGGTCCTGCCCGGACTGGCCTCCGGCGCGGTCCTGTCCTTCGCCCGCAGCCTGGGCGAGTTCGGCGCCACGCTGACGTTCGCGGGCAGCCTCCAGGGGGTTACCCGGACGCTGCCGCTGGAGATCTACCTGCAGCGGGAAACGGACCCGGACGCCGCCGTCGCGCTCTCCCTGGTGCTGGTGGCCGTCGCTGTCGCCGTGGTGGCGCTCGCATACCGGCAGCCGGCAGCGGCCCGTGCCGGAGCAGGGCAGCGGACGACGACGGCCGCACCGGCCGGAGGGGACGTCCGGTGACGCTGTCCTTCCAGGCGGCCGTGGCCGGGCGGGGTTTCGACGTGGACCTTGCCGTCCGGCCGGGTGAAACGGTGGCCGTCATGGGACCCAACGGCGCCGGCAAATCGACCCTGCTGGCCAGCATCGCGGGCCTGCTGCGGCCGGACAGCGGCCGCGCCGAACTCAACGGCAGGACGCTCTTTGACCTCGACGGCGGAAAGCCCTCCTGGGTACCTCCCCATCACCGCGGCACCGCCCTGCTCGCCCAGGAACCTCTGCTCTTTCCCCACCTGAGTGCGGTGGACAACGTCTCATTCGGGCCGCGCAGCGCCGGCGTCCCCAAGCGGGACGCGAAGGAACGTGCCCTGCGCTGGCTGGCGGAGGTGGAAGCGGAACACCTCGCCGGGCGCCGTCCCGCCGAACTCTCCGGCGGCCAGGCCCAGCGTGTTGCCGTGGCCCGCGCGCTCGCCGCGGACCCCGCACTCCTGCTGCTGGATGAGCCGCTGGCCGCCCTGGATATCCATTCCGCACCGCTGCTGCGCCGCCTCTTCAAACGGGTCCTCGCGGGCCGGCAGGCCATCATCGTCACGCACGATGTCCTGGACGCGCTGGTCCTTGCGGACCGCGTGGTCATCCTGGAAGACGGGAAGGTTGCAGAAGAGGGTCCCACGCGTGCCGTGCTGGAACGCCCGCGCAGCTCCTTTGCTGCCGGGCTTGCCGGACTGAACTTCATTCCCGGAACCCTCGACGGCGCCGGCGTGCGCACCAGCCAGGGCCTGCGGATCGCGGGGCGCGACGAAGATCTGGGCGGCTCCGGGGAACCCGGCCGGCTGCCCGGGCCGGGCGGTCCGGGCGTGGCCGTGTTCCCACCGTCGGCCGTGTCAGTGTTCCTCGACGACGCGCACGGAAGCCCGCGGAACTCGTTTGCCGTCACCATCACCGACCTCGAGCCCCATGGCGACCAGATCCGCGTCCGCGCCGGCAGCCTCGCCGCCGACATCACGCCGGCTGCCTCGGCGGACCTGGGCCTTGCTCCCGGGATGACGGTGCACTTCGTGGTCAAGGCCGCCGCCGTGTCTGTGTACGGCACGTAGCGCCAGGACCCGCCGGTGCGGGCCGGTGGGCGGGAAGGACTTCCGGCTCTGGACAGCTGTTACGCCGTGGGCAAACATGGCAGGGGAACCTCGCCGCGCAAAGTTGAGCGTAGTACACTCAACTTAGTCAACAAGCCCCCGAAAGGAGCTCTCTTTGGACGTCAAATTCACCACCAAGAGCCAGGAGGCTCTTTCCGCGGCGGCAATGAACGCCTCGACGGCCGGCAACCCCCAGGTGGAACCGGCCCACCTTCTCAAAGCGCTGATGGACCAGCGGGAGGGTGTGGCGGTCGCACTCCTCAAGGCCACGGGCACGGACCCGGATGCCGTCAGCGTCCAGGCCAGCAGCGCCATCAAGGCCCTGCCCGCCACTTCCGGCGGCTCCAGCCAGCAGGCGCAGCTGTCCCGCCCCGCCCTGCAGGCCATCCAGCACGCCAAGGAGGAAGCGGACCGGCTGGGCGATTCCTTCGTTTCCACCGAGGTGCTCCTGGTGGGCCTCTCCGCCGGCAATGATGCTGCTGCGCGCCTGCTGCGTGAAGCCGGTGCCTCACGGGAGGCTCTGCTCGCTGCCCTCCCCGGAGTCCGCGGCGACCGAAAGGTGGACAGCCCGGACCCCGAAAACACCTTCCAGGCCCTGGAGAAGTACGGCACGGACCTCACCGCCATGGCCCGCGCCGGCAAACTGGACCCCGTGATCGGGCGCGACTCCGAAATCCGCCGAGTGGTGCAGGTGCTGTCCCGGCGCACCAAGAACAACCCGGTGCTGATCGGCGAGCCCGGCGTGGGCAAGACTGCCGTCGTCGAAGGCCTGGCCCAGCGGATGGTGGCAGGCGACGTCCCGGAAAGCCTGCGCGGCAAGACGCTCATCTCCCTGGACCTTGGGTCCATGGTGGCCGGCGCCAAATACCGCGGAGAGTTCGAGGAGCGGCTGAAGGCTGTCCTCGAGGAGATCAAGGGCTCCGAGGGGCAGGTGGTCACGTTCATCGACGAGATCCACACCGTGGTGGGTGCCGGGGCCACCGGTGATTCCTCCATGGACGCCGGCAACATGCTCAAGCCCATGCTGGCCCGCGGTGAGCTCCGCCTGATCGGTGCCACCACCCTGGATGAGTACCGCGAAAACATCGAAAAGGACGCGGCCCTGGAACGCCGCTTCCAGCAGGTGTACGTGGGCGAGCCCAGCGTGGAGGACACTATCGGCATCCTCCGCGGCCTCAAGGAGCGCTACGAGGCGCACCACAAGGTCTCCATCGCCGACTCAGCCTTGGTAGCCGCCGCCACGCTGTCCAACCGGTATATCACGGGGCGCCAACTTCCGGACAAGGCCATCGACCTCGTGGATGAGGCCGCGTCCCGGCTCCGCATGGAAATTGACTCCGCTCCGGAGGAGATCGACCAGCTGCGGCGCCAGGTGGACCGGCTCACCATGGAGGAACTGGCACTGTCCGGAGAATCGGATCCCGCATCCGTGGAGCGGCTCGCGGCACTGCGCGCCGACAAGGCGGACAAGGAAGAGGAGCTCTCGGCCCTGAACGCCCGCTGGGAAGCGGAGAAGGCCGGCCTCAACCGGGTGGGTGACCTGAAGGCGAAGCTGGACGAACTGCGCTCCGCCGCTGACAAGGCCCAGCGCGAGGGCGACCTGGAGGCTGCGTCCCGGATCCTCTACGGGGAAATCCCGGCCCTTGAACGCGAGGTGAACGCCGCCGCGGAAGCCGAGGCCGCCGTGACGGACAAGTCCGCGCAGATGGTGGCGGAGGAAGTCACCGCGGAGGACATTGCAGAGGTCATCTCCGCCTGGACCGGTATCCCGGCCGGCCGCATGCTGCAGGGTGAAAGCCAGAAGCTGCTCCACATGGAAGAGGAGCTGGGCCGGCGCCTGATCGGCCAGGCCAAGGCCGTGACCGTAGTGTCCGACGCGGTACGCCGTGCCCGGGCCGGCATCAGCGACCCCAACCGCCCCACCGGCTCCTTCCTGTTCCTGGGCCCCACCGGCGTCGGTAAGACCGAGCTGGCCAAGGCGCTGGCGGACTTCCTGTTCGACGACGAACGCGCCATGGTGCGTATCGACATGTCCGAGTACGGCGAGAAGCACAGCGTCGCCCGCCTGGTGGGGGCCCCTCCGGGATACGTGGGCTACGAGGAAGGCGGCCAGCTGACCGAGGCCGTCCGCCGCCGTCCGTACTCCGTGGTGCTGCTGGACGAGGTGGAGAAGGCGCACCCGGAGGTGTTCGACATCCTCCTGCAGGTGCTCGACGACGGCCGCCTCACCGACGGGCAGGGCCGCACCGTGGACTTCCGCAACGTGATCCTGGTGCTGACCTCCAACCTGGGCAGCCAGTTCCTGGTGGACCAGTCCCTGGACGCCACGGCCAAGCGCAACGCGGTCATGGCCACGGTGAACGCGTCCTTCAAGCCGGAATTCCTCAACCGGCTCGACGAAGTGGTGCTGTTCGACGCCCTCACGGTGGACGAGCTGGCCCACATCGTGGAGCTGCACGTGGAGGAGCTGGGTCGGCGGCTGCGCGAACGGCGCCTCACCCTGGAAGTCACCGACGGCGCCAAGGCATGGCTGGCATTGTCCGGCTACGACCCCGCCTACGGCGCCCGGCCGCTGCGGCGCCTGGTGCAGCGTGAGATCGGCGACCGGCTGGCCAAGGCCATCCTTGCCGGTGGGATCAGCGACGGCGACACCGTGGTGGTTGACACCGCCGCTGACCTGGGCGAACTCACCGAGGGCGACGTCGACGCGCTGACGGGAGCCCCGAGCTCCGGCCTCTCAGTGCGGCGGAAGGACTAGCCGGCCGATTGGATATGGGAGTGCTGCCCTGGCGGTTTAGCCGTCAGGGCAGCACGCTCGCGTTGATCACGTTGCCGCCGTCGGCAGTGACGTAGCAGTCCACCCTGCGGTCCCCGGACTCCCAGCTGGTGTTGCTGGGATAGCTGCGCTGGTAGTTCAGCTGGAACTGCTTGGCCGCCGGGCCGAGTTTTGCTGCCTGGCACACTTCCAGGGCCTTGGCCTTGAGCGGGTCTGCCCCCGGATACTTGGCGCTGTCCGGGTAGTGGAGGGTGGCCACCAACTGCGCCGAATGGCCCGTGTCGCAGGGCACCACCGTGGACGCCAGGGCCTGGGGATCAAAGTCCTTGAAGCAGTCACCTACCGCGTAGGCTGCCGGCGCAACCCCGTAGCGGGGCAGGGGCTGGGGAGTGGCCGGCGGAGTGACGGCGGTCTGCAGCACGCCCGGCGCTGCGCTTTTCGCTGTGTCGGTGCCGGGAGCGGAGTTCAGCCACACGGCGAGCCATGCCAGCGAGCCGGCCACGGCGAGGATGACGACGATGAGGAACGCTTTCCAGAACGCAGGCCTCCTGTTGGCCCGCTTTTCCGGCCCGGGATCCTGGCGCGGCTGGGACCACGTCACGGACTCCGGAGCGGGCGCCGAACCGGCGTCCCCGCCCTTGACTATTGGCAGGCTTCCGGTCCGCGGTGGCAAGGCTGGTTTCGGCGGGATGTCCTGGTGGTTCACGGGTGCGCATCCTCCTGGGTTTGGTACCGCGGCTCGCCAAAGGCCACACAAAATCGGCAGTTCTTAAGTGACTCTACCGAAGAAAAATCCCGGAATCCCGCGGGCGCAGGTGCGTGATGTTACCCCACGCGGGCGTCCGGGCCATGAGGCGGCAAGCAGGGCCCGCCGAAAGCATGTAATCTAGGTGTACGACAAATTGACCAAACATTCCGGGGCCTCACCGATCGCCAAGGTGACCACCTCCGGTCCAAGTACAAAAGGGGGTCACGCCATGGGGCGCGGCCGTCAAAAGGCAAAAGCTACCAAGCAGGCTCGGGACATTAAGTACTACTCCCCGAACACTGACTATTCGGCACTTCAGCGTGAGCTGACGGGTCCGGGCAGTCGTTCGACGAGCCGTTACTCGAATGAGCCGGTTGAACCGGACTATTCGGCTTATGTGGATAAGTACGCGGATGATTTGGATGACGATGACGACGAGGTAGACAACCGTCGTATCGGCTAGTTGTCGCCGGCAGCGGCTGCCTCTTTGGGCAGTGCACGCCGGTCTCAATAATCTTCGCCTCGCTGCTTCTTCTGCAGCGCTATCGGTGCTGACCGCAGTCAAAAAAGGTCCGTTGGGCCACACCTGTTTCCGGTGTGCCCCAATGGACCTTTTGCCGTTCCCGGCTAATGCGCGCGGCGCCTGACGGGCATGAGCGTCCGGGGAGGACCTTCGGCTGCCAGGAATGGGAGCATAAGGCTGGTGAGCGTGGCAGGCTGCTCGAGCGGCAGGCCATGGGACGCCCCCGGAATCACCGCCAGCTGCCCATTGGGCAAAGCCTCATACAAGGAGATGGTGTGCGGCAGGGTCACAATGTCGTCGTCCCCCACCGCCACCAGTACCGGCTGCTGGATCCGCGAGATCTGGGACGTAGTGAGCGAAGGCTCGGTGCTGATCAGCTGCATGCCTTTCCGGGCTACCGCCTCAAAATGCCCGGGTCCGTCAGGAGAACGCTCGGCGTAGGCCCGGCCAAGCTCCTGTAACACCGGCGAGTCCGGGTCCATGTCCAAGGGCTGGATGCCGTCCACGTGGTAGTTGGTGCCGATGACCACCATTTTCGCCACCAGGTCCGGCCGCGCCAGTGCCACGAGGAGGGCAATGATGCCGCCGTCGCTCCAGCCGACGATGTGTGCGGGGCCGGCGGCCACCTTCTCAAGGACGCTGACTGCCTCCCGCGCCATATCGCTGTAGTGGAAGTCGGCATCGGTGTCGGCGGTGTATCCATGGCCGGGACGGTCGAAGGCGATGAGCCGGTAGTGTTCCGCGAGTCCGGCGCCAATAGTGCCAAGAAGGGCATCACTGTTGCTGAGGCCGCCGTGCAGCAGGAGCAGTGAAGCGCCATTGCCGCCGCGGTCCTCCAACCATGTGGGGTGTCCCTCGATGTCTACGATGCCGGCCATGTGTTCTCCCGTTCCGGATCGACGTTCTCCTGATGATGCCGCTGATCCCTGAGCCCAGTTGTGTGGGGGCTATTGTGCCCCTCACCCCTTGGCTGCTCAAGGGGTCCGTGTAGCCTTGCCTGCATGGCATTAGTTGAGGGATACCGTCACGGCGAGCCCTGCTGGGCGGATCTGCAGACCCCGGATGTTGCGGCTGCCAAGGACTTCTACGGGCGGCTCTTCGGCTGGACGTTCCAGGACTTTCCCACCCCGGACGGCCGCAGCTACGCGCAGGCCTTTATCCGTGGCCGGTTGGTGGCCACCATTGCACCGCAAAGCCCCCTGCAGCTGCAGGCCGGCACCTCCGCAAAGTGGAACGTCTACTTCGCCGCCGCAGACGCTGCGGACGTACTGGAGGAGGCCGCCCACGCAGGAGGGGCCGCCGAATTCGGGCCGGAGACGGTGGGCGATACCGGTGTTCTGGGCTTCCTTGCCCCTCCCGGAGGCGGAACCACAGGCATCTGGCAGGCAGGAAGCCACTACGGCAGCCAATTATTCAACGAGCCGGGCGCGCTGGCCTGGGCGGAACTCTTCACGCCCGAGCCCCAGGCCGCCGTCGGCTTCTTCCAGCAGCTTTTTGGGCATGAGGTCACCGAGTACCCGCAGGACGACGGCGGCAGCTACAGCACGCTGCTCGTCGACGGCAATGAGGTGGCCGGGATCATCCCTGCCGATGAGGGCGACGAAGCGGACTGGCAGATCTACTTCGGCACGGCAGACGTTGCCGCGGCGGCAGCGGCCGTCCAGGCAGCGGGGGGAGAGGTCCTCGTCGAGCCGGACGAGCGTCCCGCCGACGGGTCACTCGCCACCATCAGGGACCCGCAGGGCGGCGTCCTCAACCTGATCCAGACCGCCGCTTAAACGCCAAGTGCTCCCCGCCGGTGGAGGGGAGCACTCAAAGAAAGCTTTAGGCGTAGGCGTTGACCAGGCGGACAGCGCCGCCGTCCACGCCCTTGGCGCCCTGGACGTAGTCAGGTCCGGACTTGAGGATGGAGTCTGAGTCCTCGGTGACCGTGCCCATGATCCAGGACGGCAGGCCCCGTTCGTTCAGGCGCGCGACGGCGGCATCCGCGGCGTCGGGGGACACGATGGCCACCATGCCCACGCCGAGGTTCAGGGTGCGTTCCAGGTCGGCCAGCGGAACGTTGCCCAGCTCGGACACCAGCTTGAAGATGGCGGGCAGTTCCCACGTGGCACGGTCAACCGTGGCCACCAGGCCCCGCGGGAGGACGCGGGCCAGGTTGGCGGCAAGGCCGCCACCGGTGACGTGGCTGAAACCGTGGACGGCCGCGCCGGCGCTGACCGGGAAGGTACGGGCCAGGTCCAGGCAGTCGGCCGCGTAGACGCGCGTGGGTTCCAGGAGTTCCTCACCCAGGGTGCGGCACAGTTCGGAGACCTGGCGGTCCAGGGCCCAGCCGGCGTGGTTGATGACGCGGCGGACCAGGGAGTAGCCGTTGGAGTGCAGGCCGGAGGAGGCCATGCCGATTACGACGTCGCCGGCGCGGACGCGGTCCGGCCCCAGCAGCGCATCGGCTTCCACGACGCCGGTTGCTGCACCGGCGACGTCGTATTCGTGTTCGCCCAGCAGGCCGGGGTGCTCGGCGGTCTCGCCGCCCACCAGGGCTGTGCCGGCCACGGAGCAGGCAGCGGCGATGCCACGGACGATGCCGGCGATGCGCTCGGGGACCACCTTGCCGCAGGCGATGTAATCGGTCATGTACAGGGGCTCGGCGCCCACCACCACGATGTCGTCCACCACCATGCCCACCAGGTCGAACCCGATGGTGTCGTGGATGTCCATGGCCTGGGCGATGGCGACCTTGGTGCCGACGCCGTCCGTGGAGGTGGCCAGCAGCGGCTTCTTGTAGGTCAGCAGCCGGGAGACATCGTAGAGGCCGGCGAAGCCGCCCACCCCGCCGATCACCGAGGAGTTGTGGGTTGCCTTGACGGCATCCTTCATGAGCTCGACGGCGCGGTCCCCGGCTTCGACGTCCACGCCCGCGGACGCGTAGGTGATGCCGGCGTTGTCTGCGGCGGGGCTGGCGGAGGTCATACGGAGTCCTTCTTGTCGGCGCTGGTGGCGGCGTGTACGTCGGGCACGAGGTCGGCTTCGGTCAGCAGGTTCTCGAATTCGGAGTCGGGGCCGGGATCGCAGCCCGTGGCGCCGGCCTTTTCCGCCGGGTCCTCGGTGGCGTCGACAGCCAGGGCGGCCGTTTCCCCGGGAAGGGCCGCCGGGGAGGGCCTGAGGCCGCCCAGGTCGGTGCGCTCCAGGAGGTTCTTGCCCAGTTTGTCCGCGTCCGGAAGCTTGATGGGGTACTTGCCGGTGAAGCAGGCGGTGCACAGGCGTTCGCGCGGCTGCCGGGTGGCGCCGATCATGCCGTCCTCGGAGATGTAGGCCAGCGAGTCGGCGCCGATGGCCTGCGAAATCTCTTCGATGGTGGCGCCGTTGGCGATCAGTTCGGCGCGGGAGGCGAAGTCGATGCCGTAGAAGCAGGGCCATTGCACCGGCGGGGAGGAGATCTTGACGTGCACGGCGGCGGCGCCGGCCTCCCGGAGCATCCGGACGATGGCCCGCTGGGTGTTGCCGCGGACGATCGAGTCGTCGACCACCACCACGCGCTTGCCGCGGATCACGGACTCAAGGGCGTTGAGTTTGAGCCGGATACCCAGCTGGCGGAGGGTCTGCGAGGGCTGGATGAAGGTACGGCCCACGTAGGAGTTCTTGACGAAGCCGTGTGCGAACGGAATGCCGGATTCCTCGGCGTAACCCACGGCTGCAGGGGTGCCGGACTCCGGGACGGGGATGACGATGTCCGCTTCGTGGGTGTTTTCGCGGGCCAGCTGGCGGCCCATCTCCACGCGGGACTCGTAGACGGAACGGCCGGCGATCGCGGCGTCCGGACGGGCGAGGTAGACGTACTCGAAAACGCAACCGGCCGGCGTCGGCTCTGCAAACTTCTTGGACCGCACGCCTTCTTCGTCGATGGCGATGAACTCGCCGGGCTCGATCTCGCGGATGAAGCTGGCACCCACGGTGGCCAGTGCGGACTGTTCGGAGGCGACAACCCAGCCGCGTTCCAGGCGGCCCAGGACCAGCGGGCGGATGCCGTAGGTGTCGCGGGCTGCGTAAAGGGTGCCTTCGTCCATGAAGACGAAGCAGAAGCCGCCCTTGATCTTGGGGAGAAGCTCGGTGGCGGTCTCTTCCAGGCTCTTGCCCGGCTCACCTTCCAGCAGGGCGGTGACCAGTGCGGTGTCCGAGGTGTTGCCCTGCTTCATTTCGCCGGTGAGCTGCCCGCCGTTGCGCTCCGTGATCATGGCGTTGAGTTCGGCGGTGTTGGTCAGGTTGCCGTTGTGCGCCAGGGCCACCGTGCCGGTGGAGGTGGCGCCCAGGGTGGGCTGCGCGTTGGCCCAGTGGCTGGCGCCGGTGGTGGAGTAGCGGCAATGGCCCACGGCCAGATGCCCGGTCAGGGTGTTCAGCGTGGTCTCGTCGAAGACCTGGGATACGAGGCCCATGTCCTTGTAGACGTTGATCCGCTTGCCGTCGCTGGTGGCTATGCCAGCCGACTCCTGACCGCGGTGCTGCAGTGCATACAGCCCGTAATAGGTAAGTTTTGCTACTTCTTCACCGGGTGCCCAAACACCGAAGACGCCACAGGCATCCTGGGGTCCTTTTTCGCCGGGAAGAAGATCATGGGAAAGTTTGCCATCGCCGCGTGCCACTGATCGATTATCGCACGTTATGGGGTATGACTTTCCCCCGCTTCAGTTTGTGACCCGGCTAGCCCTGGGGATCGGTGTCCGGTTCCGAGTCCGGGACGGCCTCCACGACGGCCCGTTCCTGCCGCCTCACGCTGCGGCGGTCCAGGACCAGCGCCAGCAGGGCGCCAAGCAGGGCGCCGCCAGCCGCAAACATCACCATGAAGAATCCGAAGACGGCGCCGGGGTCGAAGGTTGCGTCGCCGGGCAGCGCGTAAGCCACCACTGCGGCGGCGATAATGCCTGCCAGTGCACCCACAATCAAAAAAGGAACGTACTTGGGTGCGCGGCGGACGGTCACTTCGCGCCGCTCGGCAGGGGTTTCGTGAAAAGCCATGACATCCAGCCTACTGCCGGACGAAACAGCG
The DNA here is from genome assembly GCF_040676255.1 of Pseudarthrobacter sp. LMD1-1-1.1. Lineage (NCBI taxonomy): Bacteria > Bacillati > Actinomycetota > Actinomycetes > Micrococcales > Micrococcaceae > Pseudarthrobacter > Pseudarthrobacter sp. LMD1-1-1.1. The sequence continues at coordinate 212,031 of NZ_JBEGHP010000024.1, read as the reverse complement.
GGTGTAACGGGTCCGTCGCCGTCCGTCCCTGGAGACACGCGCCGAATCCAGGACTCGATCCTGATAGCCACGCAAGCTGTAACTGATATATCTATTGACACAAAGTGTGGCCAGTGTCATATTCTGCTGTGAGCACTATGCGCAACAAGTTGTGCCATGCGCAATTCGACGCGTCCAGCTTTGCGGCAATGACGTGGTCCCCGGAGGTGGCATGTCGGCTAGATTGGCACTTGGTGCCGACTCACCGGATCCGGCCGGATCCAGGAAAGGAACACAAGAACCATGGTCCATAAAGTTCAAGCTGTCGTTGTCCGGGAGAAGAACGCCCCGGTGTCGTTGGAGGCCATCCTGGTGCCGGATCCGGGCCCGGGGGAGGCGCTGGTGGACATCCTGACCTGCGGAGTCTGCCACACGGACCTGCATTACAAGCAGGGCGGCATCGGCGATGACTTCCCGTACCTGCTGGGCCATGAGGCCACCGGTGTGGTCTCTGCAGTTGGTCCGGACGTGACGTCCGTGGCGCCGGGTGACCGGGTCATCCTGAACTGGCGTGCCGTGTGCGGCGAGTGCCGGGCGTGCGCCAAGGGCCAGCCGCAGTACTGCTTCAATACGCACAACGCCACCCAGAAGATGACGCTTGAGGACGGCACGGTCCTCTCGCCGGCGCTGGGCATCGGTGCCTTCGCGGAGAAGACTCTGGTTGCTGCCGGGCAGTGCACCAAGGTGGACCCGGACGTCGACGCGGCCGCGGTGGGCCTGCTGGGATGCGGCATCATGGCCGGCATTGGCGCTGCGATCAACACCGGCGAGGTCAAGCGCGGCGAGTCCGTGGCAGTGATCGGCTGCGGCGGTGTGGGCATCGCCGCGATCGCCGGGGCCAAGTTGGCGGGTGCGACGACGATCATCGCCGTTGACATCGACGACAACAAGATTGGGATGGCCAGGTCCCTCGGCGCCACCCATGGCGTGAACTCCAAGCAGGAGGACGCAGTGGAGGCCATCCGGGCCCTCACCGGAGGCAACGGCGCTGACGTGGTGATTGACGCCGTCGGCCGTCCCGAAACGTACAAGCAGGCGTTCTACGCCCGCGACCTTGCCGGCCGCGTGGTCCTGGTGGGCGTCCCGACGCCGGAGATGCAGCTGGAGCTGCCGCTGCTGGACGTCTTTGGCCGTGGTGGGTCGCTGAAGTCCTCCTGGTACGGGGACTGCCTGCCCTCCCGGGACTTCCCCATGCTGGTGTCCCACTACAAGCAGGGCAACCTGGACCTGGACGCGTTCGTGTCCGAGCGCATCACCATCGACCAGGTGGAGGAGGCCTTCGGCAAGATGCACGAGGGCAAGGTCCTGCGTTCCGTTGTTGAAGTCAGCCCGGTGGAGGTCTGATGGCCGTCACCATTGAGAACCTGGTCACCTCGGGCACTTTCTCGCTCGACGGCGGCACCTGGGACGTGGACAACAACGTCTGGATCGTGGGCAACGACGAGGAATGCGTCATCATCGATGCGCCCCACGACGCCGCCGCGATCATCAACCAGGTCCGCAGCCGGAAGGTCAAGGCCATCCTGCTGACCCACGCGCACAACGACCACATCGGTGCCGCCCGGGAGGTTGCTGACGCCCTGGGCGCCCCGATCCTCCTGAACGAGGAGGACCTGGTGTTGTGGGAGCAGGTCTACCCGGACGCCAAGCCGGACCGCTACCACTCCGACGGGGACGTGTTCGAGGTGGGCGGGGCAACGCTGAAGGCAATCCACACACCGGGCCACTCCCCGGGGTCCACCTGCTTCTACCTCGAAAGCGAAGGAACGGTATTCACCGGGGACACGCTGTTCAACGGCGGCCCCGGCGCCACCGGCCGGTCCTACAGTGACTACCCCACCATCCTGAAGTCCATCCGCGAACGCCTGCTCACCCTCCCGGCCGAGACCGTGGTCCGCACCGGCCACGGCGATAACACCACCATCGCCGCCGAGCAGGAAACGCTGGCGAAGGTTCCGGAGTAGCGGAAATCGGCAAAGAGTGCCCTGGAGGCGCGCCGGGATTCCGGCGCGCCTCCACTGCAAATGAACAATTGAGCCGTCACGGGAGTTCCCGGGTGCCGGCGAGGAAGTTGGAACAATGAAGTTCGGCAAACAGCCTGCCCCCGTCGCGGACATCAACGAGGACAACCTCGAAGTCCACAAGCCCAAGACCGAGGCCGCCGGCGTCAAGGCCGTCATGGTGGCACTGGAGCGCGCGGTGGCGCAGGCAGGCGTGACCCGCACGGCACATTCCCTGCTCCGGCTGAACCAGCGCGGCGGGTTCGACTGCCCCGGCTGCGCATGGCCGGAGTCGGACAAAAAGCGCAAGACTGCCGAGTTCTGCGAGAACGGTGCCAAGGCCGTGGCCGAGGAGAACACCCTGCGGACCGTTGGTGCGGAGTTCTGGGCCAAGCACTCCATTGCCGAACTCTCAGGGAAGACCGAGTACTGGCTGGGGAACCAGGGCCGGCTCAGTGAACCGATGGTGATCCGCGAGGGTGATACCCACTACTCACCGATCTCCTGGGCTGACGCCTTCGAGCTGATCGGAGAGCACCTCCGGGCGACCACCCCCGACCGCAGCGTCTTCTACACTTCCGGGCGCACCGCGAACGAGACCGCGTTCCTGTACCAGCTGTTCGCTCGGGCCCTGGGCACCAACAACCTGCCGGACTGCTCCAACATGTGCCATGAGTCCTCCGGATCGGCGCTGAACCCGACCATCGGCATCGGCAAGGGCACCGTGTCCCTCGACGACATCCACGACTCCGAACTGATCTTTGTCGTCGGTCAAAACCCCGGCACCAACCACCCGCGCATGCTCTCTGCGCTGAAGGAGTGCAAGGACAAAGGCGGCAAGGTGGTGGCCGTGAACCCGCTGCCCGAGGCCGGACTGTTCAACTTCAAGGACCCGCAGACCATCTCGGGCGTGGTGGGCGGGGGCACCCCGCTCGCCGACGAATACCTGCAGATCAAGGTGGGCGGCGACCTCGCGCTGTTCCAGGCACTGGGTCACCTGCTCCTGGAGGCTGAGGAACAAGACCCGGGAACCGTCGTCGACCATTCCTTCATTGCCGCGCAGACGGATGGGTTCGACGCCTACCGCGACGCCCGCCGCACCCTCGACTGGGATGAGACCGAGACGGCCACGGGCCTCTCCCGCGCGCAGATCGAGAAGGTGGCGGGGATGCTGGTGGCGTCCAAGGCCTCGATCTTCTGCTGGGCGCTGGGCGTGACGCAGCAGCCGCACTCGGTGGACACCATCAAGGAGATGGTCAACGTCCTGCTGCTCCAGGGCAACTTCGGCAAACCCGGCGCCGGCGCCTGCCCCGTCCGCGGGCACTCCAACGTCCAGGGCGACCGGACCATGGGCATCTGGGAAAAGCCGAAGGAATGGCTCCTCTCGGCACTCGATTCCGAGTTCGGCATCTCATCCCCGCGGCACCACGGCTACGACGCTGTTGAGTCGATGGAGGCGTTCGAGCGCGACGAGGTGGACGTCTTCGTGTCCATGGGCGGCAATTTCTCGCTGGCGTGCTCTGACACTGAAGCGTTGGAGGCGGGCATGCAGCGGATCGGGCTGACCGTGCACATCTCCACCAAGCCCAACCGCTCCCACATTGTGCACGGCCGCACCTCGCTGATCCTGCCCACGCTGGGCCGCACGGACAAGGACGACAAGCATCCCAAGGGCGCGCAGTTCCTGTCCGTGGAGGACTCCATGTCTGTGGTCCACTCCACCCAGGGACGCCTCACGCCGGTCTCCGAGCACCTGCTCGCCGAGCCCGTGATCCTGGCCCGGATGGCCGAGGCTACCTTCGGCCCGGACCACTCCGTGGACTGGCGTGGCATGGCCGAGGACTACGACGTGATCCGCGACCACATCGCCCGCGTCCTGCCGGGGTTCGAGGACTTTAACGCCCGGGTCCGCACCAAGAACGGGTTCGTGCTGCCCAACCCGCCGCGCGACACCCGCTCCTTCGCCACGGACATCGGCCGCGGCCGGTTCACGGTCAGCCCCCTTGAGTACCTGACGCCGCCGCCGGGCCACCTGGTGCTGCAGACTATCCGCAGCCACGACCAGTACAACACCACGTTCTACGGCCTGGACGACCGCTACCGCGGCATCTCCGACGGCCGCCGGGTGATCCTGATCCACCCGGAGGACCTCGCCGAATCGGGCTTCCAGGACCGCGAACTCGTGGACGTGGTGAGCACCTTCCAGGGCGTGGACCGCAGGGCGGACAAGTTCCGCCTGGTGGCCTACCCCACGGCGAGGGGCTGCGCCGCCGCGTACTTCCCGGAGGCCAACGCCCTGGTCCACAAGGAAAACGTGGCCCGCGTGTCCAACACGCCGGGTTTCAAGGCCATGTTCGTCCGCTTCGAGCCACATCAGGGTGGGGCGGCGGTGGCCGAAGAGTCCGCGGGGGCGCTGGCCGGAACGCACGCTTAGCCCCACGGGGTGGGGTGGCGGCGCCAGTGCGCAGAATAACGACGGCGGCAGTCCGGCAGGTGCCGGGTGTCGCCGTCGCTGTTGGCCCAACCAGGTTTTACACCGGGTGGTTCCCGTCCGGACCGGCTTCCGGGTCCAGGTCCTTGCCATAGCCGCTGGCTGAGGCAAGCCCGGCTACCTGCTGCCCCGCATTCGTCAGGCCTGGCGCGAACTGGTCATCCTGGACGTCCTGCGGTGGCTCCTCAGACCCGGGCGCCACATTCTTCCGCGCAGGGCCGCATTAACCTCGCCGTCTCAGGCGGATGGCGGGTGCAGGACCCGGTCCAGCCAATCTTCTGCCGGGGATAGCTGGAAGTGAACGAGATCCGGAACAGCGCCAAGCGGACTGCATTCCTCTGGCGCCCGGCCGCGGTTTTGGAGATTCGGCCAGCGTGGTGGTTCCCAGTCCTGGTGTTCGCTTTGGTAGTGGCGGCCGGTGGGTGAGGTCCAGCCGGGTGGTTCGTTTTTCGTGGCGGGGGTGGGTTTCCATGCGGTGGTGTGGCGGAGTTTGTGGTGTTTTGGGCAGGGCTGTCCCAGGTTGCTGATTCCGGTGGTGCCGCCGTTGGCCCAGGCGAGGATGTGGTCGGCGTCGTTGTCCAGGGAGTTGTTGCTGCAGCCCGGGAACGGGCATTTGCCGTCCCGCAGCCGCAGCCAGGCCCGCATGGCTTTGGTGACCCGGTAGCTTGTCCGGCCGATTTCCAGTGGTGCCCCGTCCCGAGGGTCCACCAGGACCCGGTAGAACGAGCCAGCACCGCCAGCGACGAGCCGCCGGGCCATTGACGGCGGGATGGGACCGTACCCGTCGAGCATCGCCGGTTCGTCGGTCTGGCCCAGCAGGGAGAACGCCGGGACCGTGACCAGCACCTGCGCCCGGATACCCGACGACGGCTGGTCGGTTCCGGCGCCGTTGCCGGTGCTGGTGCCGCTGGTGAGGATCGCATCGGCGAAGTTATCCGCACGGAGTTGGGGCATGCTGCGGGGCTCGTCCGGTCCCTGCATGCCCCGGGCGGCGGCGGTGAGCCGGTTCCACCCGGCCAGGGCCTGGTCCGCGGGCAGGTACGCGGACAGCCAGGCCATCCCGTCCTGGTCCGGCCGGAACTCCACCCGCCGGTCAGCCACGCCTTTGGCGTGGCGTTTTTCGATGGACCCGGCCTGGTGGCGTTCCCGCCAGGTACGGGCCTTGGCCTTGAACCGGTGCGCCGGCAACCCACCCACCGGGCACCCCCGCGCCGGGTCCGGTGCGTCCGGGTCCAGGAAATGGGCTTCCAACGCCGCAGCCCCCGCACCATCCAGGCACGCTGTCTCATCGGCCATCACCACCGCGTGGCTCCAGGAGATCACCCCGGCCTGCAAAGCCTCCAACGTCCGCGGCAACGTCGCCGTGACCGCGTGCGAGGTGACCAGGAACGACGACGCCGCCCGCGGTCCTAGGGCCAGCACACACCCGATCTCCGCCGCGACCGCCATCTCCTGCGCCCGTACCGGAACATCCGGCCCCGCAACAACGTGGGCAGTGTCCGAGTACGTCACCGCCGCCCTGGCCTTCAACCCTGCGATCCCGGCCTCAACCTCACGGGTCCCGGCCAGAATCTCCAGGCAACCATCCGCTAAACCAGCCAACGGGCCAGACACAGAAAAAGGCACCGCACCGGCCCCATCCACCTCAGCACTCAGCACAGCAAGGGCAGCCTTGATCTCCCCAAACGCCCTCACCACCGCCGCCATCCCCATAAACCCATCATGACAAAGGGGTACGACATTCAGAGGGGCCGGGTGCGGTCGCTAAACAGTGGCTCCGTCATTGAGCCGCGCCGGCCGTGAACGGGGGCGGCCCCGGGCCGAATACGCGAGCATGAGTCCTGCCGTCGCCGCCCCGCCCGCGTACGTCCACGGTGAGGCCCAGGACCCTTCGGGGGTGGGAAGGGCAAAAGCGATGACGACGGCGGCCACGGCCAAAAGGACCTCAATGGCCGCCTGCAGCGGCCTGGCCCGGTACCCAGGGTAGGCCAGCCGGACCAGGGGGATGACCGGGAGAAGGAACAATCCGAGGCTGACGACCGGGTAGATGGCGTTGAAAGTGAAGATCAGCAGGCCCAGCACCAGCAGGCCAAAGAACTTCAGCACGTCGAGGGCCCGGAGCGGGTTGGCCGGCGTCCACCGGCTCAGCAGCAGTCCCCATGCAGGGAGCCCGAGCAGCCAGCCGCCTGCCCAGACGCCGGCGTTCAGCAGTGCCAGGGGCACCAGCAGGGCCCCGGGCAGCAGGAAGGCCGCCGCCCGCCGGAGGTACGCCCCCTCCCGGGGCGGGCCGAAGATGCACGCCCCGATCAGCAGGTACGCCGCCACATACCAGGGCAGCAGCTGGATCACCGGCCCGCGGGCCGGCCCGAATATCAGGAGCGTCAGTGAGGCCACCATGACGCACACGGCGGCGAACGTCCAGGCGCGGCGGGCAGGCCGCTGATTCACGGCAGGGACGCGCGGATGTCGTGCGGCCACTTCCTGTCGTGGGCTGCCATTGCCTTCCCGCATATCCCGCTCGTTTGCTGGTTGCCGAACACCATAAAACCCCCAATTTTTGGTTGTCGAGGTGATTCTACGGCCTTGACCCACGGCGGAGGGCACCATCCAGAGGGCACGAAAAAGGTGGTTGGGCCTGCCGGTCTCAAGCAGGCCCAACCACCAGATTTCGTCGGCTCAACCGCCGGGACAGGTCAGCCGCGGAGGCGCTCCATGCCCGGGTCAAAGAGCGGCTCTGCGCTGACGGTGGCGGCTACGCGCCGGCCGAAGTACTCGATCTCCACGGAGTCGCCTTCAGTCACCGACGTGGGCAGCCAGGCATAGGCGATGGGCTTGCGGACGGTGAAGCCGTACGCCGCACTGGTGACGTAACCAACGGCTTCCCCGGCCACGTACACCGGTTCCTTGCCCAGCACCACCGACGTGCCGTCGTCGACCGTCAGGCACCGCAGCGTCTTGGCTGCCGGCTGTTCCCTGCGGACCGCCAGCGCCTCGGCACCCACGAACCCGGTCTTGTCCTTGGCCACGGAGAAGCCCAGGCCGGCCTGGTACGGGTGGTGCTCGGTGGTCATGTCGGTGCCCCACAGCCGGTAGCCCTTCTCCAGGCGCATGCTGTTGAAGGCGCCGCGTCCGGCAGCGATGATGCCGTATTCGCGGCCGGCCTCGAACAGCAGGTCCCACAGCTTCAGCCCGTATTCGGCCGTGGTGTAGAGCTCCCAGCCGAGCTCGCCCACGTAGGAGAGCCGCATGGCCGTGACGGGGATGCCCCCAACGGAGATCTGCTTGGTGCGGAAGTACTTCAGGCCGTCGTTGGTGAGGTCGTCCGTGCTGACCTTGCCGATGACCTCGCGTGCCAGCGGGCCCCACAGGCCGATGCAGCAGGTGCTGCCGGTGATGTCGGTGACGTGCGCCCACTTGGAGGGATCGGCCGCTGACTGCCGGCGGGCCTCCACCCGGAGGTAATCGAAGTCCACGTTGCTGTTCACGCCAAGCTGGAACTCTTCCTCAGCGAGCCTGGCCACGGTCACGTCGCTGCGGATTCCGCCGTCGTCCGCCAGCAGCAGGCAGTACGTCACGGCACCTGGCTTCTTGGCGATGTTGCCCGTGCTGAGCCGGTGCAGCAGTGCCTGTGCGCCGGGGCCGGTGACGGAGAGGCGCTTCAGCGGCGTCATGTCGAAAAGTCCGACGGCGGTACGCGTCTTCCACGCTTCGGCGGCGGAGATGGGGGAGTGGAACATCGCGGACCACGTGTCCCGCTCCGGGGCCTGCCACTCGGCCGGAAGCTCCTCAAGGAGCCCGCGGTTGGCTTCAAACCAGTGCGGGCGTTCCCAGGCGGCGGACTCCAGGAAGAAAGCCCCGAGTTCCTTCTGGCGGACGTTGAACGGGCTGACGCGCAGGTCGCGCGGCGATTCGCGGGGCTGCAGCGGGTGCATGACATCGTAGATCTCCACGAAGTTCTGCTGTGAAGTCTCGCTGACGTACGCGTCGGAGGTCTGCACCTTCTCGAAACGGGTCAGCTCGCAGCCGTGCAGGTCGGTCTGCGGCTGGCCGTCGATGATCAGCTCTGCCATGGCCTTGGCAACGCCGGCCGAGTGCGTGACCCAGACGGCCTCGGCCACGAAGAAGCCTTCGAGGTCCGGTGCCTCACCCATGAGCGGGCCGCCGTCCGGGGTGAAGGAGAAGATGCCGTTGAAACCGTCCTGGATTTCGGTGCTGCGCAGTGCCGGCAGCAGGTCCTGGCTGTCCTCCCATGCGGGCACGAAGTCTTCGAGGGTGAAGTCCAGGCGGGAGGGCATGCGGTGGTCGGACATGTCCTCGGCAGAGACCTCCGGCAGTGCCGACATGTCCACGGGCATCGGGCGGTGGGCGTAGCTGCCGATGCCTATGCGGTCGCCCCATTCGCGGTAGTACAGGTCCTTGTCCTGGTAGCGCAGGATCGGCTTGCTGGCGCCGTTCGGAAGCTCGTTGACGTTCTCGAGTTCGGCAAGGGGTGTGGTGATGGCGTACTGGTGGGCCAGCGGCAGCAGAGGCACCTCCAGGCCCACCATCCGGCCGAGTTCACGGCCCCAGAACCCCGCGCAGGACACCACGATGTCGGCAGGGATCACGCCCGCGGAGGTCTCGACGCCGGTGACCTTGCCGCCCTCCTGGGCGATGCCGGTGACGGTGGTGGACCCGCGGTAGGTGACGCCGCGCTCGCGCGTGCGTTCGATCAGCAGCTGCACGGCCCGTGCCGCCAGCGCGAGTCCGTCGGTGGGGATGAGCAGGCCGCCCAAGACCTCGCGGCCGCCGGTGAGCTTGCCCGTGTTCAGCAGCGGGTAGATCTTTTCGCATTCGTCGGCGTCGACGATCCTGCTTTCGACACCCCAGGAGGTCATGACGCCCATCTTGCGCTTGAGGTCGGCCAGGCGCTCCGGAGTGGTTGCCAGCTCCAGGCCGCCCACCTGGTTGAAGCAGGACTGGCCGTCCTTGCCCAGGGCGAGGAGCTTGTTGACGGTGTACGTGGCGAATTTCGTCATGGTCCTGGACGGATTGTTTTGGAACACGAGGCCTGGGGCGTGCGACGTGGAGCCGCCTGCGAGCTCCAGCGGACCCTGTTCGACGACGGTGATGTCGTTCCAGCCGCGGCTTGCCAGCTCGTCGGCGAGGTTGGTACCGACGATGCCGGCTCCGATGATGACGACGCGGGGTGATGCGCTCATGATGTTGGGTTCTCCTGGTTGCTGCTGGAATCCGCCTGACCGGGTGATGGAATTTGCTTCGCTATGAGCAACGCGCATCACTATATGCAACAGGGTGTCTCAGCTCACATGGGATGTCAAGGGTTTCCTGCTTTGTTGCGGGGATGGGCGGCGCTGTGTCCGCAGGCGGCAAAGAGGCCCCCGCCGCTGGTGCGGCGAAGGCCTCTTTGGTGCATCTCCGGTTATCCGGCGGCGTTTGGCCGTCCGGTCCCGGGGTCAGTGGGAAACGTCTGCTGAGATCTCGGCAAGGGTGCGCCCCTTCGTCTCAGGCGCGAGCCATTGCGAGAGGATTGCGCCGAGCAATGCGACGACGGCGGCCACCACCATGCTTGGGCCCAAGCCGATGTTGCTGATTGCCCACGGCAGGGCGAAGGTGCCGAGTGCGGCTCCGATGCGGCTGAAAGCCGCGGCGAAGCCCATGCCGATGCCGCGCAGGGGGGCGGGGAATACCTCGGCCGGATAGACCTGGGTCAATGTGGTGTAGCCGGCATTGAAGAAGGAGAATGCGAGGAACAGGGCGAGCACGAGGATCGCCGGTGCGTCCGCCCAGACGCCGATGACCAGCAGGATGCCTGCGCAGAGCCACTGTCCGGGCACGGTGAGGATTCGGCGGCCCAGCTTGTCAATCAGAAGCACGGTGGTGACAACACCCGCGGCCGCAAGTGCGGACAGGCCGACTCCACCTGCCCAGCCGCCGCCGAAGCCGAATTGGCTGAGCACGTCGTCGGCGAAGGTCGCGATCGCAAAGTACGGAGTGACCGCGCAGAACCAGAAACCCGCGGTGAACAGGGTGGTCCGCCAGTGCTCCCTCGAGAACAACATTCCAAAGGAGGCGTTCTTGATCTTGGTCCTGCCCTTCGCGGCCTGGGCCTCCTGGAGCATCCTCAGATCGATCTCCTCGGTGATGCTGTTGTGCATCTGTGGCGATTCGACGTATTTGTGGGCGATCGCGAGTGCTTCCTCACGCCGTCCCTTCGTGATGAGCCAGCTCGGTGATTCGGGGAGGCCTATGCGGGCGATGAGCAGAACGAATGCCAGTATCGTGCTCGTGCCGATGACAAGGCGCCAGGGGGTGCCGGCGTCGTGCAGGAGGGTGCCAATGATGAATGCCATCATGAAACCGACGTACCAGGCGATCAGGGTCAGCCCGAGCAACCGCCCGCGGAGCTTTGGAGGGGAGAACTCTGACAGCAGTGGGCCGCCGATTGAGTACTCGCCGCCAATCGCGACGCCCATCAGGAATCGGATGAGCGCCAGCTGGATTACGGCGCCGTCTCCGGAGGTTACGAAGAACTGGGCAGCTGAGGCCACCAGGAACAGCCCCATGTCCACGAGGAACATGGGCTTGCGTCCGAACTTGTCAGTAGCCCAGCCGGCCAGCGGGGAGCCGATGAAGATACCTGCCAGGGGGCCGGCAGCGATCATGCCCAGCGACAGTGCGTCGAGCTGGAGATCTGACCGCATGGGTCCGGTGACGGGGCCGATGATTCCGAGGATGTAGCCGTCGAGGAACATCCCGCCGATGAAGACCGCGACAAGCCGCACCATGAAGCGGCGTTTGAACCTGGAGCTGGTCTCTTTTGATGAGGAGGTGTCGACGGTTGCCGTCGTCTTGGTCGGATTGATCATTAAGATTCGTTCCCTTCCGGCTTCAGCGCAAACCGCTGAAGGTGCCAGAGCGCTGTTTCCTGGACCCGCGGACAGGCTTCGGCGTCGTTCCCTGGTTCCGGCGCCCTGCGCTGCTTTGATCGATGGTGCTGCCATCCCTGATAGTCATAGACAGTTTCCTTTGGTGATCTGGCGCTGCCGCATGATGCTGGCAGCGTTGTGCGGCCGATGCACGGGCCAGGGCCCCTTTCGGATCGGCCATCATGAATTCGTTCGTCTGTTCCCCAAAGTCATCACGGGTGGAGCCGGGGGACGGGAGGAGCGTATCCGGGCGAGCTTCGTTCCGTGATGATCAACAACCTTCGCTGTATGCAACAAAATCGTGCGCCAGCTCACATTCAATGTCAAGAGTGTGACCCCTAAAGGCGAAGTGTGTAGGCGCTCCTGCTGGCTACTCCGGGGCACACCAAAGGCCCTGACCGCTGGGACAGGGAGACCTCTGCCATATCGAGTGCCTGGTGAGGGGGTAAGCAGGGCAAACCTCTGCGTCAGGGTGGGTTGGCGGCCTCCGCCCCGGGGGTCCGTGGGGTTTCTGGTGCTGCCCACGGAAGCGGGAGCACGGGAACGGGTCCCCCCGAGTCAACGCCCTGGGGAGGAACGGCCATGACCGCGTCGGCCCAGGCAAGCCCGCGCATCATGCCGGGCCCGGTGTGCTGGACGGGGAACGCAAGGCCGGACAGGAACCGGCAGGGGACCAGGCGTGTCCTTCCCGGATCGCCCTCAAGGTCGCAGCCGGACATCATGAGCTGCAACGGAGGCGGCTGCGCGCCCCCAAGCGAGGCGATCAGGGGTGCGCCGACAGTGAGCAGGGCCATCACGGCCGCCAGGGGATTGCCCGGAAGACCGATCACGAACCGGCCGTCCGGAAGCCCGGCGAGCACGGCCGGATGGCCGGGACGCATCGCGATGCCGTCCACCAGCAGCTGGCCGCCCAGGGCATCGATGGCGGCACGGAAATGGTCCGTCCCTGACTTACCGGTGCCACCGGTGGTGATGATGACATCTGCGCCGCCGGCGGGCAGGACGAGGCTGTCCAGGGCATCCAGCCAGCTGCCAAAGGAATCACCGATTCTTTGCGGGCTCCCGGCAACACCGCCGAGGAGGGACACCACGTTTCCCAGTTGCGGGCCGAAGGTGTCACGGACCTGCCCGGGGGCCGGGACACCCTGCGTCACCACTTCAGCCCCGGTGAGTACGACGGCGACAGCGGGCCGGGCGCGGACCTGCACGGTGTCGTGCCCTGCCGCCGCAGCCAGGGCCACCTGCGCGGGATTGAGGACAGTGCCGGCAGGTAGGAGTACCTCCCCTGACCGGGCTTCCTGCCCGGCGGGACGGATGTGCTGGCCGCTGCGCGCCTCGCCGGCCTTCGCCTCCGGGCGGAGTGTCAGGACCTGGTTGCCGTTGGTGTCCCGTGCGGCCAGGCCGCTTTCCTTCCGCAGGACGGCATCGGCACCATGCGGTACAGTGCCGCCGGTGGAAATCACGGCGGCACTGTTTGCGGGTAAAAATCTGTTGCCTTCACGGGGCAGGGATCCTTGCTGGCCGGATCCGGCCAACAGCCAGGGGCCGGGTCCGTTCACGGCCCAGCCATCCATCGCGGACGAGGCATAGTGCGGCAGGTCCTGGAGTGCGGTGACGTCCCGGCTCAAGGTCCGCCCAATGGCGTCAGCGAGCGGGACGGCCACGGGCGGGAGCGGACTGGCCGAGCCGAAGGCGACATGGCGCGCTTCGGACCACGGTATGCAGCCCCGTTCCGGGATGGGGCCCGGCGCGGGACCCGGCACGGCTGTACTCCTGGAAACGGTGGCTGTGGGTCCATTGGCAGGCATACGGGCCTCCTCCTTGCTGTTTCACCGGCAAATGCCGGCTGCGGGGCCCCGTTTTCCGAAAACGGTGCTTCGATGAGGAATACCTCCCCAGGTCTTAGGCCCACCGAAGCACCTTTTACGAAAAACGGGACACCCGTTGCTGACGCTGTGCCCTTCCTAGCCCGCCGCTTCCAGGACCTGGGCCTCCACGGCTTCGGACTCCAGCGGCGTGGAGGACGATTGCCGGCGCGCGGCCTCCACGGTGTGCAGGAGCAGCAGTGCCGTGGTCACGGAGCCGACGCCGCCAGGAACGGGGGTGAGCCCCGCTGCGGTCCCGGTGACGCTGGCTTCGTCCACATCACCCACCAGCGAGCCGTCGGCAAGGACGTTCGTGCCGACGTCGACCACGACCGTCCGGGAGGAGACGTGGCTGCCAGTCAGCAGCCCGGCGCGGCCGGCCGCGACCACCACGACATCGGCATCCTTGGTGTAGCGCTCCAGCGGACCCGACCTGGAATGGCAGACCGTCACGGCGGCATCGCGTGCCAGCAGGAGGAGGGACAGCGGCTTGCCCACAACGGCGGACCGGCCCACCACCACCACATCCTTGCCCGCCACGGGAACCTCGTAGTGGTCAAGGATTTCGACGACGGAGCGCGCGGTAGCGGGAGCAAAGGCCGGCTGGCCGACGGCCAGCCGTCCCAGGCTCAGCGGATTGGCGCCGTCAATGTCTTTTTCCGGGCTGATGAGGCCCACCAGGTTGTCGGTCCGGACACCCTCCGGCAGCGGGGTTTGCAGGATGATGCCGTTCACGGACGGTTCGGCGCTCAGGTCCCGCAGGACCCTGGCCAGCGCCGGTTCCGTTGCATCATGGCCAAGGTCGATGATCCGGCAGCCGATTCCGGCGCGCTCCGCTGCCCGCTCGATGGAACGGACGTACCAGCGCGTCGACTCATCGGCGGTCGCCATGACCACCGCAACAACCGGTCGGACGCCGTCCCGTTCAAGCGACCGGACCTGGTCCTGGACCTCCTGCTGGAACAAACCGGCCAAAGGCTTTCCGGATAGTACTGCTGTGCTCAACCCAGGATCCTTTCGCGAACGCGGGCCGAGAGGGCATCTGCCGCCAGGACCACTTTCTCTTCAATGCCGTCCGTCTGTTGGGCAAGCAGCGCGCGTGCCTCCGGATCCTTGACCGCAACGACGTTGATGTCGATATTGACGCGCGCCGTGGTGGCAGCTGCACGGGCGGCGTCAGCGGCCGCCGCAACGTCGCTGATGACGTTGGCGTTGGCGATGCCGAACAGTTCGGTGGCGAGGTCCACGATGGCCCCCGACAGCTTGATGAGCCGGGCAGGGGTCTGTGCTGCCTGGACGAGCGCGGCCTGGATCCCGGCCGCCCGGGCGGCCTTGAGGTCATCAGTGCCGGACGGGAGCTTATAGGAGTCGATGACTGCCTGGAAGGCCTGTTCATCCGCTTCAGCCAGGCGCAGTGCCTCGGTGACAAGGTCGTCGGCGGCCTGGGTGATGCGCCCTACCAGTGGTGCATGCTCTTCGTATTTGGCGCCGGTGGTGTAACGCGCCACCATGGCCACCAGGGCGGCGCCCTGGGCCGCGTGCAGGGCCGCGGCGGCGCCCCCGCCCGGCGTCGGCTGCTTTGCGGCCAACCGGGCGAGGTAGCTGCTGACTGTTTCTGAACTGATCATGGTGCTAGCCGCGGAGCCGGGTCATGGTGGGGTCGTACAGCGGGTCCTGGGTGACCGTAGCGACGATCCGGCGTCCGAAGTACTCGATTTCCACGGAGTCGCCGATCGAGACTTCCGCAGGCAGGTAGGAGTAGGCAATGGGCTTGCGAACGGTGTAGCCGTAGGCGGCGCTGGTGACGTAGCCCACCGCCTGGTCCTTGTAGAACACCGGCTCCTTGCCCAACACCAGGCTGCGGCCGTCGTCGACCGTCAGGCAGCGCAGGCGCCGCGCGGAGTTTTCTTCGGTGCGTCCCTCCAGGGCTGCCTTTCCGACGAAGTTGTCCTTGGCCATCTTCACGGCGAAGCCCAGGCCGGCCTCGAAGGGGTCGTGCTCGGTGGTCATGTCGGTGCCCCAGGAGCGGTAGCCCTTTTCCAGGCGGAGGGAACTGAAGGCGGCGCGGCCCGCGGCGATGATGCCGAACGGCTGGCCGGCCTTCCACAGCGCGTCCCAGAGGCGCTGGCCGTTGTCGGCGCTGGTGTAGAGCTCCCAGCCCAGCTCGCCGACGTAGGACAGGCGCATGGCCGTGACGGGCACGCCACCGATGACGACATTCTTGGACCGGAAGTACTTCAGGCCGTCGTTGGTGAAGTCGTCGCTGCTGACCGCGCCGACCACTTCACGGGCCAGCGGACCCCAGAGACCGATGCAGCAGGTGCCGCCGGTGGTGTCGCGGACCTGGACCCAGTCTTCGGCGCTGCCGCTTTCGGTCTGGTGCCGGGCTGCCCGATCAAAGTAGGCGGTGTCGATGTTGCCGTTGGCGCCGAGCTGGAAGGTCTGCTCGTCGAGGCGGGCCACGGTGATGTCGCTTCGGACGCCGCCCTGCTCGTCCAGCAGGAGCGTGTAGGTGACGGCTCCGGGCTTCTTGTTCATTTCCGCAGTGGTCAGTTCCTGCAGCAGCTTCAGGGCGCCGGGTCCGGAGATCTCAAGGCGCTTGAGCGGGGTCATGTCGTACATGGCGACGGCGGTGCGTGTCTTCCATGCCTCGGCCGCGGCAATCGGCGAGCTGAACATGCCGGACCAGGAGTCGCGGGCCGGCGGCTGCCAGTCTGCGGGCATCTCCTTGAGGAGCTCTGCGTTGGCCTCGAACCAGTAGGGGCGTTCCCAGCCGGCGCCTTCCAGGAAGTAGCCGCCCAGCTGCTTGTGACGGGCGTGGAAGGGGCTGACGCGCAGGTTGCGCGGGGAGAGCTTGGGCTGCAGCGGGTGCAGGACGTCGTAGATCTCCACGAAGTTCTGCTGCGAGGTTTCGCTGACGTACTCGGGGGTCAGCTGGACGTCCTCGAAGCGGTGGATGTCGCAGTCGCCCAGATCGATGGAGGACTTGCCGTCCACCAGGAGCTCTGCCACGGCGCGGGCGATACCCGCCGAGTGGGTGACCCAGACGGCTTCGGCCACGAAGAAGCCGTCCAGTTCCTTGGACTCGCCCACCAGCGAGCCGCCGTCCGGAGTGAAGGAGAAGATGCCGTTGAAGCCGTCCTCGATCTCGCTTTCGCGCAGGGCCGGCAGGATCTGCTTGGTGGCCTCCCAGGCGGGGAGGAAGTCCTCGAGGGTGAAGTCCAGCCGGGACGGCATGTTGTGCTCGCTGATCTCATTCGGCTTGAAACTGCCGAGTTCGTCCAGGTCCACGGGCATGGGCTTGTGGGCGTAGGAGCCGATGCCGTAGCGGTCGCCGTGTTCGCGGTAGTAGAGGTCCTGGTCCTGGTGCCGGAGGATGGGCAGCCGGGCGCCGTTGGGCAGTTCGTTCTTGCCCTGCTGTGCCGGAACCGGGGTGGTCTTGACGTACTGGTGGGCCAGGGGCAGCAGCGGCACGGACATGCCGATCAGCTCGCCCACCTTTGCGCCCCAGAAGCCGGCGCAGGAGACGACGATGTCTGCCGGGATCACGCCGTCGGGGGTCTGGACGCCGGTGACCCGGCGGCCGGACTGCTCGATGCCGGTCACCTCGGTGTTGCCGATGTACTTCACGCCGGCGGCCTCGGTGCGCTTGATCAGGAGCTGTACGGCGCGGGCGGCCAATGCGAGGCCGTCGCTGGGAACGTGGAGGCCGCCGAGGATGTCCTCGTCATTGATGAGCGGGTAGAGCTCCTTGCACTCGGCCGGGGTGAGCATGGAGCCCTCGATGCCCCATGCCTGTGCGTAGCCGAGCTTGCGCTTCAGGTCCGCGAGGCGGGTTTCGGTGGTGGCAACTTCCAGGCCGCCCACCTGGTTGAAGCAGCTGGTCCCGTCCTCGGTCAGGGACAGCAGCTTCTCCACGGTGTACTTGGCGAACAGGGCCATGGACTTGGAGGGGTTGGTCTGGAAGACCAGTCCCGGGGCGTGCGAGGTGGAGCCGCCGGGCATGTTGAGGGGGCCCTGGTCCAGGACGGTGATGTTGTTCCAGCCCCGGGTGACGAGTTCATCCGCGAGGTTGGTGCCGACGATGCCGGCTCCGATAATGACAATGCGTGGTGACGATTCCAAGGGGGTCTCTCCTGCTGCTTTACGGGTCATGTCTGCGGACGGGGTGCTTACCGGAACACCACGGTGCTGGTCTGGTCCAGCAGCACGCGGTGCTGGCAGTGCCAGCGGACGGCGCGGGAGAGGGCCAGTGCCTCGGCGTCCTGGCCCACGGTGGACAGCTGGGCCGGGCCGTAGGTGTGGTCCACGCGGATGACTTCCTGCTCGATGATCGGACCCTCGTCCAGGTCGGCGGTGACGTAGTGGGCGGTGGCGCCCACCAGCTTGACGCCGCGGTCGTAGGCCTGGTGGTAGGGGCGTGCGCCCTTGAAGCCAGGGAGGAAGGAGTGGTGGATGTTGATGGCACGGCCCTCCAGCGCCCGGCAGAGATCGTCGGAGAGAACCTGCATGTAACGGGCCAGGACCACGAGGTCGGCCTCGTACTCATCCACCAGTTCCAGCAGCCGGCGCTCTGCGTCCGCCTTGGTGTCAGGGGTGACGGGGACGTAGATGAAGGGGAGCCCTGCGGCTTCCGCCATGGCACGGTGGGTCTCGTGGTTGGAAACGACCGCAACCAGTTCGCCGCCAAGGCTGCCGCCCCGCCAGCGGAAGATGAGGTCGTTGAGGCAGTGGCCGAACTTGGACACCATGACCAGGACGCGCTTGGCGGTCTGGTCGTGGAAGCTGAACTTCATGTCGAACCGGCTGGCGATGCCCGCGAACTCTTCCTCGAGCATGGCGGGCGTGTAGTTGGGGGAGCCGGAGAACGCGGTGCGCAGGTGGAGTGTCTCGCGCAGGCTGTCGTCGAACTGCTGGTGCTCGTCGATATTGAAGCCGCGCTCGAACAGGAACGTGGTGACGGCCTGCACAATTCCTGCCTGCTCCTTGCAGGACAGGGTCAGTACGAACTTCTGCGGCTGCTCTTCTTTGAGTGCCGGCAGGGTGGTGGTTGCTGGGGCTGTTTCGATGAGGGTCATACCCTGCTCCTTCTAGATATATTCAAAAGCAACGGACTGATATATTAGATTGGGTGCCAGCGTATACTGGTCCACAGGCGAGGTCAATAGTTTTTTTCTGGTTGGGAAGAAGGGGCTCAGCATGGCATTCGAAGCTTTAGCGGTGGCGGACGCCATGGGGAAGAAGTCCCTTGCTGACGTCGCCTACGAGAGCATCCGCGACTGGTTGCTGACCCTTGAAATCAAGCCCGGAGAGCTGCTGAACGACGAGCTCCTGGCCAAGAATCTGGGTGTGGGCCGGACTCCGGTACGCGAAGCCCTGAAGCGGCTGGAGCTGGACCGGCTGGTGAAGACCTACCCGCGGCGTGGCACTTTCGCTACCCGGGTGGACGTGACCGACCTTTCCTTTATTTCGGAGATCCGCGCCCAGCTCGAGCCCCTCGCGGCCGCCCGTGCTGCACGGGTGGCTTCCCCCGCGGTCCGGGACGAGCTGCGTGCCACCCTCGAAAAGGTTGAGGCGTTCGATGTGTCCTCGGCGAGCGTGACCGAGACGCTGCAGCTGGATGCCCAGGTGCACCAGGGCATCTACGCCGCCGCCGCCAACCCGCACCTGGAAGACATCCTGATCCGCTACGACAACCTGGCAACGCGCATCTGGTGCATGGTCATTGACCGGCTGCCGGACCTGTCCCACCATGTTCGTGAACACCTCGATCTGCTCCGCGCCGTCATCGACGGTGATGAGGAGCGGGCTGCGGAGCTTGCCCGCGTCCACGTCAGCGGATTCGAGAGCGCGGTCCGTGAGGCGCTTTTCAAGGCCTAGCGCCTTTCGCCCCGGGCATCTGTTGACACGGAGTGTGACCGGGGCCATACACTGGATCCAGATTGATATATCAATCAAATATCAGTGATGGATTCGAGCGGCGACGGCGCCGGCGATCGGAGTGACCAGTGAATTCCCAGGCAACCCTTGAAGCCCCACGTGATGCCACCGACCCTGACCTCGAACAGGATGGCCAGGGCGGCGGCACGTCGAAGACGGCTCTCGGCCTCCGGGCCGACTGGGCGCGCCTGCCCGGCCGCAGCGTCGAGGTGTGGCTGCGGGGGGAGCACGTGGCCTGTGGGGTGGTGGACCAGGCTGCGGAGGACGGCTCGGTGCTCTGGATCGCCGCCGAGGGCATCAGCACCCGGCGCATTTTCGACAAGTCCTCCGGCTACCAAATCTGGGTTTAGCCCTCCCTGGCGCCCAGGGAGCTGCCGCTTCCAATGCAGGCAATAACCACGGAGCCCCGGCGCGTCCCGCGCCGGGGCTCCATGTGTTCCACGCTGCTACCGTATGGCTGCCTTTTCCGGCTCCGGCTCTTCCACGTCCGGACCCGTGCCCGTGCAGTTTGCGCCTTGGGCGCATCCTTCGGCGCATTCATGCTTTGTCACCAGCTCAAACTGGACACCGCGGTGCTGCTCAACGCCGGTACGGATGGCCCGTTCCACGACAGAGTCCGCCAGCCGGCGGCGCAGGGAGAGGGGGTCCCTGCGCAGGTCCTTGGTGATGGCGAAACAGAGCAACAGCATGACGACGACGAACGGCAGGGCCGCGACGATGGTGATCCGTTGCAGGCCTGACAACGCTTCGGAGGGCTGGTCGCCGCCGGCCAGAAGCATGACGGCCGCCACGGCGCCGGTGAGGGCGCCCCAGAAAATGACCAGTGCACGCTTGGGGTCGGAACTGCCGTTGGAGCTCAGCGACGCCATGATCAGGGACGCGGAGTCGGCGCCGGTGATGAAGAAGATTGCCACCAGCACCATGGCCAGGACGATCACGGCCGCAATCATCCACGGGGGCAGGGGGAGGTTCTTCACAAGGTTGAACAGGGCGCCGTCAAATTCGATGGTTGCTTTGCCGTGGGTGACGGTCATCAGGCCAGGCGTGCCGGCCTTGTCCGCTTCCTGCTGGATATGGAAGGCAGTGCCGCCGAAGATGCCGAACCAGATGACGCTGACAATGCTGGGGACCAGCAGTACGCCGGTGACGAACTGGCGGATGGTGCGGCCCCGGCTGATCCGGGCGATGAACATGCCCACGAAGGGCGTCCAGGAAATCCACCAGGCCCAGTAGAAGATGGTCCAGCCGGACATCCAGGTCCGGAGCGCCTCGTCACCTACGGCCTCAGTGCGGGAGGACATTTCGGCCAGATCGCGCAAATAGTCGCCGACCGCCGAGGGGATGAGGTTGAGGATGAAAAGAGTGGGGCCCGCCACGAACACGATGAGGGCGAGGACCACCGCAAGGACCATGTTGACGTTGGACAGCCACTGGATTCCGCGGCTGATGCCGGACACGGCGGATGCGATGAAGCAGGCTGTCAGGATCGCCACGATTCCCACGAGCACGGGTGTTCCGATCTCGCCTGTCCAGCCGTTGGACGTGAAGCCGCTGCCGATCTGCAGGGCGCCCAGGCCCAGTGACGCGGCGGTGCCGAAGAGGGTGGCGAAGATGGCCAGGATGTTGATGACCTTGCCCACCGGCCCCTCTACGGTCCTGATGCCGAACAGCGAGGTGAAGGCAGCGGAGATCAGTTGCCTGCGGCCCAGCCGGTAGGTGCCGTAGGCCATGGCGATGCCCACCACCGCGTACATGGCCCAAGGGTGCAGGGTCCAGTGGAAGATCGAGGTGGCCATGGCCGTCTGGATGGCTGCGGGGGTCCGGCCGTCAACGGTTCCGGGCGGGGGAGAGACGAAGTGGTACAGCGGCTCCGCCACCCCATAGAACATCAGGCCGATGCCCATTCCGGCAGCGAACATCATGGCGATCCATGACACCGTGCGGAACTCGGGTTTCTCACCGTCCTTGCCGAGTGGAATGTTGCCGAACTTGCCCAGGGCCAACCACAGGACGAAGACGACGAACAGGGACGCGAGGACCATGAAGAGCCAGCCGGTGTATTCCATGACCCAGTCGAGGGCGTCCTTCGAAGTGGTGGCCAGGCCGTCCTTGTCGAGGAACCCCCACGCCACGAACGCCAGCGCGATGGCGCCGGTGATGCCGAACGTCGCCTTGTCCAGGGTCAGCTTCCGGTTGCGGCGCTGGGAGACGGCCTGCTCCCTGTTGCTCTGCCTCAGTTCCTCCAGGATCTGCTCGTGTTCGTTGACGGCGGGAAGGGTCGTTGTCTCTTCCTCTTGATAGGTGTCCAGCGGCTCGGGGGGAACGTCCCCTGAAGGCGGCGCTTTGGGTTTGGCGGAGCTCAGGTCACTGTTAATGGCCATGAAAGCGGGTCCTTTGGCTAGTCCATGGGCTTGCGTTTAGTGCTGGCTGGGGGCAGCGCAATCCGCGGAGGGGTTGCCGCCTGGCCGTTCGCCAGCGATGTCAGGGCCCTAAGCCCCATGGGGGAGGTGTTCCGCAAAGATCAACAGAGTTCGCGCTAAGCAACAAGAGTGCTGTACGTCACTTTCAAAGTCAAGGGCGCCGTGCAGCGAAAGGGCATCCTGCAGGCGGCCGGAAAAGGGCAGGCTGCCCTTAACAGGGCAATGACCCCGGGTTCCAACGAACCCGGGGTCATTGCCGTGTTGACTCTGGCGGCTGTCAGTGCCGCGTGTAACCCATGTTGGCGCTGACTTTGAGTCCCGCGTCCTTGAGGGTGTCCAGCAGGCCCGGGATCTTCTCCGGGTCGAACCGGAATGCCGGCCCGGAAATGCTGAGGGCACCGATGACGACGCCTTGGTGGTTGTAGACGGGCACTGCCACGGCATTCAGGCCGATCTCGAACTCCTCCCGCACCACCGCGTACCCGTTGGCCACTACCTCGAGCAGCTGTGCGTCCAGTTCCTTGCGGGAGGTGATGGTGCGGGCGGTGCGGGCAGTCAGGCCCGTCTCCTTCAAAATCCGGTCCCGGTCGTCAGCCTCCAGTGCCGCCAGGAGGACCTTGCCACTGGAGGTCGCGTGCAGCGGGGTCAGGCTTCCCACCCAGTCGTAAGTGGCCAGGGTGGAGGGACCCATGGCCTGGTCCACGTTCACAGCGTAGTTGGAGCGCAGGACGGCCAGGTTCACAGTTTCCTTGAACTCTTCCGCCAGGCTCTCCAGGACTGGCCTTGCCTCGCGCACCAGGCTTAGGCGGCCGGGAATGGAGCTGGCCAGGCGAAGGATCCCGAAACCGAGCTGGTACTTGCCGCGTTCACTGTTTTGATGGACCATCTCACGGGTGACCAGCGAGCCCATCAGCCGGGACACGGTGGACTTGTGGATCCCCATTTCCTCGGCTATTTCGCTCACGCCCGCATGTCCCTCCCGTGCCAGGATCTCCAGGACGGTCAGGGCCCGCTCCACGGACTGCACGCCGCCGGACTGTCCGCCTTCCGCATCGGTATCGGATTCAGTTTCCTTATTCGAAGCCATACTTCCTGATCCTATGCCGGTTAATGTGACGGCCGTGACATTGCGGCAGGCCGGCCGGGCAGCGGAAGCCTGTGAGGGCCCGCTAGCTGCCGCGGTAGGTGGAGTACGCGAACGGGCTCAGGAGCAGGGGCACGTGGTAGTGCTCGGGGCCGGTGACTTCGAAGACCAGGTCCACTTCCGGGAAGAACGTCCGCGTCTGCAAGTCCGCGTAGTAGGCGCCCGTGGCGAAGTTCAATTTGTAGTGGCCGGGTTCCAGCTGCTCCGGCCCCAAGTCCTTGGCCCGGCCATCAGCGTCGGTGCTGGAGGTGGCTAGCTCACGCCAGGTGCCGGCGTCGTTCTTCGAAAGGACGACGGCGACACCCGCCGCCGGGCGCCCCGCGCCGGTATCAAGGATGTGGGTGGTCACATGTGAGACGCTCATTCGCTGATCACTCCTTCGAGCCGCAGTACGGCGATTTCGCGCAGCTGCTGGGCCACGATGCTGTCTTCTTCTTCCGGGGAGTTGGTGAGCCGCTGGTCCAGTGCCGCCAGGATGTCCTGTGATCTGCGTCCGGCTGCCCGGATCAGGAAGACGCGGCCGAACTTCTCCTCGTACTCCCGGTTCCCGCGTGCCAGGGCGTCGGCGACAGCAGTATCCGCCGGGTCCACCCCGGCCTGCTCGGAACGGGACATGGACGCCTCGGTGCCGGCCGCCGTCGGGCGTTCCCCGATCCTGGGGTGGTGGGCCATGGCGGCTTCCACCTCGGCCGGTGTGAATGGGCTGGCAGCCTTGGCGGCAAACGCCAGGAGCCCGTCGCGGTTTGCGTAGGGACGGGCTCCGGCCACCGCCTCCACCCAGCGGCTGACGTCGATGCAGGGCCGGAGGATGGCTTGGGCGGCGGCGGGATCCGCGCTGTTGAATTCGGCAAGCTTCATGCTGGTCGCAATCCTTGGGGTCATGCTGGCATCCATGGTGAGGGCTATGCGGATGCCGGACAACCCGGCGCCTGCGCACTGCAAGGCTTCCGCATCATGGAACTGTTATTTCAGCATACGTAATATTCAAGAGCAGGTGCGGTGCACTGTCAAGCCGTTGGGAGCCCTAGTCCTGTGATGACGTGCGCGACAGGACCCAGGTGTTGGTGCCGTCCTGGCGTTCGAACGTCACCGTGGTCACCAGCGCCTCGATCATTGCCAGCCCGCGCCCCGACTCTGCGTCCTCCCCCGGGACGGCCGGCTCCATGGGGCCGAACGGCGGCTTCGCGTGGTAGGCGCTGACCCGTGCCTGCAGCATGGCCGGCTGCACGGTGGTCTCCACACCCAGTTCCACCTCCCGGTCACCGGCCGGCTGGGCGTGCTGGACGATGTTGGACGCGGACTCGATGACCGCCGTCGTGAACGTCATCTGGTCCATGTCGTTGACGAACGGAACGTCGAGCCAGAGGCTGTCGAGGTCGTTGTGGACCGCCTCGATGGCGTCCTCGGCAGCGGGTCCCCGGAAGCTGCGCGAAGCCAGGACCTCAGTCATTGCTGAACGCCTCCTCGGCCGTGGGGTAGGCGGTGAGGACCTTGTCCATGCTGGTCAGCTTCAGGACCATGTTCACCTGCGGCTGCACGGCAGCGATCCGCAGGTCCCCGCCGGCCTGGCGGGCGGCCTTCAGGCAGCCGATCAGCGCGCCGAGGCCCGAGGAGTCCATGAACGCGGTGTTTTCCAGGTTGACCACGATCCGGTTGGACCCGCCCGCGATCACGTCCGTCACGAACTCGCGCAGCTTGGGCGCGGAGACCATGTTCAGCCGCCCGTCCGCCTTGACCTCCGCGTACGAGTCTTTGACCTCATAACTGAACTCCATCAGGATTCCTCTCTGTTTGCAGGTTCTGCGGCCGGCTCGTACCCCTTGTAGAGGACGGCGCGGACCAGGATGCTCATGACCACCAGGTCAAAGACCACCCAGAGGACGTTAACCAGGGTGCCCAGCGGTTCCGCCAGCCCGGTGGCCAGGCGGACAATTCCGACGACGGCGGCCAGGGCGAGCAGGACGGACACCACGATCTGGGGCCGGATGAGGCTCCAGCTGGGTCCGCCGCTTTGGCGGGCCTTGGGGGTGACCGCAAACCCCAGGGGACGGCCGAACCAGACGTTGCGGGCCGCCGTCGTGCACGCCTTGATCCAGGTGGGGAACAGGGCAAGGCTGTACTGCTGGCCGCGCCAGGTGGGGATGCCGCGGCCGGCCACGGCGAACAGCAGCTGGTTGACCACCATGAACGGGATGAACCGGATGAAGAAGTCCCAGCTGAGGCTGCTGACCGGCAGGATGCCCAGCAGCAGGTAGATGATGGGGGCCGCGAAATAGATGACGGCGGCGAACCCGCTGAGGTACGTCCACATGGTGGCGAAGTACATCAGGCGCTGGCCGATTTTGAGGCCCTTCTGCACCAGGGGGTTCTCCCGCAGCAACACCTGGATGGTGCCCTGGGCCCAGCGGAGGCGCTGCGTCAGCATGGTGGCGATGTCCTCGGGCGCCAGGCCGTACGCCAGGATCTCGTGGTGGTAGACGCTCTCCCAGCCCATGGCGTGCATGCGCATGGCGGTGGCCATGTCCTCGGTGACGGAAATGGTGGCCAGGGGCATGACGGGCTGGGCTTCGTTGCTGCGTTCCACGGTCAGCGCATCCAGCACGGCCTGGACGGATTCCAGGGCGCCCAGGGGCGACCAGTCACGGGCGGACATGCGCTGGACTGCGTCGTCCGCAACCACCGGGACGCCGGACTCGCCCACGTGGGCCAGTTCCATGGCGGCGATTTCCTCAAGGTCCGCCTGCAGGGCTGCGACGTCGGCCTGGACCAGGGTCTGCACTGCGGCGTCCACGCGGCGGCGGACCCGGTAGGTGACCTCGCTGAGGGGCCGGCCGGCGTCCACTTCCTCCTGGGCTTCGCGGGTGGCAGCCTCCACCTCGTCCAGGACCTCCGTCACCAGGGGTGACTCCACGTCCGCCGACTTCCGGGCCTGCTTGATGGCTGCCCGGGAGGCGGCCAAAGCGCGGCGGATGCTCTTTTCGGTCTCCTTGACGTAGCCCACCAGGCCCAGCTGCATCAGGGCCTCGCGGCGCAGGATGGCGTTGGAGCCGCAGAAGAAGGCGGCGTTCCAGCCGTCCTTGCCCTGCTGGATGGGGCCGTAGAACAGCGGTGCCTGGCTGCCCAGCGGGTCGCTGTCAGGAACGTTGCTGAAGTACTGGGGTGTCTGGACCAGGGCCACCCGGCGGTTGTTGAAGTAGCCCAGGGTCTTTTCCAGGATGTCCGGCTCGGGGATCTGGTCCGCGTCCAGGATCAGCAGGAACTCGCCGTGGGTGACCATGAGGGCGTTGTTGAGGTTGCCCGCCTTGGCATGCCGGGGGAGGTCTTTGGTCCAGTCTTCGCTCCGGGTGACGTAGCCCAGGCCGTGCTGTTCGCACAGCGCCTTGAGTTCCGGCCGTGCGCCGTCGTCCAGGATCCAGGTGCTGTGCGGGTGCCGGATTTTCTGGGCCGCCAGCGCCGTGGTGAGGACCATGTCCAGGTCCTCGTTGTAGGTGGTGATGAAGACGTCCACGGTGGCATCGTGCGGTGGCTGCGGCGCCCCCTTGCGGATCTTCAGCTTCCACACCGTCATGCCGAAGAGCATGACGTCGATGAGGCTGTAAGTTTCAGCCACCACCAGGGGGAGGGCGATCCACCAGGCATCCCAGTTGAGGGATGCCGCCCAGCGCCAGGCGATGTAGTTCAGGCCGGTCAGGACGGTGAGCACCACCACCACGCGGGTCCAGAAGCGGGTCACGCGGCCACCTCCCGGGGGAGCCGGCGGACCACGACCACCGTGACGTCGTCCTCGGCGGTCTCTGCGGGGGCGAGGGCCAGGATGGAGTTGGTCGCTTCCTGCGCCGAAGCAGCCGCCTGCGTGGCCTCCTGCACGGCGTCGGTGAAGTCCTCCACTGATTCAAAGACGTCCAGGACGCCATCGCTGACCACCACCAGGGAATCCCCCGGGGCCAGTTCCAGTTCTGCCTGGGGCCACTGGGTCCCGGGCCAGGCACCCACTGGCGGTCCTGCGGAGGGGAGGCGGTCCGCCGGGCCTGCGGGCTGGACGTGCAGCGCAAGGCCGTGGCCGGCGTCGACGTAGCTGACGTTGCCGGACGCTGCGTCCAGCCGGGCGTGGAACAGGGTGACGAAGGAGTTGGAGGAGTCCAGGTCCGCAGCGATCGCCTTGCTGGCTGAGGCGAACCCGGCGTCGAGATCCTGGCGCAGGCCGGTGGAGCGCATGACGGCGCGGACGGTGGCTGCGATCAGTGCCGCGCCCATGCCTTTGCCCATGGCGTCGGCGAACGTCAGGTGGAGCCCGCCCGGGGTCTGGTACCAGTCATAGAAGTCGCCGCCCACATTGCGGGAGGGCCGGAAGAGGCCCGCCACATCGTAGCCGTCCACCCGGATGTCCTCCTTTGGGAGGAGGCTTTGCTGCACCTCGGTGGCGCGTTCCAGCTCGCCGCGGGCTGCGGATTCAGCGGCGGCGGAGGGCCGGCGGCGGAACAGCGCGTTGATCCGGGACTGCAGCTCGCGGGGGCTGAACGGCTTGCTGATGTATTCGTCGGCGCCGTTGTCCAGGCCGGTCAGCTTGTCCAGTTCGTCTGCCCGCGCGGTGAGCATCACGATGAAGGCGTCCGAGAACTCCCTTAACAGCTTGCAGACCTCGAGTCCGTCGAGGTCCGGCAGGTTGAGGTCCAGCGTCACCAGGTCGGGCTTGCGGCGGCGGACCTCCTCCACGCCCGGCAGGCCGGCTCCCGCCTGGGTGACGTCGAAGCCCTGCTTGACCAGGACACGGACCAGCAGTCCGCGGATGTCCGGGTCATCTTCGATGACAACCGCACGGCGGGATTCGGAGGGAGAGACCATAGCTCTACTTCTACAGTATTAAGGCGCACAGGGCATGTCTTAGGCTTCACAGTTTCCCGTGACGTGGCTGACAGGTCCCGATGCATTAATTCCGCACCCAGCAGATCTTGCGGAAATCTTGGCACCTGCTTGCCGGGACGTTGAGGAACGCCGGTCACACTCGAAGAACGGCAACAGCTTTCCAGACAACAGGGTACGACGACGATCCGCGCGGGGGCTGTTCGGCTTGCGGAAGGCGGGGAAGCCAATGGAATACGTCAAAAAGAGCGGGATGGACAAAGCCAGGGCGCTGCTGCGCGTCCTCTTCCACTCCCGGAAAGTGCGGGCCGCCGCCCGGGAACTTGAGCATGCGCTCGCCGAATCGCGGGAAGTATCCAGTTGGCCGGGGGACCGGCTGCAGGTGGGGGAGGACATGTCCCGCCAGGTGGAAAGGCTCACGCACCGGCTCAAGCTGGAGACCGAGGCACACCACAGGCTTGAGGCCCTTTTAAAGACTGCGGGCGGAGGGCATTCCGTCGCGGCCCTGTAGGTGCCACACTTAGCAGCAATCGATTGGCTGGGGGATAGTCAGGAGATTGCTGTGAGTTTGTTGCTGGGCTGGTCGTACCTGATGGCAGGACTCATGACCATGGACGCGCTGCTGCTTGCGTTGTGGGCCATGGAGGTCGACTGGGGGAAGTACTGGCGCCGGAAATAGCGCCGTCATGCCAGCTCCAGGCGCATCAGCACCCGGGGAAAGCCGTTGAGCACCGAGGTTGTGTCTGCCGCCTTGGTGAAGCCGGCATCCTCGAACAGCCTGCGGGTTCCCACATAAGCCATGGTGAGGTCCACCTTGTGGCCGCCGTTGTCCACCGGATAGCCCTCCACCACGGGAGCCCCATAAGCGCGCGCCAGAGCCACTGCGCCGGCCAGCAGGTGGTGCGAGATTCCCTTGCCCCGCTGGCCGGGACGGACGCGCAAGCACCAGACAGACCAGGCGTCCCTGTCATCCACATGCGGGATTCTGCGGTTCCGGGCGAAACTGGTGTCCGCGCGCGGGTGCACCGCTGCCCACCCGACCGGTTCGCCGCCGTCGTACGCCACCACGCCTGGCGGTGGATCCTGCGCCACCAGCTGCCTGACCAGCTCCCCGCGCTCTTCGCCCCGCAATGACACGTTCTGCTTCGAGGGAATCCGGTAGCTCAGGCACCAGCAGACGGTGGCGTCGGGCCGTTTGGGCCCCACGAGTATTTTGACGTCCTCGAAGCTGGTTGCCGGGCGCACCTCAATGGCCATGGTGCGATCCTAGTCGCCGGGAATCCGGCCGATGCTCCAGGCGGCGACCCTGCGCACGTCAACCCGGGTGGCCTGCAGCGGAACCCTGGTTCCCCCTGAGAGCAGCACCGGCGCCAGGAAGTGGAGGTACCGTGGCTGGGCTTCCGTGCCGGCCTCGCCCGCTGGGGAACCATAGGCGTCGAGAACTCCGGCGATGGCCCAGCTGCCGATCCGGACCTGGTCATTTTGCCGCTGCGTCCAGGCGTGCTCCGATACAGCCGATCCGGAGATCACGGCACCATCAACCACCACGGTGAGCTCCACTGTTGCGTCGTCGCCTGCCTGAAAGATCGAGGCCAGCAGCAGCGCCAGGCGGGGATCCGCTCCGGCTGCAGGTGTTTCCTTGTCCGTTTCGCTGTCCATGACCATCCCTTCCCCATCCCGCGGAACTGATTGTCTCCCCATCAGCCCAGTTTCCACCCTGTTGGCTCCTGGTGCCCCTCACTACACTGGGACGCATGACCCAGCAGGAACCGGGCAGTGCTGCCGCGGATCCGGATACCGTTGCCGCCTCCCTACGAACGCCGGCTGAGCGCTCCCGCACCTTCGCCGGAATCCTGGTCAACACGGCACTGGCCAACATCACCACCAGCTACCTGTGGTTCGCCCTGACGTTCTGGCTGTACCTGGAGACGCGCAACGTCATAGCCACCGGGGTGGTGGGCGGCGCGTACATGCTGCTGATTGCCCTGTCCAGTATCAGCTTCGGTACGTTCGTGGACCGCTGCCGGAAGCTGGCCGTGATGCGGTTCGCCGCCGCCTTCACCCTGGTGATGTTCCTACTGTCCGGGGTGATGTTCCTGCTCACGCCTGCCCCGTCCCTGCTGGACCTGGGTCAGCCGTGGTTCTGGATTTTCACCCTGATCATCCTGGTGGGCGCCGTGGTGGAGAACATGCGGAACATCGCCCTGTCCACCACGGTGACCATCCTCATCGAGCCGGAGCGGCGGGCGAATGCCAACGGGTTGGTGGGGATGGTGCAGGGCCTGATGTTCATCGTCACTTCCCTGCTGTCCGGGCTGTCCATCGGGTTGCTGGGCATGGGCTGGACCATCGCCGTCGCGCTGGTGCTTACGGCGCTGGCTGCGGCACACCTGCTGACCCTCCGGATGCCCGAGGAGATGCGTGCGGCGGCATCGGACGCCCACGGCGGATTCGACCTCCGGGGCTCGTTCACGGCAGTGCTGGCCATATCGGGGCTCTTCGCGCTGATCCTGTTTTCAACGTTCAACAACTTCATCGGCGGCGTCTACATGGCATTGATGGACCCGTACGGGCTGGAAATGTTCTCGGTGGAGATTTGGGGTGCGGTCTTCGCGGTTGGATCCACGGGATTCATCCTTGGCGGTGCCCTGATCGGCAAGTTCGGGCTCGGCGCCAACCCCTTGCGCACCCTCCTGGTCGCCGTGGCGGCCATGGGCGTACTCGGCGCGGTCTTTACGCTGCGGGAGTGGGCGTGGCTCTACATCCTGGGGATCTGGCTGTACCTGGTGCTGGTCCCGTTCGTGGAGGCGGCAGAACAAACCGTCATCCAGCGGGTGGTGCCGCTGGAACGGCAGGGGCGTGTCTTCGGGTTCGCCATGGCGTTTGAGTCCGCCGCGGCCCCCGTCACGGCGTTCCTCGTCGCGCCCATCGCCCAGTTTTGGATCATCCCGTATGCGCGGTCCGCGGAGGGCGCCGCGCTCCTGGCGCCGTTGCTGGGTGAGGGCACCTCCCGCGGCATCGCCCTGGTGTTCCTGGTGGCCGGAATCATCATGATCGCGGCCGCACTGCTGGCCTTCCTTGCCCCGGTCTACCGGCGGGTTTCCGCGTCGTATGCGCAGGTGGCGGCAGAAACTGCGCATTAAACACCGGACGCCCCGGCACCAGGTGCCGGGGCGTCCGTGGAAATGCTGCAGGAAGTGATGGGCGCTAGAGTCCCAGGGCTTCCTTGAGGCGGCCGACGTGGCCGTCGGCCTGTACCTGGTACTGGGCCAGGGTGACGTTTCCTTCAG
The DNA here is from genome assembly GCF_040676255.1 of Pseudarthrobacter sp. LMD1-1-1.1. Classification (NCBI taxonomy): domain Bacteria; kingdom Bacillati; phylum Actinomycetota; class Actinomycetes; order Micrococcales; family Micrococcaceae; genus Pseudarthrobacter; species Pseudarthrobacter sp. LMD1-1-1.1. The sequence continues at coordinate 181,053 of NZ_JBEGHP010000024.1, read as the reverse complement.
GGTCCACCACAACCGTGGAGCGGACGATGCCTTCGTGGATTTCGCCCTGGACCAGCTTTTCGCCCCAGGCGCCGTAGGCCAGGGCAACCGCGTGGTCGGGGTCGGAGAGGAGGGGGAAGGTGAGGGAGAAGTCGCCGCTGAAGCCGGCCAGGGCTTCCTGCGCGTCGGGGGAGATGCCCACTACCTCGTAGCCCTTGCCCTGCAGGGAGGCCAGGCTGTCGCGGAAGTCGCAGGCCTCGGTGGTGCAGCCGGGGGTCGCGGCCTTCGGGTAGAAGTAGACAATGACGTTCTTGCCACGGTAATCGGCCAGAGAGGTCTCGCGGCCCTGGGCGTCCCGGAGGGTGAAATCAGGAGCCGGGGTGCCGGGCTGAAGCTTGGTGGTCAGGGTGGGGCTCATGGCGTTCCTTTGTAAGACTCGGTCAGTGATGGCCAAACATCAAGTGAAGCGGGTCACCGCTTACTGATACAAACCAGCGCGTCATATGCAGTATTCCGCCGGACCCCGAACGGCTGCGTGCGGGCCCGGCACAAACTGGTAGCCGCCGCCGCGGACAGTGGCCACGGCATGGCGGGCATTGCCCAGTTTCTTGCGGATCCTGCCCACGTAGACGTCGATGGAACGTGCGGTGGCTCCGGGAAAATCCAACGATTCCAGGAACTCCTGCAGCTCTTCGCGGCCTACCGTGCGGGACAGGTGCGTCACCAGGTAGCGCAGCACCTTGTATTCGACGCCGGTCAGCGCCACCGGCCTGCCGTCCAGCAGGACGGAGTCGGCGGCGAGGTCCACGGCGACCCTGCTGACGGGGCCGGCCGACGGCGGCAGGCGGGTGCCGCCGTCGGCCGCGGTTGCGCCGGGGTTCTCCGCCGTGGAAGGAACGCGAGAGGAGTCGGCTGCGGCTCCTTCCGCATTGGCGGAGACCCCGGACGTGGGGGCTCCGGCGGCAGGCCAGTGGACTTCCGCCTCCGGAGCAGTTTCGAGGGCCCTGGCAAGGACCATTTGGGCGGCGTGGCGCAGGATATCCGGGCTGGTCCCTTCGGCCGGGACCACCCACACGGCGAGGCCACGGGCTGCGGCCTTGCGTGAAGCAAATCCTGGCCGGGTCCCCGCCCCCGGGTAGTGGGCTTCCACTGCCATGGCGGGCCCTTATACGCCGCCGCGGCGGATCAGCTTGCCCGTGGGGGTCTGGCCGTCCACTACGGCGCCGCGGAGGAAGGTCTTGCGGACCACGCCGGACAGGGCTTTGCCGTCGTATGGCGTGATGGGGTTCTTGTGCTTGAGCTTGGACACGTCCACCACGAACGCCTCATCAGGGGCGAACACCGCAAAATCGGCGTCGTAGCCCAAAGCCAGCTGGCCCTTGTTGGTGAGCCGGGCCAGGCTGGCAGGCTTCTCCGCCATCCAGGACACCACCTGTTCCAGCGGGATGCCCCGGTGCCGGGCCTCGCTCCAGATCAGGGACAGTCCCAGCTGCAGGGATGAGACCCCGCCCCAGGCCACGGCGAAGTCACCGTTCTCCAGGTCCTTGAGGTCCAGCGTGGACGGGGAGTGGTCCGAGACGATGCAGTCGATGGTGCCGTCCTGCAGGCCCTGCCACAGCAGCTCCCGGTTGGAGGCTTCCCGGATGGGCGGGCAGCACTTGTAGGCGGTGGCGCCGTCGGGGATTTCCTCCGCCATCAGCGTCAGGTAGTGCGGGCACGTCTCCACGGTGAGCTTGACGCCGTCGCGCTTGGCGCTGGCAATCATGGGCAGGGCGTCCGACGACGACAGGTGCAGGATGTGCGCACGCGCACCGGTCCAGCGGGCGCGTTCGATGACCTCGGCGATGGCCTTGTTCTCGGCACCGCGGGGGCGGGAGGCGAGGAAGGTTTCGTAATGGTCGCCGCCGGGGTGGGGTGCGCGGTCGATGGCGTGCGAGTCCTCGGCATGGACGATCATGAGCGAGTCGAAGGACTTCAGCTCGGCCATGTCCTCTTCCATCTCATCCGCGTCCAGGTGCGGGAACTCGTCCACGCCGGAGTGCAGGAGGAAGCACTTGAAGCCGAACACGCCTTCGTCGTGCAGGGGACGCAGGTCTGCCTTGTTGCCGGGGATGGCGCCGCCCCAGAACCCGACGTCGATGAAGGCCTGGTCCTCGGCTACCTCGCGCTTGAGCTTGAGGTTCTCCACCGTGGTGGTGGGCGGGACGGAGTTCAGCGGCATGTCGATGATGGTGGTCACGCCGCCGGCCGCGGCTGCACGGGTGGCGGAGGCGAAGCCTTCCCACTCGGTGCGGCCTGGTTCGTTGACGTGGACGTGGGTGTCCACCAGGCCGGGCAGCAGGGTTTCGTCGTCGGCCAGTTCGATGACCTCGGTGCCGGCCAGGCCGTTGCCCAGCGGCTCAATGGCCACGATCTTGCCATTGCGCACGCCCACTTCACGCGGGGCGATGCCTGCGGTGGTCAGGATGCGCCGGCCCCGGATGACGAGGTCAAAACGTTCTTCAGACACGGAGGTCCTCCTTGGTACTTGCGGCGGCGGTCCTGTCGGCCGCCAACCCCGCACTGATCTGGGTGCCCAGCTGCTCCAGCAGCGGTCCTGCCTCTGCTATGCACCTGTTTACATCGGTTTCGAGCGCCGTCAAAGCGTAGACATCCTCGAACCCGGCAGCCACTGCCTGGTCCTGGTCCAGGGTGGTCCGGCCGCAGACGGCGATGACGGGGACCCCCTGCGCCGCTGCGGCGCGGGCAACGCCCATGGGTGTCTTGCCCAGCAGGCTTTGTTCGTCCAGGCTGCCTTCGCCGGTGATCACCAGGTCGGCGCCGGCCAGGCGGTCCGCCAGCCCGGTGAATTCCAGGACGACGTCGATGCCTGGCCGCCGTGTCGCGGCCAGGACGGCGATGGCGGCGTAGCCCACGCCGCCGGCTGCCCCGGCTCCGGGAGCCTCGGCAGCCTTGACGGCGCGGAATCCGATTTCCCTGGCCAGGACTTCGACAAACCTGGCCAGGGCGGCGTCGAGCATGCCGACGTCTTGTGGTGTGGCGCCCTTTTGCGGACCGAACACCGCCGCGGCGCCCTGGGCGCCGAGCAGCGGGTTATCCACGTCGGATGCCAGCACGAAGCGGGTGTCCACCAGGCGGGGCTCGAAATCGGTGAAGTCGATGCTGTGCAGGTTGGCCAGCGCAGCCCCGCCCGGGGGAAGTTCGTTGTTGCGGCTGTCCAGGAACCTGGCACCGAGGCCCTGCAGGAGCCCCGCACCGCCGTCGGTATTCGCGCTGCCCCCAACGCCCAGCACGATGCGGCGGCAACCCGCGTCCAGCGCGGCACGGATGAGCTGCCCCGTGCCCAGGCTGGTGGCCGTGGTGGCATGCGCCGGGCTGGGGCGGCCGCCGTCCTTTACCCGGGGGACCAGCGCCAGCCCGGAGGCTGTGGCCATTTCGATGACGGCTTCGTGGCCCCGGACGGCGAACTCGGCTTCCACCGGCTGCCCGGTGGGTCCGGCCACCGTAGCCGTGCGCCGGGTGAAGCCGGAGCCGACGGCGGCGTCGAGGGTGCCCTCGCCGCCGTCGGCCACCGGAATCCGGACCACGTCAAGGTTGCCCCCGGCCCCGCGCTGCAGGCCCTTTTCCAGGTGGCTGCACACCTCCGGGGCTGACAGCGATCCCTTGAACTTGTCCGGGGCGATCACGATGCGCATGGTTAGGCCTGCAGTGCCAGGATGGCGGTGGGAGCGTCGGCGGCGGATTCCGCCAGTTCCTCGAACTCGTTCACGGCGTTGATTTCCACGCCCATGGAGATGTTGGTGACCTTCTCCAGGATCACCTCCACCACCACGGGAACCCGGAACTCACCCATCAGGGCCTTGGCCTTGTCGAACGCGGCAGCGAGGTCGCTGGGGTCCTCCACGCGGACGGCCTTGCAGCCCAGGCCCTCGGCCACCTTCAGGTGGTCCACGCCGTAGCCGCGGGTGTCCTCGGACAGGTGGGAGCTGTTGATGTTTTCGAACGCCAGGGACACGTTCTGTTCCATGTTGAAGCCGCGCTGGGACTGGCGGATCAGGCCCAGGTAGGAATTGTTCACCACCACGTGGATGTACGGCAGGTTGAACTGCGCGCCCACGGCCAGTTCCTCGATCATGAACTGGAAGTCGTAGTCGCCGGAGAGGGCCACCACGGTCTGGTCCGGGTTGGAGCGGGCTACGCCGAGGGCAGCCGGGGCGGTCCAGCCCAGCGGGCCTGCCTGGCCGGCGTTGATCCACTTGCGCGGGCCGAAGACGTGCAGCATCTGCGCGCCGGCGATCTGGGACAGGCCGATGGTGGACACGTAGGTGGTGTCGCGGCCGAAGGACTTGTTCATCTCCTCGTACACGCGCTGCGGCTTGATGGGGATGTTCTCGAAGTGCGTCTTGCGGTGCAGGGAGGCCTTCCGGTCCTGGCACTCGGCAACCCAGGCGCTGTAGTCCGGCAGGGACCCGGCCGCAGCCCGCTCCTTGGCGAGCTCAACCAGCCCTGCCAGCGCCGCGCCGGCGTCGGACGCGATGCCCAGGTCCGGCGAGAACACGCGGCCGATCTGCGTGGGCTCGATGTCGATGTGCACGAACTTCCGGCCTGCCGTGTAGGTTTCCAGGCCGCCGGTGTGGCGGTTGGCCCAGCGGTTGCCGATGCCGATCACGAAGTCGCTCCGCAGGTAGTTCTCGTTGCCGTAGCGGTGGCTGGTCTGCAGGCCCACCATGCCGGCCATGAGCTGGTGGTCATCCGGGATGGTGCCCCAGCCCATCAGGGTGGGAATGACCGGAACATTCAGGGTTTCGGCCAGCTCAACCAGCTGCGCGGAGGCGCCGGCGTTGATGATGCCGCCGCCGGCCACGATCAGCGGGTGCTTGGCGGCGAGCAGCATGTCCAGGGCCTTTTCCAGCTGCTTGCGGGAGGCCTTGGGCTTCTCAACGGGGAGTGGCTCGTAGGTGTCGATGTCGAATTCGATTTCTGCCATCTGCACGTCGATGGGCAGGTCCAGCAGCACCGGGCCGGGGCGGCCGGAGCGCATCAGCTGGAAGGCCTTCTGGAAGGCGCCGGGAACCTGGCCCGGTTCCAGGATGGTCATGGCCATCTTGGTGACGGGCTTGGCGATGGACTCGATGTCCACAGCCTGGAAGTCCTCCTTGTGCAGCTTGGCCACGGGGGCCTGGCCGGTGATGCAGAGCATGGGGATGGAGTCTGCCCAGGCGGCGTACAGGCCGGTGATCATGTCGGTGCCGGCAGGGCCGGAGGTTCCGATGCAGATGCCGATGTTGCCGTCCTTGGCGCGGCTGAAGCCATCGGCCATGTGGCTGGCGCCTTCGACGTGGCGGGCCAGGGTGTGGCGGATGCCGCCGTGGGCGCGCATTGCGGAGTAGAAGGGGTTGATGGCGGCGCCTGGCAGGCCGAACGCCTCGATGGCGCCTTCCTTTTCCAGGATGGCCACCGCTGCATCAACGGTACGCATCTTGCTCATGGGGTGCTCCTTGAAAGCTTGAAAGTCTGTTTTTGGGTGTGCTGGAGGGACCGCCGTCGTTTCGTGTACGACGGCGGGTTCCCTGCTGAGGTGCTTGTTCCGCGCTTTTGTCCCGGCTGCGCCGGGAGTGGCTACTTCCTGCCGCTGAGCTGCAGGACCTGCTTGAAGAGTCCGGAGTGGTCCAGTGCGCCGTCGCCCTGGTTGACGGTGGCGGCGACGAGCTGGGCGACGACGGCGCCGAGCGGGATGGCCACGTTGGCCTCGCGGGCGGCGGCGGTGACGATGCCCAGGTCCTTGTGGTGCAGGGCGAGTCGGAAGCCGGGGTCGAAGTTGCGGTCCAGCATCTTCTGGCCCTTCTGGTCCAGGACCTTGGAGCCGGCCAGGCCGCCGCCGAGGACCTTGAGGGCGGCGTCGGTGTCCACGCCGTAGGCCTCGAGGAAGGCGATGGCCTCGCCGAGGACTTCAATGTTGACGGCCACGATCAGCTGGTTGGCCGCTTTGACGGTCTGGCCGGAGCCGGAGGGGCCGACGTGGACGATGGTTTTGCCGACGGCGTTCAGGACATCCTGGGCGTCGTCGAAGTCTGCCTTGTCGCCGCCCACCATGATGGAGAGGACGGCGTCGATGGCGCCCTGTTCGCCGCCGGAGACGGGGGCGTCGAGGGGGCGGATGCCTGCTTCGCGGGCTTCGTCGGACAGGCGCTTGGCCACGTCCGGGCGGATGCTGGAGGCGTCGATCCACAAGGTCCCCTGCTTGGCGTTGGCGAAGACGCCGTCCTTGCCGCTGACCACGCCCTCGACGTCGGGGGAGTCGGGCACCATGGTGATGACGACGTCGGCGTCCTTGACGGCGTCCGCGATGCTGGAGGCGCCCTTGCCGCCTTCGGAGACCAGCTTGTCGATCTTGTCCTGGCTGCGGTTGTATCCGGTGACGGTGTGGCCGGCCTTGACCAGGTTGATGGCCATGGGCAGGCCCATGATTCCGAGTCCGATGACTGCAACGTTGCTCATGATGGTTCTCTTTCCTGAAAGTCTTGTGTGGTCTTGCGGCAAGCCTGGCCCAAGTAGGTAGCGCTAAGTGTCGTTATGGGGGTTCAAAACGACACTTGGCGCTACCCAGTTGGGGACTACTGTGAGATGCGCTGGCGGATGGCCCAGCTGAAGGCCGTTTCCTGCGGTTCCTTGTACTCGAGGCCGATGTAGCCCTCGTAACCGAGTTCGCGGCTGCGGGCGATCCATTCGCCGAGCGGAAGGGTGCCGGTGCCGGGGGCGCCGCGGCCGGGGTTGTCGGCGATCTGGATGTGGCCGAAGTCCCTGGCATGGTTTTCGATGACTGCCTGGACGTCGTCGCCGTTGACTGCCAAGTGGTAGAAGTCGGCGAGGAGCTTGATGTTCCCGACGCCGGCTTCCTCCTTGACGCGGGCGATGACCTTGAGTGCGTCGTCGGCGGTGAGGAGCGGGTACTTGGGTGCACCGCTGACGGGTTCGAGGAGGACGGTGCCGCCGATGCGGGCGACGCCATCGGCTGCTGCCGCCAGGTTCTTGACGGCGAGTTCATCCTGCTCTTCGGGCGTGAAGTCGTCCTGCCGGTTGCCGTAGAGGGCGTTAAAGGCCTTGCAGCCCAGGCGCCCGCCGATACCTGCCACGACGTCGATGTTGTCCTTGAACTCGGAGCAGCGTCCCTTCCAGGACACCAGGCCGCGGTCACCACCGGGCATGTTGCCGGCGTTGAAGTTCAGCCCCGTGAGCTGCACCCCGGCGTCCGTGATGGCGTTCTCGAACCTGGTGATCTCGCTGTCCGCCGGGACCGAGGTTTCGAAGGGCCACCAGAACTCAACCGCGTCGAAGCCTGCGGCCTTGGCCGCGGCGGGGCGCTCGAGCAGGGGAAGCTCCGTGAGGAGGATGGAGCAGTTCACTGTGTACGTCATCGTAGGTCCTTCCGAGGAGGGGCTTTGATCTATCTTCCCTTGCTGCCGGCATCTTCACCGTTTCCGCTTTGTGGAATTTAGATTCTGCTTTATGAAAAGTGTAGGGAAGGTGGGGTGGGGTAGTCAAGGGGAGGCGCGGGCAGGAGACTGGTAGCAGGTACGCCCGCTCAACATGAATGGACTGGAGCGATCATGACCGCTGCCCGCCTCCGGCTTCTGGCCTGGCTGATTGCCGTGATGGCCTTTCTTGCCGGCTGCACGCCCGGGGTGGGGTCTGGGCAGGCCGTGTCTGGATCCGCGGCCCCTTCACCCGGGGCGACCGCGACGGTCCCCGCCACCGCGGCCGGTTCGGCAAGCTCTGCGCCGGATGCGGCCGACGTCGCCCTCGCTCCGCCGCAGGCGCCAATCCCGGCGGCCACTCCGGCTCCCGCCCCCGCCAGTGCTCCCGCTCCCGCCCCGGTGCCCCAGCCGTTTGCCCTCAACCTGTACCGGGAGGGGGACTTCGTTCCGCAGTACACCTTCGATTGGTGCGTGGCCGCGAGCATCCAGATGGCGCACAACCTGATTGACGACACCGGCGGCGGCACCTGGGCTGACCGCGCGCAGCAGAACGAACTGTGGGAGAGGGCCCGCGCCCACTCTTCGGACTCGTTCAACGGTGCCAATCCCTTTGGCTGGGCGCAGGTGCTGACGGAGGCGGGGATGGGGCCGTACGCCGTCGTGAGCGTTCCGGGCTATGAAGAAGCGGTGCGGACGGCGGCGCGTGCCATCACGGAGACGGGCAGGCCGGTGGGCCTGGTGATGTGGAGTGGCCGCCATGCCTGGGTGATGAGCGGATTCGAATCGGTGGGCGATCCGCGCCAGTTCCCCGATTTTTCAGTGACCGGCATCCGCGTCCTCGATCCGCTCTACCCCTACGGCAGTGGCCAGTGGGGCCCGTCGCCGGCGCCCAATGCCCTGCTGACGCCGGAGCAGTTGGCCACGCAGTTCGTAGTCCGCGAGCCGAGGCGCTGGAGCAGCGGCCTGGCCGCCGGCTACCTCCTGGTGCTTCCCACTGCCGCGTAGCCGGGCCGCATCCAACCTGCCATCCAGCCCGGCTGCCATCCACCCCGGCCGCCATCCAACCCGGCTGCCGCGAAACCCTGGAAACGCCAAAACATCCCCGGCACGGAAAACCGCGCCGGGGATGTTTGCAGTAAAGCCGGGGACTAGTGGGTCAGGTCCTTGCCCTTGGTTTCGGGAATCGTGAACACGAACGCTGCGCTGACCGCCAGGAGCAGCACTGCGTAGATGTTGAACACCTGTGGCGCCCCGAGCGAGGAGCCCAGCCACTGCTGCAGGTAGGGGGCGGTGCCGCCGAACACCGCCACGCAGATGGAGTAGGGCACGCCCACGCCCACCGTGCGGATGGAGGTGGGGAACAGCTCGGCGTACACGGCCGGAACAATGGCGGCGCTCGCAGCCACGAAGACCAGCATCACGGACATGCTCACGGCCAGCTGCCAGGCGGAGTCTTTCAGCAGCCAGGTCATGGGGAAGTGCAGCACCGCGGAGCCGATTGCGCCGGCCCACAGGACCTTCTTGCGGCCGATGCGGTCCGAGAGCTTTCCCCACACGGGCAGGGCGGCGATGAAGACGATGTTGGCGATCACGCCCGCCCACAGCGCCTCGCCGCGGTCGATCTTCAGTGCGGTGGTGGCGTAGCTGGGCGCCACCACGCCCCAGATGTAGTAGATCACCGTCAGGCCCACGGTCAGGCCGATGACCTGCATGGCCTGCTTGCGGTAGCGGACAATCTGCGGCCAGATGGGAGCGCGCTTGGCGGTGACGGCCTCGTCCTGGAATGCCTCGGTCTCGTGCAGGCGTGACCGCATGATCAACGCGTACAGGCCCATGGCGGCACCGATCAGGAAAGGGATCCGCCAGCCCCAGGCATTCATCGCCTCGGTGCTCAGCGCCATGTTCAGGACGGCGCCCAGCAGCGTTCCGAAGAGGATGCCCACAGTACCTGAGGTGTAGATGAGGGTGGCCCAGAAGCCGCGGTGTTCCTTGGGTGCCATCTCGGACAGGTACGTCTGCGAGGACGGCAGCTCGCCGCCGTGTGCCAGGCCCTGCACCAGGCGGGCCACCAGCAGCATGAGCGAAGCGAAAGCACCGACGCTGGCGAACGTGGGGGCGATGCCGATCAGCAGGCTGCCCAGCGAGGCGAGGCCGACGGCGAACGTCATCGAGGTCTTCCGGCCCACCCGGTCGCCGATCCAGCCGAAGAGGAAGCCGCCGAAGGGCCGGGCTACGAAGCCGACCGCAAAGATCGCCAGGGTGGACAGCACCGCCGACGCCGGGTCCTCCTTGCTGAACAGCTGGCTGGCGATGAAGGGAGTAAACGTGGCGTAGATGGCCCAGTCGTACCACTCAACGGCATTGCCGATGCCGGTGCCGACGATGGTCTTGGCGGTGGACATGCGTCCAGTCTGGGGCTTGGTTACTGCAACGGACATGGTCTTCTTCCTGGTCGGTTGGTCTGCGGGAAAGGGCAGCGGCGCTGCTGCCGGGTACGGGAGGGGAAACTTAGGCGGTCCGCGAGAGCGTGGCCAGCCGCGAAATGGCGAGTTCCGCGTAGAGTGCGGCCCCGTCCGCCAGCACGGCATCATCGAACGTGGCATACGGGGAGTGGTTGAACGGCGACGCGTCGGGGTCGCCCCCCGGGGACACGGCGCTGAGGCCCACAAACGTGCCGGGTACCTCGGCCAGTACGCGGGAGAAGTCCTCCGAGCCGCTGAGCGGGGTGGCCCAGCGCGAGAGGCGGCGCTCGCCGAAAAGCTCGGTGATCACTTTTTCGGCGGTGTGTGTTTCGTCTTCGTTGGTGATGGTGAGCGGGTATTCCTGCAGGTAGTCGACAGCGACCGCCACCCCGTGTGCGGCGGCGATCCCCTTGAGCAGGCGTGGCACGGCGTCCATCATCTTCAGGCGGGATGCTTCCGAGAAGGTCCGGATGGTTGCTTCGATGCGCGCAGATTCCGGGATGATGTTCCGCTTGGTCCCCGCGTGCAGCACGCCCACGGACAGGACTACGGGATCGAACATGTTGAACTGGCGGGTGACCATGACCTGCAGGGCTGTCACCATTTCTGCTGCCACGGTGACCGGATCCTTCGCGGAATGCGGTGCCGAACCATGGCCGCCGGCGCCGAGCACCGTGACTTCCAGGCCGTCCGACGCGCTGAGCATGACGCCGGGCTTGGTGCAAAAGGTGCCGTGCGGCTCCAGCGAGGAAAACACGTGCATGCCGTACGCTGCCTGGACGCGTGGACCAGCGGCGTCCAGGACGCCCTCCCGGATCATGTAGCTGGCCCCGTCGCAGCCTTCCTCGCCAGGCTGGAACATGAGGACGACGTCGCCCTGGAGTTGGTGCCTCTTCTCGGCCAGGAGGGTGGCGGCTCCGGCGAGCATGGAGGTGTGCAGGTCGTGGCCGCAGGCGTGCATGGCGCCGTCAGCCTGGGATGTGAAGTGGACCCCGGTCTTCTCCTGGACGGGCAGCCCGTCCATGTCTGCACGGAGGAGGACCGCGGGACGCTGCCCGGCGGGATCAGAGTTGCCGCCACGCAGGACTGCGGTGACCGACGTCGTCTCCTTGCCCAGGGTGATCTCGAAGGGGAGGCCGTCCAGCGCCTCCAAAACCTTCTCCTGGGTGCGCGGAAGGTGGAGCCCGATTTCCGGCTGCCGGTGCAGGTCGTGGCGCAGGCGGACCAGGTCATCCTGCAGGTCCTTGGCGTCGGCGGTTATGGTCACGTGTTACTCCTTGGCATGGGCATCAGGGCTTGGGGACTATTCTGAAGTGGCGTGGTTCACAATCAAGGAAAGCGCTGGAATTATTCTGCAAGTGCCTGATGGCGTCAGGATTCATGCAAGGTGAAGGAGGCGTGGGTGGAGCTCAGCGAGGATGACCTTGCCCTGATCCAAGTGCTGCAGGCTGCGCCGAGGCTTGGCTGGGCTGACGCCGCCAAGGTGCTGGACGTCCATGCGACTACCCTCGCGGCCCGCTGGGACAGGCTGGCTTCGCAGGGCGCTGCGTGGACGACGGCGCACCTGGCGGGTGACCCCAAGCAGATGCTCCTGGCGTATGTGGCCGTTGACTGCGAAATGAACCGGCGGGACAGCGTCACGGCGCAGCTGGCCGCTGTGCCGGAGATCGTGACGGTGGAGGAAGCGGCCAGCAACCGGGACCTGATGCTGACTGTCATTACCCGCTCGCTGGAGGAATTCAGCGACCGGGTGGTCTCGCACCTGAAAACCATCGACGGGCTGACCAAGTACCAGGTGGCCCTGTGCACACGGCTGCACAGCAGCGGCGACGACTGGCGGTTGAATGTCCTGAGCCGTTCCCAGCTGGCCACCCTGCGGACCCTCGCACCGCAGGCAAGCCCGGAGCCGGCGCAGGTGGCCGGGCAGCTTCCGCAAAGCCACCTTGACCTGCTGCCGTTCCTGGCCCGGGATGGCCGTGCCACAGCTGCCCAGATTGCCCGCGCCCTTGGCCGCCATCCCGCCACCGTGCAGCGCCAGCTGAACCGTGTGCTGGCCAGCGGCATCCTGTCGTTCCGCTGCGAAATCGCGCAGCGCTACTCATCGTTCCCGGTGACCTGCCAATGGTTCGTGAACGTACCGGCCGGCCAGCACGAGGCAGCCGCAGCAGAGATCCGCACCATCAGCAACGTGCGGCTGAGCGCCTCCACCACCGGACCCACCAACTTCGTGATCATCATGTGGCTGCACACGCTGGCAGACGTCATGTCCGCTGAACTGGCGCTGCAGCAGAAGGTGCCCGGCATCGACATTGTGGAGAGCGCGGTGATGCTGCGGACGGTCAAGCGGGTGGGCTGGATGCTGAAGGAAGATACGACGGCGAGTGGCGCCGTCGTCCATGCCGGAAACCTGGGCGCCGCAGACTGAAACGGACAGATCGTAACGGGGAGGAGCCAGGGACGCTGCCCCTGGCTCCCCGCTAAGGGGAAGAAGAGTTCTACTTCCCGTCGCGGTGGACTTCCACTACGGCGCTCTTCTCCCATGGGGTCCAGTCGGACCAGTGTCCGCCGTGGTTCTGCACGCGGAACGAGACCAGCTGGTAGACCTCTTCTGCGCCCCTGCGGTCGAGGTTAGGCACACGGTCAATGCTGGAAAGGGTCCTCGCGCCGTCGTGGCGATCAAACTGCTCGGTGAAGACTGTGCGGCCGAGGAAGTCGTCACTGCTGCGCGGACCGGGGTCGTCTTCGTAGCGCAACTGGCGGATCTCGACGGTCTTTTCGCCGTTGCAGTCCACTTTGATCCTGAAATCGACCTTGTTGCCCCGGAGATCCTTGGGATCCTTTGGGTCGACGGTACAGCCGTTGCGGCTTGTTTCCGCGTTGGCGGGTGCGGCCAACGCGAGGAAACCTCCGAACAGGCCCAGTGAGAGGACCGGAACCATGGCCAGCCTTGCCCGGGTTGGCCTCTTAATTCGAGTGTTGGACATATCTTGTTGCTCCTCAAAGGATGCGATTCACCTTTGCGGGCAGCCTTAAGCCGCCGGAATTGAGCACATTTTCAATAAACCGTTGTGGTGGCAGGAGCCTGCCCGTCCCGTTTCAAACAGCGCGCCCCGCAGTGCGGGTGGCTTCGACTCCGGATCCTTCTGTTCGCTGATCCGGTGTTTAAAAATATCCTCCCCTCTGCGCAGCTGCGCTAGGGGCAACCGCACCCTGCTTGGAGCTGGGCGCCGCTTGTGCCGGGGCTGGCCTTTGTGCTCCTTCCCGGCGTTCGCCGCAGGCGGCAGACTGTCCCTATGACTTTTGCGAATGTGGGAATGCTGGGAACCAAGCCCGGCCAGCGCGATGCCCTGGTGGCCATCCTGCTCCGGCCGAAACCCGGGATGAAGGAAGCCGGGTGCCTGCTGTATGAGGTGGGAATTAATGCCGATATGCCGGACACCGTGTTCGTCTCGGAACTGTGGGAGTCTGCCGAAGCGCACCAGGCATCGCTGCAGTTGGACAGCACGCAGGCCGCGATCGCCGAGGCGAAGCCGCTGCTGTCCGGTGAAATGGGAGGCCACCGGTTCACGGTGCTGGGGTCCCCGCTTCGGTAGCTGCCGCCAAAAGCGAAATACCTCCTTCCCAGGACGGGTATTCAGCGGCGAGTGGATTGCGGTAATCGGGGTAAGGGAGGACACATGAAACCGTTGCCCGCACTTGAGCTTGTCACCCGTTTCGAGGATGCCGAGTGGCTTGACCCACTGGCCAAGAGCGTCCGGAAAATCGTCCTGAAGGTCATCAAACCGCGCTGGGCCCGTGATGTCCTCCACGGCGTTCCCATCGGCCACCCGGTGCATCCCCTTGCTGTCCAGGTGCCCATCGGTGCCTGGCTCTCCGCAGGAGTACTCGACGCGGTCCCGGGCGGAGAAAAAGCTGCCCGGCTGCTTATAGGGGTGGGCACTGCCAGCGTGATTCCGTCTGCGCTGGCCGGATTCACCGATTGGTCCCAGCTTCATCCGCAGCAGCAGAGGGTGGGCCTGGTGCACGCCGCGGCCAACGTCACCGCCACAGGCCTCTACATCGCGTCGCTGGTGCAGCGGTCAACTGGCAGCCAGGGAAGCGGCAAGGTGCTTGCATATCTTGGACTGGCCACCGTCAGCGCCGGCGGCTTCCTGGGCGGCCACCTTTCGTACCGCCAGGCTGCGGGCGTGAACCACAGCGAGGAAATCCCGCACCGCTTCCCGTCCGGCTGGCAGCCGTTGGCGCCGTTGGCGGAGCTGCCCGAGGGCGGCCTGCACAAGCGCGAAGTGGCCGGCATCCCGTTGCTGGTACACCGTGAGGGCGGAACGGTCAACGTACTCTCCGACGTCTGCAGCCACCTCTCCGGTCCGCTTCACGAGGGCAAGATCAAAGACCACGACGGCGACCCGTGCGTCGTCTGCCCCTGGCACCGGAGCACATTCTCATTGCGCACCGGTGAAGTGAAAGCCGGCCCGGCAACTTCGCGGCAGCCACTTTTCGAAACGCGGGTGACCGGGGAACTCGTGGAGGTGCGCCTGCCCGGGGCTGACGGCTAGAAAGGCCGTTAGGCCCTGTTGGGTTGGCAAGGGCGGCGAAAAACTGGGTGCATGGCGACGTCAAGGAGAATCCAGGCGAGGTGAGTCCAGGGGCGGTGAGCGATCTTCGCGAGGACATCGCAGTCCTCTACAAGGGGCGGAAGGGATCCGTCGATTTCGTTGACGTTCCTCCGCTGCTCTTCGCCATGGTCCGGGGCCAGGGGGACCCCGACGGACCTGCATTCGCGGAAGCAGTCCAGGCGCTCTTTACCATCAGCTACGCCGCGCACTTCGGGCTCAAGAAGCGGGCTGGTTTGATCACGAAAGTAATGCCGCTGGAAGCACTGTGGTGGTTCGACGAGCCTGGGCACGCTGACCCCGACGAGCCCGTAACAGCAGGCTTCGGCGGCCTTTCAGGAGTCGACCGGGAATCATGGCGATGGCAGGCCATGATGGTTCAGCCCGAACCAATCGACGAAGCCCTGCTGGAGCGGGCCAGGGAGGAGTCCCGGGCCAAGGAACTTCCGGCACTGGACCTGCTCCAGTTCGAGCGTTGGGAAGAGGGCCGCTGCGCCCAGACCCTCCATGTCGGTCCTTACGCCGACGAAGGCGCCACAATCGCCCGCCTCGACGCAGCGGTGGTGGAGGCCGGGCTGAAGGTCCGCGGCAGGCACCACGAAATCTACCTCGGCGATCCCCGCCGCAGCGCACCTGACAAGCTGCGAACGCTGATTCGCCACCCGGTGGTGTAAAAGACTGATGACGCGTGTAACCGAACCGCGGGAGATTGCTTCCGGCGTGCTGTTGATGACCTCCGGTGCAGGTCCAATGGCCGCAAACCTCTACCTTGTGCGCTCGGGTACCACCTGGGCGATGGTGGACTGTGGCTGGGCCGGCAGCGCGGAGCCGGTCCGGCGCGCTGTGGAGCAAGAGTTGGGGAATAGCATCACGCCCGATGCCATCCTGCTGACCCACATCCATCCGGACCACTCCGGCGCTGCCGGTGCCCTGGCCCGGACGTGGGAGGTGCCGGTGTACGTTCACCAAGCAGAGCTGCCCATGGCCGCCGGGAAATACATCCCCGAGTTTTCAATGCCGCTGGACCGCTGGATCATCGCCCCGCTCCTGTGGTCGTTGCCCGCCCGCACCCGCCGCAGGATCGAAGCGTCCGGTGACATCACTGACGTCGCCCGCAGCCTGCCCCGCGATGGAGGAATACCAGGGCTGCCAGGGTGGGCGGCCATCCCCACGCCCGGCCATACCCCGGGACATGTTGCCTATTGGCGCGCCGGCGACGGCGTCCTGCTCACCGGGGATGCGGTGGTGACGGTGGGTTTGAATTCCATCCGCGGCATCCTCTCAGGCGTACCGGACCTGTCCGGGCCACCCAGGTACACCACCTGGAACTGGGAGCAATCCATGGACTCCATCACACGCCTCGCAGGTCTGGGTCCCCGGTTGCTGGCGCCGGGCCATGGGCAGCCGCTTGCTCTTGGGGCCGTTCCGCGGCTGCGGGCCCTCACTATGAAGGAGCGCACGCAACGGATGAGGCTCCGTGGCCGCGCTGCGGGATCCCCCGAGGCTGCCTAGCCGGTTCGCTGGCTGTCCGGGATGTGCCAAGGGAGGCATCAGGCGCGCCCTGCGGTTCCTCACCCGGTTCCTACACGGCAAGGCGCTCCAACAGGGCTTCCTCCAAGAGGCTTCGCTCCGTTGGCATGAGCCTTTGCCGCCCTTGCGGCCAGTTTCCTGGTGGCCAGTGGGTTGGTTCGGGGTCGGGGTGTTCTGGGTTGTAGTGCCTGCCTGTGGGTGAGGTCCAGCCGGGTGGTTCCTTGCTCGTGGCCGGGTCTGGTGTCCATCTGGTGTGGTGTTTGAGCCGGTGGTGTTTGGGGCAGAGTTGGGCCAGGTTGCTGACGTTGGTGGTGCCGCCGTGTTGCCACGCTTGTAGGTGGTCGGTTTCGTTGTCGGGGGTGCGGTTGGTGCAGCCGGGGAAGGTGCATTTGGCATCGCGCAGCCTTATCCAGCGTTTGATGGTTTCGGTGAGCCGGTAGTTTTTCCGGCCGATCTCCAGTGGTGCCCCGTCGCGGGGGTCGATCAGGACCCGGTAGAACGAGTCCGCCCCGTCGGCGACGAGTTTGCGGGCCATGGACGCCGGGATCGGGCCGAAACCATCCAGTACGGCGGGTTCGTCGGTCGCTCCGAGGAGGGCGAACACGGGCACGGTGACCAGGACGTCGGCCCGCGGGGTGGGGACCTTCCCGACCTTCGTGGATTTCCCGGTCTGTGTGGTGTTCCCAGCCCCCAGCAGCAGCGATGCGGCGATGTCGGGGCGGAGTTGGGTGAGGGTGCGGGGTTCGTCTGGTCCCTGGAGTCCGCGCGCGGTGGCCGTGGTGCGGTTCCAGATGGCGCAGGCGGTGTCCCCGGGGAGGTAGAGGGAGACCCAGGCCATGCCGTCCTTGTCGGGGGTGTATTCCATCCGCCGGTCGGCTACCCCTTTTACATGGCGTTTCTCGATCGATTCCGGATGGTGGCGTTCCCGCCAGCCACGGACCTTGGCCCGGAACCGTGACGGTACGAGGTCTCCGGGGGTGGCGCCGCGGGCGGGGCGGGGTGCGTCAGGGTCGAAGAAATGCGCCACCAGCGACGCCGCGCCGTCAGTGGTGAGGCCCTCGGTTTCGTCGGCGACAATCCGGGCGTGCTGCCAGGACATCGCGCCCGCGGCCAGGGCGTTCATGGCGTGCGGCAGGGAGCAGATCCGGCGTGACTGCTCCACCAAAGCGCCCGCGGCTGTGGAGCTGATGGTCAGGACTCCGGCGATCTCCTCCACCACCGACATGTCAGCGTAAGTGCGGTCCTGGATCGAGGCGTCCGGCGGGGTCATCGCCTGCTGGAACTCCGCTGCCTCAGCGGCGTCGCGTGCTTTCGTCGCAGCGAGCTGCGCCTCCAGCCGAGCCATCAGCTCCAGCCGTTCCAGCCGGATCCCATACCGCCGCTGCAAAACATCCGTACCGGCGCTAATATCCACACCGGCACCAGCATGAGCCCCGGAAGCCAGGAAATCGTCCTCTTTCTCCAGCGCATCAAGGGCAGCAACGGAGGCATGGACACCTTCCAAAGCCACCCCAACACCACCGGCGATTCCCATAAGGACATCATCCAACGGGGGTCCGACATTCGAAGCGGCGCCCGAAACCGGTGCGCCTCAGCAGGCGGTAGCGGTCAGCCCGAGGAGGTTACCCACGCGCCTTTCCGCAGCACGCGGGCCAGCTTCAAATCCTGGTCAAGCACCAACACGTCCGCAGGCATCGCGGGACGCAGATCCCCGGCCTGCGCCGAGAGCCCCAGCACGGACGCCGGAACAGCCGACGCCGAGGTTACGGCGTCGCGCAGGGAAACACCCGCGGCCACAGTAGTCCGGAGGACCTCCAGCAGCGTGCTGGTGCCACCCGCAATGGCACCAGTGGCATCCACCCGTGCCACGCCTTGGTCCACCGTGACGGAAAGGGACCCCAGCCGGTACTGGCCGTCGTCCAAGCCGGTTGCAGCCATCGAGTCGGTAACGAGGGCGATATTGTCCGCACCAACAAGAGCAAAGACCAACTGCACCGTTTCGGGCGCCACATGTACACCGTCGGCTATCAGTTCCACCACCGCTTCTCCTGCCCGTGCCGCGCTGAGGCATGCCGCGACGGGTCCGGGGGAGCGATGGTGCAGTGGAGGCATGGCGTTGAACAGGTGGGTAACCGTCGGCCGCCGCCGCCCCGTGGAATGCCCGCCAGCGGCCAAACCGCCCGCTGCGCGCTTAAGGAAAGCCGCCGCCGTCGGATGATCCGCAGCCGTGTGTCCCAAGGATGGGATGATGCCGCGCGCCGCGAGGAGATCCACAAGTTCGAACGCTCCGGAAAGCTCGGCCGCCAGGGTCATGGAAACCATTGATTCCCCGGCAGCACCAAGGAATCCGGACACCAGGCCCGGATCGGGATCCAACAGCAGCGCAGTGTCATGGGCGCCGCACTGCTCCGTTGAAAGGAATGGACCCTCGAGATGCGAACCGGCAATGAGGCCCTCACCAGCCAGCCCCCGAAGAGCGGAAAGGTTGCGGACAAGCTGTCCGGGCTGCCCCGTGACGATGCTGGCCAGAAGCGTAGTTGTGCCGCGGCTGTGAAGGTAGCGGGCGGCGTGGCGGGCACCGTCAGGGTTGCCCTCCGAGAAGTCAGAGCCATGTGCCCCGTGACAGTGCAGGTCGACCAGGCCCGGCAGGAGAAACCCCGGTGCCGCGGCCTGATCCGGAAGAACCCCGGGAAATTCCGACGCCGGCCCAGCAAAGGTGACCACGCCGCCGTCGACCGCTACAACGCCGTCCGGCACATCCAGGGACGCCGAAACAATGTGCCCGCGGAGGATGAGCTCACTGTTCACGGTCCACTCGCCTCCCGCCACGGATTATTCCACAACGGCCCCGCGGGCATCCGGCACAAATCCTGCACGCGGCACTATCCGGCAAACTTCCCCCGTGCCGTTATTTCACCGTGCCAATGGGAACGTCTACAGTGAAAGTGATAAGCATGCTGTCTATTTTGGAGGGTGAACCTGATGCGAAAAGTTTCTGCGCTTGGAGTAATGGCTGCGGCGATGCTGGCATTGGCCGGCTGCTCGGGCGGGGGCGGCGGTACGGCCACCCCGTCCAGTTCGGCGACCGCGTCGCCGTCCGCCAGCCCGACCGCGGACGCCAAGGTGTACTCGGAGGATCAGCTCCGTGACCTGATCTCGGGCACGAAGGACGCCGACGGCAATGAGCTCAAGCTGTACTCCAAGGAGCAGGTTGACCAGGGCGGAAATATCGCCAACCTGCTCATGAGCACGGCAACCATCGACCCCAAGGACTGCAAGGACATTGCCACGGCCGGCCTGCTGGACAAGGTGGAAAACGGTGACGTTGCCGTCGCACTTTCGGACGGTAACCAGCCGCGCAGCCTGTCGGCCCAGTCCGGCAGCGACGGCCCCGACGCCGTAAAGACCCTGAACGACATCAGCGGCAAGATGGACCAGTGCGCCAAGTTCTCGGTCTCCGCACTGGGGCAGAAATACGACGTGTCCAGCAAGGAACTGAAGGCGGACACCGACGCGGACAAGACCTTCGCCACCGTCAGCACCCGCAGCGGTGACAACCAGCAGAAGCTGATGCAGGTTTCCGCCGCGCAGGGGCGCCTGCTGGTGGTAGCCACGAAGAGCGGCACCGACCTGGGCGACAAGGACCAGAAGGAACTTGAAGGCCTCATCAATGACGTGTTGAAGAAGGCCGACGGCGCGGGCGCCACTTCCAGCCCGTCCTCCACCAGTTCGTCGGGTTCCATGGGCACGTCCTCGCCGAGTGGCTCGGCTTCGTCGACCGCCTCGTCCACCTCTTCGGCGACGATGTCATCGGGCAGTGGCGCCTCGTCGTCGGCCTCCCCGACTGCGTCGCGGTAGCCGCAACCCTACAGCGCGGAGGCGGGCCAGGATTGCAAAGTCCTGGCCCGTCCTGCGCGCCCCGCAGGCCTGCGCGAACTCCAGCCGGGAATTGAGCTCTGCCGCGACCTCGCCCGCCGGTGCGGACGCGTCTATCCGCAAAAAGCCCGCGTACTCCGGTAGCTCCCGGTACCCGTGGTGGAACGCGGCGAGGTCAGCGAGGCTCTCCGAATCCGTCCCACGGGCAATGATGCGGCGGTGGGCTTCGGTGTGGTCGATGTCCAGGTGGAAGATGGCGTCCGGTTGCGGCAGCCGGGCCAGCAGCCAGGGGAGGAAGCGTCCGCGGGGCAGCCCTTTTGCGTGCCGCAGTGCCAGTTGGCAGTGAAGGTGGCGGTCCATCACCACCAGGCCGTCGAACCGGCTGGCGCGCAGGTGCGATACCAGCACGTTGCCCACCCGCAGAAGGGTTTCGACGCCGTCTGCCACCCTGTCCGGCAGCCGCACTCCCAGCCTGGCCGCGGCCAGGGACATGACCCGCCGGCCCGCATGGTTGCTCACCAGCAAGGCCCGTCCGCCGCGGGCCCGCACCATCGACACCAAGGCGCGGGCCGCCGTCGACTTTCCCGATCCGTCGATGCCCGTCAGCACAATGATCATCCGGCCTCCTCCCGCCGCTCCGTTTAACGCCGGGGACGGGCGCAATGTCCCGAATGAGCTGGAATTCACAGGCGCCAGCGGCGGGGTGAAGTGCAGTGCTACATGATGTTGGTGGGTACCAGCAGCGCCCAGGCCAGGGCCGGAGCCACCATCACCACGCCGCCGGCATAGAACGTCAGCTGCTTGTAGACCCGTTGCCGGTCGTGATCCCGGGCATTGGCCACCACCAGTGCGCCATCAGTTGAGAAGGGGGAGACGTCGACGACGGTGGCCGCGATGGCCAGCGCGGCAACAGTTCCGGAGGCGCTGAGGGAGCTCGTGGCCAGGAGGGGTCCGGCCAGGGGTATGAACGCGGTGAGGAGAGCGGTGGAGGAAGCGAAGGCCGAGCCGACACCGATCACGTAGCACAGGACCAGTGCGATGAGCAGTGGCGTACCCAGGGCCAGGGCCTGCCCGGCCAGGGTATCGATGACGCCCACGTGCTCCAGTAGGGAGACATACGTGATCATCCCGGCAACCAGCAGGACCGTGGACCAGGAAATGCCGCCGATGAAGGTCCTGTGCTCCTTAATGTTGATGAATGCCAGGAGCAGGCCTGCGGAGAGGGCCACAAAGCCGATGGGCAGGTGGAAACCGAGCGTGGCTGCCAGCATCACGGCGATCAGGACGAGGGTCAGGACCTGCTGGCCGTGCGGGCGTCCGGTGGCAGAGGTGTCGATGTCCGCGTGCTGGCCCGCGGTGCCGTCACGCAGCCTGCCGATCAGGGCGAACAGGACGATGGTGAGCACGGAGAGGATCAAGTTCAGGGCGAAACTGGCAGTGAACAGGCCGCCCTGGGAGATGGGGAAGTTGTTCTTCAGGGCGATGTCATGCACCAGCACACCAGCAACGGACAGCGGGGAGAAGCCGCCGGCGTGGGCGCCGTTGATGATGAACGCGCCCATGAGGACGGGGTGGATCCTCGATTCGTAGGCGAATCCGATGGCCGCGGGAGCGAGCAGCGCGACGGCGGCGGGCGAGAACGTGCCGAGCGAGGTCAGCGCGGCGGCGATCAGGAAGAACACCCACGGCAGCAGCAGGGTCTTTCCGCGGACCATCCGCACGCAGCCCTTGACGATGATGTCGATGGTGCCGTTCCGCTGGGCCATGCTGAAGAAGTAAGTGACGCCAATGATGGTCAAGACGATGCTGGCGGGGAACTCCGCCAGGATCTCCCGGTCGGACATTCCCAGCATGAAATAGCCGACGCCGAAGGAGGCTACCAGCCCCATCACCCCGATGTTCAGCGGCCATTTGGTGGCGATGACGAACATCGCCACGAGGATCACCAGCGGGATGATCTGGACAGCGGTCATGGCAGGCTCCGGTCTCGTGGCGGCTGCCTGGTTGAACATGCCACCGGTCACGGGGGCAAGCACTCGGGGTGCGGCTTGCCCATGGAAAGCATCATGACATTCCATTCGCCGCCGCCGGGAGTCGCGCGCCGGGCTGGAGTGAATTGTGCGCCGGGCTGCCGGGAATTGCGCGCCGGAAGGGGCCGCCGGCTGCCTCGAGACCGTAGGCTGGAGGCCCGGAAGGGGTCTCCCCGGCCGGCAGGCAGTTCCACAACAGGCAACTGCAGAACAGGCAGTTCCCAGGTGAAAGGCAGGACCATGACCGTTTCCAGCGACGATCCCCAGAACACCGCAGACCTTCGGGGCCCGGGCGATCCGGACGAAGCCAGGGAGGCCGCCAAAAAGGCACCCCAGTCCGGGCAGCAGCCCGAACAGCCGGGCGCGGCGAACATCCGTGAGGAACAGCAGGTCCACGCCGCCGGAACCGTTCCTGCGTCCTATGTTGGGGGCGGGGACGCGGCCGGCGGCGACAAGCCGGAGGAAAGCAAGCCGGAAGAGGCGCTGGGGGAGCCGGGTACCTGGGACGACGAAGTCTAGGCATGATCTCCCGCACCGACATTGACCAGGCCGCGCGCCGGACCGCCGGCCTTATCCGCAGAACACCCGTGATGGAGGCGGACCGGGGCCTGTCCGACGGCCAGGTCTGGCTCAAATGCGAGTTCATGCAGCACACGGGCACATTCAAGGCGCGTGGCGCGCTCAACCGCATCCTGGCAGCCAAGGAGCGCGGGGAACTCAGGGGCGGTGTCGGCGTCGTGGTGGCGTCCGGCGGAAACGCGGGGCTGGCCAATGCCTATGCCGCCAAGCAGCTGGGGGTTCCGGCCACCGTCTTTGTCCCGGAAGCCGCGCCCGCCGTCAAGGTCGCCAAGCTGCGGGCCATCGGTGCCGCCGTGGTGCAGGGTGGTGCGGAGTACGCGGCCGCCTACCAGGCCGCCGTGGCCCACGCCGAGGAAACCGGCGCGGTTTACTGCCACGCCTATGACCAGCCCGAAATCGCTGCCGGTGCCGGAACAGTGGGCTCCGAGCTGCTGGAGCAGGTACCGGACGTGGACACCGTCCTGGTGGCAGTGGGCGGAGGCGGGCTGATGGCGGGGGTAGCCGCCGCCGTCGAGGGCTCAGCCAAAGTGGTGGCCGTCGAACCGGAAACAGCGCCGACCCTGCACGCCGCCCTGGCAGCCGGTGAGCCGGTGGACGTCGCCGTATCGGGTATCGCGGCCGACTCCCTGGGTGCCCGCCGCGCAGGCGACATCGGCTTCTCAGTGGCGGTCCGCTGCGGCGTCGAAAGCGTCCTTGTCAGCGACGCTGACATCATTGCCGCACGCTCGGCACTCTGGAACGACTACCGGATCGTGGTGGAAC
This sequence comes from Pseudarthrobacter sp. LMD1-1-1.1, assembly GCF_040676255.1. Classification (NCBI taxonomy): domain Bacteria; kingdom Bacillati; phylum Actinomycetota; class Actinomycetes; order Micrococcales; family Micrococcaceae; genus Pseudarthrobacter; species Pseudarthrobacter sp. LMD1-1-1.1. The sequence goes on along the minus strand of NZ_JBEGHP010000024.1, from coordinate 157,747 downwards.
ACGGCGCTGCAGCAGCCTACGCTGCGTTGACCTCCGGCGCGTATGTACCGGGGACGAACGAGCGCGTTGCCGTCATCCTCTGCGGTGCCAACACGGATCCGGCCACGCTGTGACGCAGCCCGGGCGAATTGGACGCCCGGGCTGGATCAGCTGACTACTGGGCGCCCTGGCCGCAGAACTTGCTGTAGGTGCTGCCGGCCTCCTGGTAGCCGGACTGCAAATCGGCAAGCTTGTCCTTGTCCGGGTTCTCCTTGGCCTGTTCGTCCGTGTACGCCAGGATCTGTGCCAGGGCAGGCTTGAGGTCGTCCGAGGCCACGGCGTGGATGGGACGGATCTGGTTGGCGAGGTTGTTCATGCCCGTCTTGCCGGCGTTGTTGGCGGGGTTCGACACAACGGCCTGGATCCGCTCGCAGGTCTCAGCGGTGGTCAGTTGATGTGTGGCGGTGCAGGCCGTAGCAGAAGCAACGAGGCCGGCGGCAAACAGGGCTGTGGCGAATTTCTTCATGGGTCCCTCGGTAGTGGTCAGAGGTTTCGATTGTAAGCAGATTGGGTACCCCCATGCCTTCGCAAGCCCAATACCGGCGCTTAAACTGGCAGTACCAATCGTGCGGAGCTTCCGCAGATGGGCCCCGCGCGCATCAGACCAGACTAAGGAACCAGCATGCGCCGAACAGTACGCCGCCGTGCCGCCGCGGGACTTGCCGCCCTGCTTTCACTGCTCCTCCCCACAGCCGTTCCGGCGTCGGCCGCGCCCCGATCAGGGGAGATAGTGCTCGACGGCGCCACCTCCGCGGAGGGCATCGCGGCGGGGGAGGGGAGGACTTTTTACGCAGGGGAACTCACCACGGGTGATATTTTCCGCGGTAACCTCCGCCAAAGCACCGCCACCCGCTTCATCCACGCCCCCGAGGGGCGCGCAGCCGCCGGAATGAAGGCCGATCCCTGCCACAACCTGTTGTTCGTGGCGGGCGCCACCACCGGCAAGGCTTTCGTCTACGACACCGTCACCGGCAAACCTGTGGCCGATTTTGACCTGGCCAAGGGATTCATCAACGACGTCACCCTGACCAGCGAGGGCGCCTGGTTCACCAATTCGGCCGCGGCGGAACTCTACTTCCTGCCGGTGGGAGAAGACGGTGAACTGGGAACGGTGAAGACCCTTAAGCTGAGCGGGCCGGCCGCGGACCTCACGCCGGACTTCAACCTCAACGGCATCGCCTCGGCTGACGACGGCAGGGTCCTGCTGGTGGCGCATACAGCCGACAGTGCGGTGTACACGGTCAACCCTGAAACGGGGGAGAGTGCAGCCATTGAGGGCGTCAGCGTCCCCTTCGTGGACGGCATCCTGGTGCGCGGCGGCACCCTGTGGGCGGTCCAGAATCAGCTGAACCAGATAGCCCGCATTGATCTGTCCGGGGACCTGTCCTCCGGCGTCGTGGAAGGCACCATCAAGAGCGGCTCGTTCAATGTCCCCACCACCGTGGCCCTGTTCGGAAATACGCTGGCCGCCGTGAACGCGCAGTTCAACCAGCCGCCCAGCCCGTTCGAAGTGGTGTTGGTTCCGGCCCGGAAGTAGTGCCGTGACAAGAAACTGGCCGGCAGCAGGGGCTGCCGGCCAGTTTGGCCTGCGGGATCCGGAAGGACGATCAGATGGTGCGCGGAGCCTTGGCCAGGTTGTCCTTCAGCTGGGTGGCGGTCTGCCGCTTCACGTAGGCCGGACGGTCCCGCTCCACACGCCAGCTCTCTGAGAGCGGGCCGACATTGACGGTGTCGAAACCGAACTCGTCGTAGAGGCGGGTCACCAGTTCGGCTGCTTCCGGATAGTCGCTGGCGGTGGCCAGGGCCCGCCGGTCGGCGGTGCCGGCGGGTGATCCGTCGGTGGTGATGTCCTTGGCCATGATGTGGTTGAAGCCCTTGGCCACCTTCGACTGTGGGAGGTGCTCCTGCAGCAGCCCGGAGGTGGTGGCCTCGCCGTTGTCCAGGGCGGGGATCCTGCCGTCCCGCTCCCAGTAGTAGTTGTTCGTGTCGATCACAACCTTGGCGGTCAGCGGCTCCGCCGGGACGTCCTTGTAGTTCTTCAGGGGCACTGTTACCACTGCGAAGTCGCCCGCGGCTGCGGCTTCGGCTGCGGTGGCCGCCCGGGCCTTCGGGCCAAGCTCAGCCACCAGGTCCTGGAGCGTTTCCGGCCCGCGGGAGTTGCTGATGACCACGTCGTAGCCCAGTTCCACGGCCTTCCGTGCGACCTGGCTGCCAATATGTCCTGCACCGATGATTCCGATAGTTGTCATAGTGGCGGCAACAGCGGTCCCCCTGCAGATATTTCAGCCGGTTCCCGGGAATAAAAGGGCTGGGCTCTGGCTACTTTCCTGCCACCTATTTACCCAGGTAGCGGCCCGGGCGGTGGTTCAGCGCAAGGATGAGGTTCAGCAGCGTGGCACCGGCAGCGGACAGCAGCACCAGCATCGGCGGCACCAAAACCAGCGAGGCCAGCACGATGGCAACGTCCAGCACCATCTGCACATACCCGGCGCGCCAGTTCAGCTTCTCCTGCAACAGCAGGGCAAGGATGTTGAAGCCGCCCAGGCTGGACTGGTGCCGGAACAGGATCAGGAGGCCGACGCCGGCGAGCAGGTTTCCGCCCACCACGCCGTACACCGGGTCGAGGTGCAGTGACCCCATCGCGGCAGGGTGCAGGCTTGCCATCACTGACACGAGGGCGATGGCCGCCCCGGTGCGGAGGGCGAAATTCCAGCCCTTCTTCCAGACCGCCAGCGCGAAGAACGGCAGGTTTACGGCGAAGAAGATGACACCAAACGGCAGTGCAACGGAGTAGCTGAGCAGCAGCGCCAGGCCCGCGGTGCCGCCGGTGACCGCGCCGCTGGACTTGAGGAGGAACAGGCCCAGTGACGCCGCAAAGGTGCCAGTGAGGATGCCCAGGACGTCCTCTACCACCGAATGGCGGACGGCCGACGGCGGCACGGGACGTCCCGCCGTCGGCTCTTCAGGGTGCGTGGCCGGGGCAGCAGTGGTTGCGTCAGTGCGTGTTTCCGTGGAGGTGCTCACTGGGCGGCGCCCGCCCCAGGCAGGAACCGCCCGCGGTCTGCCAGGACTGCCAACACGCGGTCATTAGTGGCGGCATCGGCCAGGGTGATGCGCACGCCGTCCACCGCGTAGCCGCGTGCCAGGATGTCGGCCTGGGCCAGCGCGTCAAGGAGTTGCACGCGCAGCTCGTCCGAAGCCCGCAGCCAGTAGAAGTTCGCCTGGCTGTCCGGGACGTCCCAGCCCAGGCCCCGAAGTGCCCCGATCACGCGGGTCCGTTCCTGCGCCACCGCCTCGGTGCGCTCAAGGATCTCGTCCTCCGCAGCAAGCGAAGCGACCGCGGCAGCCTGCGCCATCCTGTTGACGCCAAACGGAACGGCCGTGCGCCGAAGGCCTTCGGCGATCTCCGGCCGGGCAATGGCGTAACCGATCCTCAGCCCAGCCAGTCCGTACGCCTTGGAGAAGGTCCGCAGGATGCAGAGGTTGGGGTAGCGGCGGTAGAAGTCCAGGGAGTCGACGCCCGGGCCGCGCTGGAACTCGACATACGCCTCGTCCAAGACCACCAGCACCCGCGGGGGAACGGACCGGAGAAACTCCTCCAGCGCCTCCGCGCTGATGGACACCCCGGTGGGGTTGTTCGGCGAGCACAGGATCACCAGCCGGGTGCGCTCCGTAATGGCCGCAGCCATGGCCGTGAGATCGTGGTGCTCATCCGCCAGCAGCGGCACGGGGACCGAAACCGCGCCCGCCACCGCCACAAGGATGGGATATGCCTCAAAGGACCGCCAGGCGTACACCACCTCGTCCCCGTGCGAGCAGACGGCGGAGATGATCTGCTGCAGCACTCCGGAGCTTCCCGGTCCGGCGGCAACCTCATCGGCGCTGACACCGAAGTGCCCGGCAATAGCCTCCCGTGCTTCCACCGCGCCCATGCTCGGGTACCGGTGGATCCTGCCGCCCTCTGCGGCAATCGCGTCGACGACGGACGGCAGGGGAGTGAAGTGGCTTTCGTTCGAGGCAAGGGCCGCGGTCAGGGCTGACTGGGCGCTCTTGCCGGCCACGTAGGCGGGAAGCTGGGCGACGGCGGCGCGGACCTCTGGTGCCGCGGCTTCTGGAAGGGTGCTGGTCATGGAAGGCATGATGGGTGAAATCAGGACGTCTGCGCAACAGAGGAGGATCGAGCAGGACAGATCCAGCAGATGTTATCTCCAGAAGTGGCAAAATGCTCACTATGCACCTCATTGATGCCCTTGACGCAGAGATCCTCCTCACACTCGACCGGGACCCGCAGGCTACTGTCCTGTCCCTCTCCCGCACGCTGGGCGTGGCCCGCAATACGGTGCATGCCCGGCTCCGCCGCCTCGCAAATGACGGCAGCCTGGCACCCTTCAGCCAGCGGGTGCGGACCGAGGCTCTTGGCCTGCCGCTCATCGCCTTCATCTCGATTTCCATCAGCCAGTCCTCCAGCGACATTGCCGTGGCAGCGCTGCAGACCATCCCGGAGATCATCGAAATGCATGCCACCACCGGCGATGCCGACCTACTGGCCAAGGTGGCCGCGAGGGACCCGGCCGACCTGCACCGGATCACCAACGCGATGCTGGCGATTGACGGCGTCGTCCGGACCAGCACCGCCATGTCCCTGGTGGAAGTGATGCCCACCCGCACGGTGCCCCTGCTGCAGGCGGCCGCAAAGAAGCAACAGGCGTTAGAGGCACAGAAGCAATCGACCTAGAACAAATTCTCCCATTTCCTCACGGTCAAACTCTTGACCATTCTTGTAAGGCACTGATAAACCTAAAAGGCAGAAAGCGCTTTCCTCGGTGCTTGCACCTCCTCAAAATCACTCGTGAGAAGGATGCGCCGCATCGAATGAAACGTTCCAAACTGTTGTGCGGCAGACTCAGCTGCCGCCGCATCAAAGGAGATGTTCTTTTGGCAAACCCCTCAATGTGTTCCCCGAAATTCCCGGCGGGCAGGGCGCGGAAGGCTGTGCCGGCTGCCGCGGCGGCCACGCTCGCTGCAGCAGCCATGGCCTTGGCCGGTGTCCCGTTTGCTGCCGCTGATCCCGGCCCGGGAGGTCCTGCCGCTCCGGCGGCCCGCGCACACTCCGGCCTGACGCGCCAGGTGGAGAACCTGGACCGCGCCCCGGTTGCCGTCCTGACGGACCAGGGGGTCAGCCTGGGCTGGCGCATGCTGGGCCTGGACAAGGACAGCATTGGATTCCAGGTCATTCGCGACGGCGCCATTATCACCGACGAACCCATCCGGGACACCACCACGTATCTGGACCCGGATGGCACGAAGGACTCCAAGTACGTCATCAAGACCGTGGGCAACGGCAACGGGCAGGACAAACTCAGCGCCGAGTTCAGCCCGCTGGCACAGAACTATCTCCCCATCAAGCTGGACAAGCCGGCTGACGGCGTCAGTAAGGACGGAAAGCCATACTCCTACAGCGCCAACGATTCCAGCGTCGCCGACCTTGATGGTGACGGCGCCTACGAGATCATCCAGCTGTGGAACCCATCCAACGCGCAGGACAACTCCAAGTCCGGGTACACCGGCAACGTCTACGTGGACGCCTACAGGATGGACGGCACCAAGCTGTGGCGCATCGACCTGGGCCGCAACATCCGGGCGGGCGCCCACTATACGCAGATGCTGGCCTACGACTTTGACGGTGACGGCAAGGCCGAGGTGGCGTTCAAGACGGCGGACGGAACCACCGATGCGGCGGGAACCGTCATCGGTGATGCCGCGGCCGATTACCGCACCAGTGCCGGCTATGTCCTGTCCGGACCGGAATTCCTCACGGTGTTCAACGGCGCCAGCGGCACCATCATGGACACCGTTCCCTACGATCCGCCGCGCGGCGCCGTATCCGCGTGGGGCGACAACTACGGCAACCGCGTGGACAGGTTCCTCGCCGGAGTTGCCTATTTGGACGGTGAACACCCGTCCATGATGTTCAGCCGCGGCTACTACACCCGCACGGTGCTGGTCACCTACGACCTTGTGAACGGCAAGCTGGTGAAGCGCTGGAAGTTCGATTCCGATGTGGCCGGAGCCGAGTACAAGGGCCAGGGCAACCACAACCTGTCGGTGGCGGACGTGGACTCCGACGGCAAGGACGAATTCGTCTTTGGTTCCATGACCATCGACGACGACGGCACCCCGCTCTACAACACCAGGCTGGGCCACGGCGACGCCATCCACACGGGCGATCTTGATCCTTCCCGGCCGGGGCTCGAAACCTTCGCAGTGCACGAAAGCATGAGCCAGAGCGGCAACCGCGGCGCCACGTTCCGCGATGCCGCCACCGGCGAAGTGTTGTGGAGCATCCCCGCCGTCAAGGACACCGGCCGCGGCGCCACCGGCGACATCGACCCCCGATTCCCGGGTTCTGAAAGCTGGGCCGTAGGCGGCGACGCCGCGTGGAACTCCCCGGTGGGGTTCCTCATGTCCGCCAAGGGCGAGCGGATCTCGGACAAGATCCCTGCAGCCAACTTCATGGCCTGGTGGGACGGCGACCTGCTGCGGGAGATCGTGGACCACGACTTCGATGCCGTGGCCGGGTACGGCGTGCCCACCATCTCCAAGTGGAACTGGGAAACCGAATCCAGCGACCGTTTGTTGACGGCCACCGGCGCCCGCACCAACAACTACACCAAGGGCAACCCGTCGCTGCAGGCGGACCTGCTGGGCGACTGGCGGGAAGAGCTGGTGTTCCCTTCAGCGGACAGCACCGAGCTGCGGATCTACACCAGCACCTCGCCCACCGACGTCCGGCTGCGCACCCTGATGCATGACCCGATGTACCGGACCGGCGTGGCCCGCGAAACGGTGGGCTACAACCAGCCGCCGCACCCGAGCTTCTTCATCGGCGAGGGTATGCAGGCACCGGCCATGCCGGCCGTCTTCTACGCCGGAAAGGCCAAATAGGCCGGCCGAAGACGCGAAAGCGCCGTCCGCCTTGGGGGAAGGCGGGCGGCGCTTGCTTGCGGGTCAGCGCGGGTCAGTGGCCGCCGAGGTTGCCACCCACCGGCGGAAGGCCGCCCTCGGTACCGCGGTCGTCCCCGCGCCGTTCGCCGGCGCTGAGGTTCTCGCCTTCGAGCGTCTCGTCGGACTCCCCGGTGGTGTCCACCAGGCCGTTGGTCTGGTCGAAAGCGTGCCCGATCCTGTCATCGCCCAGATCGGCGACTGAACCGGTGGAGCCGGCCGCCGCCGTCGTGCCCGCTGCCGGAATCCCGACGCCTGCGTCGGCCGAGCCTGTGGTGGATCCGGTGGTCAGGGGCTCGGCGGGAACAACCGGCTCTGCCGGAACCACCGGAGTGGTCTCCGCAACCGTCACGTCATGCGTTTCCGTCTTGTCCTTGTTGCCACTGGCTGCCATCGCCGCTGCTGCACCGGCGGCTGCGGCAATGCCGACGCCGGCGGCAACCTTGCCCGAAACCCCGGCCTTGCCGGAATCGCCGCGGGACGCGCCCGCGTGTTCAACACCGGGCGTGCCAACCGCGGAGCCAGCGTTGACCGATCCGCGCCAGGCGCCGCTGGCGTAGCCTTCATCCTCAATGAATTCCTTGAACTTCTGCAGGTCCGATTCCGCCTGCCGGTCAACGACGTTCAGTTTGTCGCCCACCTTCTCCACCAGGCCCTCGGGCTCGTATTCGAGGGTCAGCCGGAGGGAGGTCTGGCCGCCGCCAACGTCCTCGAAGTCCACGGCGCCGGCATTCGTGGCGCCTTCGGTGGCGGCCCAGGCAACGCGCCGGTCCGGGACCTGCTCCAGGATTTTGGCTTCCCATTGCCTGCGGACGCCGCCGATCTCGGCCACCCATTCCAGCCGGTCGTCACTGAGCTGCGTGACGCTCTTGACGCCGCCCATGAAGTGCGGGAACTCCTCGAACTGGGTCCACTGGTTGTATGCGGTGCTCACCGGTACGTTCACCAGAATGCGTTTTTCCACCTTCGTGCTCATAACGTCTCCTTCGCTTTGTTACCGGGGGCTGACGACCAGGAAAAAATCATCAGCATGCTTACCAACATACCTATTAGGTGCTTCGGATTCCAGAGCGGTGGGCGACGAAAAGGTGAAACGTCCGAAAGGCGGCCTTACTCAGGGCGCCACCACAACGCCATAGGACCCTTCGTTGAGCGCGCTTGGTTTGTTCGAAGGAGCCACCACGCCGAACTCGTAGCCCTTGGCCCGGATGGCGTCGATGGTCCTGGACAGGTAGTCCCACTGGGAGGCGGGGCAGGACAGTACGTCGTTGCCGTCGTGGAGCAGGATGATTGCACCCGGGGCAACCTCATCCAGCACGTACTTCTGGACTCCAGCTGCACCGGGGCACTCGAAGTCGCCGGGCTCGCCGACCTCCCAGTGCCACTGGATGCCGCCGCTCATGCCGAGGCTCCTGATGTATTTGAGCGCGTAGGGGGTGCTGTTGCCGAACGGGAAGCGCATCAGCACGGGTGTGGTGCCGGTGATCGAGTTGATCGCGGCATTGGTGCGGTCAACTTCCTGCTTCTGGTTCGCCTGGGTGAGGTTGGGGAAGTTGGCGTGGTCCCAGGAGTGGTTGCCGATCACATGTCCCTCGGCTTTGATCCGGCGGACCAGGTCAGGGTACTGCTGGGCGTGGGATCCCTGGAGGAAGAACGTTGCCTTGACGTTCTTTTCCTTGAGGACGTCGAGGACAAAGGCGGTGCGCTCGGCGGATGGCCCGTCGTCAAAGGTCAGGCCGATCAGCGGCTTGTCGGCGGCATGGGCTGATGCGGGGGCCCCGGCGACTAAGGCCAGAATCAAGCTCAGGGCAGCCAGGGCCATGACCGCAATCTTGCTTTTCATGGTGCTCTTTCCCTTCCCAAGGCTGCTTTCAACCTTGTTTAGGTGAGCACCCTATGACCGCCTTAAAGGGGGTGTAAACAGATGGCAGGCGTCGACTGCGTAACTTCTCGTGCCTCCCAAAACGGTGCAATTCCGGGCGTTACCTAAGCGTTGCCTGGAAGGGACAAGCGGACGACGGCGGCACCAGGCGGGGTGCCACCGCCGCTGTTTTGGCCGGGCAGGGTGCGTCAGTCCAGGTACTGGCCCACCAATGCAAGGTTTTGGATGACGGCAAGCCCAAACTGGGCGGTGTCATTGGTGGAGACCGTGGGCGCCTCATCCACCGGCTGCAGCACGAACGGGGGCGCGATCCGCCGCAGCGAGAACGCTGATCCATGGTTCAGGTGTTCCCCGCCCTCGGCAAAACTCTCCCAGGCCCGGGCTGCCAGGTCACGATCCTGCAACCTTGCCGCCGCGTAGGCCGTCAGGCGGCTGTGCGCCTGGGTGAGGTGGATGCCCTCCAGGGCCTGTCCTACCGCCTCCACCTGCTCCTCCTTCGTGGCCAGGAACAGCCGGCAGTACTGCAGCCACGCCCGCTCGAACTGCGGGTCCGGTGCCAGGTCCACCAGCTCACTGCAGATCTCCACCAGCCCGAACACCGCGCTGAGGTGCGACACCGAGATCTGCTCCCGGCCGGTGTCGAACCGTCCCTTGTCCAGGTCATACAGCACCTCGCCGGTGAGGAAGCCGTACTTGAGTGCGCCGATGTCAGCCATGGTGCCCAGCAGCCGGTCGCGGGAGCGGGGATTGCCGGTGCGCTCCCAGTCAGTGAGCCAGGTGGCGGCGAGCGAGCCCCAGTCTGTTCCGAGGCCCACGCCCAGGGCGCCGCGGTTGGGGCGGTAGGTGGCGGCGTCCGGGCGGACTTTGCGGACGGGGTCCAGGCCCAGGAAGTTTTGGTCGCTGTCCACCAGTTCGGCCAGGAGGTCGCCGGTGCGCTCGTCCGCCGTCAGGTAGTAGTAGAAGCGGCGGTAGGCGGGGGTGCTGATCCGCAGCTGCTTGGCGCTGCAGCCCCAGTGCTGGACGTTGTGCCGGGAGCCGAGGCCTTTCCATGGGCCCAGGTGGTAGACGTCCACCTCGCCGGTGTGGCGGGTCATGGCCTCGGCGAAGCGGAAGATGTCCGCCCGGCCGGAGCGCAGGTAGGAGTACCAGAGCCAGAGGTCGGGGGAGAGTTCGGAGTTGTCCCACGCATAGCCGCCCACGTCGTACCGCCACACGTGCCGGTCGAAATCGTACGTGTGCATGACGTCGCCGTAGTTCCAGAAGCCGTACCAGCGGCGCTGCTCCACCTGGCCGGCATAGAAATCGAAGAGGAAGTCCAGCCGGTCTTCCAGCCGTGCCCGTGCCGGCGTGCTCCGGTCCACCGGGGCCCAGTCGCCGAACACGCCCGCGGAATGCAGGTACTCCGGAGTGGCCTGCAGCAGGGCGGGCGTGGAGGCAGCGGCGGCGTCGGCGGCCAGGCTTTCGGTTGGCGGGGTTGCCTCGTAGGCGAACAGGGTGAGTTCGTGGGTCCGGGCAATGCCCGTGGGGTTGCCGAACCCCGGCTCGTAGTCCTCATAAGTGATTTCCAAGCCTTCGAGCTGTTCCTCGAACGTGTCCTGCCCCAGGCCGTCGTGGTAGAACCGCATGTCCATGGGCTGCGCTTCGGGGGAGTACAACCATGCTGTCAGGTCGGCTTCGCTGCCGGCCGCGCCGCGGATGTCCAGCTGTCCCGGGTGGGATTGCCAGAAGTCCTTGATGCCGATTCCCAGGCCGCCGTGGGTATCGCTCAGGGAACAGAAACCGGCGGCACGGGTTCCACCGGAGATGCCCACCCAGCCGTGGCCGGCAGCCGTGCGCTTGCGCAGTTCGAAACCGTCCGCGCTGAGCTGGCTGAGCGTGTAGTCACTCCACGTGGGGATCAGGTGCAGCCGGCCTGAGACCTCCGGGTTCCAGGTCTGTTCCGGGGGAGTGGCGCGTCCGGCGATCTGCGCCTCCCGCACCTCCGCCCCCGGATCCCGGCGGAGCCCGGTCAGGCCGCGGACTGCCTCGGCGAGGAAACCGCCGTCGGCTCCTGCAATGCGGATATGCCGGTTGTGCAGTTCCGCCTCCAGCGGCACGGTGAACCGTACGCCGAGTCCGGCCAAGAAGTCGCGGTCCGGGTCGCCGTCCCAGATGAAGGAGTGCACCATCCGCACGCTGCGGGCGTTGGCGTGGAAGTAGAAGCGCACCACAAAGGGCAGCCAGGACGGCCCGTTGCCGGGGCCGTCCTGGCGGTGCCGCCCTTCCAGCCGCACCACCGCGCGGACCGGGCCGTTTTGTTCGACGGCCGCTGCGGTGACCTCTCCGGTGAAGGCCTCCCGCCGGGCCGTCCCTGCCCCTTCGGGGATGCCATCCTGCACCAGGCTGACCAGCCGGGCGTCCCGGGCAACGGTCCTGCCGTTCCGGGAAAGGCTGCTGAACAGGGTGGAACCGCCGCGGTTGATGACCATCTGCAGGACGCCGGTATCCACGGTGAAGGCGTCGGCACTTTCGGTGACAGTGACTGAGGCGGAGCCCGACGACGTCTGGCTGGCCCCGGCGGGTGTGCCGGCGTCGGACGTCACGTGGTAGGTGTCCGACGGCGAGCAGGTCGCCGGGAGCGCGACCCCCGCCCACTTCAGGGATCCGTCCGGCCAGGTGGCCAGGGGCCACGCCTGGCTGGGGACGCGGGCGCCGTTGGCGTCCGCAACTGCCAGGGCCTCCACCCCGGGAACTGTGCCGCGCAGGAACGGCATGCCCCAGGTGGTTCCGCCGCTGATTTCCGCAGGGGCCTGTCCGTCGATCCACTTGATGAGGATGTTGTCCGCCATGTCATCCAATTCCACTTGTTGCTGCGCGCAGAAGACCCAACGCTGCTGGGAAAGCGCTTTCTTGATTGGACTACAACGTAGTAGACCGGTGGCGTGCGTGCAAGGGGTTGTTGCCAGGCGGGACGGCCGCAGTGTCACGGGCGTTTCCGCTTCGCCGGAGGCCGGCACCGTTCACCCTCTGGCCGCAGCCGCGCTGGTGTGCTGGACTGATGAGGCACTGGGCACCAACCGCCGCTTCCGGCCCGTGCCGGGGACGGCACCATTTCCAGCCACACTCAGCCAGCCGGCGCGGACCGGCTGTTGGAAAGGATCCCTCATGGCAACGTACAAGATCGGATATTTCGTGGGCAGCCTGGCAAGCGGCTCCATCAACCGGGTCCTGGCCAAGGCCTTGATCAAGCTCGCTCCGGAGGAATTGGAATTCACCGAGATCCCCATCAAGGACCTCCCGCTGTACAGCTACGACTATGACGCCGACTTCCCGCCCGAGGGCCGTGCCCTCAAGGAAGCCATCGAGGCCGCCGACGGGATCCTGTTCGTCTCTCCCGAATACAACCGCTCCATCCCCGGCGCCCTGAAGAACGCCATCGACTGGGGCTCCCGCCCGTGGGGAACCAACTCTTTTGCCCGCAAGCCCACCGGCATCATCGGTGCCTCGCCGGGCAGCATCGGCACGGCGGTGATGCAGTCCTCCATGCGCAGCGTCCTGAGCTTCCTCGATGCCCCGCAGCTGAATGCGCCGGAGGCGTACATCACCTACAAGGCAGAAGCCTTTGGGAACGACGGCGACGTCAAGGATGCGTCCACCGCCAAGTTCCTGGGGCATTACATGGACGAGTATGCGGCCTTCGTGGCGAGGGTCCTGGCTGCCAACGCACCGGGCCACATTGGCGACCTGGAACCGGACGCCGCCAAGCTTTCCCGGTAGTTCGGTTCTCCACCAGGCAGTTTTCCATCAGGCGGTTCCACCACGCATACGGATGCCCTCCGTCCCAGCAACGGCGGGCATCCGAGTTTATGGGCAGGCGGGTTTGGCGCCTGCGATCCGGGCGTGCGGGTCAGTCCAGCGGAAGCGTCACGGTCACGCTGGTGCCCATCCCCGGGGTGGCGTTGATATCAACGGCCCCGCCCGCTTCCTGCACGGCGACAGCCATGAGCCGCAGGCCATAGCCGTGGTGCCGCCCGCACGTGGCGAGGTCGCTGTCAAAGCCTGTGCCGTCGTCGGCCACCACCAGGCGGATGCCGTGGTCAACGGCTGCCAGCTGGATGGTGAGCGTGTGCGCAGCGGAGTACTTGAAGGCGTTGCTGAGTGCCTCGCGGGCGGACTGGTACAGGAGGGATGCGGAGTCCGCCGGGATCTCGATGCCCCAGTGTGGAGTATCCCAGTGGACCACGGTCCCGCGCTGCCGCAAGGGCGCCGTGAGCCGGTCGATGCAGCCGGCGAGGCCCAACGTGTGGAAATCCAGCGGCTGCCGGTCTGTCAGCACACCGCCCACGGTTGTGACGTCGCTGTCCAACGCTGTTCTGCTTCCCATGACTTCCTGCTCCCCACAAGCTGGTTGGTCTGATCTCTCCAGCGTGGACCCGCAAGGTATGGGGATCGTAAGGTTTGGCTCAAGATCCCATCAATTCTGCGCGCGGCGCGCCACGGACCGGGTACGGCCGGCTGGCCGCCCAGCGAGCCTCCCGGGACGGCCCTCTGTTTCAGTTCTGCGCAGCTGGGGACGGGACACGTATGCCTACTTGGTTGATGTCACTTGTATGGGGCACCGGTGCCGGTGCCGCGCTGGTTTTGGGAGCAGCCGTGTCCTGGCGGTGGTCCATACCGTCCAAGGTGGTGTCCACCATCATGTCGTTCGGCGCGGGCGTGCTGATCTCTGCCCTGGCCTTTGAGCTGGTGGACGAGGCCATTAAGGGCGGCGGCCTGTGGCCTACGGTGGCAGGGTTCCTGGCCGGCGCGGTGGTGTACGTCGGCGCCAATATGCTCCTTGCCAAGGCCGGCGCCAAGCACCGCAAGCGGTCCGGAGACCAGCAGCCCTCCGAAAAAGACGATCCCGGCAGCGGCACGGCAATCGCCGTTGGGGCGCTGCTGGACGGCGTCCCGGAATCCGTGGTCCTTGGCGTCGGCCTGCTGGCCGGGGGAGCGGTGAGTCCTGCCATGCTGGCCGCCGTTTTCATCTCCAACGTGCCCGAAGGGCTTTCCGGGACAGCCGGCATGAAGAAGGCCGGCCGGAGCAGGGGGTACGTGTTCGGACTGTGGGGCGGCATCGCGATCCTGAGCGGGGTGGCCGCGCTGCTGGGCTACGTGGCGCTGGAGGACGCGCCGGACGAGCTGGTCGCGTTCATTACGTCCGTGGCGGCCGGCGGCATCCTGGCCATGCTGGCGGACACCATGATCCCGGAGGCCTTCGAGGAGCATCACAACCTCACCGGACTGACAGCATCCGTGGGGTTCCTGACAGCGTTTACGGTGCACCACTTGGGCTGAGGGCACTGACGGGCGCCGTGAGCCTGCCGTCCCGCATGGTGGCCACCGCGTCCGTCAGGGGCACGAACTCGGTGTCATGCGTGACCATTACCGTGGCCACGCCAAACTCGGTGGCCACTTGCCGCAGCAGTCCCACGATGGCCGCGCTCCGTTCGTGGTCCAGCGCCGCCGTCGGCTCATCCACCAGCAGTACCTTGGGACTTCCCATGAGCGCCCGGGCAATGTTCACGCGCTGGCGCTGGCCGCCGGAGAGCTGGTGGGGCAGCTTGTCCGCGCTCGCGGAAAGACCCACCACGTCCAGCAGCCCCGCTGCCCTCGCACGGGCTGCTTTGGCGGTTTTTCCCCGCAGGTGGGCGCTGATGACGAGCTGTTCGACGGCGGTGAGTGACGGCAGCAGGTTGGGCTGCTGGAAGATGATGCCCACTTTTTCGCGCCGCAGCGCGGTGAGCTCCTTGTCCTTGAGGCCCGCCGTATCGGTGCCATCAATGAGGACCTGCCCGCGGGTCGGCCGGACCAGGGTGGCGGCGGTGGCCAGGAGGCTGGATTTGCCGGATCCTGAGGGGCCCACGAGGGAGACCAGCTGGCCCGCGCTTGCGGTGAGGCTGACCTGGTCTAGGGCGGTGGTGGTCCCGCCGCCGTCCGGGTATTCGAGGGTGACGTTGACCAGGCTCAAGGGAGCGGTTGTGGCCATGGTGGGTTCCTTTCGGGGGAGGGAAGAGGGGTTAGTTGCCGCCGAGCGCGAGGAGCGCATCGACTTTGGTGACGCGGCGGACAGCCAGCGCGGCACCGGCCAGGCCCAGGGCAAGGATCCCGACGACGGGAATCACCGTGGTGCCCAGGCTCAGCTGGAAGGGAGCCGCCTGGGCCGCCAACGCTCCGGCGGCAACACCCACGGACCCGCCCGCTCCGGCGCCCGCCAGCAGCACAATGGCGGCCTGGGTCATGGCGTCGCGCAGGATGTAGGAACTGGGGGCGCCCATGGCTTTCAGGACGGCGATGTCCCTGGTGCGCTGGATGGTCCAGACGCTCAGGAAGGCCACGATCACCAGTGCCGAAATTCCGTACAGGAACGCCTGCATCAGGGTCAGCGACCCGTTTTCGCTTTTGAAGGAGCCCAGGGCCTGGAAGGATCCGGTGCGCGACGCGCTGACGGTGTGGGCTGCAGCGTTCGCCGCCGCCTCATCCACTGTGGCCCCGTTCGCATAGGTGACGGCGACGACCGTGGCCAGCTGTCCGCCGTCGGACACGTGTGCCGCCTTGGCCCACGCGGGCAGCGCGGTCCACACCACGCTGGTGTGCGCGTACCACTGGTCCGGCACCACGGCCGCGACCGAAAGTTCCACGCCGCCCAAAGACAGCTTGCCGCCCTGGCCCACCGACAGGGCCTCCGCCACCGAGGAGCCCACCAAGGCCGTGCCGGTGGAGACCTCCGCGGGTGGCAGCGGACTGCCCTGCGCGACGCCGAACAGGGCAACATTCGCTGTCCCCGAACCCTCCGCCGTCTGCGCCCGGGTCTGGATGATGCCCAGCGGTTCGGCGGACCGGACCCCGGGCCGGTCCTTCCAGCTGTCCACCTGGGCGGCGGTCACGGCGCTTTCGGTGAAGGACGCCTTGGGGGAGCCGGAGCCGGGGGCGCCGAAGACGATGGTGTCCACAGGGCTGGCCGCAGCTGCCCCTAGCCTGGCGATGGCGGACGTGGATTGCTCGGCAAGGCCCGCGGTCAGGCCGGACAGCATGACCAGCAGCAGGGTGATCAGGGCTACGACGCCGCCCATCATGGCGAACCGGCCTTTGGCGAAGCGGATATCGCGGATTGCCAGGAACACGTTGTTTCTTCTCTCAGCAGGGGTGGATTGTTCTGTAGTTCCACCATCCCGGCCGGAGCCTCCACGGACATCGCGGGGATGGTTGATCCGCGGGCATGGAACGGTTGAGCCCGGAGTCAACCTTTCGGTTGATCCGCTCCCCGCAGTCCCCGGCATAAGCTGATGAAATGCCTGCCACTCCCTTGCCAACACCACCGGAGAAGGCCGCAGGTGTTTCCGGGCGGGGGCCGCTGAATGCCCTGGAAAACGCATCATCCGCAGCTATCCTCCGAGTCCTGCGGGTCACGCTGCACACCGGGTTCGCGCTGCTGCTGTCCGTCGGCCTGGTCCGGATGCTGATGGCGGGAGGTGCCCTGCGCTGGGTGTGGGCCAGCGCCGCTGTGGTCCTCGCTGCTGTCTACCTGGCCGGCACAGTCCTGGAAAAGCGCCATGCCGAGGGCCGGACCGTTGTGGATCCCCGCCGCTACGGTTTGCTCTGGCTGGGCCTGGTCACGGCCCTGTGGGTTTTCCTGCTGGCCGGCAGCGCCGATTTCGCCTGGCTGGCGTTCCCCATCTTTTTCCTGCACCTTCATTTGCTGCCACGGCGCGCCGCGCTCCTGACCATCGCGCTGATGACGGTGGCGGTCATCGCTTCCCAATGGGCTGCCAGCGGCGCTCCTGTCCCGCACGCTGCGGCCGTCGTCGGGCCTGTCCTGGGCGCGATCTTTTCCGTCATCACCGGCCTGGCCTACGCAGCCCTGTACCGCGAGGCGGAAAACCAACGGCGCGCGGCGGACGAGCTGCGGCGGACACGGGAGGAGCTGGCCCGGTCCCAGCACCAGGCGGGCGTACTGGCCGAGCGGGAGCGGCTGGCCCGGGAAATCCACGACACGCTGGCGCAAGGCCTGTCCAGCATCGTGCTGCTGGGCCGGGCCGCAGGGCAGTCCCTCGCCGACGGTGATCTCGCCACGGCTTCAGGGCGGCTGGCGCTGGTGCAGCAGACCGCGGCGGATAATCTGGCCGAGGCCCGCAGTTTTGTCCGCGGCCTGTCCTCACCCCAGCTGGAGGGCACCACCTTGGTGGAGGCCCTGGGACGGCTGTGCGAGAGGACCTGGACAGACGCCGAGGCCGCGGGGGCGCCCCTGCACTGCCGCCTGGAGGTGGACGGGGAGCCACAGGACCTGCCCCAGCCTGTCCGCGTTGCCCTGCTGCGGGCGGCGCAGGCGAGCCTTGCGAACGTCCGCGAACACGCCCGGGCAAGCACCGCCGTCGTCAGCCTTGCCTTCCTGGGCAGTGAAGTGACCATGGACGTGTACGACGACGGCACGGGCTTTGACCCGCCAGATCGCGAAAGTGCCGCGGGCGCAGCGGACGGCAGCGGCTTTGGGCTGCGCTCGCTGCGGGAACGGGTCGCCGCCTTGAACGGCACGCTGGCGGTGGAGTCGGCGCCGGGCGAGGGCACAGTGGTGGCCATCAGGCTCCCGGTGGAGGAACCGTGAGCGACATACGGGTATTGCTGGTGGACGACCACCCTGTGGTCCGCGCCGGGCTGCGTGCCATGCTCACCGGCTTTGAAGGCATTTCGATCGCCGCGGAGGCCCCTGACGGCAGGGCAGCGCTGAAGGAACTGGCCCGGTTGACCGCCCTGGGTGAAGCGCCGGATGTGGTCCTCATGGACCTGCAGATGGGGGACGACATGGACGGCGTCACGGCCACGGCCGAGATCCGGAAGCTCGATGCTCCGCCGCCGGTGCTCATCCTCACCACCTATGACACCGACGCGGACATCCTCGCCGCCGTGGAGGCAGGGGCCAGTGGCTACATGTTGAAGGACGCCCCGCCGGAGCAGCTGCGGCAAGCGGTGCTGCAGGCTGCCGCCGGCGGCACGGTCCTGGCACCGCGGGCGGCCGCGCTGCTGATGAACCGGATCAGCAACCCCGGCACGTCGCTGACCCCGCGGGAAGTGCAGCTGCTGGAACTGCTGGCCACGGGCCTGTCCAACCGCGCCATTGCCAGGCAGGTCTTCATTTCGGAGGCGACCGTGAAGACCCACCTGGTGCACATCTACGGCAAGCTCGGCGTGGACAACCGCACGGCCGCCATCGCTGCCGCCACGCAGCGGCGGCTCATCCGGCCGCCCGGCGCCAAGGGGTGACCTGTCGGCGCATGACAGCAGGGCGCGGCATGTGACGGCGATCTCAGTGCAGTAGGTTGATTCCACCGTGTTACACATGCCGGTGCTTCAAGGTGCTGTTGTTCAAAGGAGAATGAATGTCCCGTCCGGTTCCAGCCGTCGATGCCCTTCTCGCCACCTACGGTGCGCCGGACGCCTGCGCGGCCGAGCTCCTGTGTGACAGCCACGATCCCGATGCCGTTGCCTTCACAGTGGTCGCAGCTGACCTTTCGGCGGAGGACATTACCTACGGCCAGCTGCGGGAGCGGTCGGAACGGGGAGCCGCCGCCCTGGCGGAACTGGGGGTCGGCCCCGGGGACGCGGTGGCCACCCTGATGGGAAAGTCGGCAGACCTGGCGGTTATGCTCCTGGCCATTTGGCGGCGCGGGGCCGTCCATGTGCCCTTGTTCACGGCCTTCGCGTGGCCCGCCATCGAACTCCGCCTTACCGCTTCCCGTGCCAAGGTGGTGATCACCGACCCCGACCAGCGGGCGAAGATCCAGGAAACCGGCGCCGCCGTGGTGGTTGCCGGCGAAGAAGCCTCCGCGCCGGACCTGGCGCTCACGCCGCTCCTGGCCAGGCAGCGGCCGGGGATCGCCTCCGAAGCTGTGGGAGGGGACGGCGACCTGGTCCTCATCTTTACGTCCGGCACCACGGGCGCCCCCAAGGGCGTGCCGGTGCCGGTCCGGGCGTTGGCAGCGTTCCGCCAGTACATCGAACTGGGCCTGGACGTCAGTGAAGGGGATGTCTTCTGGAATGCCGCAGACCCCGGCTGGGCGTACGGCCTGTACTACGGGATCCTCGGTCCCATGGCGGCGGGACGGCGGAACATCCTGCTGCGCCCCGGGTTCTCCCCGGAACTCAGCTTCAAGGTGCTGGAGGCGTTCTCGGTGACCAACTTCGCCGCCGCGCCTACCGTGTACCGCACCATGCGGGCCAAGGCCGGCGCCGGAACCGGGCCATTCCAGCTTCGGCGCGCTTCATCCGCCGGAGAACCGCTGACCCCTGAAGTGATCAGCTGGGCCCGGGAGGTGCTGGGCGTTCCGGTGCGGGACCACTACGGGCAGACCGAACACGGAATGATGATCATCAACGCCTGGCATGACGATGTGAGGACGGAACTGAGGCCGGGTTCCATGGGCCGGCCCCTGCCGGGGTGGAGCTGCGCGGTCCTCAAGGACAATGCCGACGAGCCGGCCGCGCCCGGCGAGCTGGGCCGCGTCGCCGTCAACGTGGCGGAAAGTCCCATGATGTGGTTCAAGGGCTACCAGGATGCGCCGAAGAAGACCGCCGAAAGGTTCAGCGCGGACGGCAGGTGGTACCTGACCGGGGACGCGGGCATGGTGGACGCGGACGGTTACTACTTCTTCTCCTCCCGCGATGATGACGTGATCATCATGGCCGGATACCGGATTGGCCCGTTCGACGTGGAAAGCGTCCTGGCCACGCATCCGGCGGTCCTGGAATGTGCCGTGGTGGGCGCTCCCGACGAACTGCGCGGTGAAGTCCTGGAGGCCTACGTGGTCCTGGCGGACGGCACCGCCGCCAGTGATGCCCTGCTGGTTGAACTCCAGACCATGGTCAAGACGCAGTTCGCCGCCCATGCCTATCCGCGCCGCATCCACTTCGTTGCGGACCTGCCCAAGACGCCGTCGGGAAAGCTCCAGCGCTACATCCTGAGGCAGCAGCGGGCAGCCGCATCCGGCAGCTAGCAGTCGGCGGGTTTTGGGGGAGGGGCAGAAAACCTCGAGCTGTTCCGGAGCCTTTTCCGGCACCGGCTGTTAGCGTTGAGGCCCAGCCACAGAAGGAGGAGCGATGTCCATCAATTCACCTGATTCACTGCCTGAGGACGAACCGCAGGAGGACACGGCCGCCAGGAAAGGCAACCCCGACGGCGGGATCCCCGGCGGGAAAGACGGCGTCGGGATCTCCGACGGGGCCGAGCCCAACACTTTTGAGCCGGAGGAGGACCCCGACGCCTCGGCGGGCCCGGCAGACTAAAGGGCCTCGCGGACTAGAGGGCCCCGCAGATTGAAGGGACCCGGGGCCACCCTCAAAGTTCCATCAAGATTGGCCAAAGCCGCTGCAATCTGTGATTTCCGCAAGCTACCGGCCGGTAATTTATAACTGTTTCCAACGCCAGTTCCCCGGCAGGAAGCAAGGAGCCCCCGCGCTGGAGCGAGACTCGCGCGGGGGCTTCCCCCCCAACGTCCGCGGCGCGGCTTATGACGCGGCTTTCGGCGCGGCGCTAACTGTTTCGAAGTGCTCCACCACCGGAAACGGCTCATAGAAGCGGTGCAGCAAAGAACGCCACTGCTGGTACCCCGGGGATCCCCTGAAGCCCACTGTATGGTCTTCCAGCGACTCCCATTCAACGAGCAGCAGGTACGTTTGGGGAGATTCAATCGAGCGCGACAAAGACATGGCGAGGAAGCCCGGCATTGAAGCGATGATGTGCCGGGCCTGGGCGAAAGCTGCCTCGAAGTCCTCTTCCCGGCCGGGTATGACCGGAAGCAGCGCGTGTTCTGTGATCACCCGCCAAGTTTGGCACGCGTTCGCCGGCTATTCCGTGTCGATCCAGTAGCGGCGCTTGCCGTTGCGCGTGTCCTCGTATTGGCCGCCGTTCTTTTCGATGGTTGCCCGCGAGCCGGCGTTGTCCTCGTCGCACGTCAGGAGAACCTGCGTGATTCCCAATGCCCGTGCCAGGGGCAGCGCATCGGCAAGTGCTTTCGCGGCATGGCCGCGGCGCCTGGCGGAGGGCCGGACGCTGTAGCCGATGTGCCCCCCTTCGTTGAGGAGGTGGTCGTTCAGCCCGTGCCTGATGGCCAGGGACCCAAGGAAGGTGCCGCCGTCGGCAATCCATAGATAGGTGCAGGGCACGTAGCCCGGCTTCCGCACGGTTTCCGGCTGCGCGTCTTTGATGAGGGCATCGACGAAGCGGCCAAAGACGGCGGGGTCCTGGAGATCGTCCGGGGACCAGCCCTCGGCGCCTGCGCCGTCCAGGTGGGCACCTTGGAACTCCGCAGTTCCTTCCAGCCAGGAAGAGTGGAGGGCTGGGTCCGGGACGATGAGTTGGGCCATAACTGGATCCTATGCCGCCTGCCGGAGCAATGCCTCTGAATCCCGGCCCGCGGCAGAGGAGCGGGGAAACGTATTCCCGGGACACGGGTGGTGGCCTGTACTATCTCCCCGGGGACCCCTTTGCGGTCTGGGAAGGGACGTTCATGGTTGGCACGCACTCGATGACAGCAGCGCTCAGCGATCCACTCGGACGGGACGAATTACTGCAGGAGTACGGATTCACCTTCGCCAACGGCGGGGGACGCCAGCGGAGCGTTGATCAGGCGCTTTCAACGGAACCCCTCGAAAACCTTGTCCAGCTTGCCGCAAAGCTCTGCGGCGTCCCCTACGGCGTGATTAACGTTGTCACGTCCGATGAGCAACAGCAGGTGGCCGCCGTCGGCTTTGAGGCCGCCGTCTGCGCCCGGGAGGACTCCATGTGCGCGCAAGTCTTCCTCTCGGGGAAGACAACAGTTGTCCCGGACGCATCCCTGGACCCCCGCCTCGCATCGAATCCGTTTGTGACAGGGGAAATTGCCGCCGTCCGGTTCTATGCTTCGGTTCCGTTGGAGACGTCGTCCGGGTTCGTGCTGGGGTCGCTGTGCGTCTTTTCCAATTCTGCGGGCACACCCGATAAGGACCAGCTGGACATGCTGGAGATCCTGGCCCGCCAGGCAGTGCAGCTGCTTGAGCTCCAGCGGCGCACGCTGCAGTTGAACAGTGCCCTCGACGAGGTGCGGGAAAGCAACGCCAAGCTGGCGGAGTTTGCAGGACGCGTCAGCCATGACCTGCGCGGACCACTCACCACCATGCTGGGCTACGTGGAGATGGCAGAGGATGAAGTGGACGGGGACCACCCGGCGGCCGAGTATCTGCAGATCATCGGCGCCAGCGGCCACCGCATGCTGACCATGCTTGAGGACGTCCTGACCTACTCACGGATGGGCGGTGTCCTCCAGCGGCAGCACGTATCCCTTCAGGACGTGGCGGCCGAAGTGGCCAGGGATTTGGGCCTGTCCTTCGGGCCCGGCGCCGTCCTGGACAGCGGGGAGATGAAGCTCCACGTGGACCCCGGGCAGTTGCGCACCCTGCTGCAGAACCTGGTGGCCAACGCCATGAACTACCGGAGCCCGGACCGGGACCTCAGCGTGCGCATCAGCGGCATTTCGAATTACCACGGAACCACTGTGCTGGTGGCGGACAACGGCAAGGGCATTGCGCCGGTGGACCGGCAGCGCGTGCTGGAACCACTGGTCCGGCTGCACCGCGACGGGGACGGGCACGGCTCCGGCCTTGGGTTGGCCATCTGCCGCCGCATTGTTGAGGCGCACGGTGGGGAATTGAGCTTGAAGGAATCACCCGGCGGCGGGACCACGGCGGTCATCAGCTTCCCGGCCGACCAATAAAGCCGCCTCAGCAGGTCCGGGCCGGCTTCGGAATGCAGCCGGCCCGGAGCCTGGATTGTGGAGGCTAGTTCAGGTCGAACCGGTCCAGTTCCATGACCTTTGCCCAGGCGGCCACGAAGTCGTTCACGAACTTCTCCTTGGCGTCATCGCTGGCGTAGACCTCGGCCAGTGCCCGCAGCTGGGAGTTGGAACCGAAGACCAGGTCCACCGGGGTGGCCGTCCACTTGAGTTCACCGGTGGCAACATCGGTGATCTCGTAGGAGTTCTCCTCCGACTCCGACGCCTTCCATTTGGTGCCGGGCGAGAGCAGGTTGACGAAGAAGTCGTTCGTCAGGACCTGCGGCTTGTCCGTCAGCACACCGTGGCTGGAGCCGGCCACGTTGGTGCCCAGGGCACGCATGCCGCCCACCAGCGCCGTCATCTCGGGCGCGGAGAGGTCCAGCATGTACGCCTTGTCCAGCAGGAGGGTCTCCGGCTGGACCTTCGCACCGGGGCGCAGATAGTTGCGGAACCCGTCGGCCCGGGGCTCCAGGTACTGGAAGGATTCGACGTCGGTCTGTTCCTGCGTGGCGTCCGTGCGGCCCGGACGGAACGGCACCGTGACGGGGAACCCGGCGTCGGCTGCTGCCTTTTCCACGGCAGCAGCGCCGCCCAGGACGATAAGGTCCGCGAGTGAGACCTTCTTGCCGCCGGACTGTGCCGAGTTGAACTCCTCCTGCACGCGCTCAAGTACGGGAAGCACGGCAGCCAGCTGCTCCGGTTCGTGGGCCTCCCAGCTGCGCTGCGGCTCCAGCCTGATCCGGGCGCCGTTGGCCCCGCCGCGGCGGTCCGTCTTTCGGTAGGTTGCAGCCGATGCCCAGGCTGTGCTGGCCAGCTGCGGGATGGTCAGTCCGGAGTCAAGGAGCTTGGCCTTGAGCTCGGCAATGTCCTGTTCGCCGATCAGTTCGTGGTCGACGGCGGGGACCGGATCCTGCCACAGCTGTGCCTCCGGAACCCAGGGCCCCAGCATGTGCGGGCCCACCGGTCCCATGTCGCGGTGCAGCAGCTTGTACCAGGCCTTGGCGAAGGCCAGGGCGAACTGGTCCGGGTTCTCCAGGAAACGCCGGCCGATCTTCTCGTACTCCGGGTCGAAACGCAGCGACAGGTCCGTGGTCAGCATGGTGGGCCGGTGCTTCTTGTTGGGGTCGTGCGCGTCCGGGATGATCTCGGGGGCGTCCTTGGCGACCCACTGGTGGGCGCCGCCGGGGCTCTTGACCAGTTCCCATTCGTATTCGAAGAGGATCTCCAGGAAGCGGTTGCTCCACTGCGTGGGCTTGTCCGTCCACGTGACCTCCAGCCCGGAGGTGATGGTGTCGCCGCCCTTGCCGCTGCCGTAGGTGCTGAGCCAGCCCAGGCCCTGCGCCTCAAGGTCTGCGCCCTCCGGTTCGGGGCCGACGTGTGCGTCTGCGGGGCCGGCGCCGTGGGTCTTGCCGAACGTGTGGCCGCCGGCGATCAGCGCGAAAGTCTCTTCGTCGTTCATCGCCATGCGCTTGAACGTCTCACGGATGAACGCGGCAGCAGCCACGGGATCCGGGTTGCCCATGGGGCCTTCGGGGTTGACGTAGATGAGGCCCATTTCCGTGGAACCGACGTTGTCCGCCATGGTGCCCTCACCGGTGTACCGCTCATCGCCGAGCCAGGCGTCCTCGGGGCCCCAGAAGATCTGCTCGGGCTCCCACACGTCCTCGCGGCCGAACGCGAAGCCGAACGTCTTGAAGCCCATGGACTCGAGGGCAACGTTGCCGGCGAGGACCAGCAGGTCCGCCCAGGAAAGCTTCTGGCCGTACTTCTGCTTGACGGGCCACAGCAGGCGGCGGGCCTTGTCCAGGTTGGCGTTGTCCGGCCAGCTGTTCAGCGGGGCGAACCGCTGGCTGCCGTCGCCAGCTCCGCCGCGGCCGTCGTGGACGCGGTAGGTTCCGGCAGCGTGCCAGCTCAGGCGGATCATCAGTCCGCCGTAGTGGCCGAAGTCCGCCGGCCACCAGTCCTGGG
Organism: Pseudarthrobacter sp. LMD1-1-1.1; assembly: GCF_040676255.1. Classification (NCBI taxonomy): domain Bacteria; kingdom Bacillati; phylum Actinomycetota; class Actinomycetes; order Micrococcales; family Micrococcaceae; genus Pseudarthrobacter; species Pseudarthrobacter sp. LMD1-1-1.1. The sequence continues at coordinate 133,036 of NZ_JBEGHP010000024.1, read as the reverse complement.
AAGTGGTCAGCACCTGGCTGATGTCCTGCTTGAGGGCTTCGACGTCGAGCTTCTGGAATTCCTCGCGGTAACTGAAAGACGGGCCAAGCGGGTTGCTCGCCTGGCCGTGCGTGTGCAGCACGGAGAGGTCCAGCTGGTTGGGCCACCAGTCCTGGTTGGTCCGTGGCCGGTGCCCCTTGGGTGTCGGCGAATCGATCGCAGGGTTTTCGCTTTCACTGCCCTGGGCGGTGGCACTGCCATGGGCCACCGGGCACCCGCCCTCAACCTTCTGGTCCAGGCCCTGTGCGCTCCCAGGAGTGGGGACCGGGGGATGGTCTTGGGGATCGGTCATGTGCTTATTCCTTCCGTTGGGCCGAGGCCGCGGTTGGACTCGGGCAGCCGGTGCAACCCTCCTATTTGACCATGGACGGGTGACAGGGAGAGACCCTCCTACGCCATGGGTGAAACCCGGCCTGTCACCGCCCCGCACCCTGCAATTTGTTCGGAACCTCCTGTCCGCCACTTGCCGGCGCCGGAATATCTGGCTGACGCTCCGACTTGTCGCCAGAGGGTCCATGGTGGCCCACTGTCCCGGCGTAACGCAGCGCGCGGGCCTCCGCCCAGGCGTGAGGCGGCGCTGACGCGCGGATGCAACCAAGCACCTACGAAGAGGAGCACTATGACCATCGGATCAGGATCAGGAACAGTAGCGGGCAACGGACGGACAGCGCTGGTGGTAGGGGCCACCGGCATCGCAGGGTCCGCACTGGTGGATACCCTGGTGGGCGAAGGCTGGACAGTCCTGGCCTTGTCCCGCCGGCCCGGTCCCGGACGCGCCGGCGTCCGGTGGCTCTCCGCGGACCTGACCTCCGCCGAATCCCTTGCTGCTGTGCTGGGTCCGGAGAACCCCTCGCATGTCTTTTTCACCGCATGGTCGCGCCGTGCCACCGAGGAAGAGAACATCGCCGTCAACGCGGGCATGGTTCGTGATCTCCTCTCAGCACTGCAGGGCAAGGACGTGGCCCACGTTGCCCTCATGACCGGACTCAAGCATTACCTGGGACCGTTCGAGGCATACGCCGCCGGAGAAATGCCGGACACCCCCTTCCACGAGGAGGAACCGCGCCTTCCGGTGCCGAACTTCTATTACGCCCAGGAGGACGAGCTCTGGGCGGCCGCGGCCCGGCAGGGGTTCACCTGGTCCGTCCACCGCGCCCACACGGTAATCGGGCATGCGGTGGGCAACGCCATGAATATGGGACTCACACTCGCTGCGCAGGCCACCCTGTGCCGGGACAGCGGGCAGCCGTTCATCTTCCCGGGGTCGGAAACGCAGTGGAACGGGCTCACGGACATGACGGATGCCGGCCTGCTCGCCGAGCACATGCTCTGGGCTTCAACCACCCCCGCGGCCGCTGACGAGGCCTTTAACATCGTCAACGGCGACGTGTTCCGCTGGCGCTGGATGTGGCCGAAACTCGCCGCCTACTTCGGCCTGGAGTGGGAGGGATACCAGGCGGAGCCCCGTCCCCTTGAGCAGTCCATGGCGGGCCGGGAGGAGCAGTGGCGGCGGATGGCCGCGGAACACAACCTCAGCGAACCGGACCTGGACCGGGTGGCGAGCTGGTGGCATACGGACGGAGACCTGGGGCGCGGCATCGAGGTGGTGACGGACATGGGGAAGAGCCGTGACGCCGGCTTTACCGGGTACCGGCGGACGCTGGACGCCTTTACGTCGCTGTTTGACCGCTACCGCGCCGAGAAGCTGATTCCCTGATGACACGGTCGCGGCCGGCGAACAACCCGGTCACTGCCAGGATGGCCATGGCACCGGCGGTGCCGAGCAGTGGAAGCGTCCAGTCCCCGCTGGCATCCCGGAGTGCACCGAAGGCCACCGGGCCCACCGCAGCCAGCCCGTAGCCCACGGACTGTGCCATGCCGGACAGGGATGCTGCCTGCGGGTGGTTCACCGTCCGGAGGCTGAACAGCGACAGGGCAATGACAATGAGGCTTCCGCATCCGACGGCGCCCAGCAGGACCCACAGGAGCATGAGGTCCGGCGCGAGTGCCAGGCCCAGGAAGGTCACGAACACCAACGCCCCGCTGGCGAAGGACACCAACCGCTGGTCGGGTCCCCGGTGCAGGACCGCGCCCGTCCCCAGGCTGGCGAACACGCTGATCAGCAGGAAGGCGGACAGGTGTACGCCGGCAGTGGTGGCGGGGATCCCGCGGCTTTGCTCGATGGTGGGCAGCCAGGCCATCAGGACGTAGAAGGCGATCGATTGCAGCCCCATGAACGCCGTCACCTGCCAGCCCAGCGCCGAGCCCCAGGGCGATCGGTGTGCCCGTTCCTGCGGTGCGGTGTGCACGGCGCTTGTTCCGTGCCGGCGCAGCCAGGGGAGCAGCACGGCCATGGCGATGAGGGCAAGCCCCACCCAGGCGCCGAGGGCGAGCCGCCATTCTGCCGGTGAGGTTTGGGCCACGGGAACGACGACGGCGGCCCCCACCGCTGCGAACGCGGCCTGGGCAGCGGTATAGCTGCCGGTGACCTGGCTGACCCGCAACGGAAAGTCCCGCTTGACGAGGGAGGGGACCAGGACGTTGAGGAACGCTATGGCCACGCCGATCAGGACCGTCCCGGCCCAGATGAAGCCGGGCACAGGCAGGGAGCGGAGCACGATGCCCGAGGCAAGGATCAGCAGTGACATCCACAGTGCCCGGTTCAGGCCCAACCGGGCAGCAAAGCCGGGCGCAAGGGGCGAGAAGGCAGCGAACGCGATGAGCGGGAGGCCGGTGAGGAATCCCGCTGCGGCACTGGACAATCCCAGGTCGCTGCTGATGTTGACCAGGACCGGTCCGACGCTGACAAAAGACACCCGAAGGTTGACTGCGATGAGCCGGACGCCGATGAAGGCGACTCCGAACCTGGCCGTATGCTGGGAGGGGTTCCGTGTGCCGGCAAACATCGTTGTTTCTTCCATCCTTCGGTGGGGCGGCGCGTTCTTGGCGCCCATCCAGTTCTCTCACACCCATGTACCCACCGGCCCGGCTGGATCCCCGGCGAGTCCCCCGAATACGCCGTGGGAGAACCTGCAAAGTTCTGGCTTGATGGCCCGGTCAAGTCCCAGCTGCTGGACGTAAACTGACGCTCGCACCACGTTTGTGGACATTCCGTCAGGTTTGGAGCCGCCTTGCTCTGGAAGTTGCTTGTCGAATACCTGCGGCCGCACCGGCCGCTGCTGGTCGCCGTCGTGGTTTTCCAGCTGGCGCAGTCCATTGCGTCCCTGTACCTGCCCACCCTGAATGCGGACATCATCGACCAGGGCGTGGCCCGGGGCGATACCGGCTACATCCTGTCCACCGGCAGCTTCATGCTGCTGATCACCCTGGCGCAGATCGTGTGCGCCGTGGTGGCCGTGTACTTCGGTGCCAAGGCGGCGATGGGCCTGGGCCGGGACCTGCGCGGCGCCATCTTTGAACGCGTGGGCGAGTTCTCCGAACAGGAAGTCACCCGCTTCGGCGCACCCAGCCTGATCACCCGGTCCACCAACGACGTCCAGCAGGTCCAGCAACTGGTGCTCATGTCCGCGACGCTCATGGTGGCAGCCCCGATGCTGAGCATCGGCGGGGTGATCATGGCCATCAGGCAGGACGCCCAGCTGTCCTGGCTCATCGCCGTGTGCGTCCCGGTGCTGCTGATCGCCGTCGGACTCATTGTCACCCGGATGGTGCCGCTGTTCCGCAAGATGCAGGCCCGGATTGATACCGTGAACCGCGTGCTGCGGGAGCAGCTGACGGGCATCCGCGTGGTGCGCGCCTTCGTGCGGGAGGACATGGAGACGGAACGGTTCGCGGGCGCCAACACGGACGTTACCGATGTTGCGCTCCGTGCCGGCCGCCTGATGGCCCTGATGTTCCCCACCGTCATGCTGATCCTGAACGTTTCCAGCGTGGCCGTGATCTGGTTCGGCGCGTTCCGGATCGAGGACGGGTCCATGCAGGTGGGAACCCTGATCGCGTTCCTGAGCTACCTGATGCAGATCCTGATGTCCGTCATGATGGCCACGTTCATGGCGGTGATGATCCCGCGGGCGTCGGTATCGGCGGACCGGATCGGCGAGGTGCTGGGCACCAGTTCCAGCGTCCTGCCGCCGAAGCAGCCGGTCACCAGCGCGGTCCGGCGCGGTGAGCTGGAAATGCGCGACGTCGGATTCGCGTACCCGGGTGCGGACCAGCCCGTCCTGTCCGGGATCAGCTTCACCGCCCGCGCGGGGCAGACCACGGCGATCATCGGCAGCACCGGCTCCGGCAAGACCACCCTGGTGAACCTGATGCCGCGGCTCTTCGACGTCACCTCGGGGGCGGTACTGATGGACGGCGTGGACATCCGCGACCTGGACCCGGACCTGCTGTGGGGGCACATCGGCCTGGTGCCGCAGCGGCCCTACCTGTTCTCCGGCACCGTTCGCAGCAACCTGCTGTACGGCAACCCGGATGCCACCGAGGATGAGCTGTGGAGCGCGCTGGAGATTGCGCAGGCCCGGGATTTCGTGGAGCAGATGGAGGAGGGGCTGGACGCGCCGATCTCCCAGGGCGGCACCAACGTCTCCGGCGGGCAGCGGCAGCGGCTGGCCATTGCCCGGGCTCTGGTGAAGCGGCCCGAGCTCTACATTTTTGACGATTCGTTCTCCTCGCTGGACACCGGCACTGACGCCCGGCTGCGCCAGGCACTCAAGCGCAACATTGCGGGGGCCACCATGGTGATCATCGCCCAGCGGGTGTCCAGCATCGTGGATGCGGACCAGATCCTGGTGCTCGACGACGGCAGGATCGTTGCGCAGGGCACGCACCACGAGTTGCTGGAGACGTCGGAGACGTACCGCGAGATTGTGTCGTCCCAGCTGGCAGCGGAGGAGACGGTATGAGCCACGGTCCCACTCCCGCACGCGGCACCAAAGCCGCGCCCGCATCCGCAGGCGGCCAGGCCGACGTCGTGCGCATCCCAAGGCCGCGCGGCGGCCCCGGGCATGGCGGACCCTTTGCCGGGATGAACGTCCCGGCGGAGAAGGCCATGAACTTCAGCGGCTCCGCCAAGCGCCTGCTGGGCACGCTGCGGCCGGAGCGGTTCTGGCTGATGCTGGTGCTGGCCATGGCTGTGGCGGGCGTGGTGCTGCAGGTGATTGGGCCGCGGCTGCTGGGCGAGGGCACCAACCTGATTTTTTCCGGCGTGGTGTCCAAACAGCTGCCGCCGGGGATGACGCAGGCGCAGTGGATTGCGATGCTGCGGGCATCGGGGGAGAACCAGAAGGCGGACATGCTCAGCGCCATGACGCTGACGCCGGGCGCGGGAATCGACTTCTCTGCGCTTGCCAGTGTGCTGACGTGGGCGCTGGTGCTGTACGTGCTGGGCTCGGCATTCATGTGGGGGCAGGCGTATGTGCTCAACGGCGTGGTGCAGCGGACCGTGTTCGGGCTGCGCGAGCAGATTGAGGCGAAGATCAACCGGCTGCCGCTGCGGTACTTCGATTCAATCCAGCGCGGTGAGCTGCTCAGCCGGGTGACCAACGATGTGGACAATATTTCGCAGAGCCTGCAGCAGTCCATCAGCCAGGCCGTGACGTCCGTGCTGACGGTGCTGGGCGTGCTGGTGATGATGTTCATCCTGTCGCCCACGCTGGCGCTGATCGCGCTGGTGACCATTCCGCTGACGCTGGGGATCACCACACTGATCGCCAAGCGCTCGCAGAAGCTGTTCGTGCAGCAGTGGAAGAACACCGGCGAGCTGAACGGGCAGATCGAGGAGACCTACACCGGGCACGCACTCGTGAAGGTGTTCGGCCGGCAGCGCGAGGTGGGGGAGCGGTTCCGGCAGAAGAACGCGGAGCTGTATGAGGCGAGCTTCGGGGCGCAGTTCATTTCCGGGCTGATCATGCCGGCCATGACGTTCATCGGGAACCTGGTGTACGTGGGCATCGCCGTGGTGGGTGGCCTGCAGGTGGCCTCCGGTGCGATGCAGCTGGGCGATGTGCAGGCTTTCATCCAGTACTCGCGGCAGTTCACCCAGCCGCTGGCGCAGTTGGGGTCCATGGCGAACCTGCTGCAGTCCGGGGTGGCCTCTGCCGAGCGGGTGTTCGAGTTGCTGGATACGGAGGAACAGTCGGCTGATCCTGTTGGGGCTTCGCTGCAGAGCCCGGACGGTGCTGCCCGGGGGCGGCTGGTGTTTGAGGATGTGTCCTTCTCGTATTCGCCGGACAAGCCGCTGATCAGTGGGCTGTCCTTGGTGGCAGAGCCGGGGCAGACGGTGGCGATTGTTGGGCCGACCGGGGCGGGCAAGACCACGCTGGTGAACCTGATGATGCGGTTCTACGAGCTCGACGGCGGCCGGATCACTTTGGACGGTGTGGACATCACCACCATGAGCCGGCACGACCTGCGCTCGCGGATGGGGATGGTGCTGCAGGATACGTGGTTGTTCGGCGGGACCATTCGGGACAACATTGCGTACGGGCGGCCTGCTGCGTCTTCCTCGGAGGTGCTTGAGGCGGCGCGGGCGACGTACGTGGACCGGTTCGTAAAGTCCTTGCCCGAGGGGTACGACACCATGCTGGACGACGAAGGGTCCAACGTCTCCGCGGGTGAGAAGCAGCTGCTGACGATTGCGCGGGCGTTCCTGGCTTCGCCTTCTGTGCTGATCCTGGATGAGGCGACGTCCTCCGTGGACACCCGGACCGAGGTGCTGGTTCAGAAGGCGATGAGCGCGCTGCGGTCCGACCGGACGTCCTTTGTGATTGCGCACCGCCTGTCCACCATCCGCGATGCCGACCTCATCCTGGTGATGGAGAACGGGCAGATCGTGGAGCAGGGGACACACGCGTCACTCCTCGCTGCCGGCGGGGCTTATGCACGGTTGTACGAGGCGCAGTTCGCGGCGCCTGTGGCGGAGGTCTAAGGGCAGCGGCGTCGTAGCGGACGTTTTTCTGCCTTGCGAACACGGACACGTGCGTATCAAGCAGGTCCTCCATATGGCACATGCACTGAGCGCTTCCCAAACGTTGCGGCTAGACCAGCTCTTGAAGCGGGTGCCACTTTGATGGACGTTATTCGACGCTATATCTGGCACCATTGAATCGTCGTCGCAAGGGAATGCGTACCCAGTGCCAATATGCTCATAAGTAGCTTTTTACCGTTGCACGCAGTGCTTCCGTGTGCTCATAAATCTCCTCGAGTGAGTTGATAGGGACCCGAGTCTCTTCTTTGTTGTCGTCAAAGATGCCGATGTACTTCTGCGTGCGGTTGAAGTGCAGCCGCGCAATAGGCTTGCGGTTGTTGTCGTCGAGCAGAACGGCAAAGTAGGACTTCGCATCGCGCTGGGCCACGCGTGCAGGTTTGACGTCGCTGCAGACAATTGCGCGCACGATCTGGTAGCCCTCGATTTCCTCAAGCGTCGTTTCCAGGCCGTCAGCCTCGGCAAGATCCGCCTCCGCGACTGGTGCGCTGGTGACGGCTGTCGGCACGGTGGTGTCCTCGGTCTGCGGGAAACCCGGGTTGCCAAGGGCCTTCTTCAACCGTTCGTTGACTTGGTCATTGAGGAATTGCTTCGTGGCCTTCCCCACCAGTGTGGTGAACTGCTCCCGGACCTTCTGCGTGTACGGTCCGGAATAGACCCTTGCTGTCAGGAACTTGACCCAGTCATCTTCAGGCTCTTTGAACTGTGCAGCGAGTGTTCGCTTCAGTTCGCCGATGTACTTCAGTTCACCGGCGGCACTGATGATCGAATCCAGGTCGAAGACATCCTTGGACAGTTTTTGCAGTTCGGGGATCAGTGACTGATCGATATCGTTCAGATCCAACAGGAGAAACGGCTTAGCATCCATACGATTTGGTGCGTCCAGATCGGTGAAGAACTGGTAGACCTCGCCATTAGTCAGGATTGCGATGCGCGCGTTTGTCACTGCGAAGTACCGAAAAAGCTGTGAGGCATGCTCAATTTTTACGGGCTCAGTAGACTTCTTGCACTCGATCAGAATTTGGACTTCGCCGTCCTTCACGATGGCGTAGTCGATCTTCTCGCCCTTCTTCAGCCCCACATCGGCAATGAACTCTGGGACAACCTCCAGCGGATTGAATACGTCATAGCCCAGAATCGTCGAAATGAACGGCATCACGAACGCGTTCTTCGTTGCCTCTTCCGTTTGAATCACGTCGCGCTGCTGGCGCACCTTTGCTGCAAGCGCTGAAAGCTTTTCCGCAAATTCCATGTCCTACCCCCAGTAAGGCCTCTACCCGGATACAGCCTCGTGTCCGGTGGCAATTTCAAGCTGATGAAGCAAAAACCTACATCCGATCGGCGACATTTACACGCAACCGACTGATGCTGCCGTCATGTTGCATTTTTCCTCAACGACTAACTGACCATGGGGGCATTGAAGTTCCCCATACCGAAACGGGCATATGGTGCGTGGCTGTTAGCCTCGCGCCGTCGTTTGCAGGTGGCACAGCCAGGGAGTTCGTCAGTTCTTGAGCCCGGGCCACCGAAGGCGCCCTGCTCAAAATGTCAGACCCCCGTGACAGTCTTTGGTTATGGAAACCGGAGCGGTTGTGGATGCGAAAGGCACGGCCGGACTCGCCGGTGCCGTCGCATCCCTGACCGGGCTGGTGGACGAACTAACAGGAGTCCTGAGCGGTTCTTCGGATGCTGCGGATAATGCTCACGGCGTCGACAGTCATGATCCGCTTCGGGACGTTACCGCGTCCTGTCTGGACGGCCTGGGCATCGTGGCCCGAATCGAAGCTGCTACTGCAGCCGTGAAAGTGCGGCTGCTCGCAGAGTATTCGGGGACCGCAGCTGCCATGGAAGCGCCGGCGGAAAGCGCCTCTGAATCATCGGCGCGGGACATGAGTGTCGTCGCCGAAGTCGCCTGCGCGCTCACCATCGGCGAAGGAGCCGCATCCGCGCTGCTGCAGGACGCCCATGCGCTCACCACCTCTCTTCCGGCGACGCTCAACGCCATGGAGGCCGGCGCCGTCTCCTGGCGGCATGCCCAAATCATGGTCGACGAAACCAGCAGCCTGGACGCTGCAGCTGCAACAGCCTTGGAAGCTCACTTCCTGGACCCGGAGGCGCCTAACGCGGCCCGGGGCGCATCTGCCGGAGAGCTGGTCCCGGGCCGTTTCCGTCGGAAAGTCCGTGCCTGGCGGGAACGCCATCACCCCGAGTCCCTGACAATCAGGCATGTGAAGTCCGTTGCGGATCGGCGGATGGAGTACTCGCCGGGCCGGGACGGTATGGCCTGGGTTTCGCTTTACATGGCTGCGGACAAGGCCTGTGCTGTCTGGAACAGGACGTCTGCCCTGGCCCGCGGGTTGCAGGGACCTGAGGAGCCGAGAACCCTTACCCAGCTCAGGGCAGACCTGGCCGCAAAGTTGCTGCTCGGTGACACCGGGGACCTTGCCGGGCCTGGGCCGTCCCTCAAAGCTGACGTGCTGGTCACGGTACCGGTCTGTTCCCTCCTCGGTGCCACAGACGAGCCCGCAGACCTGGACAATTACGGACCCATCCCCGCATCGATGGCGCGAAAACTCGTCGCGGAAGGTGCCAACTCGTTCTACCGGGTTTTGGTGGACCCACGCGACGGAGCCCCGCTTGAACTTGGCCGGACCAGCTACCGGCTCCCGGAATCGCTAAAGCGGTGGTTGCGGATGCGGGATGGAAAGTGTACCTTTCCCGGCTGCAGCAACCACAGCCAGGACAATGAGGCGGACCACCTCACGGCCTGGGAGCGCGGAGGCAGCACCGGAATCAGCAACTTGGGACAGTTGTGCCCCAAACATCACCGGCTCAAGCACCGAACCGGCTGGAGGCCTGGTCCGGCTTCCAGGAATGAGCCGCCGGGCTGGACTTCTCCAAGTGGTCGTCAGTACAACGCAGAGCAGCCGGACCGGGCACCCACACTCTGGCCGCCGGGCTGCCTTCCGGAAGAGGCCAGCGTGCTGGAGGCATTGGTTGTGGATTATCTCGCGGTCTCCTAACCAGCGGTTAGTTGGGCTGCCCGCAGGACACACGCCCCAGCTCCACCACGGCTGCGGAACTCACGCCAGCCCCGATGTTGATGTTCCCCGCCGTTCACCACGATGCAACCAAGACGCCCTGAACCGTTTCGCCAGGCCAAGCAGTCTTTTCACGCACCCTCACGCCCGGAACACCCCATCACCGGGCGGACATCCCCGAGGTACCAGGAGTACTCCCGTGTTCGTGAAAAGCACCCTCGCCGCCGTCGCTGTCTTCGCCTCCCTGGCCGGGACAGCCGTAGCCCCCGCCCAGGCCGGGGCCGAGGCACCCAATCCGGCGCCCGTCGTCGTCGGCCAACCCCTCGCCGGCACCCATGCCCACAACGACTACGAGCATGACCGCCCCCTGTTCGACGCACTGGAGCACGGTTTCACCAGCGTCGAGGCGGACGTATGGCTGGTCGACGGTGAACTGCGCGTGGCCCACGACCTCGCTGACGCCAAACAGGGCGTCACGCTCGAGAGCCTCTACCTCGACCCACTCCAGGACCTGGTCCGCAGCCAGCCCGGCCACAGCGTCTACCCCAAGTGGGGCGGCAGCCTGCAGCTCCTGATCGACATCAAGAGCGAGGGCGAGGCCACCTACGCCGCCATCGAGCAGGAATTGGCCGAACACCGCGACATCATGAGCCGCTACACCAACGGCAACGTCAAGACCGGCCCGGTCACAGCCGTCATCAGCGGCAACCGCCCGCTGGCCACCATGCTGGCCCAGGACAAGCGCTTCAGCTTCTACGACGGCCGGTCCACCGACCTCGCCTCCGGCCTGCCCGCAGCCCTGATGCCGCTGGTCAGCGACAACTGGACCAAGCTCTTCACCTGGCAGGGCGTCGGCCCCATGCCGGAGGCCGAGCGCGCCAAGCTGCGCGCCTTCGTCGCCACCGCACACGCCAACGGCTACCGCGTCCGCTTCTGGGCCACCCCGGACCAGCCCGGTACCGCCCGCGACGCCGTCTGGACCGAACTCGCCGACGCCGGCGTGGACCACATCAACACCGACGACCTCGCCGGCCTCCAGCAGTTCCTCACCGCCCGCGGCGCCTGAGCCCCCACTCCAGCCCACAACAGAAGCAGGACCCCCATGCCTTCAAAGACTTTGACAATCACGACGGCGGCGCTCACCTTGGCATTCGGCCTCCTAGCGTCCCAGCCCGCCTTCGCCGAAACAGCCCAGGCGGACAGCACCAGCGACGGCAACCAGGCCTTCATCTTCGCCGCCATCGGCGACATCCCCTACGGCGCCGCCGAGATCGCCAAGTTTCCGTCCCACATCCAGGATCTCAACGCGGACAAGGAACTGAAGTTTGTAGCACACGTGGGCGATATAAAGAACGGTTCGTCCGTCTGCTCGGACGAGTATTTCTCCTACATCCGCACCCAGTTCGACACCTTCGCCCACCCGCTGGTCTACACGCCCGGCGACAACGAATGGGTGGACTGCCACCGCACCAACAACGGGGCCTACAACCCGCTGGAGCGCCTGGACAAGATCCGGGAGGTCTTCTTCAACCAGCCCGGCAAGACCCTGGGCGCCACCATGCCGGTGAAGTCGCAGGAGAACCTGGGCCTCCCGGAGGACGTCCGCTTCGAGAAGAACCGGGTGGCCTTCTCCGTGCTGAACGTCCAGGGCAGCAACAACTCCCTCCTGCCGTGGACCGGACTGGGCAAGACGGCCGCCACGCCCGAGCAGCTCGCCGAGGTGGGACACCGCACGGACGCGGTCATCGCCCAGATCCACCAGACCTTCGCCGAGGCCAGGCGCAGTAACGACCGCGCCGTGGTGCTCATGCAACAGGCCGACATGTTCGATCCGTCGCTCCTGGCCGACGCCACCGCAAACCCGGCGACCGTCTCCGGCTTCCGCGGGATCGTCCAGACCATCGTTGAGGAGACCAACAACTTCGACGCCCCGGTCTACCTGGTCAACGGCGACAGCCACGTCTTCGCCGCAAACCAGCCCCTCGCCGCGGGCTCACCCTGGCTGGACATCTACGGCTCACCCGCCGCGGACAACCTGCAGCGCGTCACGGTGGACGGCGCCAACAACGCAGTTGATTACGTCCGCTTCACGGTGGCCGGCAACAGCGCCAAAGGCGCCGACGTGCTGAGCTGGGAAAAGGTCCCCTTCAGCCAGTAGCAGCGCAGAAGAAGCGGACGACGGCGGGCGCCCACCCGTCGTCGTCCGCTTTCGTTTTAGGTCTGGACACGGGTAGTCGCCGGATTTATCGTGCAAAGGTGGCGGCTGCCCGACTGGCAGGATGGCCCATGCTGCCAGTCCGCCATTGCGGCCGTCCGTCATGAGGAGGAAGCAGATGGCACACGTTGAAGAGGTTGAAGAGACGGTGGAAGTCGCTGTTCCGGTGCGGACCGCGTACAACCAGTGGACCCAGTTCGAATCGTTTCCGCAGTTCATGTCCGGCGTCGAGTCGGTGACGCAGCTGACCGACACCACCAACCACTGGGTTACCAAAGTGGGCGGCGTCCAAAGGGAGTTCGACACCGAAATCGTTGACCAGGCGCCCGATGACCGGATCGCCTGGCGCAGCACCGACGGCAAGTCGCATGCCGGCATCATCAGGTTCACGCCCCTGGGTGCCACCCACACCAAGGTCAAAGTCCATTTCGAATGGGCACCGGAAACCGCAACTGAAAAGGCCGGCGCCGCGCTGAAGATCGACAACATGCAGGTCAAGGCCGACATGCGGAAGTTCAAGGACTTCATCGAATCGCGCGGCAGCGAGACCGGCGGCTGGCGCGGCGAGGTTTAGGACAGCGGCACGGTCCTTCACGAACAAACAGGAGCGGACGACGGCGGGGGCCCACCCGCCGTCGACCGCTTTCCTTGTGTGGGACTACAGGCGGTGCTGCTGCCCGGACGTTTCACTCCCGTCCCAGCCGGACCGTCCTCTTCCAGTTGGTCCCGTACTTTTGCATGTGCACCCGGGTGCGGTCGGCGCGGAAAAAGTCACGGGCATACTCCACGGGCGCGCCCTGCACGTCCCAAGCGAGCCGCCGGATCTCCAGGAGGGCCGCCGCGGCTGGAACGCCGAGGACGTCCGCCTGCTCGGCGGAGGCGGGAACGGCTTCCACTGTTTCGTCGGCGCGGTCCAGCTCGAGCCCGTACTCCGAGGTCAGGAGGTGGTACAGCGAACCCTCCAGCGGATGGTTCAGCAGGCCGGAGAACCGGGCGGCAGGCAGCACGGACAAATCCAGCGACCAAGACAGGCCGTCCACAAGCCGTAATCTTTGGATGCGCAGCACCGCGTCTCCGCCGTCCAGGCGCAGGTTGCGCCGCTCGTCCGGCTGCGGGAGCCCCATCTCTGCGCGCAGGACGTGGGTGGCGATGGCCCGCCCCTGGTGGAGGACCATTTGGGGAACCCCCTCCACCGTGTTCAGGTGGCGCTGGATGCGTCCGTCATTGAAGAACACGCCCCCGGATCGGCCCAGCACACGGCGGACCGTGCCCTCCGCCTCCATCCGCTCAATCGCCTGCCGCAGCACCGCCCGGCCAATCCCCAGCCGTTCGGCCAACGCCCGTTCGCTCCCCATCAGCTCGCCCGGGTTGAACCTCTCCATCCTGGCGTACCGGGTGAGAGCGGCATGGGCGGCGTCTGCCGGAGTCGATGCCGAGGGCTGCCCGTCCGTTCCTTTTGCCCCGTCTGTTCCTGTTGCCATGGATCAAATGTACGGATTACGCGCCCAATGCTGTCAGTGAGTCATCCAGGGCACCCACGAGCCAATCGATATCGGACGCCTGGAAGGCCAGCGGCGGGCGCAGTTTCAGGACATTCCCGTGCGGGCCCGCCACCGAGGTCAGCACGCCGCGTTCGCGCAGCTGCTCCAGCACGGCGAGCGCGAGGTCACGATCCGGTTCCCGGGTGCCGCGGTCCTTCACGAGCTCGAAGCCGATGAACAGTCCTGCACCGCGGACATCGCCCACCGACCCGTGCGTGGCACTAAGACCGGACAGGGCGGAAAGCAGCGCCGCCCCAACACGCCGGCTATGCTCCTGCAGGCCTTCCGCGCGGATGGTGGAAAGCACTGCCTGCGCCGCTGCCATGGAGACGGGATTGCCGCCGAAGGTGTTGAAGTAGGGGATGGTGTCACTGAAGGTGGCCAGGACGTCGGCCTTGGCCACCAGCCCGGACACCGGAATTCCGTTGCCCATCGGCTTGCCCAGGGTGACAACGTCGGGGACGATCCCGTGGCGCTGGAATCCCCAAAACGCCTCGCCGGTACGGCCGAAACCGGGCTGGACCTCGTCGGCAATGATGATGCCGCCGGCGCGGTGGATGACGTCCGCAGCCTCGCGCAGGTACCCTGGGGGGCCCGGGAGGACGCCGTCGGAGGAGAAGATCGAGTCCGCGATGAAGCCGGCGAAGCGTATGCCGTTCGCCTCCATGTCCGCGATGGCCGCGCGGATCCGGTTGGCGAACCAAGTGCCCAGCCCGGCGCCGTCGGGGCCTGCTTCGGCGCCGAACCTGTAGGCATCTGGCGCGTCCACCAGGCGGGCGGTAGGTGCCAGCGGCTGTCCGGTGCCCAATGCCGGCGATACCCCGGAGGTCAGTTCACTGGTGCCGTGGTACGCCTCCCTGGTGGCAATGATGCCTTCGCCTCCGCTGTATGCCTTGGCCACCCGGATGGCGAGGTCGTTCGCTTCGGAGCCCGTGCACATGTACATGGCCTTGTTCAGCCCGTCCGGCATGGTGGACAGGAGGTCGTCCGTGTAGTTCAGGATGTTCTCGTGCAAGTACCGGGTGTGCGTATTCAGCTGCTGCATCTGGGCCGTCACCGCCGCGGTAACAGCAGGATGGCAATGACCCAGGCTGGCCACATTGTTGTACGCGTCCAGGTATTTCCGCCCGGCAGCGTCCCACAGGTACTGTCCTTCGCCGCGGACCAGGTGGACCGGGTTCCGGTAGAAGAGCCGGTAGGAGGCTCCCAGCACGGTGTCGCGGCGCTCGGTCAGCCGGCGGGTTTCAGGGTCCAATCCATCGGCATGCTCTGCGCGAAAGCTGTTGGTGTCCATGATGGTGGAACGGATGACCATGGTGGGTTCCTTGCTGTTTGTGGCGTTTCGACGATGTCCGGACGGGCCCAACCCTCGGATCACTTTCGGTACTTCAAGTATGTTTGGGCGCGCTTGGCCTGATCGGCCCGGACGTGAATCCGGCGTTACGAAAAGGCCGCCAAATTTGAACGGTTTGTTTCCGTGTCGCGGGTTTGTTTCGGGACCGTAAATTCCTCCGGGCGGAGGCGGCCTGCGGCGGGCTCACATGCCATACTCGCTACCGGACCCCAACCCTCCTCGCCCTCCGAGGAGCATCCATGAACACCATGACAGATACTTCCCCGCTCGCCGTCTTCAATAATCTTCGACGCGGGGAGCCGGCACCTGAGTGGATTGCCGGTGAAGTTACTTCAGCCTGGGGCCTGGATCCCCAGCGCACCGTCATCACCCTGATTGCCGTATCCGAGAACGCCACCTTCCGGATAACAGTCGACGGCGTCCCCGTCTCCGTTCTGCGGGTACACCGCCCCGGGCATGTGGGGGATGCCCGCCAGATCGCCGGTGAGCTGACCTGGGTCCGGCGCCTTGCCGAAGAAGCGGAAGTGCGGGTGCCCGACGTCGTTCCTACCGCCGACGGCCAGCTCCTGCATACCTTCACGGACGGGGGCGGCTCCCAATGGCACTGTGTCGCGTTTGCCTTCGTTCCGGGGGACATCCTGGAGGACTTCGCCGACCCGAGGCCCTATTACGCGGAAATCGGCGCCACCACAGCCCGTCTGCACCAGCAGGTGAAGCGCTGGCAGTTGCCGGATGGATTCACCCGCTTTTCCTGGCAGCTGACAGACATGCTGGGCGCGTCCAGCAGATGGGGTGACTGGCGGGGTGCCCACCTCACCCCTGAACAAGCCTCACTTCTGGCGCAGGCAGAATTCGCCGCAGTTGCGGCGCTCGACGGTCTTCCGGTGTCAGGTGACGCCTGGGGCCTGGTGCACGCCGACCTGAGGCCCTCCAACATCATGATCCACGGCGGCGCGCTCACCGTGATCGACTTCGACGATTGCGGCTTCTCCTGGCTGCTCTACGACTTCGCCTCGGCACTGTCCTTCATCGAACACGAGGCCTATGCGCCGGACATCGCCAAGAGCTGGGTTGAGGGGTACCGCACCGTCCGCAGCCTCTCGGAGTCCGACCTGAAGCACGCCGCGGCGCTCAGCATGATCCGCCGCCTGACGATGCTCGGCTGGACCACCACCCACCGCTCCGATGCATTGCCTGCGGACCTGTGGGCCGCCCAGATTCCCGGCACGGTGGCTGTCGCCGAGCGCTACCTCGCCTCGCCCACCTGGCTGTTCGACTGACCTGCCCAAGCCGTCCGTTTCGCGCCATTTCCGGCTGCAGCCACCCTCTTCCTCTACTTTCCTGGAGACTCCCATGACTCAAACCCTTCCGGCCGCTGACCAGCGGGCCGTGGACAAGGCCTATTTTGAACAGCGGTCCCTCAGGCGGGGCGCCGCAGGCTGGCTGCTCCTTGCCGGCCTTGGCATTTCGTACGTGATTTCCGGCGATTTTTCGGGCTGGAACTTCGGCCTGGAGGCCGGGGGATGGGGCGGCCTGCTGATCGCCTTCGTCCTGATGGGCGTCATGTACGCCTGCATGGTCTTCGGTCTTGCCGAAATGTCCTCTGCGCTGCCCGTGGCCGGTGCCGGGTACGGCTTTGCCCGCCGCGCGCTCGGCCGTTTGGGCGGATTCGCCACCGGGCTCGCCATCCTCATCGAGTATTCGATAGCGCCTGCGGCGATCGCTGTCTTCATCGGCGGCTATGTGGAAAGCCTGCGACTGTTCGGCATCACGGACGGCTGGCCGGTGTACCTCGTGTGCTTCGCGCTGTTCATCGGTATCCACCTGGTTGGCGTCGGCGAGGCGCTTAAGGCAATGTTCGCCATCACGGGAATCGCCGTGGTGGCGCTGATCGCCTTCGTCATCGGCATGGTGCCGCACTTTGATCCCGCAAAGCTGTTCGATATTCCGGTCACTGACTCCGCCGGTGCCAGCGCGTTCCTGCCCAATGGTGCCGGCGGCATCCTCGGCGCGCTGGTCTTCGCCATCTGGTTCTTCCTGGCTGTTGAGGGCGTGCCCCTGGCGGCCGAGGAGGCCGAAAATCCGCAGCGGGACATGCCCCGCGCCATCATCGTCGCAATGGCCGTACTGGCGTTCACCGGCCTGTCCGTCCTGGTTCTTGCTCCGGGCGGAGCCGGGGCGGCGGCGATGAGCACGTCCTCGAGCCCGCTCCCTGACGCCCTGCGCGCTGTCGGCAATGACGGCCTGGCCGTGTTCGTCAACTACGCAGGCCTCGCCGGACTCGTGGCCAGCTTCTTCTCCATCGTCTACGCCTACTCCCGCCAGCTCTTCGCACTGTCCCGCGCAGGCTACCTTCCCACCTGGCTCAGCCGCACCAGCTCACGAAAAACACCCACCTGGGCGCTGATCGTCCCCGGCGCCATCGGCTTCATCCTCGCGGCCGCCGTCGCCGACGGAGACAAACTCATCAACATCGCAGTGTTCGGCGCAGCCGTGTCCTACGTGCTGCTCAACCTCTCCCACATCGTGCTCCGCAGGCGTGAACCGGAGCTGCACCGCCCCTACCGGACCCCTGGCGGCACACTGACCACCGCCGTCGGACTCGTCCTCGCAGTCATCGCGGTCGTGGCCACCTTCGTCGTGGACGTCCAGGCCGCCGCGATCACTGCGGCAATATTCGTCATCGGCCTGCTCTACTTCGCCTTCTACAGCCGCCACCGCCTGGTGGCCGGTGCCCCGGAGGAGGAATTCGCCCGGCTTCGGGCGTCGGAGGCAGAGCTTCGGTGACCGGAGGCGGAAGCTGAATCGAGCGCTGCTTCAGGAGCGGACGACGGCGGGGGCCCACCCGCCGTCGTCCGCTTTCCTTGTGTGGGACTACAGGCGGAGTTCCATAAACACGCTGTGGGGGTCCAGCACGTAGTCGGCGAACGGCGGGCACTCCGTGAACCCGTGCCGGGCGTAGAGCCTCCGCGCGGGCGCAAAGTAGTCCTCGGTTCCAGTTTCCAGGCAGACGCGCTCAAGGTTCCGCGTCCGGGCGGCATCAAGGATGTGCCCGAGCAGGAGGGTGGCCACGCCGCGTCCCCGGGCGGTTGCTGTAGTGCGCATGGACTTGATCTCGCCATGCCTCGCCGTGCCGGCGGGGGAGTCCAGCAGCTTAAGCGCGCCGCACCCCAAAAGGGTGCCGTCCTCACGGGCCGTCCAGAACGTGATCGACGGGGCGGACAGGGCGGAGTGGTCCAGGGCGTGCACGCTTTCGGCGGGCGAGGTGGCGAACATGTCGGCCAGGTGTTCGCTCAGGAGCATGTGGACGTCATCGCGCGTGGGGCTGTCCCGGTCAATCGAAATCATCGCTTCAAATTTACCCGTTGCGAATATCAGCGCCCGTGTGGCAGGATTCCCCTGATCGTGACCCGGCTCCAGGAGGTGAGACCCATGAATGCTGTATCCGTAATGGGCGCTCCCCCGCAGTCGACGATCAGCGGCTGACCCAGCCACCACCGGGAGCGCCGCACAGGCACATTCGCGAAAGGCGACTCCCATGAACACAACACCTTCCTCCGTCCCGCACGCCGCTCCGACGGGAAGATCCAAACGCGCCCTGGTCCTTGGAGGCGGTGGCTCCACCGGCAACGCGTGGCTGATCGGCGTCCTCGCCGGGCTGGCAGACGCCGGGCTGGACGTGACCGGCGCCGACCGGGTCATAGGAACATCGGCGGGGTCCACGGCAGCCGCGCAGATTGCCGGCGCCCGGGCCGCCGAACTCTATGCCGCCGTCCTTGACGCTCCGCTTCCGCAGCGGACGCGTCCCGCGGGAACGTCCGGCGGCCCGGTGCCCGACTATCTGGAGCGGACCGGCAGGATCATCGCCGCCTCCGTGGATGCGCCGGACATGCGCCGCAGGATGGGCGCAACGGCACTGGACCTGGCGGCGGCCTACGACGCCTCGGAGCGGTGGCGCGCCACGGTCGCGGCCCGGCTGCCCACGGAAGAATGGCCGGAGCATGAACTGCTGATCACAGCCGTCGATGCGGCTACCGGGGACCCGGCAGTGTTCGACCGCACCAGCGGCATCGACCTGGTTGACGCCGTCGCCGCCAGTTGCTCCAGCGGCTCGGCGTACAGGATTGGGGACAGGAGCTATATCGACGGCGGCTACCGTCGCAACGAGAACGCCGACCTGGCGGCCGGGTGCGGGTGTGTCCTGGTTCTGTCGCCTTTCGGTGGCAGAACGCGGATGCCACTGGAATGGGGCATGCAGCTGGCGGCGCAGGTGGAAGAGCTGCGGGCAGGGGGCAGCAGGGTCGAAGTCATCTTCCCGGACAGCGGGGCCGGGCACATGTTCGGAGCCAACGCAATGGATGTGTCACTCCGTCCCGCAGCAGCCCAGTCCGGATACAACGAAGGAAAAGCCCGCGCCGCGATGCTCACAGAATTCTGGAGGAAATGAAATAAGCGAATTTGAGGTTGTTTTCCTGGTGCGCGCAGAGTTTCCGGCTGCTTTCTTGAGGCAAAGCAAAAGAAACGCAAATCCCTGCGGGCCGGCAAAATTTTAAAAAAACCCACCCGGCTCCGAACCCATCCTGCACGCCCGGCAGTGTGCGCCATCATGCCGCTTGCTGACGGGCATTCGCAGGACTGGATAAAAAAATAAAAGTAGGTATGGTATCGGGTAACGCAAAGCAAAGAAAGGCGTGATTCCGATGTCCGGAAAATTCCCCCAAAAGCGGCGCCGCGAAAAAAGCCGGCAAGTCCATCCTGGAAAAACGGGCCGACAAAAGAGCGAAAAACGAAAATAACGAACTGAATTTTATAAAACCGCGCAAAAACCAGCGCTGACCATGCCAGCGGGCGGCCGCCCGGGACTCCTAGCCCGCGGCCGCCCGCGCCACAGCGGCAAGCTCCACCGCGCCCACAGCCGGGCGATCAGCCGAAGGACACCACCGTGATGACCTCCCACAACGCTTTAGTCGTCCCCACCCGACTCACCCAGCCAGTCCACCTCCGGCCGATCGACCTTGATGAGACGGCCTTCCAGAAGATCGCCTCCGGCGGCATCGGCCACATCGCCGGCATGGATTGGCGCGTCTATCTGGACAGCCCCACCCATGCGCTGGCCACGAATCCCCGCGCTGAGGTGCTCATCCGCGAGGCCGGAATCGATCTCGACGGAACCATCCAGGGGACGGCCCTGTTCCTGGGCCGCGGCCCGTCGGACGGAGAGTGCGACGCTCCCCGCCACCTCATCAGGCTTGCTGAGCAGTTGTTCGACCTGCCGCTCGCCGCTTAGCCGGCCCGGCACTCAATGATGCGTGCCGGGCCACATTGTTGGGGGGCGGACGACGGCGGACAAGTATCCGCCGTCGTCCGCTTCACGCGGCCTGTCAAGCCTCGATGGTGACGCCTCGCCAGAACGCAACCCGATCCTCAATATGCTTCGCACGCGGCTTGGGCTCCGGGTAGTACCAGGCCGCGGCCTCGTTCAGCTCGCCGTCAACGTCCAGCGTGTGGTAGCTGGCCGTGCCCTTCCACGGGCAGAAGCTGTTCTTGTCGCTGTCCCGCAAATACGCGGGATTGACGGCGTCGCGCGGGAAATAGTGGTTTCCCTCCACCACCACCGTGTCCGCGGATTCGGCGATGACTTTTCCGTTCCAGACAGCCCTGACCATGAGATCCCTTCCGTCGGTTCCACCGCATCGGGATGCGGTACGTGTACGGATGCCAACGGGCCGCGCACCGGGCTTGTTCCCGGGATGCCGGGGCCCGGTCCTACCGTGGACTCTTGTCGATGACGCAGAACCGGTTCCCGTCCGGATCCTCCAGGACCACGAAGTCGGGGTCCTCCGGGTACGAGTCCCAGTCCACGCGCCGTGCGCCGAGCGCGACCAGGCGCTCCACCTCCGCGGACTGGTCGTCCGCATACAGGTCCAGGTGGATCCGCGGGTGGTCCTGGACCGGGGTTTCGCTGAGCATGAGGGACAGTTCCGTGCCCGGGCCCGACGACGGTACAAGGGTCACCCACGTCTCGTCGCCGGCCTCCCGGGGGACATAGCTGATGGCGTCGTTCCAGAACTTGGTGGCGGCGGCGACGTCGTTGACGCCGAGGACAATGGTTCCTATAGTCAACATCCGGCCAGCCTAGACCCGATCCGCCTGGCCCGGTAGGTACCGGGAAGCGGGGCACGGCTAGACTCGCGGGCATGGGGGAAGACAACACACCTGAAGAACACCGACCGTCAAAGCACGCCAAAGTTCCTGCCGCCGCGGTGCCTGTGCTGGGAATTGCGGCAGTGCTGGCGGGCGTCCTGATCGCCTACCTGAACCGCGATTTCACTGGCTGGTTCGCCTACGCGCCGCTCAGCAATAAGCCGTTCGTTGCCAACGGGGCCGCCTTCGTCACGCAAGGCACTCAGATCGGGTTGGCTGTCATGGTGGCCGGCCTGCTGGTGCTCGCGTTCTGGGCGGGGTACAGGCTGGGCCGCAAGGGAGGATCCGCCCAGGAGTGAGGGGCCGGGGCTAGGCGGCGGGGATGCCCAGCGCCCGGATTCCCGGCAGGGCCTCGAATTCCGGTTTGGCGAACCAGTAGCCCTGGAACAAGCGGACTCCACCGGCTTTCAGGACCCGGAACTCCTCCTCGGTTTCCACGCCCTCTGCAAGCACCGTGATTCCCAGCTCCTTTGCGATGCCGCCGATGCCGGCCACCACTGCCTGCCGTGCCGGGCTGGTGTCAATGCCACGGATCAGCTTCATGTCGATCTTCAACAAGTCCGGCTGGAAGTCCACCAACAGGCCCAGCCCCGCATGGCCGGCACCGAAATCATCGATGGCTGTGGTGAAGCCCTGTTTACGGTACTCGGTGATGATGCTGGTCAGGTGGGCGGTGTCGGTGACTTCTTCGTTCTCCGTGAACTCAAACATGATGGACGATGTCGGAAAGCCACAGCGCTTCGCGGCATGGAGGGTGGCGCGGAGGCAGGCCGCCGGCTCATAGACCGCATTGGGCATGAAGTTGATGGACAGCATCAGCTCCTCATCCGACGGGAACAGCCGTGATGCCAGCTCGATGGCCTTAACCCGGCAGTCCTGGTCGAAACGGTACCGCTGCTCCGGCAGCACTTTTCCCAGGACCTCGTAGGCGCCCTCGCCGGACAAGCCCCTGACCAGGGCCTCATAGCCCCAGACGCGGTGCGCCCCAGCGTCGAAAATCGGCTGGAAGGCCATGCTGAAGTCAAAGTCCAGCCGCGAAGATGTGGTGCAGCCGTCGCACGCCAATGTCGGGTCCTCTCTCGGGTTACTCCAGAGTAGGGCACCCCAGGTCTCTGCCCGCAGTGAATGGGCCGGGTCACTGAGTGTTGACGTTAGCGTTCGGGATTATTGATGGGCTTGTCCAGCGCCACACTGATGGTCTGCCCGGGTGCCAGTTCCCCGGCCGGCAGGTCGGTAAATTCGTACCACGCCCCGCCTGTTCCTTTGCTGGGGCGATTGGCCGCGCGCAGGTCAGTCGCGCCGAAGCGGAAGACGATCTGACGCTCCGTGTCCCCGGGCGCCGTGGTGTAGGTCAGCGGAATCCCGTTGGCGTCTGCGGTGAAGCTTCCCTGTGCGCCCTCAATCTTCAGTGCGCCCGGAATCAGGCGAACCTTCGTGCCTGGAGGGATGGGCTGGTCCGCCGCCAAGGAAGGGTTGTACAGCAGGATCTGTGCGGTGGTTGAGCGGAACTTGTAGCCAAGGCTGTCGAACGAGTCGCCGTCCACCGTGGTGTAGAAGACCGTCTGGCCGAACGAGTTGTTGACCTCTGTGCCGGACCCCGAGCGGCTGTCCACCGGGTTTTTTTGCAGGCGGATGGCCCTTCCGGCCTGGATGAAGAAGACGTTCCCCTTTTCGTAGGCGAACGGAACCTTATTTGCTTCCGCCAACTGCTCCTCGGTCAGGTTGAACCGGTAGGTGATGCCGGCCAGGCTGTCGTCGGGTTCCACTGTGTAATCCATTGGAATGCCGTTTACGTCGCCCGTGGCAGCGCCCATTGCGCCCCGCGTTGGTCCGGACGGCAGCAGCCGGAGCTTCGTGCCCGGAGTGAGGGGAGTTCCGGGCTGGAGTCCGTTAAACTCTGCGACCTTTGCCTCGGAAAGCTTGTATGCCTTCGCTACTGCTGCGAGCGTGTCGCCCGCCGCCGTGGTGTAAAAGTCCACGTTGCCAAACGAGTCCCGCACGGTTTCTCCACTCAACGCGGGCTTCGCGGCGGAGGACGTGGTGGGGGCGGGTGTGGACTGGACGGCGGCCGCCGGCTCTGCCGCGTGATCAGAGTAGGTACATCCCGCCAACCCGGCCAGCAGCAGGACAATTGCCGCGGTATGCGGCCAGGCCACGCGCTTGGACGGCGTCTTTGATGTAGTGCAAGTTTCCACCATGGATATGTCCCCCAATAAGTCCGGCGCAGCCGGGTCAAGGTCCACAACGGACCAAAAGTGAGCCTAGTGGATGAACCGTGGGCGTGCCGCAGCAGCCGTCAAAAAAGCAAGCGGACGACGGCGCGACCCGGCCGCCATCGTCCGCTCAGCCCAGCGCGCGGCTGATTCAGTCCTCGTAGACCGCGATAAAGCGGCCCACCACGCCGCCCTTGCGCAGCTTGTCGATGGCGCCGGGGATATCGGCCTGCTGGATGAGGTTCATCGGCGGGTTCAGTTCGCCCGACTTCATGAGGGCGTAGAGGTTCTCGAGGTCCTCCTTGGTGCCCGACTTGGATCCCTTGATGGACAGCTGGTTGATGATCAGCGGGTAGGTGTTGATGGTCGCCTCAAGGCGTCCCATGCCCACCTGGACCAGCGTGCCGAACTCGGCGAGGGTCTCAAGTGCCGCGGAGGTGGTGGTGCCGAACCCGGCGTAATCAACGATCAGGTCCAGGTTCTTGTCCTTGAATTCGGTGATGGAGTCAGCCACTCCGGCCAGGCCGATCTCGTCCGCGAGCTTCTGTGTCTCGGGGTTCACCTCGGCGCCATAGACTTCTGCGCCTGACAGTGCTGCGACGCGGGCGCCGATGTAGCCCAGCCCGCCCAGGCCGATCACGCCTACCTTCATGCCCGCCTTGGCCCCGCCCACGGCCATGATGGCGTGGTAGGCGGTAAGTCCGGCATCGGTGGCCATCGCACCCAGCTCGAAGGAGACCTCATCGGGCAGTTTCACCAGGTTGTCGTCGGTGGCGAGCAGTTTGGGGCCGAAACCGCCGTCCCATTTGCCGTAACCCAACGCGTCGCCGTCCTTCATGACGGGGGAGAGGCCAACCCGGTCGCCCACCTTCCAGTGCTCCATGCCGGGGCCTACTTCGGTGATGACGCCGGCATTTTCGTGGCCCATGGTGCGGGGGAGTTCCGGGAACAGCGGCATCCAGCCGGCGTCGTCGAGGGCGGTCACGTCCGAGTGGCACACCCCGGCGGCTCTGACGCTGACTACTACCTGGCCCGGACCGGCACTGGGTTCAGCCACTTCGTTGAGGGTGAGGGGGTTGTTGGTGCCGGTGAACTGCCATGCCTTCATGGGGCATTCTCCTTCGGTCCGTTAGGTAAGTTCATGCATTTGCATGTAATTACAGCGTACGCCTGTTTCGGCCCAGCGTAGCCCTGATGCGATACGGGGAACATGGCCGCCTTCTGCCCTTTTCGGATAGGTCGGAAATTTCCGACGTATAATGAAAATGTGCTTCCCGATATCTTCGCCGCCGTATCCAACCCGGCGCGGCGGAAAATCCTGGACGAGCTGCGCCAGGGACCCAGGACCGCTGGTGAACTCACCGGCCTGCTGGACCTCAGCCGTCCGGCAGCGTCGGAGCACCTCGCCGTGCTCCGGGATGCAGGGCTGGTGCGGGAGGAACGGCAGGGGCGGAACAGGGTGTACCACCTCCAGCCGGCGCCCCTCGCCGAGGTTGGCACCTGGGTGAAGCACTTCGAGCACTACTGGAACCAGCGGCTGGATGCGCTGGCAGACCTTCTGGACGAGGAGAAACCGACATGACCGACAACGCGATCAGGCTGGAACGCCGCTACCCGCACCCCGCCGCCGCCGTCTGGGCCGCCCTGACAACCCCGGAACTGCTGGCCCGCTGGTGGGCGCCAGGCAACATCGCACCCGTTGCAGGGCACCGCTTCACCATGGACATGGACGCCTGGGGCCAGCAGCAGTGCGAGGTCCTTGCCGTAGACCCCGGAAAGTCCATCAGCTTCCTGTTCTCCGAAGGCCAGCTGGACACCACCATCACCTGGCGCCTTGAGCCCGTCGAGGACGGCACCGTCCTCCACTTTGAACACGCCGGCTTCCAGCTCGACACACCCATGGGCCGCCACGCCATCGAAGGCATGGGCAACGGCTGGCCGGGGCTGCTGACCCGCATCGACGGGCTTCTCGCCGAAGCAGCCTGACGTTGCAGGGGAAGGGACGACGGCGGGACGCGGCCGCCGTCGTCCCTTCCCCTGGGATCCTTCCGCCCGTTTACTGCCGGACGGAGAAGGGTAACGATGGAGTATGACTGATTCCGGAGCGGGCGGAGCCAACGATCCCTTTGACGGCAACGACGGGATTGTGGGCGGCAGCGGACACGTCGAGACGCCTGAGAGCATTGCCGAGGATGTCCGCCACGACATCCAACTGGGCCAGGTCCAGGACGACGTAGCCCACGTCCTTGAAGAACGGTTCGAGGAAGCGGGCATTGATGCACGCCCCGAAGAAGTGGATGACCTCGCCGAGGAAATCGAGCGGGACGCGTCCAGCTGAACATCAGCCGGGCGGGCCTGAAACGGCGGGTAACGACCTGGGCCAGTGCGCTGGCCGTGTTGGGCGCATGGCTCTGAGGAGTCATACCGGTGGTCCAGGTGGCCCGTCCCGTCAGCCCGGCAACCGGACGCTAGGGCCAGTCTGCCCGGGTGAACCTGACGGGGCTGTGCAATGTCAGGAGACAGTCAGACGTCCATTCCGCCAGCTTCTGCTGTACGTCCAGTGAATCCGCCACAGCGACCTGCTGCGCATCCTGGTCCGTGGCGTCCTGAAGACCTTCGACTGAGCTTTTCACTTATCCCCCTTGCAAGCGTGTGTGCCCACACTAGGCACCCCCGAATGCCAAGGGAAGAGGGTTAATCCACCAGCCGGATAAACTGCGCAAATCTTGAGGAAGGCTGCCAGCGGAGATGGACCGGTGGCACATTCACTTTCCTGCACGGGAGAAAACAGCGTCGAAGAAAGATGCCAGTGCGTCGGCCCTGGACTGTGCCTCGGCCTGGGAAGCCGTGCCGCTGGCAGCCTCGATGGACAGTGTTCCCCGGCGCGCCCCGCACGGCACGTGCCATTGGCCTGTGCCGTCGCTGAGCTGATAGGCCACGGCGTAGCTCGAATCAGCGGTGATGGCGGTGGCCAATGCGGCAACAGGAGACCACGTCCGGCCCGTGCCCTCGAACAGGATTTCCTGCACAGAGGTACAGCTGCGGAGCCGTTCCGCTCTGGCGTCGAACGGGTAGGGCGGCTGCGCAGTCGACGGCATATTGACGGCGGTGAAGTCGGTGTAGTCCATCTTGGTCGCACCCTGGATCTGCCCCTGCCCGGAGACGGAACCAGCCAGCGACGCGGTGTACGCCTGGTCATCGAAGGTGCAGGGGGAGTCGGCCGGCGGCGTCAGGACTGTGGGCGTGGAGCCTTGGGGAGGCCCAATGATCCCCGCCTGCGGCAGGCTCACCGTTTCCCCGCCGGGGGCGGTCATGCCCTTGAACAGCGCCACCATCTGCTCAGGCGTCATTGAGTTTGGAGCGCTTGGTTCCGCTGGTGCTTGGGGCCTGCCCGCTTCGCTGATGAGCTCCTTCGCCAGTTCCGCCATCGAATCCACGGCCGGTTTGGCGTCGGCTTCAGAGTTCAGGGTGGCAACAGAGAGCGTAAGCGTGATGGACAGGGCGCCGTCCAGGACACGCAATCCGGCCATGCCGAAGTCTCCCTGCCCCTTCGGCTTGGTGACCTGCGTGAACGCATGCTGCTTGTCGCCGATGCGTGGAGCGGCCAGCAACTGGAGAGCGTAGGTGGAGGTCCGGCCCGACTCGGTGTATGCCAGATCGAACTGGCTGCAGCGGACCGCAAGGTCATCCCCGTAACCGAAATCGGCCTTGGCGAGGACGTCCTGGTCCGCAGACCGCAACACGATCATGATGGTGCTGGTGGGGCCGGACTGACCGCCGGCCGGCGGCATCGCGCCCTCGGCAAAATTGATGTCCTTGTCCGCCCACCGGGTAAACGGGTCCTGGGGAACCAGGGCAGCGCAGTCACCCGGGGTGGTTTCCGTCCGGGTTTGCGGGAGGGACCCGCTTGCCGCACCCGAGCGCAGGCGGGTTGAGTCCTGGGCCGTAGGATACGGCAGGTTGCGCGACCGTCCCACGCCGTTGATGATGGCTGCAAGTTCCGCGTCCGAGAAGGGCTTGGACGGTGACACTGCCGGCCCCGTGATGGAAGGGGAGGCGGAGGCGGGAGAGGCCGAACTGCCGGATGGGCCGCTTGGCGGGGGTGTACCGCCGGGTGTGCACGCGGCCAAGGCGAGGAGGACGGCCGCCAGGCATCCGAGGCCGCGCCTGCTGTTCCGTCCCGAGGTGGCACCACCATGCTTCACGGGTCTACGAACAGCCATCGCCGGCCTCCTTTGCCATCACGCTAGGCTCCGGCTTCCGCGCCAGCTAGGGCCGTAGGACCCGGCCAGGCGCGTGGCCACCAAGGGCGGCAGGGCCATCAAGGACTGTAGCGCCACCAACGCCGACCAACGGGATGACCTCCAGCCGGTTCCCCGGGCCTGCAACGACCAGGATCTGCTGCGTTGTGGCGCCCTCCAGTGCCGCCGTCACCTGCCGGATGAGATCGTCGGCCGCGGGTGAAGGCTCAGTCGACGGCGGAAGTCCGGGGCCGCCGTCGTCCGCCCGCAGCCAGGTGGTCACCTTGGCGCCGGTGCCGTCAGCGATGCCGCGGGCCAATGCCTCGGGATCCACGGAACCTGCTGGGTATCCGCTGACCAGGGTGACCCGCTCAACGACGCGCTTGTGCGCGGGCGCCGCGGCGGCAAGCAGTGCCCGGTCATGCCGCCAGAGCGCGAAGTGGTAGCCCGCAACGAGGCCTGCCGCCACGAGGAGGCCGAGGGGTGCGCGGATGCGGTCCAGGAGGCTTCCGCCGGTGACATCGCCCAGCAGGAATTCGAAGAGCCGGTAGCCGATGACCAGCAGCGTAATGAGGGCCACCACGGCACTGACGCCGAAGAATGCCACCAGGTAGACGCGCCGCCCGGGCGGAATGTCCCCAGCGGTGCGCGGCTGGTGCCTCGGCTTCCAGGCCAGCCACCAGACCGGTGCCCCCACCACCAGCGAACTGATGCCGCCCAGAAGCAGCGTGCGGGTGGCGCCGCCGGCCAAGGGTGAGACGGCGGCGGCCAGCAGGGCATTGACCACAACGCCGATGCCGGAAGCTGCCGCAGCGAGGGCTACAGCGGACGTCACCAGGAGGCTGGCGCGGCGGGTCCTGATGGAACGGGTGACGGACGTGGTGCGGTGGTAGCGCCAGACCAGGGCCCCGATGACACCGGACGCGATGGCTGGGGCGAGTGGCTCGAGCAGGTCGTTGAGGGGGTCGCTCCGGTCGAACGCCAGCCGCAGGAGGACGAACAGGATGACCCCGAGGCCACCCAGGGCGGTGATGCCGGCGACGAAGATACCCACGGCGATGATGGTGACGTCCACCAGCCCTGTCTGGAACCGCCGGCCGCCCTCCCGGAACCAGTGCCACCACCAGACCACAGCCCCGCCGGCAGCCCATACCAGGGACCGCAGGACAGGGAACCACCATGGCTCAAAGGCGGCCGCTGCCGTGAAACCGCGGATCGCCACGTCCAGCAGGGTGCCCAGCGCGGCAATGGCGGCGCCGGCGCCCAGCAGCAGCCCAAAAACAGAGCCTACGACGGCCCGCACGTCCTCAAGGTGTGACGACGGTTTGCGGGGGTGCTTCCACATCCACCTGTGCCACCACCAGATAGCCGACCACACCATCCCGTTGGCCAGCGGGGACGGCCATTGGCTTTCCTGCGTATCGATGAAGGAGGTGGCCAGATTCAACAGTGAGGTGGTGGCGATGATCAGCGAAACCGCGTACATCCCGGTCAGGTAGAGGCCCCACCCTGGCGCCCGGCGTTCCGACTCGTCATCAAGGCGTCTCCACACGAACCACCACAGCAGCAGCGCCAGCGGGCCGCCGATCAGGGTGAAGGCCAGGGACAGCGCCAGGCCGGCCACATCACCGGAGACCAGAGTGGATGCCGTCCGGAAAAGCCGCTCCAGCAGTCCCTGGAGCCCTGAGGCCGAGATTACCACCAGGGCAAATAGCAGGACGTACAGGATCAGCCGGCGCAGGGTTGCCAGCCCGCCCGCCGGGGCAGGGACGGTGGTTGCTGCCGGCGCCGTCATGGCTTCACCGGCACAACGGTGCAGTCCACCAGTGGGTACGGCGGCTGGTCGATCAGCCATTTGCCGTTCACCTTCAGGAGCGAGAAGGCGTCCTCCATTTCGTACTCCGACGGGCCAAACGGTCCACCTTGGGACGATCGGACGATCGAAACTTTCACCGTGGCTGAATCGGTGCGTTCCGTCGTCGAAACCAAGACAACCCGGGCGGGGGCCGGCTCGCTGACGTAGGCGCCCCGGCACCGGCTCTTGGCACCCTCGGTGAGGTACGACTGGGCGGTGGTGCTGTCGCCGTCGATCACTGCCTTGCTGTACCGCTGGACCACCCCGGCCGGGCTCGCCTCATCGAGGGGAGCCGGCTCGCCGCGGGTGAAGACCACCGCGAGGGCAACCACCACCAGCAGAACCACCACCCCCACCAGCGCGAGCAGGATCCGGTCCGGTCTTCGCGCAGTGTGCTCCCTGGCGGCAGTCTCGTCCATGGCGCCAGTATGGGGCAGGGGCGTGCGATCCACGCGTGTCTTTTGGCCCGTCTTTGCCGTGCCCGCGTCGAATCTTCAGGATAATTAGGAAAAAGGGTTGTTTGAGTGAAAATCTTCACTATAGTTATGTGAGTAAGCTCACCCAGTGAAAGACAACCGATGACCACCGAGAGTAGCACCACCGCACCGCCAGCCACCAGCGAACTGCTGGCCACGGTTGGTAACAAGGTGCGGTCCATGCGCAAGGAAAAGGGCATGACCCTGGCCAAGCTCTCGGATGTCACCGGGCTCAGTCAGGCGATCGTCAGCCAGATCGAACGCGGAATGGCCAACCCGTCCTTCACAACCCTTGCCCAGCTGGCCCATGGACTGGACATTCCCGTGGGAAGGTTCTTCATCGGCCAGGACCAAACCAAGTCACCCGTCGTTCGCAGATCCGCACGGCGGAACCTGAAAAACGTCACCCGCGAATCCGTGGGCGAGGCAGTTCACGAACTGCTCACTCCGGACCGTGACGGCACCATCGAAGCGCAATGGATCATGACGCCCCCCGGGCACGACACCAGCGCAACACCCTTTACCCACAGCGGGGAAGAGTTCTGCTACATCATCTCGGGCCGCAAGGACGTCTACTTGGACGGCGTCTGCTACAGCCTGGAAGAAGGCGACTCCATCACCTATCCGGCAGAAACCCCGCACTGGTACAAGAACAGCTACGAAGAGGTATGCGTAGCCATCTGGGTGAACGCACCACACAAGTGGTAGGCCAACCGGTCCCCGCCGGCCCCTGCGTTTTCCCCTAGCTGTCCGGACCCAACCCGTGGCCCCGGACAATCCTTGCCACCTTCGCATCCTGCGCCTCCTCCAACAGGCGCCGCTGCGTCATACCCTCCTGCGCCCTCCCCGGCGCCAGCGTAAGGACACTTCCATGCTCGATATCCAAGCGACGGACAATGCCGTACCGTCATCCCGTTCGACCACTCCATCCCCCCGCAACCGCGACAAATTCTCCCCCGAAGTGCGTAAAGGACTCCTGGGCCTCGGCCTGGGAAACGCCCTGGAATGGTATGACTGGATGGTCTTCGGCCTCCTGTCCGCCTTCATCGGCCCGAATTTCTTTCCCAATACCGAGCCTCTCTCCGCCACCTTGAACGCGCTGGCCGTGTTCGCCGTCGGATTCGCTTTCAGGCCACTGGGCGGCATCCTGCTCGGGACGCTGGCGGACCGCATCGGCCGCCGCCGTGTGATGCTTTTGTCCATCATGCTGATGGCCGGCACCACCCTGGTCATCGCCGTAACCCCCAGCTACGCCACCATCGGCGCCTGGTCCGGCATCATCCTGGTGGCATGCCGCGTCCTGCAGGGCATCTCCACCGGCATCGAAGCCCCGCTCTCCACCTCCCACGCCGTTGAACTGGCTCCAGAAGGCCGCGAAGGCTACGTGGCCGGCATCATGTCTTTCTACGTCAACATCGGCATCCTGCTGGCCTCCCTCGTCAGCTTCGTCTGCAGCCTTACCATCGGTGGCGCCGCCATGGGGGAGTGGGGCTGGCGCATCCCGTTCATCATCGGCGCCTTGTTCGGCTTCGTGGTGCTCTACCTGCGGCGCTCGCTGCCCGAAACACTCAAGGAAGAAGAGCGCGCCGCCAACACCGCAAAGACCGTGTGGTCCGGTGTGGGCAAGCACTGGCTCTCCGTCCTGGCCATCATCTTCGTGGTGGGCGCCGCCCAGGCCTACAACTACGCCTGGAACGTGGGCTTGCCCAGCGCCGCCCGCAGTGGCTTCAAGGAAGACCCCACCGCCGTCTTCGCCCTAACCACCATCCTGGGCGTCATCCTCGTGGTGGGCAGCTGGATCATCGGCAAGCTGGCCGACGGCCGGTCAATGTCCCGCTGGTTCCTGGTGACCCGCGTCCTGGCCATCCCGTCCGTGTTCCTCATGCTCCTGTACGTCCAGCCCGGCATCGGCGGATTCGCAGCAGTCCTTCTGGGCGGCTCGATCGTCCTGGTCCTGAACATGACCCTCTACAACGTGGTCAGCTCCTCCCTGATGCCCAAGAACATCCGTGGCACCGGCGTGGCCCTGGGTTACGGCATCGGCGTGGCCGTCTTCGGCGGCACGGCCTCCTACCTCCTGGTCTGGCTGCAGTCCCTTGACCTCACCTGGGTCTTCCCGGTCTACGTAGCCGTCCTCTCCAGTCTCAGCATCGTTTTCTACCTCGCCGCACGCCGTACCAACGGCATCTTCGTCGGAAAGTAAGGACTTCCCTCATGAACAACACACCCAGCTTCGCCGCGCCCAAAACCGGTTCCCTGGAGCTCTCCACCACCACGGCGGACCTCACCGCCCCGGTGATTTCCCGGTCCAACGTCCTTGTGGTTGGTGGTGGCCCCGCAGGCGTGGCCGCTGCCGTCACCGCCGCCCGCTCCGGCGCCAAGGTGACCCTCCTGGAGCGCTACTCCTCCCTGGGTGGCCTGGCCTCCGGCGGCATGGTGCTGGTCCTGGATGACATGATTAACGGCCAGGACATCACCGTCACCGGCATCGTGTCCGAATACGTGGAACGCCTGCAGAAACTGGGCCTGGCCATCGTCCCGCCCGCCGAGGACCGCCGCACCTCCGAGGAACTTTGGAACAAGTGGGGCCGCTACGGCACCTTCGACTTCCACTCCCACACCAATCCCAAGCCCATCTGCTACGCCGCCGCGTTCGACCCTGACGGCTGGAAGCGCGTCTCGAACGACCTGGTCCGCGAGGCCGGCGTGGACCTGCGGCTGCACTCCTGGTTCTCCCGCCCCATCGTGGACAACGGCGTCATCAAGGGCGTCATCTGCGAAACCAAGCTCGGCCCGCAGGCCTTCATGGCGGACGTGGTCATCGACACCACCGGCGACATCGACGTGGCCTCCCGCGCCGGCGCCAGCTACGCCAAGGACAACTACCTCACCACCCTCGTGTTCCGGCTGGGCAACGTGGACACCGCCGCTGCAGAAGCCTTCGAGCAGGCCAACCCCAAGGAAGCGCGCGCCATCAACCGCAAGATCAAGCGCCTCTTGGGCGGGGCCTGGGAGCTGTGGTGGCTGAAGACCCCCATCGACGGCGTCGTGTGGTGCAACGCGCCGCACATGACCGGTTTTGATGGTGTGGATCCGGCAGGCATGACCGCCGCCGAGTTCTCCGCCCGGGACAAGATCTCCGAGGCCGTGGACTACGTCCGGGCCAACCTCCCCGGATTCGAAAAGTGCTACATGCTGGACGTCGCCTCCCAAATGGGCGTCCGACAGACCCGCCTGCTGCAGGGCGAGTACGTTATGACCAAGGATGACGTCACGTCCCGCCGCCACTTCCAGGACAGCGTGGCCCGCGGCCGGGACTACTACTACCCGTACCGCTCGCTGCTGCCAAAGGAAGTGGACCAGTTGCTGGTGGCCGGCCGCCACTACTCCGCCACCCCGGAGGCGCAGAAGATGTCCCGCGAGATCCCGCCCTGCATGGCCATGGGACAGGCCGTCGGCGTCGCCGCCGCTCTCGCCGTCGAATCCGGCGTGCTGGTCCGCGACGTGGCGGCAGCGGACATCCAGCAGGGGATGCGCCGGCACGGCGCGGACCCCGGCGACGTCCCGTCGTCGAACGCCACCCTGGACGCCGAAGTGGCGGTCCTGGCGTGAGCGCGGCAACGGTAGAGCGGGTGGAGGAACGCACGACGGCGGCGGGCGCCAAGGCCGCTGCGTCACCGGTGCCCCTTCCGCTGGAGGGCATCCGGATCGTCGACTTCACCCAGGTGTTCATGGGCCCGTCCTGCACCCAGCTGCTGGGCGACTACGGCGCGGACATCATCAAGGTGGAGCGGCCCGGCGCGGGTGACATCTCCCGTAACTCGTTCCCGGACCAGGACGGCCAGGACAACCCGATCTTCCTGTCCATCAACCGCAACAAGCGCAGCGTCTCCGTGGACACGCGGACCGACGAAGGCCGCGAGGTGCTGCACCGGCTCCTGGCCGACGCCGACGTGGTGGTCAGCAACTTCCGCTCCGGCGTCATGGAGCGGATGGGCTTCGGCTACGAGGAGCTCAAGACGAATAACCCCGGCATCATCTGGGCCTCCGGCACCGGTTTCGGCCCGGTGGGACCGTACTCGCACAAGGGCGGCCAGGATGCGATTGCCCAGGCGTACTCCGGTGTGATGTGGCGGCGCGAATCGGATGACCAGAAGCCCGCGATCTACCCCACCACGCTCTGCGACTACATCACCGGCATGCACCTCATGCAGGGCATCCTGCTGGCGCTGCGGACGCGCCAGGCATCAGGCGTGGGGCAGAAAGTGGAGGTGACCATGTACGACTCCATGCTGC
Source organism: Pseudarthrobacter sp. LMD1-1-1.1 (assembly GCF_040676255.1). Classification (NCBI taxonomy): domain Bacteria; kingdom Bacillati; phylum Actinomycetota; class Actinomycetes; order Micrococcales; family Micrococcaceae; genus Pseudarthrobacter; species Pseudarthrobacter sp. LMD1-1-1.1. Next base: position 98,615 of record NZ_JBEGHP010000024.1, on the reverse strand, counting down.
ACCTGCAGATGCAGGAGGCCTGCATGCAGCTCAACCGCGGCTATGAGGTCAACTGGGGCGCCATGCCACTGAGCGGCGTCTTCGAAACCACCGACGGTGCCGTGTGCATGGTGGGCGGCTTTACCCCTGACCCGCTGGCGAGGATCTCCGACGCCCTGGGCCTGGACGAGGACCTCACCGAACGCCCCGGGTTCGCTACCCTGGAGCAGCAGTTCAAGAACAAGCCCGCCCTGCAGGCCATCTTCCGGGAGCACTTCGCCGCCAACACCACCGAGTACTGGACCGGGAAACTGGAGGAACAGGGACTGCTCAACGCTCCCGTCCACACGTTGGAACAGGCGCTCGCTGATGCCCAGACCGAGGCGAACGGCATGATCGTGGAGGCTGAACACCCGCGGGTGGGGACCGTGAAGATGCTCAACGCGCCCATCCGGCTCTCCGCCACTCCGCCCAGTATCCGCCGCGCCGCCCCCCGCCTGGGGGAGCACAACGTGGAGGTCCTGCTGGAGAACGGCTTCGACGCCGAGGCGATTGCCCGGCTTCAGCAGCTGGGAGTCCTGCGGTGACGGCAGTGGCAGAGCGGGTTGACGAGGTCACCCTCTTGATCAATGACGGCGTCGCAACCGTCACTATCGACCGCCAGCATGTCCTGAACGCCGTCGACGGTACCGCGCAGGCCCGGCTCAACCGGATTTGGGACCAGCTGGAACAGGACCCGTCAGTGCGGACCGTGGTCATCACCGGTGCCGGGTCCCGTGCCTTCTGCGTCGGAGCGGACATGTCCGCGTCCGCGGTGGATAAGACCGGCCTGGAGTATTGGGCCGGCCTGGACCCCAACGGCTTCGGCGGATTGAGCCTGCGCACCACACTGGACGTCCCCGTGATCGCCAAGGTCAACGGCTACGCGCTGGGCGGCGGGATGGAGATCGTCCTGGGCGCGGACATCGTGGTGGCCGTGGACAGCGCGAAGTTCGGGCTGACGGAGCCCCGGGTGGGGCGCTTGGCGCTCGACGGCGGCATCCACCAGTTGCTGCGCCGCGTCCCCTACACCCAGGCCATGGGCATGCTGCTCACCGGCCGGAAAGCCGACGCCGCCGAAATGCAGGCCATGGGCCTGGTCAACGAAGTGGTTCCTGCTGACGAACTCGACGACGCAGTGCAGCGCTGGGTGGACCAGATCCTCGCCTGCGCCCCCACCTCCGTCCGGGCGGTCAAGCAGATGGCTGCCCGGACTTCGCACCTGACGGCCGCCGAAGCACGCGGTCTCCGGCTGCCCGCCCTCATGGCCGCCCTGGACAGCGAAGACTCCGCCGAAGGCGTCCGCGCGTTCCAGGAAAAACGTCCGCCGGTGTGGCCGGGCCGCTGAATACACGTTTCCCACTAAGAGTTCCAACAAAAGAAGGACCACTCATGCCGCAATCCGCCGCGCCTGAAAACCGTGAATCCCTGGCCCCGGGCGTGTGGGGCGTTGTTGCCACCCCGTTCCAGGGCAGCACCCTGGACCTGGACCTGGACAGCCTCTCGGACCTCGTGGAACGCTACGAAACCATCGGCGCCACCGGCCTGACCGTCCTGGGCGTTTTCGGCGAGGCTGCCGCCCTCATTGCGGAGGAGCGGCGGCAGGTGCTGGAAATCGCCGTCGAATGCACCAGCCTGCCCCTGGTGGTGGGAGTGACGGCACTGGCCACCCGGCCGGCTATCGAGGAAATCCGTGCAGCCCAACAGGTGGCCGGCCACCGCCTTACTGCTGTCATGGTGCAGGCCAACTCGCCAAAACCGGAGGTGGTGGCCGCCCATCTGGACGCCATCCACCGTGCCACCGGCGTCAAGGTGGTGCTGCAGGATTATCCCCTCGCCAGCGGCGTCACCATCTCCACCGACGCGCTCATTACAGTGGTCAAAGCAAGCCCGTCCGTTGTTGCCATCAAGGCCGAGGCGCCGCCCACCAGCGTGGCCATCGGCACGCTCAGTGCTGCTACAGGAATCTCAGTGTTCGGTGGCCTCGGCGGCCAGGGACTGCTGGACGAGCTCCTGGCCGGGGCGGCGGGCGCCATGACGGGATTCTCCTACCCCGAGGCGCTCATCGCCTGCGTCCGGGCCTGGCGGCGGGAAGGGTACGCGGCTGCCGCGGCCCAACTGGTGCCCTACCTGCCGCTCATCAACTTCGAGCAGCAGGCCAAGGTGGCACTGGCCATCCGCAAGGAATGCCTGCGGGAACGGGGCTGGATCAAGGACTCAGGCGTCCGGGCCCCGGCGGCTGCCTTCCCCGAGAACCTGCGCCACGCCATGACCGCTCACCTCCGCGAAGCCGCCACGGCACTGAAGCTCACCAGTGCCCCCATTACGGCCGGGAGCCTCTGATGGACATGGGCATCGTCGGACGGACAGTGCTGGTGGCCGCCTCCACCGGAGGGCTGGGACTCGCCGTGGCTCGGGCGCTGGCTGCGGAAGGGGCCAAAGTTGCCATCGTGGGCCGGCGGCGGGACCGGGCCGATGAGATCGTGGGCGAGCTGCAGGCAGCATACGGCGGCAATCCCGGTTTCGCGGCCATCGCCGTCGAAGCCGACCTCACCGTTCAGGGCGGAGTGGAGGCGGCAGTAGCCCAGACCGAATCCGGCCTGGGTCCCATCGACATCCTGGTCCTCAACGGGCCCGGCCCCAAGCCCGGCGCCGCTGCCACCCTGGGCTCCGAGGACATCGCCGCGGCATTCGACACCCTGGTCAAGCCACACCAGGCACTGGTGGCCCTGACACTTCCCGGCATGCGCGAGCGGCGCTGGGGGAGGATCCTGGCCGTCGGGTCAAGCGGCGTGGCAGCGCCGCTGCCCAATTTGGCCATCTCCAACACCGGGCGCGCCGCGCTTGCTGCCTACCTCAAGACGCTCGCCGCCGAGGTGGCGCTGGACGGGGTGACAGTGAACCTCCTCCTGCCGGGAAGGATCGCCACGGACCGCGTCACAGAGCTGGACCAGGCCGCCGCCAAGCGCCGCGGCACCACGCTGGAAGAGATCCGGCTCGAGTCCCGGAAAACCATCCCCGCGCGGCGGTATGGGGAACCCGCCGAATTCGGCGCCGCTGCCGCCTTCCTGTGCAGCGCCCCGGCGTCGTACATCACCGGCGTGGCACTGCGGTGCGACGGCGGCCTCATCCGCAGCCTCTAGCCACACCCAACATCCTGAAGGAACACCATGACCTCCACCGCACTTGCCGCCGAAACTTCCACCGCCCACGCGCACCTCACCGCCCAGCACCTCATCAACGGCCAATGGCTTGGTGAGGCGGACACCCGGCGCATGAACCCCGCCCGGCCGGATGAGCTGGCGGCACTGTCACCCAGCGGAACCGCCGCGGACGTTGACGCCGCCATTACCGCCGCCGCAGCGGCGCAGCCGGCCTGGGCCGCACTGCCCGCCCCCTCCCGCGGAGCCATCCTCATCACCGCCGGAAACCTGCTGGTCGAACGGCAGGGCACCATCGCCGAGGACCTTGTCCGGGAGGAAGGCAAAACCCTGGCCGAAGCCAAGGGCGAAGTGAAACGCGCCTCCGACGTGCTGCGCTTTTTCGGTTCACTCGGCTGGGCCGCCAGCGGCGAAGTGCTGCCGAGCGGGCTGCCGGACACCACCATCACGACGCGGCGCGAGCCGCTGGGCGTCGTCGGCTTGATCACGCCCTGGAACTTCCCCATCGCCATCCCGGCCTGGAAGGCCGCGCCGGCACTGATCAGCGGCAATGCCGTTGTGATCAAGCCCGCGGAGCTCACTCCGTTGTCCGCCACGCACCTGGCCCGCGCCCTCCAGGACGCAGGACTGCCGGCGGGCGTATTCAACGTGGTGCACGGCAAGGGCCGCGTGGTGGGCGATGCTTTGGCCCGGGATCCCCGTATTGCCGGTATGTCCTTCACCGGTTCCACCAACGTGGGCCTGGGCCTCCAGGAGATCCTCAACGGCCGGCGCGCCCGCGTGCAGCTGGAGATGGGCGGCAAGAACGGCGTCCTGGTCCTGGATGACGCGGACCCGCGCAAGGCAGCCCAGGTGGTGGCTGCCGGGGCCTTCGGCCTCACCGGGCAGGCCTGCACCGCCACGTCCCGGGTGTACGTTACCCCCGGTATCCGCGCCGCCTTCCTCGACGCCCTCGTGGCGGAAGCCGCCAAGTACACGCCGGGCGACGGCCTGGAGTCGGCCATGGGTGCGGTGGTGAGCCCGCAGCAGTTCGAGCAGGACCAAGCAGCGGTGCGCGGTGCCGTCGAACGCGGTGCAACCCTCCTGCACGGAAAGCACGATGGCGACTCCTCCGAAGCGCAGTTCTTCCCCGCCGCCGTGCTCACCGACCTGGCCTTCGACGATCAGGCCGTGACCGAGGAGATATTCGGTCCCGTGGTGGCGGTCCTGGAGGTGGCTGACTACGAGGCAGGCCTGGCCGCCATCAATGACTCCCGCTACGGCCTGACCGCCGGCATCTGCACGGATTCGCTGGCCTTGGCCACCGACTTCTCCGCAAGGGCCCAGGCCGGCGTGATCAAAGTCAACCGGCCCACCGCCGGGCTGGACCTGAACGTGCCGTTCGGCGGCGTAAAGGACTCCTCAACCAACACGTTCCGCGAACAGGGCAGGTCCGCCCTGGAGTTCTTCACGTGGGCCAAGACCGTGTACACGGGTGTGTAGCTGCCATGACCTATGTGATCGCCCAGCCCTGCGTGGATGTGAAGGACAAGGCCTGTATCCAGGAGTGCCCGGTGGACTGCATCTACGAGGGCGAACGTTCGCTCTACATTCACCCATCGGAATGCGTGGACTGCGGTGCCTGTGATCCCGTGTGCCCGGTGGAGGCGATCTACTTTTCCGACGACGTCCCCGATGAATGGGCGGACTACGTCGTGGCGAACGTGGAGTTCTTCTCGGAGCTGGGGTCACCGCAGGGTGCATCAGCCGTTGGGAACCTGCACCGGGACCATCCGGTGATAGCAGGGGAAGCCGTTCCGTTGCGGTAACAGCCGTTCATGCCTTTGCCCAATAGTGGCCGCCAAGCCTTCCCGCTTGGCGGCCACTATTGCGTTAACGGCCAGAATTCGCGTGTGTTACAACTCTGTTGTTTTTGCTGCAACAGAGGCTTTTGTTCCTGATTGGATACCGTGCCGTCGGCCTTGTCGTCTTGATGTGCGGATCCCGGGGATTAATCATTGCAAAACTTCTTGACTGTGTTGCGCGTCACGGCCTATCTTGAAACAACAATGTTGCAAGCAATGCAACTCTAACTTTCATTGGTGGCTTCATGAGTACCCAACAAAACTCACCCGAGGCAGGGATGGTTGCCGCTGACGCCAACGCTCCTGCCGGGGCTGGTGGCGGCATGGACAACGCCGTTGCCAGCAAGGACGTTCGACGCCGGGTGGTCACTGCGAGCTTCATCGGCAACTTTGTCGAATGGTTCGACTACGCGGTGTACGGCTATCTGGCCGCAGTAATTTCCTCAGTGTTCTTCCCTGAGGCCGATCGGCAGACCGCGCTGCTGGCTACCTTCGCCGTCTTTGCCATCTCGTTCTTCGTCCGTCCCCTGGGTGGCTTCTTCTGGGGTCACATCGGCGACAAGCTCGGCCGGCGCAAGGCGCTGTCCCTGTCCATCGTCATCATGTCCGTCTCCACGTTCTGCATCGCCCTCATCCCGGGCTACGGAACCATCGGACTGCTGGCCCCGCTCCTTCTGCTCCTGGTCCGCGTGGTTCAGGGCTTCTCGGCGGCCGGCGAATACGCCGGAGCATCAGCCTTCCTGGTGGAATACGCGCCGGCCAACCGCCGTGGCCTCTATGCCGCCGTCGTGCCCGCCAGTACCGCCGCCGGCCTGCTCCTGGGCTCACTGATCGCAGCGCTCCTCAGCTCGGTGCTCAGCACCGACCAACTGCACGAATGGGGATGGCGGCTGCCGTTCCTGCTGGCCGCCCCCATGGGACTGATCGGCCGCTACATCCGCACCAAGCTGGAGGACACCCCCGCTTTCCGCGCACTGGCCGACCAGGAGGAATCCGCTCCCAAAGCCCCTGCGCTGGACATGTTCCGGACCTATCGCAAACAGCTGCTGATCGCCTGCGGTGCCGTGCTGCTCAACGCCGTCGGTTTCTACGTCATCCTCAGCTACATGCCCACCTACCTGTCCGAGGAACTTGGCTTCGGGCCCACCGAGTCCTTCCTTGCCACCACGATCGCCCTGGCCAGCTATATCGGCTTCATCTTCCTGACCGGCCTCGCCTCGGACCGGTTCGGCCGCAAGCGCATGCTGATCACCGCGTCCGTGCTGTTCATGCTGCTGACTGTTCCCGCTTTTATGCTGCTGGACACGGGCAACTTCCTGGTGATCGTCCTGGTCCAGATCCTGCTGGGCGGCATGCTCACCCTGAATGACGGAACGCTGCCCAGCTTCCTGGCCGAACTGTTCCCCACCAAAGTCCGGTACAGCGGCTTCGCCGTCAGCTTCAACCTCTCCAACGCCCTGTTCGGCGGCACGGCCCCGTTCATGGCCACCCTGCTGATCGGCATGACCCAGAGCAAGCTGGCGCCGGGCTGGTACCTCGTAGCCGCATCCGCCGTGTCGCTCATGGCCGTGCTGTTCGCCACCGAAACCTCGCGCAAGCCCCTCAAGCACCTCTGACCAACCAGAGGGCACCTAACCCATCCGGGTACACAGACCAACCTCACTACGCAAACAACACCAACTGCACCAACAGCAGCTGGCACCCACTAGAAAGGCACCACCCGTGACTATCACTGCCGACAACGCCTCCTCCATCGCCGAACTCGAGCGCCTCAAGGTCCTGCACAACGGCACCAAGGGCAAGCTCACGTTCTCCGACGCAGAGTTCGAGCGCCGCCTTGGCGGCCTCCGCAAGAACATGGCCGCCAAGGAGCTGGACGCGGTTATCCTCACCAGCTACCACGGCATCAAGTACTACTCCGACTTCCTGTACACCACGTTCGGCCGCAACTACGCCCTGGTGGTCACCGCCAACGACTCCGTCACCGTCACCGCCAACATCGACGCCGGCATGCCGTGGCGCACCTCCTACGGCGAGAACATCGTCTACACCGACTGGCGCCGCGACAACTTCTACTTCGGCCTCCAGGAAGCCCTGCGCCAGCGAGGCGTCAAGGCCACCCGGCTGGGCGTCGAGGACGACTTCCTCCCGGGCCTGACCCGCGAAAAGATCGCCGCCGCGTTCCCCGGCGCCCAGCTCCTGGACGTCTCCCAGGACGCCATGCGCCAGCGCATGATCAAGTCCGCCGAGGAAATCGAAGTCATCAAGCACGGCGCCCGCATCGGCGACCTGGGCGGCGAAGCCATCCGCAACGCCATCCGCGAAGGCATCTCCGAGTACGAAGTGGCCCTCATTGGCACCGAGGCCATGGTGCACGAGATCGCCAGGACCTTCCCGGACCGCGAGGTCCGCGACACCTGGGTGTGGTTCCAGTCCGGCATCAACACCGACGGCGCCCACAACTGGGCCACCACCCGCAAGCTGCAGCAGGGCGACATCCTCTCGCTCAACTGCTTCCCCATGACCTCCGGTTACTACACCGCCCTGGAGCGGACCCTCTTCCTGGGCCAGCCGGACGAGCGCTCGCTGGAGCTGTGGAACATCAACGTCGAGGTGCACGAGCGCGGCCTGGAACTGATCAAGCCCGGCGCCGTCTGCAAGGACATCGCCGCCGAGCTCAACGAGATCTACATCAGCCACGGCCTGCTGGCCAACCGCACCTTCGGTTACGGCCACTCCTTCGGCGTCCTGAGCCACTACTACGGCCGCGAAGCCGGCCTGGAGCTGCGCGAGGACATCGACACCGTCCTCGAGCCGGGCATGGTGGTTTCCATGGAGCCCATGATCACGGTGGCGGACGGCCTGCCGGGCGCCGGCGGCTACCGCGAGCACGACATCCTGGTGATCGGCGAGGACAACACGGTGGAAAACATCACCAAGTTCCCGTTCGGCCCGGAACACAACATCGTCCAGGGATAACCATCTGAACAGCCGAAGCGGCGCCGTGCACCACGGCGCCGCTTTCGGTGTCCAGCCGACCATAGGGAAAGATGGTGTCCACCATGACTCCTGCGAAAACCCCAGACAGCAACGGCAGCGGAACCGGCACCAACGGCGGGACGGACGCCAAAGGAGCCTCCGTCGTCGTCAACGCCATCGCCGTCCTGCGCACCTTCACGGCGGAAGAACCCCTGCTGGGCGTCACGGAAATCGCCAACCGCGTGGGCATGCACAAGTCCAGCGTGTCCCGGATCCTGGCCACCTTCGAGCAGGAAAACCTGGTGGAACGCGACCCGGAAACCAAGCGGTTCCGGCTGGGCCTGGGGCTCATCGCCGTCGCCGGACCGCTGCTGGCCGAGATGGAGGAACGCCGCGTTGCCTACCCCGTCCTGCGGCAGCTGACCGAGCAGACCGGCGAAACCAGTGCCCTCATGCTGTGGAACGGTGACGAGGCCATCTGCGTGGAGCAGATCGCGAGCCACCACCAGATCAAGCACACCACCCCCCTGGGCGCCCGCTACCGTGACGCGATGAGCGCCTCGGTCCAGGTGTTCCTGTCCACGCTGCCGGCCGAACGGGTGCGTGAACTGTTGCGCAGCGGAACCATCACCTTTCCGGGACTGGACGACGACGGACTGGCAGCGTACGAAGCCCGGCTCCAGGATGTTGCGCAGCGGGGATGGGCGGGGAACTACGGCGAATCGTCCATGGACGAGGTGGGCGTGGCCGCGCCTGTCCGCGACCACCGCGGCGACGTTGTGGCGGCCGTCCTGATTCCGGCGCCGCGGTTCCGGGTGTCCAAGGAACAGTTCGAGAGTCTGGGGGAGGCCTGCGTCGCCGCCGCCGCCAAGGTGACCACCCGGCTGGGTGGCCGCCCGGGAAGCTGACGCTGCCTGGTCAGGCCCGTGCCGGCAGGGTGCCGGTTTGCTCCGTGACCGCGCTGACCGCGACCACACCGCCCCAGGGGTCGCTGATCACGGCACTCCTGAACCCGGGGGTATCCATGGGTGCCATGACAATGCCGCCGCCCAGGGCAACGGCCCGGTCGGCGGTCCTGTCTGCATCGGTGACCCCGAAGTTCACACTCCAATGTGGAGGAACAGTCACGCCGTCGGTGGGGGTAGCCACGGCCACCAGTTGGTCTTCGAGGAGCCATAGTGAAAACGGGGCGTCCGGCGGCGACGTCAGTTCCCAGTTGAACAATGCCCTGTAGAACTCCTGGGCCTTTCCAAGATCCGGGGTGTGCAGCGAACTCATGGCCCAGCTATTGGGCTGGTCTGCCAGCTCAACGCCGTCATTGACGCCCGCCTGCCGCAGGCAGAACAGCACGCCGGAGGAATCGGCAACCAGTTGCGAACGGGTCCCGGCGCCGATGGCCCCGAGCTGCCGGCCGCCCGCCTGTTCCGCCAGCGCTGAAGCCTTCCCGGCATCGCCCACCCGGATATGGGTCAGCCATCCCGCTGGTGATCCCCGCGGGGCCTGCCCCACGCCGCCTACGGAGCGGCCGTCAAGGCGCGTCAGACAGTACCCGCCCTCGAATCCCGGCACCTGTATCGGATCGTCGAACGTCCAGCCGAACAGTCCGCCATAGAACTCTTTGGCACCCTGGGGGTCCGGTTGCCAGGTGTCGACCCAGCACGGCGCACCCACTAAGGAAGTATTCCGCTTTGCCATCCGCCGCGCCCTTTCCATCCGAGCTGCCCGGACCCGGGGGCCCGGCCACAGGGCAATGCCAGGCAAGCATACGTCCGGAAGCAGTGGCCCGCAGGAGGTCAGGGCAGTCCGGCCATCCTCGCCGCCAGGTGCAGCGCCGCGAGCCGCCCCGTCCCGCGCGGATCCCCTCCGCAGAGCTCGAAAATCCGCTGCAGCCGGTGGTGCATCGACTGCCGCTCCAGGTGCAGTTCGCGCGCCGACTGCGCGGTATTGCAGCCGGAGTCCAGCCATACCTGCAGCGTCTCCAGCAGCTGGGACTGCCGGTGCGCATCATGCTCCAGGACCGCCCGCAACTGCCGGCTCACGAACGCCTCCCTGGACGAGGCATCCAGGCAGGTCAGAGCGAGGCTTTCCACGGCGGCGTCCTGGGCGTCAACCACAACCAGGCCCCGGGACGGGTGCCGCCTGCGCGCGGACGCATTCCGGCGGCGGATCTGCCGTACCTCCAGGGCGCGCCGGGCTTCCGCCAGTGACCAGGCTGCCTCCGCCACCCCGTCTGCCAGCGGCCCCACGGCGATCACGGCATCGTGGTCCCCCTCCAGTCCCTGCAGGGATTCCAGGAGCTGCCGCCGCTCGCCGGCCGTCTCGGTGCACGGCAGGCCGATCATCACCACCAGCTCGGTGTCATCCAGGTACGCGGCACAGGGAATCCGCTGCGAGCTCAGGAAGTTTTCGACGGCGCCGCGCAGCTCCTGCGGTGCCGCCGCGTGGATCGCGGCCACCACGGCGGGGGAGTCCGTGGGGAAGCCGGCGCCGGGGGCCAGCTGCTCGAGGCGCCACTCCGGTGCGGAATTCAGCACGGCGCGCATCAGTTCAGCGCCGGCCAGGGCGTGCAGTCCCGGAGGCGTGTGCTGCAGCAGCGCCAGGCCCAGGATGTCCACTGCGCGCTCGCCCGCCACCTGGGCCAGCGCCGTGTCCGCGACATCCGGCACGTGCACCTCGAGCCGCCCCATGAGGACCCCGCGCACGGGGATGTCCACGGTGATGACCGTTCCCCCGGCCACCGGGTAAAAGCCGCCGTGCCCGCGTGGCCCGGTGCCGTCGTCGTCCGCTGTTCCTTCTCCGGCTTCCGCGTCCACCCCGTTGCTCCAACCCTCCGGCGCCGCGCTGCCCATGGTCACTCCCCACGGGGAGGTGAGCTTCACGGCCGAGCCGGTGATGCCTGCCAGCACGCCCAGGATCTTGTCCAGTGAAGCGCCATGCGCCAGCTCGGCAGCCATGGCGCGCGTGGCGGCATCCGCCTGCTGCAGGTGCCCCACCGACTCGCTGACCAGCATGGAGTTGATGGCCTGCATGACGCCGACGAACGGGACCACCTTGCGCAGTTCCACCACGGGAAGGCCGTATTCCTCAGCCTTCTGCAACATGTCTGCAGGAATTTCCGGCAGTGCACCGCCGGTCTCGATGGCCAGCGCAGCGACGCCGCGCTGCGCCAGCTCACGGACGTAGTCCCCGCGTCTGGCCGGGGTGGCGGTGGCCAGCGTGATCCCACCGCAGAGCAGCAGTTCACCGCCACGGAGCAGGGGAGCGATGTCCAGCACCTCACTGGAGTGGACCCAGCGGACCGGCTGCGCATCAGCCCCCACGCCCTGGGGGTGGACCACGGGATCGGCGGCGGCGAGGGCGGGGTGGGCGAGTATTTCGCCAAGAAACACTGACACGACAGTCCGTAACGTAGTAGGGGGATTTATTCGACACATTGTATCTTGTTGCTTGTGATGGGGGCCACATAGCCTAGTTGGTACTTATCCACCTCACGGAGGCCCCCATGCAAGAAAAGCTTTCTACAGCCACGCACGGCCAACCTGACCAGGCCACGCAGGACCACAGCGCCGTGGACCACGAAGCCTGGCTGCAGCCCATCCCCGAATCAGCACGAACACGCAAGGTATCCGGCCAGTTCTGGATCTGGGCGGGCGCCAACCTGGCACCCATCAACTGGGTGCTGGGGGCACTCGGTATCCAGCTGGGACTCGGACTCGCGGACACCATCACCGTCCTGGTGCTGGGCAACCTGATCGGCATGCTGCTCTTTGGCTGCTTCGTCCTCCTGGGCCAGAAGACCGGAGCCACCGGCATGGTCCTGGCCCGGGCGGCATTCGGACGGCGCGGCAACTACCTGCCGGCCGCCATCCAGGCCCTGCTGGTCATCGGCTGGTGCGCGGTGAACACCTGGATCATCCTGGACCTGGTCATGGCGCTCTTCGGAACCCTTGGCTGGGTTGACCCGGAAGCCCCCAACTACGGCTGGAAGATCGGCGTCGCCACCTTCATCATGGCCCTCCAGGTTGCCATCGCCTGGTTCGGCTACAAGGCCATCGCCGCCTTCGAGAAATGGACCGTGCCGCCCACCATCCTCATCCTGGCCGTCATGTCCGCGGTGGCCTGGTTCGGCATGGACATCAACTGGAGCTACGCCGGTCCCGCCGGCGCCGTCCTGGAAGGCTCTGAGCGGATCGCGGCCATGAGCGCCGTCATGACCGCCATCGGCATTGGCTGGGGCATCACCTGGTTCACCTACGCCGCGGACTACTCCCGGTTCGTCAGCACCAGCGTCCCCAAGAAGAAGGTCTACCTCGCCTCGGTCCTGGGCCAGTTCATCCCCGTGGTGTGGCTCGGCGTCCTGGGCGCCAGCCTTGCCACCAACAGCGGCGAGATCGATCCCGGCAAGCTCATCGTCATGAACTTCGGCGCCATGGCCCTGCCCGTACTGCTCATGGTGCTCCACGGCCCCATCGCCACCAACATCCTGAACATCTACACCTTCTCCGTGGCCACCCAGGCCCTGGACATCTCCATCAGCCGCCGCAAACTCAACCTGTTCGTCGGCGTCTTCTCGCTCGGCGCCGTCGTCTTCTTCATCTTCCAGGAGGACTTCGCAGCGGTACTCGATGCCTGGCTGATCGGCCTGGTGGCCTGGGTGGCCGCCTGGGGCGGAATCATGCTGGTGCACTACTTCTGGCTGGAGAAGCGCTGGCCGGGCGGCACCGACCGTCTGTTCGACGGCGTCGGCACCAAGCGGCTGCCGGTGGTCAACTTCGCCGGCGTCATCTCCCTCCTGGCCGGGATCTTCGCCACGTGGCTGTTCATGTACGGACTGATCCCCATCATGCAGGGCCCCATCGCCGTGGCCCTGGGCGGCTGGGACCTGTCCTGGCTGGCCGGCGGCCTGACCAGCGCCGGGGTGTACGCCATTCTCGGCCCGCGCCAGCACATCCGCTACCTCGCCATCGAGCCGCGCACCACGCAGAAGGTGGACGCCACCCCTGGAGCGACCGCCCCCGAAGCAGGGAGCGTGGAGAGCACGCCCGCCCTTCCCGCCCTCTAAGCTCACCATCCCGTAGAACCTGGCGGGCGCCCACAGCGCCCGCCGAAAGGATTTCCCGTGAACAACCCCGCCATCGCGGACCCCCTGCACCCCATCACCTGGCCCGAAGGCTTCAAGGCTGCAGCTTCCTTCACTTTCGACGTGGACGCCGAATCCTGCACTATCGCCCACGATCCCACCAGCACCCGGCGCATGTCGCTGATGAGCCACCAGTCCTACGGCCCCAAGATCGCGGTGCCCCGGCTCCTGGCCATCCTGGCCCGCCAGGACATCCAGGCCACCTTCTTCATCCCGGGTTTCACGGCCGAGTCCTACCCGGACGTGGTCCGGCAGATTGTTGACGGCGGCCACGAAGTGGCGCACCACGGCTACCTGCACGAACCCATGCAGGGCATCGACGCCGCCACCGAGGCCAGCTACATTGACCGCGGCCTGGAGGCGCTGGCCAAAGTCGCAGGTGTCCGACCTGTGGGCTACCGCGCACCGTGGTGGGAACTGAACTGGCACTCCCCGGGCCTGCTGGCGGACCGCGGCTTCCTCTACGATTCCAGCCTGCTCGACGGCGATGCCCCCTACCGCTTCGCCGTCGCCGCCGATGATCCCCGGGACATCGTTGAGATCCCGGTGGACTGGACCCTGGACGACTGGGAGCAGTACGCCTTCTACCCGGGCGTTACGGGCAGCGGCGTGATCGAGAGCCCGGCCAAGGTCCTGGAAATGTGGACGCTTGAAGCCGAGGCCCACCATTCCCAGGGCAGCTGCTTCGTCCTCACCAACCACCCGTTCATCTCGGGCCGGCCATCCAAGGCCGTGGCGCTGGAGCAGCTCATGGAGCGGGTGAAGGCAATGGACGGCATGTGGGTGACCACCATGGAGAACATTGCCCGGCACACCAAGGCCACGGTCACCGAGGTCCACACCCACGCGCGGATCGAGGTGCCGGTATTCCCGGGCGCGGGTGCACAGTTCAAGCCGGCCGTGGTGCGGCAGGGGGTGCTGGCCTAGCGTCCGTGGGCAAGAAGCGGCCGGCGGCGGGAATTCCCGCCGCCGGCCGCTTTTGGTTGCCCATGGACACCATCCGTTGGTGCTGCCTATGGTGGCCGTGAGGGGCCGGCTGCCGCCGGCCGGAAGGAGCCTTCGATGGATTTTGCGAACAGCGCTGCGGACGGGATCGAGCAGGAGCTGGCCTGGCAGGTCCCGCTCTACGAACAGCTCCACCAGAATCCGGAGCTCGGCCTCGCCGAACACCAGACCTCCGCTGCTGTTGCGGCGAAGCTGGCGGCCTGGGGGTTCGACGTCCGGAACTTTGGCGGCACCGGCGTGGTGGGCGTCCTGGACAACGGACCCGGCCCGGGTGTCCTGGCCCGGGCCGACATGGACGCCCTCCCGGTTACCGAGGCAACCGGAGCACGCTACGCCTCCGCCGTCCCGGGGGTGATGCACGCCTGCGGGCACGATATGCACGTGGTGGCCTTGCTCGGGGCGGCAAAGTACCTGGCAGACCACCGGGATGCCTGGCGGGGAACCTACACCGCCCTGTTCCAGCCGGCAGAGGAGACGGCCGCAGGCTCGCAGGCAATGCTCGACGACGGCCTGGCCGCCGGAATCCCGCGCCCGGACGTCGCGCTGGCCCAGCACGTCATGCCCACCGAGGCAGGAACCATCGGCACCACGCCGGGCCCGGTCCTCTCGGCCGGCGACTCTGTACGGATTACCGTCCACGGCCGCGGCGCCCACGGCTCCATGCCGCACAAGTCCGTGGATCCGGTGGTGCTCGCCGCCTCGATCGTCCTCCGCCTGCAGACCGTGGTGTCCCGCGAAACGATTCCAGGGGAGTTCGCAGTGCTGACTGTTGGCTCGGTGAGCGCCGGAGCCACGGCCAACATCATCCCGGACCGGGCGGAGCTGCTGCTCAACCTCCGCACGTACGACCTTGCCGTCCGGGCCGCCATGGTGGCCGCCATCGAGCGGATAGTACGGGGCGAGTGCGCAGCCGCCGGCTCGCCGCAGGAGCCGGAGTTTGAGTATTACGACCAGTACCCGCTGACCAGCAACGATGCGGAGGCCAACGCCCGGGTTGCTGCTGCCTTCACCAGGGCCTTCGGCATGGACGCTGTCTACCGCACCACGCCGCAGACGGCGTCAGAGGACTTCAGCCGCATCCCTGACGCTTTCGGCATCCCATACGTCTATTGGGTGGTCGGCTCCGTTCCCCCGGAAACCTACCGGCGGGCGGTGGCGAATGGCACGGTGGAGGCCGACATCCCTGCCAACCACTCGCCGTCGTTCCTGCCCGCCGTCGACCCTACCCTCCGCGTGGCCACCCGGGCCCAGGCGGCCGCCGCGCTTGCCTACCTCGGTGTGGACGAAGCCTAGCCGGCCACGGACAGCAGGGACTCCATCTGCGCTGCGGCGTCGCTGCCCGGGGCCGGTGTGTACACCACGAGGTGCAGGTCCGGCCGGTCCGACGGGGACACCTGGTGGTGTTCCAGCTGGAGCACCCCGACCGCCGGATGGTGGAAGAGGCGCTCGCGGGACTCGAAACCCAGGATGTCGTACAGGTCCCAGCCCTGCCGGAACTGCGGGCTTGCTTCCTTGAGCCGTTCCACCTGGTACTGGATGTCCGGATCGCCCAGCCGCTGCCCGGTTTCGGCCCGGAACTCTGCCAGGAACCGCTTGCTGGTGGTGTCCCAGTCCGGCAGCAGGTTCCGGACGCAGGGGTCGGTGAACACGAGCCACAGCAGGTTCCGGTCCGCCGCCGGCACCGTGGCGATGTTGGGGTACAGCGCCGCGTAGGCCCTGTTCCACCCGGCCACGCCCCAGTCCGGAAACAGGGCGAAGGACGGGTTGGGGTCCAGGGCATCCAGGAGGCGCTGGATGTGGGGCGGGGCGGTATCGGCTGCCGGCCCAGCAGGGGCTGCTGAGGCGTAGCCGCCCAGCGACAGGACGTAGCCCAGGCCGGTGCTGGACAGATGCAGTGCGCGGCTGATGGCCTCCAGGACCTGCCGGGACGGGCTGATGTCCCGGCCCTGCTCCAGCCAGGTGTACCAGGTGACGCTGACGCCGGAAAGGAATGCCACCTCCTCGCGGCGGAGCCCACGCTCACGGCTGCGGCCGACGGGCGGCAGGCCGTAGTCGGCCCGCAGCGCCTGGTCGCGCCGGGCCCTCAGGAAGAGGCCAAGTTCTTTGCGGCGGCCGGGATTGTTCATCTCAAAATACTATTACTCTGGTACTCCTACTACTAGTAGCAGCGCTGTCTTCCACCCAGCCCTGCAAGGCAAGAGGATGGTAAGCATGCCTGCACTCCGCTCTAAAACAGTCACCCATGGCCGCAACATGGCCGGCGCCCGCGCACTGCTGCGCGCCTCCGGCGTCGCCAACTCCGATATCGGCAAGCCGATCATTGCCGTGGCCAACTCCTTCACCGAATTCGTCCCGGGGCACACCCACCTGGCCCCGGTGGGCCGGATCGTCTCCGATGCGATCCTCGCCGCCGGCGCCGTGCCGCGGGAGTTCAACACCATCGCCGTGGATGACGGCATCGCCATGGGCCACTCCGGCATGCTCTACTCGCTGCCGTCCCGCGACCTGATCGCCGACTCCGTGGAGTACATGGTCAACGCCCACTGCGCCGACGCCCTGGTGTGCATTTCCAACTGCGACAAGATCACCCCGGGCATGCTCATGGCAGCCCTGCGCCTGAACATCCCCGTAGTCTTCGTCTCCGGCGGCCCCATGGAAGCCGGCCGCGTGACCCTGACCGACGGCTCCGTCCGCTCCCTGGACCTGGTCAACGCGATCGCCGACGCCGTGGATGAGTCCATCTCCGACGCGGACATCAACCTCATCGAAGAGAACGCCTGCCCCACCTGCGGTTCCTGCTCCGGAATGTTCACCGCCAACTCCATGAACTGCCTCACCGAGGCCATCGGCCTCTCCCTGCCGGGCAACGGCTCCGTGCTGGCCACCCACACCGCCCGCAAGGCGCTGTACGAGAAGGCCGGCGCCACCGTCGTCGAGCTGGTGAAGCGCTATTATGACGGCGACGACGACTCCGTGCTGCCCCGCTCCATCGCCACCGCCAAGGCCTTCGACAACGCCATGGCGCTGGACATCTCCATGGGCGGCTCCACCAACACCATCCTGCACCTGCTGGCCGCGGCCCAGGAGGCAGGTGTGGACTACGGCCTGGCCGAGATGGACGCCAAGTCCCGCCAGGTGCCCTGCCTGGCCAAGGTGGCCCCGAACGTGGCCAAGGACAAGACCTACTACATGGAGGATGTGCACCGTGCCGGCGGCATCCCCGCCCTGCTGGGCGAGCTGAACCGCGGCGGCCTCCTGCACAAGGACGTCCACTCCGTGCACTCCGCCGACCTGGACGGCTGGCTGGATGACTGGGACATCCGCGGCGGCAAGGCCACCGACGAGGCGCAGGCCCTGTGGCACGCGGCTCCCGGCGGCGTCCGGTCCTCCACCGCGTTCTCGCAGTCGAACGAGTGGACCTCCCTGGACACCGACGCTGAAGGTGGCTGCATCCGCTCGGTGGAGCACGCCTACTCCAAGGACGGCGGCCTGGCCGTGCTGCGCGGCAACATTGCCGTGGACGGCGCCGTGGTGAAGACCGCCGGCGTGGACGAATCCATCTGGACCTTTTCCGGGCCGGCTGTGGTTTGCGAATCCCAGGACGAAGCCGTGGAGAAGATCCTGAACAAGCAGATCAAGGAAGGCGACGTGGTGGTGATCCGCTACGAAGGCCCCAAGGGTGGTCCGGGCATGCAGGAGATGCTCTACCCCACGTCCTTCCTCAAGGGCCGCGGCCTGGGCAAGAAGTGCGCGCTCATCACGGACGGCCGCTTCTCCGGCGGTACCTCCGGCCTGTCGATCGGCCACATCTCCCCGGAGGCTGCGTCAGGGGGAACCATCGCGCTGGTGGAGGACGGCGACATCGTCAGCATCAACATCTCCCAGCGCTCCATGGAGCTGGAGGTCTCTGACGAAATCCTCGCCGAACGCCGCGAGAAACTGCTGGTCAACGGCGGGTACAAGCCCAAGGACCGGGACCGCCAGGTTTCCGCTGCCCTGCGCGCCTACGCCGCCATGGCCACCTCTGCGGACAAGGGCGCCGTCCGGGACGTGTCCCTCCTGGAGCGCTAACGCCCACACCCGGGCAGGGGAGGAGGCAGGACAGGTCCTGCGGCCCTCCTCTGCCCGGGCACAACGGGCCAAAGGGCCCGTCCTGATGTCCTGCCCCTCCGGTACCCTGTTCACATGGTGCAGGGAGAGGCCGATTTCCGGGCTGAAGGCATCCTGCTCGCCGGGGCAGGACGGGCCATTCTGCTGCAGCTTGCCAACCCCGCGATCGGCCGCGGCGTGGCGGCGCACAGCACGTTCACCCAACGCCCGGTAAACCGTCTCAAGGGCACTCTCACGTACGTCTACGGCATCGTGTACGGAACTGAGGAGCAGGCGAAGGAAGTCCGGCGCAGGGTGAACCACGCGCACGTTCCGGTACGCCGCACGGCGGCCGAACCGTCCGCCGGCTACAACGCCTTCGATCCGGCCCTGCAGCTCTGGGTGGCAGCAACGCTCTATGACACCGCGCTGACCATCGTCGAGAAGATCCGCGGCCCGCTCGGCGACGAGGCGGCCGACGCAATGTACCGTGACTACGCACGGATTGGGACCGCCCTGCAGCTTCCACCGGACATGTGGCCGAAGGACCGGGCGGCGTTCAGACGCTACTGGGATGAGCAGCTTTCAACCCTCCGTGCCGAGGAGGAAGGCGTGCGCGTGGGGCGCGGCCTGCTGTTCCCCAAGCACACCGCACTCTGGTACCGCGCCATCATGCCGTCCGCGAGGTTCCTCACCGCCGGGCTCCTCCCGGAGCAACTGCGGAAGGACTACGGCCTCGCATGGAGCGACCGCCACCAGCACCGCTTCGACCGGACATGGCGCGTCCTTGCGGTGGCCTACCCCATGCTGCCGCTGCGCATCAGGCACTGGTTCAAGGACTACTGCCTGGCAGAACTGGAAAAAGACCTGCGGAAGAGCCCGCACAACATGCAGCGGCAAGGAACCTCTGCATAGGTCCGCGGCAGCCTTGCCCTAAAGGGGGTCTGCCAAAACCGGTTTCAGCAGGGCCCTCGCTAGGCCTCCGTGAGCACGGTTTGATGGAAGGCATGGCCCCAGAAACAACTGTCACCAGCACCCGTGCGCCCCAAGAACCAGGCGTGCAACACCACGCGCACTGGGGAGGCGTCTTCGCGATGTCCCTGTGCGTCTTCGCCCTGATCGCCTCCGAATTCATGCCGGTCAGCCTGCTCACCCCAATGGCCGCCGAACTCCGGGTTTCCGAGGGGATGGTGGGGCAGGGCATCGCGATCTCCGGCCTGTTCGCCGTCGCCACCAGCCTGTCGGTGTCCACGCTGGCCGGCAGCATGAACCGCAAGACCCTGCTGCTGGGCCTGACCACGGTGATGGCTGTCTCCGGTGCGCTGGTCGCCATGGCCCCGGGCTACCTGCTCTTCATGGTGGGCCGTGCCCTCATTGGCGTGGTCATCGGCGGTTTCTGGTCCATGTCCGCAGCCACCGCCATGCGGCTGGTGCCGGCCCACCAGGTGCCGCGCGCCCTGGCGGTCTTCAATGGCGGCAACGCCCTGGCCACCGTGCTGGCTGCGCCGCTGGGCAGCTACCTGGGCTCATTTATCGGGTGGCGTGGAGCGTTCTTCTGCCTGGTTCCCGTGGCGGTGCTCGCCCTGGTCTGGCAGTGGATCAGCCTTCCTTCCATGCCGGTGGAAAAGCGGGCGTCTGGAAACATCCTCGGAATTTTCGCCGCCTTCAAGAGCCCGGCTGTCGCCTGGGGGATGGCCGCCTGCGGCACCTTCTTCATGGGCCAGTTCGTCCTGTTCACCTACGTCCGTCCGTTCCTGGAGCGGGTGACCGGCGTGGAGGTGGCCACTGTGTCGCTCGTACTGCTGGTGATGGGTGTGGCAGGGTTTGCCGGCACCATGCTGATTGGCCGGTTCCTGGGGAAGGGCCTGTACCGGACACTGGTCACCATCCCGGCCCTTATGGCGCTCATCGCCGCCGCCCTGGTCCCCACCGGCGGCTGGCTCGCCGTCGTCATGGTCCTCCTGGGCGTTTGGGGGCTGCTGTCCACGGCCGCCCCGGTGGGGTGGTGGAGCTGGATCGCAGAGGCCATGCCCCATGACGCCGAGGGCGGTGGGGGCCTGATGGTGGCCGTCGTCCAGACCTCGATCGCCGTCGGATCAACGCTGGGTGGCGTCCTGTTCGACTCCGCCGGCCACGGCGGCGCCTTCCTGGTGGCCGCCGCTGTCCTCGCGGTCTCGTCGGTCCTGGCGTTCGTGACGGCACGGATCACACGCCGGAGCGCCTGACCCGCCAACAAACTTTCCAGTCAACCGAACTCACAGGAGGAGAACATGAAGTACACCAAGAGCGGCGGCCAGACAGGAGCCGGACCGAAGGAATGGTTCACCGGCACCGTGCAGATTGACGGCATCCGCAACCCCGATGAACAGTCAGCGGTCGGGTGCGCCCATGTCCGTTTCGCCCCTGGTGCCCGCACCGCCTGGCACCACCACCCCAAGGGCCAGACCCTCTATGTCACGGACGGCATCGGGCTGGTGGCGCGGCGCGGCGGGCAAGTCCAGGAAATCCGTCCCGGCGACGTGGTCTTCATCGAGCCGGGGGAGCAGCACTGGCACGGTGCGACCCCGGAGCGCTTCATGGCCCACGTCGCCATGCAGGAAGCGGACGAAGACGGGCAGGTGGTCACCTGGCTCCAGCATGTCACCGATGAGGAATACGGGGCCTAAGAACCCTTAACGACGGTGGGCGGACGACGGCGGGAAGTCCCGCCGTCGTCCGCCCACTACCTTGCGGGGCAGCTTAGTCCTCGTAGGTGTTCGCGATGTAGACGTCGCACGGGGCGTTGTGCGCCACGCTGTTGGCGACGCTCCCCAGGAGCCGGCCGATGCCGCGCATCCTCCGGTTGCCCACCACGATCACCCGGGCATCCAGCCGGATGGCTTCCTTGATCAGCGAATCCGCCGGCTTGCCGCGGGCGGCGAAGTGGGTGATCTGCACTCCCGGCCGCGATGCGCCCAAGGATTTTGCCACCGTCTCCGAGCTGTCCGCGTTGGAGATCCTCACCTTGTCCGAGCCCACGCCAAAGGTTTCGGCGTTCTCGATCTCAAAGGCGGTCACTACGTGGAGGGACGCTCCCAGTGACTCCGCCAGGTCCAGCGCCACTTCTGCGGCCTTCCGTGCGGACGGGCTGGCATCCACACCTACTACAACTACTCCACTCATCGTTTCGCTCCTTCGTCAGTCCCGGCATACAACGTCCATTGGCCAGTCTAAGGACTACCCGCCCGGAGCCCGCCTAACCGTAGACTCTGCAGGGGGGGTCATGACTGGGTTGATGGGGGAACATGGACGAGCTTTCCAAGCAGGCTGCACAGGATCGGACGGGCCTGCCACCCGTCTATGTGGACGTGCCGGATAAATCAGGAATGCCCGGTGCAAGTACCAGCAGACTCCTGAACACCGGCCTGACCGAGGCTGAGGCAACCGTGGCCGCGGAACCGGCACCGGCCCTCCACCCTTCCAGGAAACAAGAACGCCGGACCACTGTCGTGCGCGCCACCTGGATCCTGGGGTGCATCACCGCGGGAGTGATGCTGGGACTCTACAAGGATGCGGTCCAGGACCGGGATGCCGGACAAGCTGGCTGGGTGTTGACAGCGCTGGCCGTCCTCGTCCCGTGCCTCCTCGTGCTGGGCGCCTACCCGACGTGGAAGAGACGGAAGTTCCTCAAGGACTATAAGCAGCGGCACCAGGCATGGGTGGCCCGTTTCATTGGTAACTGGCCGCTCCGGGAGCGGCTGACCGATGTGGATGCCATCGCCGATGTCTGGCAGCGGGTCAGCACCCGGACCATGGCGGACACTTTGGAAGCAGGCCGGGACACCATCCTGCGCCAAGGGTCCCCGGGGGACCGTCCCGCCAGGCTGTTGGCCGAGGCACTCGCGGCCCTGGACGCCTGGGCGCGGGCACCTTGGTCCGACCCGGCCCTGTACCGTGCGGCCCAGGATGCCGTCGACCGGTTCGGCGAACTGGCAGGCCGACGGCGTGCGGACGCCGTGCCGCCCGCACCGCCGTCGAACCTTCCCTGACAATCACCGCTGCCGGTCAAACCGAGGCGGCGTCCAGTTGCCTGCTGTTCCGGGTTTCGGGCCGCGCCAACCCATAGTGCTCCCGCAGGGTCCGTCCGGTGTACTCGGTGCGGAACAGTCCGCGTTCCTGCAGGATGGGCACCACCTGGTCCACGAACGCCTCCAGCCCGGAGGGGAGCACCGGCGGCATGATGTTGAAGCCGTCCGTGGCCCCGCCGTCGAACCATTCCTGGATGGCATCCGCCACCTGCACGGGCGTGCCGGTGAAGGTGCGGTGCCCGCGGCCGCCGCCAAGCCTGCCGATCAGCTGGCGAACGGTGAGCTGTTCGCGCCGGGCCAGTTGCACGATCAGGGTGTAGCGGCTCTTGGCGCCTTCGATTTCGTCCTCGCTGGGCAGGTTGTCCGGCAGTTGGCGGTCCAGCGGCAGGTCCACGGGGTCCACGCGGAGGGTCCGGGCCAGCTGGATCCGGGCGTATTCGGGCTTGATCAGCCGGTCCAGTTCGCGCTCCAGCTCCAGCGCCTCTTCCTCGGTGGCACCGATCACGGGGACGATGCCCGGGAGGATCTTGATGGTTTCCGGATCCCGGCCGGCAGCCGCGGTGCGGGCCTTCAGGTCGCGGTAGAACTCCTGCGCGTCGGCCAGGGTCTGGTGCGCGGTGAAGACGGCATCCGCGTACCGGGCGGCGAGGTCCTTCCCGTCCTCCGAAGAACCTGCCTGGACGATCAGCGGGTGCCCCTGCGGCGAACGCGGAACATTGAGCGGGCCGCGGACCTTGAAATGCCTGCCCTGATGGTCAATAGTCCGGATCCTGTCCGCATCACCCCACACGCCTCCGGCCTTGTCCGCCAGTACGGCGTCGTCCTGCCAGCTGTCCCACAGCTTCTGGGCCACTTCGATGAATTCCGCGGCGCGCTCGTAGCGGACGGCGTGGGCGGGCTGGTCGTCGACGCCGAAGTTCCGCGCGGCGTCCGGGCCTGCCGTGGTCACCACGTTCCAACCGGCGCGCCCGCCGCTGGCCCAGTCCACCGAGGCGAAGCGGCGGGCCAGGTTGAACGGTTCGTTGTAGGTTGTGGAGGCCGTGGCGATCAACCCGATGCGCTCGGTGGCGCCCGCGATGGCGGTGAGCAGCACCGTGGGCTCCAGCTTGCCGGCGGGGC
The DNA here is from genome assembly GCF_040676255.1 of Pseudarthrobacter sp. LMD1-1-1.1. Taxonomy (NCBI): domain Bacteria; kingdom Bacillati; phylum Actinomycetota; class Actinomycetes; order Micrococcales; family Micrococcaceae; genus Pseudarthrobacter; species Pseudarthrobacter sp. LMD1-1-1.1. Next base: position 75,193 of record NZ_JBEGHP010000024.1, on the reverse strand, counting down.
GGCGGCCCACCTCGCCGAACAGGACAGGGGAGTCGGCGAAGAAGATGGAGTCCAGCTTGCCGCGCTCTGCAGTGCGGGCGAGCTGCTGGTAATGCTCCACCTTGGTTCCCGCATAGGGATCGCTTTCCGGCAGTCGCCACGACGCCTCGTGGTGGCCGGTGCTCATGAGGAAGGCGTTGAGGTGGAGTTGGCGCTGGGATGGGTACTTCGATGTCATGACGTGCTCCTTGCAGGTTGGGTTAGCGGCCGACGGCGGCCGGTTCAGTAGTGCGCGCGGCCTCGACGCCCAGCGCCGTGAGGAGGTCGCGGCGCAGGGATTCGTGCCCCGCGGCATCGGCGGAAGAGCGGATTGCGGGTGGCACCGGGCGGACGGTGGCGATGCGCCCGCGGTCCAGGACCACGATCCGGTCCGCCAGCGCGATGGCCTCGTCCACGTCGTGGGTGACCAGCAGGACGGCTGGCCGGTGGGCCGCCACCAGGTCCTGGAGCAGCCCGTGCATCCTGATCCGGGTCAGGGCGTCCAGCGCGCCGAACGGCTCGTCGGCCAGCAGCAGCTGCGGTTCCCGGACCAGCGACCGGGCCAGCGCCACGCGTTGCTGCTCACCGCCGGAAAGCTGGTGCGGCCACGCCTTTTCACGTCCGGCGAGTCCCACTTCGGCGAGGGCCTTGCGGGCCCGGGCATCGGCGTCGTGCTCCCGGACGCCCAGGGTGACGTTGCCCAGGACCGTGTCCCACGGCAGCAGCCGGGAATCCTGGAAGACCACGGACACGCGGTCCGGAACGCTGATCACGCCGCCGCCGCGGACCTCGTGGTCCAGGCCGGCCAAAGCCCGCAGCAGGGTGCTTTTGCCGCAGCCGCTGGGGCCAAGCAGCGCCACGAATTCGCCGGGCGCGATGTCCAGGTCCACACCGTCCAGGACACTCTTGGTGCCGAAGCTGCGGACCAGCTTTCGCACGGAAACGGCGGACGGTGCTGCTGGTGCAGATGCGGCGGCGGTCAGGCCGCCAGGGTGCGCTGCCATGACAGGGCCTTTCGTTCGATGAAGCGGACAATCCCGTCGGAGAGGAGGCCCAGGATGCCGTAGACGGCCAGGCCCAGGACGATGATGTTGGTCTGGCCGTAGGTGCGCGCGAGCTCCATCATGTAGCCGATGCCGCTGGTGGCGTTGATCTGCTCCACCACCACCAGGGACACCCAGGCGCCGGTGACCGCGAAGCGCAGGCCCAGGAAGAACCCGGGCAGTGCGCCGGGGAGGACCACCTTGCGGATGAAGCCGGCCCGGCTTAGCCCTACGGTCTGGGCGAGTTCCACGAAGCGCAGGTCGATGCCGCGCAGCCCTGCGTGTGTCTGCAGGTAGACGGGAACGAAGACGCCAAGGGTGATGGTGAGGACCTTCATGGTCTCGTCGATGCCGAACCAGAGGATCAGCAGCGGGATCAACGCCAGGCCCGGTATGGCGCGCTTGATCTGCACCGGGCCGTCGATCAGCGCCTCGCCCACCCGGCTCAGTCCGGACAGGAGCGCCAGCACGGCGCCCACCACGATTCCGAAGAACAGCCCCAGGCCTGCGCGCTGGGCCGAGATGGCGAGGTTCTCCTGGAGGCGGCCGTCCGTGATGAGCTCACCGGCGATGGCCACCACGGTCCACGGCTCGGACAGGATCCGCGGGTCAAGCAGCCCTGTGGCGGAAGAGGCGGTCCAGAGCAGGAGCAGGGCCAGCGGGCCCACCCAGGCGAGCCGCCGGCGTCGTCCGGGCCCAAGCCTCTTCCCTGTGGGCCGCACGTCGGGCTGTTCAGCCAGTGCCGGGTCCGGGCGTGCCGCCGCCACGGGACGTTCCAGCACGGCGCTCATGCGGCACCCGTCTTTCCGGCGGAAGCGAAGGCAGTGCCTGCGATGGCTTCGAAGCGGGTGTCGTAGAGGTCGGCCGCCGTCAGCTGCGGCTTCTTCAGTTCACGGGCCAGGAGATCGATGGTTTCCTGGTGCCGGGCAATGGCTTCCGTCCAGGACGTTGGGATGTCCCGCTTGCCGGTGGCGTCGATCAGGTACTGGCCGTCCTCGCGGGACAGGCCCTGGTCCTTGACGTAGTAGCCCTCCAGCCACTCGGCCGGGTGGTCTTCGATCCAGCGCTGGGCCTTGCCCCAGACCTTCACGTAGGTGGCCAGTGCGGCGGCCTTCGCGGGATCCGCCAGGACTTTGGCGGGGGAGTAGAGGAGGCTGGGATCGTCCCGCAGCCCGTGGCGGATGGTGGTCCCGCCGTCGGCCTTGTACTTGGCCAGGTACCGCTTGATCTGGACGCCGCCCAGAGGAGCCGCGTCCACCTGCCTGCTGGCCAGCGCCGTGGCATAGGCATCCCCGGTGCTGGGCAGTTCCACGAGCTTGACGTCCTCCTGCTTGAGCCCGGCCTTGTCCAGGATCCGCAGGACCAACGCGCCCTGGGCCTGGCCGGGGCTGTAGGCAATCTTCCTGCCGCGGAGGTCCTCGAGCCGGGTGATGCCTGCTCCCGGGGCCACGCCGAGTTCATAGATGGGGTGGCCCACGGCGTCCTGCCGGTACCCGGCGGCGATGATGCGGACGTCCAATCCGGTCCAGGTGGCGTGGATGGGCGGGATGTCCGCCACGGAACCGGTGTCCAGCGCATTGGCCCGGAAGGCCTCGGTGGTTTGCGGACCGCCGGAGATGTTGGCGAACTCAACGGTGAAGCCGTCCAGTTCCTTGATCAGGCCGGACAATTCCAGCGCCACCTTGATGCTGGGGTCGCCCACCTTGATGGTGGTGCCGGCAGGGACGCTGGCCGCCAGTGGCTCCAGGGCGCCCTGGCTGATCCGCTCACTGCCGGCCGTTGCCGCTCCGCCGCAGGCTGAGAGCAGCCCGACGGCGGGCACCGCCAGGAGCGCGCCCAAGGCACGGCGGCGGGAAAAGGCGGGGATGCCCAGGGCGGGATTGGGTGGTGATGCTGGGAAGGACATGGTGTTCCTTTCGGGAAGTTTCCGGGTACGACGACGGCGCCCGGGGTGGGTGCCCGGGCGGGCGTAAAGGGGTGGATGGGTCCGCCCGTGCGGCGGGATGATGGTGCTTGAAGAGCTGCGTTTGGGTGTTGTTCCTGAATGCTGCGTTCGGCCTGGCCGGTGCCGTGCAAACACCTAAACATGGCCCGGAGGGTGTTGGCCAGCGTCAAGCAACGCAGGCTAAACGCGGCGAAACGGCGCTACTTATGGCGCCATCCTTGAGACAAAACAGGCAATGCTGCGCCACGAACCGAAACCTGCGTTAAGGGAACCGCAACGGCAGTTCATGTGACTGGACGTGGATTCCGGGCCGCCGGATGGTGCGGCGGGTGCCGCCCCAGGCAGGCTTCTAGCCGCCCACCTTCGCCTGCACCGTTTCCACGATGTTCTCGGTGACGGCCCAGGAGGCCAGGAGCTTGAGGGCTTCCTCGGACGGGCTGCCGGGGGTGGCGGGATAAACGGTGAGGGTATGCCCCGGGTCCTCTTCCAGGCCCAGCACCTGGTAGTTCAGCTCGAGGAGCCCCACCACGGGATGCTGGAAGAACTTGGTGCCCGCGTAGTGGCGGCGGACGTTGTGCGCTGCCCACAGCGTGCGGAATTCGTCGCTGCGCATCGAGAGTTCACCAATGAGTTCGGCAATGCCCTTGTCATGGGGATTGCGGCCGGCCTCCCGTCGCAGGATGGCCACGTTGGTGTTGGCCGCCCGGTCCCAGTCCGTGTAGAAGTTGTGCGCGCGGGGGTCCAGGAAGATGAACCGGGAGTGGTTGGCCGGCCGCGACGGAGTGCGGTACATGTCCGAATACAGGGCATAGCCCAGGGTGTTGGCGGCCACGATGTCCAGGCGGTTGTTGCCGATGAAGGCAGGCGCCTCCGTGATGGCATCCAGCAGGTATTGCAGCTCCGGCCGGACCTTGGACGGGGCGGAGCCGCCGGTACCCGCAGCCCGCTTGCGGCCCGAGGTGTTGGCTGCCCGGGCCAGGTCATAGAGGTGGTCATGCTCTGCGCGGTCCAGTTCCAGGGCACCGGCGATGGCATCCAGGACGCTGTCAGAAACGCCGTGCAGGTTTCCCCGTTCCAGCCGCGTGTAGTAGTCCACGCTGACTCCGGCCAGCCGCGCCACTTCCTCGCGCCGGAGCCCCGGTACACGGCGGCGGCCGCCATAGGGTTCGATGCCGGCCTGCTCGGGGGTAATCCGCCCACGGCGTGAAGACAGGAACTGCCGTACCTCGGCTCGGTTATCCATAGGGAACACGTTACGACGGATGGCAGGACCCTAAGGAGGTTCTGCCAGAACCAGTTACAGCAGGGCCCTCGCCAACGGTGCCGGGGCCGGGTTTGATGGGACTGTCCCTTTCAGCCGTTTCACCATGTGGAGGACCCAGCATGCGCGCAACCATCATGCACGCGCCCGGAGACGTCCGGGTCGAGAATCGTGACAAACCAGCAGTCCGGCAGCCCACGGATGCGGTCATCAAACTCGTTGCCGCCTGCGTCTGCGGGTCGGACCTGTGGCCCTACCGCGGCGCTGACAAAATTTCCAAGCCCGCGCCGATGGGCCACGAGTACGTCGGAATCGTCGAGGAAGTCGGTGCCGGGGTCAGGAATGTCCGCCCTGGACAGTTCGTCGTCGGGTCATTCTTCGCCTCGGACAACACCTGCGAAATCTGCCGCTCCGGCTACCAGAGCGCGTGTGTCCACCGCCAGGGCGTGGGCGGTGCACAGGCGGAATACATGCGCGTCCCGCTGGCGGACGGCACCCTGGTGGCAACACCCGGCATGCCCGACGCCGCCAAGGTTCCGTCGCTGCTTGCAGCCTCCGACGTCCTGGGGACAGGATGGTTCGCCGCGAAGGCGGCCGAGGTGGGCCCGGGCAAGACAGTGGCAGTAGTGGGCGACGGCGCCGTGGGACTTTTGGGGGTCCTCGCAGCGCAGCAGATGGGCGCTGAACGGATCATCGCCATGTCCCGCCACGCGGACCGGCAGGCGCTGGCACGCGAGTTTGGCGCCACGGACATCGTGGAGGAGCGCGGGGACGAGGGCGTGAAGAAGATCAAGGAACTCACCGGCGGCCTCGGCGCGCACTCCGTCCTCGAAGCCGTGGGCACGCAGGAATCGATGCTGCAGGCCATCCACGCCACCAGGGCAGGCGGCCATGTGGGCTTTGTGGGAGTCTCCCACGATGTGGCGCTGCCCGGGCGGGACCTGTTCTACTCGCATGTGCACCTGCACGGCGGCCCTGCTCCGGTCCGGCAATACCTGCCCGAGCTGATCGACCTGATCCTCGGCGGCACGATCAATCCCGGAAAAGTGTTTGACCTGGAACTCCCGCTCGAGCAGGCCGCGGACGCGTATAAGGCCATGGACGAACGCCGCGCAATCAAGGTGCTGCTGCGCCCCTAGCGCATCCTTGCCCCGATGGCCCACACGGGCCCAAAGGGTAGGACTCTCAAGACCAGTCACAACAGGGCCACCTTGGTGCCCCCTTTTCCCGGGTTTGCTCCGAACAACCCCGGTAGCATTTATATGTCCCCCCAACAGATCACAGGAGAACCATGACTACCGTCAAGGCTTATGCATCCCCGTCCGCCACGGAGGACCTGGTGGCTACCACCATTGAGCGCCGCGAAGTGGGCCCTCACGACGTCCTGATCGACATTAAGTTCGCCGGCATCTGCCACTCGGACATCCACACCGTCCGCGGTGACTGGGGCCCGCAGCAGTACCCGCTGGTGCCCGGCCACGAGATTGCCGGCATCGTCACCGAGGTGGGGGCCGAGGTGACCAAGCACAAAGTGGGCGACCGCGTTGGTGTTGGCTGCATGGTCAACTCCTGCCGGGAATGCGTCAACTGCCAGAAGGGCGAGGAGCAGTACTGCCTCAAGGGCAACACCGGCACCTACGGCGCCGTTGACCGCGATGGCACCATCACGCAGGGTGGCTACTCCACCCACGTTGTGGTCACCGAAGACTTCGTCGTCACCATCCCCGAGGGCATCGACCTCGACGTCGCCGCACCGCTGCTGTGCGCCGGCATCACCACCTACTCACCGCTGCGGCACTGGGGTGCCGGCCCCGGCAAGAACGTTGCCGTCGTCGGCCTCGGCGGCCTGGGCCACATGGCCGTCAAGCTGGCCCACGCCATGGGAGCCGAGGTGACCGTCCTGTCACAGTCGCTGAAGAAGCAGGAGGACGGCCTGAAGCTCGGCGCCGACCACTACTTCGCCACGAGCGACGAGAACACCTTCTCCGAACTCGCCGGCTCCTTCGACCTGATCATCAACACGGTCAGCGCCTCGATCGACATCAGCTCCTACCTGGGCCTGCTGAAGCTCGACGGCGCCCTGGTCAACGTGGGTGCCCCCGCGGAACCGCTTCCCGTCAACGCCTTCGCGCTGATCGGCGGACGCCGTTCCTTCGCCGGTTCCATGATCGGCGGCATCCGCGAGACCCAGGAGATGCTGAACTTCTGCGCCGAGCACCACCTGGGTGCCGAGATCGAGGTCATCCCGGCCGAGAAGATCAACGACGCCTACGAGCGCGTCCTTGCCTCGGACGTCCGGTACCGCTTCGTGATCGACACCGCCACCTTCTAAAGCACCACCCCCGCTTTCACGGCGCGCGCGGCGGGCCGGCTCCCACAAGGGGCCGGCCCGCCGTCGGGCTTTAAACAGCGGACGACGGCGGCCCAAGCCTTACGGCGCGAGGCTTTCCAGGATGGAAACCGCGGAGCCTTCCCTCGTGTCCCGGTAATTGATGCCGGCCCACAGGTTCAGCCACTCCGGCTCCCCTGCTGCCGCGGCAGCGGCGCGCAGGGGAGTGGTGAGGTGGTGGATCTCGGGGTAGCCGTACGGGGCGTCGCCGTCGTGGCGGCGCATGAACCCGTTGTAGAGGCCGCGCGCGTTGCGGCCGGAAAAGGCACGGGTGACGGCAGTGGTGGTGAAATGGTCCGACGCCGACAAGGCAGCCCGGTGCGTGGGCTTGGTCCCCGCTTCATCAGCGCGGAGGAACGCGGTGCCGGCCTGGACCGCAACCGCTCCGACGGCCAGCGCAGCCCGGGTGTGCTCCGACGAGGCAATGCCACCCGCCGCGATGAGGGGCACCTCCAGATCAGACAGCCCGCCCAGGATCCCGTGGAGGGGAACCAGGGGAGCAGGCGCGTCAGGTTTGAACGTTCCGCGGTGGCCTCCGGCTTCCGGACCCTGGACGCACAGGGCGTCGGCGCCTGCCGCGAGCGCCTGCAGCGCTTCTTCACGGTCCGTGACCGTGGCGATGACGTACATCCCGCGGTGCTGCAGTGCTTCCACCACGCTGGTTTCCGGAATATCGAAGGTGAATGAAACCACCGCCGGTGCCAGGTCCAGCAAGGCCTCGAGCTTTTGGTCCCAGTCGTCATCGTCATGCCGGGGCTCGCCGAGGCTCACGCCGAAGCGCTCAGCATCCGGGGCCAGCGAATCGGCGTATTGCTGCAGGGACGCCGGACTGATGACGGACGCCTGGGGTACGAAGAGGTTCACGCCGAACGGCTTGTCCGTTTGGCTCCTGACGGACTCGATCTCGGCGCGCATGGCAGCGGCAGTCTTGTAGCCAGCCGCAACGAAGCCCAGGCCGCCCGCCCCGCTGACGGCCGCTGCCAGCCGCGGGGTGGACGGTCCCCCGGCCATGGGCGCCTGGATGACGGGCAGCGCCAGCGACTCGAACCTGAACCTGGTGCTTTTCCGGTGCGCAGCCATATGCCCTTCCCGTCGTTTGGGTGTACCTGACGAATGCTACGCCGGTTGGTGACTGGACGCGCTCAGCCCTCCCGGCCTGCGGGCGGCGGACCGGCCGCGATGCGTACCACCGTGACCTGGACGGCGACGTTGCCCGGCGCCAAATGGCTCCGAACGGCGGCAGCCTCGGCGCGGACCACTTCCGGTGTCCGGGCATCCGGGCTGACGCCGATCCGGACAGTTGCCTCGGTGCGGCCGCCGTCTTCCCGGACCTCGACCAGCGAAGGGGCGTCGGCGTTGTTCCGCTGCAGCAGGGATGCCGCCTGGCCGGGAAGCCGCTGCCACAGGGTCCGGGCGGGAAAGACTTCCGTGACGCCGTCGACCGCCATGATGGCCTGCTGCAGAGCCGTGGTCACGATTCCTCCCGTGGTGCGTCGATGACGTCGGTAATGGTGATGTCGATGGCCGAAATGTTCAGCTCGGTGTGGCGGGCCAGCGCCTCGGCCAGATCCTGCCGGAGCGACGCCGCACTGGCCATGAGCGCATGGCCGAACAGGACCGCAAGGTCCAGCCGGACCGCCACAGGGCTGCCCGGAACGGTGACGTCTCCCTCCAGCCGGACCTTGCCGGCCACTGCTCCCGGCCGGCTGTCCGCCACGGACCGGACCAGGGCAACGATGGAACCCTCGGTTTCGGACAGGGTGTCCGCGGGATCGTCGGAGCTCAGCGGGATGCTCCGTCCCGGCCGCAGTTCCAGCGCCAGGTTTGCCAGGATGTCCTTCAGCCAGTCGTCGGTGCCGCTGCCGGCAGCTGCCAGGTCACTGGCGAAGAGTTCGTCGCCGGCCGCGGAGAGCCGCCGGAGGGAGTCGAGGCCGTTGCGGCACTCCGGGCAGGATTCCAGATGGGGCGGATCGGGGAATTCACCGGTGTCCAGGTAGAGGCTGAGTTCCTCGAGCGTGTGGCCGCACTCGAACGTGTCGTTGGGCATGCTCATCGCCAATCTTCCATTTCGCGGACCAGTGTAATCCGGGCCCGGGCGAGCCGCCCCCGGACACTGGCTGGGCTGATGTTCAGGGTCCGGGCAATCTCTTCGTAGCTTTGGCCGTTGATTTCCTTCAGGATCCAGCAGCGCCGCTGCTCTTCGGGCAACGCAGACAGGGCAACCTTCAGGGAGTCAATGCCGGCACCGGCCACGGCCGCTGTCTCCGGCCCTGCGCCCGGGGACACAGTATCCGCCGGCGCCTCCCCGTCCGCCGTGGTGAGGCTGGCGTGGTTCCGGCGCCTCCGCAGCAGGTCGATGCTGCGGCTGCCGGTGAGCCGCAGCAGCCAGCCCTTTACCGCAGCGGGTTCGCGCAGTGTGTCCAGCTGCTGCCACGCCTGGACCAACACTTCCTGCACCACGTCATCCGCGTCCGCATACGAACCCGTCAGGCGCCGGGCGGCTGCCCGCATGTGTGGACCATAGCGGCGGGCCAGGGACTCGAAAGCCGCCGTGTCGCCGTCGGCTGCCCTGCCTGCCAGGATGGCATCGGGGACCACGTCCAACTGGTCCCGCACCAAGGGTAAACCTGTCACCGGTTTCTGCTTTCACTATCGGCGCGAGCGCCTGACGGGCGGCAGGCGGGCCCGCCCACCACGGAGGTGGAGCGGACCTGCCGCAGGGGGACTGCCTACTCTTTGCTGAAGCCCTCTTTGACCTTGGCCGCCGCGTCCTTGAGGTTGCTGCCGATGCCCTTGGCGGCGTCCTTGACCTTTTCGCCGGCCTCCTGCAGCTTGGCCTGGGCCTGGTCCCGCTGGCCCTCGCGCTCCAGCTCCTCGTTGCCGGTCAGCTTCCCTGCACCTTCCTTGGCTGCGCCGAGGTGGTTGGTGGCTGCGTTGTTGAGATTGTCGTCGAGTCCCATGGTGCTTCCTTCCGTTGTGATTCCTGTTTCTGCTCAGCCGGCGCGGTGTGCGCGGGCCAGCTTTGTCCTGGTTCCACTTCCTATTCGGACCAGAACAGTGGGGTGATGACCCAGGAGCGCATCAATCGCGCCGACCAGGTCCTCCGCCAGGTCCGCGACCTCCCGGGGGGAGGCGCCCTTGCGGGCCTGCAGCGTGAGCCGCAGGGCAGGGGCTGTGTTCCGTTTGGTGCGGCCCCGCCAGGCTGTCAGGGAGCTTCCGACGACGGCCCGGTTGCCTTTCAGGGCCTCGTCCACCGCTGCGGCCAGGTAGGAGACGTCCACTGCCGTGTCCCCGGACTCCGGATCCTGTTCGCTGGCGGCAGTGCCGGTGCGGCCGCCGCCCTGCCGCGTCAACCAGAAGATGCTTGCCGCCGCACCCAGGAGCAGCAGCGCGGGCAGGGCGAGGGACCACCAACTGCCCAGGGGCTCCGGTGCCGGTGCGGTGGGAAGCAAGGCCTGCCACCGTTCCAGCAGGCCAGTGGCAACGGCATTCCACTGTTCCCGGACAGCGGGAACCAGTCCCGCTCCCGCGGCCAGCAGGCCCGCCGCCAGCAGCACCAGCCCGGCGGTGGCCAGGAGGAGCCTGTTCATGGCCCTGTTGGTGCTGTTCATCGTCCCACCGCTCCTTCCGTGGCAACCCGGACTTGTGCCGGGATGGTTTTGCGAAGGCGCAGGGATGCCAGTTCCTCGGCTGCCGCCGCCGTGAGGACGGCCGGGTCCAGGGTCATGCCCGACGTCGGGTGGACGTGGACCATAGCGCGGTTGCGGGTCACGGTGGTGGCCATCTGCCCGGGGGCCAGGTTGGCGGCCAGCCGCACCTTGCGTGAGATGGCGGCAGCGATTGTTTCGTCGTCCACCACCAAGGCGCTGCGGCCGCTGAGCATGGCACGCCGGCCGCGGCGCCCGCCCTTGACCGCCGCGAGCAGCAGGCCGGCACCGGCCAGGGCAACGAGGGTTCCGCCGGACACCAGGCCCGCGGGCAGGACGGCCTCTGGAACAGCTGCCACGAGCGATGCGAGATGGCCTGGGGATGCCAGCAGCGCAGGTTGCCCCAGCAGCGACAGGACGCTTTCGGTTCCCAGCCACAGGCAGGCCACCAGCAGCAAGACTGCGGTAAGGACGGATAAGCCGGCGCGCGATGAGTGCGTTTCCCGGCGGATGATCCGGTTGGTGATGCGTCCCTGGTTCACGGTTTCCTCCTGTCCAATCTGCGGTCTGAACGGTCTGCCTGGTCCTCCCGCTGGTCCACCCGGTCCTCGCGGACGGCCCGGCCTCCCGCTCCGAGGCGGATGTTGATGCGGCCGCACTGCAGCCCGGTGATCTGCTGGCCCAGGGAGGAAATCCTCAGCCGGGCGATGCTTGCGCGCTCCAGCACTGGGAGCTGTCCCTGTCCCGGCGGTCCCTGGAGTGCGGACGGTCCGGGCAACGGGGGCGGCGGGAGCCGCACCAGGAGGTCCACACCCAGCTTTCCCGCATCGTCCTGCAGTGTGGCTGACACGTCCTCCGGCCGGACCCTGAAGGCACCGGCCGCCACCGCTTCCAGGGCGTGGCGCAGCGCTGCCTGCTCAATCTGGGTGTGGCCCTGGCGGGTGTGCGCCTGCGTGGTCACGTTGACGAGCGGCGGCCGCGCAGGGCATCCAGCACGGCGCCGAGGTCCAGCCGGCCTTCAGCGGCCCTTCCCAGTGCGGCTCCTGTTCCCATGAAGAGCGCCGTCAGCAGGAAGCCCCAGAATCCGAAGGCCAGGGCGGCCAGCGCCAGGACGGCTCCGGCGGCCGTCCCGGCAACCACCGGGGTCATGCAACCCTCGGTTCGCGGTCGGCGTCGTCTGTGTCCTCACCATCGGACGGAACGTGGATGTCCGTGATGGTGATGTTGACTTCGGTGACCTCCATGCCCACCAGGTCCTCCACAGCGGAGTAGACGGCGTCGCGGGCGTTGTCCGCCACCTGCTGGAGGGGGTGCGGGTACTCCACCACGAGGGTCACATCAACGGCAACCTGGGTCTGGCCCACCTCGACATTGACGCCCTGGGTCAGGTCCTTCTGGCCAACCTTTTCGCGAAGGTTGCCCAGGGCCCGGGCTGCGCCGCCGCCCAGGGCGTGCACACCGTCAATCTCCTGGATGGCGATGCCGGCGATCTTGGCCACCACGCCGTCCGCCACCGTGGTGCGTCCGCGGCCGTCGTGGCCGGCGGCGGAGGAAAGTTCATGGGCAGGGGCGGCAGCCGTCTTCTTCTGCTGGACCGTTGCGGGGGTTTGCGTCTGCGTGGTCATTGCGTCGCTCCTTCTTGTTCTGGAACTGGATTCCAGGGCGCGTCGTGCGCCCTCACAAGTAAGACGCAGCGGGAGCGGAAAACCTCACGCACGTTTTGGTGTGATCGTCGTCACTTTCGGATCCGGGCAGCAAAAAGGGCGTTGACGACGGCGGGTGGGGCCCGCCGTCGTCAACGCCCTGTGCGGGTGGGCCGCTTAGAGGGCCAGTGCCGGCTCGTTCCCGCGGACGCTCAAGGTGAAGGTGTTAGGTCCGCTGCAGGTGACGGCGATGCGGCAGCTGGTGGTGTTGTGGCGCGCGGAGAGGTCGGAGACCGCGGAATCGAGGGTCTCGTGGAGGGAGGTCCGGTCCCAGATCTTCAGCGTCACGGATTCGGCAGTGTTAAACGTCATTGTTCAGTACTTTCCTGTGTCAAGCCGGTTGTGTCCCCGGCAGTGGCCTGTCCGCGCTCGGAGGGTCGGTGGCCTGCGCTCACCGGTGGGCCTCGTTGCGTCACCAGGATGTCAAGGGCGGATATTCCGGCCCTGCCTATCCATAGTGCCCATGGCGGACGGGCCTGCTCAACCAAATCACGCATTTGTTGCGAGTGAATCTCATCACGTGTGACCGGCGCCACAGCTACTCGTCGAAGTAGGCAGTAATCCTCTCTTCCCCTGAAATCGAGGTAATGACCGTGGCGGCCACTTCCCGCAGCTTGATGTTCCTGGTGCTCGAGGCCCGCGTGAGGATGCTGAAGGCGGTATCCCGGTCGCAGCGGTTCTGGGCCATGATCGCGCCGACGGCCATGTCGATCACGGTGCGTGACTGCATTGCGGCGGTGAGGTCATTCCTGGCTTCCCTGAGCTGCGAAATCCGCAGGATCAGCCGCAGGGAACTGGCCGCCTGGGCCGCGAACGACTCCACGGTGGCGACGTCCTCGCCGGAGAACCCGTTGCTGCGGCCCGAGTAGAGGTTCAGCACCGCTTCTGCGTCCCCCGCCAGGTCCAGCGGGACGGCGAGGATGGAGGACACGCCGTGCGCTGCAGCCGTCCGGATATAGGGTCCCCAGCGGTCCTCGGCGGACAGGTCCGGCACGAGGAGGGTGGTTCCCTGCCGGAGCGCGGTGAGGCAGGGGCCCTGGCCGAATCCGTTCTGCAGCTCATCGAGGGCCCGTGCCGCAGCGTCACTTGCCGCTACGGCCTGGGGCCGCTTGTGCCGCAGCACCGTGACGCCGCTGTGGATCGTGTTCCCGGGGCCGGACAGCCGCGTACTGGCCAGGATCGCCAGTTCAGTGAGGAACGCCTTGATGTCCGAGCTTTCCAGCACCAGTTGCTGCAAGGACAGCTCTGCTGCCTCCAGCGGCAGTTCGTCGGGGTCCGGGAAGGGCTGCCCGTCACTGCCGGTCATTGGTCCTCGTCCGTTGACAGTTCCCTCATGGCCGTGGCAATCAATCCCACTTGGGAGGCCGGAAGGTGGAGCGCTTCGTTGAGGTAGGCGTCGAATGACATTTCGTCAGCGTCGCCGCCTAGGCCGTAGTAGTACGTCCACAGTTTCAGCATCGGTAGCTGCGTCTCGCGGAAACGCCGGGCCACATCCCTTCGCTGCTCGTCGGCTTCCAGCAGTTGGTCAGGGTCCCCGGTCCAGTCGGCGTTCATCCTTGCGGTCCCGTTGGCCCGGCGGTGGTCAGCGCATTGTTCCCGGCCATCTGGCCTCGATCCATAGTTGCGCCAGATATTGCTTTTCCTGGCTGGCGGCCGCCCGCTCTTGGCGCGTTCGGCCCGTGCATTCAACCTCCGGATCCTGGTGCCATCCCGAAATCTCCTACGTTTGACACTACGCCCTTGGGGGTCCTTCTGGTATAGCGGCCGGTTGCCTTCGCGCGACCCGGCCGCCTATGGGCCGGGTGTCGTCGTCCCCGGCCCCGCGCCGCCGTCACTGTCGTGTTCTGCGTCCGGCAGGAAGCTGCGGCCGTCCCCATCTCCCCGGCCGGAGGCATCCTCTGACTGGCCTGTGTCCGATGACTGCCCTGTGTCTGATGACTGGCCCGTGTTTGATGACAGGCCCGTATCTGACCGCCCGGCAGGGGAACCACCTGGTTGTCGGGAGAAGTCATCGGAATACGGGGCGCGGGGGCGCGGCAAGTCCTCTATGAGTTCGTTCGCTGCCAGTGCCAGGAGGTCGCGCTGGCTTGCCGGCAACGAGAGGAGCCCCTGCAGATAGGCCTCCACTTCATATTCGCCCGCGTCCCCGGACAAGCCAAAGTACTTCAGCCACAACGCCGAAATGGAGATGTCGGCGGCTTTCATGGCCGCCCGGAGCCGGCGCCGTTGTTCCGGCTCGTTTGGATCGAAGCCCACAGGCTGGTTCCTAGTTCGGGCCTGCCGGCGACCCGGCAGGCGTCGAGGCGCTGGCGGACTGCAGCGGGCTGCCCGTTTGGCGTGCCTTCCCCATAAGTTGCTGAAGCCTTTCGTCGTGCGTAAGTCCAAGCGGATCCCTGAGACTTCAGCTTAAGCCCCCGTAAATGCCCGCTCCGCTGCCGCGCGGGGGCCGGGCGACCGTAAGATGAACCCCATGCTGAATCCTGCCGACGATGTGACCGTCCAGAACCTCCAGGAGGTCCTGGTGGGTGCTGAAAATGCCGTGGAGTTCCTGTCCGGACTCTCGGGAATGGCGGCAGCGGCAGTATCCGCGGCTGCCGGTGACGACATTGAGTGCGCGGTGACCCTGAAGCTCCGGCGCCGGCCCACCACTGCGGCCGGCAGCAGTGCCCGGGCCCTGGAACTGGACCTCATCGAGCAGGCGCTGGGGGACGGTCCGTGTATCCGTGCGTTGCGCGAGATGGCACCTGTGCTGATCGACGACGTCGCGCGGGACCCCCGGTGGACCAAGTACAACCAGGAACTGGCAGGCCGGGGCGTACAGAGCACCCTGGGCGTGCCACTGGAAATCAGCAGCGAAGCCAGTGCTGCCCTGAACTTCTTCGCCACCAAGCCGGGCGTGTTCACGGCAGACGTCTACGACAAAGCGGCGGGATTCGCCGCCGCCGCCCACAACACATTGCACCTCTCGGTCCGCATCCACACCGCGCAGAACCGGGCAGACGACCTCGAAGCTGCCTTGGAGAGCAGGACCGCCATCAACCTGGCCTGCGGCGTCATCATGGCGCAGAACCGGTGTTCCCAGGAAGAAGCGATGGAGATCCTCACCAAGGTCTCCAGCAACCGCAACCGGAAGCTGCGGGACGTGGCCAAGGAACTGATTGAACAGCTGTCCGGAAGCAGCATCCAGACGCACTTCGAGGCCTAGGCCGGCACCCCAGGCTCCCTGCCGTCCACCAGCGGTCCCCGTCCGGTCAACGGGCGGTCCGCACGGACACCGCCGCCCCGCCTTCTGCCGTGCGGATGTCCCAGCAGTTGCCGCTGCCAATGACCTCGTAGTCCCTGGCTCCGACTGATTCCAGCACCACTGCCGTGCCCTCATCGATGGCAACCGCCCATTCCACCAGGCCTGCTGCCACGGCGCCCACCGCGCGGCTCAATGTCCCGGCCTGGGCGGCGTGGACGTCCACCGCGAACGGGACCAGCCCCAGGCCCTCCCGAACGTCCACTGCGTCCAGGCCCTCCGAGCACTCCTCCCCGCACACATCCGCCCCGTTGATCCGGCAGCCACCCATCAGCGCGCGGGCTGGTGCCACCATGGCTCCGGCGGAGAACCCCAGATAGGGGGCGCCCCCTGCCACCAGCCCGGAGATGGCCGTGGCCGCCGGGAGGAGGCCACTCCAGTACGCCGGCGTCAATCCGCCGCCCACCACCACGCCGTCCACACTGCTGAACCCAGCCGGATCCGCCGTCCTGCCTTCTGCCAGCGGCACCGCCACCACCTCACAGTCAAGCCTGGGCCGGAGCGGGCCTGCGCAGGCCTCCACCAGCTCCTGCAGGCTTCCGCCGTGGTGATGCACGGCAATGGCGACCCGGGCAGGCCGGCCCGGCGCGGCATGCCGCCGGATATCCTCCACGAACCGGTCAAAGACGTCCGGAAAACCCAGCGGATCCGGGCCGGCCCCGGCAAGGAAAATGCTCATGGGCTCTAAGGTACCGGCCGGCGCTGCCGGGCTGCCGGAGGAAGGAAAAACGCTTGACCTGCCGTCATTGCTGGACTAACGTACAACCAAATGGTTGTAGAAAAGCTAGGCGAGACCGAAACGGACCGCCTCTTCCAGGCATTCGCCGACTCCACCCGGCGGGACATCGTCCGCCGGGTCACCGTGGGCGAGTACTCCGTGTCCGGCCTGGCAGCCCTGTACGCCATGAGTTTCGCCGCCGTCCAAAAACATGTGGCGGTGCTGGAACGCGCATCACTGGTCACTAAGGAAAAGCGCGGAAGGGAGCAGATCGTGCGGGGCAACCACGAAGGACTGCACAACGCCCGGCGGCTGCTCGATGACTATGAACAGATCTGGCGGCAGCGGGCCTCCCGGATGGCCGATATTCTCGCTGAAGGTTAGGAAGGCATTGCCATGACAGTCATCAGTACGGATAAGAACCCCGAGGCCCTGAGCCTCACCCTCGTCGCCGAGTTCGACGCCGGCGTGGAGCGGGTCTGGCAGCTCTTCGAGGATCCGCGCCGGCTGGAGCGCTGGTGGGGACCGCCCACCTATCCCGCCACTTTCTACAAACATGACTTTGTTCCCGGCGGCCGGGCCAGCTACTACATGACAGGACCTGGCGGGGACAAGGCGCACGGCTGGTGGGAGTTCACCAGCATCGAATCCCCGCGGGAGCTGCAGTTCGACGACGGGTTCGCGGACAGCGACGGCAACCCCACGGGGGAGTTCGGCATCAGCCACGCCACGGTGACCCTGGAGCCGCTGGGGGAGCGGACCCGGATGACCATGCTGTCCACCTTCGAGTCCGAGGAACAGCTGGAGCAGATGATGCAGATGGGGATGGAGGAAGGACTCAAGGAGGCGGTCGGCCAGATGGACGGCATCCTCGCCGAGCACGCCAACGCCTGACAGCGCACCAACCGCCACCCTTTGCCACAGCGCCGGGTGGGCGGACGACGGCGGGACGCGCCGCCGTCGTCCGCCCACCTTGGGCGTTGAACGCCCAAGCCCACCGTTGAATACTGGAAGATGGGGGCCAAGCGAGGAGAGGCGGTGGTGGCAATGAGCGGCGGCGCAGGGGATTTCCGCAAGCGCCTGGAGCGTGCGGCCGAAGTCCGGTCATACCGTGGTGCCGGCATCAGCGCCGAGGAGGAAGCCGCGCTGGATGCCCTCGACGCGCAGGAGCGGGAGAAGCGCAAAAAAGTCAGCGATGCCGCCCGGGCGGAATACCTGGTCCGCGACGCCATGGCGCAAGGCAAGTTCGACAACCTGAAGTACGCGGGCAAGCCGATCCCGGGCCTGGGCGAATCGTACGATCCCGACTGGTGGGTGAAGGGGCTGATCCAGCGGGAGAACATCAGCGGCCTGGGCCCGGCGGCCATCCTGCTCCGCACTGAGGACGCCGGACTCGACGCCAGGCTGGACGCCCAGTATACCGAGCAGCAGGTCCGCGAAATCCTGCAGGATTTCAACCGGCGCGTGATCGACGCCCGCCGCCAGCTCCAGGGCGGCCCGCCGGTGGTCACCAGGACCCGGGACGTGGAGGACGAAGTGGAGCGCTGGCGCAGCCGCCGGACCGCGCGCGCGGTGGAGGCGCCTGCTGAGCCGGAGCCGGAGCGGTCCTGGTGGAAGCGCCTCTGGAAGGGCACGGGCTAGGCGGAAGGGTTTGTGCTCCCGAACAGCTCGCACAAGGCGTTGTAGTACTTGCCGCTCTGGCCCCGGTGGGCCAGGCCAATCCTTCTGCACACCTGCTGCGACGCGGCGTTGGCCGGGATGGAAGTGCCAGCCGGGCTACGGCCTGTAGTTGGGATTGGGCCCAATCATCGAAGCGGGCGGCGGCGCGAACGGACCCGCCGGGTAGAGGGGTGCCACCTTGAGCATGTAATTGGCCCACTGCGGCCCGGCAATCATGTACCCGTCAAGGCGGGGGTAGAACGTGCCGTTGATGGTGACGTTCTGCCCTGCCCGCTTTTGGCCTTCGAGGGCATCGCCGAAGAAGGACGCCGTGACCAGTCCGGTAGTGTAGCCAACAACCCAGGTGGACCCGTTGTTGTTCGAGGTTCCGGTCTTGGCGGCTGTCGGAACCTTGTCCTGCACCTTCGGGTTGATCCAGACGCCGGAACCCTTCTTCAGCACGTCCTGCAGTACCGAGTTGACGCCGCGGGCCACGTCGGGTTTGACGGCGTCGTGGCAGTCGGGGGCCTGGGCGGGCAGTTTTGCCCCGGCGGGATCAGTGACATCAACCAGGGCGATGGGAGCACAATAGCGGCCCTCCGTGGCGAAGGTGGCAAAGGCATTTGCCAGGGTGAGGGGTGCCACGCCGGTGCCGCCGAGGAGGTTGCCCAGCTGATGCATGTTGACCGGGGTGCTGTCCAGGCCGCTGTGCAGCCCTACGGCGTCCACCATCTTCTGGATGCCGCAAAAGTCGAGCTGGGATGCCGAAGCGAAGGTGGCCGTGTTGATCGAGTTGTACAGGCCGTAATTGACGGGCATTGGGCGGTAAAAGCCGTCCTCCGCATTCTGCAGGTCATCGGCAGCGCCGAGGGCAGGGTTGGCCTGGGCCGTGCTGTACGCTCCCAGCACCTTCCCGCAGCTGTCCTTCCACGGGAACCCCAGCGGATAGACCCGCCGTGAGGCGTCCACTTCGGCGGTGAGCGACTTTCCCTCGTTCAGCCACTCCGCAAAGGTAAAGGGCTTCATGGTGGACCCGGGCTGGAACCCGCCGGCGCCGTTCAGGTCGTTGCCCTGGGCGTCCTTGGCATCCACGTTGAAATTCAGGTTGGTGTCGAACTTGCCTGGTTGCGGGAGGAAGAACGTGTTCTGGGCCATGGCCAGGATCTTGCCGCTGCCCGGTTGCAGGGTCAGTAGCGAGGCCGCCCACCGGTCCGGGTTCGCGCCCGCCGTTTCGTCCACCTGGGCCTGGGCGGCTGCCTGGAGCCTGCTGTCCAGGGTGGTGGTGATGGTGAGGCCGCCGCGGTAAAGCTTCCGTTCGCGGTCAGCCTCGGTGGGCCCGTAGGCGGGATTGTTCAGGATCAGATGGGAGATGTAGTCGCAGAAGTACGGCGCCATGGCAGCGTTGGCGCAGCCCTGCTGCTGCGGCGTGATCTTCAGCTGGATCGGGGTGGCTACGGCGGCATCGTACTGGGCCCGCGTGATCTTGCGCAGGCGCAGCATCTCGGACAGGACCTGGTTCCTGCGCACGATCGACTTATCAGGATTGGTGGCCGGGTTGTAGAGGGTGGGGCTGTTGACCACCCCGGCCAGCAAGGCGGCCTGGGGGAGGGTAAGGTCCTTCGCGGTGGTGCTGAAGAAGTAGCGTGCCGCCGCTTCAATCCCGTACGCGTTGCTGCTGAAGAACACAATATTGAGGTACCCCTCAAGGATTTGGTCCTTGGTGTACTTCTTCTCCAGTGTGACGGCCAGCTTCATTTCGCGCAGTTTGTCGCCCAGGTTCTTCTGCCCGTTCAGCACCACCGCGTCCGGCCTGTCCTGTGAAAGCTGCGCTTCGTTCAGGACGTTGGTGACGTACTGCTGCGTGATGGTGGACGCGCCCTGCTCGCCGCCCTTGGTCAGGTTGGACACCAGCGCCCGCAGTATCCCCTGCGGGTCCACACCGGCGTGCTCGTAGAACCTGCTGTCCTCGATGGCGACAATGCCTTCCTTGATGAAGGGCGACATCTGGTCCAGCGGCACCTTCACGCGGTTTTCCGCGTAAAAGGTGGCGATTTGCTGCCCGTCGGAAGTGAGGACTTTGGTGGCCTGCGATGGCGGCTGCACGGTCAGTTCAGCGGGCAGGCTGTCGAAGAATCCGATCGAGGAACTGACCCCCATGCCCGCGGCGGCCACGGCCGGCACCACCAGGCTGGCCGCCAGCACGCCGCACATGACACTCGCTGCGAGGAATCCCAGGATCCGTCCCAGAACTGTCCCAAAACCGGGCCTGCGCTTCCGCTTCCTTGCCATTCCTCAGCCCCCGCGCTCGAAGGTGGGATCAGGATACGCTCCCGCCGGGGAGCGAGCCAGAGCCGGAAAGGTCAGGATTTGATCACGCCAGACCATTGACCAGCGATAGTTACCGACATATCGTTAACTATCGCTGAATCCACAGCGAACACGACAGTATGAAAGGACGATGCCACCATGAAAGGCATATTCGACGACAAACAACCGGGCCCTGAGTTCGGCAGGGGCCGCTTCGAGCGGGGGAGGGGCCACCGCGGCCCCCATGGGCACCGCGGTCCAGGCTTTGGTCCGGGGTTCGGCCCCGGCTTTGGACGCGGCGGACGGCGGGCCAGCCGCGGTGATGTGCGCGCGGCCATCCTGTCACTCCTGGCGGAGGCGCCGTCCAATGGTTACGGACTGATCAAGACCATTGCCGCCAAGACCGGTGGCGTGTGGCGGCCCAGCCCGGGATCCATCTATCCCACGCTCCAGCAGCTGGTGGACGAGGGCCTGATTGAGGCGCTCAGCGAAGGCCGCGGGACTGAGTTTGCCCTTACCGATGCAGGCCGCGCCTACGTGGCGGAACACGCGGAGGAAATGGAGAACGCGTGGAACGCTGAACCGGACAGCGCGGACCGGGACTTCCATCAGAGCATCGCCAAGCTCATGGGTGCCATCCACCAGTTCCGCGCCGGAGTGACCGGGGAACAGCGGGCTGCCGCCGTCGAAAAGATGGACGAATTGCGCCGCGCGCTCTACAAGATCCTTGCGGACTAGAACGCAGACCTACGCGAAGGAGTCTTCCTTGGCGTGCCGTTCAGCCGGGGCAGCTGCGGTCGGGATGTGGGCCGCGGCGTGGCGCAGGGGATTGAATCCTGCTCCGATCTCACCGAATGCGTAGGCAGTCTCTGCGTGCTCGGACAGGTCCACGCCGGCGGTCTCGGCCTCGTGGCTGACCCGGAAGCCCACCGTCTTGTTGATGATCCGGGCAATGACCGCGGTTCCAACACCGGACAACAGGAGGGTGATGATGACGGCGGCTGTCTGGGCAATGAGCTGCTGGACTCCGCCGCCGTAGAAGAGGCCGCTGCCCTGGCCGTTCACGGGAAGGGCGATGAAGCCCAGGGACAGGGTGCCGATGAGGCCGGCGCCCAGGTGGACACCCACCACGTCCAGGGAGTCGTCGAGGCCAAAGCGGTATTTGAGGTCCACGAATACGCAGCAGGCCGCGCCGGCCACCAGGCCCAGGCCGATAGCGGCCACGGGGCTGATGTTGGCGCAGGAAGGGGTGATGGCCACCAAGCCGGCAACCACGCCGGAGGCGGCGCCCAGGGATGTGGGGTGTCCGTGGCGGACCTTCTCCGTGACCAGCCAGCTGAGCATGGCGGCTGCGGGTGCCACCAGGGTGTTGATCCAAATGAGGCCGGCCTGTTCGACGCTGGTGGCGGCCCCCCCATTGAAGCCAAACCAGCCGAACCACAGGATCGCGGCGCCGAGCATGATGAAAGGCAGGTTGTGGGGGCGGTGGTTGGGGTCCTTCGCGAACCCGTGGCGCTGGCCAACGATCACGGCCAGCACCAGGGCAGCCGTTCCCGAACTGATTTCCACCACGGCACCGCCGGCGAAATCGATGACCTGGCCGAAGATTTCCGTGACGGCACCCCCTGCGCTCATCAGCCCGCCGCCCCAGATCATGTACGCGAGCGGGCAGTAGATCACCGTGATCCACACCGGCACGAACAGGGCCCAGGCCCCGAACTTGGCGCGGTCGGCGATGGCGCCGCTGATCAGGGCAACGGTGATGATGGCGAATGTTGCGCTGTACCCGGCCTTGAGGAGGTCCGGTGAACCCATGAGGTTCTGCAGGCCAAAGCTGGTGAAGGGATTGCCGAAGAGGCCCAGCACGCCGTCGCCGGTGGTCATCGAGTAGCCCCACAGAACCCAGACAACGCCAACAATCCCTGCCGAGATGAAGCTCATCATGATCATGTTGAGGGCGGCCTTGGCGCGGGTCATGCCGCCGTAGAAGAGGCCAAGGCCCGGGGTCATCAGCAGGACCATGGCTGCCGAGATCATCAGCCAGACGTGTTGGGCAGTGATTTCCACCGGTGGGTCCCTTCGCAACGTGAACGTGGTGCAGGGGCCCGATTGGCCCCATGGCATTTCCCCCGGGTTCCATTTTTGGCGGTGTGTGTTTCAGCCAATGCCGCTTAAAGTTGCGGCCACGTTACACAAATCGCCCGTGCGTGAAGTTCACGTATCGGCTATGTTTCGGGCATGTAAACGGCGCCTCTTCCGCCGTCGGCCTCCGGACGCCCGGGCCCCGCCCGATGCCTGCCATTACGGGCGCAGGCCGCCCGCCCCAGGTGAGACCCGGCGTCGTCCGCTCTTTCGCCGTCTGTTTCGAAGCTATGAACGGCGCCTCACGCGATCAGAACGTGCGGGCGTTGGCCAGGACGGGCAGCTTCGTGCGGACGTCGTCCACCGTTGAGGGATCAATGTCGATGACGGCGAGTTCCGGCTTGCCGCCCAGCGCCACCACCGCCTTGCCCAGGGGGGTGATCACGGCGCTGTGCCCGATGCCGGTGGGTGCTGTGCCCGCCGGGCCGGCGCCCACTGTTTCGGGGTCGCCTTGGCCGCAGGCGACCACAAAAGTGGTGCTGTCCAGCGCCCGGGCGCGCACCAGCAGGTCCCACTGCTCCGCCTTGCCCTCACCGGCACCCCAGGAGGCGCACACGATGTTCACCTGGGCACCCGCGTTGGCGTTGGCGGTGAACAGGCCCGGGAAACGGACGTCGTAGCAGGTCGCCAGGCCGAACACGGTACCGTCCAGTTCGAAGGTTACCGGTGCCTCCCCGGCCTCGACGGTCCGGGACTCGGCGAAACCGAAGGCGTCAAAGAGGTGGACTTTGTCATAGGACGCCTCCACCCCGGGCCCGGTGACCAGCAGTGTGTTACGGACCCGGCCGTCCTTTCCCGGGGTGAACATGCCGGCCACGATCGTGAGGTCCAGCTCCTTCGCCATCCTGCGGACTTCGCTGGCCCACGGGCCGTCAACGGGCTCGGCAATGTCCTTCAGGGAGTGGCCGAAGGCGCGCATCGTCGCTTCGGGGAAAACCACCAGCTGGGCGCCGGCGTTGCTGGCCTGGGCAGCGTACTCCCACACCAGCTCAAGGTTGGCTGCTGTGTCGGCACTGCTGATGATCTGGGCTACGGCGATACGCATGGAAGAAACTCAATCTGTGGGTAACGGAAAAGGGGTGCCCGGGTAGGTTGACCCGGGCACCCAAGGCGGTCCGGCGACGGCTACTGCCTGTAACCTTCAACCTCGCTGATGGGGCGGGCTTCGGCGTCGTTCGGGTTCTCGCCCGAATCCTTCTTGGCCCGACGTTGGCGCAGCAGGTCCCAGCACTGGTCCAGGCTTTCTTCCACATACTTGAGCCGTGCCTGGTCCGGGGCCTGCCCGCCCCCCGAGCCCTCACGCAGTGAGTGCTCCTCCTCCACGAGGGCCTGGATGTGCGTCAAAATGTCCTGATCATTCATGGCTTCCCCTTACTCCGGTCCGGTCTCCTTCAGCGTACGTATCAGGTGCTGAAGGAGCCAGCCCCTGAGCTGTACCATCAACTTCATGCCCACTGCGCTCGATATGGCAGGTCCCATCCTGGAAGTGCTCACCTGGTTGTGCCTGCCCGCCGGGCTGGGACTGCTCTTCTACACCGGATTCCTCCGCCGCTTCGTGCACCCGTGGGACATGGCCGAGGCCGTGGTGTACTCCGATTCCACCGGTGTTGGCTTCCGCTGGTTTGACCGGAAGCACCAGGTGCACAACGCCCCGATGTCCCCGTACGACATCAAGGACATGGCCGCGGGAGACACCCTGCCCATCTATTACCACCCCAAGCGTCCAACGCAGTGGCAGACCTCCAGGCCGGAGGAAGCCGGGAGGACGGCCTCGGTCCTGGGCCGGTGCCTGACGGCGATCGGCGCCGTGGCCCTGCTGGCCGGCTTCGTCCTGCCCATGTTCTAGCTGGCCGGTACGGGTCCAGCTGGCCGGGACCGTTCTAGCTGACCAGCACCACCACAATGCCCAGGCACCCCAGGGCGAGCCCGGCGAAGGCGGTCCAGAGCACAGCGGGCAGGTCGGCCTCGATGCTTTCGCCGGCCAGCCCGTGCGACCTCGCCTGGTAGCGGCGGCGCTGCGTGAGGTAAATGGCCAGGGCGGCGCCGCCGGAAATCACCGGCAGCATCAGGATGGGCGGCCCATAGGTGGGAAGCCAGCGCAGGAAGAAGGCGCTGGCCGTCACCAGCGCCAGCATGGTCCGGCCCCAGGCGAGGGCCGTCCGCTCCGGCTGGAGGCCGGGATCGCCGTGGGGGCTGGGGCCGCTGGATGCCACGGAATCAGCGCCAGAGAATGAAGACCAGTACGACGGCGGCAGCCAGCGCGCCTGCCCCGGCCAGCAGGGGCACAAAGAGCGGCAGCGGCAACGGCGCCTTGTTCCGCATGCTGCGCTCCACCCGGAGCCACCGCATGGCGGCGCCGCCACTGAGCATCATGCCCAGCAGAAGCAGCAGGACGGCCAGGCCTTTCCGGACAGGCTCAATGAAAAGGCCCGAAGTGAACGCCTCGATGGCAATGCCACCCGCCAGCAGCGCAAGCGACGTCCGGATCCAGGCCAGGAAGGTGCGTTCGTTCGCAAGCGTGAAGCGCGGGTCCGGTTCCTCGCCGCCGGGCAGCAGCCGTTCCGCCATCCTCCCGCGCGACGGCGGGACCGTTGGCCGGGGCGGCTGCTCACTGTTGATCACCGGGCCAGTTTAGCCGTGGCCGGTGCCGCCCTGCCGGTCAGGACGCGGGGTGCAGCACGGCTTTGCCGGCCAGGTGTTCCCCGATGGGCAGGGCGGCGGTTGCGGCCGGGGAGGGGGCGTTCAGGACGTGGATCATCCTGTCCGTCTCCGCCAGCAGGAAATCGTGCAGGAGCGTTCCGTCCCGGCGCACCGCCTGTGCCCGGATGCCTGCCTCGTACGGCAGCAGGTCCGACTTGGACAGGCCGGGGGCGTATTTGCGGCATTCCTGGAGGTAGCTGCCCTTGAACAGCGAGTTCCGGACTTCGCGCACTGCGGTGGCGGCGTTGGACCTTGCCACGTGCCACAGCCCGGGAAAGCGCAGATAGCGGCCCACGTCCTTGAGGTCCACGGAGAATTTGGGGTAGCCCTCCCGGGCCAGGCCCAGGACCGCGTTGGGTCCCACAGTGATGCTGCCGTTGATGGTGGGAGTGAGGTGCACCCCCAAGAAGGGCAGGTCCGGATCCGGTACGGGGTAGATCAGGTGGGTCACATAGTCCCACTTGGATTCCGGGAGCTCGAAGTACTCCCCGCGGAAAGGAATGATCTGGACATCAATCTTCATGCCGGCCATTTCCGCCACGCGGTCCGACTGCAGGCCCGCACACGCCACCAGGCGGCGGCACGAGTAGGCGGCCTGGCCCGTGGCAACCTCCACGCGGTCCGAATGCTCCACGATCGAGCCCACGGCGGCTCCGGTAATGACCCGCCCGCCGGCAGCGGAGATGAGGTCGGCCAGCTTCCGCGCCACTTCCCCGTAGTCCACGATGCCGGTGCTCGGAATGAACAGCGCGCCCAGTCCCGAAACGTTGGGCTCGCGCCTATTGAGTTCCGCCTGGTCGAGGCGCTCGCAGTCCAGCCCATGGACCGCAGCGCGTTCCTCCAGCCGGTTTAGCCGGTCCAGCTCCACGGCCGAGGTGGCCACCAGCAGCTTGCCCGGCTCGGCGAACCTGATCCCGTGCTCCCGGCAGAACTCCTTGGTTTGTTGCGCTCCGGCCTTGCTGAACCGGGCCTTGAGGCTGTCCGGGGCGTAGTAGATCCCGGAATGGATGACGCCGCTGTTGTGCCCCGTCTGGTGCGAAGCCAGGGAACCCGCGGCCTCGAGCAGGACCAGGGAGGCTCCCGGTTGCCTCTGCAGCAACTGGTAGGCAGTTGCAAGGCCTACGATGCCGCCACCAATAACGCAGTAGTCCACCCGCTCCACAGGACCCGCCTTTCGTCGTGGCTAGATTTTAGCCACGCTCCCGCTGCTTTAACCGCCGCTGCGGGGTGCAAACATGATCACGGCGACGCCCAGCAGGCAGACCAGGGATCCGGCGACGTCCCACCGGTCCGGGCGGAAGCCGTCAAATGCCATGCCCCACACCAGGGAGCCGGCAACGAACACTCCGCCGTAGGCCGCCAGGATCCGCCCAAAATGGGCGTCCGGCTGGAGTGTGGCCACGAAGCCATAGACGCCCAGCGCGATCACGCCGAGCCCCGCCCACCACCAGTCCCTGCCCTCGCGCACGGCCTGCCACACCAGCCAGGCGCCCCCGATCTCAGCGGCAGCGGCCAGCACGAACAGCACGATGGTCTTGAAGACAGCGACAGTTTCACCCGGAGTACCCACCCAGCCATCATCCCAGCCGGGAATGCAGCTGCCGGCAGCACCGTTGGGGGAGGTATGGAGCGCATCGGATTCCTTTCATTCGGCCACTGGGGCCCCGGCCAGGGTTCCCAAACCAGGACGGCGGCGGATGCCCTTCTCCAGGGCATCGAACTTGCGGTCGCCGCCGAAGAACTCGGAGTGGACGGGGCGTTCTTCCGTGTCCACCACTTCGCCCGGCAGCAGGCATCGCCCTTCCCCCTCCTGTCAGCCATCGCGGCCCGCACCAGCCGCATCGAAATTGGCGCGGGTGTGATCGACATGCGCTACGAAAACCCGCTGTACATGGCAGAGGAAGCGGCCGCGGCAGACCTGATCAGCGGCGGCAGGCTGCAGCTTGGCATCAGCCGTGGTTCACCCGAGCCCGCCCTGCAGGGCGCGTCCGCGTTCGGCTACCGGCCGCAGCCGGGGGAGACCGATGCGGACATGGCCCGCCGCCACACCGACACCTTCCGCAAAGCCATTACCGGCGCCGGGGTGGCCCAGGCCGATCCCCGCTACGCGGGCGGGGCCACCGGCCTACTCCCGGTCCAGCCCCAGTCCCCGGGGCTGGCGGAACGGATCTGGTGGGGTGCCGGCAGCCGGAAGACCGCCGTATGGGCCGCGGAACTCGGGATGAACCTGATGAGCTCCACCCTGCTCACGGAGGACACCGGGGTCCCGTTCCATGAACTCCAGGCCGAGCAGATCCAGCTGTTCCGGGAGGCGTGGGCCGCGGCGGGCCATGCCCATGCGCCGCGGGTTTCGGTGAGCCGCAGTGTCCTGCCCATCGTGGATGATGAGGACAAGTACTTCTTTGCCGGAAGTGCGCTCCGCGATGGCCGTGACCAGGTGGGTGTCATTGACGGGTTGACGGCCAGGTTCGGCAAGAGCTACGTGGGGCCGCCGGACCTCCTGGCGGAGCAGCTCGCCGCCGATACCGCGGTGCAGGCTGCGGACACGCTCCTCCTGACCGTTCCCAACCAGCTGGGCGTGGAGTTCAACGCCAAGCTTTTGGGCAACATCGCAAAATACGTGGCCCCTGCCCTGGGATGGAGCCGAAAGGACGCCGGGAACCTTTTGTGAGACCGAACCGTTACTCTTAAGAGTGCGGCGTGGGGGCTTCGCGCCCACCAACTAGCGTGTGACTGCGGAACGGTCATATGACGGAGAGAGAGAAATATGGCTCGCACCGCTCTAGGCTTACCCGTATGATCCGGCTACGACAGCTGGCCCAGGCGGCCTCAGTGCTCACTACCCCTTTGGCGCCCGAAGATATCCTGGCGCTGTTCAACCCTGTCTACTCCGCCCGGCAATTGCGCGGCGTGGTCACCCGGGTGGTCCAGGAGACCGCCCAGTCGGCCACGATCTTCTTCCGCCCGGGCCGTGGCTGGAAGGCGCACCTGGCAGGCCAGTGGGCCCGCATCGGCGTCGAACTCGACGGCGTTCGCCACTGGCGCTCATACTCCCTCAGCGCTCCCGCCGGCAAGGACCCGGCCATCACCGTCACCGATGTCGGTGCCGTGTCCGGCACCCTGGTGCGCACCACGAAGCCCGGGGACGTGCTGTTCCTGGCCCCGCCTCAGGGCGACTTCGTGCTCCCTGAGCACCCGCGCCCCCTGCTCATGGTCACAGCGGGCAGCGGCATCACCCCGGTGATGTCCATGATCCGTACCCTCGTTCCCCGCCGCCCGGATGCCGACGTCGTCCTGGTCCACTCGGCCCGCACGCCGGATGACAGCCTGTTCCGCGAGGAGCTGGCCGAGCTCGCGGACCAGTTCCCCAACTTCCGGCTGGCGCACTGGTACACCGGCGAGCAGGGCCGCATGGACTTTTCCAGCACCAAGGAGCTGGACGCGATCTGCCCCGACTGGAAGGAACGGGCAGCCTACGCCTGCGGTCCGGACAGTTTCCTGGACGACGCAGAGGCGCTCTGGAAGCGGGCACTGACCGCCAAGGCTCCCGGCTCCGACGTCGCCGTGGCGGGCGACCCCGGCAACCTGATGATCGAGCGCTTCAACACCACGTTCAACGCGGGCGTAGGGCACGACGGCGGCCTGGTCACCTTCGAAGCCTCCGACCGCGAGGTGCAGGCCGACGGCGACACCCCCATCCTGGACGTCGGCGAGGACGCCGGGGTGCTGATGCCCAGCGGCTGCCGGATGGGCATCTGCCACAGCTGCCTCACACCGCTGCTTGCCGGGCAGGTCCGGGACCTGCGTACCGGGGAAATCCATGGCGAACCCGGCCAACTGATCCAAACGTGTGTCTCGGCAGCCGCCGGACCCGTAAACCTCGAAATCTGAGGAGCACCACGGAATGTCTGTAATCACACCTACCAAGGTCACCCCCGCGGGAAGCTCGAGAACGCGCCCCGGGAAGCTCGCCGAATCGGGCAGCCCCACCGTCCGGCCGCCGGCGGCCGCGCACCTCAGCGACGAGCAGGTAGCGGAGCTGGGCCGCGAGCTCGACGCCATCCGGGATGAAGTCCTGGCCAAGCGGGGCGCCGAGGATGCTGCCTACATCCGCCGGATGATCAAGATCCAGCGCGGGCTCGAGATCTCCGGCCGGGCCGCCCTCCTGGTCAGTAAGAACAAGGCTGCCTGGGTCACCGGTACCACCTTGCTGAGCCTGGCCAAGATCCTGGAAAACATGGAACTGGGCCACAACATCCTGCACGGCCAGTGGGACTGGATGCGGGACCCGGACATCCACTCCACCACCTGGGAATGGGACTTCGTCACGCCGTCGCGGTCCTGGCAGCACACCCACAACGACCTGCACCACCGCTGGACCAACGTGGTGGGCAAGGACAACGACGTCGGATACAACCTCCTGCGCATGGATGAGCAGCAGCCGTGGAAGCCCATCAACCTGGCCAACCCGCTGTTCAACGCCATCCTGGCCCCGGTCTTCGAGTGGGGCATTGCCATCTACGACCTTGAGCTGACCGAGTATAAGGAAGGCACCAAGTCCAAGGAGGCCCTGCACAAGGACCTCAAGGCGCTCGGCAAGAAGGTTGTCACCCAGTTCACCAAGGACTATGCAGCAACCCCGGCGGTCGCCATGCTCACCGGGTCCGCGAAGCAGGCTCTCTTCGGCACGATCGCAGCCAACGCCATCCGCAACGTCTGGGCCCACGCGGTGATCTTCTGCGGCCACTTCCCGGAGGGAACCGACACCTTCACGGAAGAGATGGTGGACGGCGAAACCCGCGGTGACTGGTATGTCCGCCAGATGATCGGCTCAGCCAACATTTCGGGCTCGAAGTTCATGCACCTCATGACGGGCAACCTCTCACACCAGATCGAGCACCACCTCTTCCCGGACCTGCCCTCGAACCGGTACGCCGAGGTGGCGCCCAGGGTCCGCGAGATCTGCCAGCGGTACGGCCTGAAGTACACCACCGGGCCGCTGCTGAAGCAGGTCGGCTCCTCCTGGGCAAAGGTCTTCAAGCTCGCGCTGCCTGGAAAGGCTGCCCGCGCCTAGGTCCGGAATCCCCGCAACGCAGAAGTGACCCGGCCAGGCCGGGTCACTTCTGCGTTAAGCGCCCGCTACCGCCGGGTGCCGGGAGCCAGGAGCATGTGGTCCAGCTTGGGCAGTGCCTGCCGAAGCCGGTGGTCGGCGCGGTCAAGGACCTCCTCGGCGTGCGACAGCTCCGTGTCTGCCAGTTCGATGCGTGCCGAGCCCTGCAGCCGGTGGCCCGACCACCGCAGCTGCAGGTGCTGGACGCCGAGGACGCCCGTCGTCCCCTCCAGCGCGGACTGGGCACGCGACACCAGCTCCGGTTCGATGCCATCCATAAGCCGCCGTCCGATACTCCGAATGGTGCCCCACAGCAGCACCATGATGGCTGCGGAGATGA
This sequence comes from Pseudarthrobacter sp. LMD1-1-1.1, assembly GCF_040676255.1. Taxonomy (NCBI): domain Bacteria; kingdom Bacillati; phylum Actinomycetota; class Actinomycetes; order Micrococcales; family Micrococcaceae; genus Pseudarthrobacter; species Pseudarthrobacter sp. LMD1-1-1.1. Next base: position 44,910 of record NZ_JBEGHP010000024.1, on the reverse strand, counting down.
TCAGCCCAACGATCGGGTCCGCCAGCGGAAAACCGAGCATGACGCCGACGGCGCCGATCACCACGGCCAGCGAGGTGAAGCCGTCCGTCCGGGCGTGCACACCGTCTGCGACCAGCGCGGCGGAACCGATCCTGCGGCCCACCCGGATGCGGTAGATGGCCACGGCTTCGTTTCCTGCAAAGCCGATCAGGCCCGCGGCCATGACCCAGCCCAGGTTCTGCAGCGGCTGGGGATGGATCAGCCGGTCCACTGACTGCCAGCCGGCAACGACGGCGGAAAGGGCCACCACGGCCACGATGAACAGGCCTGCCAGGTCCTCCGCCCTTCCGTAGCCGTACGTGTACCGGCGGTTGGCGGCCCTGCGCCCCAGGATGAAGGCAACCCACAGGGGTACCGCGGTCAGGGCGTCGGAAAAGTTGTGGATGGTGTCCGCCAGCAGGGCCACCGAGCTGCTGAACAGGACCACCAGGAATTGCAGCACGGTCGTGGCCAGCAGGACGAACATGCTGATCTTCAGCGCCCGGATGCCCTCGCTGCTGGCCTCCATGGCGTCGTCAATGGAATCGGCGGCATCGTGCGTGTGCGGAACGAACAGTTCGAACAGCCAGCCCTTGAAGCCGGAGTGGTGGTGGTGGCCGTGCCCGTCGTGGTCATGATCGTGCGGGTGGTCATGACCGTGGTCGTGGTGGTGCTCATGACCGTGGTCGTGCGGGTGGTCATGACCGTGGTCGTGTCCGCCGTGCCCCTCCTCATGGGGGTGGCTGTGCGTGTGTGTCGACTCCTGGTGCGGCCCGCTCATGAGGCACTCCTTTGTGCAGAATGGTTGGTGATGCGGTGGTGTGCCGGCTCTCCGCCAAGGGCGTGTTCGGCCTGGAAGATCGCATCCGCCACCAGTTGCCGTGCATGCTCGTTTTCCAGCCGGTAGAGCACACGCGTCCCGTCCTGCCGCGTGGACACCATCCGGGCCAGGCGCATTTTCGCCAGGTGCTGGGACACGGCGGCAGGGGACTTGCCCACGACGTCCGCCAGGGCGCCCACCGCCATCTCGCCGTCCCGGAGCGCCAAAATAATCCGCACCCTGGTAGCGTCGGCCAGCATGGCGAAGACCTCCACCGCCAACTCCACGTATTGGCTGTCCGCGCCCAGCGAGCAAGCATTCTTATCTGCATTCATGCGCATATATTGTCACAGCTGCCGCCGCAACGCACTTTGGCGACGTCCACCGTCGCCGCAAAACGCTCCCCGCCCGGAGCCGGCCGCCCTAGAGTAGGAGATGCGTGGCACGGCGTTCTGCCTGCCGCCTGGCCAGTCTCGAAAGGAATTCATCCCCGATGGCTTTAATCACCGTTGGCACTGAGAACAGCACTGATATCGAGATCTACTACGAGGACCACGGCTCGGGACAGCCCGTGGTGCTGATCCATGGCTACCCCCTGGACGGGTCATCCTGGGAAAAGCAGACCGCTGCCCTGCTGGGTGCCGGCTACCGGGTCATCACCTATGACCGCCGCGGTTTCGGCAAATCCAGCAAGCCCGCCGGGGGCTACGACTACGACACCTTCGCGGCGGACCTCAACACCCTGCTGACTACCCTGGACCTGAACGACGTGGTGCTGGTGGGCTTCTCCATGGGCACCGGCGAAGTCGGCCGCTACCTGGGCACCTACGGCTCCGCACGCGTGGCCCGGGCAGCGTTCCTCGGATCCCTGGAGCCCTACCTGCTCAAGGCCGACGACAATCCCGACGGCGTCCCCCAGGAGGTGTTCGACGGCCTTCTGGAAGCAGTCACGGCCGACCGCTACGCCTTCTTCACCGAATTCTTCAAGAATTTCTACAACTCCGACACCTTCCTGGGCACGCCCCGCCTGAGCCAGGAAGTCATGAATGCGGGCTGGAACCTTGCCGCCGGCTCGGGTGCAACGGCTTCCGTTGCCGCCCAGCCCACGTGGCTCACGGACTTCCGCCAGGACATCCCCAAGATCGATGTCCCGGCCCTGATCGTGCACGGCACCGCGGACAACATCCTGCCCATTGACTCCACCGGCCGCCTGTTCGCCAAGGCGCTGCCCAGCGCTGAGTACGTGGAGATCGAGGGTGCCCCGCACGGCCTGCTGTGGACGCACGCCGCGGAGGTCAACGAGGCCCTGCTGGACTTCCTGTCGAAGTAGCGCCAGTGCGCGTCCGACGGCGGCACGGGCCGCCGCCGGACGCGTCACCGCTGCCGGGGGCTGCCGGGAGTTACGGCTCGATTCCCGGCGGCCGGCTCAGCAGTGGGATTTGCCCGGTATCTGGGGCTCCTGTGAAACAGCCGCCGCCGGGCACAGCTGCCCGGCAAGGGCCTTCAGTTCCTTCGGATGGAAAGGTTTGGTGAGGTAGCCGGCAGCCCCTGACGCCATGCCGGCCAGCACGTCGTCTTCCTCGGAGCGGGCCGTCAGGAAGAGCAAGGGTGCGGTGGTGAGGACGCGGATGGCGCGGGCCACCACGTGCCCGTCCATGTCGGGAAGCCCAAGGTCCAGGGTGACCAGGGCGATGGCGGGATCAGACGCCGCGGCGATGCCCTCCGCCCCTGTTCCCACCGCGGTGACCTTGAACCCCGCGCGGGACAGGACCACCGAGATCAGGCCCCGGATGTCGTCGTCATCCTCCACGACAAGGCAAACACGCTGCTGTTCCATTTGAGCCCCCCGGCGAAAAGTTGGCACCAGTCTACTGGTGGCAGGACACGTTGGCGCAGACCGCCGCCCTAGCCGTCGTAATGGGTGCGCGCCGGGCCCTGGCCCAGGGCATTCACCACGGCAGCAGCAACATCGTGCAGCTTGGTGTTGCGGGTGCTCGACGCGGTCTTCAGGATGGCAAAAGCGTCCTGCTGGCTGCATCGGTTCTGGGCCATGATGATGCCCACCGCCATATCGATGACCGTGCGGGACTCCAGCGTGGCACGGAGGTTCGCCGCCGTCTCGCTGTAATGCGCAAAGCGCACTGCAAGGCGGAGTGCCAGCGAGGTCTGGCTGACGAAATCTTCGGCGAACTTGAGCACACGGCCTTCAAAGCGGTGGGCGCGGCCGGAGTACAGCAGCAGCGCTGCCTTGGTTTCGCCTTCAAGCCGGAAGGGAAGAGCCGCGACCGACCTGACTCCCTGTGCCACAACAGCCGTGGAGTATTCCGGCCAGCGGCCGTCCCCTTCGAGGTCCGGAGCGTGGACTGTCTCCTGGACGGTGAATGCCGTCAGGCTGGGGGTCTCGGCGAAGCTGTGCTCAAGGCGTCCGATGGACTTTGCTTCCCGGCTGCTGCTGGCTACGGTGGCGGTTTTCCGCTGCCGGAGCAGGGTGATGGCGCATAGCATCTCATCGCCTGGCTCCGAGAGGTTACGCGCGGACACCTGTGCCAGTTCATTGAGGAAGTCCTCAACATCGGAGCTGTTGAGGACCAGTTCATGCAGGTGCTCTGTGATGGATGTATCGGTTTTTGCTGTTGACTCGCTGGCCACGGTTTTCTGGTGCCATTCGTTCAGGTCAAAACGAGCCTGCAACACACAAGCACCCCGCAACAGGGCGGGGAACCGGTGATGGTCGCTGGATCGACGAACTTTCCAACGGCCTGCTGCTAAACCGATAACCAGAGTATATACATCCCCGGCCGGGGCGAAGCCCATGTGCTTCCGGGCCGCGACAGCGCTTGCTGGCGCCCGGCAAGGACCAACCGGCACAATGAAGCGGGAGCCGGTGCTGCCTCTGCCGGCCCGTTGACTGTGGTCCCGCCGCGGAAGGACAGGAACATGACCAGGCTTCTCATCATCGGCCCACCGGGCTCCGGCAAGGGAACCCAGGCCGAACACCTGGCGCGCCACTTCCAGGTCCCTGCCGTGTCCACCGGCGACATCTTCCGGAGCAACGTAAGCCGGAAGACAGACCTGGGGAACCAGGCTGCGCAGTATTTGGACGGCGGCCACTTCGTACCTGACCACCTAACCAACGCACTGGTCAAGGACCGGCTCCTTGAAGGCGACGCGAGGCAAGGGTTCCTGCTGGACGGCTACCCCCGCACGGCGCCGCAGGCCGCCGAACTGGATGCCATGCTCGCCGCCCAGGGCCATGCGCTGGACGCCGTCATCGAACTGCAGGCGCCGGACGCCGAACTGGAGGAGCGGATGCAGCGCCGCGCTGCGGAACAGGGCCGCACGGACGACACCCTCGATGTCTTCCGGCGCCGCCTGGACCTCTACCACCGCCAGACCCATGAAGTAGTCTCGGTGTACGCGGGCCGGGGCATCCTGGTGTCCGTCAACGGCAGCGGCGATCAAGGCGGGATCACCGCAGTGGCAATCGCCGCCGTCGAACAGTTCCTCGCAGCCCCGCGGCCCCCGTCCTGACCGAAACACCGCACGGTGAACGCACTCCAACAGAAGGAAACACTGATGAGAATTGCCGTTACAGGCGGAAACGGAAAACTGGGGCGGCACGTGGTGCGCCGGCTCACCGACGATGGCCACCAGGTCCTCACCCTGGACCGCGCCGGCGAGCGCAGCCCGGGGCTCCTGGTAGTGGATCTGCGCAACTACGGGCAGGTGGTGGACGCGCTGCTGGGGGTTGATGACCGGCATGACGGGTTCGACGCCGTGGTGCACCTGGGAGCCATTCCCGCCCCGGGCATCCTTCCGGACGCCGCCACGTTCGAGAACAACATGCTGTCCACCTACAACGTCTTCCAGGCCGCGCGGCGCGCCGGCATCAAAAAGGTGGTGTACGCGTCCAGCGAGACCGTGCTGGGGCTGCCGTTCGACATCGACCCGCCCTACATCCCGGTGGACGAGGAATACCCGCCGCGGCCGGAAAGCACCTACTCCCTGGTGAAGACGCTGGAGGAGCAGATGGCCGTGGAGATGACGCGGTGGGACCCGGAGCTGAGCATTACGGGGCTGCGGTTCTCCAACGTGATGGACGAGGCCGACTACGAAAAGTTCCCCTCCTTTGATGGGGACGCGATGCTGCGGAAGTGGAACCTGTGGGGCTACATCGACGGCAGGGACGGCGCGCAGGCCGTGGCGCGGGCGCTGGAGAACGCCAAGCCAGGATTCGAGGCCTTCATCATTGCCAATGCCGATACCGTCATGAGCCGGTCAAGTGCCGGCCTCGCAGCTGAGGTGTTCCCCGGCGTCAAGGTCACCAAGGAACTGGGCGAGCACGAAACGATGCTTTCCATCGACAAGGCACGGCGGCTGCTGGGCTTCGAGCCCGAGCACAGCTGGCGGAACCATGCTGCAGCCGGCTCCGGCTCTGGAGGAGGCCAGGGCTAAAACCGGGCCCGCAGTAACCGGGCCGCAGGAAACGCCAAAGGTTGGCACAGGATCATCCAAGGAGCCGGAAGCCGTGCGCTTCCGGCTCCTATCCTTTTGGTACCGCCAACCGCCACCGCAAGGACCCCACATGCGTACCCGTTTCTTCGTGCTGCCTGCGCTCACGGCGATGCTCTCCGCCGTCGTCCTTTCCACGGCAGCCCTGCCCGCCGCCGCCGTTCCTGCCGCGGCTGCTGTCACTGTCCAACCCCCCGCAGCCGGACGCTACATCGTCCAGTACGCCCCCACTGCGGACGTCGCCTCCGAGACGGCCGGACTGCGCGGCCAGGGCCACGCCGTCGGCCGCACGTTTGAGCATGCAATCCATGGCGCCGTTGTCACCGCAACCCCCGCCCAGGCGGCAGCCCTTGCCAGGTCGGGGAAGGTGCTGTCGGTGGAACCGGACGCCCCCCTCACGGTTTCCGGGAACGAGCAGCCGGCCCCCTGGGGCCTGGACCGTGCCGACCAACGGGCGTTGCCGCTCTCCGGCAGCTACTCGTGGACCGGGTCCGGCGCCGGTGTGACGGCCTACGTGGTGGACACCGGCATCCTGGCCTCGCACAGCGACTTTGGCGGCCGGGTGGCGGCGGGCTGGACCGCCGTGGCGGATGGCAACGGCACCACTGACTGCAACGGCCACGGCACCCACGTAGCCGGAACGGTGGCAGGGTCCACGTACGGCGTCGCCAAGAGCGCCACCCTGGTGCCGGTCAGGGTGCTGGACTGCAGCGGGTCGGGCTACAACTCGGACGTGGTGGCCGGCCTGGACTGGATCACCGCAAACCATGCAGCCGGAACACCGGCCGTGGCCAACCTCAGCCTGGGTGGAGCGGCCAGCAGCACGGTGGACAGCGCCGTCCAGGCCGTCCTGGCTGACGGCGTCACCACCGTGGTGGCCGCGGGCAACTCCGCTGTGGACGCCTGCACGGGCTCACCTGCCCGCGTGCCCGGCGCCGTCACCGTGGCGGCCAGCGATGCAACCGACAAGCAGGCATCGTTCTCCAACTTTGGGTCCTGCGTTGACCTGTATGCTCCCGGCGTCGGCATCACCTCCGACTACTACACCTCCACCACGGCCACGGCGTCCATGTCCGGAACGTCCATGGCGGCTCCGCACACCGCCGGCGCCGCAGCCCTGCTGCTCTCGCAGAACCCCGCCCTGGCACCGGCGGACGTGGCCGCGGCACTGGCAGCCAATGCCACCTCCGGGATGGTCACCGGCGCCACCGCGGGTACCCCGAACCGCCTGCTGTTTACCGGTGCGGACGCCACGGCTCCTGCCCCTGCTCCTGCCCCGACCGTCACCTCGGTTTCGCCGGCCGCCAAGGCCACCGCCGTGGCCGCGGGCACGAACGTGGCGGCCACCTTCAGCGCCGCCGTCCAGGGCGTGTCCGCTACGACCTTCGTGCTCAAAAACGCCGCAGGGGCCAGCATTGCTGCCACCGTCACGTACAACGCCACCACCAGGACCGCCACCCTTGACCCGGCCGCAAGCCTCGCCGCGGACACCACCTACACGGCCACCCTGGCCGGCGGAACCTCTGCCATCCGCGACACGGCAGGCACGCCACTGGCCACCACCAGCTGGAGTTTCACCACCGGCCCCGCGCCCACCCTCACCAGCTACACCCCGGGCAGCAACGCGCTCCTGGTCCGCAGGAACAGCAACGTCAGCGCCACCTTCAGCGAAGCCGTCCAGGGCGCTGGCACCACCACCTTCACTTTGAAGAACGCTTCCACCGGTGCCTTGGTGGCAGCCGCCGTCTACCGGAACGGCACCACCAACCAGTGGATCCTCGATCCCCAGGAACCCCTGGCCGCCAAGGCCCGGTATACGGTGACCCTGATTGGAGGGGCCGCCGGGATCCGCGATCTCGCCGGCAATCCGCTGGCCGGCCGGAGCTGGCAGTTCACCACCGGGTCGTACTAGTCGCCCGGACCGGCCCTGCCGCCGGCCATGGCGACTGCCCTGGCGCCTTACCTGGCCGGGGCCGGCGCCATGGCCGGTGACCCGGTGATGGAGTGAATGGCCAATCATGGGGATAATCTTCAGCCTAGGCATTCAACAACACGTATACATGGCGTGCATTCAACAGGGCGCAGGGACGGGCAGCACATTGGCACAAAAATCAGCAGGTTCCGCAGTCACGCAGAGAAACTCGGGCAGGTGGCACACCTTCCATGAGAAGTTCGTGGTGGAGGAGCGCTACATCGATCCTGCCGACCGGCGCCGCCTTTACCGTGCATCGGTCATCCTGGCGGTGGTGGGGCTGGCACTCTTTATCGCCACGCTGATCAGCGTGGTGCAGGGCGTCGGCCTTACCGTTGCAGACCAGCCGGTGCACGACTGGCTGCTGACAACCCGTTCAGGGGCACTTACCGCGTTCATGATCTTCCTGGCCGTGTTCTTCGGCCCCATCGCCCTGCCCATCATCGTGCTGGTGGTGATCCTCGTCTGGGGCTTCGCGGCCAAACACGCCTGGCGCCCCATCCTGCTGGCGTCCGCGATGCTGACCGGGGTGATCATCTCCCAGATCATCCTGCACATCGTCCAGCGCTCGCGGCCTCCCGTTGACCAGATGCTGTTCGGTGCGGACCAGACCTTCTCGTACCCGTCCGGGCACGTCCTGGGAGCCTGCGACTTCCTGCTGGTGGGCGCCTACCTGATCTTCTCCCGGCGCCGGAACCCGCGCTCAGCGGTGTTCGGTTTCATCGGGGCCGGAATCGGAATCATCCTCGCCATCGCCAGCCGGCTCTACCTGGGCTACCACTGGCCCACCGACACCCTTGCATCGTTTTCCCTCTCGCTGCTCATCCTGGGCGGAGTCATCGCGCTGGACACCTGGCGGACAGCGCGAATCCCCGGGGAGCCGGTCACGGGAGAGCTGTCGAAGGAAGAATCCGCCCGGGAGTAACGCCCTCCCCGGCAGGCTAATTCACTGCAGTTGCGTCACCGCGGCTGCTTGATTCCGGTTGCGTCGCTCGGCTGATTCGCTGCAGCCAGGTCCCGGCTGCATCACTGCGGCCGGGACCTGGCGCGCTTCAGGGCCCTGTGCAATTTCACATTCGCCGCCTCCAGCTCCAGGACCTTGGCAACGCCTGCCAGGTTCAGCCCCTCCTCGAGGAGCTCGCCGATCCGCTGCAGTACGGCAATGTCGTCATCGCTGTATTGGCGGGTGCCGCCTGCCGTCCTCGATGGCGTCAGCAGCCCCTTGGTTTCGTACAGCCTGATGTTCTGCTGCCCGGTTCCCGTGAGCTCCGCGGCCACCGAGATGGCGTACAGGGCCCGTGAGCCGGCGGAGCGCGCAGGCCGTCCCGCATCAGGTTCTGCCATGTGTACTCCCAAAAATCGCTGCGGCCCGTGTCTTGCTTCAGTTTCCCACGAGTGCTATAAAAAATCTATATCCACCACCATAGATTAGGTGATGGTGGAGCAGACGCAGATCAACACTTGGAAGCTGAAGGAGTGGGAAATGATGTTGATGCGTACGGACCCGTTCCGTGAGCTGGACCGGCTCACGCAGCAGGTCTTTGGGACTGCCGCCCGTCCGGCCGCCATGCCCATGGACGCCTGGCAGGAGGACGGCGAGTTCGTGGTGGCGTTCGACCTTCCCGGAGTGAAGGTGGATTCGCTGGACCTGAACGTCGAGCGAAACGTCCTGACTGTGCGGGCCGAGCGCCAGGACCCCACGCAGCCCAATGTGGAACTGGTGGCCTCTGAGCGTCCCCGCGGCGTGTTCAGCCGCCAGCTGATCCTGGGTGACACCCTGGACACCGACAAGATCAAGGCCAGCTACGACCAGGGCGTCCTGACCCTGCGGATACCGGTTGCAGAACAGGCCAAGCCGCGCAGGATCGAAATCCAGACCCAGCAGGGCGGGATGCAGCAGATCAACACGTAGGGCTTTCCTTCGCGTGCCCCTGCCGGCCCGGCAGGGGCACCGGCGGAGCAGGAGGCTGGCATGAATGACGTCCCCGATTACTACACCATCCTCGGCGTGGGCCGGGATGCCACCCGGCAGGAAATATCCCATGCGTACCGGGCCCTCATGCGCAGCCACCATCCGGACATGGACGGCGCGCAGGCGGACGGGAACAATCAGCCAGGGGGGAGCCAGCCGGCGGTGGCGCGCAACCCCGGGCAGCGTGACGAACTCCTGAGGATCATGCAGGCGTTCAACGTGCTGCGTGACCCCGGGCGCCGGGCCGAGTACGACCGGAGGCTGACGGCGGCGGTGCCCACCATCGTTCCGGTCCGCAAAGTCCGCAGCACCGGCGGCCCGTCCGGGCCTCCCATCCGTGTCACCCCCGTGCGGTGGGAGAGCGGGCCCTGGGCCTGAAAACGGCCCCGGCCCTAAAGCTGGTCCTGAATCCGGCCCTGAAGCGGGCCCTGAACCCCGGAAAACCAACCAACGCAGTGCCATTCATCCAAGGAGGCGGAAAGCTGCATGAGCGACTGGCGGCGCTACGATTCACACCTCATTCCCGCATTCCATGAGCGCTTTGAGCAGCGCTGGGGTCCGGGAACCGCGCCCTTCCTGGACCCCGAGGCGCACGAACAGCCGCTGCCGCGCGCGCAGTGGATCAACCCTGCCACCGGTGCGGCCTTGGCGGTGGTCCCGGTCTGGACGGCCGAAGAGAGGCAGCAGCGTTCCTTCGGCGTGTTCTACCTGCCCCCGGCGGGGGACATCTGGGTCCTGCGGCCCGGGTACACCGGCTACCTGGAACCGTCCGACGGCGATTCCGAGCACCTGGTGACCCTGCGCAACGACGCCTTCCGCAAGGCAGTGGCGCACGCCAAGGAGTTCCTTTTCGGTTCACAGTAGCCGCCGGTGCCCGCCGCGGAGTTGCTGCTCGTCAGCCGTCCTGCGCTGTGACATTCTGGGACGTACCCAAACCACCGTGACCAAAAGGCTGGACCCCAATGCACATCACCGCCAAGGACCTCGCAGCGCTCATCCCCCCGGGGTTCACGCTTGGCGTCGCAACCGCAGCATTCCAGATTGAAGGGGCGCTGGATGAGGATGGCCGCGGGCCCTCGGGGTGGGACAGGTTCGCGGCCAGGCCCGGCGCCATCGTGGAGGACCACAGCCCCGTCGTGGCCACGGACCATTACCACCGGATGCCGCAGGACGTGGCCCTCCTGAAGCAGCTGGGCGTCGATTCCTACCGGTTCTCCTTCTCCTGGCCGCGCATCCAGCCCGGCGGGACCGGGCCGGCCAACCGCGCAGGGCTGGCGTTCTATGACCGGCTCCTGGACGAGCTCCTGGCCAACGGCATCTCGCCCATGGCCACCATCTACCACTGGGACACGCCCCTGGAACTGGATGAAGCAGGCGGCTGGATGAACCGGGACACCGCCTACCGGCTGGGGGAGTACGCCGCGATCGTGGCTGAGTCGTTCGGGGACCGGGTGGCACGCTGGGTCACCATCAACGAACCGGCCACCGTGAGCGCGAATGGCTATGCATTCGGCCTGCACTCACCCGGCAAGGAGCTGGCCCTGGGCGCCTTCCCCACCGTCCACCACCAGCTGCTGGGCCACGGGCTCGCCGTCCAGGCCCTGCGCGCTGCCAAGGTGCCGGGCGAAATCGGGATGACCAACGTCTACTCGCCCATGGTGCCGAACTCGATCAACCCGCTGGACAAGATCAGCGCCGGGGTTATGGACCTGGGCCAGAACCGGCTCTACGCGGACCCGGTCCTGACGGGCAAATACCCCGACCTGATCCGCGCCGCAAAGTTCTTCAGCTCCTTTGAACACCCCGACGAGGACATGGAGATCATTTCCCAGCCCCTGGACTTCTACGGGCTCAACTACTACATGCCCACCAAGGTGGCGGCGGGGCCAGGCAGCGGTACAGTGCCGTCAAGCATGGCGGAAGCTATGGGCAGCGACCTCAACGCCACGGGCAGCGGTGCCACGCCATTCCACGTGGAAGCCTGGCCGGAAGCGGACATCACCGCCTACGGGTGGCCGGTCAAGCCGGAGTACATGGCCGTGGCCCTGAAGGAGATGGCGGATCGGTATCCCAACCTGCCGCCGGTGATCATCACCGAAGGCGGCGCCAGCTTCGAGGACATCATCGTCCGGGACAAGTCCACCAACACCCGGTTCATCCCGGACGAGCGGCGGCTGAAGTACATCTCCGACCACCTTGAAACCGCACTGCGGGCCACGGCCCCCGGCGGCGTGGCAGAGTCCGTTGACCTGCGTGGCTACTACGTGTGGTCCTTCCTGGACAACTTCGAGTGGTCCGCCGGCTACAAGCAGCCCTTTGGCCTGCTGCACGTCGACTTTGAAACACTGGACCGCACGCCCAAGGCATCCTACTTCTGGTACCAGGAGCTCATCGAGGAACGTGACCTGGCTGCCGCTGCTGACGCCACCATCGCCCAGGCCGTGGTTCCGGATCTGCTCGGCAGTGGGGATGTGCTGGACCGTGAGGATTTACTGGACAGCGGGGATTTGCTGGACAGTGGGGATTTGCTCGACAACGGGGAGCTGTTGGGCAATGAAGCGCCCGACGACGGCGCACCCCTGGGTGCCGGGGCGTAGGACGCAACGGGGCCGGCCCCGGAATGGTCAGCCCCGGAGCAGGTCCAGCATGGCGAGCTGCTTGGCGATGCCGGCGCCGTCCGGGGAGTAGATCCACGGCACCCGGGAGGTGGTGTGGTCGCCGTCCTCGGAGTGGCCGCCGGCGAAGACCGATTCGCTGACGGACAGCTGCCGGATGGCGATGGCCGCAACCTTTTCCGGGTTCCCGGCGGCGAAGGCGGAGTAGATGGCCTCATCATGCTGGCCGTTGTCGCCGATCAGGAGCCACCGCATGTCCGGGAATTCCTCGGCAAGCCGCTCCAGGTTGCGGTGCTTGTGGTCCTGGCCGCTGCGGAACCAGCGGTCCTGGGTGAGGCCCCAGTCCGTCAACAGCAGCGCGCCCTTGGGGTACATGTTGCGGGTCAGGAAGCGCCCCAGCGTGGGGGCGGCGTTCCAGGGGCCGGTGGACAGGTAGATGACCGGAGCCTCGGGGTGCTCAATGGTCAGCCGGTCCAGCAGCACGGCCATTCCCGGCGTGGCCATGCGCGCCCGTTCGCTGAGCACGAAGGTGTTCCACAGCGCCAGGAACGGCCGGGGCAGGGCGGTCACCATGACGGTGTCGTCAATGTCGGAGACGATGCCGAATTGCACCCCGGGCGCGATGACCTGGATCAGTGCTTCCGCCGGCTCGGTTCCCTCGGCGCGCAGGACTGCCGTATGCCAGCCGGGGGACAGCTGGACATCCACCTCGGTGTCGATGAGTCCGCCCCGGTCCGCCGTGACGTGGGTGACCACGTCGCCGATGGTGATTTCGACGTCGGTAAACTGCAGCGGCACCCCGGTGAAGGCGCGCCAGCCCCGGATGTTCTGGTTCCCGTTTTTCGCTTCGTGCTCGGCTTTGCTCCCCGGCAACGGCTTCTGGGTCAGCAGCACCCGCCCCAGCACCCGTACCCGGGTGGTGGAACCGTAGCCCTGGTAGGCGATGGTTTGGGGCACGAAGTCCCACCGTTTGGCGAGGGTGATCCGGACATCGTTGACCGCATCAGAGAGCCTGTGCGCCAGCCGGAAGAACTGGCTTCCCGACAGTGCGTACTGGCCTTTTTTGTTCTGCCGCGGTGTGTGTGCCGTGTCCGGGGCTGGGTTCTGCGGAGCCGTGTCCATGCCCTAACTCTGCCACAGGGCGGCAGCAGGCATCAGCTGACGCCCAGGAAAGCCCGCAGGGTCTCGGCGTTCCGCACAGCGTTCCCGCCGCCGTCGTTGTTGAAGTAGGCGTACACGTCGATGCCCGCGCCGTCCCACTCGCGGATCCGGTCTGCCCACCAGTGCATGTCGGCGTCCGAGTAGGAGCCGCCGTACAGGTGCTCGTGATCCGGCCCGTGAAGCCGGACGTAGGCGAACGGCGCGGTGGTGCGCAGGATGCAGGGGAGGTTGGCGCCGCTCATGATGCAGTAGGCCGCCTGGTGCCGCTCCAGCAGGGCGAACACGTCGGGGCAATCCCAGCTGGGGTGCCTGAACTCCACGGCCACCCTGATCCAGGAGGGGAGCGCGGCCAGGAAATAATCCAGCCGGGCGTCGTCGCGCTCCAGCTGCGGCGGCAGCTGGACCAAGAGCACGGCCCGTTTGTCCCCCAGCTCATGCCAGCACCTGGTGATGCGCTCAATCCACACCTCCGGTGAATAGAGCTTGCGTGCGTGGGTCAGCCCGCGGGGTGCCTTGACGGACATGCTGAATCCGGGCGGGAGGCGCCTGTTCCAGCCTGCGAAGGTGGTGTCCCTGGGCCACCGGTAGAAGCTGGCGTTCAGTTCAACCGTGCTGAACCTGGCGACGTAGCACTGGAGCCTGTCCCGGACGGGCAGCCCGGGCGGGTACAGGACGTTCTCCCAGTGGTCGTAGCTCCAGCCGGAGGTGCCGATGCGGATAGCCATTTGCCTCAGGCTACACCTGCACATTCCCCTTCCCTTCGGAGCCCTGTGTGGCAGGGTAATGTCATGGCGCGAATCGAAGACTATGCGGTAGTTGGCGACCTTCAAACAGGGGCGCTGGTCAGTAAGGAAGGCTCCATTGACTGGCTCTGCCTCCCGCGGTTCGATTCCCCGGCGTGCTTCAACGCGCTGCTGGACACCCCTGACTCGGGGCGCTGGCTGCTGGCGCCGGAGGGCGGCGGACAGTGCACCCGGCGGAGCTACCGCGACGGAAGCCTGGTGCTGGATACGGAGTGGGAGACGCCGGACGGAACGGTGCGGGTCACGGACTTCATGCCGCCCAGGGATTCCGTTGCTGACATTGTCCGCATCGTGGAGGGCATCAGCGGCACAGTCAAGATGCACGGGGAGCTGGTCCTGAGGTTCGACTACGGCCACATCGTGCCATGGGTCCGCAAGGACAAGCGCGGGCTGCACGCCATTGCCGGCCCGGACGCCGTCTACCTGGTCACCCCTGCGCCCCTGCACGGCGAGAACATGCACACCATCAGCGACTTCACCGTGAGCGCCGGCGACAAGGTGCCGTTCGTGCTCACCTGGGCACCAAGCCATGTGGGCCGGCCGGTCAGTGTTGATGCCGAGGACGTCCTTGACAGCACCTACGCATTCTGGCGGGGCTGGTCCTCGCAGTGCACCGTCAAGGGAAAATACCAGGACGCGGTGGTCCGATCCCTGGTGACGCTCAAGGCGCTCACCTATGCCCCCACCGGGGGCATCGTCGCCGCCGTCACCACATCCCTTCCGGAGCAGCCGGGCGGCCAGCGGAACTGGGACTACCGCTACTGCTGGCTGCGGGATGCCGCCATGACCCTGCAGGCCCTGCTGGCCGCCGGATACACCGCCGAGGCGGCCGCCTGGCGGGACTGGCTGCTCCGGGCCGTGGCCGGCGACCCCGCCGACCTGCAGATCATGTACGGAATCCATGGCGAGCGGCGGCTGCCCGAGATGGAGCTGCCCTGGCTGAAGGGCTACGAAAACTCGTCACCTGTGCGGATCGGAAACGCGGCTGCGGAACAGTTCCAGCTGGATGTGTGGGGCGAGGTCCTTGACTGCCTCGCGCTGACCCGGAACTCGCTGCTGAAGCACACGGATGAGGCCTGGGACGTGCAGATCGCCCTGATGGAGCACCTGGAAACCATCTGGGACCAGCCGGACAACGGGCTCTGGGAGATGCGGGGGCCGCGCCGGCACTTCACCCACTCCAAGGTCATGGCGTGGGTGGCCGCGGACCGGATGGTGAAGGGCGTGCGGGAGTCCGGGCTGCCGGGCCCGGTGGAGCGCTGGGAGGCGCTGCGGGAGCAGATCCGCGGGGACATCATGGCCAACGGGTTCGATGCCAGGCGCAATACGTTTGTGCAGTCCTACGGCCGGCCGGAGCTCGATGCCAGCCTGCTGCTGATTCCCAGGGTGGGTTTCCTGCCGAACGACGACCCCAAGATCATAGGAACCATCGACGCCATTCAGCGGGAGCTGACCCAGGACGGTTTCGTGCTGCGGTACAAGCCGGAAGAGAGCGACGACGGCCTGCCGGGTGACGAGGGCGTCTTCCTGGCGTGCTCATTCTGGATGGTGGAGGCGCTCCTGGGGGCGGGGCGCCACGAGGAATCGCGCGAGCTCTTCGAACGCCTGCTGGAACTGCGCAACGACGTGGGGCTCCTGAGCGAGGAGTGGGCGGTGAAAGCCGGGCGCCAACTGGGTAACACACCGCAGGCATTCAGCCACTTCGCCCTTGTGACTAGCGCCCTGGAGCTTCATCAGGATACGGTTCGGCGCAGTGACACCCCCCTTCCGTCTGCACAGGCGGATACGCGCTGAGGCGGCGCGGACGGGGCTGGAACTTCTCCTTCGCAGGATAGATAAGTATACTTACTAACACCTCATGGAGTGCTCCCAAGCACAGTGCCGTGATTGACGGAGGAGTGATAGTTATGGCCGGATTTTTTGAACTCGTGGATGCCCCTGACGGCGGTTATCGGATCAGGCTGATGGACGGAAGCGGGAACCTGATGGCCATCTCGGTTACCTTCCCCACCAAGCGGGCCGCTGTGGCGGGCGTTGCGATGGCCCGGGAAATTGCCGGCACGGGCCTGATCCGGGACAAGAGCCTGGACGGCGCCGGATCCGTCATCCGGGAACGCGTCCGGCCGGTCAGTTCTCCCAAGGAGGAAGCGGCCAAGCTGAAAAAGGCCCCCGGCGCCCGACGGGCAGCGGTGGGCTGATGGCCGAATCCACCACACCTCCTGGCGGACCCCGCCGGGGGGTCCTGTTTGACGTCGACGGTACGCTGATCGACTCGTCGTACATCCACACCATCGCCTGGTGGAATGCCTTCCGCCAGTATGGCCACGACGTCCCCATGGCAGCCATCCACCAGCTCGTGGGCATGGGCGGCGCCCGGCTGGTGGACACCCTCCTTCCGGATGGCCGGAACCGGGATGAGGATGAGGACATCATGGCCAGCCATGGCGCGCTGTATGCCTCGCACTGGCCCTCGCTCCGCACCCTTGATGGCGCCAAGGACCTGCTGGGCCAGTGCCATGCCGGAGGCCTGGCCGTGGCCCTGGCGTCCTCGGCGCGGGAAAGGGACCTGCAGGTCATGCGCTCCGTGCTGGACGCCGACCCCTTCATTGATGCCGCCACCAGCGCCAACGACGCGGAGGAGAGCAAGCCTGCACCGGACATCCTGGAAGCCGCCCTGGAGGCCGTGGGTGTCGGGGCTGCCAATGCCGTTTACGTGGGCGACGCTGTATGGGACATGAAGGCGGCGGGCGCGCTGGGCATTCCTGCCATTGGACTTACCTGCGGTGGAATCCAGGCGGCACAACTCCGCGAAGCGGGTGCCGTTGAGGTCTTCGACGGGCCGCGCCAGTTGCTGCAGAACCTGGGCTCAAGCGCCATCGGCCGGCTGCTTGCGCTGCAGCCGCACCGCTAGGAAGGCTGACCGGCCTACAGTGGCTGGCCGCCCGGCACGGAATCCTCGTCGCCGGCGATGGCGGGCTTTGTCCACGACACCACCACCTTCACCGAGCCGTCGTCGTTCCGCTCGATGTCGGTGGCCACCTCTGTGGCCGGCGCCCCCATTTCCCGGACGCGCGTGCGGTAGGTGCTGACCAGTTCCGCCAGGCTTTCTTCCGTCCATTCACCCGGACGCATGCGGGTGGAGATCTCGACCGGTTCCGGCTGGTACAACGACATGGCGTTCCTCTTTCGCGTGGTCTTCCCTTGGTCCCTTCCTACGCTAGGAGCAACCGACGGCGGCCACAAGCTTTTAATCAGCATGCTTACTTTTTTCGCCCAAAACAGATAGCGTCGAAGAAAGGGTGCCCGCGGGTGCCCTGCCCCGCCCCGGGAGAACCCCAGGGGCACAGCAGACGAAAGGGAGACTGTGAAAGCACTGACGTGGCAAGGAAAGCGGTCGGTAAGCGTTGAAGAAGTGCCCGATCCCGTCATCCAGGAACCCACGGACGCGATCGTCCGGATCACCTCCACCGCGATCTGCGGCTCCGACCTGCACCTCTACGAGGTCCTGGGCCCCTACATGCACAAGGGCGACGTCATTGGCCACGAGCCGATGGGCATCGTGGAGGAAGTAGGCAGTGGCGTTTCGAATCTCCGCAAGGGTGACCGCGTGGTGGTTCCGTTCAATATTTCCTGCGGCTCCTGCTACATGTGCAAGCAGGGCCTGCAGTCCCAGTGTGAGACCACCCAGGTCAAGGAAAAGGGATCCGGTGCCGCCCTCTTCGGCTACTCCGAGCTGTACGGGTCAGTCCCCGGCGGCCAGGCCGAGTACCTGCGCGTGCCGCACGCCGATTACGGGCCCGTGAAGGTGGGCAGCGAGCTTCCGGACGAACGCTACCTGTTCCTTTCCGACATCCTCCCCACCGCCTGGCAGGCCGTGGGATACGCGGACGTCCCGGCGGGCGGCACGCTCGCAGTGTTCGGCCTGGGGCCGGTTGGCCAGTTCGCCAGCCGCATCGGGGTGCACCGCGGTTTCCGGGTTATTGGCATCGACCCCGTCGTTGAACGGCGGGAAATGGCGGCACGGCACGGCGTGGAAACGCTCGATTACAGCAAGACCATTGGAGACGAACTCCGGGACATGACCGCCGGGCGCGGCCCGGACGCGGTGGTTGACGCCGTCGGCATGGAAGCCCATGGATCCCCGGTGGCAGGATTCGCCCACCAGGCGCTGGGCCTCCTGCCCGACAAGCTGGCCCAGAAGGCGATGGAGACCGGCGGCGTGGACCGACTCGCGGCCCTGCACGCCTCCATCGACGCGGTACGCCGCGGCGGCACGCTGTCCCTGAGCGGCGTGTACGGCGGACAGGCCAGCCCCATGCCGATGCTCACTATGTTCGACAAGCAGCTCCAGGTGCGCATGGGCCAGTGCAATGTGCGTCGCTGGACCGATGACATCCTTCCGCTCGTGGAGGACGACGGCGATCCGCTCGGTGTCATGGACCTGGTCACCCACCGTTCGGGCCTGGACGGGGCGCCTGCCCTGTACGAGAAGTTCCAGAAGAAGGAAGACGGCTGCATCAAGGTGGTCCTGAACCCCGGCGCCTGACCAACAGCACCAACAGCAGAGGCCGTTATGGACACACCATAACGGCCTCTGCTGTCTGGGCCCGGATGGGTCAGGAGCGCTTAGGTGAGCTTCACCTGGCGGTTCATGTCCTTGTAGAGCAGGTAGCGGAATTCACCGGGGCCACCTGCATAGCAGGCCTGCGGGCAGAAGGCGCGCAGCCACATGAAGTCGCCCGCCTCCACCTCCACCCAGTCGTTGTTCAGCAGGTACATGGCCTTGCCTTCCAGGACGTACAGGCCGTGTTCCATCACATGCGTTTCGGGGAACGGGATGACCCCGCCTGGCTGGAACGTCACGATGTTCACCTGCATGTCATGGGCGAGGTCGTTCGAGTCCGTGAACCGCGTGGTCTTCCAGACGTCATTGGTGTCCGGCATGGACGTGGGCTCCACGTCCTTTTCGTTGGTGACGAAGGACTTGGCCTCGTACCCTTCCAGCCGCTCGTAGGCCTTGCGGATCCAGTGGAAGGACACGACCTCGTCCGAGACGTTTTCCAGGCCCCATTCCGAACCTGCAGCCAGGTAGGCGTAGCCGCCCTCCTCCAGCGGGTGCAGTTCGCCGTCCAGGGTGAGGTTGACCTTGCCCCGCGTCACGAAAATGACGCCCTCCACTCCGGCCTCGAATTCGGCCTTCGGGGCCCCGCCGCCCGGGCCGATCTCGACGATCAGCTGGGAGAAGGTGGTGGCGAAACCCGAGATGGGACGGGCGATGATCCACGACCGGGTGTTCGAAAAACCCGGCAGGTTGGACGTGACGATGTCCGTCATGACGCCCTTGGGGATCACCGTGTAGGCCTCGGTGACGATGGCCCGTTCGGTGGTGAGGTGGGTCTGCGGCGGGAGTCCGCCGCTGGGGGAGTAGTACTTGCCCATGAAAGGAATCCTTTGCTTAGGAGTTGGAAGTAGTGGCAAGCCGCGGATGGGCCAGCGCCGTGAGCTGCGGAAGTCCGACGCCGGCAAGCGCCTGGACTTCCTCCGCACCCACTGCGCCGCACTGGACGCCGCGCAGGACGAACGCGGCCAGGGCGCGGGCGGTGGCGGGCTCGTCCATCACGCCGCCTTCGGTCCGCTCCACGTAGTTGCGCAGGCGGGCGGCGGCGGCCGGCAGGCCCTCGCGGTAGAAGGCATAGGTGGCTGCGAAGCGGCTGGGCAGCTGGGCCGGGTGCAGGTCCCAGCCCTGGTAGTAGCCCCGTTCCAGCGACCTTCGGACCAGGCGCCCGTGCAGCTGCCAGGCGTTCTCCACGTTGTCGCCCACCGGGATGATGTTGGTGGACCCGTCGGAGAGCCGGATGCCGGTGCCTGCCACGGCGAGCTGCATGACTTCCTTGGCGAAGTCGGCAACCGGGTGCTCCATGGACTGGTATTCGGCGGAGATCTGCAGCGACGCCGAGTAGTCGTAGGTGCCGTAGTGCAGGCCGCTGATCCTGCCGGGGACGGCGTGCGGGAGCTGCGCCACCGGTGACGTGCCGTCCGGGCCCAGGATCAGCTGCGGCGTTTCCACCTGCACCTCGAACCGGAGTTGGCCGGCGGCCAGCCCGTGGATCTCCTCGAGCCGGGAGACCGCATAGTCCATGGCCTGGACCTGGGCCACCGTGGTGACCTTGGGCAGGGTGAGGACCAGGCCGTCCGGCAGTTCGCCGGCTGCGGCCAGGCCGGACACGAACAGGTCGAGCGTCCGCAGGCCACGGGCCCGGGTGGGAGCCTCAAAGCACTTGAAGCGGATGCCGATGAACGGGGGAGCGGACCCCGCCGCCACGGCCTGGGCCACCACGGACGCTGCCGCAACCGCTGCGGCGTCCTCGGCGTCGTCGCCCCGGTCCCCGAACCCGTCCTCGAAGTCCAGGCGCAGGTCTTCGATCGGCTCGCTGGAAAGCTTCGCTTCGACCCGCGGGGCTACAGCCTGTGCCAGCGCGGCGTCCTGGCCCAGCAGTTCGCAGAGTTTTCCGAACCCGCCGTGTGCTTCGGCCGTCGCGGTTGCCTGGGCGCCCCAGTCGGCCGCGAACGACGCCGTGAAACGGTCCGCGGGGACGTACACCGTGTGCACGGGCTGGCGGGAGCCGTCGTCGCCCGGGTAGTTCTGTTCCAGCAGCCGGTCCGTGGCAGCAAGCTGCCCGTCGATGTGCGCGAGGTCCCCCGCGGAGAGCGAGGACTTGGGTGCTGCCATTTCAGCCCACCAGCTCGTAGGCGGGCGTGGTGAGGAAGTCGGTGTAATCATCCGACAGGCAGATGTCTGCGATCAGTTCGCTGGCCGGCTGGTAGTAGCGGCGGAACGCCTCGTCCCCGAATTCGGTGCGCAGCCGCTCGGTTTCCTCCGCCAGGATCTTTTCCACCAGCTCCCTGGTGACCGTGTTGCCGGTGTCCGCGAGGATGGACTTGTTGCGGATTTGCTGCCACACCTGCGAGCGGGAAATCTCGGCCGTGGCGGCGTCCTCCATGAGGTTGTGGATGGCCACGGCGCCGTTCCCGGACAGCCACACGGCCGTGTAGGCAACGGCCACGTAGAGGTTCAGGCGCAGGCCGGCCTCGGTGACCTGGCCGCCGGCGGACTGGACGTCCAGCAGCTGCTCCGCGGTGACCGACACCTCGGGCCGCTGCTTGTCCACCTGGTTGGGCTTGTCGCCGAGCACGGAGTCGAAGACTTCGCGGCAGGTGGGCACCAGGTCCGGGTGGGCAACCCAGGAGCCGTCAAACCCGTCGTTGGCCTCGCGGGTCTTGTCCGCGCGGACCTTCTCGAAGGCGGCCTCGGTGACTTCGGGGTGGCGCCGGTTGGGGATGACCGCGGCCATGCCGCCCATGGCGAAGGCGCCGCGCCGGTGGCAGGTCTTGACCAGGAGTTCGGTGTAGGCGCGCATGAACGGGGCGGTCATCGCCACAGACGCGCGGTCCGGCAGGACGAATTCCTCGCCGGCGTCCCGGAAGTACTTGATGATGCTGAACAGGTAGTCCCAGCGCCCGGCATTGAGGCCGGAGGCGTGGTCCCGCAGTTCATAGAGGATCTCGTCCATCTCGAACGCCGCCGGGATGGTCTCGATCAGCACCGTGGCGCGGATGGTGCCCTGGTGCAGTCCGAGGAAGTCCTGGGCGAAAACGAACACGTCGTTCCACAGCCGCGCTTCGAGGTGGCTTTCCATCTTCGGCAGGTAGTAGTACGGGCCCTGCCCGTTGAGGACCAGTTGTTTGGCGATGTGGAAGAAGTGCAGGCCGAAGTCCACCAATGCGCCCACGGCGGGTTCGCCGTTGACCAGGAGGTGCTTCTCCTGCATGTGCCAGCCGCGCGGGCGGGCCACCACGACGGCGAGCGGCGCGTCGGTGCGGAGCCGGTATTCCTTGCCTTCCTCCGAGGTGTAGCTGAGCGTGCCCTGGGCGGCGTCGCGGAGGTTCAGGATGGCGTCGATGACGTTGGCCCAGGTGGGCGTGCTGGCGTCCTCGAGGTCCGCCAGCCACACCTTGGCGCCGGAGTTCAGGGCATTGATGGCCATCTTCGCCGGCGAGGCGGGTCCGGTCATCTCCACCCGGCGGTCCTGCAAAGCTGCCGGTGCGGGCGCAACCTTCCAGTCGCCGTCGCGCACGTCCTGGGTCTCCGGCAGGAAGTCCAGCTTGCCCGTTTCCGCCACGCGCTGCCGCTTGACGGCGCGGGCTGCCAGGAGCTCGTTGCGGGTGCCGGCGAACCGGTTGTGGAGCTCCTCAACGAAGGCCAGCGCCTTGGGCGTGAGGATCTCCTCTGCGCGGTTGATCGGACGGGGATCGGTGACGGTGATGGCCATTTCTGGTCCTTTCCTTTGGCTGGAAGTCGGGCGGTCAGGCGGAGGCCAGTGCAGGCTCCGCGGCGGAATCGGCCGGTTCGGCAGCCGTTGCCACATTTGAGGCGTGTGCCGCGGCGGCCACTGCTGCCGCGACGTCGGCGGTCACGTGCGGATCGAAGATGCTGGGGATGATGTAGCTCGCATTGAGCTCATTATCATTCACCCGGTTGGCGATTGCCTCGGCAGCGGCCACCAGCATGTCCGGGGTGATGTCGCTCGCCCCCACGTCAAGGAGCCCGCGGAACAGGCCGGGGAAGGCCAGGACGTTGTTGATCTGGTTGGGGAAGTCGCTCCGGCCCGTGGCCACCACGGCGGCGTGCCGGGAGGCGATGGCCGGATCCACCTCCGGAGTGGGGTTGGCCATGGCGAACACAATGGCGTCTTTCGCCATGGACGCGATGTGCTCCTCCTCCAGGATGTTCGGGGCGGAGACGCCGATGAAGACATCAGCGCCCACCAGGGCCTCGTGCAGGCTGCCGGAGAAGCCTTCCTGGTTGGTGTTTTCCGCGATCCAGGTGCGGTGCGGATCGTTGTACGCCTCACCCTTGTGGATGGCACCGGAGCGGCCCGCGGCCACAATGTGCCGGGCACCCTGGGCCTTCAGCAGCTGGATGATGGCAGAGCCGGCGGCACCCACCCCGGAGACCACAATCTTGACGTCCGCGATCTTCTTGTCCACCACGCGCAGGGCGTTGACCAGGGCAGCGAGGGTCACGATTGCCGTGCCGTGCTGGTCGTCGTGGAACACCGGGATGTCCAGTTCCTCGCGCAGGCGGGCCTCGATCTCGAAGCAGCGGGGCGCGGCGATGTCCTCCAGGTTTACGCCGCCGAAGACCGGTGCCAGGAGCTTGACGGTGCGGATGATTTCCTCCGTGTCCTGGGTGTCCAGGCAGACGGGCCAGGCGTCGACGTTGGCGAACTGCTTGAACAGGGCGGCTTTGCCCTCCATGACCGGAAGCGCCGCGGCGGGGCCGATGTTGCCCAGGCCCAGCACCGCCGATCCGTCGGTGACCACGGCCACCGTGTTGCGCTTGACGGTCAGGTTCCGCGCGGCGGCGGGGTCCTCGGCGATGGCCAGGCAGACGCGGGCGACGCCGGGGGTGTAGGCCCGGGAGAGGTCGTCACGGTTGCGCAGGGGGACCTTGGGGACCACCTCGAGCTTGCCGCCCAGGTGCATCAGGAAGGTGCGGTCCGAGACGTGCTGGACCGTGACGCCGTCGAGCGCGTTGAGGGCGTCCTTGACGCGGGCGGCGTGCGCGTCGTCGGTGGTGTTGCAGGTGACGTCAACCACCAGGGTCTCGTGGTGGGACTCGGTGACGTCAAGAGCGGTGATCGCGGCGCCGGCAGCTCCCACGGCTGCGGCGAGCTCGCTGGTGGCGCTGAAGCTTGACGGTGCTTCCACGCGCAGGGTGATCGAATTTCCGGGGCTGGGGTTCGCCATTGAATGTCCTCCTGATTGGGCCGGGTCCGGCTTCTGCTCTAATCCGAATGTTTTCGTATTATGGATATTATTATCTACTTTATGGAAACACAACCCCTCCCAATGCGACTGTACGCCCGCATCGCCGTGGGGACGGCCGTGCTGTATCTTGGGTGTTCTAAGCAACTCTTTTCACGATGCGGATAAGAGTTGTCGGATTCCGAGCCACAGGAGACAACGGAATGGCAGAAAAAGCGTCCGGTGGGGTGCAGTCGGTGGAGCGCGTCTTCGAACTGCTGGAGCTCATCACTGATGCCGGCGGCGACGTCACCCTCAGCGAGCTCTCGTCCTCCACCGACCTGCCGCTGCCCACCATCCACCGCCTGCTCCGCACCCTGGTGTCGCTGGGCTACATCCGCCAGCTGCCCAACCGGCGCTACGCGCTGGGCCCCCGGCTCATCCGCTTGGGTGAGGGGGCCAACAAGCAGCTCGGTGCGCTGGCGCAGCCCCAGCTGAAGATCCTGGTGGACCGGTTGGGGGAGACCTCCAATATGGCCGTGCTGGATTCCGACATGGTGATCTACGTGGCGCAGGTGCCTTCGCTGCACTCCATGCGCATGTTCACCGAGGTGGGCCGGCGTGCCCACACCCACGCCACCGGCGTCGGGAAGGCCATCCTGGCCCAGCTCGACGACGACACCGTCCGCGGCATCGTTGCCCGCGCCGGAATGCCCACCCCCACCCCCAAGAGCATCGGCGACGTGGAGGAACTCCTGGCCGACCTCAAGCTCATCCGCGAGCGGGGCTACTCCATCGACGAGGAGGAGCAGGAGCTCGGCGTCCGCTGCTTCGCCATGGCAGTGCCCAACGCCCCCACACCCACCGCGATCTCGGTCTCCGGCCCGGTGTCCCGGGTGGATGAAGACTTCGCTGACAAGGCCGTGCCGATCCTTCGGGAAGCGGCCGAGGCAATCTCCCGCGAGCTCAACCGCACCTGACACGTCACAGCAGCGGACGACGGCGGCCCGCACCTTCGCTGGAAGGTGCGGGCCGCCGTCGTTCGCGCTGTCCTTGCTAATGTTCTGGCGCCTTTTCGGCTGACTGGACGGGGACTTCCTTGCCGTCGCAGTCGATCAGCTTGCCGTTTTCGAACCGGTCACCTTCTGCCAGGCAGTGGAGGTCCTCGGCGCGCACCAGCCGTTCGGTGCCGGCCACGAAGACGGACTGGTTGTCCGAATTGCCGGCCCGGAGGTGGTTGAACAGCAGGTTCAGCAGGATGGCCATCACGGCGGCGGAGCTGATGCCGGAGTGGAAGATGGTGCCGAACCACGTGGGGAACTGGTCGTAGAAGGTCGGGGCGGCGATGGGGATCATCCCGAAGCCGATGGAGGCCGCCACCACGATCAGGTTCATGTTGTTCTTGTAGTCCACCTTGGACAGGGTCCGGATGCCGCTCGCCGCGACCGTCCCGAAGAGTACGACGCCGGCCCCGCCCAGGACGGGGGTGGGCACCGCTGCGACCACACGGCCCAGGATTGGCAGCAGGCCAAGGACCACCAGGATCACGCCGCCGGCGCTGACCACGAACCGGCTCTTGACGCCCGTGATGGCCACCAGCCCCACGTTTTGGGCGAAGGCGCTCTGGGTGAAGGAGTTGAAGAGCGGGGAGACGGCGCTGGAGAGCATGTCCGCGCGCAGGCCGTTGCCGATCCGCTTGGAGTCCACCTTGGTGCCCACGATCTCTCCCACCGCGATGATGTCCGCGGAGGTCTCCGTGAGGGTGACCAGGATGACGATCAGCATGGAGATGATGGCGGCGATCTCAAACGTGGGCGGGCCGAAGGCGAAGGGGGTGGGGAAGGCGACGATTTCGCCCTGGCCCACCTTGGAAAAATCGGCCATGCCGAAAACGACGGCGATCAGCGTGCCAAGCACCATGGCCAGCAGGATCGACAACCGCGAAATGGCGGCGCTGCCCACCTTGCTCAGGAGCAGGACGATGCCCATGGTGGCTGCGGCCAGGCCGATGTTTGCCACGCTGCCGTAGTTGGGTGCCTTGTTGTTTCCGCCCATGGCCCAGTTGGCTGCGACCGGCATCAGCGTCAGGCCGATGGTGGTGATCACTGTGCCGGTGACGACCGGTGGGAAGAACCGGATGATCTTCGAGAACAGCGGCGTGATCAGCAGGCCAATCAGGGACGCTGCGATGACAGAGCCGAAGACAGCCTGGATTCCGCCGCCGCCGTGGACGATGGCCACCATGGTGGAAACCCCTGCGAAGGACACGCCCTGCACCAGGGGCAGCTGGGAACCGAAGAAGGGGACGCCGACGGTCTGCAGGATGGTGGCCAGGCCGCCAACGAAAAGGCAGGCAGCAATGAGCAGGCCGATGTCCTGGGAATTCATTCCCGCGGCGGCGCCGATGATCAGGGGCGGGGCGATGATGCCGCCATACATGGTGAGGACGTGCTGGAAGCCGTAGGCAAACATGCTTCCGATCGGGAGCCGCTGGTCTTCCGGACGGGCCGGCCGGGCGCCTCGCTGGGCGGCGGAAGGGGCCAGTTTCTTCTTGATGTTCATGGCAGACTTTCTTGGTTCATGGCAGACGTCATCGTCTGGCTAACTGGTGTCTGGCTAACAGGTAAGGCTGTGGGAGGTGCTTCAGGGTTTGGCGGTTGAGCCTGCGGGTCGCGAAAACCCGGCAGGCTCAACCACCTGGTGGAGTGCTTTAGCAGAAGCCGGCGATGCCGGACCAGGCCGCCGGGGCTGCCGCTGCATCGTCGCGCTGGACGGTGGCCTCGATCAGGCCGTACGGACGGTCGGCCGCGAAGAAGACCTCGTTGGGGTTGTCCAGGCCGAACGGCGAGAGGTCAACCAGGAAGTGGTGCTTGTTGGGCATGGAGAACTTGATCTCGTCGATTTCGCTGTGCGCCTCAAGCACCTTGGTCCCCATGTCGAACAATGTCTGCTGCAGGGCGTGGGAGTACTTCTCCGTGAAGCCTTCGAGCAGGAGGCCCTTGACGTCGTCGTAGCTCTTGTTGAAGTCCAGCGCGCTGAAATCGGTGCCGGTCTTGAAGCGCCAGCGGGCTGAAACGTCCGTTGCCAGGATGCGGTCGGTGGTCTCGGGCAGGGTGGTGTAGCGGTCCTGGGGGTAGCCGACAAAGCCCGACTGGGTGGACTTGAGGACGGTCAGGTCCTTCAGTCCGGAGATGAGGTGGCTGGTGGCGCCGTCCCGGACCAGGACCGCGGTCCGGACTTCCTGGCCGTTGCGGACGAACGAGTGGTCGTGTTCGCTGCCGTGGGCCTGGATCCGGTCCCAGGCGTAGGACTCGGCTTCCCAGCGTCCGCCGGTGACCCAGTCGAAGCTGGAGGTGAAGTGCTCCCCGAGGCGCAGGAGGAACTCTTCCGGCGAGCCGATGCCTTCCCGGGCAAAGGCGTAGATGGTGTTCTTCTGGGTGTCGGTGGCCACCACGTGGGCGTTGTCGCCCTCCAGGTGGGCCGCTGCAAAGTCGCCGCGCAGCTGCGAGGTGACATTCAGGTCCTCAATCTCGTGGCGGTTCGTGTCGCGGGTGATCTTGACGACCCGCACTTCTGCCTTGCCGTACTGGTTTTCGCCGAGGATGATCTTGCTGCTCATGGTCTTTTCCCAACTTCCGGTAAGTGGAACCTAGGTTCCATCACTGAAATTAAGCGCGCGTTTCATGCGCGTTTCCGATGGAGCCGACCCAACAAAAAAGAGCCGGCATCCGTTGATGCCAGCTCATTACGACCCTGCCTGCTGCTCCCAGGTTACGTGACCTGCGCCACGAGTTGCATACCAGCGTACCCCTGCAATCCGGTGGTGTACATCACAGACTGAAAATTCCGTTTGTGACCGTCCGGGCGCCGGGAGTGTAGGGCTGACCTCTTGACCGCCTCCCAGTGCCCGCCTATTCTTTTCACATAGCAGAAATTGCTTTCCATAATATGAAAAAGGAGGTTCCGATGTACCAGCAAGACAACCATCCTGTTCCGGCAGCACCGTCCGCAGGGCCCGGTGCGCAGGAGTTCTACCTCCCCCTCGGCGGAGGAGTCGACCCTGATCTGTACGTGCCGGAGGAGCGCCTCCACTCCACCGGGCGCCTGTCCCGGTGGATCCAGTCGCTGCGTACCCCCGCCGTGAAAGCGCGTAAAAGCCGTCCCTAAAGCTGAGTAGCCGCTACTCGGGACTGGCGTGGGAAATTCTTCTAGCCTTGCACGATAGACAGCCGACCGTGGGCTTGGAGGCTTCGTCCTTGGTCTGGCCATCGCCATTACGTGCGAGGGAAGGACAGCGATGCCACAAGCCACAGCCCGCCTACTGCAGGTCCTGTGCTGTGTGCTGGTCGTTGCAGGGCTCTCGGGCAGTGCCATGCTGCAGGCGGGGCAGCCTGATGCCTCACCGCCCGGACAGGAGGCGTCGGTGGCCGGTACCGACCCCGGGCCCGCGCTTTCAGATTCCACCGGTGGCACTGGTGCGGAACAGCCGGCCGCTCCGGGCGGGCCTGACGCGCCCGCTGCCCAGCCGCCGGCAGCGGAGCAGCCCAGCGCGGAAGAACCGGCCAAAGCCCAGGAAGCCCCCGCCGATGGCCCGGTAAGTGAAGCCCTGGTCAAGGGCACCCCCGTTGTGGCCAGCAAGGAGGGCGGTCCGCTCGGCCCTCCGGGAGCGTGGAAGCTGGTGCTCGATGAGGAATTCGACACCCTCAACACCAGTCTTTGGACTCCCTACTGGTTCCGTGACTGCCATCCCGGATCGACAAAGAACGGGGTCAAGACCTGTTCCAGCAATGTCAAAGTGGAGAACGGAAACGCGGTCCTGCAGCTGTCCGACGCAGAATCGGGCGCGCTGCTGTCCACCAATCCCAAGGACGGCGTTCCGGGCCATGTGGGGTTCCAGTACACCACCGGCTACGTTGAGGCCCGGATCTACTTCCCGGGAACCTGCTCGGGCGGTATCTACAACTGGCCGGCCTGGTGGACCACCGGCCAAAAGTTCCCCGCAACCGGCGAGATCGACATTGCAGAACCCCTCGCCGGGACCATGACCACGGTCTATCACTCTGCGGACAGGGATCCCGCAAAATGGTTCATTGGATGCTGGGCGGGCGGCTACCACACCTATGGGGTGCACCGGAAGGCCGGCGTCAACGACGTCTACTTCGACGGGAAGCTTGAGTTTTCCTACCCCACCAGCGACGGCAATGCTCCGCACTACCTCCTCCTGAATGTCGGCATCAACCCAGACAAACTGGTCCTGGGCAAAACCGGAGCCATCAAGGTGGACTGGGTGCGGGCCTGGCAGTAGCCCGGAACCTGCCCTCCGGCTGCCAGTACCCCAGTTGCCGGTTCCCCGCGTGCTCGTTCCTCAGTGGCCGGGCCGCCCCGGCCACTGCTTGCCGGCCCAGGGGTCGTAGTCGGCGATGAGCTCCTCCTGCGGCGGCCGCTCGCCGTCGGGGACGTGCTGCAGGTTGACCCGTACCCGGTACCAGAGCGAGCTGGACCCGCGCATCCCGTCGACCAGGATGTCGGCAGGCTGCAGGGAATCCACGACGGCGGCGTGCCGGGACTTCCATTCGTCGAGCGCAGCCAGCGCTTCCGGCTTGGTCCTGGTCCGGGCCACTTCGATGAGCGGCATCAGCGACTGGCGGCGGCCGGAGCCGTTGCCGCTGCGCGGAGCCTTCTCCGCCGGACCCAGTTCCTTCGCCAGGGCCAGCAATCCATCCAACGATCCGGCCGCCCCGTCAATGCCTGCGTGCGGATCGCCGGTTTCTGCAAACCGCTTCAGCATCGTGGGAACAGTGAACTGTCCAGGCCGGGCCGTGCGCATCTCCTCCCACGTCAGCGGCGCTGAAACGCGGGCATCCGGCAGTGGCCTGACTGAGTAGGCGGACGCGACCGTACGGTCCTTGGCATTCTGGTTGAAGTCCACGAAGACGCTCTCGCCGCGCTCCTCCTTCCACCACCGTGCCGTCGCAAGGCCGGGAGCCCGGTTTTCCACTTCCCGTGCCAGGGTTTCGGCAGCCAGCCGGACATCGGAGTAGGACCACTCCGGGGCAATGCGGACCAGGATGTGAAGTCCGCGCGACCCGCTGGTCTTGGGCCATCCCACCAAACCCACGTCATCGAGCACCTCCTGGGCCACGTACGCCGTATCCACGATCTGCGACCAGTCCACGCCCGGCATGGGGTCAAGGTCCACCCGCAGTTCGTCCGGGTGTTCCAGGTCCTCTGCCCGCACGGGATGCGGGTTCAGGTCCAGGCAGCCAAGGTTGATGACCCAGGCCAGGCCGGCGGCATCCCGGATCACGGCTTCCTCGGCCGAGGTCCCGGACGCGTAATGCAGTGTGGCGGTACCAACAAAGGGCGGGTGGTTTTCCGGCACGCGTTTTTGGAAGAACGGCTCGGCGTCAATGCCTTTCGGGAACCGCTTGAGCACCATGGGCCGGCCGCCCGCGCCCCGCAGTGCGCCCTCCGCCACTGCAAGGTAATAGCGCACCAGGTCGAGCTTGGTCAGCCCCGGCTCCGGGAATACCACCTTGTCCGGGCTGGAGATGCGGACTTCGATTCCATCGATGTCGAGAACCTCGGGCGGCGTCTTTGACGGGGTCATGCCGCCACGGTAGCAGCGGCCCGGACCGCTGTCAGCCGTTCACCGGCCGCCGTTGACCAGGCGCCGTGCCGCGGCTGAGTGCTCCGCGATAAGCCCCGGTATGTCCAGCCCCGGGATCTGGCCGTCCACCACCCGCCACTTCCCGCCGACCATCACCCGGTCGGCCCTGTCGGCGGCGCAGAGGAGGAGGGCGGCGACGGGGTCGTGGCTGCCGGAGAAGCGCAGCTCATCCAGGGTGAACAGCGCCAGGTCGGCCTGCATCCCGGGTGCCAGCTGACCCAGTCCCCGCCGGCCCAGCACGGCAGCCGAGCCGCGGGTGGCCCAGCCCAGCGCCCGCTCCACCGGAACGTCGGCCCCGTAGCGCAGCCGCTGCAGGTAGAGCGCCTGGCGTGCTTCCAGGATCATGTTGGAGGCATCGTTCGACGCCGAACCGTCCACGCCGAGCCCCACCGGTACCCCGGCATCCTCCAGTTCCAAGACCCTGGCTGTACCGGAGGCAAGCCTCATGTTGGAGGTGGGGCAATGCGCGACGCCGGTCCCCGCCGCACCGAGGCGGGTGATCTCGGCGTCGCTGAAGTGGATGCCGTGGCCCAGCCAGGTGCGGTCCGTCAGCCAGCCCACGCTGTCCAGGTAGTCCACCGTGCGCAACCCGAACATCTCCCGGCAGAAGTCCTCCTCGTCAAGGGTCTCTGCCAGGTGCGTGTGCAGCCGGACGTCCAGCCGTTCAGCGAGGGCAGCGCTTTCGGCCATGATGTCCTTCGTGACCGAGAACGGGGAGCACGGGGCCAGGGCGACCTGGATCACGGCGTCGTCGCCGCGCTCGTGGTACGTGGAAACCAGGCGCTCGCTGTCCGCCAGCACCACCTCCGGATCCTGCACCGTGGACTGTGGCGGCAGGCCGCCGTCGTCGGTTCCAAGGGTCATGGAGCCGCGGGTCAGTGTGGCCCGCATGCCCAGCCGGCGCACTGCTTCCACCTCGATGTCAATGGCATCCTCGAGCCCTGCCGGGAAGAGGTAGTGGTGGTCCGCTGCGGTGGTGCAGCCGGAAAGAAGCAGTTCGGCGAGGGCAGCCGTTGCGGCCAGTTCCAGGTCCTTGGGAGTGAGCCGCGCCCACACTGGATAGAGGTTCTGCAGCCAGGGGAACAGTGGGGCGTTGGCCACCGGGCCCCAGGCGCGGGTGAGGGTCTGGTAGAAGTGGTGGTGCGTGTTGACCAGGCCGGGCAGCAGTACGTGGTTGCCGGCGTCGAACGTTTCGGTGCAGGGCGTGGACGGCTGTTGGCCGGCGGCAAGGACCTCTGTGATAACACCGCCGCTGACCACCACGCCGCCGGAGGCGTCGAGGGAGTTGGCGGTAAACGCGGCCAACGGATTCCTGATCCAGAGCCGGCTGATGGGGGCAGGGGAGGAAATGGTCATGGGCTGTCCTTGTCTGAGCGGAGTGCGGTGCAGTTATATCCAGCTCAGTGAGGCCCTGTCTGCTGATCCAGGTTCCCGTGCCGTCGGGCGGCGCGGGTGCGACCAGAGTAGGGAAACGGCCTGGCCTGCGTCAATGCCTCTGTTTGTGACCGCGGAGACGGACGGGCCGGTGAAGAGCGCGAAACATAGATTTCACATCGCGAAATTAAATTTCCAGAAAACTATGGCGCGGCCCACAAAGCGGTGCTAATCTCGATTCTGCCAAAGGCGGGCGCCCGAACCCGGGAAGCTATCTACCAGGCGCAACTTAACCTTCACAGCACATGCTGAAGCCTGGTAACCGTTCGCACCTGGTTCTACTGGTCCTGCGCGGCAACAGGCTTCCCGGCAAAAGGAAGTCGCATCATGAGTACCACCGTCACGGCCGAACAGTTTTTGGCCCGCTCCATCCGGCTGGCAACGGCCAACGTCCTCAACAGCGGAGGCCCGTTCGGCGCCATGATCGTCACGGCGGACGGCAAGACGTTCGACGGCGTCAACCGCGTCACTGCGGACAACGATCCCACCGCCCACGCTGAAGTCACCGCCATCCGCACCGCTTGCCGCGAGCTGGGGACCTTCGACCTCAGCGGCGCCACCCTCTACACCAGCTGCGAGCCGTGCCCCATGTGCCTGGCCTCCGCACTCTGGGCACGGGTCAGCCGCGTTGTCTACGCGGCGGACCGCCACGACGCCGCCTCGGTCGGCTTCGACGACGCCGTGTTCTACGAATACTTCGACAACCAGGACAGGGATTCCCTGATGCCGGTTTCCAAGCTGGAGCTGGGCGATCCCCAGGCCCCGGCCCCGCTGGAACCGTTCACCACCTGGAACACGCTCGAAACCAGGATTGACTACTAGGGCCCGGTGGCTGACATGACAATCCTGGACAATTCCGCTGAAAAGCAGGCTGCGCTGCTCCCCAACGGGAACAACAGTGCAGAGCCCGCAGCGGCACGCGAAACGCAAAAGGCAACCGGACGGACGCGGCTGGGAAGCACCCCGCCGGCGGCGGACTCCCTCCTGGACCGGTTCTTCCACATCACGCAGCGCGGCTCAACCCTTGCCCGCGAATTCCGTGGCGGCCTGGTCACCTTCTTCACCATGGCGTACATCGTCATCCTCAACCCCCTCATCCTGGGCGGGTTCAGCGCGGACAACGCCCCCACCGACGTCGCCGGAGGCTGGCTCTCCGCCGCGCAGGTGGGCGCCGTCACCGGCCTCACCGCCGGCGTCATGACCATCCTCTTCGGCCTCATCGCCAACCTGCCGTTCGGGCTCGCCGCCGGACTGGGCATCAACTCCTTCCTTGCCGTCTCGGTGATCCAGGAAGTCACCTGGCCCGAGGCCATGGGCCTGGTGGTGATCAACGGCATCCTGATCGTCCTGTTCGGCGTCACCGGCGCCCGGACGGCCATTTTCCGGGCCGTGCCCAAGGAACTGAAGGCCGCCATCACGGTCGGCATCGGCCTGTTCATCGCCTTCATCGGCTTCGTGGACTCCGGCTTCGTCCGGCCCACCGCGGGCGGGCCGCCCGTCCAGCTGGGCGACGGCGGCTCCATCACCTCCGTGCCCACGCTGGTGTTCGTCGTCGGCCTCCTTGCCATGGGCATCCTCGTGGCACGCAAGGTCCAGGGCGGACTCCTGATCGGGATCGTCGGCACCACCGTGCTGGCCGCCGTCGTGGAAGCAGTCATGAAACTGGGCCCCGCCAGCGCCACCAACCCCGGCGGCTGGCACCTGAACACCCCGGTCCTGTCCGGCCAGCTGGTGTCCGCCCCGGACTTGGGCCTCGTAGGCCACTTCGACCTCTTCGGCTCCTTCGCCAGGATCGGCGGACTCGCAGCCACCATGCTGGTGTTCACGCTCGTGTTCACCAACTTCTTCGACGCCATGGGCACCATGACCGGCCTGGCCAAGAGCGCCGGCGTCGCCCACAGGGACGGCACTTTCCCGCGGCTGAAGTCCGCCTTCATCGTGGAAGGCTTCGGCGCCGTGGCGGGCGGGGCCACCTCCGGTTCCTCCAATACCGTCTACATCGACTCGGCAGCCGGCATCGGCGAAGGTGCCCGCACCGGCCTGGCGTCGGTGGTCACGGGCGTACTGTTCCTCGGCTCGATGTTCCTCACCCCGCTCACCAGCGTGGTGCCGCTCGAGGTTGCCGCGGCCGCCCTGGTGGTGGTGGGGGCCATGATGATGGCGCAGATCCGGGAGATCAAGTTCACCAAGTTCACCGTGGCCCTGCCGGCTTTCCTCACCATCGTGACCATGCCGCTGAGCTACTCGATCGCCAACGGCATCGGCGTGGGCTTTGTGAGCTGGGCCGTGATCGGGGCGGCATCCGGCAAGGCCAAGAAGATCCATCCGCTGATGTGGGTGGTGAGCGCCGGGTTCCTGGTGTACTTCGCCCGCGGGCCGATCAACGCCCTGCTGGGCGGCTAAGCAGTGCCCTTTCCTTCCGGGGGCCGTGCCAGCCCTTGGCCCGGCCCCCGGAAGGACCGACAATTGACACCACCGCTGCGGAAGAAGGAGCGACGCCATGCTTGACCTGATCCCTTCGCTCGGCCCCTGGGTGCCCCGGCTCGCAGCCCGGGAGTTCGCCGTGGCCACCATCGTGGCGGCCTCCGGGTCTGTGCCCCGGCCCGTGGGAACGTCCATGCTGGTCGCCGGTTCCGGTGACGTGCTGGGCAGCTTGTCCGGCGGCTGCGTGGAAGGCGCCGTGGTGGCGCTCGCCCAGGAGGCAATGGACGACGCCGTCCCGCGCCACGGGACCTTTGGCTTCAGTTCCGCAGATGCCTTCGCGGCCGGACTCACCTGCGGGGGCGAACTGGGCATCCAGATCCAGCCCGTACCCGCCGCCGTGCCTGGCGAAATCCCGCACCCGCTTCGGGCCGTCCTGTTGCAGCTCGCCGGCCTGGGTCCGGCCCACGCCGTGGCGCTGGTACGGCTGCTCGATACTCCAGGAGGTGCCGCCGTCGTCCTCTCCGATCCGGGCGCCTTCCGCCTGGCAGCATCTTCGGAGCTGGCAGCGCTGCTGCACGGGGAACCGGCCCTGCAGGTGGAATCCCTGGTGCGCAGCGGCGGTGCCGGGCTGGTCCGGCTCCTGCAGCCGGGCGAATGCGCCCCCGCCAAGTCCGGCGACGCTCAACCTGCCGCGGAACCCGCCATCCTGGTGGAGTCCAGGCTGGCCCCGCCGCGGATGCTGGTATTCGGCGCCAACGACTTCGGTGCCGCACTGGTCCCTGCAGCCAAGCTGCTGGGCTACCACGTGACCCTCGTTGATGCCCGGCCAGCCTTCGCGTCCCAGCCCCGGTTCGCGGCCGCCGACCAGGTGGTCACCGACTGGCCGCACCGCTACCTGGCAGCGGAAGCGGCGGCGGGCCGGACGGACAGCCGCACCGTGGCCGCCGTCCTCACCCATGACCCCAAATTCGACCTCCCCCTGCTGGAAACGGCGTTGGCCATGGACCTTGCCTACGTTGGCGCCATGGGGTCCCGGCGGAGCCACCTCCAA
The DNA here is from genome assembly GCF_040676255.1 of Pseudarthrobacter sp. LMD1-1-1.1. Classification (NCBI taxonomy): domain Bacteria; kingdom Bacillati; phylum Actinomycetota; class Actinomycetes; order Micrococcales; family Micrococcaceae; genus Pseudarthrobacter; species Pseudarthrobacter sp. LMD1-1-1.1. The sequence goes on along the minus strand of NZ_JBEGHP010000024.1, from coordinate 9,651 downwards.
CGGGTTGAGCAGCTCCTTGACGCGGGCGTCGCGCCGGAGCGTATCGCCCAGCTCCACTCACCCATCGGCCTTGACCTCGGTGCGGTCACTCCCGCCGAAGTGGCGGTATCCGTCACCGCGGAACTGATCGCCGCCCGCACCCGCGCTGCCAGCTGCCAGCCGCTGCGGGAAACTTCCGGCACCATCCATCACCACCTGGCTGCCCCGGCGCCCACAGACCTTAATACGCAGGAGATCGCATGGACATGAACACCATCGAGGCGGTGGTCCGCACCACCGACCCCGCACAATGGCGCGACGGCGACGCCTGGCTTGCCGGCGGCACGGTCCTTTTCTCCTACGGCAGCTATGCGTTTGGCCCGCAGCCGCTCAAGCGGCTGCTGGACCTCGGCGACGCCGGCTGGACGCCCATCACCGTCAACGAAGACGGGATTGAGCTGGCAGCCACCTGCACCATCGCGCAGCTGTACGCCCTGCCCGGTACCCCGGAGGTGACCGGCCGCACGTGGCCAGGGCTGGACCTGGTCCGTGCGTGCTGCGATTCCTTCGTGGCGTCCTTCAAGGTGTGGAACATGTCCACCGTGGGCGGCAACCTCTGCACCTCGCTGCCCGCCGGTCCCATCATCTCGCTGTGCGCCGGACTGGATGGCGTGGCCACCGTCCTCGCGCCAGGCGGTTCCAGCCGTACCGTCCCCGTGGCGGAGTTCGTCACCGGGGATGCGAAAAACTGCCTGGCACCCGGCGAGCTGCTTCGCAGCGTCCACCTGCCGGCGTCGGCCCTTTCCGCCCGCGTGGCCTTCCGGCGCCTGTCCCTCAGCAACTTGGGCCGGTCCGGGGCGCTGCTCATCGGACGGCTCGACGACGACTCCTCCCTAACCCTGACGGTCACCGCCGCCACCAAGCGGCCGGTGCAGCTGCGCTTCGACACGCTCCCGGACGCAGGCCGGCTGGCCGCCGCGCTGGATGACCACATCCCTGCCGGGCTCTACCACGATGACATCCACGGCCTGCCTGCATGGCGCCGGGACATGACCTCCCGGCTGGCCGAGGAAATCCGTGCAGAACTCGCCGCACCCGCCGGTGCCCACGATGTTCCTGTCTCCGGCGACTTCTGGCCGCCCCGGGCCGGCGACAGGCCGGCCGCCGGGACTACCACACTGCCGAAAGGGGCCTGAGCATGGCCATCAAGATTAACGGAACCCCCGCGGGCGCGGACCCGCGCCCGGGGCAATGCCTGCGGACGTTCCTGCGCGAGCAGGGCAACACCGGCGTGAAGAAGGGGTGCGACGGCGGAGACTGCGGTGCCTGCACCGTGCACGTGGACGGGACGCCGGTCCACAGCTGCATCTACCCGGCAGTACGCGCGGAGGGCCATGCGGTCACCACGATCGAGGGGCTGGCCGCCGCCGGTGGTCCCGAGGGGGAGCTGCACCCGGTGCAGCAGCAGTTCATGGAACGCCAAGGCTTCCAATGCGGCTTCTGCACGGCGGGCATGGTGATGACGGCCGCCACGTTCGACGACGACCAAAAGGAGAACCTGCCCCGGAACCTCAAAGGCAACCTTTGCCGCTGCACCGGCTACCGCGCCATCGCCGACGCGGTCTGCGGGAACGCCGGCCACCCCGATCCCCAGGGACCGGGGTCCGGGATCGCAGGGGAGGGGCAGCCTGACCCGGAGCCGGGCCGTTTGGGCGACGACGTTCCCGCGCCTGCCAGCCGGGCGGTGGTCACCGGGACCGCCCGTTACACCCTGGATCTCCCGGGTGACCAGCAGCGGGCACTGCTGCACCTGAAGATCCTGCGCTCGCCGCACGCACACGCCCGGGTGGTCTCCATCGATACGGAAGCTGCCCTGAAGATTCCGGGGGTGGTGGCGGTCTTCACTCACGAGGATGCGCCGGAGCAGCTGTTCTCCACCGCGCAGCACGAGCTCTTCACCGACGACCCGGACGATACGCGGGTGTTGGATGACGTGGTGCGCTTCATTGGCCAGCGGGTGGCCGCCGTCGTCGCCGAGTCGGTGGGCGCCGCGGAGGCCGGGGTGCGGGCGCTCCAGGTGGAATACCAGGAACTGCCCGCCGTCTTCTCGCCGCAGGAGGCCCTGCGTCCCGGCGCGCCGTTGGTCCACGGGGACAAGGATGCCGCCCGCTCCCGCATCTCGCGGCCGGACGGCAACGTGGTGGCGGAACTGCACTCGGAGTTGGGGAGCGTGGCTGACGGCTTCGCCGCCGCCGATTTTATCCACGAACAGACCTACCAGACCCAGCGGGTGCAGCACGTGGCACTGGAAACCCACGCTGCCATCGCGTCGGTGGACGCCGAAGGGCGGCTCCAGGTCCGCACGTCAAGCCAGGTCCCGTTCCTGGTCCGCCGCACCCTGTGCCGGGTATTCGGTTTGCCGGAAGACAAAGTGCATGTGGTGGCGGGCCGCGTCGGCGGTGGATTTGGCGGCAAGCAGGAGGTCCTTACCGAGGACCTCGTGGCGCTCGCGGCCCTGAAGCTGCAACGGCCGGTCCAGCTGGAACTGACCCGCACCGAGCAGTTCACCGCCACCACCACCCGGCACCCGTTCACCATCAAGCTGAAGGCCGGGGCCAGCAGGGAAGGGCGGGTGACCGCGCTTGAGCTGGACGTGGTGACCAACACCGGCGCCTACGGCAACCACGGGCCCGGCGTCATGTTCCATGGCTGCGGCGAATCGCTGGCCGTGTACAACTGTGCCAACAAGAAAGTGGACGCGCATTCGGTGTACACCAACACCGTGCCGTCCGGTGCGTTCCGCGGGTACGGGCTGAGCCAGATGATCTTCGCCATCGAGTCCGCCATGGACGAGCTCGCCGCCGGTATCGGCATGGACCCGCTGGAGTTCCGCCGGCGCAACATGGTCCGCGAGGGCGACCACATGCTGTCCACCCAGCCGGACCCGGAGGAAGACGTCCACTACGGCAGCTACGGACTGGACCAGTGCCTGGACCTCGTCCGGGATGCCCTGGACCGCGGCAAGGCCAGATACCGGGACGCAGGCCTGGATGACCTTGGACCCGACTGGATGGTGGGTGAAGGGGCCGCCCTGTCCATGATCGACACCGTGCCCCCGCGCGGCCACTTTGCCCATTCCCGGCTCCGGCTGCTGCCGGACGGGACGTACCAGGCCGACGTCGGGACCGCCGAGTTCGGCAACGGCACCACCACCGTGCACGCCCAGCTGGCGGCTACAGCCCTGTCCACGGAGGCGTCCAGGGTGGCGGTGCGGCAGTCCGACACCGACCTGGTGGAGCACGATACCGGTGCGTTCGGCTCCGCCGGCACCGTGGTGGCCGGCAAGGCGACCCTGGCAGCCGCGGAAGAGCTGGCTGTCCGGATCCGCGCTTTTGCCGCCGGGATCCGGCAGACCCAGGCGTCTGCGTGCGTCCTCGACGGTGACGCCGTGGTGGTCGACGGAACTCCCGTGGCACTGGCTGAATTGGCGCAGGGCGCCGCGGATGCCGGCGTCGAACTGGCCGCGGAGGGGCGCTGGGGCGGTACACCGCGGTCGGTCGCCTTCAACGTGCACGGCTTCCGGGTGGCGGTAAACCGCGGCACCGGCGAACTGAAGATCCTGCAAAGCGTGCAGGCAGCGGACGCCGGGGTGGTGGTCAACCCGCGCCAGTGCCGTGGACAGATCGAGGGCGGGATCGCCCAGGCCCTGGGTGCCACGCTGTATGAGGAAGTGGTGGTGGACGACGCCGGAAAGGTCACCACGGACATCCTGCGGCAGTACCACATCCCTACGTTCGCGGACGTGCCGCGCAGCGAGGTGTACTTCGCCGACACGAACGACAAGATGGGGCCGCTGGGGGCGAAATCCATGAGCGAAAGCCCCTTCAATCCCGTGGCTCCGGCGCTTGCCAACGCCATCCGGAACGCGACCGGAGTGCGGTTTACGTCCCTGCCCATTGCCCGTGACCGGATCTACCTGGGGCTCAAGGAAGCGGGACTGGTGCCCGGGCTGGAACAGGTTCCTGCATAGGACCACGCCGGGGGCCACATGCGGCTCCCGGGGTGGGCCCCGGGCGGGGCGGATCTGACCCCGGCTTGCATCGTTGCATATAGTCGGGGGATGGAACAGCGGATTTTAGGCAAGACCGGACGGAATGTGTCCATTGTGGGGCTCGGCACCTGGCAGCTCGGCGCGGACTGGGGCAACGTGGACCCGGCGCAGGCACAGGCGATCCTCGCGGCTTCCGTGGAAGCGGGAGTCACCTTCTTTGACACCGCCGACGTCTACGGTGATGGACGCAGCGAGCAGGCCATCGGGAAGTTCCTGAAGGAGAACCCGGGCCTCGGCATTACCGTGGCCACCAAGATGGGCCGCCGGATGGAACAGCAGCCGGAAAACTACACCCTGGCCAACTTCCGCCAGTGGGTGGACCGTTCCAGGAAGAACCTGGGGACGGACACGCTGGACCTGGTCCAGCTGCACTGCCCGCCCACTCCCGTCTACAGCAACAACGAGGTCTACGACGCACTGGACACCCTGGTGTCCGAGGGCGCCATCCGCAACTACGGTGTCTCCGTGGAACGCACGGACGAGGCCCTGGAAGCGATCCGCCACGAGGGAACCGCTTCCGTCCAGATCATCCTGAACGCCTTCCGGCTCAAGCCCCTGGACGACGTCCTCCCGGCCGCCAAAGCCTCAGGCGTGGGCATCATTGCCCGCGTTCCGCTGGCATCGGGTCTGCTGTCCGGCAAATACTCCAAGGACACCACGTTCGCGGAGAACGACCACCGGAACTACAACCGCAAGGGCGAGGCCTTCGACGTCGGGGAAACCTTCTCCGGCGTGGACTACGAGCTGGGCCTGAAAGCTGTGAAGGAGTTCGAGCAGCTGGTGCCGGAGGGCGCCACCACCGCCCAGGCTGCCATCGCCTGGATTGCTGCGCAGGACGGGGTCAGCACCGTCATTCCGGGCGCCCGCAACGTGGAACAGGCCCGCGGCAACGCGGCCGCGGCTGGCGTCAGCATCGGCAAAGAGTTCGACGACGGCGTCCGCTGGATCTACGACCACTACTTCCGCGAGGCCATCCACCCGCGCTGGTAACTACAGCGTCCAAGGTGGCTGGAGTGGAGCCTGCTTCCGGCATCGCGGCATTCGTTGAGCAGCTTGCAGTGGTCGACACGGGTGCTGCGGCCAACAATTTCTTCAACCAGGCAGTTCCGGAGAATGCGCTCCGCAGGCACAACCTGGAGCTCTACCTGCAGGAGATGCTGGAACGCCGGCCCAAGGTACTGCTGGTGGGGGAGGCGCCGGGCTTCAGGGGCATGCGGATCACCGGGGTGCCCTTCACCAACAGGGTCATCCTCGGAGGGGCCGCCAACAGCTTTGGGCTTTTCGGCCCTGGCAAGGGCTACGTGCTGCCGCCCGAAGCTGCGGGAGTTGCCGCGGAGCCCACCGCCACCGTGCTCTGGCAGGTCCTGGAAGAAGTGGGGTTCCTTCCACTGCTGTGGAGTGCCTTTCCCTGGCACCCGCACCAACCGGGAAATCCCTTGTCCAACCGCACGCCCCGGCCCTCCGAGACCAAGCTCGGCACGCCTTTCTGGCAGGAGCTCGCGGAACTGTTCGGCATCAGTACCATCGTGGCCGTAGGCAACGTGGCCCAGCACAGCCTGCAACGCAGCGGCCTGGACGTACCGAAGATCCGGCATCCCGCCCACGGGGGCAGGTCCGGTTTCAAACAGGGGCTGGAGCAATTGCTGGAGCGTGGGATGCCGGCCTGAGCTGATTCTCCGCGGCCGGTCTTGAATGTCGTACCCCTTTGTCATGATGGGTTTATGGGGAAGGCGGCGGTGGTGAGGGCTTTTGGGGAGATCCGTGCTGCCCTTGCTGTGCTGAGTGCTGAGGTTGACGGGTCCGGTGCGGTGCCTTTTTCTGCGGCTGACCCTTTGGCTGGTTTGGCGGATGGTTGCCTGGAGATTCTGGCGGGGTCCCGGGAGGTTGAAGCCGGGATCGCTGGGTTGAAGGCCAAGGCTGCCGTTGGGTATGCGGAGAGCGCCGCGGCCGTTGCGGGGCCGGATGTTCCGGTGCGGGCGCAGGAGATGGCGGTCGCGGCGGAGATCGGATGCGTGCTGGCCCTGGGGCCGCGGGCAGCGTCGTCGTTCCTGGTCACCTCCTACGCTGTCACGGCGACGTTGCCGCGAACGTTGGAGGCGTTGCAGGCCGGGGTGATCTCCTGGAGCCACGCGGTGGTGATGGCGGACGAGACAGCGTGCCTTGATCCTGCCGGGGCTGCGGCGTTGGAAGCGCATTTCCTGGACCCGGACCCCCCGGACCCGGCGCGGGGGTGCCCGGTGGGGCAGTTGCCGGCGCACCGGTTCAAGGCCAAGGCCCGTACCTGGCGGGAACGCCACCACGCGGAGTCCATCGAAAAACGCCACGCCAAAGGGGTCGCGGACCGGCGGGTGGAGTTCCGCCCGGACCAGGACGGGATGGCCTGGCTCTCCGCGTACCTTCCCGCGGACCAGGCCCTGGCCGGGTGGAACCGGCACACCGCCGCCGCCCGGGGCATCCAGGGACCGGACGAGCCCCGCAGCATGCCCCAACTCCGGGCCGACACCTTCGCCGACGCGATCCTCACCAGCGGCACCACGGACGACGGCGACACCAGCGGCAGTTCCAGCAGTAGCGTCACCGAGGGCGCGGGTGCCGTCCGGGACCGTGGGCAATCTCCGATCCGGGCGCAGGTGCTGGTCACGGTCCCGGTGTTCTCCCTGCTGGGCCTGACCGATGAACCGGCGGTGCTGGACGGGTACGGTCCCATCCCGCCGTCAATGGCCAGGGCACTCGTCGCTGGCGGGGCGGGGTCGTTCTACCGGGTGTTGGTGGATCCTCGGGACGGGGCTCCGTTGGAGATCGGCCGGACAAGCTACCGGGTCACCGGCGGGATGCGGGCGTGGCTGCGGATGCGGGACGGCAAGTGCCCGTTCCCGGGCTGCAGCAACAACTCCCTGGACAACGACGCCGACCACATCCTCGCCTGGGCCAACGGCGGCCCCACCGGAATCAGCAACCTGGGACAGCCCTGCCCGAAACACCACAAACTCCGCCACACCACCGCCTGGAACCCCACCCCCGCCACCAAGAACGAACCACCCGGCTGGACCTCACCCACCGGCCGCCACTACCAAAGCGAACACCAGGACTGGGAACCACCACGCTGGCCGGATCGGAAGTGGCTGGACGGAACGTGGCCCGACCGAAAGTGGCCGGGCAGCACCGACCTCGTTCGCCATGGCGCGTCCCCCTGGGAGGATGCCCTTGAGCGGTTCCTGCGGGCTCACGCCTGACGGTCTCCGGGTGCTGGTGCTACTGGAGAAGGCCAAGTTGGTTCGGTGTATCCACGTCCTCGCCCGTGGACTGATCGCTGCAGTCAACCTCATCCACAAGATGCGGATGGCTCCGCAGGAACCCGCGGGCCCCGGCGTCACCCGTCACCGTTGCACACACGGCGTCGCGCAGGGAGGCGTCGATGACCAGGGGATGCCCGCGGCGGAGCCCCGCCGCACCGCCGTCGTTGGAATCACGACGGCCGTACGCGGCCGCGGTGATCCGCCCAGTGCGGTGGCAGGACAACAGGCGGTGCACCGTTTCCAGTGTCAGGCCCGGCTGGTCCACCAGCGCGACCAAGAGATGGTCTGCCGGGTCCGAGGCCTGGTTGCCGAGTAGGAAGGAACTGCCCATTCCTGATTCCCATTCCGGGTTGGTCAGCACGCGGCAGCCGTCCAGCCTGGCGGCAGCCTCAACCTGGGCCGCACCTGCACCGAGGACCACCACCACCTCCCGGCAGCCACCGTCGAGCAGTGTTCCGGCGATGGCCTCCACCAACGGGCGTCCCCGGTACGGAAGCAGGGCCTTCGGGCCCAGTCCCAGGCGGGTGCCCGCCCCTGCGGCGAGCACCACCCCGGTGGTCCTCATTCCCGCTGAACCGGTCCTGCTTCCGTCATCCATAGCTGCACCCTACGGGAGCAACGCTCAGGCGTCGCCGCCCGCCCCACCGGTGGTGCCGGCGTTGACGTCCAGGAGTTTGTAGCGATCCATGGCGTAGGACGGCGCGCCCTCCTCCACGTCGCCCCTCGCCGCGAGCATCTGCAGGACTTTCACCACGATGGAGTGGGTGTCGTTCTTAAAGAAGCGGCGGGCTGCTGCGCGGGTGTCGGAGAAGCCGAAGCCGTCGGCGCCGAGGGTGGCGTATTCGTTGGGGACGAATTGCCGGATTTGGTCCGGGACGGCTTTCATGTAGTCGGAGACGGCGACGATGGGGCCGGTGGCGCCTTCGAGTTGCTGGGTGACGAACGGGACGCGGGCGGGTTGGCCGGGGTTGAGGAAGGCTTCCTCTTCGGCGGCGAGGCCGTCGCGGCGCAGTTCGTTCCAGGAGGTCACGGACCAGACGTCGGCGGAGACGTTCCAGTCATCGGCCAGCACGCGCTGGGCTTCGATGGCCCAGGGCACGGAGACGCCGGAGGCAAGGATCTGTGCCTTCGGTCCTTCACTACTCGACGCCGACACCCGGTAGATGCCGCCCAGCACACCCTGCACATCGAGGTCCTGAGGCTCGGCCGGCTGCACGATCGGTTCGTTGTACACCGTGAGGTAGTACATGACGTTCTTGTCCGTCGAATCCGCACCGTACATCCGTTCCAGGCCGGAGCGGACGATGTGTCCGATTTCGTAGCCGTAGGCGGGGTCGTAGGTGAGGACGGCGGGGTTGGTGGAGGCCAGCAGGGGGGAGTGTCCGTCGGCGTGCTGGAGGCCTTCGCCGGTGAGGGTGGTCCGTCCTGCGGTGGCGCCGATGATGAAGCCGCGGGTCATCTGGTCTCCGGCGGCCCAGAAGGCGTCGCCGGTGCGCTGGAAGCCGAACATGGAGTAGAACACGTAGACCGGGACCAGGGGTACGCCGTGGGTGGCGTAGGAGGTTCCGGCGGCGGTGAAGGCTGCCACGGCGCCGGCTTCGTTGATGCCGGGGTGGATCAGCTGACCGGCGGGGGATTCCTTGTAGGCCAGGACCAGGTCCCGGTCCACCGACAGGTAGTTCTGCCCGGCGGGGCTATAGATCTTCGCCGTCGGGAAGAACGCGTCCATCCCAAACGTGCGGGACTCGTCCGGCACGATGGGCACAATCCGGTTCCCGAACTTCTTGTCGCGGAGCAAATCCTTGAGCAGGCGCACGAACGACATGGTGGTTGCGGCCATCTGCTTGCCTGAACCGCGCTTTGCCACCTCATAGGACTTCGCGTCCGGAAGATCAACCGCCTGGTGTCCGCCGCGGCGTTCGGGAACCGGGCCGCCCAATGCGCTCCGCCGTTCAAGGAGGTAGGCAATCTCGGGTGCATCGAATCCCGGGTGGTAGTAGGGAGGCCGGTACGGGTCGGCGTCGAGTTGTTCATCCGAAATCGGAATGCGCAGGTAATCCCTGAAGTCCTTAAGATCCTCAACCGTCAGTTTCTTCATTTGGTGTGTGGCATTCCTGCCTTCAAACCGCGGGCCCAGGCCGTAGCCCTTGACGGTGTGGGCGAGGATGACGGTGGGTTTGCCCTTGAATTCGGTGGCGGCCTTGTAGGCGGCGTAGACCTTGCGGTAGTCGTGGCCGCCGCGTTTGAGGTTCCAGATCTGGTCAT